>JANYHT010000066.1 GCA_025358925.1 Gemmatimonadaceae bacterium | reverse complement strand
GCGGAGAGCACGATCGAAGTCCGTGCGTGTCTCCACCAGCACCGAAATCCACAAGTTGGTTTCGACGTGCGTGAGGCCGAACAACGCGTTGCAACTGACAAGCGAGTTACGGAATGCTCGCTTCGCTCGCTTGGTTGCGTTCGCTTGCAGTTGAACGCTGGACGTTAGCTAGCGTCGCCAAGCTCTGGATGAAACGCGGCGGGACGTGGGGCGGCGTCCGCACTGGGCGGTGGTCGTGGTCGGGAGAAGCTGTGCCGTGAGGTGCGTTGCGCCTGCGAGCGTCGAGTGACTACATTGTATACACACCTTTGAGGAGCGACGAATGAAGGCCCGCCTCGTGCGTATTGGCAACTCCCGCGGTATTCGCTTGGCGAAGCCGCTGATCGAAGAAGTCGGCTTGACTGACGAAGTGGAGATTCGCGCACAGGGCGGCGCGCTGATCATTACTTCCGTGGCCGCGCCCCGCGCGGGGTGGGCGGAGGCCATTGATCGCCTCGGGCCGTCGGCGATGCTCGACGCGCCGAGCGCGACGCGGTTCGATGAGGACGAGTGGGCATGGTAGCAGCGCCGCCGGTGCAGCGGGGCGAAGTCTATTTGGTGGCACTGAATCCGACCCGGGGGCGGGAGATACGGAAGACGCGCCCGTGTGTGATTATCTCGCCGGACGACCTGAACGCGCGCCTCGGGACGTTCATCGTGGCACCGCTGACGACGGGCAGTCATCCGTATCCGTTTCGCGTGGCATGCCGGTTTGAGGGGAAGGATGGACATGTCGTGCTCGACCAAGTCCGCACGGTCGATCGCGAACGGCTCGGCAAGCGCTTGGGCGTGGTGACCGGAACGACGCAGGCCAAAATCCTGGGCGTGTTGCAGGCCATGTTCGCGGCGTGACGCTAGCTAACCCAGCATTGCTGCTGTCAGCGCATTTCGGAATGCGCGCTGCGCGCGCAATTTCATGAGAGCGCTGCAGCAGAATGCACGCGTTATGCGGCATTTGAACATGTCCAGGACTATGCGCAAAGCCCGTCGAGGGGCTCGGCCGGGGCACTCTTCACGCTTTGGCAGAATAGCGTCTGGGTACAGCGGATTGCCGGGTGGTGACGTGATCAAGACCGCGTCATATTCGGCCTGCCGCCATGGCTCGCCTCGTCTCGCCTCCCTGTCCCAGATCGCACTGAATGTCCACAGCCATCTCCAGCACGCCACGCGTCGTCCCCCCTCGCACGCGAGCATTTCGACCTTTTTACGGGGTGATGTCCGCGCTGATCGCCCTCGCGGTCCTTTACGGATTCTCGCAAACCATCGACAAGAATCTGTTGCACCCCGCTGTCCCGCGACCGCTCGCGCTTTATCTGCACGCCGCCTGCGCGTTCGCGTGGGTCGCGTTCTTTGGCGTGCAGACCGCGCTGGTTGCGCGACGCGACCTGCGACAACATCGGCGGTGGGGCTGGGTGGGTGCCGGGATCGGAGCGGCGACCCTTGTCGGCGGCTTGGTCACGACGGTGGTAATGGGGCAATTCAACGTGGCGCAGGGACGGCCAGTGGAAAACGCCGCGGCGTTCCTCGCGATCCCCTTAAACGACATGCTGGCCTTCGGCAGCGCGCTGGCGCTGGCCATCTTTTGGCGCCGCCGTCCGGCGTATCATCGTCGGCTGATGTTGCTCGCCACCTGCGCGCTCACTGCCGCCGCCTTCGTGCGGTTTCCGTTCATCCGGGCGCATGTGCCAGTCGCGCTGCGGTGGTACGGAGGGGTGGATCTACTCGTCGCACTCGCGCTGATTCACGACCTGGCGATCGAGCGCGCGATCCATCCCGTGTATCGAGTCGGCGTGCCGCTCTTGGTGCTTGGCCAGACGCTCGCGATGGCGATCTACATCCAGCGGCCGGCGGCGTGGATGGGATGGGCGACCGCCCTCGTCCAGTGAGCGCGCGAGGCGGTCCGCGTGCCAAGAGACCGCGATCATCGTGGCAACCTGCGGCCTCAAGGCTTTAGGCGTTCGGTGATGGCGTCGGTCTACAACGAGGGCATCGCGCTGTCGCAGATGAGGAGTCACCATGCAGTTGAGAAGGAGTGGAAACCATGCTGCCGGACTACTGTGTCAACCATGTACCCGGGTTGTGCCCCCAGACGCCTAACGATGCTTGCTGCAGTCGGGCGCACTCGGTAGCGCGCTGTGCGCGCGCAATTGATTTGATCGCTCGCTGCAGAAGCTGGCGTTATGCGGTCGTTCCGCCTTCAGGTGAAATCTGATATTAGATTGGTGTTGTGCCCGTCATTTCTCGCTTCCTCGGGATAGCCATTTCAATTCTGTACGATGACCACGATCCGCCGCATTTTCACGCGACGTATGGTGGGCTGCGGATCAGCGTGCAAATACGTGACGGTACGGTGAGGGGACGCTTTCCGCGCCGCGCTCAAGCCCTTGTCTTGGAGTGGCTGGAGATGCATCGCGATGCGCTGCTGGAAGACTGGGAGCTGGCGCGAGCGGGAGAGCCCTTGAAACCGATCGCTCCGCTCGAATAGGCACCATGAATCGGGAGGGTACGATGGACGAGCTGATTTCTGTGGTCGAGGCACGACACGTTCACACCTACGTCGTTTGGCTGCGGTTCAGCGACGGCGTCACGGGTGAGGTGGATCTCCGCGCTCGCTTGCGTGGGCGCATATTCGAACCCCTCAAAGACGTCGCCATGTTTTCGCAGCTGCGTGTCGATCCGGAAATTCAAACGATTGCGTGGCCGAATGGTGCGGATTTCGCGCCAGAATCGTTGTACCAGCTGTGCATACGGCCAGTCGCCGCATAACCTGACGCTGCTGCTGACAGCGCGTTTTGGAATGCGCGCTTCGCGCGCTTTCGTTTAATGCGCTGCAGCAGAGCTCAGCGTTCGGCCTCTTTCCCATCTCTTGTGAAATTGCTCATCCGGGTTGAGTTTTATACAGATGGCGCGCCCAGCACTGCTCAACGAGATCCTTCATCTGCCACCGGCCGAGCGTCTTCGATTGGTCGAGGACATTTGGGATAGCTTGGACGCCTCCACAACGGACGTGCCGGTCCCGGCGTGGCATCGCGATGAGCTCGACCGTCGGCTCGCCGATCCGACAGAGCAGGCCACCGTGAATGCGGACGAGCTCAAGGCGCGTCTCCCCTGACGCCTGTGGCGCCGCGGCCCTTCGCGTTTACGCTGCGGTCGAGTCGAGATGTCGAGACGGCGTGTCAGTGGTACGAAACCGAGCGCACCGGACTGGGCGCGGAGTTCCGCGACGAACTGTGGCGGCTCCTCAAGCTGTTGGTCGACACCCCTGAGTTGGGACCCATTGTCCACCGGGACTTGCGCCGCGCCCTGACGCGGCGCTTCCCGTACGCCGTGTATTATCGGGTCGCGGAGAGCACGATCGAAGTCCGTGCGTGTCTCCACCAGCACCGAAATCCACAAGT
>JANYHT010000056.1 GCA_025358925.1 Gemmatimonadaceae bacterium | reverse complement strand
CGCAACTGCGGCAGCAACGCTCGACGAGGTGGTTGTCTCCGGCTCCGCCGGCGGTGAACTGCGACGCACGATCGGCAATTCAGTATCGACGATCAGTGCGGAAGAGGCGATGGCGAAATCCGGTGCGCAAAGTGTGAGTGCGCTCATTGGTGCACGTGCGGCCGGAGTGATCATCGCGCCAAGTACTGGGCGACTTGGCGCCGGTCCATCGATTCAGATACGCGGTCGAAGCAGTATTGGTTTGGATAACTCGCCGCTGCTCTACGTTGACGGCGTTCGTGTGAACAACGCGACGACCTCGGGGCCTGTTGGTCCGGCTGGTCGACTGGGCGGACAGGGTTCCAATGTCGGTGGTCGCTTGAACGACATCAGCCCCGAAGACATCGAAAGCATCGAGATCATCAAGGGGCCCGCCGCAGCCACGATTTACGGCACCGAAGCCGCAAACGGTGTCATTCAGATCATCACAAAGCGTGGCGCGGCAGGGAACAAGCCGCAGGCTTCTTTTACCGTCGAAGAAGGCACGATCTCCTTCAGAGACGCATCAGGGAGAATTCCGACGAACTACCTGAAGGACCCAAGCGGCGCGATCGTGCCGTGGAATGGTTTCCAGGCGGAAAAGGATCGCGGCACACCGATCTTCAAGACTGGCCAGACCCGCAAGTACACCGGATCACTGTCTGGCGGTCGCGAAGGGCTCACGTACTTCGTGTCGTCGGGGTACCAAAACGATATTGGCGTCGAGCCGAACAACGCACTGCGACAAGGCACGTTCCGCGCCAATCTTTCGATACGACCGTCGTCCTCGTTGGACATTGGTTCGAGTCTTGGATACGTCTGGCTGACGAGCCACTTGGGCGCAGACTTTGGCGTGTCTCCGCTGTTGGGCGCAGTTCTGGGCCACCAACTGCGATATCCGGGTTCACGTGGGTTCTATCCGTTCTCGCCCGAAATACCACAAACACTGTATGACAATTCGCAGAGCGTTCGGCGATTTGTCGGAAGCACCACAATCACTCATCGGCCGACTTCATGGTTGACGCAGCGACTGATTGCGGGTGTCGATGAAACGTTTGACGACAGCCGCGCGCTCGAACGCTTTACCTCGGACGCCACGCTGGTTGGGCAGATCGGTCCTGTCACCGCGGGTGGTTCGATCGGACAAACGATCAGGCACAACACGGTGGTCTCCACCGACTACAGCATCACCGCCAAAAAGAACATCACGTTGAATCTTACCAGCACTTCATCGCTCGGCGGACAGTTCTATCGGACGGAGTTCAACGCGAGCTTTCTCGGTGGTACCGGCTTTCCCGGTGAAGGCGTAGAAACAGTAAACGCGGCGTCGTTGCCCGTCTCCGCGACACAAACGCAGTTGCTGAATACAACGATCGGCGCGTACGGACAGCAGCAGTTCGGATGGCGCGACCGCCTCTTTCTCACTGCCGCACTTCGCGTCGACAACAACTCCGCATTTGGCGACAAGTTGAAGTGGGTCACGTATCCGAAGGCGAGTTTGTCGTGGGTGGCGAGCGAAGAAGGTTTCTGGCGCGACAATTCCGTGGTGAATTCGCTGCGACTGCGGAGCGCGTACGGGCAGTCCGGCCGGCAACCGGCGTCGTTCTCTGCGCTGCGCACGTTCAGCCCGACACAGGGGCCCGCCGGCACGAGTGCGGTCACGCCGAACTCGATCGGCAACGCGGATCTGAAACCGGAACGCGGGACTGAAGTCGAGCTTGGATTGGAGACGCAACTGTTCCGTCGGCTTTCACTCGACGTCACGTACTTCACCAAGCGGACGTCCGACGAAATCATCAATCAGCCCGTCGCGCCGTCTTCCGGTTTCTACACCGCGACGCCGAGAAATCTCGGTCGAGTCGACACCCACGGCGTGGAAGTACTGGCGACACTGCAGGCCGTTTCGCGCAAGAATTTCCTCTGGGAAATCGTAGGAAACATCGGCACAAACCGCGACGTCATCAAAGACCTCGGTGGCGTCGGTGGCATCGTACTCACTGCGGGCCAGACGAATGTTGTCGGTGGTCCGATCGGCGGCATCTACACGCGGCGCGTTGTGTCGGCCGATCGCGATGCGACGACCGGATTGGCGTCGAACGTGCTCTGCGACGGTGGGGCAGGAAAGCCAGCCCTGGCTTGCGCGTCAGCACCGTTCGTGTATATCGGAACGCCCACACCGAAATTGAACGGCTCCGTGGCGAACACGGTGACGCTGTTCAACCGATTCCGCCTGTACGGGCTGGTGGATTTCAAGCAGGGCAATCGGCTGCTCAACACCAATGAGCTGTTGCGGTGCACGGGTGGAACGGGCGCGCTGTTCTGTCGGGCCAATTACTACCCGTGCGAATTTGCTCCCG
>JANYHT010000041.1 GCA_025358925.1 Gemmatimonadaceae bacterium | reverse complement strand
TCCCAACTCAACAAATTTTTCCGTCAGCGCTCGGTCAAGTTTTCCGTCCGCCTCCATCGCTCGCACGCGCGGCAACACGTCCGTCGTGGCGAGATCAGCAACGGCAGCGCGAAACAGCTCCTCTTCTTCGGAGAGCAGGGTCAGTGGCGGGCGAGCGGTATCCAACGTGCTGGTCATGGCGTGCAACGAGTGGGGGAGTGCGAGCAGCAGTACGCGACGTGTCTTTCCAATCTTCGATAAGGACCGCACGCAAACCAGCGTCGATTATCGCTTGAGCCCACTTGAAGATATGGATGAGTTCGGCATGCGAATTGCTTCACTTAGCGGGTGTACCGGTTAGTACTCCCCTTGTGACGGTCAACGCGATGCCCCGAATTGCTTCACGTACAGCGACTTACGACGCCATCGCCCGAACGGGCCGTGCGACGCGTGCCGTATTGGTGATAGCATGTAGCGTGGTGGTGCTGCAAGCGTGCGACGGTTCTGACACCAGCGCGCCAGTTGCTCCCGCGAACGTGACCGTTGCCGCAGCAATTCGCTTTCCCAACAGTTCAGTACGTATCGCATTGCTCGGCGACACCGTCCGTGTTGCTCCCGTGATCACGGATCGCTCGGGGCAAGTGCTGACAAGCGGCGCCCAGCTCAGCGTCGAATCCGGCGCGAACGTGGTAAGCATTGTTGGCGGCACCCTGATTGCTCGCATGCGTGGTGAGGCGGTCGTGAAGGCCAGTTACGATAATGCCGTCGCTCGGCTGACGGTGTCGGTTGATCCCGCAACTCCAGCGATCACGCGCATTGCGACGGATACCATCGTCCCCGGAACCGTATTCGGTATTGATGGACAAAATTTCGCGTTGCTCGCCGACCTTGTCGACGTAACAGTTGCTGGCGTGAAGAGCACCGTACTGCGTTCAACAGCGACACACCTTGACGTCATGCTGCCGGTTGGTGCGATGCCGTGTCAAACAACCAGCACGCAAGCCGTTGTCGTCACCGTTGCGGCGGCCACCTCGCAAAAAACAGTCGCGGTGCGCACAGCGCAGCGTGTCGCACTCGCACGTGGTGAGTCGGCCAGCATGCTCGACGCCGATCAAGGGCGTTGCACCGAACTTCTCGCACCGCTCGGTAACACGCATGCGAAGTATGTCGTAGCGGTGGTCAACACCAGCGTGAGTGCAGCGATCACGTCGGGCTTTGAATTGCGCGGAAGTGGTGTCGGCGCAATGGCCGGTCGCATTGCCGTGTCAAATACCTCGACGACGACGTCGTCGTTGTTCAATCCCTCGATACTTGGCGCGGCGAACGCGAGCGCTGCGATCAACGGTGTGTCGATGCCGCGCGAGTCCACACAGGAACAGTTGGCCGAGTCGCAGCACTCGGCGTTTCTTGGTGTGCAGCGTGCGTTGACGCGGAGTGTTGGTTCACCGTCGCCAACGTGGCGCGCGCTGGAGAGCATGCGTGCGGCGCGCGGTGTTGCCGCATCTCGCGCACTTTCCAATGTTGGCGATACGGTTTCGGTGAAGGCGCTTTTCAACAGTTGCAGTACCGGCAAAGACATTAAGGCCCGCGTCGTGTACGTCGGTTCGAAAGCGTTAGTGTTGGAAGACATCACGTCGCCGCGCGTTGGACAGCTCGATGCGCAGTATCGGCAAATTGGCGACGAGTTCGATCGCGTACAGTATCCCCTGTTGCAGAGTCGCATCGGCGATCCATTAGCCATGGACGCGCAGATGGGTGGCGACGGTCGCGTGACCATGTTGTTCACGCGGTTTGTGAACGATTCGCTGCCGGGTATCGCCGGCTACGTCACGTGCTGCAATTTCTATTCGAAAGGCACGTTTGCTGGCAGCAACGAAGACGAAATCTTTTATGCGCGCTTGGCGACGGCCGCTGAGTCGCCGACGGATTGGCGTCGGTCGATGCGTAGCACGGTGATGCACGAGTCGAAGCATCTGGCCGCATATGCGGAGCGCTTTGCACATAACACGCCGCTCGAAGAGCCGTGGCTGGAAGAGTCCACCGCGCGTATTGCTGAAGAGTTGTACTCACGCACGTTCAGCAACGGTGGCACGTGGAAGGGCAACACGGGCTTTGCGACGACAGTGCGTTGCGAGGTGTATCAATGCGATGATCGCCCGCTCATGATGTGGAAGCATTTCTCGGTGCTGCAACAGTACATGCGCGGTGTGGACACGCTTACGCCGATCGGTGCTGCTGCCAATGGTGACTTCACGTACTACGCGAGCGGTTGGAGCTTGGTGCGTTGGGCGGTGGATCAGTAT
>JANYHT010000010.1 GCA_025358925.1 Gemmatimonadaceae bacterium | reverse complement strand
CCGCGATTTTCTGGTTTCGGGTGCCGCTGCTGCTGCCGCGACACTTGCCGGACCGCGACTGTTGTCCGCATCGCCATCAGGACTGATCGCGTCACCGTATCTTCACGCGCCCGTCGCCGACACGTACGCCGATGTTTATGCAGTGGAACTTGCGGCGGAAGCGCTGAGCGCGGCGAAAGATGCTGGCGCGTCGTATGCGGACGTGCGGATCGGGCGCTATCGTCGCCAGTCCATCAACACACGCGAACGGCAGATCACGGGTGTCGCCGATTCCGAGTCGTACGGCATCGGTATTCGCACACTGGTGAACGGTTCGTGGGGCTTTGCCGCAACGAGCAATATGTCGAAGGACAGTGTCGTCAAAACAGCACGCGAAGCCACGCGTATCGCGAAGGCTGCGAGGTCGGTGCAAAAGCGTCCGGTCGAACTCGCACCCACGCCGTCGGTGAAGGGCACGTGGATGACTCCGGTCGCGCGCGATCCACTCGACGTGCCGATCGAAGAAAAAGTTGCGCTGTTGTTCGCGGCCAACGAAGCCGCATTAAAAACACCAGGCGTGCGATTTGTCACGTCAGGCATGCAGTTGCTGCGCGAGATCAAAACGTATGTGAATTCTGAAGGCACCGAGACGACGCAAACATTTATTCGCGTTGGTCCGTCGTTTGACGCGACCGCGACGGGCAAGGGTGGCTTTCAATCGTACAGTGAAGAACTGGCACCGCGCGCCGCGGGATGGGAATACATCCAATCGCTGAACATGCCGGGTAACGCCGCAATGTGGGCCGCGCTGGCGGTGGAAAAGATTGGTGCAAAGAGTGTCGATCCAGGGCGCTACGATCTTATTCTCGATCCAACAAACTTGTGGCTCACTATTCACGAATCGATTGGTCATCCCACTGAGCTTGATCGTGCGATGGGATACGAGGCGAACTATGCAGGCACAAGTTTCGTCGCACCACCAGATAAGCAAATTGGAAAGCTGAAGTACGGCACCGAATTGATGAACATTCAGGCCGACCGCACGCAAGCACAATCACTAGCGCTGGTCGCCTGGGATGATGAGGGTGTCGCCGCTGATAAGTGGTTGATCATCGAGAAGGGCATGTTCAAGGACTACCAAACCACGCGTGAACAGGCGTCGTGGATTTCAAATTTGACGGGCGTGAAAAAATCGCATGGGTGTTCGTTTGCCGACTCGTGGGAGAGCGTACAGTTCCAACGAATGCCCAACATTTCCCTGCTGCCTGGCGCCAAGGACACGAGCCTGAACGACATTGTATCGGCAACGGACCGCGGCATTCTCATCAAAAATCGTGGTTCGTGGTCGATTGATCATCAACGCTACAATTTTCAATTCTCGGGTCAAGTATTCTACGAGATCAAGGGCGGAAAAATCGTGGGTATGTTGAAGGACGTCGCGTATCAGGCCAACACACCGGTGTTCTGGAATTCGATGGACATGATTGGCGGCGCAAAGTCGTACTGGCTCGGTGGATCGTTTGGCGACGGTAAAGGTGAACCCGCGCAATCCAACTCGGTGAGCCACGGCTGTCCGCCGGCGCGCTTCAAAAACACAAACATCGTCAACACAGGGCGCGGCGAATGACACTCCGTTCTCTCTTCGCGCCGGGTGTCGAATATCTCTCGCGCGAACAAGCAAAAACCCTAGCAGATCGTGTGTTGTCATTTGCGAAGGCCGACGAAACACGGGTAAACATTACGAGTGGCTGGAGCGGTAACACGCGCTTTGCTGGTAACGAAATTACCACGAGTGGTGGAACGACCAACACGACAATCACCGTGACGTCAACGGTGGGCAAACGGCGCGCGTCTGCATCTACAAACATTCTTGACGACGACAGTTTGCAACGTACAGTCGATTTGGCCGAGCGTTTGGCAAAGTTAAGTCCGGAAGATCCGGAGGCGATGCCGGAGTTGGGGCCGCAAACGTATGTCCCCGTAAATAGTTATTTCGAGAAGACGGCAGAGCTAACGCCCGAAGCGCGTGCAACGGCGGCGCAGCAAACAATTACTGCCGCGGAAGCAGCGGGGCAAAGCGTCGGCAAGGTGTTTGTTGCAGGATTCTTGCGCGCGAACGTGAGTGCAAACGCGGTAGCGAACAGCAAGGGCTTGTTTGCGTATCATCGCACGAGTGATGCTGATCTTTCCACCACCGCACGTACACCGGATGCCACCGGCTCGGGTTGGGCGAGTGCAGGAGCGCGTGATTGGAGTTTGCTCGAGCCTGCGGCCCTTGGTCGTGTGGCCGCACAGAAAGCGGTCGCGAGTAAAAGTCCGAAGGCGATCGAGCCGGGGATGTGGACGGTAGTGCTCGAACCGCAGGCGGTCGCGGACATCATGCCGTTGTTAGTTGGGGCGTTCAACGCGCGCGCGAATGACGAAGGGCGCGGCACGTTTAGCAAAGCGACGGGTGGCACGAAGCTGGGCGAAAAAATTGCTGATGAACGGGTCACGATGTTGTCAGATCCCTTCGACCCTGATCTACTCGCACAGCCATTTGATGCGGAAGGATTGCCATTGCGCCGCGTCGTGTACGTCGAAAACGGCATTCTAAAAAATTATTCTTATGATCGTTTTTGGGCGCAGAAGCAGGGCAAGCAAGCGACCAATAGCGGCGGCGGACGTGGTGGCGGTGGCGGTGGCGGCGGTCGTGGCGGGGGGCTGAAGTTTGTCGGTGGCACCAAGAGCACCGAAGACCTCATCGCGGGTTGTGAGCGCGGCATTCTCGTCACGCACTTTTTCTACATTCGCTCGCTCGATCAGCGCACGGTGATGCTGACGGGCCTCACGCGCGACGGCACATTTTTAATTGAGAAGGGCAAGATCACGCAGGCGCTCAAGAACTTTCGGTGGAACGAAAGCCCATTGTTCATGCTCAGCAAGATTGAAGAAATTGGTAAAGCCGAGCGAACAGCGGCGGGCCAGGTGATGCCGGCGTTGCGCGTGAAGGATTTTAACTTTTCGAGTTTATCAGACGCTGTGTAGGGTTGTTGAACGGGAATCGCGCGGATACAACGAAACCACCAAAAAGTTCTTGCTATTCGTTGTATCCGCGTCGTACCCGAGTATTCTGTTCCTATACGCGCCCGTTACGAGTTACCGTTCGAGCTGAAAGCCTTGATCGATTGCTGGACGCTTCGGATTGTTTGCTACAAACCAACCGGTGAGATACATCCACTGCGTCATGCGCGTGAGCTTTGGATAATTGATGGCCGCCGGTTTGTCGCGCGGTGTGTGGTAGTCGGCGTGCAAATTCGTGGAGTACTCAATGGCCGGCACGTTAAGGCGCGCGTACGGCACGTGATCGCTGCGAAAATACCAACCTTCTGGGTGCGTTGGACGATCCCACAATGAATCAAGCTTGAACTTGCCGGTCAGGTTATTGGCCTTGAGCGCCATCTCCACCAATTCGCTCGAATTGCGATGCGGTGGCTGAATGCCCAGCAGGCTCGCGGAGTCCGGGTTGTTGCGACCAATCATATCGCCGTTGAGCACAGCGACAATACTCGCCAAGGGTACAACCGGATGGGCCGCGTGCCACCGTGATCCCAACAAGCCACGCTCTTCCGCGCCGTGATAGACAAATAGTACGGAGCGCTTGCTGGGCTGCTTCTTGAATGCTCGCGCGATCGCGAGCAGCGCGACGCTTACCGAGCCATTATCATCGGCGCCACTCCACGTGGAGTCGCCATTGATGGCGAATCGCACGCCGTCGTGATCTTGGTGTGAGCTGTAAAGCACGTATTCGTCACGCAGCTTTGGATCAGTACCTTTGATGACGCCAACTACGTTGACGGACGGCGCATCGAACACTTCGATATTGATCTTGACCGATGCCGGTTCGTTGCCCGCGCGCAGCGAGGACAACTGAGACTGACGCATGAGAAAGCTCGGCGTGGGTGCAGCAGGCGGACCACCAGCACCATCAGCGCGCCCTCCACGACCTGCCGCTGTCACTGGTGCAAAACGCGGAATGCCACCTTCGACGTCGTACGCACCGCGTGCGCGAATCGCGGCCACGCCGTCAAACGCGATGTTCGCCGTGGAATCCGCAACGATAATGACCGCGAGCGCACCACGTCGTGCAAACCGTGCGTTGGTGGCCTGCACCGCCGCCGTGGCGTAGCGATACTCAAAGGAGTATGTACCTTCGGCTCGCACTGGCGTAGCGGGCGCGATCATCGATGCGATCGCGATTTTTCCGCGCACATCGATGGTGCTGTCGCTGCCATCGCCGGCCCACACCGTTGTCCCACTGACATCTACCGCTCCATTCCCGTTCGGCACGATCTCCGTCCACAGCATCATGGTCCGTGCACCGATCTTGATGGCGCTCGACACAGTGGAAACACGCGTGCGCTTCATGTTCCACCACTGGAAATAGCTGCCGTCAGTACCCGCGGGTGCAAGGCCGATTTTGCGCATCTCGTCGGCGAGCCACATTGACGCGCGCATCTCGTCGTTTGTGCCCGCCTCACGTCCGCGCATCTCGAGGCCGGCCATTTTGTAGAGATCGCGTTTGAGATCGGCCTCAGTGATGACCGACATCGCGGCCGGAATACTTGGCGATTTCGCCACGGGCGATTTTGCCACGGGCGATTTCGACGGTTGCGCGTGCGCAATGGGCGCAGCGACGAACGAAAGAACGGCGAGCCTGCGAAGTGTTTGGCGCATATGAACGGGAGGTGGAGGAAAGCCGCAACGGGAAAGCAGGTCGAATTGTACCACGCGCTACCGCACGATCACTGGCAACACGACGTGCGACGGATGCTCAGTGTCATGCAGCAGGCGTTGATGCGCCACAACGAACGTGCTATCCCGTTCGTTATTCCCACCCGTATTGAGGTTGCGATCATACTTGGGGAATAGCGCGGACGATACGCTCACGCGCAGCCGATGACCGGGTGAGAATACGCGCGACGTAAACCACACGTCGATGTCGTATCGCTCAACACTTCCCGGCTTCAGCAGCACTTCGCGGTCAAAGCCCTGACGAAAGCGCGCGCGTGCCACGCCGTCCTGCACCCGCTCCGCATGTCCGTCGGGAAACACATCCAACAGCATCACATTCCAATCGGTGTCCTTCGCATCAGTCGCCGCCCACAGCGTGGCAGACATTTGCCCAGTCACTTCGATGGATTTTGTGAGTGGCTTCGATGTAAACACCAACGCGTCGTGCCGCGACGCATTGAGCGCCGTAAAATCTTCGTTGAGCGATGTTTCCAGTTCGCGTGAATCAATAAGAAATGGAGTTGGGTTGGCCGGATCGTACGTGAACGTGTCGGCCACGGCGCCGCGCGGAGGAACGGTATCGAGCAGCCCGTCGCCCGCACTCGTGTTCGCGCGTCCACCAGACGACACATACCATTGCATATTGACCGCGCGCATGAGCGGCCATGCCGCCTCTTTTCGCCACGTGTTGTCGCCCAATACGAAAATGTCTACGGGCGGTTCGCGATCAATGCCGTTGTCTTTTCCCAACAGATAGTGATCAAACCAGCGCAACTGCAGGCGCCGAGTGTCCACGCGTGACTGCGGTCCAAATTCTCCCGCAACGTAGTCGACACCCTTATGCGCGCCTGGTCCCATCACCAACCGGATGTACGGATGCCCGACAACTTTATTAAGCGCGTTCGTATAGTCGATCGGTCCGCGCGAGTCATCGTACCAACCGGAAATTTGTAGCACCGGCGCTTTCACTTTCGCGATGTTCGTCGACACCGCGTGTTCGCGCCAGTAGGCATCGAGCGTCGGATGCGCAATCCATCGATTCCACAACGGCACGTCGCCGCAGCCGAGTTGTTGAGGAAGATCGGTAAGTGGGAGATGCTTGAGTGCCGCACCGATGTCGAGGTCGCTGATATTTTGCAAAGTGCGCGCGCGCATTAAGCACGCCCACGCCACGTCGATGGGCGAAAACACCATGTCCTCGTAGGGTACGATGCGCCATGGATCACCGGTCGCGGCCGACGGCGCAATCGCGGCGAGATGCGGCGGCGCGCTCACAGCGGCGTACCACGCCAGTCGACCTTCGTCGGAGTGTCCGATCATGCCAACGCGACCGTTCGCGCCGGGCAACGTTGCGGCCCACTCAACCGCGTCGTAGCCATCCCGAACGTCAGTATCGTAATCACCAAAATCTTTGCCGTCCGACACATCACGACCGCGCACGTGCTGCGCCACGAAGATGTAGCCGCGTGACGCCCAATACTGACCCGCCGAATGAAGAATGCGCGTGTACGGTGTGCGCTGCAGCACCACACCGAATGGACCGTCGCCGACTGGACGCGCAACGTAGCTGACAAGCCGTGCGCCGTCGCGCGTCTTCATAAAGACCAGCGTATCTTCTGACACCGTGTACTGCGAATCAGAGACCGCGCCGGGCCACAACGCATACGACTGCTCCACGACAAACGGCGTCGAACGGCGCACCAAACGCATCCGTCGTCCAGATGGCTTTCCCGCAGTCAGCATCACGCCCGACAGGGTGTCGCCGTGCCATGCGGCTTGAAGCGACTGCTCTCCACTCCCGGTGAGCAAGATGGAGTCCGCGCGAGCAACTACGTGCGTCACGTCAAGCATTGCTTCGCCGGTGCGACGTCGGACCAATCCCGTCACGCCGGAATCACCGCTCACAAAGTGCGCAAACCCCATCCGTCGCCACCCTTCGAACCCTTCTCGCGCATTCGAGCCCGTCGCGATATATGCATCCCAATCGCCCGCGAGTGCGGGTGACGAGACGCGTGGTGCGCAGGACGTCAAGGTGATGGATGCGAAAATTAGCGCGCCGAAAAACGTGCGCTGCGAAGAACCAGAACGCTTACGACACATATGGAGAACCCGTAAGTTGTCGAGAAGAAACGTACGCCAGGATCGATGACACGGCTAAACCACCAGTTCGCCTTCACGAACACATCAATATGCGCATCAGCGACATGAACTGGATGCAGGTTGAAGCATACCTTCGTCACGACGACCGCGCCGTGCTCCCCCTTGGGAGCACCGAACAACACAGTCATCTGCGTCTCACGGTGGACTGCATTCTGCCGGAGCGCGTCGCGCTTGATGCCGCTGAGCCACTGGGCGTGCCAGTCTTTCCTGTATTGCCATATGGCGTCACGCCATACTTCCGTGAATTTCCGGGATCGATTTCACTCCGCGTTGAAACCCATCTACAGGTCGTACGCGACATTCTCGACGGCATGGCACACTCCGGCTTCCGTCGCATTCTGATCGTAAATGGGCACGGTGGCAACAGCGCCGTGCAACAGTTCGTGCCAGAATGGTCCGCCGATCACCCAGAGTGC
Organism: Gemmatimonadaceae bacterium; assembly: GCA_025358925.1. Taxonomy (GTDB): domain Bacteria; phylum Gemmatimonadota; class Gemmatimonadetes; order Gemmatimonadales; family Gemmatimonadaceae; genus Gemmatimonas. The sequence goes on along the minus strand of JANYHT010000010.1, from coordinate 106,915 downwards.
AAAGTGATGTTTCACAATTGGTGGAACGCGCCGAACACCTGGGCCAAGGTGCAGGCCATCGATCCAGTCGCCTCACACGGATCGTGGATGGAAAATTTTCCGTGGACGCGATTGCCGGGTGTCGACATGCCGACTTCACAACGGCCAATGGTAGACCTCGCGCGCGTGCGCATCCTCGACCCCGTTGCCCTACGTGCTTACCTCGGCGACGGTAACTATGGCGGTCTCTATCAACGATCCGACAGCGACATGCTCGCGTTGTGGCAAGTTGCCGTGGAAGAAACGCGCGCGTTGCTGAATGGAACGTGGGGCACTGCGTCGTAACGAAGCAGACGACTATGAAATTTCTCATCTGGGGCGCCGGTGCGATTGGCGGTACCATGGGCGCGTTTCTGGCGCGGGCCGGTCACGACGTGACCATGGTCGATGCGGTGCGCGAGCACGTCGATGCGATCATGCGTGATGGGATACGAATTACCGGTCCCATCGCCGAATTTTCTCTGCGCGTTCCAACCTTTGCGCCTGACGCAATCGTTGGAGAGTGGGACACGATCCTCCTCGCAACGAAAGCGCATCACACCGAAGTCGCGGTGCGCGCTCTGCAGCCACACCTCAGCGCAAACGGATGCGTCGTCTCAGCGCAAAATGGATTGAATGAGTTGGCGATTGCCGCACTCATTGGGGCGGAACGTACGGTGGGCGCATTCGTAAACTTTGGTGCGGACTATATCGAGCCCGGTGTTATTCACTACGCCGGACGAGGCGCAGTTGTCGTTGGCGAGATTGACAGTCGCATCACGCCGCGCACGATCGCGATCCGCGATGCATGGCGAGACTTTGACGAACATGCAATCGCAACGGCCAACATTTGGGGCTATTTGTGGGGCAAAGAAGCGTACGGGGCGATGTTGTTTGCCACGGCGCTCACAAATGACAGTATCGCCGATGCACTCGCGCAACCCGCGTTTCGTGCATTGTACATCGCATTGGCGCGCGAAATGTTGTCGGTGGCTGCAGCGCGCGGTGTCACGCCCGAAGCGTTTAACGGATTCGACCCGACCGCGTATTTACCAGAGTCGGCGCCCGGCGCCGCTGAGCAATCGCTCGATGATTTGGTGGCATTCAATCGTCGGTCCGCTAAAACGCACAGTGGTATCTGGCGTGACTTAAGTGTGCGGAAGCGTCCAACGGAAGTTGATGCGCAGCTTGGCATGGTTGTTACGCTCGGACGCGAGAGTGGCGTTGCGACGCCACTGACCGCGCGCCTTGTGCAGCTCATTCACGACATCGAACACGGCGTCCGTACGCAATCGATCGACACGTTACGTGCCATGGTACAACCATGAATATTGAGTTCACGGGTAAGACGGCGATTGTCACGGGCGCTGCGCACGGCTTTGGACGCGCGATTAGCGTCGCCCTCGCTGAACGTGGTGCCAACGTGTGGGCGTGCGACATTCTCGAAGACGAACTGTACGAAACCGCGCGGCAGTGTGTCAACGCGGGAGGCACGTGCATCACGCGTGGAGTGGATATTCGCGACAAACTCGCGGTCGACGCGTTCGTTGCCGAAGCAATCGCTGCGACTGATCGCGTGGATATTTTGGTCAACAACGCCGGTGGTGTATTGGGGCAGATCGGGCGCCCGCTTGAAGACGTGACGCCCGATGAATGGCAAAGCATTTACGACGTCAATGTGCGCGGCGTGTTTTTCTTCGCGCAGGCGGTTGCGCCCAGCATGAAGACTGCGCGGTTTGGTCGCATTGTGAATATTTCGAGCGGCGCGGGCCTTGGCATCAGTCTCACGGGCATCCAGGCGTACGCATCGGCAAAGGCCGCGCAGATTGGACTCACCCGTCAGCTCGCACACGAACTCGGGCCGTGGGGCATTACGGTCAATAATATCGCGCCAGGATTTGTACGCTCCAACGCAGCAACGGAGCGGCAGTGGGAATCGTACGGAGACGAAGGCCAACGTGCACTGGTAGATCGTATTGCACTCAAACGTCTGGGCACGGTCGAGGACATCGCCTACGGCGTGCTTTTCTTCGCCTCTGAGCATGCAAACTGGATCACTGGTCAAGTCATATCTATCGACGGCGGTAAGTAGTGTCGAACGACAACGTGCTCGCGTTACTCGCGAAAAGTCATGATCGCATTCTCAGCGAACTCGTCACGTTCGCATCGATCCCGAGCGTCAGTACCGATCCGGCACATGCTCCAGATATCGCAGCCGCTGCGCAATGGGTCGCCACTGCGCTTGCTGCCGCGGGCCCGTTCACCGTTCGAACCATTCCCACACCCGGCAACCCTATTGTTTACGGTGAGTGGCTTGGCGCACCGGGGAAGCTCACGGTGCTGGTGTACGGGCACTACGATGTGCAGCCACCCGATCCGCTTGATAAATGGCACAGTCCACCTTACACACCCACGGTGCGCGACGGTCGTTTGTACGCGCGCGGTGTGTCGGACGACAAAGGCCCCATGCTGATCCCGATCAAAGTCGCTGAAGCGTTTTTCGCGGCAACCGGTGGCCTGCCCATCAACATAAAATGCATGTTTGAAGGGGAAGAAGAAGTCGGTAGTCCAAGCCTCGATGCATTTATTCAAAACAACAAAGAATTACTTGCCGCCGACGTGGTGTTGTCGGCAGATGGTGCGATGTGGCGCATCGACGAGCCATCGCTCACCGTGGCGAGCCGAGGATTGGCGGGGCTTGAGTTTACGCTCACTGGTGCGTCAAAGGATTTGCATTCAGGACGACACGGTGGCGGCGTCGCAAATGCGTTGCACGCGATGGCGAGTTTAGTTGCGTCGCTCCACGAACCAGATGGGCGAGTCGCTGTTGCGGGGTTCTACGATCGTGTGCAAGAACTCACGGCAGCCGAGCGCGCCGACATCGCGGCGTTGCCATTCAATGACGCCACGTATCTCGCACAAGTTGGCGCGTCGGCAACATTCGGCGAGGCAGGATACACCACGTTGGAACGTCAGTGGACGCGACCGACGCTCGAAATAAATGGGATGTGGGGTGGCTACCAAGGACCCGGCGAGAAGACCGTCATTCCCACCGAAGCACACGCCAAAATCACGTGTCGACTCGTACCAGACCAAGATCCGGCGGATGTGGTCGCGCTCGTCACGCGTCATCTCGAATCACATGTACCGCCGGGCACGCGGCTGTCGATTTCAGCTGGCGACCACGGCGCGCGACCAGCACACATTGCGACCGATCACTTCGCACTGCAGGCCGCGGACGTTGCGCTGCAAGCCGTGTATGGGGTTCGGCCGCTCATCGTTCGGATGGGCGGCACCGTGCCAATTGCGGAGTTATTCAAGCGCCACATGGGACTCGATACGGTGTTCTTCTCTTTCTCCACGGCCGACGAAGATTATCACGCCCCAAACGAATTCTTTCGCATACATCGGTTGCACGAAGGCCTTGAAGCATGGACGCGTTATTGGACCATACTCGGAGAGGGGCGCGCATGACGGTACCAACGGAGCTGCAGCAAGCCGAAGCCCGCGTTGAGGCACATAGCGCCACGCTCAAGAAAGAGCTGAATGTTCGTGACCTGACGCTCACGCAAATTCTGTTCATTGTTGGTCTCACGTGGATTGGTGTCGCGGGGAAGCTTGGACCGTCGCACATGGTGTTCTGGCTTCTGGCTCTGGTGCTGTTTTATTTGCCGTCGGCCGCGGTCGTGATGTATCTCAATCGGCTCATGCCGCTTGAAGGCGGACTCTATCAATGGGCAAAAATTGGTTTTAATCAGACGATTGGTTTTATGCTCGCGTGGAATCTTTGGCTGTACGTGATCACGCTTAGTTCGGAAGTTGGCTTGTCGTGCACCACATACCTTTCGTATGCGATAGGGCCAAGCGCCGCGTGGATGACAACAAGCACGTGGTTTGTGGCACTCGCGTCGGCGCTTATTCTCTCGCTGATGGTGATAGCGTCAACCATTGGACTGTCGGTAGGGAAATGGGTGCACAACACCGGCGGTATCATTATGCTGATTATTTTCGGCGTCATAATTTTATTGCCGCTACTCGGTCTGCTGACCGGCAACTTGCAGGAGTATCATCCCTTTCGTACAAGCCTTCCTGCGTTGACACTGCTCAACTTAAACATTCTTGGCAAGATGGGCTTTGGAGCGCTTGGCGGATTCGAGTACATCGCCATTCTCGCTGGAGAAACCAAGGCGCCCGCGCGTTCGGTTGGACGTTCCGTCCTCATTGCTGCGCCAATCATTGCGATCATGTTTGTGCTGGGCACGAGCACCGTGGTCGCGTATATCCCAACAAACGACATTGATCTCGTCGGACCGCTGCCGCAGGTGTTGCGTGCAGGCTTCGCACCGTTCGGCATTGCTGGCCCGTTGGTGACGATTGCCATTGTGATGACTATGGCGATGCGCATCGCACAATCAAGCGTAAGCTTTACGGCAGTGACGCGTTTGCCGATGGTGGCTGGATGGGACAGCATGTTGCCCGCGTGGTTCAGTCGATTGCACAAAAAATATCAGACGCCGGTGAATTCGATCATGCTGGTTGGCGTGAGCTCATTCGTGCTCGCGGTGTTGAGCAACGTTGGTGTTGGCCAAGCGGAAGCATTTCAATTGTTATTCAACGCGAGCGGCATGTTTTACGCGCTCACCTATGTCGTGATGTTCGCCATTCCGTTATTCGGTTTGCGCGGCGTGACACCGCAGCCACCGCTCTGGCTCAAAGTCGCGTCAGCGTCTGGACTGTGTATGACGCTGCTGTATCTCACGTTGTCCGTGTTTCCCATCATCAAGGTGGAAAGCGTTGCCACGTTTGCGCTCAAGATTTCAACGGTGATTGTGGTGATGAATCTTGTAGGGGTGGGCATTCTTGTCGCCGCTCGTCGGCGCGCCGCACGCGTGTCGCGTATCGCGTGATTCATGACCGACGCACTCTCGCATCCCGTCCGCATTGCCTTTCTCGGCTTCGGCAACGTAAACCGCGCGTTACACGCGCTGCTGGCGCGCGAACAGGTTGCGCTCGCGCGTGAGTACGGCATCACGTATTGCATCACCGGTGTCGCCTCGCGCGGCATTGGTTGGATCGCTGCGGCCGTTGGACTGGATCCCGCCCGCCCCGTTGGTCGCGATTGCCGAACGGTGAACGAATGGCTTGTCGAAAGCCGCGCCGACGTAGTGTTCGAGGCCATTGCACTCGATCCGCACACTGGACAGCCAGCGCTCGACTACCTCCGCACAATTCTCACAAATGGCGCACACGCCATTTCGGCGAACAAAGGACCGGTGGTTTTTGGCTATAGGGAACTGACGAATCTCGCCGCCGACCGAGGCGTGTGCTATCGCTTCGAATCCGCCGTCATGGACGGTGCGCCGGTTTTCTCACTCGCCCGCGAGTGTCTTCCGCTCGCTGGACTGCGCGCGATACGCGGTGTGTTTACGTCCACGGCAACGGTCGTGCTTGAGGCCGTCGAACGCGGTCTCACCTTCGACGTTGGTATCGTGGAGGCGCAGCAGCTTGGTATCGCAGAGGCCGATCCGACGTACGATGTAGACGGCTGGGACACTGCGGTCAAGCTGTGTGCGATAGCAAACGTGTTGTTCGGCAGTGCGCTGCATCCGTCGCACGTTGCGCGCGAGGGTATTCGCGCGCTCACCGAACATCAGGTGCGACAGGCGCATGCGGAGCGGCGACCCTACCGATTGGTCGGCCACATTGCTCGCGACGCGAACGGCGCGATCACTGCCAGCGTCGCACCAATACAGTGTGCTACCGATGGACCACTCGGCATCGTACATGGGTCTACGCTGGTGATGCACTACGAGGCCGATATTTTTCCCGGTGGACTCACCGTTATTTCGCGGGATCCCAACCCAACAACTACCGCGTACGGCATGTTGGCTGATCTCATCAGCATTCAGACACGGTACCTCGCTCATGCGCTCTAGTCGATATCGCCGCATCGTTGTACGCGTGCTCTTTGCCGCAATCGCATTCAACCCATTCACGGTTTACGCGCAATCCATGTCTGCTGCGCCTCTTACCGCGGCCGCCGTGCGCGCGGCGCGCAAGCGTTCGAACGTTGCCATCGCACAGCGCGACACTGCGACGCTGGTCGCGTTGTCCTCATTGTCATATCACAGTGTGAGCTCGCGCAACGCGCACACGAATGGCCGCGATGGCGTGGCTGCACAGTGGCGTGCACAATTCGCGGCGCATGCGGACGTCAATTATGTGCGGACACCCATCACCGTACGCGTGTTCACGCCGTGGCAAATGGCAGAAGAAACCGGCGCGTGGGTTGGACGGTGGACCGAGACAGACGGTCGCGTCGTCATTCGTGGTACCTATACCGCCAAGTGGCGACGTATCGATGGCGCGTGGCTTCTGGAGGCGGAAGTGTTTACGCCGCGATCATGCAGAGGCTCTACGTATTGCGATACGCCACCGCCGCAACCGAAGTAAGGGGCTCACGCGGACGCGCGGAGCACATTCGTATTCTTCGCCGTCAGCTGTTGCTGTTCGACCGACGCCTCTCCCGAAAGTCCCGAAAGACCCAAAAAAAGAAAACTACTGAACTGCAACGGACACGGACAAACGGAACGCATTACGCGGATACAGAAACGACAACTACAATAAGATATTGTGGTTGTGGTTTCCGTTGTTTTAACTCCGCGTTCTCCGCGTGAACCGCAGTTGCCGTGCTGCTATTTCGGATCGAGTAGCTCCTGCAGTCGCTACTTCTTCGCCGGTACAAACCACTCGCCGCGCAACCAGTCCGCCACTAACCCAATCTCTTTCCCGGACAAACTCTTTTCCGGGATGTACGACGGCATGCGATCGTTGTTCTCGCCAAAAAATCTCGCATGCGCAGGATCTGAAATGAACGCGTGTAACCATTCGCGCGAACCGTACCCGGTCAGATCCGGACTACCTTTGCCGGCGTCATGAAAGCTGTGGCACTCGGCGCACCCTTTCTGGTCGCGCAGCATTGCTGTGCCAGCCGCAATCAATGCGGTATCACGCTTGTCCATGTCGCGCTGCGACTTCAGTTGTGCTTCGGCCGAGAGCGCGATGAGCATGTGTTGAATGTCGTCCTTCTGAGCGACGGTTGCTGACGGGATGTGGTTCATCACCCACGCCACCATGTCGCCGTCCTTGAGCGCCGTGCCACCCCAATGACGAGGACCGGCAATTTCTTTCGGATCGAAGTAGCGCGCTAACCACGCGCGGCTCCCGAAGCCTTTAAGATCGGACGCAGAGATTGAGTCCTTCGGAAGTGCGTTGCCGAGTCCGTCGTGTCCGTCGTAGCGATGACAGGAGGCGCAGTTGCGTGAAAAAATACGCGGTCCTTGTGTCAGTGCGTCGTCGCGCATCAACGTCATGGCACCGGTCACAGGAATGCCTTCGTTCGCCAGGACGACGGCGCGCGACGCGTCGCGTTCTGCGCCTTCCGCGGCAACGAGGTAGTCCGGATCGTGCTTATCGGCAGAGATCGCGACCCACGTGAGTAGCGCCACGCCAAACAGCATAACCGACAGAAAGCCAACGTTAAATCGATGGCCAAGTTTCCATTTTCCGAAATACGGAATTGCGATGAGCACGAGCAGCAGCAGCGTTGGCAGCACAATGGCGCCAATAAACTCGGTACGACCTGGGAAATATTTGAGCAGCTGATACAAAAAGAGAAAATACCATTCTGGGCGTGCGGCAGAGAACTGCTCTGATGGATCGGCCGGGGCGCCGAGGGGCGCGCCGTGATAGCGAAGAATGAAGAATACAACGACGAGCAGAACGGCTAAACACGCCACCGCGTCGCGAAGAATCTGATCGGGCCAGAACGCCGCATCGGGTCGTGTGCGCGGTTCTTTCGGCGTAACGCCGTGACGTCGAAACAAATAAATGTGCGCGACAATAAACGCGATGATGCCACCCGGAATAACTCCGGCATGCAGCGCGAAAAATCGGGTCAGCGTCTGATGTCCGTAATTACTGCCGCCAACAATCACGGTTTGCAGCGCGTGCCCAATGCCGGGGTTGATGCCCACAATATTTGTGGAGACCGTTGTCGCCCAATATCCGTTTTGATCCCACGGCAACAAGTAACCCGTAAGCGACAGCGCGAGCGTGAGTAATAGCAGTACAACGCCTGACCAAAAATTCACTTCACGCGGCGCTTTGTAAGCGCCATCAATCACAACTTGCATGAGATGCAGCACGAGCAGAATCGTCATCGCTTGCGCGACAAAATGATGGAGGCCGCGCAGAAACCAGCCGCCCCACATTTGATTCTGAATGAAGTAAACGCTTTCCCACGCGGTCTGCGAGCTGGGGCTATAGCCCATCCACAGAAAAATCCCCGTGATGACTTGTACGGAGAAAAAGAACACCAGCGTGCTGCCCCATACGTAACGCCACCGCGCACCACCAGGCACGTTTTCGAACAGCGTTTCGTGGATCAACCCTTTGTAACCTGTGCGTTGATCCAGCCAATCAAACCCGTCTTTCATCAAACCGGAATCTTGTCAGATGATCCTTTGCGGAAGTTCTGGAACTTCACCCAGACTTCACCGTTCGCACGCACTTCCGCTTCGAGTTCGTCCATCGCGCGAGGACTTGGACTTTTTGGATCGAGAATTTTTCCGTCCAACGAAAAACTGCTTTGATGACACGGGCAGAAGTATCCGCTCTTGGCTGCGCTGTAGCCCACCGAACAACCAAGGTGCGGACAGACTGCGTTCAGTACCCGTACGGTGCGCGGTCCGGTTTTTTGCACATACACGGCGCCGATCGGGACGTCCGGCGTGCGGTTCCACGCATCGACGAGCACATCCAACACCGGCAACTTGCGCGGCTCACCGTTTTTCGGCAGCGCGCCAAGCGAACTGACACGCACCATGCCCCGTGCGTCGGCTTTTCGGCGCAGTGGATCGAGGAACGTCAAAAATCCGGCGACGGGCGCCACGACGGCGATGATTCCACCCACCGCAATCGCAGCCACTTTCGTTAAATAGCTGCGGCGGTCGGGCTGCGGTGGGGAGTGTTCGTGTTCGTCCATGCGACCGGAGAAGTGAGTCGAGCAAAAAAAGGCTGCGCGTGGACGTTACTTAATCGTAAGCTGCGCCACCATCATCTTATTGAGATGCGGTTTGCAATAGTACTTGTACAATCCCTTCGGCATCCCTGAGAACACCACGACGTACGAATCGCCCTTGATGGGTTTGCGCACACCCAAAAGCGGTGCAATGGTGTCGGGCATGGCTTTGCGCAACAACTCCACCGCGCCAGCTGGCACACTATCCGCCCAGAATCCGACGTTGTGGCTACCACTCACGGCGAGCCACTTCACAGTGTCGCCGGCCTGGATCGTGAGCTCGGCGGGTTCGAACAGCTGCTTGCCGTCCTGCGTAATCATTTTGACTTCCCACGTCTTCGCGGCACGAGGGGGCGCCGTGCGGCTCGGCAACGTGCGTGCGCTCGCATTTGTTGCGGCAGTGACGACAACCGCGATGGCGGCCACTGCGACAGCGGTGAAGCGGAGACGACTTATGCTCACGACAGACTCCTGATCGGGTTTGGATGGTTCGCAATTCGCGGCTGATGGCAGACGACGTCGCTGATACCGTGTCGCGGATCACTATGACGTAGCGATCACACGCGAGAGTACCCCGAAACGTCCACAGTGTGCATTCCTTTTTACGCATATCAGTGAACAAGTGCTGACCAGCCATCGTCGTGTCGTCGCCTCCCTCTTACCAGGCATTGGCGTCAGGCGCATGTTGGCAGAATGAGATACCCAGATGTGCAGAACTATCTCGGCGGCACTTTCGTCGCTCCCGACGTACCGGTCGCCGACGTCTATGACCCGAGCAGCGGTGAGACAATCGCTCGCGTGCCACTGTCTACGGCGCGCGAAGTCGACGCTGCCGTTCGCTCCGCACGCGCTGCCTTTCCGGCGTGGTCGAGCACGCCAATAAAAGATCGCGTGCAGGTCTTTTATCGGTATAAGGCGTTGCTCGAGCAGCATGTGAACGAACTCGCGGCGCTCATTACTGAGGAGAATGGCAAGATTGCGGGCGAAGCGCGCGCCGAAGTTCTGAAGTCGGCCGAGCTCACGGAGTTTGCGTGCTCATTGCCACAAATCACTCCGGGTGAAGTGCTTGAAGTGAGTCGCGGCGTCGAGTGCCGCGTGGAGCGGTTCCCAGTGGGAGTCGTGGCGTCCATCACGCCGTTCAATTTTCCGAACATGGTGCCGAATTGGTCAATTCCGAACGCGATCGCGCTTGGCAATTGCCTCATCCTAAAACCGTCCGAACTTGTGCCGCTCAGCGCGCGCAGGATTGCCGAGTTGCTCGCGGAAGCCGGATTGCCGGCCGGCGTGTTGCAGATCGTGCACGGCGGACGCGAAGCGGTCGAAGCGCTGTGTGATCACCCGGGCATTGGTGCGCTCAGTTTTGTAGGTTCGACGAAAATTGCGAAGGTCGTTTATCGCCGTGCAACGGCCAGTCTTAAACGTTGCCTCGCACTCGGTGGCGCGAAAAATCACCTCATCGTGATGCCCGATGCAGACCGCGAGATGACCGCAAGTAATGTGGTCGCATCAATGTCAGGATGCGCGGGACAACGGTGCATGGCGGCGTCCGTCATGGTCGCGGTGGCTGACACCGATCACATTGTCGCCCGCATGGTGGAACACGCACGCGCGATGGTGCCCGGTCGCGATGTTGGTCCGGTGATATCGGCGGCGGCCATGGAACGCATCACGCGCTACATCGATGAGGCGGAGGCGGCGGGCGCGACCGTGCTGGTGGACGGACGTCGAACCGTCGTTTCAGGACGCGAACGCGGCTACTATCTCGGGCCCACCATCATCGATCACGTGACGCCCAACATGGCCATCGCGCAGGACGAGGTGTTCGGACCTGTGCTTGCCATTGTTCGCGCAAAGACGGTGGAACAGGCAATCGCCGTTGAAAACGCGTCGCCGTACGGCAACGCCGCATCAGTGTTTACGGAAAGCGGGAGCGTTGCGCGTTTTGTTATGGAGCGGGCAAGCGCCGGCATGGTTGGCGTCAACGTTGGTGTACCGGTGCCGCGCGAACCGTTCTCGTTTGGCGGATGGAACGATTCGAAGTTCGGCGTCGGCGACATTACCGGCCGCGGCTCCATTGAGTTCTGGACACAAGCAAAAAAAATGACGACGAAGTGGAATCGCGAGGCCGGCGTGAATTGGATGTCGTAGCTGCGTCGCAATTCGAGCAGAGACTGTCCTGGGCTTTCAACGATCAGAGGTGTGTATGTCAAATCGCGGTGTGACATTTTCGGGGATTCGATTCGAAAACCCCTTCCTGCTTTCTTCCGCTCCTCCAACGGAGTCCGAGAACAACATCCTGCGCGCGTTTGATGCGGGGTGGGGTGGCGTTGTGACGAAAACGATCGGGCTGCATCCCGTGGTCAACGTGGTTGGTGCGAAGGCAAAATTTATGCGCACTGGCGCCGACGATGCGTATGTCTCGATGAAGAAGCGACCAGGGGCGGCCCTGCATTCATCATGGAATTGGGAACTCATTTCCGACAAGGCTATCGACTGGTGGATTCCGCGCATGCAACGCATCAAGGCGGCGCATCCCACCAAGGTGCTCATTGCATCCATCATGGCAGGATCCGGCAACGACAAGGAACTTCGCAATTGGCAACTGCTCGCACAGGCCGTGCAGGAAAATGGCGCTGACGGAATCGAGTGCAACTTTTCGTGTCCGCATATGGACCGAAAAGACATGGGCTCCAACATCGGCAAGGATGAAGGGCTCTGCTCGGTGGTGACGGAAGCGGTGAAGGAAGTAGCGACGATTCCCGTGTGGACCAAATTGACGCCGGCTACGCGCGACATTGTGGTCGAAGCAGCAGCATGCTTCCGCGGTGGCGCTGACGCGATCGTGTCGTCCAACACGTTTCCTTCGCTACCAATAATCGATCCGGAAACGCTCGAGTTCGAAATCAACGTGGACGGCTTGGTATCGAGCGGCGGACTTGGGGGTCCGGCGATTTTGCCAATGGCGTTGGCCAACATGGCAAAGATGACGCAGGCGTTTCCGGAGAAGGCGTTTTCCGGCATCGGCGGTGTGTCCGACTTTGCGCAAGCGCTCTCGTATTTCCTGCTGGGAGCGGGCACCGTGCAAGTGTGCACGGCGGCCATGCTTGATGCGGCAATCGGTCCGCACGTGATTCAGCGACTCAACGCGGGGCTCGACGCGTTCCTTGAGCGGAATGCAGATAAGGGTTGGACATCCGTCGAAGATTTCCGTGGCATCCGTCGTGATCGCGTCGTGCTGCAATCACAAATCCGGCGACCGAGCGAGAGCGAGTACGAAGGCGGTTACGAACACGTCGAAGGTTATGCAACGCCCGAACAAGCGGAAACGGTATCATGACTAGCGTGGCGTCACACCTAGAGTTGCCGGCCACAGATCATGTACCGCGCGCGTACGACGGCCCTTCGCGCGACGCACTCATCGCGATGCGCAAGCAATACACGAATCCGGCTGTCTACACGATTTATCGGGAGCCGCTCCTCATTGTTGAAGGGCACATGCAATACCTGTATGACGAGACAGGGAGACGGTATCTCGACTTGCTTGCGGGTATCGTGACGGTGTCGGTGGGACACTGTCACCCACGGTTTGTAGAGCGCGTGACGCAGCAGGTGTCAACGCTGCAACATGCCACGACGATTTATTTGCATCCAAACTTTCCCCTGCTGGCGAAAAAACTGGCGTCGAAAATGCCTCCGGGTCTCGACGTCACCTACTTCACCAACACGGGCAGCGAAGCGAACGATCTCGCCGTGCAAATGGCGCGTCTGCATACCCAAAATCACGATGTCATTGCGTTACGCAATGCGTATCATGGCGGCAGCCCCAGCGCGATGGGACTTACGTCGCATAGCACCTGGAAATTTCCGGTGGCCGGTGATGGCCGCGTGCATCACGCCATTAATCCCGATCCGTATCGCAGTCCGTTTCAAGGAACGCCGGAAGAAATTGCATCAATGTCCGCCGCAGATATTCGCGATCTCATTCGCTTCTCGACACCAGGCAAGATCGCCGCATTTTTAGCTGAACCAATGCAGGGCGTTGGTGGCGTGACGTATGGCGCGCCCAACTATCTCAAAGAAGTGTATGCCATTGTGCGCGAGTACGGTGGGTTGTGCATTGCCGACGAAGTGCAAACAGGTTTCGGACGCACCGGCGATCACTATTGGGGCTTCCAGCATTGGGATGTCGTGCCTGACTTCGTGACTATGGCAAAAGGACTGGGCAACGGCGTGCCAATTGGTGCCGTCACCACACGCATGGACATCGCGAAGTCGCTCACGCAACGCATTCACTTCAACACGTACGCCAACAATCCGGTGTCCATGGCGGCGGGGCTCGCGGTGCTCGACATCATTGACGAAGACGGACTGCAGGAAAACTGTCGCGTGTTGGGCACGCGCTTTAAAAGTGGATTGGAAAAACTACAGCGCTCCCATTCGCTCATCGGCGATGTGCGCGGTAAAGGGCTGATGCTTGGGATGGAGCTTGTGCGCAGTCGTGCGGACAAGACGCCGGCAAAACAAGAAGCAATGGACATCATGGAGGCGCTGCGCGAGATGAATGTGCTGGTGGGCAAGGGCGGGATCGACGGCAACGTACTGCGCATCAAGCCGCCGATGTGCATCACCGCAGCGGACGTCGACTATGCGCTTGACGCGCTCGATATCGCGCTCGGTCGGATTGCACGGAGCTAAGATGCACTTCGATTGCATCATTCGCGGCGGCAATGTCGTCACGCCCGGCGGCAGCTTCACCGGTGACATCGGAATTCGCGGCGAAAAGATCACGGCGCTGGGCGTAGATCTCGACGCCGCTGGTGCGACGATCATCGACGCACGCGGCCACCACGTTATTCCCGGCGTGCTCGATGTTCATGTGCATCTCGAGCTGCCGTTCTGCGGCACAGTCTCCTCTGACGATTACGTGAGTGGTACGCGTGCGGGCGCACGCGGGGGCGTCACGACCGTCATCGATTTTGCCATTCCTTCGGCGACCGGTTCGCTGAGCGAGGCCGCCGATACGTGGATGAAGAAGGCCGAAGGGAAGTCGCTCATTGACTACACCTTTCACATCTGCATTACGCGCTACAATGAACATAAAGACCAAATTGCCGACATGGTCGAACGCGGTTTTACGACATTCAAAGAGTTCATGATTTATGAGTCGGAAGGGTGGCAGTCCGACGATCGCGCGCTCTTTGGCACCTTGGAGAAAATGCGCGAACACGGCGCAATGCTGCTCGTCCATGCGGAGTCATCGCGCGTGTTGGACGAGTTGATCGCGCGACATCATACGCCAGCCCTGATGAAGGAACATGGGGCCATGCTGCACGCCATCACGCGACCAAACTTTGTGGAGGCCGAAGCAATTCAGCGCGTCGTGCAATGGTGTGCCGCAACGAAAGGCCAGCTCTACATCGTACACATGTCGACGGCAGAGGGCGCCGATATCATTCGCGCAGCCCAAGCGCGCGACGTGCCTGTGCTGGCGGAGACGTGCGTCCAGTATCTCGTGCTGGACGATTCCGTGTTTGCGCGCGACGACGGACACCTGTTCGCCTGTTGCCCGCAACTCAAAAAGCCGGCCGATGCTGAACGACTTTGGCGTGGATTGAACAGCGGTGAGGTGTCCGTGATTTCCACCGATACCTGCACGTTCACGCGCGAGCAAAAAGCCATGTGGGAGGGCGACTGGACAAAAATCCCGATGGGAATGCCGGGGCTGGAAACGCTCATGCCGCTGACCTATACCAAAGGGGTTTTGCAAGGGAAAATTTCGCTCGAGCAGATGTGTGCGAAACTCAGCACGAATCCTGCGCGCATCATGGGTCTTGCACCACGCAAAGGCGCTATTCAGATCGGCGCGGACGCTGACATTGCCATCATTCATCCGACGGCGACACGCACAGTACGTCCGGCCGACATGGAGACAAACGCCGACTGGTCGCCGTATGAAGGATGGGAGCTCGCCGGGTTCGCGCGCACCACATTGTCGCGCGGCGAGATCATTGTCGACGACTACAAAGTGGTGGGGCGCGCCGGGCGCGGACGATGGTTGCCGCGCACAACGGCGGGACTTGCCGCGGCACCGCAGGCGAGCGCGCTCGCGTGACAACGGTTGCGACGGATGTGCGGGAGTTCGTGACAACGAACGAAGACTTGTCCGGGAGTCCACTGTGGAATCCCGACTTGGCACCCACGCCCCCGTCCCGACGTACTTGGTCCACCTACAACATCGCCGCACTCTGGATTGGGATGAGCGTGGTCATCACCACGTACACACTGGCGTCTGGGATGATGACGCAGGGCATGACTTGGTGGCAGGCGATGGTGACCATCTTGCTCGGCAACACAATTGTGCTGATCCCGATGATTCTGAACGCACACGCCGGAACGAAGTACGGCATTTCGTTTCCCGTATTATGCCGCGCGGCGTTTGGAACCAAAGGTGCAAATGTTCCGGCAATTTTGCGTGCTATTGTTGCCTGCGGCTGGTTTGGCATTCAAACGTGGATCGCCGCACTTGCGCTCAATACGCTGTTCACGGCGGCGTGGCCCGGATGGACAGCAGTGCCGGGCGGAATTGCGATCGCATTCGCACTCTTCTGGCTCCTCCAAGTCGCAATCATCATCGGCGGCATTGAACGCATCAAGCATCTCGGCAGCGCAGCAGCGCCAGTACTTATCACCGGCAGCACAATACTCCTCGTGTGGGGCATTCGGCACGGTGGCGGGCTCGGTCATATTCTCGCCGAGTCGTCACGCCTGCAGGGTGCCGATGCGAAACCGTTCTGGGTTGTCTTTCCACCAGCCCTCACCGCAGCGGTAGGCTACTGGGCAACGCTCAGTCTCAATATTCCCGATTTCACGCGCTACGCGCGCACCCAGAAGTCGCAAATGCTCGGTCAAGCATTGGGTTTGCCAACCACGATGACAGCGTTCGCGTTCATCGGTGTGGCGGTTACCAGTGCTACCATCGTGATTTTTGGAAAACCCGAATGGGATCCGGTTGTACTCGTTACAAAGATTGGTGGCACTGCCGTCATCATCTTTGCTGCCCTTGTCGTGCTGGCCGCGCAGTTACACACGAACATGGCCGCGAATGTTGTGTCGCCGTCGAACGATTTCTCAAACCTGAATCCGCGCAAAATCAGTTACGTCACTGGCGGCCTCATTACGGCCGTTGTTGGCATTCTCATGATGCCATGGAAACTGTATTCCGACGCTGGTGCCTACATCTTCACGTGGCTCATTGGTTATTCGAGTTTAATGGGCGCGCTGGGCGGCATTCTCATCGCCGACTATTGGTACATTCGCCGCCAACAACTATCACTACCTGACTTGTTTCGCGAGCAAGGCTTGTACACCTATCGCGGTGGGTGGAATCCCGCCGCAATGATTGCGCTCGTACTCGCGGTGTTGCCCGTCGTACCTGGATTTTTGCACGCCGCCGTCACGCCTGGCGGCAACGTGGCCAACCCGACCTTCCTCGATCATCTATACCAATACGCGTGGTTTGTCACGTTTGCGCTGAGTTTCACCATCTACATCGCGCTGATGCGTCGCCGCAGATGATCGCTTTTTTCCGGAGCATGCAATGTCACACATCGTAAAGTGCGGCCTTATTCAGGCGAGCAACGCGCTCAACACCGATGCGCCGATCGCGGAAATTCGCGACGCCAACATCGCGAAACACATGAAGCTTATCGACGATGCCGGCGCTCGGGGTGTGCAGATTCTCTGCATGCAGGAAATCTTTACCGGCCCATACTTTTGCGCTGAGCAAACGCCTCGTTGGTACGACGCAACGGAGCTGATTCCGGACGGGCCGACCACGCGCCTCATGCAAGAAACGGCAAAGAAGTACGAGATGGTCATCATCGTACCGCTGTACGAAGTCGAGTCCACCGGCGTGTACTACAACACCGCCGCCGTCATCGACGCCGACGGGACATATCTCGGTAAGTATCGCAAAAATCATATTCCACAGGTCGCCCCAGGGTTCTGGGAGAAGTATTACTTCAAGCCGGGCAATCTCGGGTATCCGGTATTTCAAACGCGATACGCAAAGATCGGCGTGTACATCTGCTACGACCGGCACTTTCCGGAAGGCGCGCGTGAGCTTGGACTAAATGGTGCGGAAATTGTATTTAATCCGTCAGCAACCGTGGCCGGACTTTCCGAATATCTGTGGAAGCTGGAGCAGCCAGCGCACGCGGTGGCGAATGGCTATTTCGTTGGCGCGATAAACCGTGTTGGGCGAGAGCTGCCGTGGAATATCGGAGAATTCTACGGACAGAGTTATTTTTGTGATCCACGTGGAAAAATTCTTACCGAGGCCTCGCGCGACAAAGACGAACTCGTGATTGCTGATTTAGATCTCGACACCATTCGCGAGGTGCGAAACACGTGGCAGTTCTTTCGCGATCGGCGGCCCGAGACGTACACGTCTCTCTGCAAATACTAGTCGTCGACGTACAGCTCTCGACGAAGAGTAAAACCGACTGCATATTCTGCTCGAATCAACGGGCACGACACCAAACGCACACTCTCCCAAGAGGCTGCTCATGCCGCAGTATTTGATCGAGCGTAACATTCCCGGCGCAGGCGCGCTCTCAGCCGCCCAACTTAAAGCCATCGCCCAAACATCTTGCGGCGTGTTAAACCAACTCGGCCCACAAATTCAGTGGGTGCACAGCTACGTCACCGCCGACCAGATCCATTGCATCTATCGCGCGCCGAATGAAGCCATGGTACGCGAGCACGCGCGACTCGGCGGGTTCCCGGCAGACCGCGTGTCAGAAATCACAACGATCATCGACCCAACGACGGCGGAGTAGACGCTCGCGTCGGCTGAAGAGGGCGGCGTGGTGCCGTTACCCCTTGACGGCGTAATTTAGTGTAAGCTAATTTATTATTATATAGGAACACAAACACCGTTTAATCGTGACGTAAAACAAAACAATGCGTATTTCGACTCAAACACGGCCAGTGCTGGCACTCAGCGTCATGGCCACGCTGCTCGTCGCGGGGTGCGGGGATTTTCTCTTGCCCCGCGCAGTCGATCCCGAGTTAACTCTGGAAGGGCCGTTTGACGAACTGAACGGCGCGCAACTCGCAACGCACGCGATCGGTGATGGCGAGTTTTCTCGTCACTTTACACCCGCCTCAGGACTCGGCCCGCTCTTCGTTGCGACGTCGTGCGCGTCGTGCCACGTGGCCGACGGACGCGGTCACCCAGTGTTCAACATCACGCGATTCGGACGCCTCACAAGCGCGGGCTTCGATCCGTTGGAGGCAGAGGGCGGTCCGCAGCTACAAAGCCGCGCCATCGCGGGATTTGTCGCCGAGTTGTTGCCGTCGACGGCGCACGTGTCGGCGCAGTTCATGGCGCCTGCCGTGTCAGGTCTCGGATTGCTGGACGCCGTGCCCGACTCGAGCATCATCGCGCTCGCTGATCCGGATGATCGAAACAATGACGGGATCTCGGGTCGACTGTCGTTGGTGCCGCCGAGTGATCTCGTCGCATCGGTGCTCGCCGTCGGCGGACTGTCGCCCGCAGATCGTCGCGCGCGTTACACATTGGTGGACAATCAGTACGTCGGCCGTTTCGGAAAAAAGGCACGCGCGATCGATCTCACGCACCAAACTGCGGTCGCGTATTTGCAAGATATGGGGGTCACGACCACACTATTCCCGCACGACCTGCCGGCCTTTCAAGGTGGCAGTCAGGTTGCCGACGCCATTCCTGATCCCGAAGCGGCAGGCAGTGTGGTGGACGCTGTGGTGTTTTATCTGCGCACGCTGCGCGCGCCGCCACGACGCAATGTCGCGAATGGTGATGTCGTCGCTGGCGAGCGCACGTTTGGCGACATCGGGTGCGCCTCGTGCCACGCGCCAACGTTGCGCACCGGACGGTCGTCGTTGGCGCCGCTAAATAATGTCGAGTTCCATCCGTTCACCGACTTGCTCCTCCACGACATGGGTGCGGAGCTTGATGACGGGTACACCGAGGGCAATGCGACGTCCGCCGAGTGGCGCACCGCACCGCTATGGGGCATTGGCATCGCAGAGCGCGCGCAAGGCGGCACGGCATTTTTTCTGCACGATGGTCGCGCGCGCACGCTGCAAGAAGCCATTCGTTTTCATGGCGGTGAAGGGTCACGCAGTCGTGCTGCGTTCAGCGCACTGTCCGCGCAACAACAGGAACGCGTCCTGACGTATCTGAGGTCGTTGTAAAATGACGAAGATTCGCTGTGCCATAATGGAGAAACTTGATCGTCGTGGCTTCCTGCGCGCGAGCGCGATTGGCGTGAGTGCAATGTCCTCCGTGCTGACATCGTGCGGCGGATTGCGATACGTGCGATCATCGATGGACGGCGCGGACATACGTATCGACCGTCGCGATGTCGACGCACCAGGAGTGCTGGTGGATGGGCCGGACGGTGAGTTACCGATCTATTTGCGCGTGCTTGGCCCCGATCAGTTCAGTGCACTGTCCATGCGCTGCATGCATCGGGGCTGTCAAGTAGAGTCGGTTGGTGAACGCTTTGTGTGTCCTTGTCACGGTAGTGAGTACGCGGCAGACGGGCGCGTGCTCGTCGGTCCAAGCGAACTACCACTAGTCGAGTATCGCGTGCTGGCAGACGACACGCGCATTGTGATTCACATGAATGCGCCAGTGGCGCGGGAACGTCGCGCATGAGCATACGCAGGAGCCGTTTACAAAACACACGCGTGGTTGCGGCGATTGTGTATTCACTGCTGATTGTGCGAACAACGCAGGCGCAGAGCGATTCGACACGTCGCTCAATTCGTGACACGGCAACAGTACAAGGTAGCATTTATAGCAGACCATTCATTGCGACCAGTAGTCGCGTCAGCGTGGGCGGATACGTTGAAGGCAATTCAAATTACTTCGTGGAAGATGGACTGACCGAGGGATTCTCCATGGAGTTGCGACGATTCAATATTTTTCTGTATGCGCCGTTGGGACCACGCTTGCGTTTCTTCAGTGAACTCGAGTTTGAACATGGCACCGAAGAAATCTCACTCGAAACTGCGCAGCTGGATCTGCAGGTCACTCCGGCATTCGCATTGCGCATGGGCATCGTACTGCCACCCATCGGCGCGTTCAATCAAAATCATGACTCACCACGTTGGGAATTTGTCGACCGCCCACTCGTGTCCACGCGCATTATTCCTTCCACGTTGTCCGATGTTGGTGTTGGAATGTACGGACGGGCGCGACCGGGACGTCGGACAAGTATGACCTATGATGCGTACCTGACAAACGGACTTGGTGACGGCATCATCAACAATGTTGCGGGGCGTACGTCGTTGCCGGCGGGCAAACGCGTGGAGCAATTCGCCGAAGACAACAACGGCTCGCCAGCGCTCTCGGGCCGCGTCGCCGTGCAACGCCATGGGGTCGGCGAGCTCGGCGTCTCGTACTATGGTGCCGTGTATAACCGCTTTCGCGTGGACGGCGCCCGCGTGGACGACGCGCGTCGTGTGACAATTGCCGCAGTCGATTTTTCGCTCGCGCTCGGCCGACTCTCCGTGCGTGGTGAACTCGCTCGCGTCGCCGTGGTATTGCCGCGCGGACTGGAAGAGGTGCTGGCGACACGTCAACAGGGTGCGCACGTCGATGTCGTTTTGCCCGTGCTTCGTCGTGCCATGCTCGGTCTTCCCAACGCGACGATTAGCGTCGCACTGCGCGCGGAGTACGTCGATTTCAATGTCGGACGATTTGCTTCCACTGGCGCACCGATTCGCGACGATATCGTGGCACTCGTTTCCGGGCTGAGTTTACGCGCCAATGCAAACACCGTATTCAAAGCCAATTATCGTCGGGAAAAAACGCGCGATTTACTGGGCAATCCCGCAACGCACCGTGGCGGATATCAGGTGGGCTTCGCCACGTATTTTTGAGGCAGACGTGCGGTTAGCAGCGAACACCGCATACCCAAGGATGTTGCGGAGACCGCATCCGCACTCGCATACTCCGCTGCTCGTGGGCACCCAGTCTGTTCACTCTCCGGTATGGAGCATCACTTGGATTCAACGGTGTTTAGCACGTCCATGGCTGGTGTTGGCGCACATTTTCTCTACTTTGCGATGGCGTCGGTTGCAGTCGTCGTGTTTGTCGCCATCTACATCGCGGTCACGCCCTACCGCGAGTTCGCACTCATTCGACAGGGCAACAGCGCCGCCGCCATTTCCCTCGGCGGTGCCATCCTTGGCTATACGTTGCCGCTCGCGCGCGCTGTTGCGCAAAGTGAGGGCATTCGCGACATGCTTATCTGGAGCAGTGTTGCGCTTGTCGCGCAGCTCGTCGCGTTCGGCGTCACACGACTGCTCTTACCGCAACTGTCCGGAGACATGAATGAGGGCAAGCTGGCACCGGCGATTTTCTTGGGCGCGGTGTCGATAGCAATCGGCATGCTCAACTCGGCGGCGATGACGCTGTAACACCGGCGTCGTGTAAGACGCTCTGCCAAATGCGACTCTCGTTACTTCACGAAAATGCCCTCGCCCGCAAGCGCCGGTACGTTTGCGGGCCTGCGTCGCGCGTGCGTGATCTGCTCGAACGCGTAGCCAAGCGCCAGCAGTTTCGGCTCACTCCACGCCGGGCCCAAAAACGAGATGCCAATAGGTAGTCGGTTGTCGCTGAAACCGGCGGGAACGATGAGATCAGGAAAGCCCGTAAGGTTGGCGATGTTCATCGCATCCGGTGCGGTGGTGTTCTCCGGTGCGTCGATGCGTTCGGGCTTGACAGACTGCGTGGGATACACGATCGCGTCCAACTGATTGGATGCAAGCATGCCATTCACCACGTCGCGCATCATCGGCAGCGCGTGATCGCGCACGGAGCGATAGCGATAGTCGTCGGTCGTCCCACTGGCCAACTCGTTAACGAATTTGGCCCACCGCGACGCGTTGGGTGTTGTGGGCGTGCTGTCACTGCTGACACTCAGAGACTGCATTGCACGCGCGCGTTCAATCATTTCAGCAAGCGACTTCGGATATGTGCTCGGCGTGTCCTTGAGGTATTCGGCAATCTGCGCCGGAAACTCAGGAAACCGTATGGCCGTGTACCACGCCCCCTTGGCGTTGAGCATCCACGTCGGAAAGCGCACCTCCACAATGGTCGCTCCGGCGCGTCGCATGGCGGCCAACGATGATTCGACTATCCAATCGACGTCGGTGTCAAAACCGGTAAAGTCACGCGCGATGCCGATGCGTGCGCCCTTGAGCGCGTTGGCTTGCAAATACTTTGCGTAGTCACGTTCCGCGTGTCCATCGCTCTTGCGTGTCGCACTGTCGGCGGGATCAGCACCGGTGAGCAGACCAAGGGCGATGGCGATGTCGGTGACGCTGCGCGACATCGGACCGCCGGTGTCGAACGAAAGGGCAAGCGGAATAATGCCGCTCCGACTTAGCAAGCCGTGTGTGGGTTTGAGCGCGACAATTCCGTTTACCGTGGCCGGTCCGCGTATACTGCCACCGGTATCGGTGCCGAGACCGAACTGTGCGAACGCTGCGGCGATGGATGCGCCAGTCCCACCGGAGGAGCCAGACGGTGAGTACGCGAGATTGTGCGGATTGAGCGTCTGACCGCCAAGCGAACTGTACGCACCAGACGACGCAAACTCGGACATGTTCACTTTCGCCAAGATGATTGCGCCGGCGTCGCGCAGCCGCTGCACAAGAAACGCGTCGCGCGACGGGATGTACCCGTCGAGTAACACCGAACCGCCGGTCGTTGGCAAGTCTCGCGTGTTGTAGTTGTCCTTAAGTACGATCGGGATGCCGTGAAGCAGCGACCGACGTCCCTTGGACTTCCGTTCTGCATCCAGCGCACGCGCTGTCTCGATCGCACGTCCATTCAGTGCAATGAGCGCATGAATACGTGGTCCGTGGGCGTCGTACGCGGCGATGCGCGCGAGGTAGCGCTTGACCAGCTGCTCCGCCGTCAGTGTACCTGCATCGAAAGCCGCGTTCAGTTCGATGATGGTTGCTGCATCAAGATCTATGGTGCGCTGCGCCTGTGCTCGAGCGGCGAGCGCAAAGCTGAGACATACGACGAGCGAGCGCGACGCGAGTGAGCGTACCATGAGTGTGCACGGGAGTGAGATGAGCGAGACGTTTGTACGGACAATCTGCCGGCGCCGCACAACGCGTACAAGACAACCGTGTGAGAAGTTAGCTGTTGCGAACCGTTTCGAATCTGCGGCCAATGACGCGAATTTGAACGGCGCAGTTGGCGGCTGGTGCGCGACAATGCACGTCTGGAACGATTTTCTTATTTAAAAAATGTGCAATGCCTGCCGCTCGTTCGATGGGGCAGACGAACGTGCGCCATACAAATTCGCGTTTATTCGCGTCATTCGCGACTGCTGTTTGCTGTTTTTGCTCACCTAACCGCACTACGCACCGCGAATACAGTGATGAGAAATTCCCGCTGTGCAACGGTGAAATCGTGGCAGAGGTGCTCCACGTCACACTCAATCGCGCGCAGGTCCATCACGTTTAAGGAGCGTCGGTATTCATTACGGCGCCTCGCGTCAGGATAGGCCGGTCTCTTACGAACCTCGGAGTCTCCATGCGTCCACGTATCTTTGTCGCGATATTTTCGCTCGCGACACTTTCGCTCGCGAGCTGCCGCAACGCGACCGGACCGGAGTCCGGCAGCATGGTTGGCATTGGATTCCAATTCGCGCGCACATCAACAGCCGCAGCAATCGTCGCCGCTGCCAACGCGAATCGCGACGGCACGCCGTTCGTAGGTGTTGCACCCGTCGTCACTCCAACGGCCAACGGATTGCGGATCACGCGCGATGCGGACGTCATCGTGATTTCCAAAGCGCAGTTTGTGATACGCGACGTGAAGCTGAAGAGCGCGTTGGCTGTGTGCGCTGATGATGACGATGCAAGCGGGTCAGTAACCCGCGAGCACTCAAGCGAAGCGGATGACGATTGCCCTACGCTGCGCGTCGGTCCGTTTCTCGTGAATTTGCCTGTGAACGGCGCTGATGCCGCACGCGTATCCGTTCCGGTTCCGGCAGGGACGTACACATCGGTGCGGCTCACACTCCACAAGGTCACCAGCAGCGACGCGGCCGACGCGATTTTCCGGCAGGCGAATCCGGATT
Organism: Gemmatimonadaceae bacterium; assembly: GCA_025358925.1. Classification (GTDB taxonomy): domain Bacteria; phylum Gemmatimonadota; class Gemmatimonadetes; order Gemmatimonadales; family Gemmatimonadaceae; genus Gemmatimonas. The sequence continues at coordinate 82,657 of JANYHT010000010.1, read as the reverse complement.
TCCGCGATATCAGTGTCCGTCTTGATGGTACCTACAACGGAACGCCATTCGTGTTCGTGAACGACGTCAACGCGCAAATCAACGCGCCGCTTTCTCAGCCACTGGTGATCGGTCCGGCCGGACACGACGTGACGGTATCAATCGATCTCGGCACATGGTTCCTGCGTCCGCAGGGCGGACTCTACGCGCCAGCGCTGGCGAATACATCGGGCGCGGTGCGTTCGGCCGTTCAAAACAACATCAAGAACGCGTTTCGTGTGTTCGGACAAGACTGATCTATTTTAGCGCGGTCTCAAGCCTTGCTACGTGTAACCTTCCGCGCGGTGCATGTCGGCCGCAACCGTACGAGACGCGGCAAAGAGCACCAACGCGAGCAGCAGCGAAAGCAACGGCACCACAAAGAACGCGTCATGCAATCCAATCGCGCGCGTTACCTCGGACACCGTCGTTTCATTGGCGATCAGCATCGCACGCTTGGCGAACCGGTCACTCAACATGCCAAGCATGGACGACCCAAATGCGCCGCCAAGCACGTACATCCAAAAAAAGTAGAGCGCCATCGCTGTACCGCGCAGGCGCGGCGGGACAACGTCATGCACGGCCGGGTACACCGTGACGTAGTAAACGTAAAAGAGCATCCAGCCGAGACCCATCAACACGACGAACGACGTCACCGAACCACTCTGCTGCGTCAGCGCGAAGAATACACAGGGCGTTGACAGCATTAACGCGAGGGAACCCAACAACAACCGACCGTCCGGACGTTTTGTCCGCGTCCAGTCGGCTGCGATTCCGCCGAGTATCAAGCTCACAACGCCAACTGCGCCAATGGTGAATGCGGCGGCGACACTCGCTTCGCTTAACGTGAGCTTGTGGTAGCGCATAAGGTACGCGGGCATGAACGCATTCACGGCGTACGCGTTGAAGTTGGCCAGTGCACCGGAGAGTACGATCCAACGCAATGTGGGGATTTGCCACAATTCGAGATACGGCTGCATAAACGATGCACGGCTTGTCGCGGCATTCGTATTCGTATTTGCGCGTGCAGCATGGCCTTTGCCCACGTGATCGCGCGATGGTTCGACGATGCGCAGTGCCATGAGCGCGAGCAGCAATCCCGGCACCGTGGCCACAAAAAATGCGGCTCGCCATCCGTACGATTTTGCAATCAACCCGCTGAACAGATTTGACAGAAAAATGCCAATAGGAAGCCCAAGCATGAACACTGAAATGGCGCGTGCGCGTCGCGTAGACGGAAAGAGGTCGCCGATCAGTGAGTTTGCTGCGGGTGAGCAACTGGCTTCACCTAAACCCACGCCCATGCGAGCAAGAAAAAGCGACGCGTAGTTCCACGCGAGTCCAGATGCGGCAGTGAAGGCGCTCCACACGGCGACACCAATACTCAAGATTTTTGACCGCGAGCCGAGATCTGCCCATCGTCCAAGCGGTAGTCCGACCGCTGCATAAAAGAGCGTGAACGCGGTGCCGAGCCAGCCAATCGCCGAGTCGCTCAGTGACCACTCGCGTCGAATGGGTTCGGTAACTGCCGCGAGAATCTGCCGGTCGTAAAAATTGAGCAAATTGATGCCGAAGAGCACGAACAACGCAAACCGCGCGTTGCTCGTGTCTTTTAAAGGCACTATTTCATCGCGCGAGATCGCAGCTCCCATCAAGAGTCGACGTGGACAAACGCATGCGAGAACATACGAGCTGAGCTGAGACTTCGCGAACGGCTCGTGGATGCGCGCACCAACGCGTGATATGTTCGCGTACGTGTTACTCAACGGCTCGTCCTCGTTGTCGCTTCGGAGCGCTCTGATGAAACGGTTCGCATTCGTCGTCGCGTCTTTGCTGCTGTTGTCGGCCTGCTCAACAAGCGCGGGTGATGGCGGTATCACGACACCACAAAGCATTGCGGTTGGATTGTCGGCAACGTCGGGCACCGTAACGTCGGGCACTTCCACAACAACCACGCTATCACTCACGCGTGTTGGTGGCTTTGCGGGCTTGATCTCGTTGACCGTTGAGAGTGTGCCGAATGGTGTGTCGGTTATGTTCTCGCCAACGCAATTGAGTGGTTCAACGACAACCGCCGGCGTTGCAATAACAGTTGCGACCGCGGCAACGCCGGGCACGAACACAATCATCATTCGCGCGACGGGAACTGGCGTGTCAGCTGCGACCACGCCGTATACGCTGACCATTGCGGCGCCACCAACGCCCGCGATTACGCTGACGGCCGGGAGTAGCACCGTCAATACCGCGCAGGGTGCGTCGGCAACGATTCCCATCACGATCACACGCTCGGGCGGTTTTGCGGATGTGGTCACGTTGGCTGCGGAAGGGCTACCAACTGGTGTGACGCCCAGTTTCGCACCGACATCGTTCGCGGCCGGTGTGACCAGTGGGACACTCACACTCGCGGTGAGCGCGGTGGCGTCGGCCGGTACAACGTCGTTCACGATTCGCGCATCGGGTGCAGGGGTGACCGCACAAACTGCTACGGTCGCACTCACCATCGCGGTCACGATCGCGCCCGACTATTCGCTCACGGCCACACCGGCGTCATTGCCAATCACTGCGGGGCAATCGGGCACCAGCGCGGTGACCGTCACGCGAACGGGCGGCTTTGCGGCCAACGTACAATTGTCGCTTGATGGCGCACCCGCAGGCGTGAGTGGTGTGTTCGCACCAAACCCGGCGACCGCGGGAACGTCCACGCTCACGGTAAGCACCACGGCCGCTACGGTGCCCGGTACGTACAACCTCACCGTACGCGGCACGGCTGGGCAGACTGATCGCACCACAACCATCACCGTGGTCGTGTCGCCGATTCCCGCGATCACGCTTGCGGTTGGTTCACCGACATTGTCGGCGACGGTCGGCGCATCGGTCACAAGCACGGTTACCATTGCACGCGTTGGCACATTTGTCGGTGACGTTGCGCTGTCGCTCGATGCGCCACCGGTCGGTGTTACTGCTGTATTTACACCGGCCACGATTGCGACAGGCGGGACAACGGCGTCAGTGTCAATCAGCGCCGGCAGCACTGCCGTGCCGGGCATTTACACACTCACCGTACGCGGCACAGGCACCGGAATTTCGGCGCAAACCGCGACGATCACGCTGACGATTGTGGCGGCGCCCACCTTCACGCTCACCGCGACTGCGGTGACAACGCCGCAGAGCACCACGGGTACAAGCACCGTCACACTGACGCGTACGGGTGGCTTCACAGGCGCGGTGTCGTTGGCATTAGCCGGACTGCCAACGGGCGTAACGGCCACGTTCACTCCAAGCTCAGTCACCGGCACATCGACATCACTGTCATTGGCGATCGCCAGCACTGTGGCGGTGGGGACGTACACCGGTACGATCACCGGTTCCGCGACGGGATTGAGTAATGTCACAACGCCGGTGAGTCTGATTGTCACGCAAGGCAGCACCGCGACAGGTGCGATCTCGTGGCAATTTTGCGACGTCACGCAGTTTCCCGTGTGGTTCGCGTTTCGGAATGGCACCACAGGCACATGGACGCGAGTGACGGCGAGCGCGAATCAGACATATAACTTCACGATGTCGGGCGCTGTTGGCGGGGTCGCATATGCGCAACCCGTGGTAGGTAGCCCTCCGCAAGTGACGATCACGTTGGCGACCGTCGCCGAATTCGCGACGGCGGCCGCTGCCGAATGCACGACAAATCGCGCAACGAAAACTCTGAACGGCACGTTTGCCGGTCTCGCTGCGTCGCAAACAGGATCGGTCAATCTTGGCGGTGCGTTTGCTTCAACCACCTTCCCAAGTACTGCATTTCAACTGTCGCAAGTTGACGAGGGCATCACCGATGTCGTCGCGTTTCGCAGCGTGCAAGCGTTTGCCAATAACGCACTCAGTATCGTCGCGGATCGCGCGGTGCTCCGACGCAACGTCAACTATGCGGCCAACAGTACAATCCCGGTCATCGATTTCTCAGGCAGCGAATCGTTTCCTGTGCAAACCGCGCAGATCGTTACGGCGAACGCAGGCAGCGAGGCGGTGAACGTGTTGACCAGCTTCGTGACATCGAACGGAAGTTTTGGTGGGTTCGCGTTTGGTGCACTCCAAGGTGGGACGTCGCCGTACGTGGTGTTCGGCATTCCCGGTGGCCTCTTACAGAACGGTGATCTGCATCTCGTGTCGGCCACCGCCTCCAACTTTGCCGCGCAAGGTGTGGGCACGTTGCGCATCGTCGGTCAATACAATCGCGATTTGGTGAATCGCACACTGAGCTTTGGACCGGTGCTCAATTTGCCAACGTTCGTTACGGTGGCAACACAACCGTACGCACGCATCCAAGGATCGGGATTCTGGCAAGCTGAATATGGTGATCGGCTGTTCGGCTCGTTCGTGCAAAACACTGGCAACTCGTCGCGCACGTGGACGATTTCTGGTACGCGTGGATATTTCGGCCCGTCGGTGTCGTACAACTTCGACATACCGGACTTCAGCACCGTGCAGGGCTTCGATGTGAGTTGGGGCTTGCAGGCAGGAGTACTGACCAACGTCACAGCAAGCGGAACGGGCATTACGTCCGGCGGTGGTCAGATCATCGAGGGCGCGTCGTTTCGCGTGGGCGCCGTCATCGGGGTCTATCAGCCATAGCAAGTTTGTTCGATCTGCGTCTACACGGGAGACCAGCGGCACACGCAATAGGTGAACGCTTGTGCTGCGCCGCTGGGCGTGACATGCAGTTCGCGTTCACTCGTGACCAGCGTGAACCCCTCGCCGAACGCGTCGTGTAATTCGCTCGCGGAATAACGGGCGGTATCAAGCCCGCTGCATCGTGTCGGACCATCGTCTGCAAAGGTGGCGATCACCACATAACCGCCCGGCCGTAACGCGTGTCGTACTTGCGCGAAATAACGCGCACGCTGTTCGGCGTGCGTGAGAAAGTGAAAGACGGCGCGATCGTGCCACACATCAATGCTCGCGGCAGGCAGCACGACCTCGAGAATATCAGCCGCGAGCCACGTCACGCCGTCCGCCGCCGCGCCCAATCGTGCCCGCGCGTGCGCAAGTGCCGCTGGTGATACATCGAGCACTGATAACGCGGTGTAGCCCGACGTCAGCAACCCGTCAACGAGTGTCGATGCGCCGCCGCCAACGTCCAATATTCGCGTATCAAGCGCCGGTGCGATTTGCGTGATGAGTGTGTGCGAGACGGTGGGCGTGGCCTGAAACCAGCTCACGCGTTCTGGTGACTTTTGCGTGTACACCGACTGCCAGTGGTGTCGTGCGTCCATGAACTCTCCAGCAAACCGAAGCGGTGATCGTGCATCGTGCAGCAGTTGGTGCGATGCGAAAACTACTGCTTGCGCACCAGTGTCATCTCGAAGTTCTTAGTCCACGTCGCGCCATCGTCGCGTGACACGGCGCCCACCTCATACCATTTACAATCGGGCGTGCGCGAAATGATGTAGCGAGTCTTGGCACCGCTGCCGTCGACATAACTCCACGTGAGCGTGCTTCCGGACACGCTCGACTCGTGCAACCCAGCGGCACCATTGCCACCACTCGACATGAAGAGGAATTGTTTGCGCGTCGCGTCGTACGCGAGCAAACCGGCCGTTTCGAACACCACCTGTTCGGCGGCCCCAGCCTTCATCGACCCGCGTCCCTGAATGAAAGGGCCGTTTCAAAGGCGCCATCACGTACCGTTTCATGTTGCGTGATTGTGAAGACGTTGCCCGGCGCCACGGTGATGCTCGCCGTCCCTTCCCACTCGCCAACCAACCAACGCATCGGCATCATGACCGCTTGGGCGTTGCGTTGCATGACCTCCATTGCCGCACGCGGGTCCGCGCTCTGCGCGTGTACCACCGAGGACAAATGCATGCATACTGACGCAACAACGACACGGTGAATACGAACGATATGGCGCATGGTGACATCTCCCAATAGTTGATGACGCACGACAGGATACCGCGCGTGCCACCGCCTGTCTTGAACAAATGCGACAATTGCTCATAACGACAGCGCGCGGCCACGATGCGAGGTGACGTTAGTCGATGATCCGGCCATGGTCGATCGTCAACAATCTGTTCCGCAGCGCCGTTGGCGTGAATTGCGTCAGACGACCGAGTTCACGTACCAGATGTGATTGATCGGCGTAGCCCGCAACTTGCGCCAGTCCCGACCACCCGCCCGCACTCGCGTCGGCCTCGCCACCGACCACGCGTTTCACCAACGCGCGACCTCGCCGTACGGTCGCAAATTCTTTCGGCGTTAAACCCGTGGCGTCGCGAAATCGTCGCTGCAACGACCGCATCGTCATGCCTGTCAACTCGGCGATTCGCGCGATCGGCACCAAGCCGTTTGTCGCGACAATGGCCGCAACCGCGTCTCGGACACCGGCGTCAATCTTCGTCGCACTGCTCGATTGTGCACGCGTCGGCGACGTAATCCAGTCGTCAAATATTCGCGCAACATGCGTCGCCGCGTCCGCATCGTCGGTCGCACCAAACGGGGCCAAACGCGCGCGCAATTCCTCCAGACCGCTCATGTGCGCATCCATGGTCAGATTTGCATCGCGCAGTGTTGTCGCCGACATCTCGAGCCAAGCCGCGTCGGCCTCTGGACGGAAACGCACCCCCCAATAACACGCCACAGCGAACATCGGAATGTCGATAGGGGCTACGCGCGGCCCAGCAATTCTCACATCGATAATGCGCCCATTACCCTCAATCACCGCACGGATAAAGACGAGCGAGACGCAGCCGTCGGGCCATACGCGATGCAGGCACCCTTCGTGTGGCAACACGCGCACCGTGAACCCCCAATACGCAAGGGCTACGTTGCTCACCGCCGCACTCGGTGCGAACTCGGTGTAATGAAACGGGAGTGCATCAGTCATGTCGGTGAACATGTGCGTGAGCATGCGCGTCTTCGATCCGGCAAACACGTAACTGACAAAGGACGCAGACACCCCCGTCTTTGGCAAGCAACGGCGCGACGCGCAAAATTTGCGTGCGGAGACACATCAGGGTGTGTGGTGACGCAAGTGCAGAGTATGCAATCCTGCAATAAGCAAATATGCATAGTCAAGCGCCCTGTTGTGCATGCAACCCGAACCGCGTCGGCTCGTCGCGAATCGCAGCGTGCTGGCACAGCAAGGGCGCGTGTAGATTTGCGCAGACAGCCCACCACTCCGCTCAGCGGCCCGTCTCCGTCGACTTGGCGCCCCCTCAGCCCCGCTATCATGACGCGCATTCACCCACTGCTCGCACTGCTCGCTCTCGCGTTCACGTCCAGATCGCTCGCGGCGCAAGTCGCCACACCGGCAGCGATCGGTCCCATAACGGCAATCAAGGCCGGGCGATTGATCGATCCGGAAACCGGGACGGTCTCGACGAATCAGATCATTCTCGTACAGAACGGTCGCTTCACCGGCGTCGGCGCGAACATCGCGATACCGAAGGACGCGCAGGTGATTGATCTGTCCGCGTTGACCGTATTGCCTGGCCTCGTGGATGCGCACAACCATTTGGCGTTGACATACAAGGAAGTACCGGAGCGCAATAGCTATTACATCACGACGATTCTCGACGATACGCCGCTCCGTGCTATTCAAGCCGTCTCGAACGGTATTCAAATGCTGTCCGCAGGATTCACCATCGTGCGTGACATGGGTAACAACGGCAAGTACGCCGATATCGCACTGCGCAAAGGGATTGAGCAAGGCTGGGTGCCCGGCCCGACCATCATTCCCTCGGGGCTGATCATTGCGGGAATGGGCGGTCAGTTCTCACCCAATCCCGAAATGGCGTTTGATCGCAAAATCGTGTATCCCGAATATCTCGAAGCCGACACGCCGGACGAAATCATCAAAGCGGTACGACAGAACGCGTTGGTTGGTGCTCGCGTGATCAAGATTTGTGTGGACTGCAAGCTGTGGGGCTACTCCACCGACGAAATCAAATTGGTTATCAGCGAAGCAGCGAAAGCCGGACTGAAAGTGGAAGGACACGTGCAATCGGTGGCCGGCGCGCATCGCGCGGTCGACGCCGGCATCTGGTCGATTGCGCACGACAATGGCATGAACGACACCATTCACAAGATCATGGCGCAGAAGCACATCTTCCGCGCGGGCACCGAAACGCCAATCTCGTTGGTGGGTCATACCACGGAAGCGCGTTTTAAGCAGACCGTCGTGCTGCTGCGCAACGCCTGGGAAAATAAAGTGCCTCTCACGTTCTCCACCGATGCCGACTATTACGTGCCCGGCAAAACGCGTGGCGAGGTTGCCATCGAATTCGTCGAAACATGGAAGGCGGCCGGCATTCCGACCGGAGATATTCTGCGCGCCATGACAACGACGGGCTACGACGTAAGCGAGACTACGAAGACGCGCGGCCCGATCAAAGTGGGCCTGTTCGCAGACCTGATCGCCGTGCCCGGCAATCCATTGCAGAGCATCGATGCGCTGCGCGACGTAAAGTTCGTGCTCAAAAATGGTTTGGTGTTTAAGCGTGACGGCGTGATGACGCCGGCCGCGTTCTTCAACGGTGGTCCGGTGAACGGGGTGAACGCGCGTTAAGCGCGACCAATTTGTCAAGACCATACATAGCGACATCGCCAATCACGCCGTACTTTGGCGACGTTACCTGGGTCTGTCGCGACGATGCGAGAGTGCCCTCTGTTTGCCCGTTTCTCAGGGAGACGTACTTATGCGCACTGCCCTGCAGCTGCTCGGCGGGTTGTCGATTCTTTCCAGCAACACTGTGCATCCCGTAGCACTCGTTCGCGCGACCATTCGCGATCCACGCGGCCCCGTGGCGCACGCGACGTCCGTCATTGTCAGCAACGACAATCGCCGAGCAGCGGGTCGATTGACGAACGGTGTGCTATCGGTTGCGCTTGAAGCGCGCGAAGGCGTGTGGCGCCCGCACGGTGCATCAGGCGTATCGTTGACCTCCGCCGCGTTCGCGGAAATAGGTCGCCCGCTCGAGACGCCAGGCCCATTGCTGCGCGTGCCTGTTGGCACGGCGGTGCACGTGACGATCATCAACGCACTGCGCGATGCGATGTGGGTGTACGGTCTTGGTAAAGTGCGCGGCATGAACGACAGCGCTCAAGTGCTGCCCGGCGCGACGAAGTCATTCGACTTCGCAGCGAGTGACGTGGGCACATTCTGGTATGCGGCGCGCACAGGCAAGGATCCTGTGAACTCCCGCTTAGACCGAGATACCCAGTTAGGCGGCGTGATCGTGATCGATCCGCCGGGCGTTCAGCCGCCTGATCGCATATTCGCCGTCACGGCATGGGCCGCATTCGACTCCACGAGAAAGACCGGGCTTGGCCCCGGTACCGTGATCGCGTTTAATGGTCGCTCCTATCCCAACACCGAACGGCTCACGACCAACGAGGGCGACACCACGCGCTGGCGCTTCGTGAATCTGTCGGGGTTGGAACATCCGTTGCATTTGCACGGCGCGTACTATCGCGTGAACGCGCGCGGCGACGGCGCGAGCGACACGCTCTACTCAGCGGCCGATCAACGGATGGTCGTCACCGAACTCGTGACGCCGATGCAGACGATGGCGATGAGCTTTGCGCCACAGACGCCGGGCAACTGGATCTTCCACTGTCATATCGCGAGCCACATCACCGACCTCGAATCGATGGAACGCGACTGGTCTGCGATGACGCCGTCTCGCACCGCGTCGTTGGCCAAAAAGCCTACGGCGATGTCGCACGATATGCACGACATGAAAGGCATGAACATGGACGGTCTCGTCATGCGCTTTGTCGTGACGCCCAAGGGGCCGGTAGTGGCCAACACCACAGCAGCGCGCCCCATTCGCCTCGTGATTCGCTCCAAGGCGGCTGTGTACGGCGCGTACCCCGGCTACTCCATCAGTCGTGAAGACAAGAATGCACCTGCAGACGGTGCACTGCTGCTGCCTGGTCCGCTGCTCGATCTCATACGCGGCGAGCGCGTCGCGATTATGCTCGTCAACAAATCGCACGAGCGCGCAGCGATTCACTGGCACGGCATCGAACTGGAGAGCTATCCCGATGGCGTGCCAGGTGTGAGCGGCATAGGTACGCACGTCCTACCGTTCATCGAGCCCGGTGATTCGCTCGTCGTGCCGTTCACGCCGCCCAGAGCGGGCACGTTTATGTATCACTCGCATTCGAACGAGATACAGCAGATCGCGTCGGGGATTTACGGAGCAATTGTCGTGCATGATCGCGTCGCGCCGATTGATACATCGCGCGATCGCGTGATGCTGATTAGCGACAACGGTCCCAACATCAACCTGCTCACACTCGACTCCCTCCCCGATGCGCTGCTGAACGGGCAGCGCAAACCTGCGCCGATGATAGTGCCGACGAATGTGCCGTTGCGTTTGCGACTCATCAACATTCGGTCTGAGCAGGCGATGGAATACGCGTGGATGGACGGCGATTCGACGGCGACATGGCGCCCTGTTGCGAAGGATGGCTTTGACCTGCCGGTATCGCAGGCGACATCGCGCCGCGCGAGTGTCGTGCTCAATCCTGGTGAGATTATGGACGTGGAAGTGATGGTGCCGCTGGGGACGACGCGCGCCTTTCGGTACGCGATTTCTGGAGTGCGGCCCAAGGATGCGCGGCGGGTGGTAGTGCCGGTGCGGTGAGCGGTAAGTAAAGACACCGTGAGGGAGAGTCCGGGCAGATTGCGCGTGGTTATGTGACAGCCCCTATCACATGACCAATACCCGGATGACCTGCCATGGGCCGTACATCACTTGGGGCAAGCATTGCCGCCGCTCTCCTCCTCCTGGCGGGGTGCAGCAGTTCCGGCGGTGACACCGTAATCACGGTCCTCGGCTATATCGTGAAGATCAAGACTGCGCCGCCGACCACAGCCCAGGTCGGTACGTCGATTCCAGTCGCGTTCACGGTCACCGAAAACGAGAGTGACGGCACGTCCAAGCCGGCTGCCGGGAAGAGCTTGACGGTCGCCGTCACTGCGGGCGGCGGCACGATCAACGGCGGAGCATCGGCCGTCCTGACCACCGCCGGCGACGGGTCCGTTTCGCTGACGTGGATCCTTGGATCGACAATAGGTACGCAGATGGTCCGTGGGTCGGTGGCGCCCGACCAGTATCTCGATGTCAGCGTGACTGCCACCGCGCCACCAGTGAGCAGTGTGGTGGTGACCCTTGCCGCGCCTTCGGTCGTCCTCGGAACCGTTGGCGATCAGGCCAGCGCGGTGACGAAGGATGCCAACGACAATGTGCTGCTAGGACGCACCGTGACGTGGCAGTCGTCCAACCTCGCGGTGGCTACGGTCAGCGTCACCGGCGGCATCACCACGGTGGGCGTCGGGACCAGCACGATCACCGCGACCAGTGAAGGACAAAGCGGCGGAGCACTGCTCACCGTGACGCCGGTACCCGTCGCCACGGTCACCACCACACTCGCCGCCGCGACGATCACCTTGGGGACCGTCGGCGATCTCGCTACCGCAATAACTAAGGATGCCAGCGGCAACATACTGCTCGGGCGCACGGTGACCTGGCAGTCGTCGAACATCGCGGTGGCTACGGTCAGCACCACCGGCGGCATCACCACAGTGGGCGTCGGGACCAGCACGATCATCGCGACCAGTGAAGGACAAAGCGGCGGAGCGCTGCTCACCGTGACGCCGGTACCCGTCGCCACGGTCACCACCACCCTTGCCGCGGCGACGATCGCCCTCGGGACCGTTGGCGATCAGGCCAGAGCGGTGACGAAGGATGCCAACGGCAACGTGCTGATTGGACGCACCGTGACGTGGCAGTCGTCGAACCTTGCGGTGGCTACCGTCAGCGTCACCGGCGGCATCACCACGGTGGGCGTCGGGACCAGCACGATTACTGCGACCAGTGAAGGACAAAGCGGCGGAGCACTGCTCACAGTCACCGGAGTACCCGTCGCCACGGTCACCACCACGCTCGCCGCCGCGACGATCACCTTGGGGACCGCCGACGATCTTGCCACTGCCGTAACCAAAGATGCCAGCGGCAACGTGCTGCTCGGCCGTACGGTGACCTGGCAGTCATCGAACATCGCGGTGGCTACGGTCAGCGCCACCGGCGGCATCACCACGGTGGGCGTCGGGACCAGCACGATCACCGCGACCAGTGAAGGACAAAGCGGCGGCGCGCTGCTGACCGTGACAGCGGTACGAGTGCAAACCATCTACTGGTCGCTATTCAGCACTGGGCCATTTCCGCAAATTCAGTTGACGACTCTGCCACTGACGGCCGGCTCGACGGTGACGAATGTGCCGCGTAGTGCAACGCTTCAATCCACATCCGGGATGACGTTCGACGCGAGCGGACGATTGTGGGCCATCAGCGTTCCGCAGGGTGGCGAAAGCATCGTGGCCGCCGTGTTCACTCCGCCCGTCACGGCCACGAGCACGCCGGCACTAGTGTTCACCCTGCCGGCGTCAGATAATATCGACTTTCTCAGCTTCGACCAGACGGGCAATCTGTGGGCATCGGATTACGCCAACAATCGCGAGTACATGTTTGTCCCGCCGTTCACGGCAAGCAGGACCCTGGTACCGTCGGTGACGCTGTCGCTCCCGGGGTTCAGACAACCAACGGGAAACGCGGTCGATGCAGCCGGCAATGTCTATGTTGCAGACTTCGGGAGCACCGGTACAAAATCGATCGCGGTCTTCAAGGCACCGATCACATCTACCTCGGTGCCAACGTTCTTTCTCAACGGTCTTAGCTACCCGGGAGGGCTGATTTTCGATGCGCAAGGGAATCTGTACGCCTCGAGCCAACCTAGCGGCGGCCAAAGCTTGATCGTCCGGTACAACAGCAACAACCTTACGAGCGGCGCAGTGCCGAACATCGTAAACCCGACCGGACTCGGCAGGCAAAACTACGAAGCAGCGTTTGCGTTTGATGCGGCGGGGAATCTTTTCATCGCGGATTGCGGAGCGCCGAACAATGGCGCCGGCATCAGATCCTATCCTACCGGAACGACGCCGTTCAGTTCGACGCTCGCCCCGTCGGCGACCTACACCAATGCAACCATTAACTCGATCGGATGTGTCTGGGGAATTGCGATCCGCTGACGATAGCGCTGCAAGCGATTGTTGAGCCGTCTGTTCAATGACGCTTTACGATAACACCACCGATCGATGCACGGTGACGGCGGACAGAGAGCGCTCGTGAGGGGAAATTGAGGGAAGTCGCGCGTGTGTATGTGACAGATATTTTCCCACGCCGACACAGGTGCCCTCCATGCCACATCCACGACAACTCCTCCCGTTCGCCGTACTCGTCGCGCTTTGCGCCGCCGCCCCGCCCGCCCGCGCGCAAGACCGATTCGCCTTCGGTTTCTTGACCGGCAGCAACAGTGCGCAAGATGGCTACGCTTCGCTGTTTGTAAACTCCACGAAAATCAACAGCCAAATGCGCGGCAAATATTTCGCCAATGGCCTCACAGACAATGCCGCTAACTCGCCTAATCGAAATTTTCAAACGGGTGTCGCCGGTGCGGTTGAACGGCGTGGTTGGTTTTTCTTCGAGCTTTCGAGCATTGGCGCCATTCCGGTTACCAGCGTGTCGCTGGTATTAACCAACTGCTCGTCATTTTTCACACCGGCGTGCGGCAACAATGGTTACGTGTCGCCGAACGTGAGTGAACTGTTCAACATTTACGACTTCACGGGTTCAGTGAGTAATCTCACCGGTGGCACTGGAGGCGTGAGTGCATTTAACGACCTCGGTTCAGGTTCGCTGTTTTCGTCGGCAACGGTATCAAACTCCGACAACGGCAACGCGATCACATTCACGTTCAACGCGTTAGGCATTGCGGCGGTGGGTGCAGCGAACGGCACGAGCATCGTGTTTGGGAGCGCCCTCGGTTTGGGCACGCCCACTCCAAATCCCAATCCGGTGCCCAGCTCCAGTGTGCCCGAACCGTCCACGTTCGTGCTACTCGCCTCCGGAGTGGCGACTATGATGCTGTTGACGCGTCGACGCAGTCGCCAATCGTAAACAGACTGAGAGTCCACAAACACCGAGCTCGTTTGCCTCTACGGGCTCGGTGTATGGCACGCTATTTATCCGGACATCCGGCCCATTTCCCACCCGGTGTGCACGCGGGCACCGCGGCCTTCGGCGGATCGAGACGACGCACGCTGTCGGCCTCGGCATGCTTGCCTTGCGCCGCCAGCGCGACCGCGAGTGGGCGGCGCAACCTTGGTGCCATCGATGCGAGGTCGGGTGTTGTCGCGATCACGCCAAGACCAGCGCGAAAGGAGGTTTCCGCGGCGGCTGCATCATTGTTCGCCAGTTGTACCGAGCCGACATACAGATGGGAAAAACTGAGATACAGTGGGGAATGTGAGGGCAACACTGCATCACGCGTTGAGCGCGCCATGCTGAGTGCGGAGACGTAATCTTTTCGCGCCAATGCGTCGTCGATAAATGCGTTACTGAAGACAACGCGAGATGCAATAGGAAATGCAGCCATCGTATCAAGAATGCTACGACCGCCAGCAAGCGCGACACGTCGCGCTGCCGTATCCCCACGTAAACCTGCCAGCGAAGCTTCGGCCTTAGCGGCCCAGATCTGCACGCTGGCTTGCGCGCCGTACACACGGCGCAGACGCGCCACATGTTCGCGCGTACGCACCGCCGCACTGTCCGCGCGACCGAGCACGAGCATCGACTCGATGACCGCGTCAGCGGCTTGGTCTCGTTCGCCTGAGTACTGCATGCCTAACGAATCGGTGATCGTCTCCAGTGCGCGGGCGCGTTGCAAATAAATTCTCGGATCACGCGTAATCCACGACGTGGCAGACAGTCGTACATTTTCTGCTGAGGCCAACGCATTCGTGAGACCGCGAACGCGCCGCTCTAATGAGATTACGCGTTCGGCGAGTGAATCCGCGAGGCGGATGTGCCCGCGATTAAATTCCTGCATCGCACGCAAGAGCATGACGCGCGCATTGAGCGCGCTCGTCGAATCGTCCGTTCCCTTGCTGCGTCTCGCTGCATCAAGCGGCTCTTCGGCCGCCTCCGATCCGTGAAACACCAACTCCAGCGACGCGGCTTCGAGACTCGCTCGCGCATACGCTTCACTTGTGGAGCCGTACGAGCCACGCGCAAGCGCGCGTGCAGAGTCGAGGATCGCATGCGCACGGTCATAACGATATTGCGACGCGTAGTTCGCTCCGAACGCGGTATAAAGACGGGTACGAATGCGGTCGTCGAGCGGGAACTCACGCGGAACACGCGTCACCGCGCTGTCCAGCAGTTGTCCAACGGTGCCAGCGGGACCTACTCGCACAATGGGATCTTGCGACGCCGTCGACGTACCGCTCAAAATACCAGCCATGAACGTTGCCGCGCGCTCGGCGCGCGCTGCTTCATCGCGGAGATTTCGAGCTTGACGTCGCGAAGTAATGCTCACACCGATTGCCGTGAGCAGCGCAAACGTCACACCGAACACAACGCTGCGGTGCCGTCGTGAAAATGCCCACACGCGATATCCCAGCGTGCCCTGTTTCGCCAACACACGTTCCCGGCGCAGATAGCGACGCACGTCATCCGACAGCGCCAGCGCACTGTAATAGCGGTGACGGGGATCGCGTTCTACAGCGGCGAGCACAATAGCATCGAGCTCGCCGTCGATTGCGTTGGCCAGCAAGCGAGGGGTGTCGAAACCTCGTGCCTTGGCGACGGCATGGTCGGCGTGTCGCGCAATCGCGCTTGGTACGCGAGAAGCTCCATCGCGCACAGCGAGCACTCTCGAGATGCTGTCCAGACCAACGAAATCAAGCGGTGGCGCGCCGGTCAGGAGGGTGCAGAGCAACGCGCCCAACGCGTAAACATCGGTGGCAGTCGATGCCATGTCGCCGCGCGCTTGTTCGGGCGCTGCGTACGCCGCTGTAAATGGAGAAAGCCCCGCCGCCGTAAGTGTACCCGTGGGGTCAGAATCATCGAGCAACTTTGCAACGCCAAAGTCCAGCAACTTCACCGTGCCATCGGCGGTGACGAGCACGTTACTGGGCTTGAGGTCGCGATGGATCACCAACCGCTGATGCGCGTGATTCACTGCGGTACAGACTTGCCGAAACAGATCAAGGCGCGCGGACAGCGACAGCCGTTGGCGATCGCAGTATTCGTCTAGCGGTACGCCATCCACAAATTCCATGGCGAGCCACGGCCCGCCTGCGGATGTCGCGCCGCCATCTACCAATTGCGCGATGTTTGGATGTTGCAGCGCGGCGAGAATTTGTCGCTCAGAACGAAAGCGCTGCAGCAGCACTTCACTGTCGGCGCCGCGCCAGATTGTCTTAATGGCCACGCGCTGTCGGTATTCAGCGTCATCGCGTTCGGCTTCATACACCGCCCCCATTCCACCATGGCCCACCAAACGCACCACGCGATATGGCCCCAATCGCTGGCCAACCAAGGTACCAGCGTACGCTTCAGCACCTCGTGCGTCGCGCAGCGCGTGGTCCAATGAAAACGCGATTGGTGTCAGCGTGTCGAAGCGCGTGTCGCCGTTAGCGGCTGCCGTCAACATGCGCTCCGCACGTCGCCGCACATGGGGCGAGAGCGTTGGCATTGCCAACAATCGCTGCTGCTCTTCGGGCGATGCGTTCTCAAGCGAAAACCAGAGCGCTTTGAAGTGCGACCAGTCGTCCGCAGTGAGCACTGGCTCGTGTGTGAGTGGAGTCATCGTAAGTGCACGCGTAAACGCACGTCAGCGTCCGTCACGGCACCCAGCCACATACTACGCGTCGCCCAACTGCGCTTGCAGCCACGCGCGCGCCATTGCCCATTCTCGCGAGACCGTGGCCGCCGAGATTTCAAGCACCTCGGCGATTTCATCGAGTGAAAGACCGACGAAAAATTTGAGTTCGACAATGCGCGCTTGCCGCGGGTCAAGCACTTCGAGCTGCGCCAGTGCGTCGTGCACGACCAACACGTCAAGCGCAGAATCTGTTTCGGCGCTGGCCGTCGCTACGGTGTCGTTATCGAGTGTGACGAGCAGATCGCGATCACGCCGAGCAGCTGTTGTGCGTCGCGCGTGATCAACTAATACTCGGCGCATCATTTGCGCGGCGATACCGTAAAATTGTGTGCGATTTTGCCACGGCGCATCTTGTCCCAACAGTCGTAAATAGGCCTCGTTGACCAAGGCCGTTGGCTGCAGAGTGTGGTCCACACGCTCGCGGCGAAGGTAGCCGTCGGCAATGGCGCGCAGCTCGGCATAGACCTGTCGTGCAGCCTCGTCTTGCGCCGCCGCGTCACCCTGTCTCGCCAAGGCGAGCAAGTCGGTGATCGAGCTCGAATTCGGTATCAAATTGCGTTCTTCATCGGCTGTACTCCGCCATTAGCAGAACGAGAGTCACGCGAGTGGATGATTGAAGCGAGCACAATGACGAGTTTACGTCAGTGCCGCCACATCACAAGTAGTGTGGTGCTACATCAGGTCTTCCATGCCCGCTACACGCATCAGGCGCGCATACCGAGGGTCTACCACAAGTCCGAGATAGTCTGTGGGCAAATCCGCCAGCATGCGACGCAGTCGCCCCGGACGCCGTTTGTACGCGCGTACAACCCAATCCATTGCGAGTGACCATTCGCCAAGTTCGGCGTACGCAGCAACGATACGATCGGTCACCGTGCGACCGACATGAAGAAGAAACGGATCAGTGATCTCGGATTGCTGTAACAATGCATGCAATTCGCGTTGCACATCGCGACGGATTGCCGCCGCCGCAGTCCCAAGCGTGCGGGCGTCTACATCCAGCAACTCGGCCCGTTCGCGCTGTCCAGTTAAGCGCATGCGAGAGTTGCGGACGCCGACAACGGCGGCGACATAGTACCGGTTGCCGAGCGCGCACAAACCGCGCGCGTTGTTGGGATCGAGCGCAAGCGCGCGTGAGATAGGCTTTTGATTCGTCAAGATGCGTTTCTGCCGCTGCGCCACGCATGCTGATACGAACGCGATCTGCTGACCGCCGCACTTGTAAATCACAATGCCGAAGTCGGCGAGCACCGCGCGTTCAGCAACCGCGAAAATATTCTCCGGCTTTACGTCGCGATGGACGATGCCCACACGGTGCGCGTATGCTAGCGCTCCGACAATGTCCGCGCCGAGCGCTGCTGTCTGGGGCGGTGCTACGCCACGTTCGCGTGTTAACCGCGCGCGCAGTGTTTCTCCGACGACAAGCGGCATGACCTAATACAGTACTTTGATCAAGACGAAGCGGCCGAGGTGAGTGTCGTGCGCGCGATAGACAACAGCCATTCCGCCTCGACCGATTTCGCGATCGAGTTCAAAACGGTCGGGAAACGTGATGAGACTTTCTTGCATCATGGTGATGGACAGAAGCGGCGAGTTAACCGTTGTCGCAGCGCAGCGGTGTGTCGCTTTCTTTCCGGACCTCGCCCGTCTGCATGATTATTCGGTAGGCGCACCTACGGTCGCCGCTCAGCACGTACTCGGTCCGCTCGACGCTGACACGGTCACCGAGCACCTCACGGAAAAGCGTCAGCTCGTCCCCGCAGAGCTTCGGACAGAACTGCGCGGCCTGCGAGATCGCGCAGTGGTTTTGTATAAGATCGATTACTCCATTCCGGACCCGCCGACACTCGGCCATGTAGCCTTCCTCGCGTCGGATACTCGCTAGGGCGGCTACGCATTCTTCAAGCGGCAGGTCCGGGCTGGGCATCCGCTCCCGATAGCTTCGCAACTGCGAGCGCGTCCTCTCGGCGGTCAGGCGTTCGAGGCCTTCTTCCCCAAGGACGTCCTGAATCGCTCCGAGCATGTCGACCGCGAGCTCCGCATGGGAGTCGGGAAATCGATCATTGGCGTAGGGCGTAAGTTGCCATACGCGTGCCGGCCGACCGACCTTCCGCCGCTCATCCGTGAAGTTGACCAACCCTTCACCGTGAAGGACGGCGAGGTGCTGGCGGACAGCCATGGCCGTTACGTCCAACCGTTTCCCCATCCGCGCCGCAGTTTGGGGCCCGTGCGTTTTAAGCTGGAAGAGGACACGGTCCCGACCGGAACCGGGAGTTACTTGGCTCATGCTCGTAACCTGCAGGTTGGCCTGTTGTTAAGCAAGTTTGCAAAGTGCTTGCTTTACAAATACACGTAAGGTGAGCATTTTCTTAAACTGAGCCACCGTCCTGTTAATTGGAGCTGACATGCAGTCCACCCGTCCGAACCATGACGCCGCGCCGAGCGCGTCGTCCGAGCTCTCCGCCGACCGTGAAAAATTGCCGGGCATCAAGCACATCATCGCGGTGGCCAGCGGCAAAGGCGGCGTAGGAAAATCCACCGTCAGCGTCAATCTCGCCCTCGCGCTCCAGCAAGCCGGGTATCGCGTCGGCCTGCTTGACGCGGACATCTTGGGCCCGAGCGTTCCGGTCATGCTCGGACTTCCCACCGGCGAGAAGCCCGAGACGACGGCGGACCAGAAGATTATCCCCGCGCAACGATTCGGCCTGAAGGCGATCTCGATGGGCATGCTCACTGGTGACGACAACCCCCCCATCTTACGCGGGCCGATGGTTGGCAAATACCTAAAAATGTTCATCGGCTCCGTGCAGTGGGGGCGTCTCGATTATTTGATTCTCGATTTTCCGCCAGGTACCGGCGACACGCAGCTGACTTTGGCTCAAAGCATCCCGCTATCCGGTGCCATAGTCGTGACGACGCCGCAGGATGTGAGCCTCAAGATCGCCCGCCGCGGTCTGCGCGCGTTCGAGACCCTGAACGTCGCGATCCTCGGCATCATCGAGAACATGAGCGGCTTCACCTGCCCGCACTGTCAAGAACACACGGACATTTTCCGGCGTGGCGGTGGCGAACGAATGAGTATCGAACTTGGCGTCCAATTTCTGGGAGCCATTCCGCTCGACGCCGACATTGTCACTGGTGGAGACGAGGGACGTCCGATCGTGGCCAACAAGCCAAGTTCGGTCGCAGCCAAGGCGTACGTCGCGATCGCGACGGAGCTTATTCGTCGACTCGAGGAGCTGCCAACGACGGTGCTTGGCGCATTCGTTTGGAACTGGGAAACGAATGATGGTGAGCCGGCTTGGATGGATCGCTCTGTGCGACCGATGGGATCTGCAACCACCCCTGTCGGTTTCCGTCGACGAGATCCGCGTACGTTATCTGTGCTGTGGGAAGACGGTCGCAGTGACGACTTCGACGTTCGCGACCTGCGGTTGGCCTGCCCGTGTGCCCTCTGCGTGGAGGAGATGAGCGGACGTGCGCTCCTCGATCCAAAAAGCGTCGCGCTGGACGTGACCCCGCAGGGGATCACCAGCGCTGGCAACTACGCGATCGTATTCCGTTGGAACGACGGCCACAGTACTGGCATCTATTCGCTGAAGCACCTGCGAGCCTTGGCCGAACGCTTCGCCGCAAAGGTGGTGGAAGATGTTTGATGTCCTGCCGCTCGATCAGACGATTACGATCCGTGCCATTTCTTCCGTTGCTGATCCCGACACATGCAAGTTCAGCGTTGGCCAATTGATACAACCGGGCGGTCCATTCTTTTATCAGGCCAAGGAATTGACCAGCAGTTCACCGCTCGCCAAGCAGTTATTCGAGCTTCCGGGTGTGATCAACGTGCTCATTACCGAGAACGTAGTGACGGTCGGCAAGCATTCAGACGCCTCATGGTCGACACTGAAATCGGCAATCGGAACGGTCATTCGTGCGCATCTCGTCGCAGGAGTACCAGCGATTCTCGCGGCCCCGCTTACGACTGGTGCGGCGGGGCGCACCGACGCTGAGGTTCGCACCGTCATTCAGGAACTTCTGGACTTGCAAGTCAATCGCGCCATCGCTGCCCACGGCGGAAAAATTTCCATTGTCGACGTGAAGGACGGAAACCTTTTTGTCACCATGAGCGGCGGGTGCCAAGGATGCGCGGCCTCGCAACTCACACTGCGGCGTGGGTTCGAAGTGAAAGTGCGCAGGGTCGCCCCGGAGATCGTGGACATCATCGACACGACAGACCACACGGCCGGGGCAAAACCTTTCTACCAATCGCAAAACTCGTGAAGACGGTTAAGGCCTCGTAAAAAACATTTCGCCACACGGCATGCGCGATTCGCGTCGCTACTTCAATGTCGACGTTAGCGGAAGCACAATGTTGTAGCGCAGTGGTGTGTCGTTCGGTTGCTGGACCAGTAGGTGCACGGTGCGCGCCGGGGAATTGGATATGGAATCGACGTACTTCAACGAGAAGGGTCTCTGGAGACAATTACCGTTTCCCTGTCGGCGCCGCTTAACAGCGCGGGGGGCGACACTGTGACGCTATCAACTCGAACAACATCATGTTCGCTTCCGGAGACGAGGCCGCAACCAAAATACTTGCGGCGGAAAACCATAGAAGAAACTGCGTTGTCGAAAGTCATCGTCTTTCGTTACGATCAAGAATCCATCCGTTGCCGCACGACGCCAAATCTCGTGGTCCGGTGCCGATTGCAATCGCCGATTGCGTACATGTTCTGACGCAGGGAAAGATCCGCCAAGTCACGAACCAGTGCGGGACTGAGATTTTCGTCAAACAGTTGGCGCACCGTCACTGGCAGCTGTGACTACGCGGCCGAATTGATGGTCATGCGACGCTCGCGATCGGCCGCAAACGCAAACACAGCGAGAACATCCTCGTGCTCTAGGTCGGGAAAGTCTGCCAGAATTTCCGCCTCACACATCCCCGCAGCGAGAGAGGAGAGCACGTCGTCGACAGTAATCCGGAGCCCGCGGATGCAAGGTTTGCCGCTCCGCTTTCCAGGCTCAATGGTGATGCGCTCCGTGGCATTCATAAACGAAGGCTAGGCCGAATTGGACTTAGCGGCAAGAGCTACGACGAACTCACGAGCGATGCCGCGGCAGCCTGCAATCGGGACCGTCCACTGACAGACGCGGCTAGTTAGTTCCCCCGGCATTCGATCGTCCGTAATCGCCGATTTCAAACCTTGATGCACTTTGTACAATCGTCGAGCGCTGCCTTCGATCAGCGTCGATGCTGCAGCGGGATCGCTCATGCTCGTCATATCTCATCGACTGGAGCGCGGATTCGCGTGCAGACCAGCGCGCGCACTCACGCTCCGTTGATATGATGCCGGCGTCGTGCCAACGAACCGTTTGAACTGCGTGGTGAGGTGACTCTGATCGACAAACCCAGTCATCGCTGCCACGAACGATAATTGCACTCCTTGGGCCAACAACGTGCTCGCTCGACTAACGCGCATTTGAAGAAGATACTGATGCGGTGACAATCCTACGGAATGCGTAAACACACGGACAAGGTGAGAGGTAGTGACGCCCACTTGAACAGCCAACGCGCGTAAAGAGGTTTGAGTATTGTCGGCGTAGCAGTCGGCGATGACCTCGCGAACAATGCGCACGAATTCGGGTTCGCGTGTACGCGCGAGACTCGGCGACGAAAGCGGCGTCTCGCCGTGACGAAGCAGCTGCGCGATCGCTGCGTGAAGCGCGTCGTCCACAATGCCGTCGTCAATCGCAGCGGCACCTTGAACGCCGCGCATAACGAGGTCCAATCGGCGAAGCTGTGCCGCGACAATTTTGTCGCGAATAATGCCGGCAGAAAGATATGGAACGCGTTCACCTCCGCTCTCGTCAGCGCTGGCATACGCTGCGAAAAGTTTTGTCGATAGGTGAACGGCAAGATATGAGAGCACGGTCGTTCCGCGCGTTTGCCCACCCGTATGAATTTCCCCCGGCGGAATCACCACGACGTCGCCGCGATACGCGATGTGCTCCGCACCGCGATGCCATAGCGTTCCCGCCCCGCGCAACATCAGGCCCAGTGTGAAGTAGTCGTGACTATGTCGTGGGAAAACCTGCCGTTGATACGAGGTACGCATGAGCTCCGCGCGATCGCCTGACGCGGTGTCGAGCGAAACGATGTCGGCGTGATCAACTTGGCAGTGACCACCGCGAGCCTGACCCTCAGTGTTCATACGCATGCACCTCGTTTAACAGCATCAAGATTCTACAAGACGGAGCACCTGTCGCACACTTGGTTGACATGTTCACATCACGGACTATTCCTGCCACACGGAAAGAATTCCATGTCGCCGACTCCCCGCGCTGTTACAATAATTCTGACCGGATTGGCGTTCGTGTTTGGCACATCCGGTTGCGACAAAGAGCGCGCCGCTCCTCCTGCTGAGACGTTGGATCCCACTGCTGTTGCCCAAGGCAAAGTCATTTTTCGCTACGCAACGTTTGGCGATGAGACCTTCTGGACAGATACGCTCCGTATGCATGAAGTCATCCGGACCGCGGTTGATCCCACCACGGCGCTTTCGGTCGGTCTGAAGGTCGACACCGACTCACTTCCGCCCGCCGTAGTGCAGGGCATTCAGAACAAGTCGATCAGCCTCACCAGTCCCGCGACTACGGTTGCATTGCTCAAGCTGAACGCCGTGGTAGGGCTGCGTGGTACGGTGACGACGGTCAACGGCCGAGACGTGCTCACTCGCGTTGGTATTACCTGCGCGCTCTGCCATTCAACCGTCGACAACTCGTTCGCTGCAGGAATCGGTAAACGGCTCGACGGTTGGCCCAACCACGATCTAAATCCCGGTGCAATTATCGCACTCTCACCCGCGTTAACGGCTGCCCAGAAGGCGGTTTACAACTCGTGGGGCAAAGGAAAATATGACGCCCGCTACAATTTTGACGGACAGAACAATCCGTCGGTCATTCCTCCGGCCTACGGTCTCCTTGGCATGCACAGCGTCACGTACACGGGCGACGGAGCGGACGTCGCCTATTGGAATCGGTACGTTGCGGTCACGCAAATGCACGGGCACGGGTCATTCGTCGAAAAGCGCATGACTCCACCAGACGATGTACAAAATCTTCCCGACTCTGTGTCTGCATTTTTGCCGGCGCTGCAGGCGTATCAGCTCAGTCTTTCACCTCCGACTGCAACAGCCGGAAGTTTCGACCCAGCGGCGGCCAAACGCGGACAGGTCGTGTTCACTGGCGCTGGAAAATGTGCATCCTGTCACACTGGTGCTTTGTTCAGTGACGCCAATTCACGGTTGCACGCGCCGACAGAAGTTGTGAGCGAGCCCGAGCCAAACGGCGGCCCAAGCTTGGCCTCGCGCAGCGCCACGAAGATGTACCGGACCACGCCACTGCGCGGACTGTGGCAACACGCGCCGTACTTTCACAATGGTGTGGCGCCGACGCTCGATGCCGTGGTGGAATTGTACAACACGCGAAAATCACTCAATCTCACGAGTACGCAAAAGGCTGATCTCGTGCAGTATTTGAAGAGCCTGTAATTCAGCTCCGACTGGGTGATGCGCTGCACGCGCGATGTGCGAAGCTGGGGCAGTCACAAGCCGTCGTCGCGACGTCATACAGCGGCCCATGCACCGGTCGGCCGCCGTGGATACGGTGCCGACACGCGCAGCCCCTTCAGGTGCGTTCGAATGCGGTCGAAATCTTTGTCACGCGTAATCACGCACCACCCACGCTCGCGCGCCGTGTGCGCGAGCAGGAGATCATTTTGCCATGACGCTCCAATAGTGGTTCCGCCGAATCGGCCGAGCAGCAATCCCGTCTTGGTCCATGCCTCAGAACTCGGTGCAACAATCCGCCCTCGTCGATCGAATGCGTCCAACAATTCGCGTTCGACGAGCCGACGCGCAGCATCCGTTCGCGCACCCGCAAGTAATTCGCTCGCGACAACGCTTGATAGCGCGGTCTGCGGCAACGCCCAATTCAGGAATTGCTTCAACTGCTCCAGGTCGGCTGGCTGGCGTACCGCATCGACGAGGATGTTTGTATCGAGGGTGTAGATCATCCTGCGCGTCGAGTCCGCGCGGCGGGCGCAAGCGCACCTGTCGCAGCGACTCGGTCAAGGGCATGAAAGACCTCGCTCCGAAACACCACGAGATCGAGCGCGGCATCAATCGTTGCCGTCTCGGTTGGCGCGCCGAGCGCTTTTTTCGCAGCATCAAGTTTTCCCTGATCGATCAGCACGTTCTTGCGTGTACGGGACGCCGCGGCGCGACGGGACGTCAATTGGGTCTTGGCCACAACCACCTCAGTGTGAAAGAGATAAGTACGAAATTAGTATTGCATACAGATTGTGACAACCGAGTAGCTGTACGATGCTCGGTGAGAGCCGCATCCGCGAGCTAGTTCAGAGCTTCTCGCCATTATGCAGCCGATCGCTGCCGGACTAAGGTGCGCAAGAACTCGGGCGCGAAGTCAGCGCCACTTGGCCACGCGATGGTGTGCAGTTCCGCATCAGTCATGACTTGGCGAAACAGCTCCACATTGCGCAATGGTTCGAAGACGGTGCCGGTCAACTCGGCACATAGATCGACTTCACCTTCAACGCCATCGTCGAATCTCAACTGCAATCGATACTCGGCTGTAGGCTGGACGCTGAGAATGTGGAGCATGCGTGGAGGGGTGAGAGAGCACTTGATCGAGTGGCGCGATGGGCAGTAATGGTTCGCGCAACCGCGCGCGTTCCCAACTGGCAATGAGCTCAGCGTGATGTAATTCGTGCCACTCGAGAACGAACATCCCACGCAGCCTCCACGTCCGCCTCGCTCGGCTCAATACTCGCGAGCAACAAGCGCAAGCCGAGCACGATCGGAGGTCGGCCACATCAGCGAATGCTCAGCGAGAACTTCAGCGTTTCGGTCGACCATCAACGATGGCACCTCGGACGCTGTCGACACGCCTCCCCATGCACCGTCATTTCCAATCGATCTCGACCAACTCAATCGGCGCGTCACTCGCATTTCTAATCGAATGGATGTTGCCTGCTTCACGCCACCACCATGCGCCCGTCCCGGATTGAGCACTGGATGCCGCGGAAGCATCGCCGGTCAACACGACCTTGCCATTGCTGATTTGAATTAACAGGCCCGGTTGGGCGTGTCGGTGCAGGCTCGTCGCCTGACCGGGTCCTAACCGGATGCGATACACACGCCCGCGCGATGTTTCTCGCTCCAACGTCTCTGTGAAGCGGGTTGAAATGTCAAGCCAGTTAATGGGGCAGTTGGGGGGTGCTTGTTGTTGCACGCACGGGGATGCTGCCGTGCATGTGCTGGGTGTGGTGCGTGTGTCACGTCGACGAGGTGCCGCTCAGTCTTCTGTTCGCGCTCGTACTTCAGCGACGAGGTCGCTCGCGCAGTTGATTATACGGGGACACAGGGACGCAAACTGCAGCACGGCCTCACCAGCGGCCCAGTCAAAGGACGCGTCTCCTGGTCCTGTCGGTCATCTCATCATGCATACACGCGATGCAATCGGTTGTGGTGCAATCGTTACGCGACCCCCTCCAATGGCGCGTGCTGAAGACGAGTCGCGTGATACGGTGTATTCGTGCGCCACATTGCGTAACAGAGCGTCGCCAAACGGCGGGCCAGCGCCACGATCGCGATTCGGCGACCGCGCCGTGCGATGATCCGCGCCGTCCAGAGTTGCAGTGGGGCGACGGTGGGATTCTTGGACCGCATGATGCGCCACGCGGCTTCGACGAGCAACCATCGGGTGCGCGTATCGCCGCGTTTCGTGATGTGGCGCGTTGTTGTCGTTCACCGGAGCTGTATTCGCTCGGCACGAGTCCGAGGTAGGCGGCGACATGGGACGCACTCGGGAATCGGGCAATGTCATCGAGCGCCGCGACAAAGCCTAACGCGGTCACGGGTCCGATCATTGGCATCGATTGCAACAAACGCGCGGGCGCACTCGTGGCGGCGAGCAGGGTCAAGCGGTCGTCGGCCTCGTCGATCTGCGTATTGCACATCGCGATGCGCGCGAGCAGCGGCGCGACTTCGACGCGCGTGGCATCGCCGAGCGGCAACACGGCCACTTTCCGCGCGGTGTGTTCTGGAGTGCCCACGCTCAAGCGCAACCCTTCGCGTCTCACCGCCGCCTTGATCACGGCGACACATCGGGTGCGCGTCCGCACGAGCGTCTCTCGCACGGTGAGTTCGGCGCGCACATGCCGCTGCGCTTCGGACAGCCGATGCGTCGATTGGTACGTGCCCCGCGCACACGCTTCGCAGAGGGTGCGCGCATCGCGTTTGTCAGTTTTCACGCGCCGTGAGCGCGTGGCATACATCGGCGCGAAATTGGGATCGGCGACGATCACCGTATGCCCGTCGGCTTCGAGATGCCGCGCGACCCATTCACTTTCGGTGGCCGCCTCGAGCAACACACGCGCGGGCGCATACGGCGCGAGCACCGCGGTGAATCGCTCGCGCGTCGTCGCAATGCGGCGTTCCACAAACACGCCGTCGCCCGTTTGAATACAGAGTTGACTCTCGCGTTTGTGCAGATCAATTCCTATCGTATACATGGTGGCTGGTCTCCTCGGGCAGTCTGGTGCGGCATCGACCGCGTGTAACACCTGTGGCGCTCAACACTGCCACCACGTCGCCGGGGGGGCCAGCCGCTTCATAACAACTGCAGCAACGCTCGGTCGAACGCTCCCGCACGGATGCGTCGGTTCACACATCTTCCGGACGCAACCCGGTTTTCTTCGCAATGCGCGCGAGCATGCGCGGCCCAATTTCTTCGCTGTCGTGAAACGCGAATATCGTGTCCGGCCAATCGGGATGAGTTAACACTTAATGTGAACTTGCCTCGCGCTTTACGGCCCATCCAATACGCAACAACGCTGCCAATACACGCCGCGCTTTCGCCGCTGGCCACTCGCTCATTCGGCTGCTTGCTAGGACGCCGCGCGGAAGTCGAGCGGCAGCAAGCTGGGCGCGGGTTCTCCATTCTCTAATCGGTCGGCCAAGACACGCAGGGCGAGCGCTTGCGCGCGCGCGACGGCCTGTTCCTGGGTAGTGCCATAGGCGACGACGCCGGGCAAGTCTGGCACCTCGGCGATAAAGCGCCCGTCGGCTTCTTCTTCGATCTCCAGGGTCAAAAACATGCAACGTTCCTCGGGTGAAATTCCAAGAATGCTCAATCTAATACAAAACTGGCCCGCGCGTTCTAACGCGCGCGTTCGTCACAGCAAACGCACGGTTAGGCATCATCAATCGCGCGATGTCAAGATGATACGCGCACGAGCGAATCGTGCGGTCGCGCGAGTCACGTTGTGATGTGAGGCAACATTGCAAGACGCGCGCTGTAAACAGTCGAGAGTGAAGAGCGCGTTGCTCGTGGATAAACCCAACCGATGGGTTTAATGTTCATCATGCCCACGGTTTGGAGCAGGACGGCTTTCAAATCAGGGTCTTCCTGCCGCCGCGCGAGCATGGACCGTCGCATGTGCATGTGTACAAAGCGGATGTCGTGGCAGCGGGCGGTTGGTCGAAGCGCACGTGGAGACGTGCTGGATCATTCACTGGAGGAAGTATCATGCGTAACGCAGCGTTGAGCGAGGCGGACATTCTCGCGCAGATCCCCGGCGCACGCGCGCGCGAAGCGCAGGCACGCACACACGGGTTGCGCGCCACCAGCGCGCGCTACGACCGCACGGCGGAGCGCGTCGTGCTCGAATATTGCGTTGACCTAGCGCACTCACCGACGAGGCGACCGAGCACCAAATGACGAACACACAACGAACGACAGGCGGCGCACCGTGAGCGCACTCACGATCACGAGCGCAGCTGACGAGATGCCGGACGCGCCAGCAGACAACGCGTGTGCGCGAGCCTGTCTGTCCGCACTCGTCGGCGCGTGGGAAACGGCTGGTGGATCACAGGCTGCGTTTGCACGTGATGTGCTTGCGCGCGACGCGGACAACTTGCGCGATTGGCTTGGCGGGCGCGCGATGCCGCGGCAGCTTGCCGATTGGGTGCAACGCGTGAACAGCGTTGCCCGCGACCGCAAGGGCCACGTGGTGATCACCGTCGCACCGCGCGCAATGCAGCCGCCCGGCCGACGCGGTGCACGATAAGGCTACAGGGGCAAACACTGAACGAGGTGGTGGTTGTGCGAGCAGTCGCTCTGCACACAGGAACTATAGCACCGGCTCCAGCCGGTGTCAAGAGGCCGCATCGAACGTAAGAGTGATCGTCGAGAAAGCACTGTTGATAGAAAGCGTCTTTATTTTTTCGAACATTGATTGAGCACCGGTGCGAGCGCCAGCGTGCTACCAGCTACAGTAAAAATCGCTGCGGTCTTCGGCGCATCGTACGGCGTCGCTTCTAAGATCAAACGCTGCGCGCGCATCAGTCGGTCGAGAAAGCCGCGCTTATCGAAATAGTAGAACAACGCAGTGCCGCCCGACGAAGCTTTTCTCCAAGATTCGCCCTCAGGGTTTTCTTCGTCAAATCGCGTCCTCACGAACGTGTTGTCACCGAGAAATTGCCCCCAATCTACGATAATATCTACCTTACGTTTAAAGCACCGCACCGTGAGCGATCCGTTGAGGCGAAATCGGCCGAGCACATTGTCTGATACAAGCGTGGCAGACACGCCCTTGCTGTCGTCCATTGGATCAACGAACTCATGGAGGGACCAGTTCGACGCAGGTCTCACTGCAACTACGAACGGGTGCCTCTTCGGATTTCCCGTGCGATCAATCCCCGCGCTACGTACGGCGACCGTGCCACAACGCGCCGCGGTCGAAGTTGATAGGTCCGGCGGCGCGGTGCGCTGGGCGGCGTTGGACATCGACCTGAGTGTGCCGGGCTTGCTGCTCGCGGCCGTGAGTCCGGCCGAGCGGCGGCAACATCTGGCGAGCATGGTGGGAAAATCCACATCCGTGCGGAAAGCCGTCGCTGCTCGAAAGAACGGCGCGAAAGGTGGGCGTCCGCGGAAAGAAGTCCTCGTCAAACCGGCGAAGAAATCGGTCCGAAAAGTGGCCGCGAGCGTCCGGAAACCTACGTCCGTCCGCCAGAAGCACTAAGGACGCGACGCTCGCACCGTATCGATCTCGATTGCGCCGTATAACGCGCGCGTTGGGCCGAGCCGCGCGCTCACGCCCTACAACAGTGCGGCTGTCAGTCTGCAACGGTTTGTTCGCGAGCTACGCGAATGACTGCACCTGCTTGTGCCTGATCAATCGCCGCGCGCAAGCCCGCGACCAATGGGAGAAGCTCACCGAGTCGGTTCGACGGGGCGACGAGCATGATGGTGGCGAACGACCGCACGTCCAATCGCTGCTGAAATGGAAGATTCTGATCAACGGTCACAAACACGTCGCACACCGCAGCCAACCGAGCTTCACAGCAACGGGTCTTCAACACCGTCCGGCAGACCGACAACCACGGGCGGCCGCACGAGGCGCTCACCGATGAAACACCCGCGTCGCGCTGGCATTCGTCGGCGCGACCACTCCCGACGCGCATTATCCCGACGCGCATTATCCCGCCGAGCTATCCCGGTCACTTCGAGGTCCGTCGCGTCAGCACGGCCGGCACGTTCCGACTCCACAACGCACAACAGTGCTTAACGCAAGCACTCAACGGCGAGATGATCGGTCTCGAGGAGGTGCAGGACGGACGCTGGAACGTGATCGACGACGAAACGCTGCTCGGGCGCTTCGACGAGCACACCCGCACCATCACCGGCGCACCGTCTCTCAAGAACGACTGTTCACGATGTCCCCGGACAGAGTGTCACCGATCTTCCCGACTGTACAATCTCGGTGCGTTCGCGCGGTGATACGATTGCTGAAAGAATCATGTCTATCGTTCGATCATGGTGAACGCTGTGAAGATGAACTGACTCGATATTGCGAACGCACCGAGCACGCTCGGTGCGCGATTCCACAGGCGTTTCCGTGCCAGAACTTCCGCTGTCATCTCGCCCGGTGCCGCCGAGAAACGAATCTCGATGTCGTGAAAATCAAGCCAGCCTCCTCCCGTGCTTCGATAGCACTTGTAGAACGCCTCCTTGGCACTAAACGCCAATCGCGCATAGACTCCGCGATCGCGGTCGGGCATTGCGTGCAGACTTTGATGCTCGGCGTCGGATAATACGGTGGGCCAGACGTCGAGTGGCAGTGCCGCCCTCGGTTCGACGTCAAACCCAATTCCGATTACAATTGCGAGGTTCGTTGCGGCGACCCCGCAAAATCCTTCGGTGTGGGAAATACTCCCGACGGTGCCATAGGGCCATCGCGGGCGTCTATCCGACTCCACGAGGAGCGCGGCCACGGGGCTACCGAGTCGAGCAAGTGCGCGCCGAGCGCACAAACGACCAGCCGCGAACTCCCTTTGTCGACTCTCTACGGCATTGACAACGATCGCCGCCTCTTCAGCGTGCAAGGTCCGGATGTCCGCGCTGGCCGGATCCATCTGCTCAAACACCACGCCATCTGGAAAGAGCGCGGCAAGGACAATGTCTTGGTTCGTGCCGATAAGCGGAACGAATCGGAACGGCCATGGACCGGATGACCAGACTGTCTCGCCAATCGTCATTGGTACGGGCTGCTGGTGAATGCTGTCCCTGTGCTCATGTTATCTATCTCGAACCTTTAGGCTGCGATGCCCTTTCAGATGTTGTATGTCTAATAATGTCGACCTGATAACTCCCCAGATGCGTCCCACTACCGTTTCTCGAGTCGCTATGGATGCCGTGCAGCACTCGATCGCGCGCTGCACGGAGATGTGTATCCATCAACTGATCGAACGGCAAGTCGAGATGACCCCGGACGCTATCGCAGTTGAATTTGGTGCGTCGCAGCTCACCTACCGAGAACTCGATCAACGCGCGAATCAACTGGCGCACTATCTGCAACGACAAGGTATCGGCCCCGACCGATGCGTCGCCGTGTGTCTTGAGCGCTCACTCGAGATGACCGTCGCGTTACTCGGCGTTCTCAAGGCTGGTGGTGCCTACGTTCCACTCGATCCCGAGTATCCCCGCGATCGGCTCGCGCTGATGGTTGAGGAGACACGACCCAGTGTTCTGCTCACGCAGTCTAAATTCGCGACGCTCGATCTTGGAGCGGTAGTCGCGACTGTGATGCTCGATTCGGAATGGGCAACGGTGGCGCAGGAATCCGTCGAGCGACCGGTCAGCGGCGTCACCGCACGGAACCTTGCGTACATCATGTACACGTCCGGATCGACTGGGGTACCTCGCGGTGTGCTGGTCGAACATCGCGGCGTCGTCAACCACAACCTCGCGATCGCGACCTACCTTGATCTTCGACCGTACGACCGCGTGGCGCAGTGCACATCGATTGCGTTTGACATCTCGGTCGAAGAGCTGTTTCCGACGTGGATGCGCGGCGCGGCGATTGTGTTGCATCCGCCCGGCGTCGTCGGAGCGGGGCGTGACTTTACCGCGTGGCTGCGCGATACGCGCATTTCTGTCGTAGATCTTCCCACAGCTTTCTGGCACGAGTGGGTGGCGTACCTCGCGCACTACGACGATGTCCTTTCGGACGCGTTGCGATTGGTGATTGTGGGTGGACAGAAGGCGTCGGCGCAGGTGTTGTCGACTTGGAACAACCTTGCTGGAGAACAGATCCGCTGGGTCAACGGGTACGGACCGACGGAAGCGACAGTCGCTTCGATCTTCTTCAGTCCGAACGATCCGGATGAACCACCCCTGTCGGCGGACGACGAGATTCCTATCGGTCGTCCGATCGACGGAACTGCAGCGCGTATCCTCGATGCTCACGGCGAGCCATGTGCCGTTGAGGTTATCGGCGAGCTGTACATCGCTGGCGCGGGCGTGGCGCGTGGCTATCTCAATGACGCCGCGCTGACCGCGAAGAAATTCTTGCCGGACCCGTGCAGTAACCTGGCGGGTGCACGGATGTACCGCACCGGAGATCTTGCGCGCACGAACCGCAACGGCCGCATTGAGTTCATGGGCCGGGTTGATGATCAGGTGAAGGTGCGCGGATTTCGCATCGAGCTTGGAGAAATTGAGGTGACGCTCCGAAGCCATCCGGATGTGCACGACGTCGTCGTCGTCGCGCGCGACGATGATCGCCACGATAAGCAATTGGCGGCCTACGTCGTTCTTAAGCGCACGCCGACTACGGGCGTCACGGATCTGATCGCGTTTCTCAAGACCAAGTTGCCCGTTCATATGGTACCGACCAGCGTGACGTTGCTCGATGCGCTGCCTCTCACGCCAACGGGTAAGACTGACAAGGCGCGCCTCCCCGCACCGCGCTTCACGCGCGAGAGCGCCGGTGCGACGTTCGTGGCGCCGTCGGGCGACCTCGAGATTGCGTTGGCGCGTATCTGGTCGACAGTGCTCGGCATCGAAGAGATCGGCGCGCACGACAATTTCTTTGAGCTCGGCGGCCACTCGTTGCGGGCCACGCAAGTGACGTCACGCATCCGAGATGTATTCGGCATCGACATGCCGTTGTCCGTGACCTTCGCAAGCGTTACCGTCGCTGACCTCGCGAAGGCCGTTGCGGCACACGGTGGAAAGACCGCGACACGCGTCGTGCGCTCTTCCATCTCAATCGCACCGAGAGATCGTCCACTCCCGCTGTCCTTTTCGCAAGAGCGCGTCTGGTTTCTTCAGCAGCTCGATCCCATGAGTCTCGCCTACAACTTTCAGACGTTGTTGTGTTTCGCTGGGCCACTGGATACCACGATTTTGCGCACGTGTCTCAACACGCTTATTAACCGTCACGAGATTTTGCGCACGACGTTCTGCGATACCGACGGCGTGCCTTCGCAGTCGGTGCATTCGCCGTTTTCAGTGGAGATGCCCATCGTCGACTTACGCACTATTCCGCCCGAGCGACGTGACGCCGAGTTGCAGCAACACATTCAGATCGAAACGTCGACGTTATTTGATATGTCGCTCCTCCCACTGATTCGGTGGTCGTTGTTTCGATTGGATGATGACAAGTTCGCCTTACTGCACATCGAGCATCATCTAATACACGACGGTTGGTCATTCAACGTGTTCCGTCGCGAGTTGTTGCAGCTGTATCACGCCTATTCAACCGGTGTGCCGTCGCCCCTGCAACCGCCACTGATTCAATTTGCTGACTTTGCGGTCTGGCAACGCCAATGGTTAAGCGGTGACGAGCTCACTAGGCAGCTTGAGTACTGGACCGCACAATTGCATGACGCGTCGGTGCTTGAACTGCCCACGGATCGCGCGCGTCCGCCCGTTCAAAGTTTTCAAGGCGCAGTGCATGAGTTTGAACTCAGCGACGAGGTGTACGCCGCGCTGCGCGAACTCAGCGACCGAGTGGGCGCCACACTATTCCACACGCTTGAAGCGGTGTTCCTGACGCTGTTGCATCGCTACTCGGGACAGGAAGATCTTTGCATCGGTAGTGGCATCGCGAACCGACGGTGGACCGAGACTGAGGACCTCCTCGGCATGCTGGTTAATAATGTCGTGCTCCGATCTGTGCTTCGGGAAAATCTGAGCTTTCGCACGTTTTTGGCCGATGTTCGAAAAACAGCCATTCAGGCGTTCGCACATCAGGACGCGCCGTTCGATCATGTAGTTCGCGCGGTTAATCCCAGAACCGACGCCAGCCGGAATCCGCTGTTTCAAGTCATGTTCAGCTTTCATGACTCTCCACTCGATGAGCCCACCATACCCGGCATCGAATTCAGTTGTGTAGAGCTGATCAGCAATCGGTCTGCCAAGTTCGACTTGAACGTCGTCGCTGTTCCGCATGCTGAGCAGCGATCTAAGCGCGATCGGCAGTATAACCGCAGCGGCGTCACGTTCCTGTGGGAGTACAACACGGCGCTCTTCGATTTAGCGACTGTGGAGCAGATGGCCGCACATTTTCGCGCGCTGGTGAACGCGGTGATCGCGAACCCGGACACACGCATCCATGACCTTGAGATGCTGCACGCGTCTGAGCGTGCGATGCTTCTGTCTGAATGGAATCACACGCACGTCGCGTATCCCGACCACACCACAATTCATCGCCGCTTCGAAGAACAGGTCGAGGCGACACCAGATGCGGCAGCCCTCGTATCGGGAGACGACCGACTGACTTATGCGCAGTTGAATGCGCGCGCGAATCAGTTGGCGCACCGGCTCCGGTTCGATGGGGTGGGTCTCGGCGTGATGGTTGGCATCTGCATGGGGCGGAGCGTCGACATGATCGTCAGCACGCTCGCTATTCTGAAGGTCGGCGGCGCCTACGTACCGCTGGACCCTGGCTATCCTGACGAGCGACTGTCGTTCATCGCGCAGGAGACCGACGTTCGTATTCTGCTGACAGATACAGCGAATCGGGCCAAATGTGCGCCATGGGGCAGACCGATGATCTGTGTCGACGCGGAGCGCACTCAGCTCGCAGCCAATCCGTCGACAAATACGGAATGCAGTACCGGCCCGAATGACCTGGCGTACGTGATGTACACCTCCGGTTCGACGGGGCGCCCGAAAGGCGTCGCAGTGCCGCATCGCGGCGTACTGCGTTTGCTTTTCGGGATCGACTTCGCCGAGCTCAATCGGCAACAGCGGATCCTGCAGATGGCGTCGCTGTCGTTCGACTCTTCGAACTTCGAGATCTGGGGCGCGCTGCTTCACGGCGGCACATGCGTGCTGTATGCAGGGCACCTTCCTTCTCCGCATGAACTCGGCGACGTGCTGCGCGCGCACGCGATCAATACGCTGTGGCTCACGTCGTCGATGTTCAACAGTGTCATCGACAGCGCGCCGGAAGCGCTCGCCGGCGTCCGACAGCTGTTGGTGGGGGGAGAGGCGCTGTCGGTGCCACACGTATTGCGCGCGCAAGAGTTGCTGCCGAACACTACGATCATTAACGGCTACGGTCCGACTGAGAGCACGACGTTTGCCTGCTGTCATCGTATGCTGCAGCCGCTCGCTGTGTCTAGTCGATCGGTGCCGATAGGTCGTCCGATCGCGAATACTGAGGTGTATCTGCTTGATGCGTATCGGCAACCCGTTCCAGTTGGTGTCGTAGGAGAACTGTATATCGCGGGCGATGGCTTGGCTCGCGGCTACGTCGGTCATCCGGCGCTGACCGCCGAGCGCTTTATTCCCAACCCATTTGGAAGCACAGGCTCACGCATGTATCGGACCGGCGATTTCGCGCGCTATCGTCGGGATGGTCTGATCGAGTTTATTGGACGACGCGATGATCAGGTGCAGCTTCGCGGTTACCGTATCGAGCTCGGCGAGATCGAGAATGTGATCCGACAGCAGGCGGGGATTCGTGATGTCGCGGTCGTCGTTCGCGAAAATGTTCGCGGCGAACAAACGCTGGTGGCCTATGTGGTCGCGAAACCCGAAGGCGCGTTCAATGCAGACGCGATGCGCGAGAATCTGCGGCTCACGCTTCCAGCGTACATGATCCCGTCACGCGTTGTCGTCCTGGAGTCACTTCCGTTGTCACCGACGGGAAAAGTAAATCGGACGTTGCTGCCGTCACCTTACGACGACGTCGGCAATCCTGGTCGACCGTTCATCTCCGCCACTACGAACATCGAGCAAGCGGTCGCGGCGATATGGCGCGACGTACTGCAGATCGAGCAGATCTCGTCCGATGCGAACTTCTTCGACCTCGGCGGACACTCAATGCTGGCGACGAGGATCGTCGCGCGGATCCGCACGGAGCTGCTCGTCGACTTGCCGCTCCGAGCGCTGTTTGAACATCCGACGGTCGCTGACCTCACGCTGCGCATCAGCGCCGAGGCATCGAATCAGTTCCGTGATCGAAGAGCACCATCGCCGTGGCGATATCTTTTTCTACTCAAACCCGGCACTGGCGATCGCTCGATCTTCTTCCTGCCTGGTGGGTTCGGGGGCGATTATGAATTCCTTGTCTACGCCAGACTAGTTCACTTCGTCGGCGAGGGGTTCACGTTCTATGGGTTGCGCGCCCGAAGTGCCGACGGCGTGGAGTCGGCTCACGCCAGTGTCGAAGCGATGGTGGCGGACTATCTCGACGAAATTCGTGCGGTGCAGCCGCGCGGTCCGTACCGATTGGTTGGCAACTGCATTGGCGGTGTCGTCGCATTCGAACTCGCAAGACAACTCGAACGCGAGGGGGAGCAGGTGCATACGCTTGTGATGATGGATACTGAGTTCCCGACACGCCAGCGTTTTCTGCGCGAGTTGCGGAGGGGCATACTTCGTCGGCTTTCGGCGCGATGGAACCTCAACTACTATCTCGACCGAGTGGTACACCACTGGCAGGTAACGCGAGTGCTCGATTGGAAGCATCGGTGGTCATACCTGGTCCACAAGATGCGCTTGGCCTTCGACGCGACGCCGGTGCCAGGATGCGTAGTAGACCCCGCCGACCTCGTGCGCGCCGGCTACGTGGGCACGCTGCGACGGTACCAACCAACAGCGTATCACGGCTCGGTAGATATGATTGCTAGTGAGCGCGAAAACACAGATCCCGCTGCGGGTTGGTCCGACATCGTACGCGGTGAGATTAATGTGCATGTGGTCCCTGGCGATCACGAATCCTACATTCGTGATTTTGTCAAAGACGCGGCGCTGCAACTGAAAGTTTGCCTCGACCGATAGTTTATCAGGCTCGGCGCGCCAGTTGACGGAGACTCCGTGATCGGAAAAGTCGTTATGGCCGCATATGTTGTGCTGCTGTGCTCTTCGTCGAGAAGCAGAAGCACGAGGGACTTTACCTTCTCTGCCATACCCACGAACTCGAAAGTGCAACCGATTGTTGATACGTCACCCATCAGAACAAAGCCACCTCGGCTCTCCGCCTGCCAATATGCGGTGAGACGATTTCCATCGCCTAATTGGTGAGCTTAGTTGGGGGCGCAGGAGGTCGCACTGATGTCGAGTTCACTAGTAGTCTGGTCGTTGAGAGGGGTATCACCGTGCGGTCAGGTCGGCGGCGGTTGACGGTCGAATACAAAACGCGACGCAGGCCATTCACGGGCTGTCGTACTTGCATGTGTGGTGGATGCGACTCGGCATTCAACATCAGCGCATTCATCCGGGACAGCCGCAAGCGAATGGCGCGCACGAACTTCTGCATCGCACCATGAAGCGACAAGCCATCCCGCCCGTCCAACGCACGTGTGCACAGCAACAGCGCAACTGCGATGCGTTGCGGTGCGAATACAACACCGAACGGCCGCATGAGCACTGACAACAAACGCCACCGGCCTCGCAGTACGCCGCGTCCAACCGTCCGTATCCCGACACGCTCCCGCGTCTGGAATATCCGGGCCACTGCTTGACGAAGAAGATTACGACGGGGGGCACGTTTCGCTTTGGCACGCGCTTACTCTAGCTCGCCAATGCGATGACCGATCAAACGATTGGTCTCGAAGAAGTCGATGATGGGCAATGGATCATCTACTGCAACACGGTACTGCGTGCGACCTTCAACGAACACGAGTACATCATCACGGGATAGCCAAAGTGCTACCCATGTTGCTGGACCACAGTGTTACCGATGTTCCCGACTGTTC
Organism: Gemmatimonadaceae bacterium; assembly: GCA_025358925.1. Lineage (GTDB taxonomy): Bacteria > Gemmatimonadota > Gemmatimonadetes > Gemmatimonadales > Gemmatimonadaceae > Gemmatimonas. Next base: position 44,282 of record JANYHT010000010.1, on the reverse strand, counting down.
AGGCGCGCCGACGCCATGTGCGCGGGTGCTGGCGTTGATGCACGCACGCGCGCATCTCAATGGTCGGCCCTTCGCGGGGAGCAGCCGATAGTACACGGAATACGGAAACTGATGGAGGAGGCCGCGCCGCAAGGTGCGATGCACGACCGGGCAGGCCTCGGGATGCTGTTTGATTACCTCCAGGACTCGCTCGACATCGGCGAGGAAGTCCTCGCCCAACCCGGACCGCGACGCGGCATGCCACGCGCGCATCCGCCACGTCGTCAGCAGCGAGTGCCGTGAATTGGATCCGCCAGATCACGACCCGCCGCGCCGCGCGCTGCGCTTGACGTCATCCCACGTGCGATCTCCCACCTCGCTCACGTCCGCCAGTCGATCGTCGAGCAACTCGCGGTGCCAGTCGGGGACTGGAACACTCTCGGGCGCCGCAGCCAAGCTCGCCCACGCATCCTCAATAAGCCGGATACGTTCATCGGGCGGCAGTTGTAGCACTTGGTCGAGGATCGGAGGCGATGCCATAAGTATGAACCTGCTTCGTACGAGTTGCCCTCGCAAGCGCCGACGCTGCGCTGGTCGACTCGCGAAACGGACGCTCGCACGCAGCGATGGTCGGGTTGTCGCTGATGGTGGTGCTGAGGTCTAACGCCGCGTTCTGCTGCAAACGCGCCAACTGGAAGAGCTGTGAACGAGGCGCAGCCGAGATTACACAGCGACAACCGTCACAACACTCCTGCGTTCGTCAGCAGCAACGCTCGTCAGATAGTTCACGCGCAGACCACAGTTACTTAACGCCGGCATATATGGCTCCAGTCGCGAGGACGAACGTGCAGGAAACGTATTTTGACTTCTCCAACTCATCTATTGTTAGTACAACTTTTGTGCGTTGGACCAAATATTCTGCCGCCGCATAGGCTGCAGTCGTATCAGTCGACACGGATGGGCCCAATCGCATTGCCATTGTCTTGATGTGCATGTCGCGCCCCACGACGTCGCGACCGGTTCCCAACAACAATTTGCTTAGCTGCTGCAGATGCTTTCGACAAATCTCCGAAGGTATACCGACGATTCGATTCGGAGCCAAAGAAAGCGCCACGATCATCGAATCGCCTTTCTCGCTCCGGAACGCGTTGCCGTCAATGATCATGCCATAGGCCGGCTCAACAAAATCCTTCGAATACTTGGAGCCTATGTGTCCGGCCGCCCATTGTGACGCTTCTCGATCAAGCGCATCGATTGCGTGATCCATGAGTGTATATGGTCGATTAAGGAACGCACGACCAAGCAACTCGGAGTGGGTTTGAGAATGACTACTTACTGTCGAAAGCACGAACAATGAGAACGATGCGAAGAATACGGATTTCGAATTCATGCCGATCGGTTAAAAGATCTATCTATCTAACGGGGATTAGACTGTATGCGAAGGCAGCGTCGCGCCGCTTATGTAGCGCAATTCTGCAGCCTAAACAAAAATGCACCTCGTCTAACAAATGTCCGCAAATCGCACGAGGTCTTGACCTTACACCAATTCGTCCACGCGCGCCCTCGCCGGATTTATACAGCGCATAATGCAGCATAAACTGCCCGCGCGCCAAACCGCCGCACCATCACCCCCCCCCCGTCCTTGCGCCCACACCCCCGCGCCACGTTCTTCCCCGCTTGCTGACGTCGCTTCCGCTCAGCCCCCGACTCTCAACGAGGTTTTCATGTTGTGGCGCTCCATCCGGCCAGACGCGGTCATCCGCACGTCACCGCTGCTCGCACTCTCCGCGCTACTCACCCTCGCCCCGCACTCGGCGTTCGCGCAAGACGCCGCCGCCAAACCCGGTCGCAATCCCGCACAAGCCATCGACGCCGAGTACACGAAGAAAATTCGCGAGTACACGACCGAACCGTTCTTCATGTCTGCGCTCGTCGATTATTTACCAGCGTCTAAAACAGTCCCAACACCGAAAGCGATCTTAGGCGACATCGCCGGCGCGCCCACCAAGTTGCCCAACAGCACGGAAGTGTACGCGTACATGCGACTGCTCGCGAAGTCGTCACCACGGGTACGCGTCTTCTCCATCGGCACGACAGAAGAAGGGCGCGAGATGATCGCCGTCGCCGTCGCGTCAGAAGCATTGATGAACAAACTCGATGCAAACAAGGCGCAGTTGGCGAAGTTGGCAGACCCGCGCACCATCGGCATGAACGACGCGCAAGCAGACGAAATCGCGAAGACCGCAGCGCCAGTGTACTACGTCACCGGCACCATTCACAGCACCGAAGCCGGCGCGCCGTCGGCACTAATGGAGTTGGCATATCGCTTAGCGGTCGACGAGAGCCCATACATTCGCAACATCCGCGATCACGTCATCACACTCATCACACCCATCGTTGAAGTGGACGGACGCGATCGCGTGGTCGACGTATTCAATTGGAAGATGACGCACCCGGGACAGACGCCGCCAAATGTGATCTATTGGGGACATTACGTCGCACACGATAACAATCGCGACGCCATGGGCATGACACTCAAGCTCACGCAAAATGTGCTCAACACCTACGTCGGTTTCAAAGCACAAGTGTTGCACGACCTGCACGAATCCGGCTCGTTCTTATACGACAACACCATTGGCGACGGACCATACAACGCGTGGATTGATCCGCTCCTCACCAACGAATGGCAAATCATCGGCTGGAACAACGTGCAAGAAATGACACGACTCGGCATGCCGGGCGTGTACGCACACGGTGGCTTCGACACATGGTCGCCGGGCTACTTGATGTTCATCGCCGCGACACACAACGGCATCAGTCGCCTGTACGAAACGTTTGGCAATGGTGGCACGGCCGAAACCGTCGAACGTGTACTGTCGCCCAACGAAACGTCACGCAGTTGGTATCGACAAAACCCGCCAATCACGGGCCGCTTCAAGTGGTCGCTGCGCAACAACAACAACTACGAACAAACAGGGTTGTTGGTCTCGCTCAGCTACACAGCGAACAATCGCTTGCAACTGCTGCGCAACTTTTACGAGAAGAGCAAACGCTCCATCGCGAAGGCCACGACAGAAGGTCCGGCCGCGTATGTGTTGTCAGCGGCAGATCCACGACTCGGCGCACAAGCCGACCTCCTGCGCGTGTTGCAAAAACAAGCCGTGGAAATTTCGCGCGCGACATCCGAGTTCACGGTCAGCATGCCAGTGCGTCGCCCCGTTGCGGCGGCGAATGGTGCGGGACGCGGTGGTCGCAGTGGTGCAGCAGCAAACGCACCGGCTGTCACTGACTCGGTCAAGCCGCCAACAATGGAGATGCGCAAGTTCCCGGCCGGTAGCTACATCATTCGCATGGACCAACCGTACTCGCGCATCGCCGATGCGATTCTCGACTACCAATTTTGGTCGCCCACCGATCCGCAAAAAAATCCGTACGACGACACAGGCTGGACATTCCCCGAAGGCTTCGCGGTACAAGCGGCACGCGTACTCGATACCATGGTGTTGAAAGTGCCCGTGACGAAAGTGACGGGAGTGATCACGGCACCGGGTGGCGTAACGGGCAACGGCACAGTGTTCGCGATTAATCACAATGCGGACAACGCACTGGCATCGCTGCGCTACCAGTTCAAAGACGCCGACTTCCAAGCGGCCGAAGAGCCGTTCGAGGCATCAGGCAAAAGGTTTAATCGCGGATCGTTTGTCATTCGTAATGTGGAACGTGACGCCCTAGACAAAGCAACCAAAACGCTAGGCCTCGACGTCACCGCACTCGCCGCCGCACCAACGGTGGCCATGCATCCGCTTCGCGCCGCACGCGTCGCGTTCGTACACAGTTGGAGCAGTACACAAACAGAAGGCTGGTGGCGGCAAGCATTCGACGCGCTCTCCATTCCGTACGACTACATCAGCTTTCAGGACATTCCCAAAAAGGGCGACTTGAACGCGATCTACGACGTGCTCATTCTCGCACCAGGTAGCGGTTCACCACTCTCGATCATTCAAGGCATGCCGCAGTGGCGCAACGCGATTCCGTGGAAGAACACTCCCGAAACGCCAGCCATCGGCACCTGGGCACAAACCGACGACATGCGCCCCGGACTCGGCTGGGATGGCTTAGCCAAAATGCAGCAGTTTGTCAGCAACGGTGGCGTGATGATCACGGTAGAGAGCACTGCAGAATTCGCTATTCAGTTCGGTCTCACCAGCGGCGTCAGTTCTACCACGCCGTCAAACAAGGAAGTGGTTGGAACGCTACTCCGCACAAAACTCGTGGATGACAAGAGTCCGATTGTGTACGGCATTCCGGATAACCTTGCGGTGTACAGCGCGGACGGAATGGCACTGGGCGTGAGCAATTCGCGCGCGGGTCGTGGCGGCGGCGGTGGTGGGGGACGTGGCGCCGGTGGAGCACCCGTTCGCGCAACAGGGCGCGGCACCGCGGACGATGCCGACGTCGTGCAAGGACGACCGGCCATGATTGCGCGCGTCGACACGCTTCCCACGCCAGCACCAACGATGCCGTGGCAAGTGGCCGTGCCCACCGAAGATCAGTTGCGCACGCCACTCAACATCATTCCACCTGCACAGCGTCCGCGCGTACCGCTGCGCTTCGCCGAGCAGAATGTGTTGTTAGTGTCGGGACTGTTGGATGGTGGTGGGACCATTGCGCAACGACCCGTGGTGGTAGACTCACCGCTCGACAAAGGCCACGTGGTGTTGTTCGCCAATAATCCGGTGTATCGCGGCACGACGATCGGTTCGTACTTCTTGGTCTTCAACACAATTCTCAATTTCGACAACCTGAACGCCGGTCGAGTGAACGCGATCAAATAAAGAAATAGAGAAACGAAAGTTGGTCAGCGCCCACGAATGCCGCGAATTGAGCCATCTCAATTCGCGGCATTCGCGTAATTCGCGGTCAGCAGTTGTTTTGCGGTGGTATAAATCAACTACGCCATGGCCCGTCAATTGCACCACGAGAAAGAATGGATGTCTTGGGTGTCACCATCACGCATGCGGACCGGTTGATGTTCGCAGATTCGACCGTGAGCAAAGGCGAACTCGCATCGTACTACGCCAACGTCGCGCCGCAGATGCTACCACACGTTGCGTGTCGTCCGCTGTCAGTGTTGCGATGCCCGGCCGGAGCGAATGGCGCCTGCTTCTATCAAAAGCATTGGACGGGCGCATTGCCGGACGGTGTCGGTACGATCGACATTGTCGAAGCCGACGGAGAAGTCGCACCATATCTCTATGTTCGTTCTGCCAAAGGTCTGGTCTCGCTTGTTCAGTTCGGTGTGGTTGAATTCCATTGCTGGGCATCGCGGATTGATCTACCCGATTCGCCTGATCGTGTCGTTTTCGATTTGGATCCGTCGCCAGACGTCGCATGGTCGAGCGTTGTACAGACGGCCAATCGATTGCGAATGCTATTGCTCAGTTATGAACTGCAGTCGTGGGTGAAAACAACAGGCGGCAAAGGCCTGCATGTGGTGGTGCCAATTGCGCGACGTGCCACGTGGGAACAAGTGAGTCGTTTTTCGCGCCTGATCACTTCGCAGCTGGTGCACACTAACCCAACGGGACTCGTAGATGTCGCCGCAAAGGCTGCGCGTACCGGACGCATCTTTATCGACTATTTGCGCAACGTTCGTGGTGCAACGGCGGTCGCACCGTGGTCAACGCGCGCGCGTGCCGGCGCGCCCGTGGCAGTACCGCGTTCGTGGCGTTCGGTACGCGCCATGCGGCACGGCGAGCCATTCCCACTCGCATTCGCGCTGACAACGGTAAAGCGGCAGCGCGCGAATCCATGGTCGGGCATGCTCAGTTGTAAGCAGCGCATCAGTCAGCATCTCATCGACACGCTGGAGTCGTTAGAGAAATCTTAACGCACGTAGTCAAGCAACAACATGACGACGTCCGCAAGCAGCGCGATTTGATACGAACGCGTCGCGCGTGATCGGCGCGCCGACAACACCGCACTATCGGCTGAAAGAATTAGAGCGGTTTGCGTTCGCAGTGTATCCATGGTGACCGTGCCACTATTCGTCAGGACCTGCCGACGCACCGCATCGAACCCCAGCGTTTGATAGGTCACTATTGCATTCTCCAACAATTTTAGACGCTTGGCAAGCACGCGTAGCAATGCAGTGATTCTGGCCTGCTGCTCGCGATCGTTTAGCGTGAGCACACGCAGTGTATCTACGATGGTGGACAACGCGTTTCGAGCTGTAAAGTACGGTTCGAGATATGTGTCTTCTCCTGAGATCAGAAAACCGCGCTGCCCTGCCTCTGCATCGCTCGCCAGTGAGAGCAGCGTAGTGGCAGCTGTCGCGACGCGCTGCGCGTGCGTCTCCGATGCAACGTCATTCCGCAGTTGCTGCAGGTTTAAGAAACCAATCGTTTGCATTGCCCAACAGCAAAATCGCCAAGAGCGCGAGACCACCGAACAAGCCCTTGTCGAGGTTCCACTTCATATCGCGCGTTCTCGGGAGATGGGAGCGTCGGCCATCCTGCTCGAACCATTTTGCAAGATATAAGATGCTTCGGCCGCGCGACGCAAACGGCGTGAAGGCTAAGAATTGCGCCTCCGCAGCTTGTGTCGGGCGTGGAGGTCGCGGTCCTGAGTTTGTCTCTTGTTAATCCAATGTATAGGTCACGCGTCGCCAGTCGTCGATATGTGCATTGGACGACGCGCAGTAACACGTGTACTATGATGCGACCGCGTCGGCCACACCTTATCCAGCCCACATGACCGCAACGCTGCTGGCTGCAGATGCGCCGCTCACCGCGCCGCTACTTGTTTGGGTATTTGCGCCGTATATCGAGACCGCAGACCTCAACCTCGATTACTACAACGACTACAGTCAGAGTCGCGCCGAGTATGAACGCGTGTTCTCGACGTTGGCGTTGGAGTGGCGGTGGGAACTGGTCACGATGGACAACTTTGCGTCCACGATCAATCGCGTTATCCGCGACTCGGACGGGTACACGCCCATTGTGCTCAATCTTTGCGACGGCGACGAGCTTAACGGTGTGCCGGGTGTGAGCGTCATACGTCGCATGCAGTCGTTGGGTCTCTGCCACACCGGTGCCGACGCGCGCTTTTACGAGTTGACAACGTCGAAGATCGTGATGAAGACGGCCTTCGACGCCGCCGGTGTGCCCACGCCCGCGTGGGAAGTGCTCGCTCGCGATGCCGTCAACGATGCGAGCGTATTCACACGGCTCGGCGCACCACTCATTGTAAAGCCGGCTGTGTCGGCTGGAAGCATGGGCATCACCATCAAGTCGGTCGTGAACACACCCACCGAGTTACGTCGCGAAGTCGAGCTATTATACGATGGGTATCGCGGTTGGAACCTCACCGGCGGCGGTGTCTTTGTCGAATCGTTCATCACCGGCCGAGAATTTACGACGTTCATTATTGGTTCGCACGATGCGCCGGAGCGCCGCCGCGTGTATCCCCCCATCGAACGTGTCTTCCACGAGCGTCTCCCCGCGAACGAACAGCTCCTCTCCTTCGATCGACTGTGGGAAATCTACGAGCGCGAAACACCACTCGGCGATGACGAATACTTGTGGCAGTACGCCGCAGCGCCAGATGCGTTGAGCCAATCGATCAGCGACATCAGTTGGGCGGCGTACGTAGCGGTGGAAGGCACGGGCTACGGTCGCGTGGACCTGCGCTACGATCCCGTCACCGATCAACTCTACGTACTCGAGGTGAACGCACAGTGCGGCATTTCCGAGGACGAAGATTGCACGTCGATTGGGGCGATCCTTCGCTTCGCCAACCAGTCATACGCCCAGGCAATCAGTGAAATTCTTGACGACGCATTAGCGGCAGTTCCGTCATTCGCCCCCATCGCAGCGTCATGAAGGTGTGTGTGTTGCAGCCGGACTATTCGTCGTCCGCGATTGACTACGGCAACTACGATCCGGCGCGTGATCTCTCCGCGCTCTTGCCGCAACACACAGTGCATCACGTCGCATTGAACAAGTTGACCACATATAAACAGCTCAAGCGATTGTCTCGCGAGGGCTACGATATTTTCGTCAATTTGTGCGAAGGCTATTTGGATTGGGACGTGCCGTCCATCGACGTTATCTATTCGCTTGACCTGCTCAATCTGCCGTACACGGGTCCGCCAGCGCACCTGTACGATCCGTCCAAGGCCTTGATGAAGTACGTCGCGTATACGGCCGATGTACGCACGCCGGCACATGGGTTGGTGCGCACTGTGGCTGACGCACACGACGTCGCGACGCGACTGCAATTTCCATTGTTTGTCAAGCCGTCACACGCTGGTGACAGCTTAGGCATCGACGCGCATTCGTTCGTGCGTGACGAACGCGAGTTGGTGACGCAGGTCAGTCAGCTGCTGGACGAATACGACGAGCTTTTGGTCGAGGAGTACATCGCCGGCCGCGAGTTTACGGTATTGGTGCTGGGTAGTACAAATGAATGTGCGCCCGCGCGTGCATTGATGCCGGTCGAATATCAGTTTCCCGAAGGCACGTTGTATAAAACCTATGCGCTCAAGACGTCGGACTTGCATCCGAATGCCAACGTGCCCGTCCACGACGATGCGCTGCGAGCACAACTGCAAGGCGCCGCGCAACGCGTGTTCGCGGCCTTTGGTGGCGTTGGATATGCGCGCATGGACTTTCGCATGAACGCAGCCGGCGAATTATTTTTTCTCGAAGTCAATTTCACCTGCTCGGTATTTTACGCTGATGGATATGAAGGCTCTGCCGATCATATCCTGCGCTATGACGGTATCGGCCAAGCGGGATTTGCCACGTGGATAATCTCCGAGGGTCTGGCGCGTCACGCGATCCGTCAGCCAGCGTACCGTGTGCAAGGCAACGGCGTCTCTGGCTACGGAATTTTTGCCACACAGGCGTTACCCAAAGGGGGCGTGGTCTATCGCGGCGAAGGCCGCGCGCATCGTATCGTGACGCAGCGTCACGTGTACGCCGACTGGAGCAGCGACGATCAGCGGGCATTCCGTCGATACGCGTATCCGTTGAGCGCCGAGGTGTATGCCTTGTGGGATACGGACCCGCGGGCGTGGTCACCGCAAAATCATTCGTGTGACCCAAGCACCGTGTATGTGGGGCTCAACGTGGTTGCGGTGCGCGCTATTGCGAAGGGTGAGGAGCTCACGCTGGACTATGGCATGATGATGAACGAGCAAAGCGAACCGTTTCAATGCAGCTGTGGCGCTGCACGCTGTCGAGGTACGGTGCGCGGTGCAGCTGGCAATTCCGTAAGCGCGCGCGAGGCCGCGATGAGATCCGAATGACCGAAATTCGGACCACGTCTATCACGCGCGTGCTTCACGAGTTTCGGTATCAACTCGCGCTGACGTACACGTTGTTTGCGCTGGAGATGCTGGGCACGTTGATGCGTCCATATTTTTTGGGCGTCGCGGTCGACGGGTTACTGGCCGGTCATTACAGCGGTCTTATTCGCCTCACAGTGGTACACCTCGCGTGGTTGCTCATTGGTACGGCGCGGCACATGTATGACACGCGCACCTTTACGGCGATTTACACGTCATTTGTGACGCGGGTGCTGGTCCGCAGTGGTGCGCAACGTGACGTGTCCAAACTCAGTGCGCACTCGACGCTCGCGCGACAGGTGGTGGATTTTCTTGAATTTGATTTTAACTACGTCATTGAAGCGCTCTACAACGTCATTGGCTCGCTGGTCATTCTCTACCTCTATGACAGTACCGTCACGCTGATTTGCCTCGGTGTGTTACTGCCGGTGCTGTTGTTAAGTGGTGTGTACGGACGCGCAACGATGCGGCTCAGCCAAGGCAAACACGACGAGCTGGAAAAACAAGTGGACATCATTGCTGGTACTGACGCGACCGCAATCACCACGCATTATCACGCGCTGCGTCGTTGGCAAATTCGTCTATCCGATCAAGAGGCGTGGAATTTTGGCGCGACGGAAGTGCTCGTGCTCCTTGTGATCACTGGATCACTTTTGGTGACGACCAGCATGGGACGCACAACGCTACAGGTTGGCGGTATCATCGTGATTTACAATTACATTCTGAAATTTGCCGCCGGACTTGAAACCGTTCCGTACACCATTCAACGACTCAGTGCGCTGAAAGATATTCTGCGCCGCATACCAACCGATGAGGTTTCATCATGATTGAATCGACGTCGCAGGCCTACTCGCTGATGGTGATGCCTGACGATGATCTCAAGGGCAAGCGTATTGTCGCCGGGAAGAACGTGCAAGCCGGCGAGGTGATCGCGCCAATTATTGGATACGAAGAGGTTGATGCGCCGAGCAAATACACCGTACAGATCTCCGCGCATCGGCATATTGATGGGCTGGGGTTACTGACATACCTCAATCATTCGTGCGATCCAAATGTCATTGTCGACACGACGTCGTTTGCGGTGATTGCCATTCGCGATATCCCGAAGGGTGAAGAGCTCGGTTTTTTCTACCCCTCCACGGAGTGGCGCATGGCGACGCCGTTTACGTGTCTCTGTGGGACGGCGTCGTGTGTGGGCGTGATTGATGGCGCAGAGGCACTGCCTGACGAGACGTTATCGCACTATTTCCTGAACGAGCACATTCAAGAATTGCGGCGCGACCGCTGACCGCCGCTAGTATTCGCGTATGGGCGCTACGCCGGTGCCCGTTTCCCTTCGCGGCTCACGTTTCGTATAACAACGATGTACGTTCGTTTCATGAAATCAACCGTACTGCTCGTCATGCTCACGGCGAACATGAGTGCGTGTGTGATCCACCGCACGGCGCCGTTACCGCAATCCATTCCATCACTCGAGGGCAAGCCCGCCACGCTGTTCGCGCTGCGCTCGATCGACGCAAAACTCGGGACCGGCGCGGTGATGGCGTCACGCAAATGTGTATATGCGCACTACACCGGATGGCTTACCAACGGGACGAAGTTTGATTCATCGCGCGATACCACGCCCGACGGAAGGCCTCGTGCGCCGATTGCGTTTGCACAGGGCGCGCGTCGCGTGATTGCTGGATGGGATGTTGGCTTTGAAGGAATGCGTGTGGGTGGTCAGCGGCGATTGTTTATTCCATACCAGCTTGCGTACGGAGAAATTGGCCGACCTCCTGCCATTCCAGCCAAAGCTGAGCTCATTTTTGATGTCGAACTGATGGCCGTTGCCGACACCTTACCACGGACTGACGCGACGCCGCGTGGACAGCAAGCGCCTCCACCCGCGTGCGCCGCGTGGGCTGCCGTCAGTGCCGCGAAGTAACGCGGTGCGACAAAACGCAATGCCCACGCACGCGATGCGGATTACGCTACTGGAGTCGACACGACGCACCACGTTGCGTCATGTCGCGCAGCTGGTTCTGAGTGTGAGCGCGCAAGCCTCGTGCGTCCTGGCACTCACACTCGTCTGGGCATATGCGCATCAGCAACCACGGCAGCAGCTCTCGGGAAATCCATCATTCCTCGCGCCGTTTGTTCGACCCATCGTTCATAGCGCGCCGGAGCATGTGAATTTTATTGGCCTTGGTGGACAGCCCGTTGCGCCTGTGCCGCACACGCTGGCCGCGAATGTTGACGAGCTTCTCAATCCTGTGCCCGCCCCGCGCATCGGTGGCGACATCGCGAGCGAGCCGGTCGTTGCTGCACCGGAAGTGATTCGTGTCTTGTCGGAAGTCGAGGTGGACTCCGTTGCAGAGCGCGATCCTACAAGCATCGGTCCGGTCTATCCCGCACACTTATTGGCGAAAGGCGTGCAAGGTGGCGTCATCGCACAATTTGTGGTCGATACCACCGGGCGTCCGGATATTTCGTCATTTCACGTCATGGCGCCAAGCGATACTGCATTTGTCGATGCGGTGCGTGACGCGTTGCTGCATATGAAATTTCGACCCGCTAAACTAGCGGGTCGACCAGTGCGACAGCTGGTGGAGCAGAACTTTCTGTTTCGAATTCAGAAGTCGGGTGACGCGATGTTGTTGAGTAGTTTGCGGGGAGCTACGGAGTAAACCAAAAGCTCGCCTTGATCAAAAACGTGTTCATCGGATGTAAGTCGAACACCCCAGACACGTCGCGCCGAAACTTGAAACCCGTGGCCGTTGCATCACTGCCATCGCGCCCCTGCTGCCACACAAAAAAGAGCGTTGACGCCGGTCGATATTCCCACCGAATGACCGTGTTGGAATTGAAATCACGAACATTAAATCCGCTGGGCCGCGACGTGCTGTAGCGCGTAAACCGATCGGAATACGCAGCGGCGCGTGGATCCTTCAGCTCGCGCCAGTCGCTGTAGTCGCCCGTGCTCACAAACGGTTGTGCGTACAGTTGCAGCGAGAGGGTTGGTGAGGCGGTGTAGTTGATGCGCCCCGTCATGCTCACCGTGGTCTGATCTAATCGCGCAAATGTGTAGCGGGTTGGTCCGCCCGTTGTCGATGCAACATTCGTGAACCACTGCGCGTCGTTGACCTCGTGATTGTAATTCGCTCCGACCGACGCAGAGATCCGTGAAGCAACGCGCACATTCAACGACGGGTTGATCCACCACCCGGACGACTTGCCCGCGTCACCTTGATGTGCGCCTGTGAACACAACCGGCGTCAGCCACTTCCGACGATCAAACTCCACGCCGCCCCACATACTCCACGACCGACTCTGACGTACCGCCGGACCACCACGCGCCACACGATCATCATACGTTGCGGTAAGACCCTCCAGATTGCCGCCCGCGTGAATCCACCACGTGTTGTTTAACTCGCTATGCACGTTCGTATTGACACTCTGTCCAAGCGCCAAGCCCGCCGTATTCCACGTGTTGGTCGTATTAAAATTGGCCTGCAGGCGGCGATAAAATAAACGCGGCTTCGTGTACTGCAACGAGAACCAATTGCGAAATAGCTGCTCGTCAGCGCGTGATTGAAACCCAACATCATTAGACTCAAAGCCGGGCGAGAAACGCTGAAATACTGACTGAAATCGAGTAATTCCGCCACCAAACTTGCTCAGTGAAATGCGTGCGAGATCGCCCGACAGCGCCGTCCGCGTGGGGTCGTATTCCAGCGCATCATCCGGTCGGTTGTACTGATGCACACTATTGCGCTGCGTCGCCGCAATCGCCGCCGCCGAACCGGCAACACGACTCGCCGCCACATTCGCCGACACCTCGTAATTGTTGCTACCAAACCGATGTCGCATATCGAGACCACCCGTAACGGCGTTGTTGCGCAAATATGGCGCGCTCCATTGATCGAGTGATCAATCAACGCCGGTCAGCATCAGGCCAATACCCGTTTGTCCTCGGCGAAGGTCTTGGCTCAACCGGGCAACCACATAGGTGCTTTGCGGCTCTAACGTGCGCTGTTCACCGCCGAGCTCGCGTTCAGTCACCGCCGCCAACATGCCGACAGACAATCCACTCGCCAGTCGTCCACTCAGTTTCGTCGCGCCAAGAATGCCCGATGCGCTGGGGCTGTCATCGTTGCCGTATAAACCGCGTAACTGCGGCGAACGCCCAATGCGCCGCGAGTAGAACAATCCAGTACATCCCTGATCGATATCATTGCACGCTGTCCGAAACTGAAAAATTCCCGCCCCTTCGAGAAAAAACGATCGACGTTCTTCAAAGAATTGTTCGAACGCACTCAAGTTAAGCACTGATGGATCGGCCTCCACTTGACCGAAATCAGGATTGATAGTCGCGTCAAGCGTCAGATTTGAACCCAAGCCGAGTTTCATATCAGTGCCCAACGCTAACGCTTGCGGCGTCGAGTACGCCCCCAACGGATCACGACGCGTACTGTTTTTTGTCACCACGTACGGACTTACTTCCAAACGCCGAGGCTGCGGCAATCCGTTGATACCGTCCATCTCACCAGCTTGCGAGACGTAGCCCTGCATGTCGCGCTGTAGCAGCGGCCACGAAATGCGTTGTTTGGTGCGTGCAATATCGCGGACCACCATCAGGCCAAATGTCTTGTCGCGTTCTTTGTTGAATCGAATTTGGCTAAACGGAATACGAAACTCGGCGACCCATCCCAACGAGTCGATCCGTGTCGCAACATCCCACACCGCGTCCCACGTATCGTCTTCGTTCTTGTCATCATACACATAAAAATCGCGCTTTACACCGGCCGGGTTCACGGCAAACTGATACGCAGTGCGTCGATCATGATACGAATCAATCACCAACTTGAGCTGCTCACTTTCTGTACGCACGTCTCGGCGCGACAGCAACGACACAATGCTGTCGGGTGCAGGGTCAAACATGCGGCCGAGCACGTACAGATACTTGTCGTCATACAGCACGCGAACCTCCGTGCGAAATCGCGGTGTCGCGCCAGAATTGGGTTCGTACTCCAGAAATTGATCAATGACATGCGCCGATTTCCACGCGACATCGTCGTCGCGACCGTCAAGCACCGGCGGCTGCGTGGTGCGCGTCGCGGAACCAAATAACAGTGGTGAGCGTGGCGCACGTGCCACCTCGCGTGCAGCACTCGGCCCAGGCGCGGAGTGCTCCTGTGCTGCCGACAGCGATGGGCCGGCGACGGCAAGGAACAGGATCGGTAAGCAACGGCGCATCGGACGGATAACAAGGAAAAGTGGCTGTACGCAGCTACGACGTCGGACAGCGAAAGTTTCCCAATGGTTGGAAGGCTACGACAACCATTTTTAGTATTTTACCCGTATAATATTGACATTGATATTTATCCGGATATAATCCGTCGCAGTGTATTTTCGCCCCTTCCAGCAGAGACTATGTCCGTCGAATCATCCGCCCTCACTCACGCACCAAGTCCCATATATACGGCATTCGACGGAGTCCGCGCCATCGGTAGCGGCACCGCGCGCGAAGTGGCGCATGCCGCGAAACTCGCGACGCACGCCGGCGCTCGCGGACCGGTGCTCGTCGTAAATGACGCAACAAGTGAGCCTCTCGAGCTCGACCTTCGTGGAACGCTTGACGACGTGCTCGCGCGGTTTCCGTTACCGAGCGCGACGACCGAAACGCCGTCTACGACAATGTCTGACGACGACGCCAAACCAACACGCGGTCGACCAAAGCTCGGCGTTGTGGCGCGCGAAATTACGCTGTTACCGAGGCATTGGGAGTGGCTCGGATCACAGCCGGGTGGTGCGTCGGTGACGTTGCGAAAGCTCGTCGAGCACGCGCGAATGGCGAGCGGCGGGAAAGATCGCCGTCGACACGCGCAAGAATCGACATATCGCTTCATGTCGGCGATGTTAGGCAATCAGCCGGGGTTCGAAGAAGCCACACGCGCCCTATTCGGGGGCGACGCTTCGCGATTTGCCCACTATGCAGCGTCGTGGCCACAAGATCTTCGCGAGCATGTGACGCGACTTGCCGACGCAGTCTTTCACGAACTGGATGCGCACCATGCATGACTTAACGCAGGGCTCAATTAGCAAACACATCTTGCGGCTCGCCGCACCGATGGCGGCGGGCATGGTGTTTCAGACACTGTACTATTTCGTCGACTTGTACTTCGTCGCGAAGTTAGGTGAAGCATCGATTGCCGGCGTGAGCGCCGCCGGCAATCTGCAATTCATCGTGATGGCACTGACGCAAATTTTAGGCGTCGGGACGATGGTGCTCATCTCGCACGCAGCGGGCCGCAAAGATCGGGTCGACGCGAACCTCGTATTCAATCAAAGCTTGGTGTTCGCTGCATTTTGCGCGGTGCTCACGCTCGCGGCAGGCTACGCATTCTCCGGCGCATACATGAACGCCATTGGCGCGAGCGCTGCGACGAGCGAGGCCGGCGCATCCTACCTACGATGGTACTTACCCGCGCTGGCCTTGCAATTCGCGATGATCACATTGGGCTCCGCGCTCCGTGGCACGGGCATCGCGAAACCAATGATGATTGTCCAAGTGTTTACGGTGCTACTCAATGCACTGTTAGCGCCGGTGCTGATCGCCGGATGGGTCACGCACAAACCGATGGGCACCGCCGGTGCCGGCCTCGCAAGTTCGATTGCCGTTGGCGTTGGTGTCGTGATGCTGTGGACGTATTTCTTGCGACTCGAAAAATTCGTGTCCATCGACACGTCACTCATGCGTGCGCAGTTCGCGACGTGGCTACGCATTCTGAAAATCGGCCTCCCTGCGGGTGGCGAGTTTGCATTGATGTTTGTCATGATGGCGACCACGTACTTCATCATTCGTGATTTTGGTGCGTCGGCGCAAGCAGGGTATGGTTTAGGATCCCGCATCATGCAAGGCATCTTCTTGCCAGCGATGGCCGTGGCATTCGCTGCCGCGCCGATTGCCGGTCAAAACGTTGGCGCAGGTCTCGCCGATCGCACGCGCGAAACATTTCGCTCAGCCGCCATGATTGGGAGCGTCGCGATGTTCGCCACCACACTGTTGTGTCAGTGGCGCGCCGATTGGCTTTTACAAGTGTTTACGAGTGACGCCGCGGTTATCAGTGTGGGCACGCAGTTTCTGCACGTGATCTCGTGGAATTTCGTTGCCCAAGGCATCATCTTCACCTGCAGCGGCATGTTTCAAGCACTCGGCAACACGGTACCGTCGATGATTAGCAGTGCAACACGTGTTGTCACCTTTGCACTGCCAGCCATTTGGTTATCACACCGCGCCGGCTTTGAGCTGAAGCAAATGTGGGTGTTGTCCGTGATCACCGTGACGGGGCAGACAGTGATCAGTTTGCTGTTGTTGCGACGTGAGCTGAATCGGAAATTGAATGGCGTAACGGCGCGCGTACTCGCGCCAGAGGTGGTGCCGGCGTAATTGATTGGAACCCTGTTTGTTTGGAGTACACAGTTCGTCATGACCAAGAAGCAGGCGCCGTAAGACGCAGCGTTACACCGGCACGAGATCGCAATACTGAAAACGTTCATTGCGCAGCACGCGTTCGCCAATCGATACCTGCAACGGCGAACGAAACACGGGACCGGCAAGCACACAGGTATGAAATTCGCCATGCTCGCCGCAAGGATCAGCGCTTGTTGGCAAGTCGGCCAACAGGCGCTGGTTGTATTCGCGTCCCGCAAACTCGGCATCGATTTGTGTGGTGTCCACGCATGTGACCACCGCGCGATAGCCGTCCGCAATGAATGCCTGCGCGAGCGCGTCCGTGGGTTTCTCCCACAACGGATACACGGGATCGTATCCCAACCGCATCATCAGCGCGTCACGGTACGCGCGCACGTCTGCTAAAAATAGATCACCATAGGCAACGTGTCGTACGACACCCAACGCCTTCTTCGCGTTGCGCAGAGCCATCTCCCATGAGGCCTCATATGCCTCGTTCGACGACATCGGCTCGAGCCACGCTTCGACCAATGGCAGTCCAATTGACTCCGCTTGCGCATGTAAAATCGTGCGTCGTACGCCGTGAATGCTGATGCGATCGAAACCCGTAGTCACCGCCGTCACGAGCCCGACGACATTCCACGACGGGTCGGCACGCAGCGCGGCGAGCGCCATCGCACTGTCCTTGCCGCCACTCCACGCAAGGACGATCGGCGTGTTGATCACGCCCTAGTCCCACTTCCCGTTGTCACGACGAACACGACAGCATCGAACAGCCGGCCTTATTCATCGCCCACTCGGGACGTTTGGCAGCAAACTGCGCATATTGCGGCTGATCCTCGTACGGACGTCGCATCACCTCAAGCAACGTCTGCACCATCGATCCATCTCCCATCGTGGCAAGGTCAATGGCTTGCTGCGCGAGGTAATTTCGCAACACATAGCGCGGATTGACTGCATGCATGCGCGCGCGTCGCGCCGCAAACCCGTCTTCCCCGTGCACTGTGTGCGCATGCCACCGCACCATCCAATCGGCCAACGCATCACCGTGCGCGAGCAACGCGCGCTCGTCGTAAAACACATCACCCAGCAATAACAATGTTTGCGAAAACTCTGGCAACGAATCGGGTATTTCGCCCAGTGCACGAAAGAACAGCGTGTAGTCTACGTTCGCATCATTCAACAATGTGAATGCATCGCGGATGAGCGTCTGCTCCACATCGCCATGCGCACGAAAGCCAAACTTCGTCGCTGTCATCGCCTCATACTGAGCGGTGTACACCGCGTGATAGCGCGCCAATGCGTCTTGTAGCGGTGTTGTGGAATCAAAAAGCGGACGCAATGCGTCGGCGAGTCGCATGAGATTCCACTGCGCAACGGCGGGCTGTTGCCCAAACCGATACCGACGACCGCTGGCGTCGGTGGTATTCGGCGTCCATGTCGGATCGAAGTTATCGAGCCATCCATACGGACCGTAGTCAACGGTGAGGCCGAGTATGGACATGTTGTCCGTGTTCATGACGCCGTGTACAAAACCCACGCGCATCCAGTGGACAATCATCACCGCAGTGGTTTCGCACACTTCAGCAAACCAAGCGGCACGACGTTCGCCGACAGTCCCGGTGATGTGAGGAAAGTCACGCGCAATGGTGAAGTCTACAAGTTGCGTGAGCAATGCGATGTCGTTTCGTGCAGCCAAGATTTCGAAATTACCGAAGCGAATAAAGGAGGGCGCTACACGACACACAATCGCGCCGGGCTCGTCGTGCGCGTTGCCATCATAGAACATGTCGCGCAGCACGGGCTCACCGGTGGTCACCAGTGAAAGTGCTCGCGTCGTTGGCACACCCAAATGATGCATCGCTTCACTGCACAAAAATTCACGAATGGATGATCGCAGCACGGCACGACCATCGGCAGTGCGCGAATACGGCGTTGGGCCAGCGCCTTTCAGTTGCAGCTCCCATCGCTCACCGCGCGCATTGACCACTTCGCCGAGCGACATCGTACGACCATCACCGAGTTGACCGGCCCAATTGCCAAACTGATGTCCACCGTAACACGCCGCATAGGGTTGCATGCCTGGCAATAGTGCGTTGCCACCAAACACATCAGCGAACTGCTGCGATGCCACGTCTGCCTCAGTGAAGCCCACCATGGCCGCCACCTCGCGCGCGTAAGCCATCAGGTGCGGCGCTGCCACCGGCGTAGGCGCCGCGGCACTCCAGCATGCGCCGACTACGTGACGACGGCGCGCGGACGTCTCGGCGTCGCCGGGAAGGTCGGAAACAAAGCGATTATCGAACGTGAGCGACGACACTTCGGTGATAAGATCGGTCATGGATGCGACGGCGTGATGTGGTACGAGATGCTGCGGGTGCGCCGAGTGCACTGACGCAAAACGCCTGGTCGCAATGTAATATCCTCCTTGCATCATCCCGCCACTTTTGCGCGTTGCGTGGCGATTCCTTCGTGGGAGAACGGTTGCGATGAAACTGCTCGTCTTGGGCGCTGGCGGTGTGGGCGGATACTTTGGCGGGCGGCTCGCTGCTTCTGGTGCCGATGTCACCTTTCTCGTACGTCCGGCTCGGCGCGAACAACTGCGACGTGATGGATTGCGCGTGACGAGTTTGCACGGCGATATCAACATGCCAGTGCAAACAGTGACTGCAGACGAACTCAAGCCGGGGTACGATTTCGTCTTTTTGACATGTAAGGCGTACGATTTTGATTCGGCGGCTGACGCAATCGCTCCCGCGATGAACGGTACGTGCGCGGTGATCCCGATGCTGAACGGTATGTCGCATCTTGATCGCCTCGATGAACGGTTCGGCGCGTCGCAGGTGATGGGCGGAGCATGCTTGGTCAACGTGACGATGCGCGCCGATGGCGTGATTCAGCATGTGGATATGATTCAGAAACTGATTTTCGGTGAACGTGACTGCTCCACGTCACCGCGCGCGCAAATGTTTGCTGACGCGCTTGCCAAGAGCATCATTGATTGGGAGCTTGCCGACGATATCGTTCAATCGATGTGGGAGAAGGCGGTGATGCTCACGACGGTTGCGGTGTCGACCGTGCTTTTTCGCGCCAACGTTGGGGAAATCCTGGCGGCGCCCGGGGGGAAGGCGGTGATGTTGCGCACGCTTGATGCGAACATCGAAGTGGCAACCCATGAAGGACATCCGCCGCGTCCGGCCGCGATAGAATTTTCACGCAGCGTCCTGACCAATACGGCCAGTCGAATGAGCGCATCGATGTTGCGCGATCTCGAAGCGGGTGGCGCGGTGGAGAGCGATCACATTGTGGGCTTCATGCTGGATCGAGCACGACAGCATGGTGTGGACGACGCGATGTTGTCACTCGCGTTCACGCATCTCAAGGCGTATGAAGCACGTCGTGCGGCGGGTCGGGTTACGCGCGTGTAAGCGCGTGTAAGCGCGTGTAAAACGGTACTCCGCTGGACGACAGCGCCGTTGCGTCGTAGCATTCGCAGATGCAACCACTGAGCAAGCGTCAATTTATCCAGTCCATCGCCACGGCCGCTGGTACGTATGCACTGCTACCGTTTGCCGAGCTCGAGCGCGTTTTTTCGCAAGTTGCGCATCGCGCACCACAAGAGTTAGCGCGCGACGATGAGTTTTGGGATAGTGTGCGTCGCCGATATACCGTTACACCGGATTTCATTCAACTGGAGAACGGGTATTTTTCGTTGGCGTCCAGCGAAGTACTCGAGCAGTACATCGCGCACATCCGGCAGATCAATGCGGTGTCGTCGTTTTACATGCGCACCAAGCAAGTGAGTGATAAGCTCGCCTCACGGAAGGAAGTGGCAAGACTGTTGGGCGCGTCGGCCGACGACGTGATCATTACGCGCAATACCACCGAGGCAATTGACACTGTCATCAATGGCTTCGACTGGCATGCGGGTGACGAAGCGATCATGGCCGTGCACGACTACGGGTCGCTGATTGACATGTTTAAATTGCAAGCGCGACGACACGGCGTGGTGAACACGCTCGTCACGGTGCCACTGCATCCCGTATCCGACGACGAGATAGTACAAGTCTACGAACGCGCTATCACTCCGAAAACGCGTGTGATCATGATGTGCCACATGATCAATATCACCGGCCATATTTTGCCGGTGCGCAAAGTGGTCGAAATGGCGCACCGACATGATGTGCAGGTGATGGTGGACGGTGCGCATGCGTTCGCGCAACTCGACTTTAAGATCGACGATCTCGGTGGCGTGGACTACTACGCCAGCAGTCTGCACAAATGGCTCGGCACACCGCTTGGTGCGGGGCTGTTGTACGTGCGCAAGGATCGCATTGCTGGACTTTGGCAGATGTTCGGCGACACCAGTTTTGCGGATAGCGATATCTCCAAGCTCAACCACACCGGAACACATCCCGTCGCAACTGACTTGGCGATTCAGGACGCCGTACGCTTTCACGAGTCGATTGGCATCGCGCGCAAGAGTGCGCGACTGCGGTATCTGCAGCGCTATTGGACGGAGCAAGTCCGAACCAACACCAACATTGTCGTTAATACGCCCGCGCAAACGGAACGCTCCTGCGCCATTGCCAACGTTGGCGTCAACGGCATGAAGCCCGGCGATTTGGCCAAGACGTTGCTCGACAAATACCGCATTTTCACGGTGGCGATCAACAACAACGGCGTCGCTGGCGTGCGCGTCACGCCGCACGTGTTTACGACCACTTTGGAGCTGGACATATTTGTGAAGGCGCTGCGCGAGATCGCGGCGTAGGTCGCCCCGTCAACCATGTTCGAAATTCCCATTGTTATTCTGCCCGAGGATATCGACGACATGCAGCACGTCAACAACGTCGTGTATCTGCGCTGGGTGCAGGATGTGGCCATCTCGCACTGGCGGGCCAATGCGACTCCTGCGTTGCAGCAAGCGTTCGGGTGGGTGGCTACGCGTCACGAGATTGACTACAAACACGCAGCGTTGCCGGGCGATGCGATCACCGCACGAACGTGGATTGGCGCGATTGACTCACGACGGTTTGAACGCTTCACAGAGATTGTGCGCACCGTCGACAGTCGTGTGCTGACCAACGCACGGACGCTGTGGTGTCTCCTCAATCGCGCAACTGGTCGCGTGACACGTATTCCACCAGAGTTACGAGCGTGCTTTTCGTGACCAATAGCAAAGCGGCGCCGAGAATTGCTCGCCGCCGCTTTGCCGTGTGACAGCTGTTTTACGGCTGACGTTTGGCTGTGAACGGAAACATGCCCATGCCGCTCGGTAGTTCAAGCTGGCCCGTGAAGTTGTCTTTATCCGAGAGCAATCCGGCGCCGCGAAGATCGAGCTGTGTGCCCTGCATGTCGATTGAGAAGGCAAAGCGCACAGTATCGCCTTTCACGGAGCCGGCGAGGTTTCTTGTGCCCATCTGCTCGATTTCTACGATGCCCGTGAGTAGGTCACCCTCTTGTTTGAGAGTCATGATGGATTCTTGCGTCCGATCTGGCGTGGCGACGCTAAAAAGCCACTTGCCCGAGACATCAGCAAAAGCGCGTTGTGCAGCGGCAGTGACAGTAGCCACGGAGAGCAGCATGGCAGCCGCAGCGAAGAGACGGCGGGGCGATGGAATGCGCATAAGTGGGGACAGAACGGGTGAAGGTGAACAACAATGCATCAAACCTACCAGCGTTACCGCCCAATAGGGGAGATAAGAATTTCGCCGCCTCTATTGGCACGGCTCGTGCAACGCGAACAACTGATACCGCGGCACATCGTAAACGTTCTCCCGCACACGTTATATGCCGATTAAGAAAGCGACGACGCGATCAAACGACTCCCCTGCGACAGCGCGGTCGTCAACGTCTCGTACTGCGAAAACGCAGACGCTCTCGGGCACGCTACTGCAATTCGTGTTCAATCCGAAAGGTGCGGTTGAAGGGTTGTATATCGCGCTCGGTGACGCACAAGTACAAGTCGTGATACCACAGGAGTGCAGCGACGCGCTCGCCCGATCACTGCGCGCGGGTGATCGCGTGACGGTGCGCGTTGGCTTGGATGACGAGAGCGACAATGACGAGCTGCATCGCGTGTATCGGCTTGTTGCCGTGCTCAACGATGCCGGAAAACCATTGTCCGTTGGTGGCGATGCCGACGGTCGTTCAAAAATTGTAGGCACAGTGAAGTATTTAAACTTTGCCAAACACGGCGAACCCAATGGTGTTGTGCTGGAAAGCGGAGACTTTATTCATTTGAAACCCGAAGGCATGAAGCGATTGCAGTTGGTGGTTGGCGATGCCGTGCGCGCCGAGGGCAAAACACGCTCCCACATACTCGGCGGCGTTGTACTTGAAGCAGAGTCAGTGAACGGAAAAAAACTCGCGAAAAAGAAAACTCGCTGATCGCACGTACCGGATACGAATCTGACGTCGCATCCGGTACGCGATCAGGCAATCACTACGGTTTTTTCGCCGTACCGTCGAGCCATTCTGCAACGCCGCCGTGCCCGCTACACGCGCCGGAATGTCCCTTTGCGAACGACATTGAACTGTCTTTGCACTTGGCCGTTGGCCGTCCGGGGTTGCTCGCTGTCGTCGGCGCCACAGGCATTGGTGCAGTCATGGGCTTGACCATCGGCGCGGGCTTGACCATCGGCGCGGGCGTGGGCGCGGTGACGGGCTTGGCCATCGCTGATGCAGGTTTCGTCGCGACGGCCTTTGCCGACTTCATCGCGGCTGCGGCAGCTTTCGTCGCCTTTTTGTCCACGCCACCATGTCCGCTACACGCGCCTTTGCCCGACACAGAGGTTGAACCGTCTTTGCACGCGGCCATCGCGGCCTGTGCGCCAGCGCTTGAGGATAACGCGACGCATAAGGCAGCAGTCGCGACGAGCGTCCAGCGCGTCGTATTCTTGGACATACAGATATTCTCCTAGGCGAGATGTTCGGTACAGTGTTGCGTTGCCGTGCGGGACCAACACGCTTGGGTACTGCGAAACTAGAGCGCAACCTCGCCGTGAGCCAGCGTTCGCCTCAGGTTCGTCGACGTGTCTGCATCGCACTCACCGCCCACATCGCCGCCACATTCAGCGCCAACGCCACAACGCCGATGTTCATGTCGGTCAATGCGCGCGGAAAATCGGGCAGAAGTTCGGGCAGCTTGACATGTGTGACTGCGACCACAGCCACCGTCAGTTCGCCCACGACAATACCGGTCATCGCACCGGCGCTTGTCACCCAACGTCGCGCAGCTAAGCTCGCCAATAAGCTCGGAAAAAGCTGTGTCACCATGCTGTATGCCATCAACAGCAATGCGACCAATGTGTCACCACCCCGAAAGGTGAACACCAGCGCAATACCCGCAATTACCGGTACCAAGGCGCGCGCTAGGACAATGGATCCGGTAGGCTGATCACTCGTGGTTGGTCTGAAAATGCGCGACAGCGTGGTGGCGCTGGCCATCAGGATAAGCGAGCCTGGCACCAACGCCGTGAGCAATCCGGCCGCGCCAACGAGTCCAACAATCCACGGGCCGAACGTGAGCTTCGTCACACGCAACAAGGCCAAGTCTACGTCAGCGCCCTTAAGGCCCGGCACCGAGAGCAACGCTGCAAATCCGATGAAAAATACAAACAGCAAAATATGGTGCGCGCGAAATTTCGACATTAGAAGTTGCGGGTCATGGCACAACTAGCTGAGTAAGTCAAACGTGGCCGCAACGAGGTACCGCAGGCCAATATCCAATGAACGTTCATCGATTTGAAAACGCGGATGATGGTGCGGAAACGCAACACCCTCAGCCACATTGCCCGCACCAACAAATGCAAACACACCGGGCGCTTTCTGTTGATAGGCCGAAAAGTCTTCACCACCCATCGTTGGCCGAAGGGGGAAGAGCGTCTCGTCGCCGAAGGTGCGTGTGACGATCTGTTCCAGTCGCGTGGTAAGCACGGGATCGTTGACGACGGGTCGATAGCCGCGCTCGAGTGCAAAATCGTACGTCGCACCATGCGCTTCCGTCACACCTTTGATGACGCGTTCCATGAGTTCGGGCACGCGGGTGCGAAGTTTCGCGTCAAACGTTCGAACCGTGCCGGCGAGATATGCCGTGTTGGGAATGACGTTGTACGCACTACCGGCAATGAACTGCGTAACCGAGATGACAACCGGATCGAGTGGATCGAGCGCGCGCGACACGATGTGCTGCAATGCGGTAACGACCAACGCGCCAACAGCGATCGGGTCGACGGCTTCATGCGGTGCGGCCGCATGTCCGCCTTTGCCGATGATATGGCACTGGAAATTGTCGGGCGCCGCCATGGCCGGTCCAGCGATAAGTCCGATCAACCCACATGGTAACGTGGACCACAAATGCAATCCGATCACATGATCGACGCCGTCCATCACGCCTTGTTTCACCATCTCGTCTGCGCCGCCCGGGGCCAGTTCTTCGGCGTGCTGAAAAAGGAAACGCACTTCGCCTCGCATCGCATCGCGATGGCGCGCAAATAACGTGACGAGCGCGAGCACGATGGCTGTGTGTCCATCATGCCCACAGGCGTGCATAGCCCCGTCGACCTGTGAGCGATAGCCCACGTCGTTTTCTTCCAGGATTGGCAACGCGTCAATGTCGGCGCGCACGGCAATGGTGGGACCGGGCTGTCCGCCCCGTAACACCGCCATCACACTCGTTTCTGTCGGACGCGTCACCGAAATACCATCAATGGTACTCAGTACGTCGCGCACGAAGCGCGATGTCTCGTGTTCGTGAAACGCAACTTCGGGATGCATATGGAGATGTCGGCGCCACGCGACCAACTGCGGCGTGAAGGCCTTCGCCTCATTGAGGAGGGCTATCACATCCAACGTGGGAGCAATCGTGGTCATCGGCGGCACGGAGAGATGAGTCGGTAGAAGGCGGCGCGAGCAATGGTATAGTGTGGAACAGGCCAAATTGATGCCAGAGCACCTGTAACCGCATCTTCGTTCCCTGCGTAGGTTTCTATATGCAAGTCACCAAAGTCGCACCAACCATCCCGGCGCCCACGTCTCCAACGGCACCGACCGCTCCGGCGGCGATCAACGTGCTGGCGACGGAACTCCAAGCCCGTCCGATGACCCAAGTGGACGTCGATGCGCTCAAGGCGAAGCGCAGTGAGCTGTCCCGTCAACTGAATTCTGTACAAACGCGACGCGATGACGCTGCGCGCGCGCTCATGAAGAGTCCTAGCGGTCCCGCGCGAACGGGTATTGAGCAGAGACTGATGGTGATGGACCAGCGCATCGCACAATTGGAAACTGATATTGCGGCGAACGGTCAGCAGTTGGCGGCGGCACCCGGTGCGCTTGTTGCGACGTCCGAAGCGGAAAACGGCGGTTCGCGGAGCGGAGGCGGCTTAGGCTCCGGTCAAATGACCGCGATTTCGATCGTGTTCACACTGGCTGTGCTCGCACCAATCGCGTTAGCTTTTGCGCGGTCAATTCTGCGCCGCTCGGCCGTACCAAAACCGTCGCCGCAATTAATGGAAAATACCGCGCGCCTCGAGCGTGTGGAGCAGGCGGTCGATTCCATTGCAATTGAAATCGAACGCGTGTCCGAAGGACAGCGATTTGTGACGCAACTGCTGTCCAAGCGCGCCGAACAACAGGCGTTGGGTGAAGGCGCTGCTCCGGCGCAGCCAATCAAAGTGCCGCAGCCGGAACAGGTGTCGTTCACGCCGCGATAACTACATCGCAGCGCGATTTGAGATGGGCTTGAGCACGAGATTCTCGATGAAAAACTCCATCATGCGCGCCTGATTCAATCCGGTGTGTCCCTGATCGGGACCCACTTGAAGTTCAAACGATTTGCCGGCCTTCTGTAGCGCGGTGACCAACTGCATCGTGTTAGATGGATGCACGTTGTTGTCTGCTGTGCCGTAATAGAGCATCAAGCGACCCGTAAGTTTGTCCGCATACTTGGCTGCGCTTCCTTCTTCGTAGCCCGCATTCTCTTGCGGAATCCACATGTAACGTTCGGTGTAAATCGTATCGTAATTGCGCCAATCTGTGACGGCTGACGACGCACTTGCCGCCTGAAACACCGTTGGATATCGCAGAATGGCCAAGGCCGACGCGTACCCGCCGTATGAGGTGCCAAAAATTCCAACACGCTGCAAGTCCACGTACGGTCGATTTTTCAACGCCGTCACGCCCGCCGCCTGATCATCAATTTCGACGGTGCCGAGTTTCTGATAGATCGCATCAAGAAACTTTTTTCCGCGACCCGCGGCACTGCGCGAATCAAGTGACAACACAATAAACCCATACTCGGTCAGCGCACTCGGCAGAGAAAACGTTTCGCGTGCGCCATTCGTTGCGGGCCCGGCGTACACGGTGACGAGCACTGGATATTTCTTGCTCGCATCGAAATTTGACGGCTTGAAGATGAGTCCGTGCAAGTCGGTGACGCCGTCGGCCGCCTTGTACGTATAGAGTTCCGAACGTTGCAACTTGAGCGCATCAAACTTGGTCATGTCGCTCTTCGCCAATTCGGCGACCACTTTACCACTTGCGACTTCGACGAGACTGGTAATGGGCGCTTGATCGTGCGTTTGCGTCACGTCAACAAACCACTTGCCGTCTGGTGAGATCTGCGGTGAATGGTTCGACGCGACGTCAGTGAGCCGACGATCCAGTTTGCCGTCAAGCGAGACTCGATGCAGCTGCATCTTCATGTGATTGTCGCCATCGCGCGCCATATACCACATCGTTTTCGCCACTTCATCAACCTTCACAACGTTGGCGACTTCGAATGCATGATTGGTGAGTGTCGTGAGCAGTTTGCCGCTCATGTCATACAAGTAGAAGTTCCGAAAGCCTGTACGTTCTGATGCCCAGATAAAGCGCTGTCCATCGGCCAAATATTGCATGGACGGATTGTTCTCAATCCAACTGGCGGGCCACTCCTCGTGCACCACAACGTGACAGGATCCTTTCTCCGGATCACAGGCGGTGAAGTCGAGCGTATTTTGTCGACGATTGGTGCGATTGAACGTGAGCGATTTACCATCGGGCGACCATGCCACGTGGTAGACGTAGTATCCAACAACATCATTGGCGGACAGCTTACCATCGCGGACATCCAGCTTCACGGTTTGCTTCGTTGCAACATCGTACACATAAACATCGACCACCGGATTTGGTGCGCCAGCTTTCGGGTATGCTTCAATGTCGACCGCGGCCTGCACCTTCGTTTGATCCATGCCCAAGTAGTAGTCCTTCACCGGGCTTTCGTCGAAGCGATAGTACGCGATTTTGGTACCAGTGGGATTCCACCACATAGCGGTAATCTGGCCGAGCTCTTCGCCATAGACCCATGATGCGGTGCCGTACTTGATGCGCTTGGCTTCACTACCATCGGTTGTGACGGGAAATTCGTTGCGACCTGACGTATCGCTCACGTACAAATTGCGCTCACGATAAAACGCTTTGCGCGTGCTGTCGGGTGACAAAGCAGACGTGACTTGGCGTCCGCGTGCGGGACCGCCGCCGAAACCACGCCCGCCACGCCCATTTAGTGTCGCGGCATCGTTCGCTGTCGGCGCGGCCTTCCGCGTCGTGATATCGAAACGCATGCGCGCGCCGTCGAGCGAATAGTCAAAACTCCGACTATCGGCCGCCCATTTCACGGTGACTGCTCCAGGCTTCACCGAGCCAGGAATTTGGCTGGCCATGCGCTGATATTGTTCGTACCCCGGCATGGACTTGAGCCGGTCTTGCGCGTGTGTGGCGACGGGCAGCGCGACGGTGAGCGCGATGAGTGGTGCGCACAGGCTGCGTCGTGCGGTTGCGGTAATGGACAACGGCTGATGCGACATCGATGAGAGTCCGGGACAGTCGTGGAAACGATTGGGGGCCGTGTTATTTGGTCTTGTACACCTATACGCGCTACGCGGGTAAATCGTCCGCAGCATGATCGCCGAGGATAGTGATGGTACCGGTGATCGGCGACAGGCCGCTGCGTGCATCGCGTCCACGCGCATCGAGTCCGCGCAGTCGATCGTAGTTGAGTCGAAAGAGTTCGACGGCGGCCGGAATATCATTTTCCGTGCGAATGTAAAAACTCACCCACCCGGAATGCGGTAGTGTGCGGTGTGGCGAGGCGCGACCGCCAGAGACGAGATCGCGTCGCATACGTACGGGAAACGGTAAGTCGGCAACACCAGACGCATGGACGTGTCCGATTTCACGGCGTTGAACGCGAAATTCGACGGTCCCGAACCGCGCTGGGCTGACGTCAACACCATCCCACGGGCCGATTAGCGCGACAAGACGTTGGGCAATGTCGATCGTTCCCATGCAGCGCTCCGAATGCAGAAATTGCACGACCGTGATGCGTGGTTTGTCGTTGCTCCTGGATGCTGCGCTGCGGGTGCGCGGCGCGCTAGACTCGCGCATCGGAAAGGCAACGGAGGCAACGGATTGGTGACCGTGCCAACAGTGAACTCGACCATCGTGGTGCATGCACCCTTGCACACCGTTTGCCGAGCCGAGCATACTATGGCCATGCCTGCAATTGAGTCACGTCGCTGGACCGCTGCGGAAGTGCGTGCGCTTCCGCAGGAGCCGGGAAAGCAGTACGAGGTTATTGACGGAGAACTCTTTGTGAGTCCCGGTCCGGCGTTTTCACATCAGTCGGTGGCGGTAGAACTCACGCTCCTGCTCCGTGACTACGTGCGGCGCGACGGTATTGGCTACGTGCTCAATGGTCCAGGCGAAATTGAACCAGACCTATTCACGCTGGTGCAGCCGGATATTTTTGTCGTGCCGGCGATCAACGGGAAACTCCCTGTGAATTGGGAGGCTGCGTCGCGCTTGCTGCTGGTGGTGGAAATTTTGTCACCGAGTTCGGGTCGAACAGATCGGGTGCGAAAGCGTCGCTTGTACCAGCGTATGGATGTTGAATATTGGATTGTCGACGTATCGGCACGTGTGATTGAGCGATGGTTGCCGACGGATGAACGCGCGGAGTTGCTTGATGAGCGACTGGTGTGGCGTGCGGACGGTACTTCGGATGTACTGGCGGTTGATATCAATGCGCTGTTTATCAGGGCGCTGGGGGAGTAGCGTTGTGTTTGGTGCCGGAGACGAACGGCGGAACGGCAAGGACAGGGATACCCTGAATAGACACGGGTTGCCAACCAGCCACTGCCCACCGCGAATTACGCGAATTACGCGAATGACGCGAATTTGGACGGTGCAATGCCAAGTGGCGTGTCGACGTGCGGCTGGCGTCGCACCTTTTTACAATAAAAATGCGATACTGGCAACGCTCGATCCAGCTGGAATGTCATTCGGAGCACATTCGCGTTCATTCGCAGAAATTCGCGGCTTGCAGTTGTGGTTCAACCAACGCATCGCATCTGCAAACGGACACGGATAAACTGAACAGATACAAGACGATGCGCGGTATCCGTGCGTTTTCCTGGCTTCTGTTCGTATAGGCGTACTTGCTGTGCTGTTATGCTGTTGCTGCTCGGTCAGACCGATACACAACGGGCCGACGCTTCTAAGCGTCGGCCCGTTGTACGACACCACACAAAATCAGCAACCGCACTCACACCGGAAACAACATCTCACGGTAGCGCGGCAACGGCCAATACTCATCACCCACCACAAGCTCTAGCGCATCGGCGGCATCGCGCACTTCAGCCATCGTGTCGCAGCCAGTCGACGTGAGGTACGTTGCCTGCGCCGCCGCATCCTGATGCAACGCCTCGGCCTTCGTGGTGACCTTTGCCAACTCGGAGCGCTTCTTCTGCAAGGTGGCGACCAGCTTGCTTGTTGCGTTGGCCGCATCAACGAGCGGTTGCATGTTGATGCCTGCCGCATGCCCTTGGCCTGCCGCACTCGCAATCGAACCAAGATATGCGTACGAGGCAGGGAGAATCTGCGTATCCACCATCTCTTGAATCGTGTGCAACTCGATCAAAATATCTTTGATGTAGCGTTCGAGGCGCACATGGTAGCGACTCTCCAACTCCACAGACGTGAGAATGCCCGTGGATTTAAAGAGCGACTTCGCTTCATCTGTTGTGAGTTGTGCCAACGCTTCCGGCGTGCGGCGCAGGTTGAGTAAGCCACGGCGCTGCGCTTCAACCACCCACTCATCCGCATAGTTGTTGCCCTCAAAGCGTACCGCCGCCGTTTCTTTAAACGCGGCGCGCACCACTTTCAACACCGCATCGTCCGTGCTTTTGATGGTCTTGAGTTCTTTGCGCAACTTCTCAGTCAGATCGCTAATCGCTTCGGCGACTGCGGCCTGCAGCAGCATCACGGGAAACGCAATGCTCTGCGAACCACCAACCGCGCGAAATTCAAACTTCGCTCCGGTAAAGGCGAACGGGGATGTGCGATTGCGATCCGTGTTGTCCTGCTCCACCTCAGGCAGTTTCGCAACGCCCAATTTCAGCATCGCCTGTTCCGCATTCGTCGGCGACGTTTTGGCTGCTGCAATGTCTTCGATCACGCGCGTCA
This sequence comes from Gemmatimonadaceae bacterium, assembly GCA_025358925.1. Lineage (GTDB taxonomy): Bacteria > Gemmatimonadota > Gemmatimonadetes > Gemmatimonadales > Gemmatimonadaceae > Gemmatimonas. The sequence goes on along the minus strand of JANYHT010000010.1, from coordinate 12,987 downwards.
ACATGCTTCCGACAAACGCGGAAATAATGGCCGGTGGTGCTTCGTTGGCGCCCAGTCGATGTTCATTACCGCTCGTGGCAATACCCGCGCGCAACAGACCGGCATGCTTGTGTACCCCCTTCAGCACCGCCGCCAAGAACATCAAGAAGCGCAGATTTTGATGCGGCGTTTTGCCCGGCTTGAGCAAGTTCGTGCCATCAAGATCGTTGTCCGATGTGATTGCCATCGACCAGTTGCAATGCTTGCCAGACCCGTTCACGCCCGCAAACGGCTTCTCCGCAACAATTGCTTGCAGACCATGACGGAGCGCGACTTTGCGCAAGATTGCCATGACGAGCTGGTTGTGATCCGTCGCGATGTCGGTGTCTTCAAAAATCGGCGCCATTTCGAACTGACACGGCGCCACTTCGTTGTGACGCGTGACGATCGGCACGCCGAGCTTGTACAGCTCGAGTTCGACTTCACTAATGCACGCTTGCACGCGCTCGGGAATACCACCGAAGTAGTGATCTTCGAGTTGTTGACCGCGTGGTGGCGGCGCGCCAACGAGTGCGCGGTTGGCCATGATCAAATCAGGGCGTAACGCGAAATGCGCGCGATCAATCAGGAAAAACTCTTGCTCCGCGCCAAGCGTCGTTGTGACACGTAAGACGCCTTTGTCGCCGATAATTTCGAGGAGTTCCATCGCGCGCGCAGACAACACGTCGGAGCTGCGCAGCAACGGCGTGACTTCGTCCAACGCTTCGCCGTTATACCCGATAAACACGGACGGCACGCAGAGATACTTCGTGCCACCGGTTTCCGAAATAAAGACTGGTGATGACGGATTCCACGCCGTATAGCCGCGCGCTTCCCATGTCGCGCGCAAACCACCCGACGGAAAGCTCGAAGCGTCCGGCTCCGACTGAATGAGTTGCTCACCCGTGAACGATTCGATGGGCAGTTTGTTCTCGTCGAAGTTCAGGAACGCATCATGTTTTTCGGCCGTGAGTCCCGTTTGTGGCTGAAACCAGTGCGTGAAGTGCGAAACGCCGCGCGAAATTGCCCATTCCTTGATGACCTGCGCGACGGTTGGCGCGATATCAGAATCGAGCTTTTTGCCGAGCCGGATGGCGGCGGCAAGTTTCTGATAGACGGATTTGGGAAGTTTAGCGCGCATCTGGCGCAGGCTCAGCGTGTTGCAGCCATACCAGGCGCTCACAGGCTGTTGCACGCCATTTTCTTCGGGACGAGGGGTAATGCGAACGGGGCGCGTCGTGACTTCGCGCAGCGCCATGCTGCGCGGATTGTTCGGTGAAGCCATGGCCGAATGAACCTCAAAATGGTGAGCCGAGCGCGCAATCACATGTAGGAGAGATCGTGCTCGTTATGCAGAAAACTGGTGCTGCCGCGCTAAAAATTCTAGAGTAAAATGCAGATTGCAGAGCCAAAACGCTCACAAACGCAAAAAATACTCGCTACCAAACTCTACAACACGGTTTACCGAAGATACTCCGTACAAAGTAGGGTCAGGGAATCGGCGCTTTTGGCAACACCGGAGCCATGTACGCCTGCGGAGCTCCGGCCGTAATGGCCAGCGCGATACGCTCCGCCTGCGTACCTCCCGCATCAAACAACGCTACCAACAAATTCGCCGATCGAATCACGGTCGGCCGAGAAGGCCACGCGCCAATCGTGTCGCCGCGCGGCGTGAGACGAATCGTGTCTAACGCCAGGAAGGCGCGTGTCGCGCTGGCCGTATCCGGATAGAAAAACGCCAGCATCGACGCGTTCTTCCCCACCCGATAGTGAATGGCGCGCGGCTTGAGGTAGGCCACTCTTGTCGTTTCGCCGGTAGCGGTAAACACGAGTCCCGCGCGCACCATCCGACTCACCAGCGCGCAGCTCTTCCATAAACCATCGCGCGGACACGATGGATCGCCAGGTGACGCGATGCGTGGTGGAATGAGCGTCGTCGTATCGCGAATGTGCGCGGCTTCGGGCCGGTCTTGAGTGCTGCAGCCGGCCAGCACGGCAACGACTAACGCGCAACACATAAGCACGCGGCTCACGGCGGTGTATTGAAGAAGACGAGTCATACCGGCAGACTAGTGCGGCGCGTGACTACGCGCGAGCTGCGCCTTCAAGCGACGGTGACAACGTCTCCGCAGTCCACGCCATCGCCGTCGTGTAAAACTCGTTCAACTTCGCCGGATCGACGTGCATGGCCGTGGCCAACTCTTGCGCGTGTTCAAACATGCCAAGTTCGTACGAATCGGCAAACGCGAGTGCGTCAGCGTATGGTCCAGTCCCCTCAAGCAACGCTGCCGTCGCATCGTCACTCAAGGCGACGCGCGACACTATTTCAGGCAGCGGCATCCGAAAAACGGAGTCGAGTAATGAAAATAGTCCGACCAAAAACAGCGTCCCCGCTTCACGTGGACCGCCGGCCAATTGCTCCAGCAAACGTCCGCGTTCCACCGCGTGACGCACCAATTCCTGATCGACGCCATTCGTTGAACGACGCGACGCGGCCACCGCGACGGCCATCCAACGCATAAACGCCGAGCGACCAATTAACCGCAGCGCTTGTCCAATGGAGCTGACGCCACGCAGACCGGTTGCGGCCGAATTCACGAGACGCAAGAGTTGGAACGTCAACACCGGGTCGGTAGAGATCACGTCTTCAAGCTCGCGGTCTTTCACATTTTCATTGCGCGCCAATCCCATGAGCCGCATCGCCGACACGGTGGTCGACGGCAAGTCGGCCGCAGGCAACGGCTCGGCACGACTAAAAAACATGCCCTGAAACGCATCAAATTTCAGTGCCGTCGTCGCAGCGTATTGCGTTTGATCCGAGACATATCCGGCCAGCAGTCGCGGCGTTCGCGCGCGTGTCGCACCAGTACCGACCACCCGCGCGCACACACGCGAGAGTTCATCCGCACCCAGCAGGCGCACATCCATGCGGACCCACGTTGCCTGAGGCAACAACGCCTCCGATGGCGACACCGCGTCGGTCAGCCCATCGAGTACGATCGTACCACCACGCTCGCGATGCCGTGCGACGGCATGCACCACGTCGTCGTCGACCAAGAGATCGGGCGGCAGCAGCAGAATCGCATTTGCCGGATCGCCCATTTGAAACGCGTCGTCCAAAAGCTGTTCGCGCGTCGCCACGAGAAAAGCCGGCAAATTCGCACGGGCGACGTCGAACGACCCGGTCAGAAAGCTCTGCGAAAATGCGTGCTGTCCATCTTCCGCATTGCGAAAGCGGATTTCATAGCCGAGGAGGACGCCGTTGGCACCAAACACGGGTTGACGAACGAGACAGAAGCTGGGCATGACAAACCAAACCGGAGCGATGGAGTGGGTGGCGCATTTACCTTCCACATAGCGAACCTTCGACGATTCAGTCACCCCGCACGACACTTCCTGAACTGTCCTCCATGAGTCTGGCGACACTGCACGGCACCCTCCACCGCGGCTGCGGCGGTCGTTACGCGCTCCAAACCGAGGCGGTCACCATGCGATTGAGTGGCATGGCGGCCGACGTCACACGCGAATTTTTTCAATGTGAAAAGTGCGCCCATGAAAATCGCACCATTGAACAGCGCGATGCCGCGGAGAAGGCCGCGACTGATCGAATTCGCGACGCACACGGACTGCTCACGCCCAAAGGCATTCGGCAACTCCGTGAATCACTCGGCCTCACCATTCCGCAATTCGCGGAACTCTGCTACGGCACGCCGAAAGGCATTCTCGAAGGTTGGGAAAAGGGACGGTATTTGCAGAATCGTGAAGCCGACGCGCTGATGCGTAGTTTGGCGGATCGCGATACGATCGAACGTCGTGCGGCGAAGGCCGGCGTGGTGTTACCCGTGAGCGCCGAAGACCCTGTGACCATCGCTGCGGAGTAATCATCGCCATAATTGAGGCGGACGCGCTTTCGCGACGATATGGCGTGGTCATCGCGCTTGATGCGTTAACCGTTGCGATTCAGCCGGGCATTACGGGGCTGGTGGGCGCAAACGGCGCTGGCAAAAGTACACTCGTCAAAATTCTCTTGGGTCTTGTTGATCCCACGAGTGGCACTGCGACGGTGTTCGGTCATGATGTCGTGCGTCATCGCGATGCCATTCGCGCGTTGGTGGGCTACATGCCGGAACACGATTGTCTGCCGCCCGATATGAGCGCGACGGAATTTGTGTCGTGGCTCGCACGATGCTCCGGATTGCCAGCGGCAGCATCGCGCGAACGCGCTGCGGAAGTATTACGACACGTCGGGCTTTTCGAAGAACGCTATCGGCCGATGGGTGGGTACTCCACCGGCATGGCGCAACGTGTGAAGCTGGCGCAAGCCTTGGTGCACGATCCGCGCTTGTTGATTCTTGACGAACCGACCAACGGTCTCGATCCAGCCGGCCGCGATGAGATGCTCGCGCTCATTCAGCGCACCGGACATGACTTTGGAATTTCCGTGCTGGTCTCCTCACACCTACTCGGTGAACTCGAACGCATATGCGACGGGTTTGTGTTGATCGAAAACGGTCGATTGCTGCGTGCGGAAGGATTAGGCGCGCTGACGGAGGCAACTGGCACGCTGGTTGTGGAAGTGGATGGCGACGCTGCTGCGTTTACTGTGCATCTCGTACGCATGGGCGTGCGCGCACAACAGGACCGCGAACGCGTGTTGGTCTCACTTCCAGACACAGCCGATGAGCAGGCGCTCCGCCTGGTGTACGACATCATTCGCGATGCGGCTGTGACCGACAACGTGGGTGTGTTGCGCTTGGAGCGTCGACGCGGTCATCTCGAAGATTTGTTTTTATGAGCGACCCCGTGCACACTGTCGACGACACGGCCATTCACGATCTGGGCTATCGCCGCTACGAAGGGCCACGCATTGGCGCTGTTGGCGCCTGGCGCGCGCTATACTGGCAGGGACTTCGGTCGATGTTTGGACTCGGCCGCAGTGCAAAGGCGAAGATCGTACCGGTGTTCGTGATGCTCATTACGCTGTTGCCAACGATGGCGATGCTGCTGGCCCTGTCGTTGACCAAAGGCGCGTCGCCCATTCAGTACGGCGTGCTCATTGGTGGTCAACTTCTCATGTTTGTCTTGTTCGTGGCGGCACAAGCGCCAGAGTTATTCAGTCGTGATCAACAACATCATGTGCTGCCACTCCTGCTTACGCGAGCCGTCTCACGCACGTCATACGCTTCCGCGCGCGTGCTCGCGTTGTTTACGGCGATGTTCATTGTCGCGTTCTTGCCGTTGCTCATCATCTACGTGGGCGAGATTGGCATGGCCGTCGATCCCATCGCGACGTTCGAGAAAATGGGCGCGCGTATTTGGCCGATGCTAGCGATTGCGACCCTCACGGCCGCCATGTTGAGCGGAGTTGGCGCGGCTTTGGCCTCGTGGACGCCACGACGCGCATTCGCCACCGCAGCTATCATCGGCGCGTTTCTCGTCGCCGCCGCGATTGCTACCGGCCTCGATGATCTGGCCGGCGTTGAGCCGCGCGTTGCGGAACTCGTCGATCCCATTCGCGCGCTGCGCACGTTGGTACTCATTTTATTCGACGAAAAAACGCGCGGCCTCGAGCTTAATCCGCCTGCGCCGGTGCGTGTCTACGTCGCGCTTGAACTGGCACTCGGACTGGTTGGTGCGGCGGTCACGCAATGGCGTATCCGCACGGTAACGGCATGAGCGAACCAACCGTAACGATCATGCCGCTGGTGTTCGATCACGTCTCGCAATGGTACGGCGACGTTGTGGCGGTAAACGACATCTCCTGCACCGTTGGTGCCGGAATTACCGGGCTCCTCGGCCCAAACGGTGCGGGTAAGAGTACACTGTTGCAACTGGCCGCTGGACTTCTCACGCCGGCCAATGGTCGCGTGCTCGTGTACGGCGAAGCACCTGCTCAACATCCGTCGATCTATGCGCGGGTCGCGCTGGTCCCCGAGCGTGAAGCTTTGCCAGGGATGCTCACCGCGCGCGCATTTGTCACCGCGCGGGCGACGATGCTTGGGGTGCGCGATATTCGCACGGCCGTGAATCGCGCGCTCACGTTGGTCGAGCTCGACACGGTGGCCGATCGTCGCGTGGATGGCTTTAGCAAGGGCATGCGACAACGCGCAAAACTCGCCGCCGCGTTGGTGCACGAACCAACGTTGGTGTTGCTTGATGAACCGTTTAACGGCCTCGATCCGCGACAACGCGTCCACATGATGCGGTTGCTGGAGGCGCGCGCCGCGGACGGCACAGCGGTGCTGCTCAGTTCACACATTCTTGAGGAGATTGAGGGCGTTGCGTCGCGGATTCTTGTCATGCTTGCTGGACGCCTTGCGGCGACGGGCGATTATCGCACGCTACGTCGGTTGATGACCGATCGCCCGCACACAGTGCGCGTGCGTACCAGTGATGATCGCACGTTGGCCGCGGCGTTGGTGCAACGGCTTGACGTGCTTGGCGTCGAAGTTGCGAAAGACGGCGTGTTCGTCCGCACAACCGACTACGCCGCGTTGGCGCGCGCATTAGCACCCGCCGCGCAACAGCATGCGCTCACGGTGTACGAAATTGAAGCGCAAGATGAATCACTCGAACATGTGTTTGCCTATTTGGTGGAGCGATGACTGTCCCTCCGATTGTGCTCGGTCGTGTCTCGCTCTGGCGTTCGGCGCTGGTGCTCTTGCGCATGTCGTGGGCGCGCACGATGACACCGGTGTTGTTGTTGGCGATGCTGGCGCTGGTATTTCTCCCGATGCTGTTTGCGCTGGTGTTCGCGTCGCGTGGTGCGTTGTCAGGCGATCCTGTGCCGTTCTTGATGCAACGCTACGATCAGTTGGTCTGTGCGTTAGCAACACCGGTGATTGCACTGCTATTGGGCACGAGTGCGTTCAGTGCTGAAGCGGATGATGGCACGCTGCTTTACCTCGTGACCACGACGACACCGCGTTGGTGGATCACGTTCGTCCGCGTCGCCTTTGCGTCCGTTGGTACGGCGTTGCTCTCGGCGTTCGCAGTGTGGGGCACCGGCAAAATCGCGACCGGCATGAGTGACCCGCAGGGCGTGACGCGTGCGTTCGCATTGGCTACAGCATTCGGTGGTGCGTCATACGCGGCCTTGTTCACTGCGCTCTCGCTGATGACGCGCCGTTCGCTGGTGGCCGGCCTTTTGTACGTGCTCATCTGGGAAGGTGTGCTCAGTACAACATTCCCCGCCATTCACTATCTCAGTGTGCGGCAGTGGATGTTGGTTGTAGCCAATCGACTCCTGCAAGTCACTGACAAGGTTGTGATTCCCGGACCGTCCGTTGCAGTGTCACTGAGTGGTGCGGCGATTGTGTTCGTCATGGCCGTACTCGTCGGTGCGCAACGGTTGCATCAGCCGAGGATGTCGCGCGTTGGGACGTGAGTAAGTGTCAGTCTGCGCGCGCCTGACGCATCGCCGATTGAATCTCGAGATCGGGTAGTACGCGCCGTAGCACGGCATCAACGCGAGTGAGTCGAATGGCGGGCGATCGCTCGCTCAGTAATGCCTGTTGTTCAGCAAGATCCAGATCAATCATCGCCGCGATCACGTAGGCGAGTTGCGCGGGGTCGTCGGGCAACGTGGGCATCGGACGCGCGTCGTCATTAATGGTGCGAACGGCGTTGACGACGCGCGTGAATCGCGTCGCGACATCGTCGGCCGACACAATGAGCATCATTGGCGCAACGTCGTGTTCATCTTCCAGCGGAGCAACGACGGCAACGTGATAGGGCGCATCGTCTTCCACCATCTGCTCAAATGCAAAGCACTCGCGTCCGACCACGACAATGTCCGCGCGCCCATCCGGCAGGATATTGACCTGCGTAATTTCGGCCACGCAGCCAACGCGGCCTTCAGGCAAATCACGTTCTGCGACGCCAGGAATTCCGCACACGATGCCGAAACGTCCGTCGGCTTCTCGAACATCGGCCAATAATTGTCGATATCGAGGCTCAAACAGATGCAGCGGTACGGACACGCCGGGAAACAGTACGAGACCCAGCGGAAATAGCGGGAGTTGAAAGGCGGTCATACACGAAAGATGCTGCGGTGAAATATCCGCAGCATCTGCTCCGTGGGCTGCCGTTTAGCGAAAGCTTGCGACGCGTTGAATGTCATGACGATGTGAAGCGTACCCTTCTTCGTCTGGCCAGCCGAGGGCGATCAGTGCCGTGACTGTTGCCGATGCTGGAATGCCGAGGATGTCCTTTACTTGATCGGGTTGAAAGCCGAGCATGGGCGACGTGGCCAGGCCTTCAGTCTCGGCGAGCAGCAGGAGATAGCCGAGGGCAATGTTGGCTTGTGCGTTGCCCCAGACGGCACGCGCTTCGTCCGTCATGCCGCCAAAGGTGCGACGTAACATGGCCACGGTGTCTGCCGTCTTCGCGGCGTCGAGCCCCGGGTTCACGATTTCTTCGACATGTGCGAGCGCGTCTTCCATATCGGAGTAAATCGCGATGACCACCGGCGCGTTTCCAACCTGCGGTTGATTGTACGCGGCGCCCTGTAATGCTTGACGGAGTACCGGGTCGCGCACGACGACAAAGCGCCATGGTTGCACGTTGTAGGCTGACGGTGCGCGTCCAACAAGCGTGAGGAGTTGCTCCATCAGCTCTTCGCTAACGGGCGCATCGGTGAATTTGCGGACTGATCGACGTTCGAGCGCGGCTTCAGCGGCGCTGATGCGCGGCGATGCTCCGGCGCGGTGTTGCAGGAACTCGGCCGTGTGCTGTGACGTAATCATCTTAGTATTTTCCTTTTGGTTAGACGGAAGTCGTTGAAACAACTATCGAGATAAAGCTTTAGTTCCCGGGACAGTTGCGCTGTACGCCTTTGAGGAGTGACGCGAGGTGGTGTCGGTCGGCGACGGCGAGATCTATTAACGCCTGCTCTTCGGCCTCACGTACCATCGGAACAGCTTTGTTGAGCAACTCTAGTCCAACGGCGGTGATGTGCGTATGGACAACACGTCGGTCTTGTTGATCGCGTTTACGCGCCACCAACCCAACACTTTCGAGCCTGTCCAGCAACCGTGTTACATCTGGAGCGCGGGCGGCCAGCCGACGACCAATCTCTCCGCAGCCGAGCTTTTCTTCCGCAGCCTCACCCATCACTTGAAGGACGGCGAATTGCGCCATGCTTAAGCCGAATGGGTCGAGCGTGCGGGCGAGCGTGTGCTCGACATGCGCTGCTGCGGCACGCAGGGCGTGGATCGCTTCGGACGTAGCATTGTTCCGAGTTTCGGGTCGCGCATCAGGAGCGATCATGGATTAAAAGTATTTGTTGCAACGTTAATTGTCAAGCCGAATGATTTTGTGTCCTACCATCCAAGTGGGGGATGCGTGTAGATTGCGCCTCCGAATGCGAGCGTGGTTAAGGATGACCTGTTCGCGATCTCGGCGCCGTAGCCAAGTGGTAAGGCAGGAGACTGCAAATCTCTCACCGTCGGTTCGATTCCGACCGGCGCCTCTGATGTCAAAAAGCCGCTCCGAATGTGGGGCGGCTTTTTCGCGTCGTCACTTGCCGCTCAAGGCACCAGCATCGCGGCCGGTACGACGCCGATCCCGTCATCACGTCGGTATGCGGCCGGGCCCGAATGCACAACGATGGCGTCCAACAACTGATCGCCGAGTCGCTCCCGCAGCCAATGTAGATGACGTACATCGCGGTCGTTTATTGTCCCGGCGAGTTTGACTTCGTAGGCGACACACCGCTGGTCACGACGAACGAGCAGACCGTCGATTTCATGTTCGCCGCCGTGTGTGCGGACGTGCAAATGCTCGACATCGGACGCCTGCGCATACGTGCGCATCGATTGTGCAACCAGTGACTCGAATAACGCGCCGAAAAGTCCTCCGTCCCGCACCGCTGGGACGGCATCTACAAGCGAGGTGGAGACGCCGTCCATAAGTGCTTCTTCGTCGACACCTAAGAGATGCGCGCTGAGACCGGGGTCGACGAGATGGATTTTCGGTGCTTCGCCGAGTCGGCTGAGCGCCGTGCCTCCGGGCTTCCACCCGGGAACGGGATCGTAGACAAACAGACGTTCGAGCGCATCGCGGTACCGCAACGCTGTGGTCTTGGCTGGCCGGATGTCGTCACCTGCGGTCGCGAGGTTTCGGAGCTTCTCAAGTGAGGTCGTGGTGCTCGTCGCGGCGGCGAAGGCCAGCAACCAGCGCCGTACGGCCGCCGGATTCGCGGCAGCGCCGTTAGCCTCTTGCACGTCGCGCGTCGTGAGGTGGTGCACGTAGCCCGAGAGTTGCGCGTCACGAAGCGCAGGGGAGAGGGTCCGAATGGCGGGGAAGCCCGAGGCGACGATCGCGCGGGCGTACGCCGCAAGCGTCCACGGGGAGTCTCCGTGCAGCGATGGCCGCGCTCCTGGTTTGAGCAGTGTGCTGACGCAGACAGTGTCCCGGGAGTTCGCTGGAAAACCGTCGGCCTCAAGTCGTTCGCTGACAGTGAGGGGACGCATGCGACGCGTCACGATTCGGCCGGCTCCCGTGTGGGTGGGGGGCGCGCTTACGGGCGGTGCCGCTGACCCAGCCAAGATCGCGAGGCCCGGTATTGGATCGTCGTCGACTCGGCGCCGAACTGCGTCCCAGATGGCTGGAACATGCTGCCACTCGTCGAAGAATACGGGATACGGTGGTCGCACCGCCTCGTCGGGGTCGGCGCTGACGACTTGGGCTACCGCGGGCCGGTCCAAGCGCATGGTGCGGGCCGCGCGTCGCATGGCGGTGGCCGTCTTCCCGACGGCTTTGGCACCTTCGAGGGATACGGCACCCAGCCCCGCCAGCAGACGGTCAAGCTCGTCGTCAATGACGCGTGGCGTGTACGGTCGCCCAACGTTGGAGTGTGGTGGCAAGGACATCGACAGGTGAGATGAGGACGCTTGTCGCGGTTCACGCGAAATGGTATCGTTAAGCGCTGCGTAATGGTAGCATAGAATTGTGCGTAATGGTAGTACGCTAAGGTGAAGTCGGCAGTTTGTACCGACCTCACCACCTGGTAATTCACCCCAACTTCACAGTTGCGGATCACACTATACCGTATTACTCTACCATTTCGTTGAATAGTGTTGTAATCTTGCGCACCTCACCCACGGCGGCACTGGTGATCCTCCTCGGCTTCGCGCTCGCCGCCCTCATCGGGCTCACGCTCGGCTTACTCGGCGGCGGCGGCTCAATCCTCACCGTCCCCGTCCTCGTCTACGTGCTCGGCTTCCCAGCGAAAACGGCCATCGCCATGAGCCTGCCCGTTGTCGGTGTCACCAGCCTCATTAGCGCCGGCGTTCATTGGAAGTTGGGCAACGTACGCATTCAAACCGCGATCATGTTTGGTCTCGTCGCGATGGTGGGATCGTTTGCCGGCGCAAAACTTTCCGTCTTCTTAAGCGGCGGCGTGCAGCTCACGTTGCTCGCAGTCGTGATGCTCGGTGCTGCCGTGTCGATGCTCCGAGGGAACCGACTTTCCGAAAACACCGATGAAGCCGACGCGACGTCGTTCAGTCGACGTTTTGCGAAACTCGCTCCCGCGGCGCTCGCGGTTGGCGTGCTGACCGGCATCGTCGGAATTGGCGGCGGCTTTCTTGTGGTGCCGGCGTTGGTCATTCTCGCACGCGTGCCGATGCGCCAAGCCGTTGGCACATCGCTGCTCGTCATCGCCATGAACTCGGCGTCGGGTTTCGTCGGATATCTCGGCACCGTGCAATTTGACTGGGGCTTTCTGAGTGTATTCACCGCGATTGCAGTAGCGGGTGCACTCGTCGGAACCGCCCTCACAGCGCGTGTCCCCCAAGCAGCGCTCAAGCGGGCGTTCGCTGTCTTTCTGTTGGTGTTGGCCGTCTTTGTGCTTGTCAAAAATCTAGGCGCATTGCGCCAAAGCGCAGTCCGCCAAAGCGCAGTCCGCGCGATTCCTGAACGCGTCTCCCGAGGTCACTCCGATGTTCTTCCAGCGGTTCTATGACAAGCCGCTCGCGCAAGCGAGCTACATGGTTGGCTGCCAACGTACCGGCGAAGCTATTGTGGTTGATCCGAACCGTGACGTCGCGCAATACATCGAGACGGCGGCGAAAGAAGGATTACGAATCACGCAAGTAACCGAGACGCACATTCACGCGGACTTTGTCAGCGGTGCTCGTGAACTCGCCGCACGAACTGGCGCCACGCTGTTACTGTCGGATGAAGGCGACGTCGAATGGAAGTACGCATTCGCTGCTGCGGATGGCGCGCGATTGTTGAAGGACGGTGATCACGTCATGATCGGCAACATCCGACTCGACGTATTGCACACGCCGGGACATACGCCCGAGCACATCAGTTTCATTGTTACGGATACACCCGCGGACTCGGGGCCGTGGGGAATTCTCACCGGCGACTTCGTTTTTGTGGGAGACGTGGGGCGGCCGGACCTTTTGGAAAAAGCAGCGGGCCATGTGGGCACGATGAAAGCAGCGGCCCGAACGCTCTTCGCATCACTGCGTCGTTTTCGCGCGCTTCCCGATCATCTGCAAGTGTGGCCGGGGCATGGTGCTGGTTCCGCGTGCGGCAAAGCGCTTGGTGCGATTTCGTCATCCACGGTAGGATATGAAAAAGTGGCGAATTGGGGTGTGGCCACGCTTGATGAAGACGAGTTTGTGCGTACCGTTCTCGACGGGCAGCCAGAGCCACCAAAATACTTCGCGCAGATGAAGCGAATTAATAAGGAAGGCCCGCGCGTGCTCGGCGCATTTCCGCAGCCCGAACATGCCGATGCGTCATCGCTCGCTCGCGTGCTCGATGCCGGTCAGTTGGTGGTGGACATTCGACCCGCCGCAAACTTCGCGCTGGGGCACGTCCCGGGAACGATCAACATTCCGCTCAACGGCAGTTTCAACACATGGGCTGGATGGTTGCTGCCGTACGACCGAGACGTGTTGCTCCTCGTGGACGATGAGTGTCAGGATTGCGCTGGTACTGCAGTGCGCG
>JANYHT010000036.1 GCA_025358925.1 Gemmatimonadaceae bacterium | reverse complement strand
CCGGGTGCGCCAATGCGTTTCTTGCCTCGACAAGTGCATTTCTCACTCAAACGTCGCTTGGAATTGCCCGCATGTTTGGCGGTGAGTCTCCATTCGCAAACGAGTGGACGAGGCGGCGAAATGCGCTACACGCAGACTGTCTTGGCTATCGCATCGTGTACGACCTGCGCAACTATGCACAGCACTACGGTCTTCCCATTTCGGCGATCAACCTTAACGGAGTTAGGTCGGACGAAACGGGTTTGATGTGCATCACGAGCGCCGCGCGCATTCACCGGGATGAATTGCTGACCTCCGGCTTCGATTGGGGGAAACGGCGATCGGACATAGCTGCACAAATGGCAGAATTCGACTTGGTGCCGTTAGCGGAGGAATACATGCAGTGTCTGCGTACGCTCATGGTCGATATCGCGCGCGCACGAACGCCAGAACTGCTTCAGTGCAGAAATTACCTACTGACACTACGGCAATTGCTGAAAGCACCACTGCAGGCGCGCCTTCACGTCTTCGACAGGAGCGCCGGACCACATAATCGTCCGCCCAGCGCAAGCGAACTCGTGCCCGAGGGGCAGCTCAGCTGGCTGTTCGGACAGTTCACCGCCATGGAGGCGGCTGGCTGTCGCTCGGTGTTGTAGCAAGCGCGTCAGTCATCGAGACGTTTGCAACTGACGGTGGCGCAGGTCCTTGAACAGTCGGCCCGACCTAGCGGCACCAGGTAACGGCTTGTGGTCGTTCTTCCGCGTGGACGATTTCGAACTGGCGCTTCCCCGCGCTCGCGCGCTCGTGACCCAACTCGACGAAGCGCACCGCCTGAATCTGAATACGCAGACGCCGGAGTTCTCGCTCCGCGATCTGGATGGCTACTACGTCACCATCAGTGCCCTCACCTCGGGTGTCGGCGAATACGCATGATCGGCACGAGTGCGACGGTCAGTTCGCTACGCTCACTGGCCGTAACTTTTCACGGTGTCGCCCATCTCACGTTCGCACTATCGGTACTCCGCGCTGTCGTCGCGCGTTCGCACGCTTGACGACGAGTGACATGCGTGAAGAAACTCTGTTGTAGCATGAGGTACAAGATTGCAGTGACGCGTTCTGACGAAGGCGTGTCCGTGTTCGTGCCAGGATTGTCGGGATGTTGGTCGCAGGGTGCCACGGAATTGTAGGCGCTCTCGAACATTCGCGACGAAATCGTGGATTATCTCGCAGTGCGAAGCGACCTAGCAGCTACCCGCGTCTGGGTGGATTTTGAGAATCTTGCTCTGCTGATCATAGATCGCGACATTGCGCACATGGTGACGCTCCTATCGCGACACCTCGGATCCGAGGCGCCCTATGTCGTCTCAGTCGTAATCGCGAAAGTCCCGCTCAATTGAGTGCATGCGTTCGCGGCAAAGCTAAAGCGTAGTTTTGCATTAGACGCGTCCAACAATTCCGATCCCAATTATGACAGACATCGTCGCGTTTGCGGATGTTAGAAAGAAGCTGTGAAATGAAATAGTTTCGCTACACAACGTGTTTTCCGAGTACAAATATTTCTTTGAAGCGTCCGAAGATCGCATCATCCTTTTGAATGCCTGCGCGGGACGATTCTTCACAACTGTGCAATGGGTAACGTTCGGAGAAGTGGTTCTTGGGATTTCTCGGCTCACAGATCGGACCAAGACTAGAAAGTTCGACAACATGGTCATTGGTCAGCTGCTCACTGATCCGGTGATTGACAAGCATGTCGGACTGAAAGCTGAGCTTACTAAAGCGGTGGACGATGCAGTCGCGGCGGCGGGAGTCGTCAAAACGCATAGAAATAAGTACGTCGCACATCTTGATCGTGCGACAGCATTTGACTCTTCGCTGTCTCTCCTCCCCGGACTCACATTTGCGCGTATCAGTCAAGCGGTAAAATTCATCGCTGCTGCATACAACGTCCGCGACCATGGCGTGCATGAACAACGTGCGGTCTTCTACCCAATGTAAGAAGCGAATGTCAGCAAGGTGGTGGCCGTACTTGAGACATCTTCAGCGTGGAAGGACCGGCAAGAGCCGCAAGTTCGCGTGGCAAAAAGACCCGCGCCGGCAAGCGTCTAACGAACGTTGCTGCAGTCAAAGCGGTGAGGTGCGCTGTGCAATTGCGCAGCACTCCATGCTGCTCCGTTCACGACGAATTTATTTTGAGCCATTGCAGCAGAACGCCGTTCGTCAGCAATGGCGAATCTCTTTACCGGATTGTTAACCAGGATGTATATTCACACTCCACTTTCGTCGAGAGCCGCGTATGTCGTTTGCCGCCAAGGCGTTGTTGCGAGAAGCCGTCGAGCATTTGCCCGAGGACGCCTCCGTTGAGGACGCGATGGATCGTCTCTACTTTCTTGCCAAAGTGGCTCGCGGTTTGGACGCTGCGGATCGCGGCGAGGTCGTGTCGAACGACGAGGCGCGACAGGCAATTCTTGGCACCCGCACTACTGACGCGCGCTGATTCTTGCGATGCGTCTCGTCTGGACTCGGCCCGCGTTGGCCGACGTACTCCATATTCGCGACTATATCGCCGCGGACTCCCCGCGATATGCGCGCGTCGTGGCCGAACGCATCGTCGCCTCCGTCGATCGACTCAGCACGTTCCCACTGTCTGGACGCGTCGTTCCCGAACTGGACGACCCGAAGCTGCGCGAGGTGATCGACGCCCCGTACCGCATTGTGTACCGCGTGCGAGACGATGTGCTCGAGATCCTCACCGTCGTGCATTCAGCGCAACAGTTTCCCGCCGAGTTTCTTCGTTCTCCAGCCGTAGAGGACGCATCGTTGCGCTTGCTGCCGAACGTGCGATGAAGCTGACAAGGCATCTTGGAAGCTCGACTACGCTCGCATTTTGCTTGAAGCCTCGCAGCTTCGCTGGGGCGTTGTGCCGCTATTGTACGTTTCCCACACCGACGACGATCGGACGAGTGCGTTGCCACGTGTCACGTGACACAGTACACTTCAGCATGATCAAGACGTTTGCGGACCGCCGCACGCAGGATCTGTATGTGTCCGGCACTGCAAAACGTTTTCCGCCCGACGTGACGCCACGCGCCACGCGAAAGCTCCAATATGTTGATCTCGCGACCAGCCTCGACGATCTGAAAGTGCCACCTGGCAACCGACTACACGCGCTGAAGCATGATCGGAAAGGACAGCACGCGATTGCGATCAACGATCAATGGCGCATCTGTTTTCGCTTTGTCGATGGCGATGCGTACGACGTCGAAGTCTGTGACTATCGCTAGGGGGACACCATGAGCATTCCGAACACGCGCGCGATGAAGCAGCGCCCGGTCCATCCTGGCGCGATGCTGCGGGAGGACTTTCTTCCGGACTTCACGCTGACCGTCATCGGCGCGGCTGAGGCGCTCGGCGTGTCCCGGCAGTCGATCAACGAACTGCTACGGGAGCGTCGCGCTGTCAGTCCGGAGATGGCGCTGCGGCTCGCAAAATTGTTTGGCAACACGCCGGAGTTTTGGCTCAACGCGCAGCGGGCCGTCGACCTGTGGGAAGCGACGCAATCGATCAAAGCCGAGATGGCGCGCATCAAACCGTTGCGGGTCGCCTAGGATTCTCGCCTGCCGTGGCGAGGTCCGCGCACGGCCGGTCACCTGATCTTGCTCGTTAGACAGCATTCACCACGTATTCACAATGTCAGCCATCGAAGATATCGGTGACGATGAACGAGACGTGTGGCTGAACGCTCCGAATGGCAGAACAAACTGAGCAGGCAATCGAAATTTTTGAAGACGATTAACGACTATTTTAATTCATCGCCAATTCTCTCTATACGGCACTGCGGCCTCTCGTATTTGGACTCATACCGCAGCGAGGCGGGTTATGCCGACGAAGTCGAAGTCACGGACTGCCACTAAGAAGCCGCGCGTGACGCAGTCGCGGCTCGCGCAGGTGACGGGAATGAGCGCGAATTTCTGGCTGGGCTTGCAGCAAGATTGGGATTTGTGGCACGCGCTACGCTCCAAAGAGGCCACACGGATTGCGCGCTTGAAACCGCTGCCTCGTGCCGGATGACGGCGCGCTAGCCGCGCGCTTGGTTTCGCGCGCCATCCCTTGGGCCCCTTTAACATGGCGAATGTGAACAGCGATCCAGTCTCCTTGACGGCCTTGCCTTTGAGCTTGTATGCGTACGTTGCGGGAATCACGAGGTAGGCACGAATGCCGTCCACGTCCACGTGCAGCGGTGTGCCAAGTGTGACGGCGCCATCGGTGATGCCTCGCCGAGCGGCATCGGTATCGTAATCCTTCATCCACGTGGCGCAGGCACCGGTGCCATGCCACACGAACGGGGCGAACTCGTCGACGATCGCGTCAGCACAAGCAGCGACGACTCCTTTGGTATCACCTTTGTTGAAGGTGTCCATGAACTCATGCGCCGGCTTGATGACATCAACTTGGGCATGGACGGCGGTCGGCAGTGTTGTCACCGCGACGAGAATGACGCAAGCAATCGTGGACAGTTTCGACTTCATGTATGACGCCTGTTATTCAGGGTGGTCCGGCTGGCTGATCGTCCAGCGACTACGCAACGAGATTTGCTCGCATCTGCCATCTATCGCGCGCAGCGTTAGGCTGCAAGCTCGCGGCGTACCGCTTCCACCGCCCCCTCTACGTCCTTGACGGTATTGAACTCGTGCAGCGAAAATCGGATGCCGTTGAAGCCGAACTCCGCATGCGTCGCGCGAATGGCCACCCGATGCCGCTCGAGCAACGCCCGCGAAAAGGCCGTCCGATCGAACCGCTCCGCGAGCAGCGCTGTCAGCAGTGGTGATGCAAGGCTTCCTGCGGGCGGACTGACCAGCGTGAGATTGTCCGATGCGCGCAAACGGTCGGCGAGCGCGTTCCGCAACCGGAGGTTATGCCCCTCCACCTGTGCCATGTCAGCCCTATCGAGAAACCGGATCGCCTCGCCCAAACCGAGCAGTCCCGGCAGGTTCACAACACCGTTGCCGTTGCTGTACGTGCTGTAGCCCTCTTCGAACGCCATCGGACGGATGACCGCCTGCGCGTCCTTGGCGATGAACAGCAGCCCCGTGCCCTTGGGACCCATTAGCCACTTGTGGCCGCTGGTGGCATACGCGTGGCACCCGAGCTCGCGGACATTCACGCGAATCGCACCCACCGCCTGCGCGCCGTCGACGACGCACAGCATCCCCCGCGACCGGGCCAGCGCCGACAACTCGGCGATCGGCATGCGTAGGCCAGTCGAAGAGAACACGTGGCTCACACTGATGACCCGCGTATCGGTGCGGATTCCCTTCGCAATCGCACTCACGATGGACTCCACGCTCAGTGCTCCGCGCGGAATAGGGACGACGTCGAGTACGACCCCGTGATGGCGAGCGAGGTACTGCCAACAGTGCAGCCCACCCGCGTGCTCTTGGTCGGTGAGCAGTACACGATCACCGACATTGAGGCGCAGACCCTGCGCAATCGCGTTCATGCCACTGGTAGTACTCGTGGTCATCGCGAGCTCACTCAGGTCACAGCCAAGAAATCGGGCTGCGACGGTACGCGTGTCCTCAATCAGCGCCTCGCCTGCGTAGCGGCCGTAGTGCGCGATCGGGTTCGTCTCGAGCGTCTCCCACGCGCGCTGTGTCGCCTTGATCGTTTCCCGACGACACGGGCCGATCGTCCCGGTGTTGAGATACGCGAGGCCCTCGCCGAGAAGAAACTCATTCCCCGCTATCGCTGGTGCGGGGGTCGGCAAGCTGTCGGGCAGGAGCCCCACAACGGCGCCGCCGGCAACGGTGTGCAGAAACTGCCGTCGATCACTGAGCAGAGGACGCATAACACACGGTGGCTGGAGGGTACCACGCTATGGTGCGGCCAAACAGAGCCGAGCGCAAGCGGTCCACGAGCGCGGGACTTATTGCAACCGACGCATTCCCCGCCATCGCGCGCTGCTGTGTAATGAGCGTTTTATAAAATGCCATCCAATGCTCACTCATCACTCCAGCTGCGCTCGCCGCGACAACGCCATCAATTGCCAGTACAACGCACGAATCTCATCCTCCGGCAACCCCGCTGCTCTCGCTAACACACTTGCACGTAACACCACCGCTGCCTCACGCGCCGGATCGGTAATCGGCTGACCCGACGCCACTTTCACGCGCCCCGCCGCGCGCGCCAACACCGTGCGGCGCGCGATCGTTGCAATCAGCGTTGCATCTATTTGCTCAATCTCATCACGTAGTTCGCACAACGTACGCTCGGTGAGCGGCGCGCTCGCGCACGTCATGCGGCACTCCGCGCGAGCCGTACATCAGTGGGGGCGAGGTCCCGACCCACCGCATGCGCCACGGCACGAAGCTGCGTCATCATCGACGCGAACGCCGCTGGCTCAAGTGACTGCTCGCCATCTGATCGCGCGTTTACCGGATCGGGATGCACTTCGATGATCAATCCACCCGCGCCCGCTGCGATCGCGGCCATCGCGAGCGGTGCCACCAAATCTGCACGACCACCAGCGTGACTCGGATCCACGATCACCGGCAAATGCGATTCACGTTTCAGCACCGGAATCGCTGCAATGTCTAACGTATTACGTGTCGCCGTTTCGTACGTGCGAATACCGCGCTCACACAACATCACATCGCCATTACCCTGCGCCATGACATACTCCGCCGCCATCAACAGCTCGGAGATCGTGGCGGATAATCCGCGCTTCAGTAAGACAGGACGTCGCACGCGACCCACTTCGGTCAGCAGCGGAAAGTTTTGCATGTTGCGCGCACCGATTTGCAACACGTCCGCATATGAGGCCACCAGTTCGACCTGTCGCGGATCCATCACTTCCGTCACGACGGGCATCCCCGTTTCTGCACGTACGTCGGCTAACATCTGCAACGCCTCTTCGCCCATCCCTTGAAACGCATACGGTGACGACCGCGGCTTGAACGCCCCACCGCGTAACATGTTCGCGCCCGCCGCACGCACATGGCGCGCGGTATCGAACAACATGTCGCGTCCCTCAACCGAACACGGGCCGGCGATCACGATAATGTCGCGTCCACCAACAACGGTGCCCGCCGGATCTCCGAAGCGAATGGTGGTATTGTCGGCCGCAAATTCGCGCGACGGTAATTTGTACGGTTTGAGAATGGGCATCACACGCTCAACGCCGTCGAGTTGCGTGAGTGCATGTTCGCTCAAGCGCGCTTCGTCGCCGATGCAACCAACAATAGTGCGGTGCTCACCGCGTGAAACGTGCGCACGCAGTCCAGCACTTTCGACGTGCTCGATGATGCGATCAAGCGCGTCGGTACTGATGGAAGCTTTCGTAATGATGATCATGGCAGTTGTGCAAGCAGAGAGTGAACGTGCCCGCAACCCCGTGCTGCCGACCCTCAAAACAAACGAGGCTCGTGCAGTGTGCACGGGCCTCGCGGTGGACAGGTTTGCGGCGCGTCAGTCGCGCACAGCACCTTCGCCGAGACCCATGCGGGACGGCGTATAGTAATAGCTGTTGGCAAAAGTCTGATTCGGCATATACATATGCTAGAACGTTCACACTTTCCTGTCAATATGTTCCGTTCATCTTTCCTCATACGTACGAATCAACGAAGAGTGAATCGCTGATCGATCTGCCGAGGGTCGCGTTTCAGGGCGAACCTGGCGCCTTTAGCGAGCTCATTGAGAATGCTATTGCCGGTCCAGTCCATGCAGCGCGCACCGCGCTCGACCTCGTGTACGATCAACTCACGCACGTCGGTGAAACGCGGGTCAATATTCATCTGTGCATCCGTGGCTCACCGCGACAACTCGGCTGTACTCGTTGAACATGTCGAAGATCGCGCGCTAACGTTGGGATGTGTGCGTGATTCTTTTTCCATCCGAGGTGTTTGTGTCCGTTTCGATCCGCTCGTGCGCTGTACGTACGGTCGCACTCATTGTCGGCGTCTGGCTCCCGACTTCTATCGTCGCCGCGCAAACCATACCAAAGCGCGCGCCGGTATCGGCAGCATTTGCGCCCACGACAAGTGCTGTCGCACGTGAACTGTCGGGCAATCGTGCACTTAAAACCGTGGCGTTTGTCGAGCAGTTTTTTCGCTTGCCCGGCAATCGTGGCTTTGACGCGTCCATCGATACGGTCGCGGCGCTGCTCTCCGCCGCGGGCTACATACTCGAAGACAAAGCCAAACCTACCGATCGTCTTGTATATCGGATTGAATCGCGACCCATGAGCAGTCCGGCGTGGACACCGGATGATGCGTCGCTCACCATTGTCGGTCGACGTACGCCGTTGCTCGCATGGAAGTCCAATCACAATATGATTGCCATCAACTCCTCTGCGACGCCGAGTGATGGTGTGACGGCGACGGTTGTGGATGTTGGGGGTGGAAGCGACGCGGACTTTGCAAAAACAGATGTGCGCGGCAAAATCGCAATGGGTGAAGGAAATGGACGCACGCTATATCAGCGAGCCATGGATCACGGGGCAGTTGGCGTGCTCGCGACGCAGAAACTCCCGGCGTACAACCAGCAATCAAAAAATGTCACGGCCATTCAATTCACAGGCATTGCGCGTGACAGTGTGCGCATGGGCTGGTGCATTTTTATGTCCAGTGCGGCGCATGATTCTCTGCAGGCGGCATTGGTCGCGGGTCCGCTGCAGGTGCGTGCGGTGGTGAAGACGCGCTTCGAAACACGTCCCGAGCGTACGGTGGTCGCAGAAATTCGCGGTTCTGTGAAGCCCACAGAACGTTTTGTCTATTCAGCGCACGTGCAGGAACCCGGCGCCAACGATAACGCATCGGGCGTGGGTTTACTCGTTGAGATTGCACGTACTGCGGCCGTGATGGTGAAGACGGGACGTGCCAATCCCGCGCGCACGATGACGTTTCTATGGGGTGACGAAATCCGTGGCACACAACGCTTTTTAGCTGAGGACAATGATCGGCGCGCGGGCGTGAAGTGGGGGATGTCGCTTGATATGGTGGGCGAAAATACAGCGCGCACGGGTGGCACGTTTTTGATCGAGAAAATGCCTGATCCGTCGGCCGTGTGGGTGCGCGGCGAAGACCAGCACACCGAGTGGGGAGGTCGTGCAATCTCCGTCGCCGATATTCGTCCGTATTGGTTCAATGATTTTGTTCGTCAGCGGTGTCTTGATCGCGCCGCTGCAACGAAGGGATGGGTGGTGAAGTCAAATCCATTCGAAGGCGGCAGCGATCATACTCCATTTCTGACGGCCAAGATTCCCGCCGTGTTGTTGTGGCACTTCACCGATCAGTTTTATCATACCGATCTTGATCGTATCGAAATGGTCAGTGCAACCACGTTAACAAACGTTGGCAACTGTGCGTTGAGCACCGGGCTCCTGCTTGCCTCAGGCACGACGGCGATCACGTCGGCCGCGCTGGATGAACTTGGTCGCGTGGCAGAGTTTGAATTGCGTACACAAGGCGCGTTGTCGGTGGCGGCCCTCAAGCGCGGAAGCGATGGCGCGAAGGAACGCTTGATTCTCGAAACGTGGCGCGATTATTACGTCGCCGCGCTTGCTAAGATCGCTGACATCGACACGAGTGCTGCGTCCATCGATGCTGCCGTATCGGCGAGTCAGTTACGCATTCGCAACATCGCTGACGAGATGCTGTCCACGCTGCACTAGCGCGCGTACGCGCGAGGATAACCGCATGAGTTACGTCGTGATCAACGGTGTGCGACTGTGGGTCGAAGACAGCGGTGGCGACAAACCGGCATTGCTCTTCCCGCACGGACTCTTGTGGAGCACGCGGATGTTTGACGCACAGGTCGCGGCCTTTCGTGACAGGTATCGCTGCATCGCGTGGGATCATCGGGGACAGGGGCAGAGTGATGTTCCGCACGTACGCTGCATCAGCATCGACGAATGCTATCGCGACGCCGTTGCGATCATCGAACATTTTGGCATCGCGCCCGTGCATTTCGTTGGCCTTTCGATGGGCGGCTTTGTGGCCATGCGCATAGCCGCACGCCGTCCCGACTTATTGCGCTCGTGCATGTTGTTGGAAACGAGTGCGGATGCTGAGCCGCAAGAAAACGTCCCTCGTTATCGTATGCTCAATCGTGTGGCACGCTGGATCGGGCTGCAGTTTGTGGCCGAACAGGTCATGCCGATTATGTTCGGGCAAACATTCTTGACGGACCCCGCACGGGCGACCGAACGCGCGCGTTGGAAGGCAGACCTCTCAAGCAACCGACGCGATATTTGGCGCGCGGTGAATGGTGTGATTGAGCGCGACGGAGTGTTTGATGCACTTTCCCGCATCGGCACTCCGACACTCATTATAGTTGGCGACGAAGACGTCGCAACCGACGCCAAAAAAGCCGAACGCATCCACTCGGCCATACGCGATAGTTTACTCGTACGTATTGCGGGTGCGGGGCATTCAAGCAGTATCGAACAACCCGCGCAGGTGAACGCAGCAATGGAAGATTTTTTACGCGCTGTGTCCAGTCGAGAATAGGTCAACGCCTGGTCGCTGTTGCCCCGTTGACCGCGAGACGATAGCGTTGGCCTCCATGACAGACGCTATAGCATCACGTGACTTCGGCCGAGTTCTTGTGACGGGTGGTGCCGGCTTTATCGGTAGCGCGCTCGTGTGGGCCCTCAATGCGCGCGGCATCGAACGCATTGTGATCGCCGACCGACTAGGAACCACCGACAAATGGCGCAACCTCGCTCCACTGCGTTTTGAGGATTATCTCGAGGCGGATGATCTCTTGGAGCTGCTCGAGCGCGGTGTTCTTGGGCAGTTCGACACCGTGTTGCACATGGGTGCGTGTTCATCCACGCTCGAACGCGATGCCACGTTTCTCGTCCACAACAATTTCGAATTCACGAAGCAGATCGCCGAATGGTCGGTCGCGCACGAATCGCGATTTATCTATGCGTCGTCGGCGGCCACGTACGGTGACGGTGCTCAAGGCATGGATGACGCCGCATACCAGCGCGCAGACCTATCGCGTCTCCGTCCACTCAACGCCTACGGATATTCGAAACACCTGTTCGATCAGTACGCGTTTTCGGATGGACTGCTGGATCGCATTATTGGCCTCAAATTCTTTAATGTGTTTGGACCAAACGAGGCGCATAAAGGAGCGATGCGGAGTCTCGTACAGAAGGCCTACGAACAAGTGCGGGACACCGGGCGCGTGCAGCTATTTAAAAGTTACAATGCCGAATTTGCTGATGGTGAACAGCGACGCGATTTCGTTTATGTGAAAGACGTTGTTGACATGACACTGCATCTCGCCTCATCCGCGACCGCAAGCGGATTGTTTAACATCGGCGCCGGAGAAGCACAGACGTGGATCGAACTCGTCCACGCGCTGTTCGCCGCGATGGGTCGCGAACCGGCAATCGATTTTATCGATATGCCGGACGCCATGCGCGGTCGCTATCAGTATTTTACGCGCGCGAACATTAGTAAACTTCGCGCAACCGGATACGACGCGACCCCTATGCCATTGGCGCTCTCGATCGCCGACTATGTGCAGCAGTATCTCGTTGCCGACCTTCGACTGGGTGACGAATTAGCGAATGTTTCCATCGGCAGAGTCGTGCCGATTTTCCCCCTTTAACGTCGGATCCGATGCGCAAAATTACCTGCCTCCTCGTGCTGTGCATTGTCGTTCCAGTATCGCTGTCGGCGCAAGTACGACAGCCGCCCGCAGACGCGCGCATCGACAAACTGAAATCCGAAATCGCGCGCGCCATCGACGGAAAGGCAAAGCTCGCGCAAGTCATGATTGATCAAGTGTTCTCGTTTGGCGAACTCGGGATGCAGGAGATCGAAACATCAAAATATCTCGCCGGTGTGCTCGAACAGAACGGGTTCACCGTCGAACGCGGCGTTGCAGGCATCCCTACCGCGTGGGTCGCAAAATGGGGCAGCGGATCACCCGTCATTTCGCTTGGCTCTGACATCGATGGCATTCCACAAGCCAATCAGAAACCGGGCATGTCAGCGCGCGAAACGATGGTGTCGGGCGCGCCGGGTCACGGTGAAGGGCACAACAGCGGCGTGCCGCTCAATATTCTCGCCGCGCTTGCGGTCAAGGATGTGATGACCCGCGAGAAACTTTCCGGAACGATTATGCTCTGGCCGGGCGTGGCGGAAGAGCAACTCGCGAGCAAAGCGTTTCTTGTGCGAGCGGGCGTTTTTAAAAACGTTGATGCCAATCTGTTCGCGCACGTGAGCGACGAGTTCGGCATCTCGTGGGGCGACGAACCTGCGCTCACACTCATCTCCGCACTATTCAAGTTTTCCGGTCAAAGTGCGCATGCTGCCGGTGCGCCATGGCGCGGACGCTCCGCACTTGATGCGGTGATGACGATGGGCAATTCCTGGGAATTTCATCGCGAGCACATGGAGCTTTCACAACGGTCGCACTATGTCATCACGGACGGTGGCGATCAGCCTAACGTTGTGCCAAGCACTGCAGCGATGTGGTTCTTTTTTCGTGAGCGCGACGTTGATCGTGTGACCAAAATGTACGATGATGCGAAGCAGATGGCGCGCGCAGCCGCGATGGCCACGTTTACGACACTCGACACCGTGCAGATCATTGGCTCTGCATGGCGACCGCATTTTAACAAACCCATCGCAACGGCCATGCACGCCAACGCCATGCGCGTGGGAATGCCGACGTGGGACGCAAACGATCAGACGATGGCGCGTGCCGTACAACGCATGATGAGTCAGCCGGACAGCGGCTTGCACACCACAGTACCGCCATTGCGTTCGCCGGAAGAAGCGGCGAAGGCGAGCACTGGAACCGGCAGCGATGATATTGGCGACGTCACGTGGTCGGTGCCGTCAGTCACCCTCTACTATCCCGCGAACATTCCCGGCACGCCAGGACACAACTGGGCGGACGGCATCGCCATGGCGACACCCATTGCACACAAAGGCGTGATCGCCGGTGCGAAAGTGCAAGCGATGACGTTACTCGACTTAATTATGGAGCCGACACTTGTTGTTCAAGCGAAGGACTATTTCGCGAACGTGCAAACGAAGACGGTGAAGTACCATCCACTGATGGGACCAAATGATCAACCAGCAATTTGGTTGAACGCCGAAAAGATGGCGCGATATCGCGACGCCATGCGCCCGTTCTATTACGATCCCACAAAGTTTGCGTCGTATCTGCAACAGTTGGGCATCGTGTATCCGATGGTGCCCGTCGTTCGGCACTAAGTCACATCATTTCTGCCTGAGGAATTGGCATGCGTTCGTGGTCTATAGCAGCAACCGTCATTCTCTCGAGCGTTGGCGTCGCATGCGCAGGCTCCAAAACAGAACCGACGCCAACACCCGCCGCGCGCACGGCACAAGGTCCGCCTCCAGGCGGCGGTGCTCGACGCGCCCCGCCAAACTTTGAACGACAAGACTCCGTGCGCCTCGCCACTATGGAAGAAGTACTGCACAGTGTTGCCGGTCGTGAGAACGAACCAGCGGGCAATGTCTTCAAGAGCGTGCAGCTCAATAAAAACATGCCAGTCAAGCAGTTCCTCACCATGATGAGCGAACAATACGGTCGCGGACTCGGCAACACGTGTACCGGGTGTCATCAGTCGGCCATCGTCAACGGCGTCAACGTGATTGACTATGCAAGCGACAAGCCCAAAGACAAACGCATTGCGCGCGATATGGAACGGATGCAGCAATCCATCAATCGCGACTTAGCGAAAAATCAGAAGAATCACGGCATCGACGACGATTATCCGAAAGCCACGTGCGTCATGTGTCATCGGGGAACGGCGCACATGCCGAACATGATGAAACCAATGAAAAACTCGGATCCGCCGCCACAGACGCGCGCCCGCTGAAGCGGTAAATATCGTTTACGGTTTCAACACCTGTCGCATCACCGTGTCGTGGCTGATCTGTGTTTCTACGCGCAATAGCGTGCGCGTCACATCGTCAAACCACGCGTGTGCTTCCGTGTTCTTGTCGAGCTGCACGATCACGTGAATGACATACGAGCTGCCGCGAATGTCGCGACTCACCACGCGCACACTGTACGCATGTCGCTGTCGTTCGACATCGTACACTGCAATCGTCGTCACGTCGCCCTCTTCGAGCGGTAGCGCGCGCACTGCCAAATCCCAGTTCGCCGCGTCGAACGCGTCCGCATAAACCGTGTCGATAGCTTTCGCTGCACGACGACCAGCGCCCGAACCAATCACCTCGCCACGCACGCGACCGTCAGCCCATTGTAACAGCACATCGCGATTGGGCTCGACCGTACGATGCCACCGCGGTGCGAGTGTCGACGCATCTGAGACCGTGCTATCGATCGTTACTGCTTTACCGCGACGCACTGTTTGCACGCGACGAATGACGGGATCATCGCCGCGAACGGGCAATATTTCATCGCGCACGGTGCCGATAAACTCCTCCTCGCCCTCACGCTTGAGCGAGAGCACATAGTCCAGCGCCCCGTAACGAATGCGCGATGCATCAATGGTCGGCGCGCCTGGTGTGGTGCCTTGGGCGCCGACTGAGCGCGCGAGGATGAACGCGAACACCAGACATCTCGCCAATGGCTGCGACAACTGCCATGTTTTGCGGATCATAACTGAATGCTAAGCGTTTTTCTGCTCGTGGGTACGATCACACTCTTCTCGCGCGTGCAGTCCGGCCTGCCGTTTACGCCGCTTGTTCAGGGCGACATCAATGGCGACGGGCGGGTGAATGATCGTGCGTTTGTACCGGCACTGAGCGGCACAACGGAGTCTGCACTCGCTGCGCAATTGCGCGCACTGCTCACAGTTGCTCCTGCAAATGTGCGCGAGTGTCTGGATCGGCAGTTGGGTGCCGTTGCCAAACGCAACAGCTGTCGCGATTCGTGGACGCAATCACTGAACGTGCAGTGGCAGCCGCGCATTCCGCTCAAGGTGCAGGGACGCAACATTGTGGCAAACGTTGCGCTGCAGAATCCACTGGCGGGTATTGATCAATTGCTGCATGGCGAGAACAATCTGCGCGGTTGGGGCACGCGTGCATTCCCGGACCCGGTGTTATTGGTGCCACGTGGCTTCGACGCTAGCGCGCAGCGCTTTAAGTACGATGTGAATCCACGCTTTGGCGATACGCGGGCGTTTCGCACGCTGTCTCGTGAACCGTTTCGCGTGACGCTTGATTTTTCCGTCAATTTTTCGACGCTGTACGATGTGCAGCAATTGCGTCGCGCCATCGAGCCTATCCGTGTCAAGGATGGTTGGCAGCGTCGTTCCGTCGACTCGCTCACGGCATTTTATATGCGCAACACCTCTAGTTTCTATCGGTTGATTTTGTCGGAAAGCGATTCGCTGTTTCTGACCAACGCGCAAATCGGCGCACTCGTACACGGCGATTCACTTTTTCAATCCCGCGTGCGCGATGTGTATTATCCACTCGCGGAATTTCTGTTTGCACAACCCGGCGGCGTGGCTGGTAAAACCGCGCTTGATAGCGCGAACGCGACGGACAAACTGTATTGGGTCGCCTTCTGGGATCAAGCAGATATTGTCAACGACATCGTTGGACAACAGCAACGTGACCTCATGCCGATGCTGAAAAATATTGTCAACGTGAGCAAGGAGAATCGTAAGACTGCACGCTGGTTTTTCGACTCTCCACTGCCAGCGATTTACAAACGTCCGCGCATCGGGGGCAACTAGAACGCTGCGATCACGAGCACCCTTCCACCAGCGCCACCGCACTACCAAACCCGACGCGATAGCGAGTGACAATCCCTTGCTCGCTCGTTTCAAACAGCATCTGATGCAGCGTGTCGTTGGCCACCGTCACGATGAGGTAATGCGCCTTCGGCCCTTCGTATTTATGCGGCGTGACTTGCACGCGACCAACGTAGCGCGCGAGCACCGATTGCTCCGTATCGCCCACGCCGGCTCCCTCGAGGCTTTTTACATTGGTGGAGTCAATGTCAATGCGCACGATCGTATCGCGTGACAACATGAACTTGACGCCGTTTGGCGCCGCTGCGAGATACGCGTACCCACACTCCTCGCCCGGCGCGATGCGCTCAATTCGAGCCGTGGTCTGCACCACGCGCGCCACCTCGCCCACGATGGTACCAACGCGTACAGGGCCCACCGCGTCTGGTCGCGCAATCCACGCGGTGCTGACGGTTTTCGTCGACGAATCGATGACGATTGCGCGAGCGGCGCTGCTGTCGGCGATCGGTGCCGATTTTTCGGCACTACACGCGGCTAGAAGCACGATCGCGCCGCTAGTTGTAACGCGCCGCACATACGATGGCGCGATTTGCATGAACATGTGCTCCGGTCGGTGAATCGGTATTTACGTATCGGTGAAGCCTGTGGTCCGGGTCGCAACTCGGCAACCCGTGCGTTAGGGTACGCATATGCGTAGTCCGTTACACATCCGCTTGCTTGGACGCGTCACCACCATCGTGCTACTGGTGATTGTCGCCACGATGGTGACATGGTTTGTCACGGGCATGCCCAAGTCCGTCGAAACCGCTATGTCTGATGCACTCTGGGCTCCGTGCCCACCGCGCTATGCAGCAGCGCGAAGCGCGTTCGACACCGCAGATGCTGATGCGTTTGTGCTCAAGCCGCGGTCGCGATTCGAGTCGGCCATTACGTGTGCGACGTTGCGGGCGAAACGCAATCGATCAGCGTTCAAATAGCTCGCAGGCCACGCGCCAGATTTAACTGCAAAATTAGATTAGACGTTGTAATCGTCTAGTAGCGAGAACATAAAGTTCGAGAATTTTTGTACGTTCCTACTTCAGCAAATTGTTTTCACGACGCGCATGTGACCCACATTACACTCGCGTCCGCTGCTTAACTTGTGGATAGTCGTAACAACGTGTGTAACTACTACCAGCTGGCGTCGAGGTATTTTTCGCCCTGCGTTTGTGCGTCTCCTCGAACTGGAGAACGGAACAATGCGCCTAGCAACACTTTGTCTCGTGGGTTTTGCACTTCTAGCCGGATGCGAACACGCTCGTCTCGTTTCAATCTCTGTGGATCAGCTTCGTCCTAGGTTAACGCTCGACTGGACACTCTCTACGACTCAGTGCGATGCGATTGATATAGGGATTCGAAAACTTGAAGGTAGTTCTATTTCCGCCTGTCAATTTGCGGGTACAATGGCGCGATTTCTTTTCGATGACACTAGCAATGGGTTTCGTCCTGGAGACGCGCAAGCATATCCAACTTTTGACATGTACGTAGATATGGGACCAGGCCCTTGCTCGAGTGGAGAGTGTCGCACAAGTGATGACGTGTACGTCAACAGTACAAGCTATTCGCCGTCGGCGATGGCAGGCCTTATAGCACACGAGTTTGAACATTATCAGGGCAACGACGATCGCGGTCACAACATGAATATCGCCAACCCGAGGCAGGCACAATGCACTATTTAAAGTCCTCCATATGCGGAAGATTGTTCTCTGGCATGCTGTTGACCAGCGCACTCGCGGGTCAAGCGTTCGCTCAATCTCGCGTACTGTCGACAGAGATTGAAGTCGCGCAAGACGCGATATCGCGATCAGTAACGAGGATGTCCAATCTGCGCGTCGACGAACAATCCTCGCGCGCCGCGATCCTGCAGCTGCAAGTCGCCATGGGCGCTGCATCGCGTACCCTGCCAGTTCGTCTATTTCCAACGATAGCTCTCGAACCGGCGGACTCGGTCGTGCGCTGCATTTCTCGGTCGGAGAGGGCAGCGAGTTGGTGTGCATCTATAAGTCCTCGTAATGTCTTGCACTTGTATCGTGCTACTCGCAACGAAGATTCGACTGTGGTCATGTGGGTTGAGGCCACCCAATGGGAAAAGCCTAGCGCTACACACCCTTCAGCTGCAGTGTGGAAGTATCAGTACCGTCGCACTCTTGATGGCAGTTGGCGGTTCGATAAAGAATTGAACGGCATCGCAAGCTGAAGCCTGTGCAAAGTGGTGATCAATCCTTACAGCAATGGTATTGACTTATGAAAATCGTGTTTGCCTCGCTCGCCGTGTTTCTTCTGCCGCTCTCGATTCGCGCGCAGCGCGCGAATCCAATCGGCGTGCGCACTGCTCGCGAGACGTCGCTCTCTGGATCAACCGTCACTGAACGACAAATCCTCAGAAGAGACGAAACCTCCCCCGAGGAATTTCCGCAATACTGTTTCGTGGATTTCGAGATAGCGACGGAGCTGATTAGGCCCGTGTTTTTCTCTTGGCACTACGCAATAACTCCGCCCGTGTCGTCTCGTGCATCAAGAAGAAACAGCCACTTCGCGATCTCGGCCGTCTCCCGTTGCGTTCCGTCACGCAATCCTTAATGCAGCTCAGCTGAAGTCATCTCAAACCAAACTTCGTACTCACGAATGCGCGTTTCCAATACGGAAGGTTGACCGTTACGCGGTGCAAGTGCGCTCCGTACAAATTCGCCGAGAATTTTTACCCGCTCTAGCTCGGGCGCGCGGTGAGCGACTTCAGTTTGATGCTGCTCTGTGCCATGAGTTCCTCCTACAACTTCAGTACGACCAACAGCCTCGTGCGCAGGCCTCTTACCCTTTGTACAATCTGAGACGGAAATGTGACCGGCGCGGAGCCGGCATTGCTAGATTGTGCGGCGTTTATTGCACACAAGGGTCGGCCTCCTCGCGACGACCGACCCCCTAATTCCTAGTACCTACTCCCTAATCCCTAGTACCTATAGTGTTCCGGCTTGAACGGACCCATGTCATTCACGCCGAGATACGCGGCCTGTTCCGTGTTCAACTTGGTGAGCTTTACGCCCAACTTGTCGAGATGCAACCGCGCCACTTTTTCATCGAGATGTTTCGGTAATGTAAAGACGCGCTTGCCGTACTTTTCCGCGTTCGCATGGAGTTCAAGTTGTGCGAGCACCTGATTGGTGAAGCTGGCACTCATCACGAATGATGGATGACCCGTCGCGCAGCCCAGATTCATCAAGCGGCCTTCGGCGAGAATGAGAATCGAGCGACCGTTCGGCAACACAAACTCGTCGTACTGCGGCTTGATGTTGATGCGCTTCATGCCTTCAACTTTCTTCAATCCGGCCATGTCGATTTCATTATCGAAGTGTCCGATGTTGGCGACGATCGCTTTGTCTTTCATACGGCTCATGTGCTCCACCGTAATGACGTTTTTATTTCCCGTCGCCGAAATGAAGACGTCCGCCATATCGACGACGTCTTCGAGTGTCGTGACTTGGTAGCCTTCGAGTGCCGCTTGCAGCGCGCAGATTGGATCGATTTCGGTGACGATGACGCGTGCGCCCTGACCCTTGAGGGCTTGTGCGCACCCTTTGCCGACGTCGCCATAACCCATCACCACCGCAACCTTGCCCGCGAGCATCACGTCAGTGGCGCGATTGAGTCCGTCGATGATCGAATGACGGCAGCCGTACAAGTTGTCGAACTTCGATTTGGTCACCGCATCGTTGACGTTGATGGCCGGGAAGGCCAGCGTACCCGCGCGCTCCATTTCGTACAAACGATGCACGCCCGTCGTGGTCTCTTCTGACACGCCGCGAATTGCTGCAATTACTTTTGTCCAACGACCTGGATTGCGCTTCGCTTCGGCGCGCAGCAAGTCGAGAATGACGCCCCACTCTTCCGGCTCGTTATCCGCATCGAACGATGGAATGGTGCCGGACTTTTCATACTCCGCGCCGCGATGTACGAGCAGCGTGGCATCGCCACCGTCGTCAAGCAACATGTTCGGACCACCACCGTCGGGCCACATCAGCGCTTGCTCGGTGCACCACCAGTATTCTTCAAGTGTCTCACCTTTCCACGCAAAAACCGGCGTGCCCTTGGGCGCGTTCACGGTGCCATGCGGGCCCACGGCGACGGCCGATGCGGCGTGATCTTGCGTCGAAAAAATGTTGCATGACACCCAGCGTACATCGGCGCCGAGTGCAACAAGTGTTTCGATAAGGACGGCGGTTTGCACCGTCATGTGCAATGAACCCATGATACGCGCGCCCGCCAACGGTGTTTGGCCCGCGTATTCCGCGCGCAGCGCCATCAGTCCCGGCATTTCAAACTCGGCGAGACGAATTTCTTTGCGGCCCCATTCGGCCAGCGCGAGATCGCGCACGGCAAAGGCCGGGCGATTCGTTGCATCGAGTGTTTCGACGCCTACTTCGGTCATGACTGCGGTGGCCATCGGTCGTGTCTCGGAAAGGGATGCGGAAGCGATGCGAAAACGGCGCGAAAAATGTGCAACTGAACATCAGCGAACGTCAGCGAACGTCAGTTCATGCAACAACGGTAGCAGTCACAGTAAATAGCGCGGGACCGGTTGCCTGTGGATCAACCGGGAGCGGGACGTAACGCACGCCGTAAAACCCGGCGTCTTGCAACAACGTCGACATCGTGTTGGCATCAAAGCCCAACCACACGTGACCCATCTGTTGGCGGTATTCCTCTTTCGCGTGTGCGCGCATGTCGGCCACAAGCACGCGGCCGTTTGGCTTGAGCACACGACGTACCTCGGCCAGCGCACGCGCGGGGTCTGCGACGTGATGCAACACGAGCAAAAGCACCGCCGCATCGAGCGACGCATTGGGCAACGGAAGTGATTCAATGGCGCCGTGCGCCACCGTGATATTGCGAACACCCGCAAGCCGCGCGTGCGCCGTCGATAACATTTCTGGCGATGCGTCAATCGCGTGTACATGCGCAACATGCGGGGCCAACGCGGCCGATAGTGCCCCGGTTCCGCAACCTAAATCGCCGACAATCAACGTGGGGTCCAGCAGCGCGAGCGCCGCACTCAAATCCGCTCGCGCACCAAACAACGTCGTGCGCATCGCATCCCACTCCGCACTCGCGGTGGCGAAGAAGGCTGCGCTCCGCGCACGTCGTTGTGACATCACCGCATCGACACGCGCAATGTCTTGCTGCGCCGCAACAGTGGCGCGCATTGGCTCGCCCACAAGTGACCACAGTCCGCGCGCCTCCTCATCAAGCAATGGCGACAGTCGATACCACCGACTGGCGCCGTCCGCGCGGGACGTTGTCCAACTTTCATCCGAGAGAATGCGCAAATGCCGACTGACGGTGCTCTGTGGCAATTGCAACGCGGTACTGAGTTCGCCGACGGTCAACTCCTGACGCTCGAGCGCCAAAAGCAGCCGACACCGTGTAGCGTCGGCCAGCTCCGCGAGCCGGTCATGAATGGAGAGTCTGGTCGATGTCATATCCGTTTATCCGGATGGTAGGATAGCAATGATGCAAGGATTAGGGAATAGGCGTTAGGGATTAGGGTTAGGGATTAGCGTTAGGGATTAGGCCTTGCAGACTGATGTCCTTGCCAACCGTGAGCGACATTCCCAGTCTCGACCCCCTAACCCCTAATCCCTAATCCCTAGTCCCTATCTCCCCTTGCTCGTCGCCGCCCTTGTCGGACTGGCGGTAGGCACCGAACGCGAGCGCTCTGGCCACACCACCGGCCCTGACGCCCGCTTTGCTGGGCTGCGCACGTTCGGATTGCTTGGTGCGATGGGTGGATTTGGCGGCTGGTTGTACCTCGACGGTTTTGCGCCGATTGGTGTCGTGCTTTTAGCTGCAGCGATGCTCTTTCCTATTGCGGCCTATGTCAGTGCCATGAAGCGTCTAGGCACGACAACCGACGGCACCACAGAAGTCGCGGCCATGCTCGTGGTCGCCCTCGGATTTGCAGCGGGATTTGGTCATGTCGGCATCGCCAGTGGCGCCGCCGTGCTCGTGGTGGTACTCCTCGCCGAAAAGTCAGTACTACATCGCGCCCTACACAACGCTGATGATCTTGAGGTACGCGCCGCCGTGCAGTTCGCGGTCTTAGCGCTCGTCGTCTTACCCGTCTTACCCGAAGGTGCATACGGTCCGTACGGCGCATTTCAACCGCGAACATTGTGGATTGTGGTCCTTCTGTTTTCGGGAATGAATTTCATGGGCTATCTCGCGCGACGGAGTATCGGTGAAACACGCGGGTTAGTACTCACCGGATTGCTCGGTGGTCTCGTGTCGTCGACCGCTGTCACACTCAACTTCAGTCGGCGCAGTCGCGACAATCCCACGCTGGCACAACCACTCGCCCTCGGCGTGATTGCCGCGTGCACCATGCTGCTGCCGCGCATCGCCGTGGTAAGCGCCGTGCTGCGTCCAGCCGTCGCGATCGCCGCGCTACCGCTGCTGGTGGTGCCATTCGTTGTTGGGGTGTTGATCGTAGCGCGTGCGTTGTGGCGAGCGCGTCACGTGTCGTCGACCAGTGTACTTCCTTCAGGAGTTGAATCGAGCTCGCTCGCGTCCATGCAAAATCCGCTCGCGCTCGCGTCTTCGCTGCAAATGGCACTCGCCTTCCAGATCGTCCTCTTCGTGATTGCGTTCATGCAACAACGCATCGGCAACACGGGCGTGTTGATGTCAGCGACCCTCCTCGGCCTCACCGACATGGATGCCCTGACATTTTCTATGGCGCGCCTAGGCAGCGATCCGCAGATGACGTTGCTGGCCGCACAAGCGATTGGTATTGGCGTGTTGTCGAACACCGCGCTCAAGATTGGTCTGTCCATTGCCTTTGGTGAGAACGGATATCGGTGGCGCGCCGTTTTGGGCTTACTCGCGCTTGCGGCAGCCGGCGGCATTGGGCTCTGGTTCGTTTGGCCATGACATCAGTTGTCGCGGTCGTCAGGGCGGTTGGTCGAGGCGTTCGCGAATCGGTAGAAAGTATTGGAACTGGTGCGCGCTTTGTGCGCGATGTTGTGCGCGCCTCACGCGATACGCGCAGTTGGATGCCCCAGTTCACCTTGCACGCCCGCACGTTAGGCGTGGGTTCGCTGCCGATTGGTATTTTCATCGCGATCTTCACTGGCATCGTGCTCGCACTGCTCGCGAGCTACTCGGTGGGCGACATCGTGCCGCCGTATTTCGTTGGTACGTTGGTGCAGAAAACCGTGACACTCGAACTCGCACCCGTGCTCACCGGCCTCGCGCTCGCGGGCCGTGTTGGCGCAAATATCGCGGCCGAATTGGGCACCATGCGTGTCACTGAACAGATCGATGCACTCGAAACACTCACGTTTGATCCGATGAGTTATCTCGTCGTGCCACGCGTGTTGGCAGCGACATTGATGTTTCCGGTCGTCGTTGGTGTGGCTATGATGGTGGGCGTCACATCTGGATGGTTGGCAGCCATCGGCCTGCTCGACGTGACAACGCCACAGTTTCTTAAAGGTGTACGTATTTTTTTCGTGGACTTTGACGTGCGCTACGGGCTTGTGAAAGCGGCGAGCTTTGGTGCGGCCGTTGCATTGATTGGATGCCGTGCTGGGCTCACGACAAGTGGCGGCGCACAAGGTGTTGGCCGCAACGCGACCCGTGCCGTGGTCATCTCGGCAGTCATGATTCTCGTGCTTGATGCATTTTGGGCAGTGGTCTGGCTCACGGGTCGTACACTTCGGTAGACGAGGCTTCACACATGACTTCGGAACGACGCACGAATGACTTTCTCGTCGGCGCGAGTGTACTCGTGGTGGCGGTCGTCCTCGTGATCGCGGTACTGTGGTTGCGGCAGGCCGACATCGGTGGGAAGACGCGACACGTCGTCGTGCGCACGCGTGAAGTGGGCGGCGTGGCGTTGGGCAATCCCGTTGTGATTCGCGGCGTTCGTGCTGGACAGGTCGAGAGTATCACGTTGGGTGAACGTGGCTGGGTGGTGCTTAAGCTGGGCATTGAT
This sequence comes from Gemmatimonadaceae bacterium, assembly GCA_025358925.1. GTDB lineage: Bacteria > Gemmatimonadota > Gemmatimonadetes > Gemmatimonadales > Gemmatimonadaceae > Gemmatimonas. The sequence goes on along the minus strand of JANYHT010000036.1, from coordinate 62,220 downwards.
CGCGGTGTGCCGTTGCCCGCCGATCCTGTGGTGCTATTGGTGGCCTCAAGCCTGTTTGGTGAATGGCAAGTGACTGTTGCCGATGCGTCAGGTGTGCCGGCAGATCGTGAACTGCGCGCGGCGTTGGTTGAAGCGCATACCGCCGGTGATACATTGGCCGGCGCGGTGTTGCCCGACATTGCACAACTCACATCCGTAGCGGGCCGCATTGCGGGCGACGTGGCGAAAGTATCTGATCGCGTACAAGTCGCCTTTGATGACAAGGCAGCGAAAGAATTGCGCGAATCAATTCGGAATTTCGCAGCGCTGTCGGCTGATTTAGCCAAGACGGTGCAGCTGCAGTCGCGCAATCTGGATCACATTAGTACGGACGTTCGACTTGGGTTGACGACGGTGAACGCGGCGGCGGCAAACCTCAATCGTTTTTCGAGCCGTGTTGATTCGGCAACGAGTCGTGGCGAATTACAAACCATTGTTACCAACTCGCAGAACGCCGCGCGTGATCTTGTGCAAGCGACGGCCTCGTTGCGGAAACTGGCCGATGATGTGAATGGCACGCAAGCGCGTTTATCGGTTGCGGTATCGCGTGCCGATTCTGTGTTCGCGAAGGTCAACAGCGGGCAGGGAACGCTGGGTCGGATGCTGAACGATCCGCGATTATATCAAAACAGTGATTCGTTGGTGATGGAGTTACGGGCGTTGGTGGCGGATGTGAAGAAAAATCCGAAGCGGTATATCAATGTGCGGGTGTTTTAAGGTGGTAACGAACACAGTTCGTAGCCGAGCTGACGCGAGAGGTCACAAGTGCATCCAACCGGATGCGTTGCGCCCGGCACATCCGGGCGCTGTCTCAAGAGTGAGGTGTGGGAAACCTTTGTAAATAGTTGCTAATTCGGAGATTCGGCGATTCGAGCTAGTCTTCACATTGGTGGCAGCGACGGCGATCAACTAGCGAGGCCTACGGTGAATTTGAAACGAGTCGTGGCAATTGTTGCGGGAAGCGTCGTCGCTCTTCTCGCATTGTATGCGAATACGTGGGGTATGGCGTATGTCGCATATCCTGACGCGGCGAGTTTACGAATAGGGAGTGACTTCGAGAAACTTGTCGGCGCGAGTGCCGTGCTTACGTGGGCATCGCGCGCAGTGCTCGTAGCAACCTGCGTTCTCGCCGGGTACGTGGCGTGTCGCCTCGATCACGCGCGGGCTGCGTGGGTCGGTGCCGTCGCTACGGGGCGATACGCGTGGGCAGGACTTAAGCATCTGCTGCATCCGCCAATCCCGTACTATCCATGGTACTGGTTTCTCGCGTTAGCTCTTATTCCGTTGATGGAACTCCTCGGCGCGTTGTGTGCACAGTGGCAGCTCACCGATACGCCGATCACGTCTCGGCACCAGACGGTGCTTGACTAGCTAATAAATGCACTAAGTGCGCCGGTCATGCTCGCAGGTACCGTCTCCAGTTCGTTGATCAGATACACCACGCCTGCGACGGACGCCGAGGCTTGCCGTGAGGCACAGTGAGCCATCGTCTGATGACGGCCGTCTGACGCAGTGAAAACGCGTTAGCACAGGGCGGCCCGCATGCGCCGCCTCGTTGGATTGGGGGTCGCGACGAGGCTTGTCGCCACTATGCTTGCTGCCGTCACGATACCCGTGACCTCATGACGACCACATTCTTCCGGTGAGGCTCCATTCGATAGTGCCCCGATCATTCTCCCAGCACTAAGAATTCCATCCCCAGCACCGCTCTGATCTTCGGCGCGGCACTGGTCGGCCTGATCTCACTGGCTCTCATCCTTTGGCTGCTGCGCTAATCAGGCGGCCACGGTCGAGCACCACCGACCGCGGATTGCCCACGACACCGCGAACGCGGCCGTTCGTCGCGCGTGTATGATCGCGAATACAAACGTGACGCCTATCTCGATTTGGGTGTGCGCGAGGTGTGGCTCGTCGATCCGCAGAAAAAAATGTTTTGAAGTAACACGAGCGCGCGGCACATGGCCTCCAACAACAAGGAAGTCAACGTTGTTCGAGTTGAACAATTCGAGCAACTCGCGCAAATCCTTGTTCAGTCTCTCCACGGCTCTCCCGGTACCACGCGATGAGATCGAGCGCGCGATCAAGGCGCTGCTGTGACGTCATTGCCGCTAGTTCAGCGCGATCAGCCTGCGCCGCAGCCTCGTGCGACTCCAAGATTCCGACCACGCGTTCCATATCAGTAGTTTACTGATCTGCGGCACCGCTCGCTACGCTTATTGAAAGCGTAACCCGCCAGCTACGGCGCCTGCGATCACAACGCCCACCGCACACTACGCGCAAAGCGATCCCACATGCGATGCCGCAACGTTCGCTTCTGCCACTCGGCACGCGTAATCTCAACACTCGTTTGCACGTCTGCGGCAAAGGTATCCTCGAGCACCTGTCCGTACACCGTATCAAAGATCAGCAAGTTGCATTCGGCATTGAGCCACAATGAACGAAAGTCGAGGTTGGACGATCCGATCACACTCGCGTAGCCATCCACCACCATCGTCTTCGCATGCAGCGTTGCCGCTTCATATTCAAAGATGCGCACTCCACTCGCCAGCAATCGCGTGTACGCCCCATGCGCCGCGTGCCGTGCGAGGGGAACGTCAGCGCGCGGTCCAGGCAACAGCAGTCGAACATCCACGCCCCGACACGCCGCTGCAACTAACAATCGAATGGCGCGCGTGGGTGGCGCGAAATACGGCGTGGTAATCCACAGGTGTTTGCGCGCGCCGCCAAGCAATGCCGCGAGCACGGCAATCATTTCTCGCTGGCCGCGACCCGGGCGTGGATCGAGCACCAACAGCGTGCGCTCACGCTCACGGGTCGTTGTCAACTCACGTAACACACGACGTCCACGACGTCGATCTTCACGTCGCGCTAATCTGCGGGCGACGCGCGCCCGCCATGCGCGCGCGCCGAGTCGACGAAGTCCGTGCTCGTGCGGTGAAACAATGGTCGTTCTCCACGACACATATTCGAGTCCGGGTAACGGCGGCCCCTCTGCGCGATCCCACCCCTCCGCAAACACGGCCGCAAGTTCGCGCGCCACGGTCCCTTCAACACGAATGACTGTGTCGCGAAAAGCGTCGCCCTTTTTGTGGATGGAGGATCCGTATTCCACGCCAATATTCATCCCGCCAGTGAACGCAACGAAGCGGTCAATGACGATGATCTTGCGATGGTCGCGTTTCAGCGCCTCGAGTGGCCGATGCCAAACACGGTGAAAGAGCCGCACCGTCACGCCATCGGCTTCGAGTGAACGCCAAAACACATCAGCCGTGGCAACTGATCCAAGCGCATCGGCGAGTACGCTCACGCGCACGCCGCGTCGCGACGCCGCAATTAACGCGTGCTTGACGCGTTCACCCACGCGATCATCGCGCAAAATGTACGTCTCCAGCAACACTTCCTCGCGCGCCAAGTTCAAAGCGTCGATGACAGCATTGAATGCCATCTCACCGTCGACAAATTGGTCGATCGGCGGCGCATCGTGCATCGCGGTCGGGTCAATGCGCTGGATGAGTGCAAGGAACGCGTCGTCCTGCACGCCACCAGCGATGTGCTTGGCCAGCGCCCACGCGCGAAGGCGCCGCAACTCCGGCGCGAGCCGTTGCGAAGGCGTAGGTGGCGGCGTGACTGTTACCTTCAACGACGCGACCAGCGTCATCGCGTGCGACCGTGTACTCGTGGCGTCCACCCAAATCCTCGTATCGTGCGACTGCTCATCCGTTTGCTGATCAATGCGGTCGCGCTATGGTGTACGGCTCGGTTTATCGACGGCATTAGTTACACCGGAAGTTGGCAAGGTCTCGTTGGGCTATCGCTGGTTTTCGGTATCGTCAACACGTTCATTCGACCCGTCCTCTCATTTTTCTCGTTCCCAATTCAGCTTATCACGTTGGGGTTGTTTACGCTGGTGTTGAACGCGTTGATGCTAATGCTCACCGCATGGGTGGCGGCACGATTCGACATTGCATTCACCGTGCGCGGGTTCGTGGCGGCCTTGTTGGGGTCGATCGTCATCAGTCTCATCAGTATGGTACTTGGCGCGATGTTCACGAGCAGTAAAGAAGACTAGGAGGAGACTCTCTCCCACAACCCCTGCAAATACATCGCACCGAGCGCCCGATCATGTAGACCGTAGCCTGGCTTCCCGGTCTTGCCCCAAATCATGCGCCCATGATCCGGACGCATCGGACCTGCAAATCCAACGTCGCACCGTGCCTGCATCACACCGTGCATATCCACATCACCACACGCACTTAAAATGTGCCACTTCGTGAAAGTCGCGCGATGCGGTGCGTTGCACATTGCGACAGTGCATAAAATGAATCCGTGACCGGGCGCCAAACTCTCGGACCATTGACGGCAGATCATTTCCGGCTGATGCGCCGAGTGAACCGGTGCAGAACGTGAGACCGTTGGCTGGACGATCTATGAGTGAGAGCACACGACGCAACGACGATGCGTCAACGACGACACGCGGTAATCCTAAGATTGGCCACGGCGGATCGTCGGGATGAATCGCCATTCGCACGCCCGCCGACTCGGCGACCGGAATTACTCGCTCGAGAAAATACGCGAGATTTTCCCACAACTGCTCTCCATCAACAGCGCGCCATGCCGTTAGCAATGCACGTAGGGCGTCAGCATCATACGCCGTACTCCATCCGGGGAGTTCGCCCGTGCCACGCGACAAGTCCATGCGCTCCAGTGCTGCATGCTCGTAGGCAAGGGTCGTTGAACCGTCGAGCAACGGCATCGCCAACGCGGTGCGCGTCCAATCAAAGATGGGCATGAAGTTATAGGACACGACGGGCACGTCGGCGGTGCCGACACGCGCGATGCTCGTGCAATACGCATCGATAAACGCGTCACGCGATGGTCGCCCGAGCTTAATGTCCTCATGCACTGGAATACTCTCTATCACAGCCAGCGTCATCGCTTGGTCGGCAATACGATCTTGCAGGCCTGCAATACTGGCCACTGGCCATGCCGCACCAACCGGCACATCATAGAGTGCGCTGACGATGCCGCGAACGCCGGGAATTTGGCGAATGTATTGCAGCGGCACAGCATCGTGTGAGCCATACCAGCGGAAGGTCATCTGCATGCGTTACGCGGTTGCCGCGAATAGACCAATGAAGAGCTGACAAAACAACGCGCCTACAATCGTCATGCTGAAGCCCCAAATGAGCAACTGACGAAACACCGTTTTGGCATCGCTGCCCGCGGGTAACGCTGCGATGCACAGCGCGCCAATTGTCGATAACGGGGAGACGTCAACGATCGCAGCGCCGACGTTGATACTGAGTGCGATCTGCAACGGATTGCCGCCACCAAGTTTTTGCACGAGTCCCGGAACCGCGGGCAAAAATGCCGGATAGACCACGCCAGACGTCGAACTGTACGTCGAAATAAGTCCCGTCACAAACGCGATGGTACCGTTCACCGACCGCGGCGTCGCGATGCGTGCGAGTAGTGTGGTGAACAGATCCATTCCACCTGTCTTCTCCAACACACCGATCAACACACTCACGCCACACACCATCAGAATGACCGCCCACGGCACCGCTTTCACCATCGAGGCATCGTCGCCGAGCCCTAGGATGACGAGCGCGCTTGCGGCAACAAAGGCGGCGAGGCCTGGACTCGCCTTAAAGAGCACAATAGCGGCGATCCATATCGTACCGACTATCAACGTCAGTACATGTCGCGACGTGAGATGTACCGGGTCTTCCGTGCTGATCACACGCTCGGCCTTCAACAACGCGGGTCCGCCAAACAATGCCCAGGCTGCCAACGCGGCAAGCGCATGCGCTGCAAAGTTTGCGGCCCACACTTGCAAACCGTAGCCTTCGAGTCCGGCTTGTTTCATCAAGTTTTGCACCAGCAAACCTATCGCACTGATCGGCGACAAATTGCCGGCATTCGCGCCATTCCCCACCATAAGTGCTGTAAGGAAGACCGGCACTTTCGCGCGATGCGCAATGCCCATCGCCAGCGGTGCCACAAGCGCAGTCGTAGCAATTGCGCCTGGTCCAAACGATGAGATCGCGAACGAAAGTGTAAAAAATATGAGTGGGAGTAGTGCTGCGCTTCCCCGGCACAATCTGACGGCAGCGTGTGTGACCGCCGACATCGTGCCGTTGCTCTGCGCGACGCCAAACAACAGCGTGACGCCGAGCAGCGTGAGAAAGAGCGATGAGGGAAACGTCGCCATCAATGCATCGACTTTCCATCCAACAGCGAACATGGCAATCGGCCATGCGAGCGCAACGGCAAGCACACCAACATTGATGCGCGAGGTCAGGCTGGCAATAATGACCATGACCAACGCGAGCAAGGAGAGCTGAGCGGGACTCATGACGAGGTCAGTAGAAGATGCTTTTGCACTTTGCCGAGCGCGGTGCGCGGAAGTGCATCGACGCGGATGTAGCGGCGCGGCACTTTGAATGAGGCCAGCTGCGCACGCAGCGTTGCTTCGAGTGCCGTTGCGTCGAATGCGTCGTCCGTCACGAGATAGGCGACGGGTATCTCACCGCGAACGGCGTCAGGCACGCCAATCACCGCCGCTTCACGCACACCTGGTTGTTCAGTCAGCAACTCTTCGATTTCGCGCGGATAAATATTGAAGCCGCTCGAAATAATCAGATCGCTGCGCCGCCCTTCTAACGTGATGTACCCATCAATCGCGCGCACACCAATGTCGCCCGTGCGAAACCAGCCATCGACAAACGCTGCGGCGGTCGCATCGGGGCGACGCCAATACCCATCGCAAACGTTCGGACCGCGCACCCACAGTTCGCCGCTCGCGCCATCCGGTACGACGGCGCCATCCTCGTCGCAGATACATACGCCGGTCATTGGCAGCGGCAGGCCGACGGTGCCGGCACGACGTTCCCCGTCATACGGATTACTGATGTTCATCAATGTTTCTGTCATGCCGTAGCGCTCAAGGATCACGTGACCGAAGCGGGCTGCAAAGGCTTCGAGCACGTGCGCGGGCAACGGTGCCGATCCCGAGACAAAAAGTCGCATGCGTTTCCCGATCATGCGTGCGTCATGCGCTGCTAGGTCGAGTAAGCGCACAAACATCGTCGGCACGCCAAAAAATATTGTCGGCTCGTATTGGAAAAACCACTCGAGCGCCCGCGCTTGCTCGAACCGTTCCACCAATTGCATGTGACAGCCGCTGACGAGCCAACAATGCAAGCCGTTCGCCAGTCCATGCACATGGAAAAGCGGGAGTGCGGCGAGATACCGATCCTGATCCGTGATGCGCCAACACGCAACCAGCGCGAGTGCGTTCGCCGCAAAATTGCCGTGCGTCAGGACGGCACCCTTTGACGCACCGGTCGTCCCGGATGTGTACACGAGGGCAGCTGGTGTTGTAGCGTCGCACAGCACGTGTACGCGTGCTGTGGGCATCGACAACGCTTCCGACGAAAGCACATCGATGGTCCAACATGGCACGCCGTCTGGAAACGTTCCGAGCTGCGACGCCGTAGTCACGACCGCACGAGGATCGGCATCAGCGAGAATGTGTCCAATTTCTCGCTCGCGATACAACACATTGATCGGGACAACAATTACACCGAGCTTCACGCACGCTAACCAGAGATCGATGATCTCCACGCAGTTCGCCAAGTAGAACGCGAGCCGGTCGCCACGCTGAATTCCACGCTGCTGCAATACATACGCAAGTTGATTGCTTCGGGATTCCAACGCACCGAATGTGAGCGACAGCGTGACACCGTCAGCGTATTCATATTCTAGCGCCGGCGCATCACGGCGCCCAACGAGCGACAGATCGAAGAGATCGAGTAGGGACATGAGCGAACAACGTACGCGCAGCTACGCATTAGCGCACGCCCAACTCACCGGCCACAGCACGCACACCGTCGATGTGCAGCCCGTCTTCCTCAAACACCAGCACACCCACCAGTGCCCTCGCGACGTCATCCGGTAACCGATCCGCGCGAAACGCCTGGATGACCGGACCGTCGGCCATCGCGTCGCTGAGCCGATCGTGCGCCCATAACGGATCCAGTGTCGGCTCACTATCGAACCCATTCGTTAGCACCGCAATCAGCGAGCGCGCCGACACCCCGCGATACCGCAGTGGCGGCAACGCGCCACCAAAACTCCGCTCAAACAGCACTTGCCAGGCCATCGGTCGCGCGCCCTGCGTTCGCTTACCCTTGGCCACGACGAGCCGCGGTTGCTGCGCGAGCACATGCATGCGCGTGACCGCGTCTTGTAGATCTGCGAGAATGCGCGTTTCACGCCGGTTCTCGGGAGCAGTGTCAGACATGTGCGGGGACAGGGTGCCGAACGGTTGGTGGTCGGAGTACTGTGCGTGAGTATAGCATCTCCCGCGCCACAGCTACCCCGGTCGCCGCCGTGCCCACGTTATTTCTTGTTGTTTTTCTCGATCTCATCGGCTTCGGGATGATCATCCCGGTGTTTCCGTTCTACGCCCAGAAAGTGGGCGTCGATCCAGCCTCGGTCATCTTCTTCCTCGGCCTGTATTCCCTCGGGCAGCTTGTCGGCGCACCACTGTGGGGCAGCCTCTCTGATCGCATCGGACGACGTCCCGTTCTGTTGTTCACCTTACTCGGAAACGCCGCTGCGTCGTGGATGCTGGCCTATGCGGATAGCGGGCTCTCGCTCGCGGCCTCGCGTATTCTGGCGGGATTGGCGGCTGGAAATATCTCCGCGGCATATGCGTATACAACGGACATCACCGCCGACGCGACACGACCGAAAGCGCTCGGCTTACTCGGCTCCGCATTCGGGCTGGGTTTCATTCTTGGTCCAGCACTGGGCGGACTTCTCGCTGGTACCAATGCCGACAACGTTGGTGCGCTTGCTCGTGTCGCGCACGGCGCCGCCATGCTGTCGCTAGTCGCATTTGTGCTCACGTGGTTTCGCCTGCCTGAGTCGTTGCCGCCAGAAAAACGCGCGGTGAAGGGCGCCAAACGCGTGAGCGTAGCCTCGCAGTTTAAACGTCCTGTGCTGCGCGATTTACTGTGGTCAACCGTTATTGTCGTCGCGGCCGTGGCGCTCTTTCAAAGCACGCTCGCGCTTTTCGCCGCGAACCGCTTGGCCGTCGGACCACGCGCACTCGGGTGGATTTACGGATTCGTCGGCGTGATCTCAGTGACGGTACAGGCAGGTGCCATTGGCAAGCTCACCAAAAGATTTGGTGCCGCCAGCCTCACGCGCGCTGGTGCAATTCTCATTGCGATCGGACTCGCGTGTATTCCACCGGTGCACTCGATGGCGCTGTTACTCGTGGCACTCGCCGTATTCGGCGTTGGATCCGCACTCTTCAATCCGAGCATGAGCGGACTAGTCGCCGCAACCGCTGCACCGCACGAACGCGGTGCCGTGCTCGGCGCCTACCAAAGCGCGGCGTCCATGGGGCGCGTGGTTGGTCCGTTTCTCGCAAGTGCCGTTGCGCGTGCGTCGTCGTTGCAATGGCCGTTTGTTCTCGGCGCCGTTGTATCGCTTGGCGGAGCGTTACTTATTCACACACGTCCGCGTAGCGATTCACAACTGCCGAAGCAGTCGCGGTAATTGCAAAATTCCACTATCGGGACGCCGGCACCGGTCGACCATTTCCGCCATCGGTCAGAAATCGCACGCTACCGTCTGACTGCTTTCGCCACAGCGTGAGATACTTGAAGTACGTAATCGTCGCACTACGATCGGATGTCTTGCCCCGAATGATTGCGTCACCAACGGTGAAGCCGAGTGATCCGTCAGCGGCGCCGTCGGCCACCATCGACTTCCACTCCCATTGCAAACGGCCCGCACCGGACGCTTCCATGCGCGTTTTCACGTTGAGCGGTCCGATCGCAATGCCATCAATTGGAAATGTGATGACGTCCGGTGCGGCAAACGCAGCAAATGCCGTTGGAGCACCTTGCTTGCCGGCCATCGCGGAAAACATTGAGTCCGCGTGCGCGAACACGGCACCGCGCAGTTCAATGACGAACGGAATCGACGGTATCGCAGCCGGCAAGACGGTCGCCATCGGAAAGACATCGCCGAGCGGAGCGAAAGCTAACAACTTCCAGGCGCCGGCATTGCGCTTCCATGCGCTGAGATATCGCCCCACACGCAATGGCGCGGTCGGCACGCGTTGATCGCGCGAGAATAACACACCCCACGAGACGCCGAACTGTCCATCGTTGGACACGTCAACAAGTTCTGGTGTCATCTCGATTTGCAAAAGCGCAAATTCTTTCTGCGCGAGCAATAGGCGCGCTGACGCAAGCTTGCCTCGTACAATCGGTGCGCCATCCCACACCAGCACCACTTGACTGTCGACGACCGTACTGAAGGCGGCGGCAAGGCCCGTGCGCGCCATCAACGCCGAGAGTTCCGCGATGGCCAACTGCAGCGAGGCGCGAGGCGTGATGGTTTGCGCGTGAACGACCCGTGGTGCGGAGAGTCCCAGCACCAGCGCGCACACGAGCAGCGATATCGCACAGTGACGGCGCACTATGGCGACACGCCGCCAATCACCCGTTTAAGGATGGCACCGCGCGGAAAACTTGTCGTCGCTTCAGCACCGTTGATGACATAGATCTGCGCCGCGGGTACGCTACTGGGATAGCGTTGCACAAAAGTCTGTGCCGTCATTGTTTCTGGCAGCGTGACCAACTGCACAACGGCTGGTTGAACGTTCAGGGACGCAGCGTCAGTTAATGCACGAAAGGACCGAATCGCGTTGTCGATTGCATTCGTGTGTTGCACCGCACCGACAGCGCTCATGATACCCACCAGCAAGTAGGTCGTGTTCTGATACTGCACGCCCGCGGCGATGCCTTTCAGCGTGCCGTCCTGCGCTTGCGCATCAAACTGTGCGAACACCGCAGGTAACCCGTTGATGGTTGTTTGCCCGCTCTGCCGCACGGTAATGCCTTGCTGCCCGACAAACTGTTGCACGGCTTGCGTTGGTGTGCCCTGGCCCGGGATCAGTTGCAATTGAGCCGCATTATCGCTGCTCTGCGACACAACAGCTTCCGGCATGTTCACGCTCTTCCATCCATTTGGAAAATCCAATTGAAAGCGAAGATCCGGGTGCAAAAATCGTGTGCCTTTGAAATAGCCGAGGCGCGGATTTTCGCCGAAGACCATGCCGTCAACAGTTTTGAGGAACGCCTCACGATTGACCTTGGCATTCGTAAGCGATCCCGGCGGAAGGGCCGCGACTTTTTTCTCCGCAACCTGCACACGATTGCCGGGATCAGGATGCGTGCTTTGCCACTCGGGAATCCGCGCACCACTTTCACCGGCGAGTCGCGACAGTGTTTTGAACACCTTCGGCGCTTCACGCACATCGTACCCCTGCGCCAACGAGTAACGAAAACCGAGCGCGTCAGCCTGCGTTTCGTCGTCGCGTCCAAACTTGAGGAATAGCAGCGAGGCGCCGGTGCCAAGCAGGTCGCCATACTTCGCGACTTGCGGAGAAAGCACGCTACCTGCGGCGAGTCCAATCTGTGCGACTTGTTGTTTGCTCATCGATGCGACCGTGTGCTTCGCCGTCACGTGCCCGATTTCGTGCCCGATCACTTCAGCCAGCTCGGCTTCACTATTGAGGTGCGTCAGGAGGCCACGCGTGACGAAGATGAAGCCACCGGGATAGGCAAACGCGTTGACGGCAGCATCGTCGAGGAGATGAAATTCCCATGGCAAATTTGGTCGTTCTGACTTCGACGAAATCTGTTGTCCAATGCGACGGACCATCGCTTGCGCGTCCACCCGATTGGTTTCGCCGACGCGCTTGAGATCTCCCTGCGAGGCTTCGCGCCCCATTTGTATTTCCTGCGACTCTGAGATCAAAGAAAGCTCGCGTCGTCCGGTTACCGGATTGGTGGCACAACCGACGACGCCTATAGTCAATGCGGTTGTCATCATGATCGCTGTTGTTCGCATATCGAAAACACTCCTCAGGGTGATACGGCCGATTCAGGAACGTTGGCAGGAAACGTGATGCGAGAGGTGACTTAAATTATGGTGTGATTGTTCTTCCCAACATTGTCGTAGCATGTTCTGCGCCAGCAGGACACAGGCGACGGCCATCACCGTTCACCGACCTCCCCGTGCACCCTCTCAATTTTCGAAGTCGCTGGCTGTATATCGCCGTGACCGTATGTGTACTCCCGCTGTCCACCGCGATTGGGCAAAGCACCGGCACTATTAGTGGTCGCGTCATCGACGCCGACAATACGCAAGCCATCGTCGCCGCGCAGGTTATCGTCGCCGGGACGCCGCTGGGACGCGCAACGGGCGAGGACGGGCGGTACCTGCTCGCCAACGTGAGTGTCGGTCCTCACATCGTCACCGTGCGTCGCATTGGCTATGCGCAGCAAACACGCAGTGTTGTGGTCACGGGCAACGGAAACGCGGTGGTCGATTTTGTACTCAACAAGAGCTCCGTGTCCCTCACCGGCGTTGTGGTCACGGCCACTGGAGAAGAACGAAAGAAGGAAGTCGGCAACGCGGTTACCACCGTGGACGCATCGCAATTTGAACGGGGTGCGGTCGCAAATACACAGCAAATTTTGCAGGGGCGTTCGACCGGCGTCACCATACTTGGCAACTCTGGACAGCCAGGCGCTGGCGGCACCATCCGTCTTCGCGGCGTGAACAGCATCACGCAAGGCAATCGCCCGCTCATCTATGTTGATGGCGTGCGCATCTTCAACGGCAATACTCCAACCGGCGTGTCGTCACGTCAATCGGTATCGCCGTTGAATGACATCGCCGCTGCCGATATCGAACGCATCGAAGTTGTCAAAGGCCCTGCGGCAACCACGCTGTACGGCACCGAAGCATCCGGTGGTGTGATTCAAATCTTCACAAAGCGCGGTCGCGAAGGCCCCGCCGCGTGGACCGTCGAGGCAGCGGGTGGCTTCAACAGCATGGGTCAATTTGGTCCGCGCTCCGATGCAACAGGACTTTTTCTTAAGCAATGTCGTGGTCCGCTGGTCGTCGATGCGGCTGGTGTTCCGTTTGAAGATCCAACGTGCCCCGCCAGTGGCTCGTGGCTGCAAAAAGGCGCCGTAAGCCGGTACTCGCTGGGCGTGCGTGGTTCCGGCAGCGGTATCAGCTACGCTCTTTCCGGCAATTTCGAAAATGAGTTTGGCGTACTGCGCGTCGGCAATAATAAAACCGGTGGCATTCGCGCTAACATTGGCTTCGCTCCACGCAAAAATATCACACTCGCACTCAACACGTCGTATCAGCGTCGTGGAACGGCCATGATCTCGGATGGCAACAGTGCCGACGCATTCTTGCTGAATGTGTCGCGCGGTCCAGGATCGGGTTTTAAAGGCAGCGGTTGCAGCACAACGACCGTCACCTGTGTGCTCAACGATACAATTTTCTCCAAGTCCAATACCATCGCCAACGATCATTTCGTCACCGGTGGCACCGCTACATGGACACCATTTGAACAGTTGTCGAATCGCGTATCGGTTGGCTTTGACTACAACAACTCGGACATTCGCACTATCAACCCGTTCGGCTATTTGCGCACGCCAACGGGTCAATATTTTCAGACGTTGTGGAATCGGTCCCTTATCTCCGTCGATTATGCCAGCACGTGGAAGCAGTCGGTCGGGAAACGCTTCACGTCGTCCACATCCGTTGGCGGTCAGCTCTTTGACAGTCGGCTAAACAGTACGGATTTGCAAACAGATAATTTCGCCGGCCCTGGTACACCGACACTGATCAGTGGCTCGTTGCGACAGATTACCGATGTCAACTCACAGCGCGTCATCAACGCCGGCTTCTTTGGTCAAGAGGTGCTGGGCTGGCGCGACAAGCTGTTCATTACCGCCGGCCTTCGCGTCGATGGGAATAGTGCCTTTGGAAAGAGTTTCGGTTTGCAAAAATATCCGAAGCTGAGCGTGTCATACGTGGTCTCGGACGAATCATTCTGGCCTACGACATTTGTCGAAACGTTCAAACTGCGTGCGGCAGTGGGCGAAGCTGGCAAAGCTCCGGGCGCATTCGATGCGACGCGCACGTGGAATCCCGTCGCTGCGGAGGGCGGGCTTGCGGCATTTACGCCGGGGCAGCTCGGGAATCCGAACCTCGGTCCCGAGCGCACACGGGAAACGGAGGCCGGCTTCGACGCCAGTGCTTTCAACGGACGTGTTGGCGTGGTGTTCACATACTTCAAGCAGCGCACAAGCGACGCCATCATCAACGTGTCGCATCCACCATCGCAGGGGTTCTCCAACAATCAGGCCGAGAATATTGGACTACTGCAAAACACGGGTCTTGAACTGCAACTGACCGGCAGTATGCATCCAGTGCGCTGGGCAGACCTCGAAGCGCGATTGCAGTTCACGCAAGTGCGCAGCAAGGCGATTGATCTTGGCGGACAAGTCGTCACGATCGATGCGCTGTCGCGCAGCTATGTAAAGGAAGGGCTGCCCGCTCCGGCATACATTGGCCGCATGGTGACAAATCCAACTGCATTTGCGGCACCGGTGGTGGATTCGAACGCGTTTATCGGCGCGACATTCCCGGATCGCATCATTAATCCATCGTTGTCGCTGACGTTGTTCCGTCGCCTCACCATTGATGCGGTGGGTGAAATTCAACGCGGTGGCCATTTGCTGAATGCGATCGGCTATCAAAACGCGGGTCTCAAAATCTGGCAGCCCTGTTTTGCGGCACAGGCGGCGCTCACCGCCGCAGCGGCAGGTAACCCAGCGGCCCTCGCCAACGTGAACGCACTCGATCGCGCGCGTTGCGCACTCGGTGCCACGGATCGCGACTACAGCTACTTCGTCGAAAGCGCCGATTTCGTCAAGCTGCGCAGTGTCTCCGCATCGTACGATTTACCGAAACGACTAACGTTGGGGGCACGGAAAACAACCGTGCAATTGACTGGTCGAAATTTATTTGTGAATACGAAGTATACTGGCTCTGATCCAGAAGTAGCCGATCAGCGCACCAGCACGTTCTCTCGCCGCGATTACTACGTCTTCCCGCCGTATCGCACGTTTTTGTTCTCCGTTCGCACGAGTTTCTAGTTATGACCACCATACGCAGTTCATCCCTTCGTCAACGAACGATGGCCACGTTGTCCGCTCTCGTACTTGGGGGCGCGATGTCATCATGCAAACTCGATGTAACGAATCCCGGACCAGTACTGGATAGCGATCTCAACACCCCCTCCGCAATGCCCGCGCTCGTGAACGGCATGGGGGGCGATCTGTCCAACGCCATTGGTAATTATCTCACCCGCGGTGCACTTGCTGGGTTGGAGCTCGTGCACTCTGGAAACTTTGCTGCGGAAAAGCAGTTCAACGCCGGTGCTATTCGTCCGGAAGACGTGGGAGGCGATTGGGCCCGCATGCACACGGCTCGGTATGTGGCAGAGAACGGGATTGAGCGTATGAAGACGGTGCTTGGTGCCTCGTTCGAGACCAATGCCAACACCCCACGCGCATACCTGTACGCCGGCTTTGCCAATCGTTTTCTCGGCGAGAACGTGTGCAACGCGGTGATTGATGGAGGCGGGTCACAACCAAGTGCGATCCACTTCGTTCGTGCGGAAAGTTTGTTTACACGAGCGCTCACACTCGCGCGTGCACAAAATACTATTTCACTCGTCAATGCTGCATTGGCGGGCCGCGCGACGGTACTTGCGTGGCAGGGAAAATGGGCGGCGGCCGATGCGGATGCTGCGTTAGTGCCCGCCACGTTTCGACATAACGCCCTCTTCTCCACAAACACGACGCGGGAGAATCTCGACCTCGCCGTACAAACGATTAGTCGGCGCGAAGTGACGGTGTGGAACACCGTGTGGGTGACAGACCGGGACACGCGTGTGCTCTACGATACGGTTAAGACTGGCGCCGCAATCACGAAGGGACAGGACGGCGCGACCAATTTCTTTCGACAAAAGAAGTATCTCACGCTCGGCGATCCAGTCGCGTTGGCGAAAGGGACGGAGATGCTGCTCATTCGCGCCGAAGCGGCGTTACGCGGCAATGATTTTGTCGCGGCTATGTCGTTCATCAATCAGGAACGGGCGACGTATCCGTTGTCGGCATTGACAGCCACGTCGATGTCCGACGCATGGACGATTTTGCAACGTGAACGCGGTGCGGTGCTGTGGTTGGAAGGACGACGGCTATGGGATCTGCGTCGATGGCTCGACGAGGGACGCAATCTTTCGCTCAAAGGACGTAGTACCTGCATGCCGATCAGTGCGGAAGAAGCCGCAGGGAATATGAATCTGCGCTGAAGGCTGACTAAGCAGAGCGCTTCATTTCGAGTACACAAACGGGGGCTGCGCTTTTCGCAGCCCCCGTTTGTTCATTGAGTGGGGTGTGCGTGCCATGCCGTGTCTATGATAGGTGAAGCTATCCACATGCGCGTCCTCGCTGCAATCAACGGTCGCCTTTCGAGAAACCATGATGATCTACGCGACCTCACCGCGCACACGCATCGTCACCGCAATTGCGTTCGCAATCCTGTTGCACGGATGCAGTACTTCCACCGTCGCGAACACAGCCGCATTGACCCCAACCAACGCGCCCGACATGTACAAGAGCTTTGGTAATGGTGTCACCGTCTCAATCGAAGGTACCGACGTCGTCCTTCGCAGTAACGGATTGCCCGATCACAAAAGTCCGTACTTTGGCGCAGGTAATGCAAAATATGAATCGTATAACGGGAGCAATACACGGTTTGCGATCAACCCGAATCGCATCATCGAGCAAACACTCGTTTTTCGTATTCCGATCACACCGACGCGACTAGCAACACCAACCGCCACGCCACTCGGTCCGATCGGGATTTCGACCAACGGAGTGCCGCTCTTCAATCAATATGCAGGGCCCAATCAGCCGCTCACTGGTGAGATCGACTCCTTTGATCAATACGCCGGACACCCGCAGCAGACAGGCCAGTATCACTATCACGTTGAGCCAACATACCTCACACGACTATCACGTGATGCGCTCATTGGTGTGTTGCTCGACGGGTATCCGGTCTATGGTCCGCTTGAAGACGGCAAGCTCGTCACCACCGCCAGTCTCGATGCCGCGCACGGTCATACTGGCGTCACGAAAGATTTTCCGTCGGGCATCTATCACTATCACACGTCGTCGGACGCGCCCTACATCAATGGCAGTGGTTTCGCCGGTGTCCCAGGCACCGTTGGCAGATGAAAGTTTTGACGCTCATCGTGTGCGCTGCGCTGACGGGATTTGCATCATGGCATCCGCTGGTAATTGCGCGTCACGCCTCCGAGACGAAAGAGTCGAGTGACTCGACGCTCACGATCACGAATGGTGTGCAGTTGTCGCACGGCATGCCGCTTACCGGGTACGTACGAGAACGTTTTTCTGACGGCTCCATCAAGCGTGAAACGGCTTATGTGAACGGCAAGCGCGATGGCACGGAGCATGGATGGTTTGAGAACGGTGCTGTCCGAGAAACGCGAACTTATCGCACGGGACGTGAGGACGGCATACATCGCGGGTGGTATGCGAACGGCGCGCGACGCTTCGTCTATCATTATCTGGATGGACGAGGTGATGGGCTGATGGAAGAATGGTACGAATCGGGAGCGCCGTACACACGATTTGAATACGTGCACGGCCAGGAAGAAGGAGCTCAACGCATGTGGACCGAATACGGCGCATTACGCGCCAACTATGTCGTGACGGGTGGACGTCGGTATGGCCTGATGGGCACCACGGGATGCCAAGGTACGTCGCACAGCGCAGAGGAGTCGTCCCAATGACTCGCATCACGGCATTCGTGGTCGGTAGTGCCTTGACGGTCATGTGTGTTGCCTGCAGCACAATGCGTGATGGGTTGCCGTATTTCCGAGATCAGGACCTCACCCCGGAATGGCTTTCCGTGAGCACGGCAGCGGCGCCAACTATGCATCGGGTTCAATCATTTTCGCTGGTGGATCAACGCGGACGCGTAGTCACGGAACGTGAAATTTCCGGCCACATAACCGTCGTGCACTTTTTTTACGCCACCTGCGGGCGCGTATGTCCGCGCACGCAGAGCAGCCTGGCGAGATGGCTGCGCGCGATGCCAAGCGACAATCGGATTCAAGTGCTTTCGCACACAGTGCAGCCCGAACGCGATAGCGTGGCCGCGCTCGCCGAGTACGCCATAATGCACGAGATCGTCGATGCGCGCTGGAGACTGCTGACCGGTCCGCGCTCGACCATCGAATCACTCGCCGCCACATCGTACTTTGTAAATTTGACGGACGGTCGGTCGTATGGCTCGACCGACCTACAGCATACCGAAACGTTATCGCTGATTGATCAACAGGGGCGCATACGTGGGATCTACAACGGAACGCTTCAACTTGACATGGAGCGCATGGCTGACGACGCGCGTCTGTTGTTGCACGAGCAGTCGTGACACTCCGTTAGTCGATAGCGGTCTTAACCTTCACCAAGGTCAAAATCGAGTACACCGCGACGGGCTCGTTGTCCTGGTTGAACACTTCAACGTCCCACTCCACGACACCCTGCGGAATTCCATCAACCGGCGTATCCTTTGCCGTTTTTTGCTTCACCGTGAGTCGCACATGAATGGTGTCGCCGGGATATACGGGCTTCGTAAATCGCAGTTTCTCTAATCCATAGTTGGCGAGCACCGGACCAGGCGCTGGATCGACAAATAATCCCGCGGCCGCTGACACAATGAAATACCCATGCGCCACACGACCAGTAAAGACGCCGTTCGCCTGCGCCGCCTCGTTATCCATGTGCGCGTAAAATTTATCGCCACTGAGGTTTGCAAAATTCACGACGTCATCTAACGTAATCGTACGCGTACCGGTGACAATCGTGTCGCCAACGTTTAGCTCATTGAAATGCTTACGGAACGGATGCACGACATCTGTTGTTTGCGCAGCACCCTGACTCCACTCGTGTGTGATTACGGTCAGCATGCTCGGACTACCCTGTACAGCCGCTCGTTGCATGTAGTGCAACACCCCACGCGCGCCACCCATCTCTTCGCCGCCGCCCGCACGACCAGGCCCACCGTGCACAAGGTTTGGAAGTGGCGATCCATGCCCAGTGCTCTCTTTCGCACTGTGCTTGTCAAGCACAAGCAACCGTCCATGATACGCGGCCACTCCCAAAATCACTTTGCGCGCGACGGCTGGATCCGCTGTAATGAGTGATCCACACAACGAGCCACGACCAAGTTTCGCAAGCTCAATGGCGTCGTCCAGCGTGTTGTACGGCATGATCGTGTTGACCGGACCAAACGCCTCGATATCGTGCGGCTCGTGACGGCGAAACGGTTCTGCACAGGCCATCAACATCGGCGCAAAAAAGGCACCGCGGTCACGATCTGCACCAACAACATCAAAATCATCGCCACCAAATACTAATTCTGATGATGCACGAATCTTTGCCGCGTTCGCACCAACGTCGCGCACTTGTCCCTTGCTCGCCAATGGTCCCATGCGCACACCATCCACGGTCGGATCGCCAATCGTCGTCTTCCCCAAACGCGCGCGCACCGCGTTGATCACGTCTTCTTCCATCCCATTCGGCACGATCGTTCGCCGAATCGCCGTACACTTTTGTCCGGCCTTGGTCGTCATTTCGCGAACCACTTCTTTCACGAATAAATCAAACTCCTCGGTGCCCGGCACAGCGTCAGGGCCAAGAATTGAACAGTTGAGCGAGTCCGCTTCCATGTTGAATCGCACCGAGTGTTGCATCACGGCTTTGCCTTCCTTCAACATCTGACCCGTCACCGCGGAGCCAGTGAACGCAATCGCGTCTTGCTCGGTGACATGATCCAGCAAGTCCCCCGCGCTACCGCAAATCAACTGAATGGCACCTTCCGGTAAAATGTCTGCCTCAATCATCTGACGAAACATCGCTTCGGTCAGAAAACTTGTGACTGTTGCAGGTTTCACAATACAGGGCATGCCCGCGAGCAATGCAGGCGCCATTTTTTCCAGCATGCCCCAACACGGAAAGTTGAACGCATTGATGTGAATCGCCACGCCTTCAAGTGGCACCGCAATATGTCGGCCCACAAACGTCCCGCCTTTCGACAACGACTCGGCTGGCCCTTCCACGTGATACGTCTCGTTTGGAAACTCGCGTCGTCCGCGACTCGAGTAGGCGAAGAACGTACCGATCCCACCATCGATGTCCACCCACGAATCAGACTTCGTTGCACCCGTGGCTGACGACAGCGCATAGAGCGCATCCTTTCGCTCCATCATGTACTTCGCGAGACCCTTGAGCATCGCCGCACGTTGATGAAACGTGAGCGCGCGCATCTTCGGACCACCGACCGTTCGCGCGTATTCCGTCATCGCTTTGAAATCCAACCCGCCACTCGACGCTTCACCGATTTTCTCACCAGTGACCGCGTGAATAAGGTCAGCCGACTTTCCGGCACCGTCGACCCAGTGGCCGAGTGCGTAGTTCTTGAGCGTCATAATTGGGTATGTTCGTGTTTGGTGTCCTGCCAGTTCTTCAACATGCTCGACTGCACTGGGCGATTTTCCGGTAGTGCGCGTAGCGGCTCGACTGCATGACACGTACGTCGCATCGCGTTCGGTAATTGTTGATACAAACGCGTGCCGTCGCTTTTCCACGCGAGCATTTCGTCGCTCACATCTTTCACGATCTTCGCGGGATTGCCAACCACCACTTTGCGCGGCGGTACATCCATGCCCGTTGGGACAAAACACAACGCGCCTACCACACAGCCTTCACCAATGACGGCGTTGTCCATGATCACGGCGTTCATGCCGATTAACGCGTTCGCACCTATGCGGGCGCCGTGTACTACCGCACCGTGCCCGATGTGTGCACCTGCTTCCAGCACGACAACCACGCCCGGAAACATGTGAATCGTACAGTTTTCCTGCACATTACATCCGTCTTCGATGATGATGCCGCCCCAATCACCACGAATGGCCGCACCCGGGCCAACATAGACGTTCGCGCCAATCTGCACGTTCCCCGTCACTGCGGCATGCGGATGGATAAACGCCGACTCATGCACGACCGGAATGAAACCATCAAATGCGTAGATCATGACTATGCGCGTTCGAGAATCACGGCATAACCCATACCGACGCCAATGCACATCGTACACAACGCATAGCGCGCGCGACGACGGTGTAATTCACGTGCGGCCGTGAGGGCTAATCGCGCTCCGCTCATTCCAAGCGGATGCCCAAGAGCAATCGCTCCCCCATTGGGATTCACGCGCGGATCGTCATCGCCAAGCCCTAGCTCGCGCAACACCGCGAGCGACTGTGCCGCAAACGCTTCGTTCAATTCGATCACATCGATTTGATCGAGCGTGAGCCCCGCACGTTGCAAAACAAGGTGCGTTGCCGGTACCGGCCCCATACCCATGATACGCGGTTCTACACCCGCTGCCGCGCTCGCCACAACGTGCGCGATAGGCGTCAGCCCCACATCGCTGGCCGCACGCGCCGACATGATCAGCAGCGCCGCAGCGCCATCATTCAGTCCGGACGCATTGCCCGCCGTGACCGAACCCTGACCATCCGTACGAAATGCCGGTTTGAGTTTCGCCAGCGTTTCCAGACTCGTATCGGGTCGCAGAAATTCATCACTCGACATCACCACCGCCGCACCTTTCTTCTGCACGATTTCGACCGGCACTATTTCTTCCGCGAATACGCCCGCCGCACGCGCCGCCGCCGCACGCTGTTGCGAACGTACAGCAAACGCATCTTGATCATGACGCGTCACGCCATACTGCGCCGCGACATTCTCAGCCGTTTCACCCATCGAGTCGGTGCCGTGCATGGCTTTCATCTTCGGGTTGACGAAACGCCACCCAAGACTGGAATCAAAGAGTTGCGCATCACGCGCGAACGCGCTCGCCCCTTTTGACATGACGTAAGGCGCGCGCGTCATACTTTCGACGCCGCCCGCCACATACACCTCGCCTTCGCCAACTTTAATTGCGCGCGCCGCATTGGCCACGGCACTCAGCCCCGATGCGCACAAGCGATTCACCGTCTCGCCCGGCACCGTAACCGGCAGGCCCGCGAGCAACAACGACATGCGCGCCACGTTTCGGTTGTCTTCACCGGCTTGATTCGCGCACCCAAAAATCACATCGGCAATGCGGGCGGGATCGAGTTGCGCATTCCGTCGCAGCAATTCGGCAATGACGTGCGCGCCCAGATCATCTGCCCGCACGCCGCTCAGCGCGCCGCCAATGTTACCAATCGGCGTGCGAACGCCGTCGATGATGAACGCGTCAATCTGTGCGGTGGTCATGGTGTATCCGGCGGGAAGTGCGGCTTGAGCGTACGATAGACAGTACCGCGAAAATATCCGACGACAACGTCATGCTGATTGCGGACGGTGACGCTGCAAAACGCCAACCTGTTGCTGCTGCTTTCTTCAATCGCGGTTGCCGTGAGCGTGTCCCCTGATCGCACGGCAACCGGATAACTCACAGTGCAATCCACGGCCACACTCAAAAAGCCCTGTGCATTAGTGGCAAATGCAAACGCACTGTCAGCAAGCGAAAACACGATGCCCCCGTGCGACGTGCCAAAGCCGTTGAGCATCTCGTCGCGTACCGTCATGCGTGCGACGGAACGTCCAATAGCGGTCTCGAGCACCTCCACGCCTAACCAACGCGAGAACGCATCCAGTCGCACGAGTTTCTCGACAACGGCGCGCGCTAAGGCGTCTGTTGTCACAATAGACTCCCGCCGTCACGCACGACGCGACGCAACCGCACGCTGGCCCGATAGCGATCATCGCCATACTCGTGATACAGCGCGTCAAGTCGCGTAAGTACCGTGGGTGGACCTATCAAATCGCCCCATGCCAACAAACCACGCGGATAGTTCACGCCGGTTGTCATCGATTGCTCAATGTCCACCGCAGACGCAATGCGTACGTGCACAGCATCGACCGCTTCGTTGATCAACATCACAAGAATACGATCAACGATCTGTTGTCCCAGCACCGTGTCGCGCGTTGGCTCCGGTGCAACCGCACCGTCGTGATAATCGTAGAAACCACGCTTCGCTTTGCGCCCCAACATGCCGGCTTCAACCAGTCGTTGCTGCGCAATGGAGGGGCGATAGCGCGCGTCGAAAAATGTGGCGTCGAAAACCGACCGCGTCACCGCAAAATTGACGTCGTGCCCAATAAAATCGGTCAATTCAAAAGGACCCATGCGAAATCCACCCAACTCACGCATCGCCCAATCTATCGTTGCACAGTCCGCGATCCCCTCTTCCATGATGCGCATCGCTTCCCCGTAAAACGGTCGCGCAATACGATTGACAATGAAGCCGGGTGTGTCGGCCGCGAGCACGGTGGTTTTCCCCCATCCACCAATAAGCGCACGTACACGTGCTGTGACCTCTGCTGACGTAGTAATCGCCGGCACGATCTCCACCAATGCCATCAGTGGCGCCGGATTAAAAAAATGCACACCAATCACGCGCGACGAGTGCATGCATGCACCACCTAGCGCGGCAATCGACAATGACGACGTGTTCGAGGCGAGAATTGCATCCGGTGCAATGATCGATTCTAACACCGCGAATAGACTCTGTTTGGCCGACAGCTGTTCGATGATCGCTTCGATGATGACGCTGCATTCAGCAAACACCGCCAATTGATCAACGCTTGCGCCCTCGACGTACGTAAGGCGCGCCAACACCGCGTCTGCATCGACGCGTGTCATTCGTCCCTTGTCCACCTCACGCGTCATCGCCTTCAAATGCCCGTCGCGCGCGCGTGTCAGCGACGCAGTCATCGCATCGGCCAACACCACACGATGACCATGCGTCGCGGCGACCTGTGCGATGCCAGCGCCCATCGCACCCGCACCTACAACCCCTATGACGGCCGTTGCATCAAGCGCAATCATAGCCCGCGATACACCGGTTTGCGTTTTTCGAGGAACGCACGAACACCTTCTTCATAGTCGGCCGTTTTTCCAGCTTCGTGCATGGCCTGCG
Organism: Gemmatimonadaceae bacterium; assembly: GCA_025358925.1. Taxonomy (GTDB): domain Bacteria; phylum Gemmatimonadota; class Gemmatimonadetes; order Gemmatimonadales; family Gemmatimonadaceae; genus Gemmatimonas. The sequence continues at coordinate 38,156 of JANYHT010000036.1, read as the reverse complement.
CTTCAACCTCCAGTTGCGCATCAAGTCCATTGGCGAACGATGCATTGAGCGCGCGCTTGGTCAAACCGAATCCTCGCGTCGCTTGCGTGGCCAGTGACTTCGCCAATTGCAGTGCCGTTTCATGCAAAATCGCGAGCGGCACAACGTCCCAAATGAGTCCCCACGCTTTCGCTTTCGCGGCAGGAATCTTTTCTGCAAGAAAAAACATGCCGGTCGCGCGTTGTAGGCCAACGAGACGCGGCACGAAAAACGTACCGCTCGTATCGGGAATCAATCCGAGCTTGGCAAAACTTTCGACAAAGGAAGCTTCTTCGGCAGCGATCGTGATGTCACACGCAAACGCGAGATTCGCACCTGCTCCCGCCGCCACGCCATTCACCGCGCAAATCACCGGTTTTTCCAGTGTTCGAATTGCACGGATAATCGGGTTGTAACTGGCTTTTACAATCTCACCGATATCAGGCATCGGCCCATCACCAACAGGCAACGCCTCCGCGAGATCTTGCCCCGCACAAAATCCGCGCCCAGCGCCAGTGAGCAGCACCGCGCGCACGTTGTCCCTTTCCGACGCAGTGCGAAGCGCGAGCTGAAGCTCGTGCGCCATCGCAAGCGTGAAACTGTTGAGCACGTCGGGTCGATTGAGCGTGATAAGCATCACGCCATCAGCGACCTCAACGGAGAGGAAGGCATAAGGCATGCATAAGGATATCGCGCGGCGCACCATTTGTATCGGAACTTTGGAAGCGCCCTTCCTATCAACATTACCAGTGGAGAGAACCTCGATGGCAACCGACAACAACGACAAGACCGTTTCCGTGCTCAATGGATTAATCGAGACCTGTCGCGACGGTGAAAAGGGTTTTACGACTGCGGCAGAAGGTGCCGATAGCGCTGATCTCAAGCAACTTTTTTCTTCGATGGCGACGCAGCGCGGAACGTTCGCACACGAGCTCGAAGTCAAGGTCACCGGACTCGGCGGAAAACCGGCAGATATGGGTCATGTTGCGGCAGCAGCACATCGCGGCTGGATGAATATCAAGGCGGCTGTTTCGGGTAACGACGATAAGGCCATTCTCTACGAGTGCGAGCGCGGCGAAGACTATGCCAAGAAAGCATTTGCCGACGCGCTGAACGAATCGCTGCCGGCAGATATTCGTCCCATCGTCGCACGTCAAGCCAGCGACGTCACAGCAGCGCATGACAAAGTGCGCGACCTGCGCGATCAACAGAATGCAATGAGCGACGCCGCGCACTAAACGTCGTTCCGCGTGTGCCCTGTTCGTTGAGACGCATTCACCGAACAGTGGCCCATGGGCTCTCCCATTCCAAGCAGCGTTGGCCCACATTTCGGCCATCATGCCAACCAAGCCGGTCACTACATCCGTACGTGCTGCAAAAAACAGCGCGTCGTCACTTGTCCTTGTCCCACGCCCGGCGTTCGATTGGCGACGCATTGCCTATTGCGCGCTGGTGTCTCGTCAACTGGACGACATTGAAGAAGCAACCAATCGCAATCGGGCATCGGTGCCAAAAGAGCATGTGGTGCTCTATCAATTCTCAGCACGCGGTCACGACGTTGCGCAAATCATCCTCGGTTCGCTCATTGCGCACCGACATGACGCAGCTGGCGCGTACTATCGCTCACGACCGCTCCTGCTCGCACTCGGCGTTCCACTCGACGATGCCTTCGGCAGTCCGCTCGGACGCGCAGGCGGCTTCAGCGATGGACGTGACATCGGCGTCGTCTACAATCTGCCGAATGCGCACGGGCCGATCGTTCTGCCAATGGCGGGTGATGTCGGCGCGCAATACACACCGACAGTCGGATGGGCGCAGTCGATTCGGTATCATCACGACACACTGGGCGATACCACATACGCGGGCAGCATCGCCGTTGCATGCGGCGGCGATGCGTCGGTGGCCACCAGCGGTTTCTGGTCGGCACTCACCATCGCCACCACGCTCAAACTGCCCGTCCTGTTTTATATCGAAGACAACGACCTCGGCATTTCAGTAAAGGGTGACATGCAGACTCCAGGTGGAAACATCGCGACCAATCTCGCGGCGTTCACCAACCTGCGTGTGACGAGCGGCGATGGGACAAATCCGCATGAAATGTCAGGGCTGCTCGCAGACGCCGTGACGTATGTGCGCGCAGGTAGTGGTCCAGCACTTGTTCGACTCACCGTGCCGCGCCTTTCAAGTCACTCTGGTCCCGACAACCAGAAAGGGTATCGGTCGCCAAGTGACATTGAGCGCGATGCAGCGCGTGATCCGTTGCCGCGACTGCGTAAGTATCTCGTGCCGGCACTCTTGTCGAATGCGGATTGGACCGCGCTCGAAGCGGAAGTTGACCGTGATGTGCACACCGCGCTCGAGACTGCACGTGCGCGACCGATGCCCGACGCGCTGGGTATCGGCAATCACGTGTACGCGAGCAATGACGGCAGCATCCCGGCAGCGTTTGGTGGTCTCACCAGCAGCGAACGTGCTGCATTAGGTGGTACGACAATCGCCGCTGACGATGGCGATTTGCTCCGCTTCGCCGAGGCAGTACGACGCACATTGCGTCATGAACTTCAAGTCAATCAGAAAGTGGTGGTGTTTGGTGAAGACGTCGGCCGGAAAGGCGGCGTGCACCTCGTCACCGAAGGATTACAAAAACAGTTTGGCGAGCAGCGCGTCTTCGATACGAGTTTGTCAGAAGAAGGGATCATTGGTCGCGCGGTGGGCATGGCTATTGGCGGATTGATGCCGGTCGCAGAAATTCAGTTTCGGAAATACGCCGACCCCGCCACTGAGCAATTGAATAACTGCGGCACGTTGCGGTGGCGCACCGCGAATCGGTTCGCTGCTCCAATTGTGGTGCGCATGCCTGGCGGATTTGGGAAAGACGTTGGCGATCCATGGCATAGCTTGAGCGACGAGGTACGATTTGCGCACGCGTATGGATGGCAGGTCGCGATGCCATCGAATGCCGCCGATGCCGTTGGCCTGTTGCGCAGCGCGATGCGTGGTGCAAATCCCACCATCTTCTTCGAACATCGTTCGTTGCTTATGACGGGCGATGGCAGCGCGCGCTACCCCGGTGACAATTACCTCGTACCGTTTGGTCAAGCGCGCACCGTCGTTGAAGGAGGCGACGTCACGCTCGTCACGTGGGGCGCAATGGTGCATCGCTGCGTAAAAGCGGCGGCGCATTTTGTCGGACGCGTGCATTTGCTCGACTTGAGAACCATCGCACCATGGGATCGCGACGGTGTGCTCAACTCCGTGCGCGCGACCGGACGTTGTCTCATTGTGCACGAAGACAATATGACGGCGGGTTTCGGTGCTGAAATTGCCGGCACAATCGCGCAGCACGCTTTTTGGCATCTCGATGCGCCGGTGCAACGACTGGCCCCGTTGGATATTCCGATGCCGTATCACGAGGTACTGCTCGACGCTGTCTTACCCGACGTCGAGCAGATTGCCGAGCGATTGGAATCGCTGCTCGGCATGTAATCGCGCAGCGAGTTTCCTATTCGTCAGGAGCCAGATGAAGACACAGCTATTCGTCTCACGCGCATCGCTGTTGCGGTACGTTGCTCCCAGTGTGATCTGCATGGTCGTTGCGATCTCGGCGCAGGCGCAGAATCGTGCAGTTGCGCGCGTGCGCGAGCCAATTGTCGGCGGACCGTGCGAAGGTTGCGAAGGTGTCTTCGAAGGATTGCCGACAACGATCTCCTCGACAACCAGAATTGCGCGGCCCGACGAACCGGGACAGCCAATGATTGTCGACGGATTCGTGCGTGACCAGCGTGGCGTACCAGCCGCCGGAATTATCGTGTACGCGTATCACACGGACGCCGCCGGCATCTATCGCCCGTTCGAGAACGCACCTGGAAACTCCGCGCGTCGGCACGGCCAGCTTCGCGGCTGGGCGATGACCGATTCCCTCGGCCAATATCGATTTAACACCATTCGACCTGGTCATTATCCGGAGCGTAACTCTCCACAGCACGTGCACATGCATGTCATCGAGCCGGGGTGTTGCACCTACTATATCGCCTCGATTCTCTTTCGTGATGATCCGCTTCTGACCAGCGCCGCACGTCGCGAGGCGGAAATCGGCCGCGGTGGCAGCGGCCTCACGAGCCCAATTCGCGGTGCAGATGGCGTGTGGCGAGTTCGTCGGGATATTCAACTTGGCTTGGGCGTTCCCGGATACAGCGCGGCACAACGGCGACGTCCGTGATGTTGGCATCCCGCCGCGCAGTATGGAAAAGGCGGGCCCGAAGTGCCGCGACTCTGTTTGTCGTTATCACGATCGGCATCCAGTTTATTCGTCCCGAGCGCCCGCAAGGCGAGTTGCCCGGTAACGGAAAAATGAACGAGTTCGTCGCTGTTCCCAGTAGCGTCGATTCGCTGCTTCGACGCTCTTGCTACGACTGCCACTCCGACGAAACGCGTTGGCCCTGGTACGCGCACGTTGCCCCTGTTTCGTGGCTGCTTACGAATGACGTCCAACACGGCCGTTCTAATCTCGATTTCTCGCGCTGGTCCGTAGATACCATACGTGAGCCAACTCCAGCGCAGCGACTTGCGTGGATGTGTCGAGATGCGCGCAAGCACATCATGCCTCCGCGTATTTATACAATGGTGCACCCGCGCGCCCGGTTGTCGGAGCCCGAAACGAACGTTCTGTGCGCGTGGACTCAACGGAGCGCCTCCGTCCCTCATTGACACTGAGAACGTTTTTGTCATGCGACTGACAGGTCGGGCGCGCTAGGCTTCATCGGTGCGTAGCGCGCCGAAGTTTTGCTCGTTCCCTATCGAGAAATCACATGACCACACGAGATCGTTTCGCAATTGTCGTTGCTGCTGCGCTGGCATCGGCGAGTGTCGCGCAGGGCCAGACATTTAAAGTTGAGAAGTTCAACATCGGCGGCGAGGGCGGTCACGATTACTCCACCGCCGAAGCTGGCACCGGACGCGTCTTCGTCTCGCGCGGCACGCACGTCATGGTGATTGACGGACCGACCGGAAAAGTCATTGGCGACATTCCCGACACGCCGCGCACCCATGGTATTGGACTCGCGCCAAAAGCAAATCACGGATTCACCACGAACGGTGGTGACTCTTCGGTGACGATGTTTGATCTGAAATCACTCGCGTTCATCAAGAAAATTCCGGTGAAGGTTGGCGGTCTTGATGGCATCATGTACGACGAGTTCTCAGACCGTATGATCCTCACAAATCACAGCAAGCCGGGCACGGCGATTGCCATTGATCCGAAAACCGGTGACATCGTTGGCACGGCGCAGCTGGAAGACAACGCGCCGGAAGGGGCCGCGAGCGACGGCAAAGGAAAGCTCTTCGTCAACAACGAAAGCAAGAATACCATTCAGGTGCTCGACGCGAAATCGATGAAGGTACTCGCATCATGGCCACTGGAAGGCTGCGACGGACCCACGGGCATTGCGTATGATCGGCCGTCCAATCGCATCTTCTCTGGTTGTGGAAAAACGTCCGTCGTAGTCAACGCCGCAACAGGTAAGGTTGTCGCGAAAATTACGAACGGCGACGGTGTCGATGCATTGGGTTACGATGCAAGCCAGAAGCTCATTTACATTCCCGCTGGCCGCGATGGCAACATTACGGTGGTGCATCAGGATGCGCCCGACAAATACACCGTTGTTGCCACGGTGAAGACGATGGCTGGTGCAAAAACCATTTCCGTCGATCCCATCAAACACATCGCGTACGTCGTCGCACTGGAATACGGCACTGCCCCTGCTGGTGCGCCAACGCCAGCCGGCGGCCGCGGTCCATCACGACCACTGCTCGCTACGTGGTTCTTCGTGATCACGCACTAGCATTACGCATCACACAACGGTCGCGCTCGATTTACGGGACAATCTTCTGCGGCACACCGCCGCGGAGATAGTCGAGCGCGACGTTGCTCATGGCACGCACACCGACAGGTAGCGCTTTGTCGTCGGCTTGAAAGAGTGGTGAGTGATTGCTTGGCGCCGTCTTTGGATCTTGGTCCGCAGGCGTCACACCCAAATTGAAAAAGAAGCCAGGCACTTTTTCTGCGTATCGTGAAAAATCTTCTGATGGCATCGTTAAGCCATGCTCACTCGCACCCGCCGCGCCCGCTACGCGTTTCAACGTCGGAATAAAGCGCGCGACGATGGCCGGATCGTTCGCGGTGACGGGATAACCCAACTCGATCGTCACCGTCGCCGTTGCACCACTGGCTTCCGCGATGCTTTCCGCAATGCGTTTCATCCGCGAATGAATGCTGGTGCGAATGCGTGGATCGAACGTGCGAATCGTACCAATCATAAAAGCGCTGTCGGCGATGACATTTTCGCGCACGCCACCGTGAAACGCACCCACGGTGACAACGGCTGGTGCGACGGTCAGGTCGATTTGTCGCGACACAATAGTCTGCAATGCCCCAACCACCTGTGCACCAACGACAATCGGATCAATCGTGTTTGCCGGTATCGCACCGTGCCCGCCACGGCCGTGAATAACGATCCGAAAATTGTCAGCACTGGCCTGTATTGGTCCGGCACGATAGCCAATAGAGCCAAGCTCGCCGGGACCCACATGCAATCCAAAAATCACGTCTACGCCTTCCAACACACCGGCATCGATAAGTGCTGCGGCACCACCACGTGGTGGCACTTCTTCAGCTGGCTGAAAAATAAATTTCACAGTGCCCGGCAGCTCGGCGCGCATGCCCGCAAGCACTTCGGCCGTGCCCATCAACATCGCCACATGCGTATCGTGACCACACGCATGCATCACACCGACATCCTGCCCGTTGTACACGGTACGTACGGTGCTCTTGAACGGTAAATCCACCTGCTCCGTGATTGGCAGTGCATCCATATCCGCGCGCAATGCCACGGTGGGCCCCGCTTTACCACCTTTTAGAATGCCCACCACTCCACCAATGCCACCAACGTTTTCCTGCACGACAAGCCCAAGCGATTTGAGATGCGCCGCAACAAGCGCTGCGGTCCGTTTTTCTTGGTAGCCGAGTTCAGGGTGTTGGTGAATGTCGTGTCGCCATGCCACTACTTTGTCGACGATTGCGGCGGTGCGTCGATCAATTTCCGCATTCAGTCGCGGATCGCTCGTGATGGTTTGTGCTGGGAGTTGCAACGCAGCAAACAACGCGAGAAACGGAATGAAACGACGCATAGCTGACTCGTAGTGAGGGCGTGATTAAAACGCTTTGAACTCATCGAACGGTTGACGACAACTGTTGCACACGTGAATGGCTTTGCACGCGGTCGAGCCAAACTCACTTTGCAATCGCGTATCCGCCGATCCACAAAACGGGCACTGCGCTGATGGTCGACGGCGCGACAACGTGATCAGTCCCTGCGGCTCCGCTCGACCCGGCGGCGCGATACCATAGGCGCGCATCTTCTCGCGCGCCTCCGCGCCAATCCAATCGGTCGTCCACGCCGGTGCAAAGACCGTCGCGATGGTGACATCGCGCATGCCGTGCGCTAACAGCGCCGACCGAATGTCCGCTTCAATTTCGTGCATGGCGGGGCAGCCAGAGTACGTCGGTGTTACCGTCACGTGCACTGCCGCGCCGGTGATCACGACATCGCGGATGATACCCAGTTCCACCACGCTGATCACCGGCACTTCCGGGTCCATCACGCTGTTGAGAATCGTGTAGATCTCGTCGCGCGATGGCATGGCCGACGCAACGGCGTCGTTCACCACGTCGCGCCCGGATGCGAACGCGCAACGATTTGCATTTCGGCTAACATGTGCCCGAGATGCTCGGTGTGACGGCCGCGACGACCACCGCGACGCATTGCGCCATCAACGGGCAATGACAACGTGGCACGCTGCACCACATCGGTGACCATGGCGCGCCAACGCGAAGCAATCGCCTCGTGATCCACCACAATGCCGTCGTCCACTACCGCCGCATCCACGGCATCATGATCAAACATCTCCGCCGTAAAACGCCAGAGATCATCGAGCGCACGCTGCGCACGCGCATGGCTTTCTTCGGTGCCATCACCCAACCGCACTACCCATTCGCTGCTGTGTCGCAAATGATACTTGTCTTCCTTCAAACACTTGGCCGCAATCGCGGCAACGCGCTCGTTGGTCGCGCGCGACAACGCATCAAGCAACAGCACACTGTACGCGTCAAACAAAAATTGACGTACAATCGTGAATGCGAAATCGCCTTTCGGTAATTCAACGATCAAGGTGTTGCGATACGCCACCGCTTCGCGAAAATAGGCGAGCGTGTCTTCGGTGCGACCATCGCCTTCTAACTCGCCAGCGAGTGCAAGCAGCGCGCTCGCGTGACCCACCAAATCCAGCGCGATGTTCGAAATGGCAATGTCTTCTTCCAGAATTGGTCCGTGGCCGCACCACTCCGACAGTCGGTGACCCAACACCAACCGATCATCGCCAAGTCGCAAGAGATATTCCACGAGCGGATTGGCAACAGGCTCAACACGCACACCGGCTACGCCAGTGCCGCTCAAAAGACGCGCACTCCACGCGGTGCTTTATAAAACTGTGGATGACGATAAGCCTTGTCGTTTCCTGGATCAAAAAATGGACCCGCATCGCCTGGCGTCGAGGCCGTGATCGCATCACTCGGCACCACCCACAAGCTGATCGCTTCACCGCGCCGCGCGTACACATCACGCGCGTTCTGCAACGCCATCTCTGCATTCACCGCGTGCACGCTGCCCGCATGTTCATGCGGCGCGGCCTGCTCGGCTTGCGTAAACACTTCCCATAACGGCCACTGCGTATCGATGACCGCGTCGGTGCTGGTCGTCATCACGCGGCCGCAGTGGCGCGCGCGTCGTGTTTCGCCGCGTATGCGACTGCCGCATCACGCACCCACGCGCCGTTCGCATGCGCATCACGTCGTGCTGCCAACCGCTCGTGATTGCATGGTCCGTTGCCTTTGATGACTTCGAAAAACTCGCTCCAGTCGATCTCTCCAAACTCCCAATCTTTGGTCGTCTCGTTGAATATCAAGTCGGGATCGGGCAACGTGAGACCCATCGCTTGCGCCTGCGGCACCGTGAGATTGATGAAACGTTGACGCAGTTCATCGTTGGTCTTTCGCTTCACGCGCCACTTCAACAACTCCGCCGAGTTTGGCGAATCCGTATCGCTCGGCCCAAACATCATGAGCGCCGGCCACCAGAACCGATTCACCGCGTCTTGCACCATCGCCTTTTGCGCTGGTGTGCCCGACGCGAGCGTCGCGCAAATCTCGAGGCCTTGCCGCTTATGAAAGTTCTCTTCTTTGCAAATGCGAATCATGGCGCGCGCATATGGTCCGTACGACGCTTTCGCGAGTACCGTCTGATTCACAATCGCCGCGCCGTCCACCAACCATCCAATCACGCCCATGTCCGCCCAGGACAACGTCGGATAGTTAAAGATGCTCGAATATTTCGCGCGACCGTCCAACAGTTGCTGCACGAGCTCGTGACGATCCACGCCAAGCGTTTCTGTTCCGCAGTAGATGTACAAGCCATGCCCCGCCTCATCCTGCACCTTCGCGATCAGCGACATCTTGCGGCGTAAACTGGGCGCGCGAGTAATCCAGTTGCCTTCCGGGAGCATGCCCACAATTTCGGAGTGCGCGTGCTGCGACATCATCCGTGTGAGTTGTTTGCGATAGCGCTCCGGCATCCAGTCTTTTGGCTCGATGCTTTCGCCAGCGGCAATTCGTGCTTCGAACGCGGCAACGAGGGACGGATCGTCTGTGTGCATGGGCGTAGTCTGTTCCATGAGAAGAAATCTACCAACGGCCAACAGCTGCGGCCAACGGGGTTCGACAATTGAAACGCGCGACTAGCTTGTCGGCATGACGATCAATGCCACCGACTCCGCTTCTGTGCCCGTCATCGACGGTTACGTGGATGTGCACATCAGCGATGGGATCGCGCGCATCACGTTCCAACATCCGAAAGGCAACTCGCTTCCGGGGTCGCTGCTTCGCCAACTCGCGGCCGATGTAACCGCCATGGGCGCGCACCCCGATGTCCGTGTCATTGTGCTCCAAAGCGGTGGGTCTGGACCGTTCTGTGCCGGAGCATCGTTCGACGAGTTGACGTCGATCGCCAACATCGCGCAGGGGCAAGAGTTTTTCAGTGGATTTTCGGGCGTTATCCTGGCGATGATTCGCGCGCCAAAATTTGTGATCACGCGAGTGCATGGCAAGGCCGCTGGCGGCGCTGTGGGACTTATCGCCGCGTCGGATTTCAGTATGGCGTTGCATACGGCATCAGCAAAATTGAGCGAGTTGGCGATCGGTATTGGTCCGTTTGTTGTCGGGCCAGTCATTGAACGAAAAATTGGGCTCGCGGCATTTAGCGCGATGGCCGTTGACGCCGATTGGCGCGACGCCGCTTGGGGCGAACGACACGGGCTGTATGCGCGGCTCTTCGATGATGCGACCGCGATGGACCACGCAGTTGATGCCTTGGCGACTACACTCGCCGCCTCCAATCCAGAAGCGATGGCGCAACTCAAACAAGTCTTTTGGGCCGGCACCGAACATTGGGACGAACTGCTCGCCGACCGTGCACGGATGAGCGGCACGATGGTGTTGTCAGAATTCACACGAAACGCCATCGCTGGTTTTCGCGCGCGCTAGCTCGTGCCGCCGTAGCGTTCCGCGCGAATTCGTTCGGCGGGGATCGACTGATGTACGAGTGTCGACGTGATGGTTTCGACGAATGCGTTTGATCCGCACACGTAAACGAGTTGCGCCGTCTGTCCCCAATGCGCTAGCGCCGTGCGCAGCAACATCTCGTTAAGGCGCTGATCAAAATCCACGTCGCGATGCTTTTCACCACGCGTCGTCATAAAACGCAGCATGAACGTCGGATCATTCGCTTCAAACGCGATGAGTTCATCGCGATAAATTAGCTCTTCCCACGAGCGGGCCGAATAGAGGAGCAGCATTGGCGATGCGGCCCGCACTGCCCCGTTACGCGCGGCCCGGCTTCGAACGATCGACACCAGCGGCACAACGCCAGAGCCGCCCCCCACCAAGAGCACGGCACCCGACGCATGGCCCGACTCGTCAGGCGGCCAAATAAAATGGCCACCAATGGGCCCACGCAATTCGACCGTGTCACCAACCTGCGCTATCTCGCACAAATACGACGACACCTCGCCGTCCTCTAGGGCTTCCACCGCAAGCTCGATCAGCGGTGCACCCGGTGCCGATGCAGTCGAATAGCTCCGCTGCGCTTGATAGCCATCGGGCGCCGTGAGCCGCACGTCCATGTGTTGTCCGGCGATGTGCGGGGCCACCGCGGCGCGTACCCAGAGATTCGTCACGCTGGGCGTCGTGCGCGCGATGCGTTCGATCACGCCGCTACGCCAATGCAGCGACTCAGCCATTGCTACAGATCATTTGTGTAGCGCTGCTCTCGCCAAGGGTCGCCATACATGTGATAGCCGCGTAACTCCCAAAAACCCGCTTCGTCACGAGTCGTGAAGCGTAGTCCGCGAATCCATTTCGCGCTTTTCCAAAAATACAAATGCGGCACAAAAAGTCGCGCTGGACCACCGTGTTCGGCCGCTAGCGGCGCCCCGTTGAACCGTGTCGCAATCATTGCCTGGCCGCCTACGAGATCAGCCATCGGGATGTTGGTGTCGTACTCGTCGTAACTCTTCGCCAGCACATACGCCGTTGGTGCCGCAATGCCCGCTGACCGCAGCACGTCGTCGATACTCACGCCTTCCCACATCGTGTCAAACTTCGACCACTTCGTGACGCAGTGGATATCGCCGCGCCACGTCGTTTTCGGCAACATGTCAAATTCTGCCCACGACCGCTGTTTGATAGGGCGAACACCGTTGTTGACGGTAAACGTCCAGGTGGCGAGGTCGACAATCGGCGTGGCACCCTTCGACAACACCGGAAAATCATGCGTCTGGTATTGACCTGGTGGCAGTCGCGTCGCGTCGTCTGTACTTGGTCGCTTGCCGACAAATCCACGTGTCGTCATCGTATTCCTCACGGCAGGACAGCCCCTCCGCGGCTGGTGTGTTGTCCGCCAATTCGAGTATAGACGAAATTTCGCTGCTCCACCACTGCGATCACGGTGTGCGCGAGGTTGGCATCGCGACCGCAGCATCCAGCATGAATAACGCCACCCAATAGTCATGAACCGCAAGCAAATACGCGCTCCGTAATTCTTGCTGCGCGCGAACGGCATCGAGCACGTCGAGAAGTGACGTCGCGCCATGCGCGTAGGCGTACTCTGCCGCTGTGACGTTGCGATCCACCGCATCGCTGAGTGCACCGGTCAATTGTTCGACAATGGATTGCTGCGCTACAGCATTCTGACGGGTGCTGGTCACATCGCGCTGGGCTTGCGCGACGATACGCTCGTTCGCGTATCCAGCGATGGCGTTCGCGGCGTCCGCTCGTTCCCGCTGCCCACGATACATGTTGAAAATCGGCACTTCTAATTGCAGGCCCAACGAGTAATAACGCCCCGATTCGAACGGCGCGCTGAACTGTCGAACATATGTCAACTCCGGAATTGGAATGAGCGACGCCGCCGCGAGATGGCGGCGCGCACGTCCTTGCTCGATACGACGCTGTGCCGCCGCAAGGTCAGGGCGGTCGCGTGTCGCGCGCGCCAATAAAGTGTCCAATCCCGGGAGCTGTACATTCGGTGTGGACAGCGTGCCATCGAGCACGAGCGCAGCGTCCGGCACCGTTGCACCGAGCAGTGCCTGCAAGGATAAACGTGTATTCTCCGCGTCAAGCGTCGCGTGTACAAGATCCGCATCTGCGCGCGCAAGTTCTATAGCGCTGCGAGTCAAATTGCGTTCCGGAATATCGCCCGCGCGAACTCGTGCAGAATCCGCAAGATGCAGTTGCGCCAGCAGCGTGCGTCGCGAGATGACAAGCGCACGTTGTGCGTCGCTCAGCAACACGTCATAAAACGCGCGCTGCACTGACAGCGTGACCTGCCGCTGCACATCGCGCGCATCCAAATTGGCGGCCGCGATACCGAAGGTGGAAACGCGAACCCGGTAGAGACGTTGCGGCCCCACATCGAGCGGTATGCTCGCGCCGTATTGATATGGCGAGTTTGGGCTGCCGATATACAGCGGATTGGGAATTGCGCGCGCGATGCGCCCTTCCGCGCTGGCGGAATCGATCGTGCTTCGCGCTGTACGGACGTCGAGATTGTGCCGTAACGCGAGGGCTACCGCTTGCGACAGAGTGAGTCCTACAGCCGTTGGTCCATCAACAACCGACTGCGCCTGACCCGTCGATATTGCGAAGAGCGAAAGCAGCCACACGATCTGCACGCGCCTCACGGTCGTCGCTCGATCAGCGTGCGTGGTGCCGTCTCGTGCGTGCCAACATACTCACGCAGCACCAACCGCAGTCGTCCATCACGCATCGTGTCCAGGACAAACGGGATGCACGAGGACGCCGCGCGCCCGGGCCGACGATTAAAGCAGATGACTCGCTGCGTATCCGCAAGCCTACCGCGCACATACCAGATGCCACGGCGCGAAAGCACTTCCTGTGGTTTTCCGCCCACACCGTTTGACCGAACCAACACGTGCACTGTGAGATCTGTGCCGTTGGTCGAAAGACGCCAAACGGATGTATCCATCGGCAACGTTTTTTTTGTGTCTAGCCAATCACGCGCAAGCGGCTGCGGACGTTGACCGTACTCGCGCATTGCGGGCGTGCACGCCGTGAGCAAAAACAACACGGCGACCCATCTCACCCTTCTCTCAGCGCTAGCGCGGAATTTCAACATGCGGATCCTCGTGAAACATGATGTAAAGCAACGGAAGCAACAGCAGCGTGAGTAACGTGGCGCTCACCAGTCCGCCCACGATCACGCTGGCAAACGGTCGCGTCGTTTCGGCACCAATGCTGGTAGAAAGTGCCGCAGGCAACAGGCCGAGTGCAGCCATTAACGCGGTCATGGTGATCGGTCGCAAGCGATCCATCGTGCCGAGTCGAACGGCATCACGCAGGTTGTGTCCGTTAGCGCGCCGATGATTGAACTCTTCAACTAACAGCACGCCATTTTGCACAGAAATGCCAAACAGGGCGATAAATCCAACAGCCGCGGACACACTCAAGTTGATGTGCCGCATCCACAGCGTCAGCACACCGCCGATCAGCGCGAACGGTAAATTCGCCAACACAAGCACGGCATATTTCACTGAACCAAAGGCGCTGAAGAGCAGGAGAAAAATCAGCGCGATACTGGTCGGAACAATCACCGCGAGTCGTTGCGTCGCCCGTCGCTGATTTTCAAACTGCCCGCCCCACACGAGATGATAGCCCGGCAGCAACGTGACATGACGTGCCACTGCTGCTTGTGCCTCGGTCACAAAACCACCCTCATCACGTCCGCGGACAGAACATTTCACGGCAATCCGCCGTTCATTTGCTTCGCGCGAAATACGCGATGCACCTTCGGCCGTGATAATTAGTCCGAGCGCCGAAAGCGGAACGACATGTCCGTCCGCACCGTACACGGGCAGCTGCGACAGCGCGCGAATGTTATCGCGTGACGCACCGACGTATCGAACGCGCACATCAAACACGCGGTCCTGCTCCAACATCTGGGTAACCGCCCGTCCGCCCACCGCGGTCTCTAACGCATCAGCGGCATCACTCATTGCGATCCCGTTGCGCGCGAGCGCAGCCCGATCAAACTCTACCCGGACTTGTGGTTGGCCAAACTGCTGATCCACGCCCAGATCAGCAACACCGCGCACACCATTGAGCACTTGCTGCACCTCAACGGCCTTTTGTTGCAGCACCGCAAGGTCGGGACCAAAAATCTTTACCACCAATTCACCCTTCACACCAGAGAGCGCCTCCTCGACGTTATCCTTGATGTACTGCGAGAAGTTGAGGTCAATGCCTGGAATGGCCTCTAACTGTTTGCGCATTTTTTGAATGATTTCTTCTTTGTCCTGCACCACTCCCCAAAGTTCGCGGGGAATCAAGTCCGCGTATACTTCCAGATTGTTCGCGCCTTTTGGGTCAGTCCCATCGTCAGGCCGACCAAGATGCGTGACGACGCGCGCAACTTGTGGGTACTGTTGTAACACGCCTCGCACTTTTCGCTCAACCTGCTTCGCCTGATCCAATGCGATACCAACGGGCATCGTCACAGTGAGCCAGATGTTGCCCTCATCCAGCGCGGGCAGAAACTCAGTGCCGAGTTGCGTGGCGATACCTAAGGTGAGCAGCAGCGCGACTGCCGCTCCCCACAACGTTGCGCGCGAATGCCGAAGCACCCACTCAAGCATCGGCGCAAAGCGACGCTGCAGCCAGCGCGCCGCCATCGGTTCCGCGGCACCAGGCGTTGGCTTTATAAAGAAACTCGCCAGCACCGGCACAAGAGTTAGCGATAGCAAGAGCGAACCCAGTAACGCAAACGTCAGCGTGTACGCCATCGGGGAGAAGATGCGCTTCTCGACACGCTGAAATGTGAAAATTGGTAAGAAGGCTGTGATGACAATCGCTTTCGCAAAAACAATTGGACGACCCATCGATTCTGCAATGACCGCCAAGCGGTGTCGCGCTTCCACGGACGCCCGACGCGCAAAATCCACACCGTCGGTCACCACCATACTCGGCGTTACCGCACCAATCGGTGCCTCGATCTCGTGTTCATGGGTGCGCCGCAGCTGCTCGGCCGTCGCTGGCGGGGCGAGTGCGAGTCGCACAAGAAACGATTCCACCATCACCACCGCAGCGTCCACGATGATGCCAAAGTCCACCGCGCCAAGCGAAATAAGATTTGCCGAGACGCCGCGCCACGCCATGAGGATGAACGCAAAGAGCAGCGATATCGGAATAATGACTCCGACGATTAACGCACTTCGCCAATCGCCCAGGAATACGATAAGAATGAGCAGCACAAGCGCCGCACCAATCGCCAAGTTTTCTTCGACGGTGCGGACAGTGTGCTTCACCAGCGCGGCGCGATCGTAATACGGCACGATCCGAACATCGGGCGCGAGCAGCGTGCGATTGATATCGGCGACTTTGACGCGCAGTCGATCAAGCACCTGCAGCGCATTCTCTCCTTTGCGCATCAGCACGATGCCTTCGACCACGTCGTCTATCGAGTCTTTGGCAACAATCCCTTCACGCGGTGCGCCACCAATACTTACCGCGCCAATATCGTGGACACGGACTGCGGTCCCGTCATGTGTGGCAATCGCGACATCGGCAATGTCGTGAATTGACGTGAACAGTCCCACGCCACGCACCACCTGCCGCTCAAAACCGTGCGAGAGATAGCCACCGCCAGCATTCATATTGGCGCCGGCAATTGCTTGTTCGACTTGCGTCAACGTCACGCCATATGCCTGCAGCTTGGCGGGATCGACATCAACCTGATATTGCTTGACCTGACCGCCAAATGACACCACATCTGCAATTCCGCTTGTGGTGCGAATCGCCGGTTCGATTACCCAGTCTTCAATCGCTTTTAAATCGGTGAGTGAGCGCGCGCCTTGAACGGTATAGCGAAATATTTCCCCGGTCGAATTTGATAACGACGAAAGACCGGGGAGCACCGTTGGCGGAACGGTCACGCTTTGCAAACGCTCGAGCGCCTGCTGGCGCGCGAAGTAATCCGTTGTGCCATCCTCAAAAGTGAGTGTCACAACGGACAAGCCAAACATTGACGTTGAACGCAAGTTCGAGAGCTGCGGCAGCCCATTCATCTGTCGCTCAATCGGTAACGTCACAGCCCGTTCGATTTCCTCCGCGGCGTGTCCGGGCCACTGCGAAATGATCTGCACGTGCACGTCTTCGACATCCGGAAACGCTTCGACGGCCAATCCACGAAATGCCAGCACACCCACGACGATGACCACCGCCGTCGCACCAAGCACAAGAACACGCTGGCGCAACGCAAAGCGTACGATTTGCCGAATCATCCGGGAACGTGGTTCGCTTCAGCGTCTAACAGAAGTGATCCGTCGGTCACCACGCGCTCTCCAACGCGCAAACCGTCGGCAATGCTCGCCCACGTGCCATCATCGTCTCCGACACGTACGACGCGGCGCACAAATGTGCCCGGTGTACGTTCGACGTACACGATGGTTTCGCGGCCGTGCGTAATCAGTGCACGCGTTGCAATAACGGGCGTCGCATTTTTGTCTGGCGTGAGCAATCGCGCCTCCCCAAACATCTCCGGACGGAGCGCACCATCGGCATTCGTAACAACTGCCCGTACAAGTCCGGTGCGTGTCGTCGCGTCAAGTGTTGCACTAACAAACGACACGCGACCTTCAAACGAACGACCGGGCATCGCCTCGGTCGTGAACACCAAACGCACGCCGTTTTGCACATATGGCAATTCTTTCTGGTACACGCGTGCTGTCAGCCACACCTGACTCATCGAGGAGATCGTGAACAACGGTACGGATGCATCAGGTCGTACCTCAGCTCCTGGATTGACCGTGCGCTCCACCACTACACCGTCGATGGGCGCCCGAAGGACGTAGTCCGTTCCGGTGGCATCCGGCGCCAAGCCAAGCTGCATGAGGTGATTGCGGGCGCGCGATTCCTCCACATGTGCTTGCGCCGCGTCGGAACGCGCCTGCTCCAGTTCTCGCATGGCAATCACGTGATGCGTGTAGAGATCACTGGCGCGTGTGAGCGCTGCATCGGTAACGCTGACAATCGCGCGCGCGCGCGCGACCTCACTACTGGCCTGACTGGCATCCGCTGAAATCAGACGCGCGAGTGCTTGACCCGCCTGCACGCGATCGCCGGGCTGTACTAAGAGCGCCGTAACGCGTCCAGTCACAGGCGAGAGTACGCGGGCAGTATGATTCTCGTCCGCGCTGACATGCGCGGGCAATGTCGCGAGCACCCGCTCAGCGCGCGCGCGAACGGTATCGATGTGCAGTGTCGCTAACTTTGGCGAGTCCGCATCGAAATGCACTTCGCCAGGCGGCAGGGGCATCGCCGTGTGTTCGGCGTTGACGGGGACACTGCACGACGTGAACGCGATGGACGCGACGCCCGCCGCAATCACGCGCATTGCGAGTGTACGCGTGAGCAGAGGAGAAAACACGAATCTGAGGACTAAGGTTGTACGACGCGGCGTGCATTCTCGCCGCTTCCATTGGCAGTATCGTAAATTGAGAGGGCACTAAGAATCGACAAAGAACGTACGCGACATCGCGGACTGGTTGATCCCGTTACGTCAACTCGTCCTGCGTCTGCTCGTCACGCGGCTCTGCGAAATCGACCGACGGCAGCTGCAAGGTAAAGACACTTCCACCTCCGGCCCGTGGTGTGTAGTGCACCGTTCCGCCCTGCGCCTCTGCAAGTTGACGCGCGATAGCAAGCCCCATTCCCGCGTGTCCGACATCCGCCGCCGTGCCTTCACGACGATAAAACAGCTCAAAAATTTCCTCACGCTCGCTCGTCGATACGCCAGGTCCACGGTCTGCAACACTGATCGAGAGCCAGCGATCACGTCGCGCTGCACTGATCTCGACGATACCATGCATCGGCGTAAATCGCAGGGCGTTTTCCACTAAATTGCCGAGACTACGAAGCGCGTGCACAAAGTCAAAACTGCCGATAAGCGTGGTCGCGTGGTCATCCAGCGACACCTGAATGCGCTTCCCATCGAGAATTCCGCGCGTCTGTCGCACCACCGCACCGATGAGATCTTCGGCCGTATTTATCTCCACCTCCATCGGCAGCTCGTGGCCGCGCAGTCGAGAAATCTCCAAGAGATCACTCACCAATCGCGACAAGCGATCCGCTTGCTCTTCAATCGCCAGACCGAGCACACTGCCGTGCATCGCTTCGCTCTGCGCCAGCGCCTTAATCGTCGTGAGCGGCGTGCGAAGATCATGCGAGACCGACGCAAGCACGATGTCCTTGAGACG
This sequence comes from Gemmatimonadaceae bacterium, assembly GCA_025358925.1. Lineage (GTDB taxonomy): Bacteria > Gemmatimonadota > Gemmatimonadetes > Gemmatimonadales > Gemmatimonadaceae > Gemmatimonas. The sequence goes on along the minus strand of JANYHT010000036.1, from coordinate 19,202 downwards.
GTTCGCCTCACGCAACGCCGCCGCATGCGCGGTAGCCGCCGCGAGATACTCGCGTTCCACCGCAACAGCGGCGAAATACGCGAGCGCCGTCACAAAGCGTCGCTGCGCGGCGTCCAGCGTCAATGGTTTCACGTCGGCAATGGTGAGTACGCCGACAACGCGTTGCTCAATGCGCAACGGAAGGAGCAGGACACGCGCATCGTCGAACGTCGATGAGGGCACAGCATCCGTGGGCGTGGTCGCCAACGCCACTGGTTGCCCAGAACCACGCACGATAAAGGCACTTCCTTGCTCAGCGGTGGAGACCACGACAGTGGTGTCCACGATCGCCAAGATGTTTGCGCCATGCGGGGACACGCTATTCCTCGCTTCACCGAGACCGCGAATTGCTGACCACGGATAGAGCGTGCATCGCGCGATCTGCAGCTCATGCTGAATAATCGAGACGATGGCTATGAGCGCGTCCTCTGGACTCGCGTGCCGCAACGTCTCGGCGCCGAGCGCGGATAACGCGCGCGCCTCTTCGGTGCGTCGACTTGCCTCCGCTGCTTCGTTTCGCGCGCGAACCAGAAGATTGGTTGCTACCGTCGCCGTCGACAAAAACGCAAACAGGGTCACCCAGTCAACACCAAGACCAACGGCGAGCGTGTCGTATGGCGCCTGAAAATAGTAGTCAATAAATGCGAAACAGAGCGCCGCCAAGGTCAGGCCGAGGGCGCGACCTCCACGACTACTACCCACGAGCACGAGTAGGAGATACAGGATCGCCACATGCACCTGACCCAAGTATCCGCGCAATGATCGAAACGTCGCGGTCACGACGGCCAGCAGCACAAGCCAAAACAGCCACCGGCGAATCTCGCTGCGAGTCATGGGAGCAATTCACAACGATAGCCGACTCCCGGTTCCGTTATAATAATTTCCGGTGATGTCGGATCGCGTTCGATCTTGCGACGAAGATGCGTGACATGGACACGCAAGTGCTGCTGCGGATTACCGAACGATCGGCCCCACGCCGCGTGAAATATTTGTCGATGCGTGAGCGTGCGTCCGGCCTGCGTGACGAGGACACGCAGAATATTCCATTCCACGGGCGTGAGGTGTATCGAATCCTCCCCCCGCATCACCGTGCGCCGCGAGACATCGATCATCAGATCATGCACTCGGAGTACTGTTGTTTCGTCCGCAGCGCCATATAAGTTCGCTCGACGCAATTGCGCGTGCACGCGCGCTACGAACTCCGGAATACTAAACGGTTTCGTGACGTAATCATCTGCACCAGCATTCAGCAGTTGAACCTTTTCGTCGTCAGAGTGCCGAGCGGACAGCACAACGATGGGCGCGCTTGATTGACTGCGAAGTCGACGACACACGTCAATGCCTTCTTGGTCGGGCAACCCGAGATCGAGGACGATCAAATCGGGATGATCGACCGCCGCGCGTTCGATGCCTTCGCGACCGGTCGATGCCTCGGTGATCGTGCGTGCCGTCTCGCTCAGTGCGTTAGCAACCGCGCGACGAATATGGAAATCGTCTTCAATGATCAGGATACTGTCGGTGTGATACATGGACGACGCTCGTAGACGGGTGAACGGCTTGCAGCAGCAGCGCACAAATCGGAAAATCGCCCTTTTGTATCGAGAAAGTAACGACTCAGCGATTGTCTAGCGACGACAACACGATTCTCCACTAAGAACCCACAAAGAATAGTACAAATGACAACGCAACGACGTTGTGATGAGATCCCGCATCATAACCTGCCTTGATCCACCGGGCATGCGATGACACAATGTCGAAGGCGCGTCCGATTGGTCTTTCTCCAGCTCTGGTCGTCATGCGCTCTTTTCTGATCACAAGCACTGCATTGGTGGTGGCACTATGCTCCGCAATGGCAAACGCACAGATCACCAGTGGTTCGCTGTCCGGCACAGTGCACGACGCCAGCGGTGTCATCGTACCGAATGCGCTCGTCACGATCATCTTTGAGCCGACAGGGCAACGACTACTGATTCGCTCGCACGACGATGGACGCTTTACCGCTGCGAATCTGCGGCCTGGCAATCCGTATTCGGTGCTGGTGACAGCGATCGGTTACAAAGCACTCGCTATTCACAATCTGTCGGTGACATTGGGTCTTTCGTCGACTCGCGACTACGCGCTAGAGCGAACGTCGGTGCAACTCGCACTGATTGGCGTGACGGCAGACCTCGTACAGGTGGCTCGGAAGACCGGCACGAGTACGGAAGTCAGCGAGCGAGTACTGCAGCGCCTTCCGACAGTGTCGCGCAGCTTGCAAGACATGACGCGACTCGCGCCGGAGGGCAATGGCGTCTCGTTTGCCGGTTCGAACTTCCGCTACAACAACTTCACGATCGACGGTGCCAGTTCGAACGACGCGTTTGGATTTAGTCAATCGTCGGGAAGCTCAACCGCATCGGTACCGACTGGGACGCCCGGTGGGTTAGCGCGCACACAGCCAATCTCTCTCGACGCGGTCGAACAGGTATCCGTTTCCCTTTCACCGTTCGACGTGAAGATCGGCAGCTTTACTGGAGCAAGCGTGAACGCGGTGACGCGGGCGGGCACGAATAGCACGACCGGTTCGGTGTACACCTTTGGTCAGGCGCCGTCATTCATCGGGCGTGGCCTTTCCGGTGCATTGCCCACGGGTTTTCAGAATTATTCAATCGGGGCAAGACTCGGCGGTCCTCTCCTCACAAACAGAGTGTTCTACTTTCTGAACGCAGAGGTTTCACGACACACCGACCCTGTATTGTTTGCACCTGGATCAACGGGCGCCCTGCTCACGGCAAACGTGGCAGCGTTGGTGCGCGACTCACTTAAATCATATGCCGCACGTGCAGGGTTTACTGGCTTCGATCCCGGGTCGATCAGCAATTATACGATCAATGCAAACAGTCAGAAATTTCTCGCCCGCATCGATGCGAACGTCGGCAATTCAGTGCTTACGGTACGCGATAACTTTGTGTCAGCCGAGGCGGGCAACCTTGAACGTGGCCAGTCGCTGAACAAGCTCGCTTCGCAGGACTTCGTACATCACAGCACCACGAATGGATTGGTGGCCGAACTAAAGACGCAGGTTAACAACAGCCTGTCGAACAGTTTGATTGGCGGCTTCTCAGTCGTCAGCGACAAACGCACACCGTACGGCACACAAATTTCTCCGCAAATCGAGATCGCGGACCTTGGGTATGGCCAGATCAACGCTGGCAGCGACCGTGAGTCAGCCGTGTATCGCCAGCATACGAGCACGCTCGAACTCACCGACAATCTCACGTGGAGTGGCGGCAGGCACACCGTAACCATCGGGTCCCACAATGAGATGTACAAAGTGCAATACACGTTTCTGAACTCGTACAACGGGCGCTGGCAGTATCCAAATCTCGCCGCATTCCTCGCGGGGCAGCCAAACCGTATTCGCGCCACGTACAGCGTAAACAACAACACGCTCAGCGCAGTTAGTGGCACGCCGAGCGCTGATTTTAACGTGTTTACGCCCAGCGCATACGTCCAGGATGAAATCGCGCTTGCATCAAACCTTCGACTTTCACTCGGCGTTCGCATCGAAGCGACCACCACCGACAAAGCGTCGCAAGCATCGACCTTCGCGAATTTCACGTCCGCCGACGGCGCGCAACCATTTGCGAAGTATGCGAACGACTACGGTCGTTCGATTACCGTGGCGCCACGCATCGGCTTCACGTGGGATGTCGCGCCGCAATCCGCGTTGGTCGTACGCGGCGGCGTTGGTGTATTTCAGGGACGCATGCCGTTCGCGTGGTTCGCGTATCCGTTTCTGAACAACGGCATCCAGTTTGCCAATGTGGACTACAGACCTGCGTACAACGCGACCTTGACCAGTGTACCTCTGATCATCGACCCGAATCAGCAGAGCACGATTAATTCACTGTACAAACAAGGCAACGTGTACGAAATCAACTTGATCGACAACAAATATGTGCAACCGCAAATGGCGCGCGGAAATCTGGCCGTCGATATGACGTTGCCCGCGCGTACGCGGTTGACGTTGGAAGGGTCGTACACGAAAGTGTTGAAGGATATTCTCTACACGAACCAAGATATTCCGACGTCGAGCGGCAATTTGGGCGGCGCGGATCCTCGGCCAATTTATCCAGCATCGCGCTTGATCGCGCCAATCGGTGTGGCAAATCCGTATTCGGCCGTGTATGTGCTGAGTAACACCAATCAAGGCTTCCGCTACAACCTCACGGCGAGTTTGCGCAAAACATTTGGCGACGGATTTGATCTCACAAGCGCCTACACGTTTGGGCGATCCAAGGACATCGCCAACGGACAACGCAATTCACCGCAGTCAAATGTCGAATACAATCAATTGTACGAAGCAAACAAGTATCCGCTCGTGTACTCAAATTTCGACATCCGGCATCGTGTCGTCGCAACTGCGAGCTGGAACCACGCGTGGAGCACTCGCACCGCCACGTCGGCGTCTGTTGTCTATACCGGGCAGTCCGGAAGTCCGTTCTCGTATGTCTATACCGGCGACGTGAACAACGATGGGTCGGCAAATAATGACCTGATCTACATTCCGCGCACCCAAAGCGAAATCAACCTTATTCCGTCAAGTCGTCCGGCTGGATTGGTTGACATGCGTACACCGGCACAGATATGGACTGATCTTGACAGATTTATCAGTTCCGACTCGTACCTCAATTCGCATCGCGGCCAAGTTGCCGAACGAAACGGCGCGCGCACGCCATGGAATCACCGCGCTGATCTCCGATTGTCGCAGGACATTCGCGTGGATCAAAGTGCGACGCCGCACAATCTACAGTTGACGCTCGATGTACTAAATGTCTCGAATCTGCTCAACAATAACTGGGGGAAGTTCTACTTCGTGCCGAACCTGAATAATCAGAACGTGTATCCGCTCGCGTATCGTTCGGGGCGGGGCGTCGGTAGCACGCCAAACTTCAGCTTCGATCCATTGGCGGGAACACCGTATCAAGTCGATGATCTGCAGTCACGCTGGCAATTGCAGGCCGGTCTTCGATACACGTTCTGATTATTCCGTTCTCACATCCAACCCCATGGCCGTCACGAGCACGATGGCTTGCGCGAGCGTATCAACCTCACGCAACGATGCAACATGACAGTTCACGCTGGTGAAATCGCTTCGCGGAGCGGGTCTCTGGGAATGCGGCCTCTGAGCAACCAATCCACATTGCATGTCACAATTGCGCATATGACGTAACGCGAACCAAAACGGACCCAGCATAATCCCTGGGTCCGTCACGCTGTGTATTTGCCGAGTCGTACTTCCATGCAACGTGATTACTTTTCGCGCTTCGCGAACAGACCATTCGCCTCAGGCGATGAAATCTGTTCGCGTAGCGCCTCATACGTCCCTGCACCAAGGAGTTCTGTCGTCGCACGGCGGATGTGCGCCATGACTGATCGAGCAAGGCCCGGCCCAACGCTTACGCGCGCCACGCCCAACGCGCGTAGTTCGGTCACTGATGGAGATCCAGGCCCCGCGATGACGTTCAACGGCGCGCCAACACTCGCCGCCAGTCGCTGAGTCGTATCCGCGTCCGGTGCCAACGGCACAAACACGCCATCCGCACCCGCGGCAACGTACGCGCGCGCGCGACGCACGGTCTCGTCAAATCGATCGTTCGCATCGCCAACCTGCCTCAAATACGTGTCCACGCGCGCATTAATGAACGCGGGTACGCCCGATGCCGCAGCCGCATCGCGCGCGGCCGATAGTCGAGCGCTCTGCACGGCAACGTCGAGTAACGCCGCACCATCACGACCGGGCGAGTCTTCGAGATTCACGCCAATCGCGCCCGCCGCGATGATACCACGCACTGTTTCGGCGACTGCGCTGGGCGAGCCGTCGCCGTAGCCGCTCTCGATATCGGCTGTCACCGGAATACGCACCGCGTGCACAATACAGCGAACGGCGTCGATCATCGCCTCACGCGTGAGGCCTTGTCCATCAGGAAAACCCAGTGCCCACGAAATGCCGGCGCTGGTGGTCGCAATCGCGCGGGCGCCCGCCGCTTCGACCACGCGCGCACTCATCGCATCCCACGCGTTTGGTAACACCAGCAGCGCGTCGGCATTCGCTGCGTGCAACTGCCGAAACAGAAGCGCACGATCGGTCGGTGACATGTTCAGTACTCCTTGGAGGTTGATGCAGACGAGGACATTGCTGCTTGCTCGATGAGGCGCACCACGGCGGCCGGGTGCGACAGCATCGGCAGGTGACTGGAGGCGATTTCAACGGTCGTCGCGTGCATGCGCTTGGCAAGGAGGCGTTCGAACTCCGGATTGATCGCACGGTCCTGCTGCGCGACGAGATACCACGAGGGAATGTGCTTCCAAGCGACCGCAGAGAGCGTCGACTGAAAAATCGCGCTGTTGATTGGCTTTTGCGTCGCAGCAAGCACGCCTGTTTCGGTGATCGGGAGATCGGCCGCAAATACATCACGCAGCTTCACGCGGTCGACATACAGAAATCCAGCGGCATCGGGCGCGAATGCGGTCGAGAGCGGCGATGGATACTTGTCGAGGTTCGCCGAGACTGCTTCGCCTGAGTCCGGTGCCAATCCGGCGATGTACACCAACGCCTTCACATTGGCATTACCCGTCGCCGCGTTGCTGATCACCGCTCCGCCGTACGAATGCCCAACAACAACAACTGGACCCACTTGTGCGTCGATCATCCGTTTCGTGGTTGTCACATCGGCATCGAGCGACGTGAGTGGATTCTCGACGGTCGTTACGTGGTAGCCGCCGTTCTCAAGGAGTGCGATGACGCGCGACCAACTCATCGCGTCAGCAAGCGCACCGTGTACGAGCACGATGGACGGCTTATGTGCAGTCGGCGTGACTTGCGCGTAAACAGCGGTTGACGTCGGTAGCGTCAACGCCGCGAGCAACGCTACCGCTCGGCGGAACGTTGGAAAAGCAAGCATCGAGTGGTGCATGGCGAAGCACTCCGGAGGGATGATCGGTGAGGCAGGCAACCAACGGTTTGGATGTACACTGTGCGCTATTAAATCGTGCACGATCTAAATGGTTCCGACGTGGCGCGAGTTCGTGCGTTGCTGTGCGAGGGGACGGCAGTCCGCGCTGCGTCACTCGCTGTTCGCGAGCACCCGATCACGAAGCGTTCGCAGCGCACGGTGTACCGACCGACCACCGTCCTTTACGTCCGGCGCCAGTGCCGCGCATGCCACCTGCGGCGGAATCGCGCGCGCCCGTTTGCGCAGCGTCCGACCGGAAGACGTGAGCGTCACAATCACACTGCGCTCATCGTCTATCGCGCGCGCACGTTGCAACAATCCTGCTGTTTCGAGTCGCTTAAGCAATGGAGTGAGCGTGGCCGAATCGAGATAGAGTCGCTCACCAATGTCGGAAATTCGGAGGCCGTCGCGCTCCCAAAGCACGAGCATGACGAGATACTGCGGGTAGGTGATGCCCAAGTCCGCCAAGAGCCCTCGATAGAGCTTGTTCATTGCCAGCGACGCCGAGTACAACGCGAAGCAGAGCTGTTCGTCCAGCGCGAGGGCGGCGGCGGGTGGAGCCGGTATTTTCGGCGTCGAGGTACGATTCATATCGCGCAGTATTATATAGCGCGCTACTTAATGCAAGAGGGCGAGGTCGGCGGTCCCGCCGATCACGAAGTGGAGATGAGTTCGGCGGTCTTCGATTCGGATCGCCTTCGACGACGGCGCACCAATGGAGTGCCCGCTGGGCCCGTCTGGCCAGTACGCGGGTGTACTGGTTGAGGAATCGTCTGGCAAAGGCGTCGCGGCTCAACTCGATCCGTTCGGTGGTCAGCGTACCGACGTGGTTCCACTCGTATCGCTGCAGAAATTCGGTCCATGCCCGCTGGAGTCGCGGCGGTAAGTCACTGATGTAGTCCATCCGGCTGTCCCTCCCTTGACCGCGTGGTGTCGTTTGGTCGCCTGCACGCGGTGCCCGGGCAGCCGACAGGTACAAGGCGTTGAGCCTTGGTCTCTTGATCTTCACTTCTGTCAACACCAAGAAGAATTGCGCATTTTCACCAACAGGAATTGCGCACTTGAGTGGGGGGGTGAGCCCGGTTGGGGGGTTAGGCCTCCTGTCGGCGAGGGCGGCGTTCACGGGAGTCGTGCGGCGGCTCGGGCGGGGCGGTGGGCGCGAGCCGACTGGCGAGCGCGCGGTGCTCGCGCATGCGGTAGCTGTTCCCGCGGATATTGACGATGTGACAGTGATGCACGAGGCGATCGATGAGCGCGGCGGCCATCACGTCGTCGCCGAACACCTCGCCCCATTCTTCAAAGGCCTTGTTGCTCGTGAGCACCGTCGACGCGTGCTCGTAGCGGCGACTCATGAGCTGGAAGAACAGCTGCGCGCCGGTGCGGGAGATCGGCAGGTAGCCGATTTCGTCAACGACCATCAGACTCGGCGACACGAGCGTACGGAGCCGACGCGTGAGATGGCCTGCGTGCTGCGCGTCTTCGAGCCACGTGATTAAATCCGCCAGCGTGGCGTAGTAGGCGCGTCTTCCGCGCTCCGCCGCGATCACGGCGAGACTGTTCGCGAGGTGCGTTTTGCCAACGCCAAGCGGGCCGAAGAAGACGACGTTTTCCTTGCGCTCGAGAAACTGGAGGGTGTGCAAACTCTCCAGCTGATCGCGTTTCACCGACGGCTGAAACGTGAAGTCAAAGTCGTCGAGTGTCTTCACTGCCGGGAGCCGCGCGCACCGCATTGCGGTTTGCAAGCGGCGCTGATTGCGAAGCGCAATGTGACTGCCGAGCAGCGTTTCCATGGCCGGACCGGCGGTGAGTTCCCCGGCATCAATGCGCCGGAGAATGTCATCGACGGCTTCGAGCGCGCCGGGCATCTTGCAGTCGGCGAGCTGCGCGCGCAGGCGATCGCGGAGCGTACTCATGGCGCACGGTCCGCGACCAGCGACGCGTACTGCGTGAGCGCCCGGCGCTCGACGTCGACGTCGACGTGGGGCACGACGCGCGTGGCTCGCAAGTTTCGCGTTTAACACGCGCGGCAATGAACCAGTTGGAGGCCGGTAGGGCGGTCACTGAGCATGGCATCACCTTCGCGCGCGACGCGTAAGGCGACGGCGTATACAGCATCAACATCATGGTCGACGGTGCGCGCATTCATCGCGTGGTCGGTCGTGAGTCGGACGGCACGACGCGTACCCATGCCGAGCAGTTCATCGAGAGCAGCGCAGCAATGCCCGCAATGGTCGACTCGCACTCCCCAAGGGGCGCAAGCTTGCGATGTCATTCCGAGCGGCGGCGACTACGTATCTCGAGCGTTTGGCGGCAACCGACGGCAAGGACCTTCGGATGAAGCGCCAGCGGCTGCAGTCGCACCTGATTCCCTTCTTCGGAGACATGCCCCTCTCGAAGATCAGTCCTCTCGACATCGAACGCTATAAACACCAGCGCGCGAAGGAGGCCGTTGAGGTCAGACCGCGAGGAAAGACAATCGTGCGCGGTGAGGGCAAAGCGACGCAAACCAAGCCCGCGACGATCAATCGAGAACTCGCCGTGCTGTCTCACCTGTTCAACATGGCAATCGATTGGGGCTGGATTGACCGCCGACCCACACGGATCAAGCGGCTCACGGAATCCCAGGGGCGCATAACGTACTTGACCGTCGAGCAGGTGGCGCGACTCATCGAGTGCGCCAAGCAGGATCAGAACCCGCAGGTCTACCCCTTCATCGTCATCGGCGTCGAGACGTCGATGCGTCGCATGGAAATTTGTCCATTCGACACGAAAACATCGATGTCGAGCGGCGCATCATCTTCATCCCGAAGGCAAAGGCCGGCGCAAGAGAGCAACCCATCACAGCGCGTGTCGCGACGTTCCTTCAAGATTGGATGGAGGCGACGGCCCACGAATCACCATGGCTGTTTCCCTCACCGACCGCGAAGAGTGGACACGCGTTGGACATTCACATCCCGTTCCGGAGGGTAGTAACTGCGGCCGGACTGGATCCTGATCTTGTAGTCCGTCACACGTTGCGGCATACCACGATCACGCACCTCGTTCAGGCCGACATCGACCTGCCCACCGTTAAGCGCATCAGCGGCCACAAGACGCTGGCGATGGTCGAACGGTATGCACAACAGAACGGAGCGCACCTTTCGGCAGCGATGGATAAGCTCGAGGCGCGGTTCTAGCGCGTCTCGTAAAGAAAACCGGAGGCACACAAAATCACTTTGTGCCTCCGGTTCGCAGGTCTCTTGCGCTCGGGATTTACTTCGACTTCTGCTGTGGCTGAGTCGCGTGCTGTGAAATCTTTATCGCTTCCTTGATACTCTGGGTAGTCGAAGCTGACAGAGTACGCGCAGCCGGAAGCGATGAAATAGAGCGCACCGTCACGCCAGGCGCAGCCGTCGTTGCGGCACCGATCGCTGGCCCTGAACGATTGGAGTTCCTTTCTTGCATGAGTTCCTCTCTTCTTATTGAACCGTTACACGCAGGTAATCGGTAGGTTCAGCGCTGGGCTATAATAGTGTTTCCGCTGCACCCACCGGAACCCTTCGTGGAAATTGATCGTCGCGATGTCAATTGGAGGGTGCACGGTTGGCCCGCCGGGAATAAACCGAACGAACCCCGCGGTAACCTCACATAGATAGTTCACCAAGTCGACGGCATCCTGAAGCGGCATCGACGGTTGAACTAGCTGTGCTGCACCCTGCGCCATCAAGAACTGTCGTGCATCCGCAACCGGAATGCCAGAGGCGACAAGTCCCTCGAGAATTCGAGGTGACCACCCAAAAGCGAGGCGGTGGACCGCCTCAGGCTGTCCTTTAATGTCGACTCCCGACTCCCCGACCTTGAACACCGGCATGCGCTCGATGTGTCCTACGGGATCGACCTCGACACGCCACACCTCACCCTCACTGGCATTGGCGCTGTAACCAGCAACCAAGAAACCCATTGAAGCGTAGGTATTTACGTCGTTTCCGTCAGAGTCCTTGGAGACTCGAGGCCACTCGGTCTTGTAGAGATCGTCGACGAAATAGCGCTGGACCCGCTCTGCGACTTCCTCGACGGTATACGCATCCTTGTCGATGGATAGCGGGTCGCCAGCGGTAGCGAGCTTTCGCCGCAGATCCTTCGCATGTGTCGTGATGGACCGTCCGCGATCCCACCGAGTCCGTACGTAACCAAGCCAATGCGAAGATCCAACGGAGATCAACGATCTTCTCGGCGTTGAAATAGACGTTAAGCAGCTCTCCTTTGCCGTCCATCAGGCTGGATGCGCTGTCAGCACCAAGCACAACGCAGTCTCCAACTTTTAGCGCAATAGCGATTGTCATAGGCCATCCCGGGTGGATGTCAGCTCTTCCTGCGGCGGCATGCATGCTCAAGTGCTGACCGCAGCGAGCATCAGGCGACTGTGAACTACCGCCGAGTCTTGCCAAGAATTGAATCGCGCCCAGCTCCAACTGCAATCTAGGCTCGGCTCGCCATCGGACTCCAGGGGCGATTACACCAGAATTACACCAAGCAAAACGGCCTGCCCCGATATGATCGAGGCAGGCCGTTGTTTTATAAGCACATACCAGTGGCTAGGGAGGGAATTGAACCCCCGACACGCGGATTTTCAGTCCGCTGCTCTACCAACTGAGCTACCTAGCCATTCCAGCCCGAGCAGCGTCCCGCCCAGACCGGACTCGGAACATAACCCTCTCCTGCCCGCAGCCAACCCCTATCTCCGATCCCTATTCCCTAATCCCTACCCCTGCGGCCACCGCACCGAAATCACACTCTTCAAACCGCCCCGCACGTTGAAATCCCCAACCACCGTCATCTGCTTCGGCGCACACACCGCCACCAAATCATCGAGGATGCGATTTACCGCACGCTCATAAAAAATTCCGTCGTTCCGAAAACTCCAGAAATACAACTTGAGACTCTTCGCCTCAATGCACTTGGCCGCCGGCCGATACGTAATCCGAATGGTCGCAAAGTCCGGCGCCCCACCCTCCAGCAACAGCAACTCGGCCGCATCGCTCTCAATGCCCCCTAACGGACAAAGCGACGTGAATTCCGTCGTCTCCATAAATATTTCGTAGTCCCGATCAGCGTATGGATTCGGAAACGTCTCAAGCAGTTGTGGTTTTGGCATGCTCGAAAACTAAGCGACTACTGCCCAAGCTCGCGTAAGCGTTTCGACCATTCATCCAACAACAACTTTTCCGCCGTCGTCAAACTCGTGAGCCCCTCAGCGGCAATCTTATCCAACACGGCATCAAGCGCCGTTGACGGAGGCGGTACCGACGCCACCATCGCCGTCGCCACAACACCGGGTTGCTGCGCGGGACGCACGCGCGCTACTGCGGCCTTGCTCTGCGCAACAATATCATCCACGTCGCGGTCACGCGGACGTGACGAATTTTTCGGCACCGGGCGCGGCGTCTCATCGCCGTAATCAGGCGCGGGCGCAATGCGACGACGAAAGCGATCCAAACTCTGCGCGCTCGGCGTTCGCAAATAAATTAGCGCCGCCAAAATGCCGCCAATGTGTGCGAAGTACGCCGTACCATCCGCACTGCCTTGATCCAAAATCGCAAACGCCACGTTGATGATGGCCATGAACACCACTAACCACCGCACCTTCATGGGCACAATACCAAAAAACAATACTTCGTCGTCAGGCCAACGCGACGCATACGCCACCGCCACCCCGAGAATGGCCGCCGAAGCACCAATCAGCGCCGCACCCTGACGCTCAAACATGTAGTGAAATGCCCAACCACCAAGTCCGCACCACAAGTAGAACCACGTGAACGTACTACTGCCCCACGCACGTTCAACACGCGGACCAAACAACCACAACGTCCACATATTGAGCACGAGGTGCAGCAGCCCGCCGTGCACGAACATGTACGTGACTACCGTCCACAACGAGTGCGCGGCGATGTCACCCGGCGAATAGCCAAGCGCGTTCGCCATGTTGGCATCGCCAACCAATGTTTGCTGCACAAAAAACACCGCAACGCACAGGCCAATGAGCCAGTACACGGCGGGGGTGCTGCGGCTGGGTTCAAACTCGTCGTACGACGCGTGGGCCATGGTATCGGGCGAAGACTGCACTTGACGACCTGACGAAACGTTTGCGTTTGTTACACTGCTTTTTGTCGCGCCGACTCGAGCGCCAGATGCACGATGCGCTCGCACAGGTCGGGAAACAAGACGCCCGCCGCCTGAGCCGCCAATGGAATAAGACTGGTCGGCGTCATCCCCGGCAACGTGTTTGCCTCCAAACACCACGGTTGCCCGTGCGGGTCCAATCGAAAATCGATCCGCGCATACCCCGACAGTTTGAGCGCCGTAAAAACACGGCGCGCCTGATCCGCCAGCTTTGACTGAACTTCGGGCGATAGATCGGCGACGAACTCCTCCGCCATTCCCGGCGTGTACTTGCACTCGTAATCGTACAGCTCCTTTGCGGGCTTAATCTCGATCGTCGGCAGCACGTCGTCGCCCAAGATGCCAACGGTCAGCTCCTGTCCCGGCACGAAGCGTTCCACCATCACTTCGTCGTCAAACCGAAACGCCTCGGTGATGGCTGCCTGCAGCTCCTCCGGCGCACGGACGATGGCCAGCCCAACCGTACTCCCTTGTTTGGACGGTTTCACAATAACCGGCCAATCCAGATGCCGACCCACCTCGTGCGCATCCATGCCGTGCCGTGGTGCCATAAGCCAGTTTGCGGTCGCCACGCCAGCCGACCGCATCACCACTTTGCTGAGCTGCTTGTCCATCGCCAGCGCACTCGCCAAATGCCCGCTGCCCGTGTATGTCACGCCCGCCATATCGAGCAACGCTTGCACCGTGCCGTCCTCGCCTTGGCCACCATGCAGCGCGAGAAACACACAGTCGGCCTCCCGCACATCCGGCAGCGTACCCAGCGTGGGCGAGAGCGATCGCACGGCCAAGCCGGACAACGCATCAAGTGATGGGGGCGACGAGCCAACACCTGCCGCAAGCAACGCAGCTTCCGCTTCGCGCGACAACACACCCTCGGCCGGGTCGAGACAAATCACGCGATGTCCGCGTTCACGTAACGCCACGGCGACGCGCAAACCCGACGACAACGACACGTCGCGCTCGGCGCTCACGCCGCCCAATAACACGGTGATGTTCATGCGCGAATTCTATGCGCCAACCAACGCAGCGTTTAGCGTCCCATCAAATATTCGAGGACGTCAAAACGCGTCACAATGCCCTGCATAATGCCGTCTTTACGCATCAACACCGCGCGATTGGACTTGGACAACAGCTTCGCGACACTTTCCACTGGTTGGCCGGCTTCGACCACTGGAAACGGCTGATCCATGACATCGCCAACACTCAAATCCAACACCTTCGGATCGGCTAAACTCTTGGACGTGAGTTGCGACTCCGCGACGCTACCCACGCACATCGTACCGTCCAGCACAGGCAGCTGCGAAATGTCGTGCAACGCCATAAGCCGAATCGCCTGCCGCACGGACGCACCCGGTGCCACGCCAACAATTACCGGTGTGCTGGCATCTTTGCGGCCCAGCACCGCTTCTATGCTGGTCGATTCAACATCGAGCAACTGATTTTCACGCAGCCACTCGTCATTAAACACTTTCGACAAGTAGCGCTCGCCCGTATCGCACAAGAACGTCACCACACACGCGTTCGGGTCGTCAAGACGGCGCGCAAGCGTCAGCGCAGCGTGCGTAATCATGCCTGCCGAACCGCCGACAAATAATCCTTCTTCCCGCGTCAGTTTGCGCGCCATCGCAAATGCATCTTTGTCGCTGACCGTGATGAATTCGTCCACAACATCCATGTCGAGCGTCTTCGGGATATAGTCTTGCCCGACGCCTTCGACCTTGTACGGCGCGCCCGTGGGATGGCCCTCGCCTTTCGTACGCCACAACTCCGCGAGCACCGAACCCATCGGATCGGCCGCAATAATCTTGATGGCGGGGTTTTTTGATTTGAGATAATGACCCACGCCTGTAATCGTGCCGCCCGTGCCGGCTGCTGCAACAAAGTGTGTAATACGCCCTTCCGTCTGCTCCCACAACTCGGGGCCGGTGGTGGTCGCATGCGCCTCAGGATTTGCCGGATTTTCAAATTGTCCAGCGAGTACTGCACCCGGCGTTTCGGCTGCGATGCGCTTGGCCATCTGCACATAGTTCTGTGGATGATCCGGTGCGACCGCCGTCGGCGTAATAATCACTTCGGCCCCGAACGCTCGCACTAATCGCACCTTTTCCTGCGACATCTTATCCGGCATCGTGAAAATGCACCGATAGCCCTTGAGTGCAGCGGCGATCGCCAACCCAATGCCCGTATTGCCCGCCGTTGCTTCAACAATCGTCCCGCCGGGCTTCAGTCGACCGGCGCGTTCGTGCGATTCGATCATTTGAAGCCCGATGCGGTCCTTCACGCTGCCGCCGGGATTGAAAAATTCGGCCTTGCCGTACACCGGAGTCCGCGTGCCCTTGGTCACTCGGGACAACCGAATCAGCGGCGTCCAGCCAATGGTTTCGAGTACACTGTCATAGGGAAGGCGGTGACGCAGGTGTTCACCTTGTGTCACGTCGTCAGCGGAAACGGTGGTTGCCATGACATATCTCACAGAGAATCTCCCGGGAGCCGCAGCCCTTCGGGGTGCCTGAAATGCACGGGAAACAACAGCGAAACGGCAACAGCGGCACCGCGCCGACGTGCCGGACGGAAACGCAAGCGATCAACGCCAGCCAGCGCCGCAGAGTCCAGCGACACCTCACCTGACGATTCTACAACGCGCGTACTTTCTGGAACAACACGACCACTCTGGTCGACGTGCAACCGCAGCATAACGTTTCCCTGCACACGGCGCAGGTACAAAGCCACCGGATACCGAAACGGCAAGTCGACGTTCAACATCTGTGGAAGCTCATCCGGCTCCGACGACTTCCACCAGCCGATAATACGCGGACGCGTTCGGTCGGAACAGTTGATGGCCACGAGGTACAACAACAGCACCATTGTTGATCGCCATCCGCGCGTACGGAACGCGTGTCGGACCGACCTTCGGTCTCGTACGATCGTCATGGGAATGTACACCCGCCTTACTCCTCTGCGTTCACTTCAGCGTTATCATCTCGGATGCGACTTACTCGAACAATTGCGCTCGGCGTACTGTGCTTTGGCGTGCTCAACGCATGCTCGAAGCACAACACCGGTGACACGACGGGCCCCAGCTCCACGCCGTCACTTGTCCGCGTTCAGAGCGGTGCGACACAGAGTGGAATCGCTGGATCAACCCTCGGCGTTCCATTGACGGTGATCGTGACTGACGCCGGTGGAAAAACTATTTCTGGGGCTCGTGTTGATTGGGACGCCAGTGCTGGCTCAGGCACCGTCAATCCAAGTTCGAGCCTCACGACCAGCAGCGGCGTCGCACAGACAATCTGGACACTGGGCACCGTCGCGAATCGTCCAGCAACGGTGACTGCAGTCGTCACAGGCGTTGCACCTGTCATTTTTACCGCCACAGTGTTGCCAGGCCCGGCAACATCGGTCATTGCCACGCCGGAATTGGCGTTCTTAGGCGTGGGCGACACGCTCCGCATTCGTGCGGCGGCCCGCGATCAGTACGGCAATGACATCGCCAGCCAAGCGCTCGATTTCACGTCACTCGATGCGACCGTGGCCAGCGTGAGCACCCTCGGCACAGTGACCGCGCGCAGCGTCGGTATTGCTCGTATTGTCGCCGCGTCAGCGGGACGTGCTGATACCGTGCCGGTTACGGTGCTGCCAGCCGGCGCCTCCTCCTGCGGAACAACAACGCCGCGCGTACTCGCACTTGGCGAAGTATTTACGCCAGTCGCCGGTGCGACCAGTGCCAGCGCCTGTCTTGGCGCGCCCGTCGGTGTGAACGCAGAATTTGGACTCGCGCTCATCTCCACGTCGCCCTCATTCAGCGCGGTGACGCCGCTCGAGGTGTACGCGCTTGGCAACACAGGCCCCACCTCCGTAGCTATTGCAGGCACGCTGCTGGCGGGCATCGCGAACGCACCAAATTTTTCAATCAGCACCGCGTTTGATGGTTCGCCGATCGTAGCGGCCGAAGTGCAGCGTCATGAGATGGAACGACGCGAGCTTTCGCCGCTCGTGAGCGTCGCGCGTGAATGGCAAACGAGCAAGGCACTCCGCCCGTCCACCGCGCAGTTGGTCGACGTGAAAGTTGGGGATATTCTCAAACTCAATGCCAACCCCAGTAGCGGTTGTAGCAATCCCGACACGCGCACCGGTCGTGTGGCAGCAGTCGGCACGAATTCCATCATCGTATCCGACACGGCGAATCCAACAGGTGGGTACACGGACGCGGAATATGCGACCGTCGCGGCCACGTGGGACACACTCGTCTTTCCAATGGATACCACGGCCTTTGGCGCGCCAACCAATATTAGCGGCTACGGGAAAGTCATCCTGTTTTATTCAAGCGCGGTGAACGCGCTCACGCCGGCCAATGCAGGATATGTGATTGGCGGATTTTTCTTTCAACGCGATCTCTATCCGAAGGTCGCGCGCAGCGGACTACAGGCCTGCCCGGCGTCGAATGAAGCGGAGATGTTCTACCTGCTCGTACCGGATCCGAACGGCACGGTGAATGGCAATAAGCGAACGAAAGACAACGTCACACGGCTTAACCTCAGCACCACCGCGCACGAATTTCAACATCTGATCAACTCGTCGCGACGTTTGTACGTCAATGTCGGCGCCGCCTCGACAGAGGAAACATGGTTGGATGAGGGCCTCGCACACACGGCGGAAGAACTCCTCTACTTCCGCATATCCGGCTTCTCGTCGCGGCAAAATTTGACGCTGCAGGATGTGAGCAGTACGCCGACACGGGCCGACGCCTTCAGCAACTACGCGTCGCAAAATTTCGCACGCTTTTACTCGTTCCTCATCAATCCGGAAATCAATTCACCCTATGCTCCCAATGATTCGTTGGCAACGCGTGGTGCGACGTGGAATTTCTTGCGCTTTGCCGCAGGTCGACAAGGCGCGAGCGGTGAAGCTCCGTTTTATCGCGCTCTCGTGAATTCGAAGACCACCGGCGTTGCCAATCTGTCCAACGTGCTCCCCGGCGGACAGTTCGGTGACTATCTGCGCGATTGGGCAGTGTCAGTGATGGCCGACGATTACAGTGCGGCGGAGACCGCTGCGCTCGATTCCCGATACGTGTTACCCGCCTGGAATTTCCGTAGCATCTATCCAGGGTTGCGCTTTTCGGGTGGCACCGCACTCGGCGTCTATCCCATCGCGACGCGCTCGTTGCAAAACAACGTCACGCAGCGCATCACGCTGGCGGGCGGCACGAGCAGTTATGTCCGCTTCGGCATCGCCTCCGGTGCCAGCGCGTTACTCACGTTATCGTCGAACGGTAGCGCGCTGCCGTCCGTCATGCGCTACAGCGTGGTGCGTCTGCGTTGACAGGATGTTCGCGTTCAGCTTCGTTTTTTGAGCGTGATTTCGAAGAGCTTTGGCCACAGTTTGCCGGTCACGAACAGGCGATCAGCCGTGGCGTCGTACGCGATGCCGTTGAGCACATCCTCTGATCCGCGTCGATCCATCGGCGGCAAGATGCCGGCGAGATCAATCCAACCCAACACGTTGCCCGTGGCCGGATCGATACGGACGATTTGATCGCTCTGCCATACGTTTGCCCAGATCTCGCCCTTTACCCATTCTAATTCGTTGAGCTGCGTCACCGGCGTGCCGTGATCGGTGACGGTGATATTTTTTTGTACAGTAAATGTGGACGCATCACGCCAGCGAATGACCGCGGTGCCATCGCTCATGATGATGGACGTGCCGTCGGTCGCGAGTCCCCATCCTTCGCCTTCGTATTTGAACTGTTTGATGGGCGCGAAGGTTTTCGCGTCGTACTCAAACGCCACGCCCGACGTCCAAGTGATTTCAAAGAGGCTGTTACCAACAAGCACGATGCCTTCACCAAAATACGGTTCGGGCACATCGCGTTTGCGCAGCACGCGCCCTGTTTTGAGTTCCACTTCGCGAATACTTGATTTGCCGACTTGGCCCGTGCTTTCGAACAACGTGCCATCGTGCCACACGAGTCCTTGCGTGAACGCTTCTGGATCGTGCGGCCACGCC
>JANYHT010000032.1 GCA_025358925.1 Gemmatimonadaceae bacterium | reverse complement strand
GTTGAGCAGATCGTCGAAACTGATGACGCACTCATGGATCGATACTGGCGCCGAGAGCTTGCGATTCGTCAGGGCCAAGCGTCGCGCCATAGTGTGATCTGTGTGACCGGGTGCGCGTACATTATGCGACGAAAGTTCTGGAAAACCATGCCAGCCGGACTCATTTGTGATGACTTGTGGAGCACATATTCCGTTATTACCCAAGGAGGGCGCGTCGGAATTTGCGCCCGCGCCAACGTGACGGACCCACGTCGTTTTACACAAGATGAAGAGTACGCGCGTCGCGTTCGCACCATGACGGGAATGCTGCAATTTATTCGTTGGTTTCCTGACGTACTTCGCCGCAACCGCAACCCAATGTGGTCGGATTTTCTTCTGCACAAACTCACCCGCCCAGCCACGCCCGTGCTACTTGGCGCCGGACTAACTTGTGCGTGGATTTCAATCCTGCTCGTGAGCCCGCGCGCCGCCGTTGTCCTCTTCGCCGCGGGCGTCGTGACTTTCATGATGCCGTGGATTCTTACGGTACTTCCACTAGGTGCGCTTCGTCGTCGTGCGCAGAGCTTGGTATTTGCGCAGAGATTGATACTGATGCCCCTCACGGCGATTCGCAGGGCAGCAGTGTCCGATTGGGACGTCTGGAAGCCGCATCGTTAACGATATTTCGCTGGGAACTTAGGTCGCGCGCGCGGTGCTATGCCTAGGTTCATTTGCTTTTAAACCACTCGAGGTCTCGTGTCCCGTCTCCCCGATTCCCTCGGCGCGCTCCGCCGATCAACATTCGCGCTCAATCGCCCAGCCGGCGTCAAAGACGAGCTGCGTCGCAATCTCATCACGCGACTTCGCGAAGGCGGCCCGCTCTTTCGCGGCGTGCTCGGCTACGAAGAAACGGTCATGCCGCAGATCGTGAACGCCGTACTCGCGCGCCACAACTTCATTTTGCTCGGACTCCGGGGGCAGGCGAAGTCGCGAATTCTCCGCGCGCTCGTGAGCCTGCTTGATGAGCAGATGCCGGTAATTGCTGGCAGCGAAGTTAACGACGATCCGTTCTCTCCGATTTCCAAGTTTGCCAAGCTTCGGGTCGCCGAGTTGGGCGACGACACCCCAGTTGCATGGGTCGGTCGCGATGCGCGCTACGTCGAAAAGTTGGCAACGCCCGACGTCACGGTGGCGGATATTATCGGTGACGTTGATCCGATCAAGGCCGCGCGCGGTGGACATATTCTTAGCGACGAACTGACAATCCACTATGGCATGTTGCCGCGGGCCAATCGCGGCATCTTTGCGCTCAATGAATTGCCCGATCTCGCTGGCAAGGTGCAGGTCGGTCTGTTCAACATCATGCAAGAAGGCGACGTCCAGATCAAAGGCTATCCCATTCGTCTTGAACTCGACGTCATGCTCTGTTTCACGGCAAATCCAGAAGACTACACCGCGCGCGGCAAGATTATTACGCCACTCAAAGATCGCATCGGCAGCGAGATCATTACGCACTATCCAGAAAGCGTTGACCTCGGCATGCAGATCACGCGACAAGAAGCATGGACGAAACGCGATGATGGCATTCCCGTTCGTGTGCCCGATCTCATCGAAGAAGTGGTTGAGCGTGTTGCGTTTGAAGCGCGTGAAGACAAGCGCGTGGACAAGCGCTCCGGCGTGTCACAACGCATGCCCATTTCTGCCATGGAAAACGTGGTCTCCAACGCTGAACAGCGCGCGTTGCGAGCCCGTGATACAGAGGCCGTTCCGCGCGTGGCCGATGTGTATGCCGCATTGCCCGCGATCACTGGTAAAATCGAACTCGAATACGAAGGCGAGTTAGTTGGTGGCGCGGCAATCGCGAAGGAGCTCATTCGCCGAGCGTGTGATGCGACGTTGCGCGATCGCGCAGGCGATCTCGACACCGACGACATTGTGATTTGGTTTGACGCGGGTGGCGCACTCCAAGTTGCGGACGACGTTTCTTTGAAACTCGTGCGTCAGGGTTTCGACAGTGTGCCCGGCCTGGTGTCTTCGGTGGTCGCGCTCGGCCTCGCGAAGAAAGGCGACGACCCCATGATTGTCGTAGCCTGCGAGCTGGTGCTCGAAGCCTTGGTTGCGCGTCGCAAGATTTCGCGCAGCGACGAAGGAAAGTACGGTCGCGCTGATCGTGAGACTCGTCGTCGTCCCAATCAGGAATTTTTCGGCGGTTAAGCGCGGTCGGCTGCTGGTTTATTCTGGTACTCGCGCGCCAAATGCACCATTATTAGGGAGCATCACCAAACCTCCCGCCCCGAAAAAATTTATGGTTCCCGGACTTGCTGCGGACGTGCGTTCAAGCGCACGTCGCCGCCGCATGCGCTTGACGTGCATTTCAACGTTGTGGGCGTGTACGTCTTTTGGACTCGTCCCAGCGACGCTCTTCGCACAACGCACCGTTATCGACTCCACGGCCCGAGACAGCGCGTCACAGCGCCTCGCACCGGTGAACGTTCGGTCTACGCGTAGCGGCGTGTCCATTTTTAATGCGCCGCTCGCCATCACGCGCATTGCGCGCGAAAACTTCGCCGGCAAGGCCGGTTTCGGGTTGAATGACGCAATGGCGACGGTTCCCGGAGCGCTCGTGCAATCGCGTTATGGTACATCTGATGTTCGCATCACGATTCGCGGATTTGGCGCACGTGGTGCCGGCGATCGCTCCAACGCGGGTACGTCACGCGGTATCCGCGTGCTTATGGATGGCATGCCCGAGACTGAACCTGACGGACGCACCTCGTTCGACAACGTCGATCTCGCATCGGCGGAAGGCATCGACGTTATTCGCTCGAACGCGAGTTCGTTGTGGGGCAACGCTGCAGGCGGCGTGGTCAGCATTTCCACCGTGCCTCAAGTCGACAAGCCATTCATGACGGCACAAGCGATGAATGGCACCTTCGGATTGCAGCGCTACATCGCACAAGCGGGGGCGCCACTCGGCAGCGGCGTCGCTTACGCCACGCTCGTAAACACAACATTTGACGGATGGCGCGCTAATTCCAGCTCGCGTCGCGTGTTGTTCAATGCGGGTATCGCGACACCCGTTAGCGACAAAACGCTTCTACGTGTGCACCTGCTTGGCGCAAACAACTTGATGCACATACCGGGTCCGCTCTCCGCTGCCGACGTCGCGACAAATCCACGCCAGGCCAACGCAACATACGCCGAGCGCGACGAACGGCGTTTTAACCGACTCGGACGCCTTGGCGTCGCCATCGAACATCAGATCGACAACAAGCAATCGCTATCGGCGGTCACGTACGTCAATCCGAAGTATTTACAGCGCTCCGAGCGCGGCACCTTCCGCGATTTCACGCGCTACCACGTTGGTGGCAATGTGCAGTACAATCGAATCGACAAAATTGGTACCACGACGCGTAATCGAATCAACCTCGGCCTCGACCAAGCCTATCAAGACGGCACAATCCTATTCTACACTCTCTCGAGTACCAATGGTCGTGGCGTCACGTTGCGCGACAACAAGGGCGAAGGCGCATACAATTCGGGATTGTTTGTTGAAGACGAACTCACGCTCAATGACAAGATCTCTGTCACACTCGGCGCACGTGGAGACGCGATTTCGTATTACTACAAAAGTTTTAGCATGCCACAACTGGACGCGAGCAAACGTTTCGCACGCGTGACGCCAAAGCTCGGTGCAACGTATCGTTTCTCTCCGACACACACGCTGTATGTCAACGTGGGTGGTGGCATTGAAGCGCCCGCCGGTAACGAAACAGATCCGGCCAGCACGTTTGGTCAAGACACGATCACCGCGCTCAACCCATTGCTTGCACCCATTCGTTCGACGACGTATGAGGTGGGCACCAAGCACGTGATGGCGGTTGGCGATGGCAGCGGCACGCTCGAATCCGTGTCGTATGATATGGCGGGCTATCTCACCAACGTGACCAACGAAATTGTGCCGTATCGCGGTGGCCGCTTCTACTTTACCGCAGGACAAGCGCGTCGAGTGGGCGCCGAGGTGGGAATAACAGCGGCGATACGCGGTGGCTTCCGTTGGGAGAATGCGTTCACGCTGTCACAGAATAAGTACCAGCAGTACGTCGTGGATTCTGTTCACTATGGGAAAGCGGGTGCAACAGCCGACTATGCTGGCAACAAGATTGTTGGTATTCCCGACTATTTTTACGGCTCGACGCTGGTGTATGGGCCGAGGTCCGCGCCGCGCGGTATCTCAGTGCAAGTTGGCATGCAGGGCACGGGTCGTTACTTCGCGGATGACGCAAACACGATCACCGTACCCGAGTCGCATATTTTGAGTGTTGGCCTGCGTTCGGATCGACTTGTCCGCATTGGCGATGCATTCGTACGCGCATTTATAAACATCGAAAACGTTTTGGATCGTCGTTGGATCGGGTCCGCGTTCCTGAATCCCGATGTTGTGAACGGCGCGCCGTTAGCGTACGAGCCGGGCATGCCACGCAGTGTAACCGTAAGCTTGAGCATCACGCGCGGTAGGTAAACGGCTATAGCTCTTGCAACCGGGACGACCGCAACGTCCACGCGGCGAACGCCAGCGACACGATCGCACCACCGCTGATCGCCCATGCCACGCCAACAAATCGCGCCGCTGCACCAAGCATAAACGCACCAACTAATTGCGAAAGCCCAACAAACAGAAGCGAATAAAACGCCATTAATCGGCCGCGAAATTCTTCAGGTACCAGCGACTGTAAAATGCCGTTACCGAGCGCATTAAACATGATCATCGTACCGCCCGTAAAGAGCAGTACAATGTTGGCAACGTTTGGTGCCTTCGTGAAGGCGAACGCGATCAGTAACACCGGAAACGCCAGTCCCGTCATCATCATCAATCGCCCCCGTTTCAAATGGGTCGCGGGCCCCGCGATAAGCAACGCCCCGATCAGTCCACCAATTCCAACCGACGCAAGCAATCCCCCGTATCCGTCGGCACCGAGACCCAGTTGATCACGCGCGACCACCGGCATAAGCGTCATGAACGGTCCGCTAAAAATCGCGCCAACGGTTACCAGTGTGAGCAAATCACGCACCGGTCCTCGCTGTAACAAGTGACGCAATCCTGCCACCGCGCTTTCCGTACTTTCGCGGTACGCCTCCCGCACGCTGCGCGCCTCGAGCACCACGTCCGGTGACGGCAGTTGAATGCGAAACAACCCCCACAGCACAGCCACGAAACTGATGGCGTTCAATCCGAAGCACCACGAAATTCCTAAGCGGTGAATGACCAATCCACCAATGGCCGGCCCAACGATCCGCGCAAGATTAAATCCGCTGGCATTCAGCGCGATTGCGGGCTGTAAGTCGTCTCGTCCAACAAGCTGAACAATCATTGACTGACGCGCCGGGATCTCGACGGCGCTACACATCCCCTGCACCACCGCGAGCGCAAGTATGAGCGGCACCGAAATCACGCCCAGCCACGTGCAGGCCCAAAGGGCGGCCGCCTGTAACAACATCACGCTTTGTGTGATGCGGACGATACGAATGCGATTCCCCCGATCCACAAACGCCCCGGCATGCATCGACATTACCACAATCGGCAGCGCTCCGACCGACGCAACGAGTCCGACAATAAACGCATCGTTCGACAGCTGCAGCGATAGCCACCCTTGCGCCATGGTTTGCATCCACGAGCCAACCAACGAGAGTGTTTGCCCGATCCAAAATATTCGAAAGTTCCGATGAACTTGGAGGACTCGGAACGGATTGCGCGAGGCTATGGGTTTGCGATTTGGAGTACCGCGACGGACCAGTCGCCACGACCGGCGCGATTTAACGCGTCCGCTTTCGTTTCCATTTCTTGAAGACGTGCGGGATCGAGCACCGACCTGTCTTTAGCGAACGAACGCTTGTCGAACAACGGAATATCTCGCTGGTATTGCTCGCTCCCCCAGAACTGTTGTGCTTCGGAATCTTGAGACCAACTGCTGATTTTTAGACCTGCCGCATGGGCCATCGACTCAAGGCCAACCCTTGAAACAATATGTAGATGTCGTGGAGCGTCGAGGGCAAGCCAGTCTGCCCCGTACACGTCAAATGCCTCACATGGGACTGACGGAAATCTCAGCAGCAGTTGCCCGTCATTTGAAAGCAGATCTCGACATTCACGCAATGTTTGCAGTGGGTCTGGCAGATGCTCAAACACGTGGTGCAACATGATCAAATCGAACGGTCCGCGCATCTCGCTGAGGGCCGCGCGCGCGACGCGCACACCACCGGGATATGAGATGGAGCGCGGGAGAAACGGATCAACGCCGTGCGGGTGTAGGAATCCAGCGTTACGAAGCTCGATCAACAACGAGCCAGCGCCACAGCCCACATCAAGAATTCGTGCTGTCGGAGAGACCGTAACTTTTGCCAATGCTTTCGGAGTGACAATCGGGCCCATTCGCGAAGCAAGTAGCCGTTCGAGCGCGTGATAACCGGCACGGTGAGCGCGTCGCTGCACGTGTCGCAGGAAAATGCCAACCCGCGCTTTGATCGTTATCGAGCCCTCAGGCGTCGAAAACGAGTAATAGTCGTCGGGATAAAACTCTGAAAGGTTGTCTGGGATTCTGTCAATTTGTAATCCTTCGCATCCAGCACACTCGACGTATTGGAACACCGTTCGTGTGCCGAACATCATCTCGCGGACAGCTACTTCTCTCCGTGCATCGCCCGAGCCGCACATGCGGCACTTGAAATCTGTAGCCACGAATGGTGCTCTCCCAGTAAGAAAGTCCAACTTATATAAGACAAATCTAGCCGCACCGCGTCCGTTGGCTTTTTTGCAACCGTGCCGTGCACTTGCGAGCGCGGAACCATGCTGCTTGCTCACGACGTTCAAGAAGCAAGTGTTGTAACTTGCTGTTCGATTCTTTGCTCGAGGCCAGTATGCGTTTCCACACCTACACCAAGTTCAGCGCCCAGATGGCCGACGCCGTCGACCTCCAGGCGTTGCTCGACCAGTTAGCCGACTTTCTCCTGCAATCAGGCTTTGCGGGCGGCGAGCAGGGCTATTGGGGTGAGCCTCAGGAAGACGGCGACCGGTCGATGGACTCGCTCAAGCAGGCCATCCTCAACGCGCTTATCGAAAGCGGTCAACTCACGCCGGAGATGATGGACGCGTTACGAGGAAAGGGTGATGAAGTCTCCGAAGAAAAGTTGGCCGAACTGCTTGATGGCTTGGTGCAGCGTTTAGTAAGCGACGGCATGCTTACTGTTGATCAGCCCGCGCGTGTTCCGGGCTCACAACAGCCGGTCACCGGCAAAGGTTCAATCGGTCAGGCCGCCGCCAACGACGTGCAATTCAACCTCACCGATCGCGGCATCGACTTCCTCGGCTACCGTACGCTACGCCATCTGCTAGGCTCACTCGGCAAGTCGAGTATCGGGAGTCACGACACGCCGCAGTTGTCGACGGGTGTTGAGTCGGACGCATGGAGTAAGCCCTACGAGTTTGGCGACGCGCTGAACCTTGACGTATCTGGCACGCTCGCCAACGCCCTCGCGCGTACCGGTTCGCTCGAGGTGCCGATCGACCTCGATTACGGCGACCTCATGGTACGGCAATCCGAGTATCGATCGAGCTGCGCGACAGTGCTCATGCTCGACACGTCGCATTCAATGATTTTGTACGGTGAGGATCGCTTTACGCCAGCTAAAAAAGTGGCGCTCGCACTCTGTCATCTCATTCGCACTCAGTTTCCGGGCGACACCATTCGCGTCGTGCTGTTTCACGATTCTGCGGAAGAAATTCCCATCGCGAATTTAGCCAAGGCGCAAGTTGGTCCGTTTCACACCAACACCGCCGAAGGGTTGAAACTCGCGCGCCGCATTCTGCTGTCGCAGAAAAAAGATATGCGACAGATCATCATGATTACCGACGGCAAGCCCAGCGCGCTGTCGATGCCCGATGGGCAGGTGTACAAGAATTCGATGGGTCTTGATGGCTACGTGATTGCCGAAACGTTGCGCGAGGTGGCCGCGTGCCGAAAGAGCGGCATCATGATTAACACGTTCATGCTCGCGCGCGATCGTGCTCTTGTAGAATTCGTCAAACGTGTCAGCGAAATCAGTCGCGGCAAAGCCTATTTTACCAACACCATGTCACTCGGCCAATTTGTGTTGATGGATTTCTTGCGTAAGAAAACGCGGACCGTCAGCTGAGTCGTATGAAAACGCCGCGCAAGCAAACGCATGCCGAGATCGCCGCTGATATTGTCGCGGCGATTGACGCATCTGACCTCAAAGCGTTCGGTCGCAAATTGCGGGCGTGGTATCGCAAAAATGCACGTGATTTGCCGTGGAGAAAAACGCGTGATCCGTATCATATCCTCGTCTCGGAGCTGATGCTTCAGCAGACGCAGGTATCGCGTGTCATTGACTATTACGATCGATTTCTTACGCGTTTTCCAACACTGCGTCACGTCGCGAAAGCACCGGTTGGTCTCGTGTTGGAGCAGTGGGAAGGGCTTGGCTACTACGCGCGCGCGCGAAATTTGCACAAGTTGGCGCGCACCGTGGCGCCAGCGCACGCGCCTGATGGAACGCTGCCGAGCGATCCGACCTTACTGCGCGAACTGCCGGGGATTGGTGCGTACACTGCGGGTGCGATCGCCACGTTTGCATATGAAAAACGCGCGCCGCTCGTGGATACCAATGTGTCGCGCGTGTTGCTGCGCGTGTTCGCACCGGAGCATTCGCCTAAGACCGCGGTCGGACAGCGACTGGCGTGGGCGCTTGCGGAAGCAACGCTGCCGGAGCGAGGTGGAATGGCAGCGTGGGAGCACAATCAAGCGCTGATGGAACTGGGGGCGTTGGTGTGCGGTGCGCGCGTCGCGCTGTGTGAGCGGTGTCCGCAACGTGGTCACTGCGAATTTCTTGCTCGCGAATTACGGATTGGAGCGACGAGTGAGTAACGGCGCGCTGAGGACAACACAGACTTTTGAAATAAGCAGCAACGGAACTCGCGTGACCGTGCGAATCGGGTCGATGCGCCCCCTGAAAAATGGAGCAGGCCGCCAGCCCGTGATGACTCCGTTCAGATTCGCGTCATTCGCGTACTTCGCGGTCATGATGTGGTTCACCAGCAGACTACAAACAACCGCACTGCGAATTTCGCGAATGACGCGAATTGATTAGAACGGTCGATGAGTTGCGGCTCGCTGAGGACGATACAGAATTTGAAATAAACAGCAACGGATCTCGCGTGACCGTGCGAATCGGGTCGATGCGCCCCCTGAAAAATGGAGCAGGCCGCCAGCCCGTGATGACTCCGTTCAGATTCGCGTCATTCGCGTAACTCAGGTCAACGTGCGTTGATATTGGCTTGATATCCAATCGCGGTAGCTGCCGTCCATCACGGAGCGCCACCATGGCTCGTTGGTTAGGTACCAGTCCACCGTGCGCGCGAGGCCCGTTGTGAGTGTTTCGCGTGGCTCAAAGCCCAAGGTGGTCGCGATCAGTGTTGGATCTATCGCGTAACGCCGATCATGACCGGGCCGGTCTTTGACGTACGTAATGAGCGAATCGCACGCGATGCCGCGCGCCGCTGGGCACTCAACAAATCGCGCGGCGAGTGTCGCGTCGCTCGCAAACCGTGCATCTAGCAACTCGCAGAGTCGGCGCACGATGTCGATGTTTACGTGTTCGGCGCGTCCACCAACATTAAAGGTCTGCCCCGCAACGTCCGCGGACAAAATTTGCTCAATCGCGATACAGTGATCTTCGACAAAGAGCCAATCGCGAATCTGTCGGCCGTCGCCGTACACCGGTAACGGGCGACCGTGCAGCGCATTCACGATGATGAGTGGAATCAATTTTTCGGGGAAGTGATACGGCCCGTAATTATTCGAGCAATTGCTGATCGTTGCCGGCATGCCGTACGTGTGTACGTATGCGCGCACCAGATGATCGGCGCCGGCTTTGCTCGCGGAATACGGTGAGTTTGGTGCGAACGGTGTTGCCTCGGAGAATGGCGGATCGTTCGGCGCCAGTGTGCCGTATACTTCGTCGGTCGAGACGTGGTGAAAGCGCACGTTCTCACGCCACAGGCCGTCCACCCGCCATGCCTTGAGCGCCGCGTCAAGCAACGTCTGCGTACCAACGACGTTCGTTCGTACAAATGCCCCTGGATCGACAATTGAACGGTCCACGTGCGATTCAGCGGCGAAATGCACGACAGTGTCGATCGCGTGCTCTCGGAAAAGCCGATCAAGCAACGGCGTGTCAGTGATGTCCCCGTGCACAAACTCAATGCGTTGCTCGGCAATCAGTGTGGCGAGTGTCGCACGATTGCCAGCGTACGTGAGCGCATCCAACACAATCACGCGATCTGCATCGTGTTCGCGACACCAATGATGAACAAAATTTCCACCGATGAAACCGGCACCGCCGGTTACGAGCAGTTTACGCATCGAGCAGTTCCTTGGTGGAAGCGATCACGTCATTCAAAGAGTTCTGCCGCCGCAAGCATCGGCGCTGCAACATCCTTGGCCGACATAAGCGCCGTGACGCCTTCAGGGAGAGGCCATTCGATTCCGAGATGAGGATCTTTGCATGAAATACTGCGTTCGGAGGCAGCGTTGTAAGCCGTGGTGCACTTATACGACACGTCGGCGAAGTCGCTCAGCACAACAAACCCGTGCGCGAATCCTGGCGGAATCCAGAGTTGTCGTCCATCGCCTGCTTCTAGAGTGACGCCAACCCATTTGCCGAAAGTGGATGAACTCCGCCGAATGTCCACAGCAACATCGAACACCTTGCCCGATACGACGCGAATCAGCTTGCCCTGCGGTCGATTCAATTGAAAATGTAAACCCCGTAGGGCATGACGCACTGATCGGCTGTGGTTGTCCTGTTCATAGAATGTCGGCAAACCCATCTGCGCGAACTCATCCGAGCGAAATACTTCGGTGAAGAACCCACGATCATCAGAGTATACTGGCGATTCCACGATATGCACATCGGGCAAAGCGGTTGCAACTAAACGCACGGGAGTTGTCCTTCGCCTATAAGGCGATTGTGATGAACGCCGAAATCAGTATTTCCGAGTGGTCGCCAAGAGAGTATCGGCAGTTCGGCGTCGAACCTGCCCTCGCAGTCCAACAAATCATCGTTACGGCTCGCTTAGCGACTGGCCAAGTAATTCCTGTGTTGACGCGACCACCCCGATGCGCCAGTGCGGCGGCGTCCAACCAATCGTTCTTCGAGTTGAATGCGTACTCAGTACTGACACCTTCGGACGCCTAGCCGCTCCCGGAAATTCGCTGCTTTCGATCGGTGACACCTTCACACTATCCGTCACGCTCCCGTTTGATCGCATTGTGTCGAGCACACACTCAGCGACATCGTACCACGAAGCGACTCCGCCGTCTGTGAAGTGGAGTAGGCCGACGACGTCACGCCGTTCGACCAACAACAGAATAGCATATGCCAGATTCGCGGCTCGCGTTGGAACGCCTATCTGATCGTCAACCACGCGCATGGATTGACCGGACTTCAGCATTCGAACGGCCGTCGAAACGAAATTCACACCCCCGCCCGAATGTATCCAAGATGTACGAATCACCACGGCCTCTGGGTTCTCGCGAGCCACCGCTATTTCACCCGACAACTTCGACGCACCGTATATGTTGAGCGGGTTGGTTGCCGCAAACGTCTGATATGGAATATCACCGGTGCCGTCAAACACGTAGTCCGTAGACACGTGAATGAACTGTGCTCCAATACTTCGTGTTGCTAAGGCCATCACGGCTGGAGCAATGCCATTGACCTGAAACGCGATGTCACGCTGCGATTCAGCACCATCCACCTTCGTGTATGCCGCGCAATTCACCACGACGTTGGGTTTGTGCTGCGTGATAAATCGCGCTACTTCGTCTGGTTGCGACAGATTGAGCAGCTCCGATCCTGGCGCGTGGACGCTCCAGCTGGCATCTGCAAGCATTTGAATTGCCTTGCCGAGCTGACCTGATCCGCCGAGTAACAGAAGTTTCGTCATCAAACGTGGCGCATCATGAAATATCTTCGTCAGCCAATCGGTTCAAATATGCACCATATTCGCTCTTCCCTAATCCCTTGGCCAACATACGCAACTGATCACGATCGATAAACTTCATGCGGTAGGCAACTTCCTCCGGCGCAGAGATTTTTAATCCCTGCCGCTGCTCGACAATCTGCACAAACTGTCCGGCCTGCAAAAGTGATTCATGCGTACCCGTGTCCAGCCATGCGCTTCCTCGACCGAGCAGCTCGACGGTGAGTTGCCCGCGCCGGAGATATTCACGATTCAGATCCGTAATCTCCAGCTCACCTCGCGACGAGGGTTTGAGCGCAGCTGCGAATTCCGTTACTTGCTCATCGTAAAAATACAGTCCTGTCACCGCAAAATTCGATTTCGGAGTTTTCGGCTTCTCTTCAATGGAAACGGCTTTACCTGCCGCGTCGAATTCTACAACACCATACTGGTCGGGATTCGACACCTGATATGCAAAGACGGTAGCGCCCTTTTGCTGCGCTGCCGCACGCTGCACAGATCCTGCGAGCGTATGTCCATAAAAAAGATTGTCGCCGAGTACCAAGCAGCTCCGCCGTCCTTCAATAAACGTACGCCCAATCACGAACGCCTCTGCTAACCCATTCGGGCTCGGTTGCGTCGCGTATTCGAGCTTCATCCCCCATTCGGACCCGTCGCCCAGCAGATCACGAAACGCTGCGCTGTCGCGAGGAGTCGTGATGATCAAGACCTCCCTGATCCCCGCCAACATGATCGTCGAGAGGGGGTAATAGATCATCGGCTTATCGTACACGGGTAGCAACTGCTTGCTCACTGAGCGAGTGACCGGATACAATCGGGTGCCCGAGCCGCCGGCCAGAATGATTCCGCGCGTATCCACGTTAGAAAATTTCCACTGACGGCACCGTGACGATGAACTTCGTTCCAGCCTTTCTCACGGATGCCTCCTTGCTTAAAATCGCATCGCGGAAATTCCATGCGAGAATGATCGCGTAGTCCACCGGATCGGATTCAAGCATCTGCCGGTCAACAATTGGGATGTGCATGCCCGGACTATACAGGCCTTGCTTCTGCGGAGTTGAGTCCACGAGATACTCGATTTCGCTCGGCCCCAGTCCGTAGTAGTTGAGCAAGGTATTTCCCTTTGCCGGCGCGCCATATCCGGCGATACGTTTGCCCGACGCTTTGAGATCTTTTACCAACGAAAGCACCGCGTCGCGGTTGGCACTGACGCGAGCAGCGAATGCAACAAATTCAGCTTCACCAGTGACGCCTTTCGCAACTTCTAACGCCAGCAGATTTTTCACCGCGATGGAAGGAACGCCTTCGCGTTTGGCAAACACGCGCAATGATTGCCCTTGCGTCGGTACAATTTCGACATCCACTAGTGTGAGGCCCGCCCTTTTCATCAACCAATTCATTGCGTGCAGTGAATAAAAGCATAGGTGCTCGTGGTAGATCTGGTCGAAACAATTTCGCTCGAGCAGATCCCCCACCCAGTGTACTTCGCACACGAATGTGCCCGTTTCACCAATCAGCACGCGCACGCCGTTGAACGCATCGAGCAACACATCCGTGTGGGCGAAGACGTTATTGGCGGTAACCACCGCTGCAGCGCCATGCTCTAAAACGATTTCACACGCAACGCGTTCGGAAAAAAATCGAGCCATGAATGGGACGCCTCGTGCTTCTGACAGGCCGGCCAGATTTGACGCTGGGTCAACGTTTAAAACGCGAGCAAAATCGCGCACCGCTTCCAAGAGCACGCCGTCATTGCCACCAATATCGACCACGAGGTCGTGTGTATTTGTAATAAGCGGCGCGATCGTCTCTGCGGCGTATCGTCGAAAATGTTCGACGGACGGCGTGCTGGCACCGGTAACGTAGTGATAGTCGTGAAAAAGTATTTCCGGTGCCACCACGTGAATGAGTTGTGCAAGCGAACAGGTTCGGCAGAAATGCAATTCTAATGGAAACGTGCGCTCCGGCTGATCGAGTTGCTCGGCACGTAGATACGCGTTGGCCGGAGGTGTTGAACCGAGATCGAGCACTTTGGCGAGATCTGTGCTGCCGCAGATCCGGCAATCAGTGCGCGTACGAAAGGCATCGTTCATCAGGAATGAGTTCGGGGAGCCTTCTGGGCAGCCTTCGGCGTTTCGCAAAATTCGGGCAGCGTCCATGATAGCATTGTCCACATCGGTAAGGACAGGCGACAAACTTACTAACTGGTTGTCGCTCTGGTTATTTGGTAGTGCCCGACCGATATTGCCGTTCGAGCGAGGCCGGTCGCATGCTTGTGGGAGGGCGTAAGGCAGCGTGGGATACGCGAGGTAATGTTGCGCTGCCGCAACGGTTGTTGGCGCTGCTCTGCGACGACCACACTACGATGTCTTTGTCCGACCTTAGCGCGTAGCCATCTCAAACCCTCGCAAAGTGTTTTACAGGAACACGTTACGTGTTTTGCGGCGATGGCAGGCTCCGTTTTACGTTGTAAGATCGTTGGGGAGTTTCACGGCACGCCTTATGCTCCCGTTGGTGGCGTGAATCGAAGTGTTAGCGGGGTGCCTCCTGGCGCCGCACTGAAAGTGTCAACGAGCCGCGGCCTAGTGCCGCACAAA
>JANYHT010000016.1 GCA_025358925.1 Gemmatimonadaceae bacterium | reverse complement strand
AACGTGCCGCTGCGAGATCGCATGGCCGCACTGACTGGGCTGCCCGCGGCCATCGACAATGACGCGAATTGCGCGACGTACGGCGAATGGTGGATCGGTGCCGCGCGCGGAGGACGCAACGTGGTGGGCATCACCATCGGCACGGGCATTGGTGGCGGATTAATCCTCGACGGCAAGTTGTATCATGGTTCGAGCGATATGGCGGGTGAGCTCGGGCATATCACCATCGATCAAACAGGCCGACGATGCGGCTGCGGTAACTATGGCTGTCTCGAAGCATATGCCTCTGGCCCTGCGATCGCGGAGCGTGCGCGAGAAGCGTTGGCGTTTGATCAACCGTCGATGCTGCCCGAGATGGTGGATGGCGACGTGTCGCGTATCACGGCACAAACAGTCTATGACGCCGCGTCGCGAGGTGATGTCATCGCACGCGAAGTCGTACGCGACACCGCGCGGTTTTTAGGCACCGGCATCGCCAACTTGCTGAATATTTTTAATCCTGATGTTGTGGTGATCGCAGGCGGGGTGACGTTGGCCGGCGAAGCGCTCTTCGAACCGCTACGCATGGAAGTGCGTCGTCGCGCATTCCGACCGGCGGTGCAAGCCGTGCGTATCGTGCCCGGTGAGCTGCCGGGAACGGCGGGCGTCGTTGGTGCGGTGGCCGCGTTCCGAGCGCAGATGGATTCGTGAGCGTGTCGTTGTCGCCAACGGCAACGTCGGTCACACGGAAACGCCGAGTGGGTGTCATCGGCTCCATCGTGTGGGACGTGATTTATGGTCGAGATAAACGCGACGTGCCCATGCAGGAATGGGGTGGCATCACGTACGCGCTAAGTGGACTCGATGCGGCCCTCAGCGACGACTGGGAGATAGTGCCCATCATCAAGATTGGGTTTGATCTCGCTGAGAGCGCGAGGGCGTATTGTCGCTCACTGAAGCACATGGCGGCCGATGCCGCACTGATTGAAGTGCACGTGCCGAACAATCGCGTGGAGTTACGATATCTCGATGACGAGCGGCGCAGTGAATTCCTTTCGGGAGGCGTTCCCGCTTGGACATGGCTTGGTCTCAAGACCGCCGTTGAAGCGGCGCACTTAGACGCGCTCTACATCAACTTTTTGAGTGGGTGGGAGCTCGACCTCGAAACCACGCAGCTATTGCGCGCGCAGTTTGCGGGACCAATGTATTGTGATCTCCATATGCTCGTATACTCCGTGCAACCCGATGGGCTGCGCATTGCGCGCCCGCTGTCCGACGTCGCGTCGTGGTGCGGATGTTTTGATGTCTTGCAGGTCAACGAAGACGAACTCGCGATGATGGCGCCGGATCCGCTCGCATTGGCTGCCACGGCGATGGCCGCTGGCTGTTCGTGCCTTTGCGTGACGCTCGGAAAACGGGGCGCCGTGTATGTCGCAGCGCCGGGATTTGAAAAACTGTCCGATCTCCCCGCGCGCGGTGGCACCACATCAAGTCTCTCCACGAGTTCTCGCGGCGGCGCAGGGGCCTTTGGTGCCGTACGCACCGCGCTCATCCCCTCGGTGCCGCCTCGAATTGACGGACCGGGAGATCCGACTGGCTGCGGTGACGTTTGGGGCGCAACCCATTTCTCAAGACTGCTCGCTGGTGATATGTTGACGGATGCGATGGCCGCGGCGAACCGTGCCGCATCGCGCAATGTCGAACATCGCGGGGCAACCGGCCTAGCGAATCATCTGCGAGGGGAGCTTAGCGTCACGTGACGACCGTCATCAACGTGCCGCCATCACTCGACGAACAGACGTTTGAACACGTCATCGAACAGCTCGCGCTCATCCCACTGGACGAAAAAATCCTCGTCGATGCGCGACACGCACGCTGGGCTTCACCGTATGGGCTGACGGCCCTACTCTGCGTGGCGCAATCGCGCGACGAGCGCATGACGTTCACAGTGCCCGAACATGCGGAAACGGCTTCCTACTGGTCGCGCACCGGGTTTTTTCGATATGCAGCCGAGCTGTATGATTTGCACGGTACCGTCCCGCGTCAGCGTGAGGCGCACGAATCAGACGTGCTGCTCGAAATTACACCCATTGTACAAAGCGACGACGTGCACGGCGTCGTCGGACGCATTCAACAGAAGGCGGCGGACATACTGCACGGACAACTCGGACTCGACACCGCCATTACCGGAGCATTTGGTATGACGCTGAGCGAGTCCTGTCAAAACATTGTTGAACATGCCGGACAAGGCGGCTGGGTCGCGGTCCAAACATACAAGTACACGAAACGACTCGGTCGGCGCGTCGTGGTGATTGCCGTCTGCGACGCTGGCGTAGGCTTTCGGCGGTCGCTTGAAAGCGCGCCTAACCATCGACGCAGTGATCGTTGGGATGACGCCATGGCACTCGAAGACGCTGTGCTGCGCGCCATGAGCCGGTTCCGTCATGGTGACAAGGGTCGCGGCCAAGGGCTCGCAGGCATTCGACGCTTTGTCGGACGTTGGAACGGCAAGCTCTCGGTGCGCAGCGGAACGGCGCGCATCGCCATCACGCCCGACTGGGACGAGGACGTGCCGATGGCCGAGTCATTGCCATTCTTTCCGGGCGCTCAAATGCAGATCACGATTCCCGAACGCGTTGGCGAGCCAAAAGCTGCTGCGAAATCCGCAACGGAGTCGAGCACAAGCAGGGCGCGTCCGCGCGAGCGCTCGGTATGAGTTTGCTCATCGATGTTGGCACCGTTTTGCGCGGGACCGTCTGTGATCTGTATTCAAATCTCGTCACCCGCTCAACAGGTG
Organism: Gemmatimonadaceae bacterium; assembly: GCA_025358925.1. GTDB lineage: Bacteria > Gemmatimonadota > Gemmatimonadetes > Gemmatimonadales > Gemmatimonadaceae > Gemmatimonas. Next base: position 154,914 of record JANYHT010000016.1, on the reverse strand, counting down.
CTGCCGTACGCACCGCGATCGAACGACAAGTGGTGGAGATTGGTGTGCCGGTCGTCACGACGATCGATTTCTCACAGGTTAACTTGCTCGACTTTTCCTGTGCGGACGAAATTGTCGCAAAGCTCTTACTGCGATATGCGGACGGCGATTTTCCGTTAGGATTTCTGCTGTTTCGAGGTATTCATGATGGACATCTCGATCCTATTGAAACAGTGCTCGAACGTCACGCCCTTGCCCTCGTCTCATGGCACGACGGTGTGGCGGAGCTATTTGGAACCGTTGACGACGACGAGCGTCTACACTGGGAGACCGTGCGCGACCATGGTCCGCTCTGGGCAGATGACGTCGCGGGATTACTCGATGTCGAACCTGCATCGGCAGCGTTGCAGTTAGATCGCTTGCGACACCGTCGGCTGGTCATGCGTCGTACAGATGGTTTCACCGTTCCCAGCACGATGATGGAGGCAACATGAGCCCAACGGGTAGTTCTGCTCGCAATCCGGCCGGTTTCGGCTTCACACCACCGCTCATGGTCGTCGGCTTCATCGCCACACGCGCCGGTGATCCAGAACGAGGCCCGATGCTGCGCATGCGCCCGGACGATGCACTTATTCGTTTGGTGAGCGAAGGAGAGCTGGTGCGCATTGTCACGGACCGTCGGCAAGAGTTAGCGGTGCTGGAGATCGACGACTCCCTCGTTCGTGGCACCGTCGTCCTCCGCGACGTACTCGGCGCATCACTCTCTGAAATCATCCGTGTGGTGAAGCTCGACACGGATCGCGGTTCGCTTGTCTGACAATCGTCGTGATCTCGTTCCGTTGACCGGCGAGGACGCGAGCATCGCGCATGTGCCTGCTCGAGCGACCATGTTGTTGCACGACGTTGGACCGACAACCATCAGTTTGCCCGATGCACCAAATATCAGCGCCATAGAGCGTCGACTCGCGCGGCTCGAGGGCACGGAAGCGGCGCTTGTTTTGTCGAGTGGAATGGCGGCAATTTCATGTACCCTGTTGGCACTCCTCAGGCCCGGTGATCATCTCGTCGCGAGTGACTGGTTAGGGAGCAGCACGCGGCAATTCTTCCAGAGCGAGCTGCCACGTGTTGGCATTGACGTGACGTTTGTCGATCCGACCAGCACGAGAGGATGGCGCCGTGCGATGCGTGGCAACACACGCGTGATTTTTCTCGAATCACCAGTGCATCCCACAACGCGCGTTGTCGACATGAAACCCGTGGCGATGTTGGCGTTAGAGCTTGGCGTGGCGTTGGTTGTCGACGCAACCTCCGCGAGTCCGATTAACTTTCGCGCCAGCGAGTATGGCGCAGACGTGATCATTCACTCGGCGTCCACGTACCTCAGTGGGCACCGCGATGTTACCCTCGGCATCGTCGCCGGCGCCGACGCCGTCGTGGACGAAGTGCGCGCCAAGATGCTGCGCGGGGGGCAGACGCCCGACCCGTTCGCGCTGTGGCTGCTCGAGCGTGGCGTGCGCTCGCTCGATGTGCGTGTGCAGCGACAGAACCAGAACGCATTGCGTGTCGCGCAGTGGGCAGAGCACCAAGAGCGCATCAGCGCCGTTCATTATCCGGGCCTGGCGTCGCATCCGGATCACACAATTGCGGCGAGTTTGTTTGATGGATTTGGCGGTTTGTTGGCGATCACCTTGGCTGGAGGTGCTGCCTCCGCGATATCCCTAGTGCAGAGAGTGCAGCTCTTTACGCTATCAACAGAAACGGGCGGCATGGACTCGCTCGTGCACCCACCGAGTGCCGATACGAACGGAGTGATCCATCTGAGTATTGGGCTCGAAGCTGCGGACGATCTGATCGCGGATCTCGCGCAGGCACTGGCGTAGCGATGGCCGGTATTTTGCGATTTTCGAAAGTATCGAAAGAGTATGCGCGGAGCGGTGTTGCACTGCACGACGTGTCGTTCGAGGTAGAAAAAGGCGAGTTTCTGTTTCTCGCAGGCCACAGCGGTGCAGGCAAAAGTACCCTGCTCAAACTCGTCACCATGGCCGAACGTCCAACCACCGGCGACGTACGCGTCTCAGGCTTTTCCAGCGCAACGCTGCGTCCGCGCGAGCTGCCAAAGTTTCGTCGCCGACTCGGCATTGTCTTTCAAGATTTCCGATTGCTGCAAGATCGCACAGCGGAGGCGAACGTTGCGTTCGCACTGGAGGTGACGGGTGCTCCAAGAGCGTCCATCGGACCGAAAGTGGCGCGCCTGCTGACGCAGGTTGGCCTCGCGTCCAAAGCCACGGCGATGCCGCACGAGCTTTCTGGCGGCGAACAACAACGTGTCGCGATTGCTCGCGCGTTAGTCAACGATCCGTTCGTGCTGTTGGCTGACGAACCGACCGGTAATCTCGACGATCGTGCGACGCGTGGAATTTTCCAACTGCTGCGCGATATCAATGCTTCGGGAACCGCTGTCATTATGGCCACACATGACGTCTCCCTGATTGAGTGGAGCGGACTGCGTTTTCTGGAATTGGACAAAGGCGCACTGGTGTTCGACGGTACGGATGCTGCGCGGCTCGTCGCCGACCTGCGAGGAGCGCGGTGAGGCTTGCTATTCGCGAAGTCCTCTTGGCCTTCCGGCGCGCGCCGCTGCTCGCGCTGCTGTCCATCACGACGATCGCATTTTCGTTGTTCTCGTTTGGACTGTTTGGCCTGGTGGCACTTAACCTTCGCGCGGCGTTGCGCGGCATTGAAGATCGGGTAGAAATCCGTGCCTTTCTTGTCGATAACACACGTGGCGCATCGGTCGACGAATTAGTGAAGGCGATGCAAAAGCGCGGCGAAGTCTCGGACGTCGGCTACGTCAGTCCCGATTCAGCGCTGCAGCGCGCGCGCGCGGAGCTCGCAGAATTTCGCGACGTGATTGACGGGTCCGTGTTACCAGCTTCAATCGAAGTACGCTTAAAAGAGAATGCGCGTGATCCAGAGTCCATCAAAAAAGTGTCGAACGTGCTCGCGTCGTACGCGGCGGTCGACGAGGTGCGGTACGGACGCGAATGGGTAGAGAAGCTGTATCGTATTCGCACGATTGCTGGCGTTGCGGGTACTGCACTCGGGATTGTGTTTGCACTGGTCGCGGTCATCATCATCGGCGCGACGATTCGCATGGCGATTTTGGCGCGCGCGCAAGAAATCGAAATTATGCGCCTCGTGGGCGCCACCAACATGTTTGTCCGATTACCGTATCTCATCGATGGCACACTCAAGGGCGTCGCGGGCGGAGTGATCGCCGCGTTGCTTGCGTGGTCGGCCAACGGGCTAATATCGCGTTCTCTGGTGATCACGCAATTTTTCTCACCGCAACAAGTAGCGCTTGGGATACTGGTCGGCGCCGCGATTGGATTTGTGGGCAGTTGGATGTCTGTCGGCCGTCATCTTCGCCAGGCGTGGCGCGACGCGTGATCGTGCGAACGCGGCCGCACTGCCGCCGCACGATTATCACAGTCGTTATTGCGCTCACTACGGTGCTTTCGTTCCTCGCAAAGTCGGCGCACGCACAAGGTGGTGCAACAAGTAGTGCCGCTGCGGAGGCGAGGCTGCGGCAACAGCAGAATGAGCTTGACAGGCTGCGTCGTGAACGTTCGGATCTCGAACAACGCATGCAAACGCTGCAGCGAAGCGCACGGTCACTCACTGAAGAAGTAGCCAACCTCGAAGGACAGCGCCTGACCACGGCACGCCTCGTCGCGGCGCTTGATCGCCAGCTGGCAACCATCACGCATGATGTGACTGAGGCAACGATAGGTCTCGAGCGCGCTGAGGCAGAGATCCTTAAGAAGAAATTGGTATTGCGCCGACGAATGGTGGAGATTTACAAGCGCGGTACGCTCTACGATGTCGAAGCGATGTTGTCGGCGCAATCATTCGCCGCGCTCGTCGCGCGGTACAAGTATTTGCATGAGCTCACCCTGCATGATCGTGCACTGGTGCATCGCGTAGAGGCGCTCCGCAACGAGATCGCCACGCAACGCCAACTCTTGGTTCGGCTGCAAGAAGAGGTCTCGCGCAATCGTACCGAGAAGGCGCGCGAAGCAAGTCGCCTGCGGGTGCTTGAAAGCCAGCGACAGCGCAACCTCACGGTCGTGGAGCGCAATACCACACAAACGCGAGAACGCCTCGCGCAAATCGTGCGCGACGAGGCACGTCTTGCCAGCGTGATCGCGGTGCTGGAGACGGCGCGACGGCGCGCTGCGTTGGCACCGAATGCGCGTCCGGCCGCGCCATCAAGCATTCGCACATCCGACCTTGGTCGATTGGATTGGCCCGTGGAAGGCACGGTGCTCTATCGATTTGGCCGCGTTGTCAGTCCGAACAACACAACGACCCGTTGGAACGGTATGGGGATCGGTGCGGATGTCGGTGCGGCGGTGCGAAGTATTGCGGCGGGCGAAGTTGTGCTCGCGGATGCGGTGGGCACCTACGGACCGACCGTGATCGTGCAACACGGCGGTGGTGACTATTCGGTGTACGGTTCGCTCTCACGCATTGATGTGCGAAAAGGTCAGCAGATCTTGAAAGGTCATGTGGTAGGCACCGTGGGCGCGACTGATCCGGATTTGCCTCCACATTTGCATTTTGAAATTCGACCCAAGGGCCGCGCGGTTGACCCACTCGAATGGCTCCGCGCGCAGCGACGTTAGCGATCGTCACAGCACACACGTTTTTCATCCGACATTTTATGCCAGCAAAGAAAACTGCAAAGACTCTGCCCGAAGGAATCGTTGTCGACGCGGGCGACTGCACACTGGATCGCGCACCCTTGGGCGCGCACGTGTCAATTGCGGGAGGCTCGTGGGAAGCGGCAGCGCGCGTGCGAGAAATCAGCGCCACTGGCAATCAGATCTTTACGAAGCAGGCCAATCGTTGGATCGAACGTGACATCGAAGAAGCAGAAGCAACGCGGTATGCCGAAGCGATGCGCGAAACGTCCGTTCGATGGACGTGTGCACACGACTCGTATCTCATCAATCTCGCGTCGCCCGATGTGAGCCTCCGTGCGCGATCAATTGAGAGCTTTCGCGCGGAGCTGCGTCGTTGCCACGCCCTCGGACTCGATGCGTTGGTGTCACACCCGGGAAATTTTATGGATGATCGCGAGAGCGGACTCGCGCGAAACGCGGAGGCTATCGGCATCGCACTCGAGGCGGAGCCCGGACCGACTCGTTTGCTCATGGAGCTCACGGCGGGCCAAGGCACCGTCCTTGGTTCGACCTTTGAAGAAATGGCGGCGTTGCTTGATGGCATTCCCACGGCAGTGCGCGATCGTGTTGGCATCTGCCTCGACACCGCGCACGTGTGGGCCGCAGGCTACGATGTCGCTACCGACTACGATAGTGTGATGACGCGTTTTGACGACGTCATCGGAATTGCGCGGTTGGGTTGTCTCCATCTCAACGACTCGAAGGCAAAATTGGCATCCCATCTGGATCGACACGAACTGATCGCCGAAGGCACCATCGGCGAGGGCACGTTTCGACGCATCATGACCGACGCGCGCTTGGCAAGCATTCCAAAAATTCTCGAGACGCCAAAAGGCGATACGCCCATCGAGACCGACGGACGCATGTTGCGCCTGCTGCGAAGCTACGCGCGAGGATAGTGCGCGCACGACGCCGTGCTAAAACAACAACTTATATACGGCGCTGAGATTGCGACCTGGATTGAACGCAAAACTTTTGATTCGGCTTGTGGCGTCGCGGTATTGCTCGTCGAGCACGTTGTCGACGCGCACGGTGAATGAATGCACCGTGCTTCCGCGTACAGTGAATAGCCACGTCGCGTTGAGATTGAGCATCGTGTACGCGTTGGTCGCCACATCAAGCGCATCACCACTGACATGCGGTTGATTAAAAACGCGCCGCACATCCGCACCAGTCGAAATGTGTCCGTTGTCGTAGCGTAACGACCCACCAAGACGCCCGGCGGGAATGTACGGCAGGTTGCCCGTACCGTCACGAAACAGCGCGCGTGTAAAATCGCCCATGACGCCGCCGACAACGTGCCGCACGAGCTGCGTCTCTACTTGTCCTTCGATGCCATACAGTTTTGCGTTCGCTTGCACGTAGTTCACTAGAGGCACCGAATTGCCGCCAATATCTCGCGCACCTACCGCGCGGGGTAGGATATATCGATCGATCAAGTTGTAGTAGCTATTGATCTGCGCAAACGTCCTTGCCGATTGTGCGCGCAGTCCAATCTCGTATCCGGTACTCTGCTCAGGTTTGAGATTGGGATTGCCCATATCGAACGTGCCGACCGCAGCGTGAAAACCGTTTGCATACATCTCTTCGACGGTTGGCGCGCGAAAGCCACGGGACGTATTGGCGCTCACCGACACGTACTCCGAGAGCGGCACGCTGAGGCCGACCGAGCTCGCTACATTGCCGAACGATCGCGACTGCGCCGCACCAAATCGCACGACGGCGTCGGCGTTGCTCGGATTGGTGCGCAATGCAAATTGATCATACCGCACGCCAACTTGCACACGCGGCGCATGCGCTGCCGTGGCGTCGCGCGCGAGCGGGACTTCTTGATACACGTACGCCGCGACGTTGTTGTTGCTCGCACCCGGAGTAAACGCTTCGTCACCCGTCGGCGTGTACTGTCGAAACAGCCCCTGCACGCCAAAGGCCCCGCTCGCACGTCCGAATTGCGTACGACCAGTGATGTTGACGGTCTGGGTATTGAGCGCGAAGCGTGTACCCACCATGCCGGAGGGTTCGAGCTCACCGTGCGTGTACCACTGCGCCGTGCCATCTACACGTAGTGACGCGATCGGTGCATATCCAGTATTGATCGATGATCGGAGGGCGGCCATCCGGCGTACGCCATTAATGCGCACGGCGTCTTCATCCTCGGGATGAGGCAATCCATACTTGAAATCCATCTGCCGATACACCGCGCCAATTGAGCCGCTTGATCCAACGAAGCCGCCACCAAGCGTGAAGTTGTTGGTCCGACCGTTGGTGTTCGGTTGCGTACCGCCGCCACCGACGCGCATGTCGTCAAACTGCCGAATGCCACCGCGCGCGGTGATGGCGAAACGATCCGACAGCGGCACAGTGACGCCACCCGACGCAACGCCGCCGGGCGTGACAGATTCGCCTTGCCCCATCGCGAAACCGGTCACGCGTTTCGGAATGCTGGTTGGAATGTCACTGGAAATCACATTCACAACCCCACCAAGCGCGTTGTTTCCGTACAGGAGCGATGCGGGACCGCGAATCACCTCAATTCGCTCCGCACTGCTCGGATCCACCGCATTCAAATGGTCGACCGCGGCCGACGACAAATCGCCTGCGCGCTCGCCATCTTGTAATACCAACACACGTTCGCCCGTCATGCCGCGAATGACTGGTGCATTCGCGAGTGGCCCATTGAATCGCGACGACATACCGGGCTCGCCAGACAATGTTTGTCCGATGGAACTGCTGATGGCCCGTTGGAGCTCTTTGCCCGACAGCTGAATACTCGCTTGCGTGGCATTCAGCGCATCCGTACCGATCGGCGTTGCGGTCACATTCACACTGGTCAGGCGCACCGAGCTCAGTCGCATCGTCACGATGAGCCGCACGTCAGGCCCATTGACCGCAAGCGTGACAATTTGGTGCTGCGCTGCGTAGCCGATGCGTGCAAAATCAAGATGATATGTTCCCGCCGGCAAGCCACGCACCAGAAATTCACCGCGATCATCGGTGAGTGCCACACGATTGGCGCTGCTTACGACCACTTGAACGTCGCTGAGCGGGGCGCCAGCGCTATCGCGTAGCAATCCTGTAATCAAGGGCGCGGTTGGTTGGACGGTCGCCGCGCGTAGTACAAAAGGAGTGAAGAGTGTGGCCGCAAGCAGCACCTGCGCGGCCGCAAAGCGGCGCACGATGAAGTACAACATGAAAGACTCCGACTATATGGATGGCACGTGCGTGTGCACGCGCAGAGGCGCGCACCGTCAGAGCGACGATGTGCGAACGACTAGCCTCGATCCATCGGAGGTGCGCGCTGCGAAGCGGCACGCGTGACACTCGCCAGCGCGGGGAGCACCCTCGCCGTAGGCACACACACTTTCGCGACCCACGCGGGCGCAAAATCATTGGGCGACGGTTGCACGCCGGTCGGAGACGTCGCGACGGAACACAGCGCACAATCGTGCGCGTGCACCGTTACACACCCCTGCTGCGACTCAGACTCCGCATGTACCACGACCTCGCGCCGATCCATCCGCCACGCGTCAGCGACAGCGGCCACAGACGGCGCCGCCAACTGAAAGAGTGCGAAAAGGAATAAGACGCGCGTCAAACGCGGGTACCGCGAGAATCGCATAGGTTCGGTTTGCGTGACAACGACCTGTTGTATCTTAACGCATATGAAGAACGCGCGTACACTCCAAATTGCGGCGCCTCTGGCGATCGCCCTTTTGGCAGCCGCGCTGCTCGCCGCTTCACCGAGACGCGTCGTTGCGCAAGTCGCCGCACGCCAGTGGCACGTGACTGGTGAACTCGCTGGCGTCATTGGTGGGACTTGGCTCAACGGATCGACTGCTCCAACCGTCACCACCGCGCCAGGCGTCGTACTTGGCATCGATGTCCATCGCAACGTGTCATCGCGCGCATCCGCAGGCGCGTCCGTTCGCATCGGTGCTCAGCCACTGTCGTTGACCGAACGTGAGACAAAATGGTCAGGCGGCACACTCACGGAAGGCAACGCACTCGGCGTCGTTTCACTCTTCGCCACAGGCGAAAAAAACCTCAACATCTCGTTGGACTTCGGGTTCGGCATTGCCCTACTCTCCGGCGCGCGAAGCATCCTTCCGTTCCGAGACGCCAGCAGTCTTTCGCCGCTCGGCGAACTCGGTGTGTCGCTGCATCGTAACACCACGGGCTTGAAATCCGCACGTTACGAGCAAGGACTCTTCGTTCGCTACAGCATGCTCCGTCTCGATGCGAGTGCTGCAGAGGCCACGGCAACAACAGGTTGGGTTAGTCGACTCACCGCCGGTGTGCGAATCTCGAAATGAGGCGAAGTCAAGAGCGCCATCCACGGTGCTATCAACTGTGCGCGTATTCAGTCGCGCTATTCGCCCTCTTCAATATCGCGTGCGATGCGCCGACGGCCGCGCGACCCACCTTCGCGTACGATCCTACAACGCTGTCGCGCGGACTCTTGTATCGCTGGCCGAGTGGTTCGAAGATTGCCATTTGGGTGGATCTGGCGGCGAGTCCGGAAGGCTCCGGACCGCTGTCGCTCGCGCTTGCTGTTCGAGAAGGGATTGCAGCCTGGAATCGTGTTCCCCTCTTCGCGGAGTACACGCTCGTGCACGCCGAATCGGTAGCGGATGCCAACGTCATCGTGTTCGATCGCGCGACCTCTCTGCCAATCGCGCCAGGTGACTGCACGTTTGACGGGCAAAACTCGGCTGGATACACCTATTTCTGCCCTGTAGGGTCATCGCCGTTTTCGGCGCAGCGATTTGCGCTTGCTTCGGGCGCGGCGAGTCAGGCAACGGTGATCATTCGTGTTGACCGCGGTCGAGTGACCGATCAACGAGCTTATTCGAATCTGATTGTCCATGAACTTGGACATGCGCTTGGCATTGGCGCGCATAGTGATCAAGCAACGGACGTCATGTTTGGCGCGCCACTAGTTGGTATTCTGAGCAAGCGCGACATACAAACGCTGCGTTATGTGCTGGGACAACGCGCGGACATCACATTATAGTTGCTGCGTGTTCGCTATAAGTGCGGTTTCGACGCAATGATTTCGGCGAGCTGATGTAGATCAACCGGCTTGGCCAGATGATGATCAAAACCGGCGGCAAGGCTCCGACGTCGATCTTCTGGGTGTCCCCAGCCAGTAGCTGCAATCAGTAGCAGCCCTGCACCCGTTGACGTTTTCCGAAGTCGCTTAGCTACCTCAAATCCGTCGAGTCCGGGCATACCTAGGTCGAGCACGACCACGTCCGGATGAAACGTGTCAGCGAGAACAAGCGCTGCGAGGCCGTCGTTCGCGACGACCGTCTCATGCCCGATAAGCGATAAGAGCGCGGCGAGACTGTCCGCTCCGTCTGGATCGTCGTCCACGACCAAAATCCGACAACCTGTACCGCCCATCGCCTCGACTATATCGCGCGTCTGCTCCGGAGACCGCATCTCCAGCGGCACATCGGCGGCGATAAAGTCTACCGAGTAGTTTTTGCGCGGAAGTTCGAGCACGAGCGCGACCATGATCCATCCGGGCACAGAGTTTGAAAGCGTCCGATTACGAACCGCTGAGTCGGCAGCACATAACACCCAGCACCGGTTATCTTCACCGCAACCCTCGCGCCAGAAAGTCGGAATACACCTACTTTTTCGCAACTTTCGTAAACAAAGTGCTTCTGCCGGTTAATGCGAGCATGCTGGCTTGAGCCGTCACGCGCGTGCTGGCATGTTTCTCGATTGCTTCGTACTCCGATCCGTTCTCAAACGGGACATCGTGTCCCGCCTTCCGTTCTCATAGAGGGTCGCGCTTATGGCGACACAGATAGTTCCATCCACGACCGCTCGTCGCGACAGTGCGGACGGACTCGTTCCGCAAGGATTGACACCCGCTGGACACGTGCATTGGAACCTCGTCGCACCGGAATTGGTCGAGGCTGCAGTCCGTCGAGAAGAAGGGCAACTGGCCGAAATGGGACCTTTCGTTGCGGTGACGTCACCGCATACGGGACGATCTCCGAACGACAAATTTGTCGTGCGCGAGCCGGGCTCTGCCGCAGACGTTGATTGGGGCAAGGTGAATCAACCCATTTCCCCAGAGCACTACGCGCTGTTGAAGGCGGATGTTCAAGAGTATCTAAATGGTCTCGACGAACTGTTCGTGCAGGATTTGTATTGTGGCGCCGATCCTAGCACGCGCCTCAGCGTGCGATACATCCTGCCCAACGCGTGGCACGCGAATTTTGTGCGAAACATGTTCATTCGTCCGGCTCTCGGCGAGTTGGCCACGTTCGCGCCAAATTTTACCGTGTATCACGCGCCGGAGTATAAGGCCGATCCTGCGCGACACGGAACGCGAACTGGCACGTTTATCGTACTCAATCTCGCCGAACACACCATTCTGATTGGTGGTACACGTTACGCGGGCGAATTGAAAAAAGCGATGTTTACGGTGATGAATTACCTGCTCCCGAAGCAAGGTGTGCTGTCGATGCATTGCTCGGCGAACATTGGTGCAGCGGGTGACACGGCGCTGTTTTTTGGTTTATCCGGGACCGGTAAGACGACTCTCTCCGCCGACCCGGAGCGCGGCTTGATTGGCGACGACGAACATGGATGGTCGCCCAGCGGCACCTTCAATTTTGAAGGCGGATGCTATGCGAAAGTGATCAACCTCTCCGCTGAGAGTGAGCCGGACATTTATCAGACCACACAGATGTTTGGCACAGTGCTCGAGAACGTGGTGCTCACCGAGCTTACGCGACAGGTGGACTTCGGCAATCAGACGATCACCGAAAATACGCGCGCATCGTATCCACTGCACTACATCAAGAATCACGTGCCAAGTGGTCGCGGTGGACATCCCAAAAACGTGGTGTTTCTCACGGCCGATGCGTTCGGGGTATTACCGCCTATCGCGAAGCTGAGTCCGGAGCAAGCGATGTATTATTTCTTGTCTGGGTATACGGCGAAGGTTGCGGGCACAGAAACTGGAGTCAACGAACCGCAGGCCACTTTCAGCGCGTGCTTCGGCGCAGTTTTTCTCGTGTGGCATCCCACCAAGTACGCGCACATGTTGGGCGAATTGCTCAAGCAACACCACGCGCAGGTGTGGTTGGTGAATACCGGCTGGAGCGGCGGTGCGTATGGCGTCGGAAAACGCATGAAGTTGGCGTACACGCGCGCCATGGTACGCGACGCGCTGAATGGTGCGCTCAGCAAGACTCCGGTCACAACAGATCCGATATTTGGTTTGCAGATTCCGACCATGTTGGACGGTGTGCCGAGCGACGTGCTTGATCCACGCGGCACATGGAGCGATGGCGCTGCGTACGATGCACAAGCAACAAAACTCGCCGCGATGTTTCACGAAAACATCAAGAAATTTGGCGACGATGTGACGCCGGCGATTTTGGCGGCGGGACCAAGGCGCTGACAGGTACAATGGGTGTGTGTAGCACAACAAGAGAGGGACGCCGCTACGCGCAGCGTCCCTCTGTTGTTGTTCCAACACCAAATTATCGCGCGACTAGTTGCTGGCGACCCGCCGAACTTTTTCGAGGAAGACACTCCGCCCTTCGCGCGCGCTGAGGAACAACACTCCGCCTGTGCCAAAACCGGCAATCGTGCGATTGGGTGGCAACTTGACGCGTTCGACCAGCTCGCCGCGGCGATTCACGACATCGTACACGAGTTGAAACGTCGGCTGCGGAGGTGGTGGCATCGTGTCACGACGTGCTGCGCTGGTGTCGCGACCTGCGGCGTCACCTCCACGTGCGCCGCGCGCACCTCCGGCGCCTCCTGCACCACCGCGATCCCCCCCACCACCAAATCCTCCCCCACCAAATCCACCGCGACCGCCACCGAAACCACCACCGCCTTGGGCACCCATGGTTTGCGCGAGCTGCGCCGCGATCGTTGAAGTCGCGGGTAATAACCACAGATTACCGTCACGATCAGCGAGCGTTGTCCCAGCGCGAATGGGCGGGAAGTAGTCCGGCAGCTTCTCTGCGGCGACGGGCTCGAAGCTGGCGCGAAATCCACCACGATTGTTCGCTCCACCCGCTGCTGCTGCCACGGCCTGCCGATCCGTCGCTTCCTTCGCGACAATTTTCAGCGAATCCACCAACTTGGTTTTCTCGTCGTCCGAAATGCGACGCCAATCGAACGGCAACTTGCTCGACGATGACTTGGTACCGTCGGCAGCAAAATAGTCCACGTGATAGTCAATCACGCGAATCACTGCGAGCGTGCCGTCGGCGAGAAGCGCCCAATCATCGCCCTGCGGCAACGGATTTACTTTCGCGAGCATGCGCACACTGCCATCGTCGCCCGTGGTCATCGTGATGTCGGTTCGCGGCACCTTGATCCACGCAAGCGTATCTGCTTTACGCGTGTCGAAATCCGCGCGAATGATCGGCACAGAATCGGGTTGAGTGGGCGGCGTCATCCGTGCGCCTGGCACCGCAGGGGTTGGTGCACCACCGCCGCCACCCGCGCCACCACCAAACCCGCCTGCACCGCCAAAACCGCCACCACCGCTGCGGGCACCACCACCTTGTCCAGCGCCGCCCGGTGCACCACCACCAGCACCACCTTGTCCGCGCTGCGCACCACCGAATGCGGCGCCTGGACCTCCACCGCCACCCCCAAAATTGCCGCCGGAATTTTTATACACTAAGCGACCCTTCGCATCAAACGCGTTCGATCCAAGGTTCATCGACGCGAGTTGATTAATATCGCTGATACGCGGCGGTGCCATCACTTTCACCACCTTGCCCAACGCGTTTAACACGACGAACGACAACGTGGATGGATCGACAATGATTGTTGAATCGCCAAGATACGACAGCATTCCGGCTTGCCGCTGTCCATAGGGGAGCGGTGCAGCGGCGGTATCCGCGATCACCGTGATCTGCTGCAGCGATGCGTCAAGCCGAACGAGTTGACGGCGTTGCGCATCGTTCACGAACAGCGAACCGTCGGGGAGCGAGCGCAGCATGGACAGCGCGTTGAACGCATGCGGTGAACGTGCTTCGACTGGCCCAACCGTACCGACCGGTACTTTCGGATCCGACGCCGACGGCGCTTTGTTCACGTCCTGCGCAGCTGCAGAAATCGTAACCAACGCGACCAGAACAAGCGCGCTGTTTATCGTGACCAGCAATGATCGTGTGATCATGAGATACCCGGCGAAACGGGAACGAACAGATAAGACGCTATTAAAAACTTTCGAAGGCGCGCGTACTGCTTCCGAGTTACACCGCGGTGCGTTCATTGGCGCGCTCATCCGCCGCCGCCGCGCCCGCCGCGACCAACGCCACCACCACCACCACCTCCACCACCTCCACCTCCACCTCCTGCGGTTCCCGAGCGAACGCCTTTCAACGTGCGCTTATCAAGGAACCCCGCAACGGTAGTCGGGAGGATGCGATACTGCGCGTTGGTCAGCAGCTTCTTCACATCAGGTACAATCTTCATGAGCATGTCGACCGACTGCTCGCGCGCATCAATGTACCGATCATATGCGAGGTCGCGATTATAGCGATCGGGCAATTCGGCGAGCAACTTCGAAACAGGTGCCCAGATTGAGTCGGACTTCAACACGTACAGGCGATTCAACACAGCGAGACTATCCGCTTGGCGACGCGTCAACTTGAGCGTGTCGGCCTGCTGCATGATCTGCTGCATGGGATTGATGAGGCCGATGTTTCCTGATCCACGCAACTGTTGCAGCGTGGGCTTATTGCCGGGCCGAGAACGACCACGATCAAGCTGCTGCAATAACTGCTGACGTTCGCGCGTCGGACCAATGTCAAAGCGAAGCAGCGCGGTAATGGACACCGGGCTGCGAATCGCGCTTTGCGCGGGCAGGGTGGAGCCGAAACGCTGATTGACCTCATACTTGAATGCTTTCGTCGTGGCATCGAAGCCGCGTACGAATAGCAGCTGTTGTGGTGGCTGAATGTTCTGGCCCCATCCCTTCAAATCTGCACCGTTCACAATACGATCCAGTGCACCAAGCGCGTTACCAACTTGCAATGTTAATGTCGCGCGCTGCGGCAAGCCGACATTCAACGAGTTGAATGACACGTTCAGGTTCCCGCTATACGTCCACGGCCCTGTGCACGAATTGCGAGTCGCTAGTGCGCCCAACTGCGCGCGCAAGCAGGCTTGCGCTTCTTTCGTGCCGTTGGTCAACAAATTCTGCATACCCGTTGCAACCACCGGATCAGAACTTTTCGTGGGATCAAAAATAAACGCGCGATCATTTGAATAGCTGTCACCGTTGACGTCGCCTTGAATGACGGGGGTATATGCCGTACCTGAACGGAAATTCCCACTCCAGCTCACTCGCACTGTGTTGAAAAAATTGTATCCGAGACTGTACTGGATCTGATGTCGGCCAAAGGAGCCACGCGACCATTCGATACTCCGCGGATCGCTCACGGTACTATTGAAGCCGAGAAATTGCTCGCGCACATCCTGTAATACATACGACAAGCTCCACGACAACTGCGAATTAAAGGCAATGGGGCGAATGCTTACAGTAAGTTGCTTCGTTTCCGATTGAATGTCCGAACGGTTTTGTGTGACACGACCAAACGTCGGAACGACGCGCGCGTCGCGGAATGCAACTTGTCCGGTGGTGGGCACAATAGCCAACGGCGACACGAACACCGGGCGACCGCCTTCATTGGCAAGCACAAAGTTTGTGGCGCCAGCAAAGTTGATATCGACACTGCCCGCTTGATGTTGATTGCGCGACCACGTGCCATCGATGGTCGCGGAAAGACGATTCGCCAAGATCGGTCCGCTCCACTGCAGGTTTGACCGCAACGAACGCTGCGCCGCGTAGTTGGGGTCAAACAACACCACGTTTGGCGTACTGTTAGAAAACACAGAACCGTTCGTTCCATCTGTGCAGGTGCTGGGAATGGCGGACTGACTCGCGCTGTACTGACTCCAGTTCGCCGCCGGTGCTGCAGCACCTAAGCACGTCAACTGTTGAATACCACTGGGCAAGCCGGTGTTGTCCACCGCGCCGCCTACCAACTGCACGCCGGGTGTGTTCTGAAACACACCAACGCCGCCGCGAACAACGGCGCGCGGCGCGCGTGCCATACCCGGCAGCAGCGTGACTTGGTCCGCCGTTCCATACGTCCACGAAAACCCAAGTCGCGGACTCAAATACGCGCGACTTGGCACATCCGTGTTGTTCTCTTTGAACGCGGCCGCGACGGCTGGGTTGGCAGTTGGACCCGTCAAGTATTTATTCGCATCGAACCGTAATCCGTATTGCAACTGTAGGTCCTTCGTTGGCCGCCACGCATCACCGAGTGAGAGCGCGCCAACCAACTGACTGCCGTCTCGCAGTCGTGGCGAGAGTTGTCGCGTGAATGACGACGGGACATTCGCTTCCAAGTCCGCTAACGAGTTGTACGAAAACGTGCCGAACTGGTTATTCGTTTGCGCCGACTCGTACGCGTCGCGACGTAGCTCCGTGGTGAATTTCACCCGGTGGTGATTGTCCGGCGAAAACCAGGAGAGCGTGTTCACGCCACTCACCGTATTGCTCGACGAGTTTGAGAGCGTGGGACTGCCACCGAAGCCCAACGTACTGACTGACTGCGAACCGTCGGCGAGTGCAGAATTGACGCGCACGGAGCCTGCCGGAAGTTCGTAATATGGAGCGGCCGTGGACTTGTTCCGACTGTATCCAATGTTCGTTTCCGTGAACAAACCAAAGACGCCCACCTGTCCACTGTGGCGTATTTGCCCACCGCCACTATACGCGAGCGTAGAGCCAGCACGCGATGGCGTCGCCAAGGACGATCCGCCAAAGTTCCCGCCCGTCGGCGAATTGTGCGTGAGATTGCCCGTGAGCGTTAACGTGATCGTGTTGCCACGTGTGGAGTTCGGTTGGACTACATCAAAACTGCCCAGGAACGAACCACGATCCGTCGCGTGCTGCGACGGAAATCCGGCAACAGACACGGGCGCTTTTTGCGCGCTGAGAATGCGGAGCAGTCGAGCCACAGAGTCAGGTGCGACGCCGACCGTTTGAAAGCCAAGGGCGCTTGAGCTCAGCAGCGTGAGCAAATCGTTCGCGTTGTGGTCGAATTGAAAGGACGTGTTGTAAAACGCCTCATCCGGCTTGAACGGCCCTGAGGCGGCACCGCCCAGCGAAAGACGCGTGGTCTGTTGCCCAGTGGCAACGCCGGCTGGATCAATCCATTCAAGTTGCGGGGTCACCAAGTTTGTGCTCAAGCTCCGCTTCATGAAGTTCGAGCCCGGTTGCGTACGCACTTGCAACTGTCCGCCAGAAAAACCACCGCGCGAAACGTCGTACGGCGACGTAGCCAACGATGTGCTCACGGCAGCATCGCGCGGCACGGTCGCATCGCCAAACGAGAGTCCGTTGAGCTGCGTGTTGTTCTGATCGCCACCAAGTCCAAACACCGAGAACGCATCGGCGGCGCCATCCGCACCCAGCAATAACTGCACACCTGGAATCGATGCGGCCATCGCGGCGAGATCACCCATCTGATCCGCGCTGAGAAAACCTTGATCGGCCGCCACTGTCTTTTCGCTACCACCGACGTCTGAAATCGTATCGCTGCGCGAAACGGCCGCCCGCTCGGTCACCTGAAACGACTCGAGCGTCACTGCGGACGGCGACATCTTGGCATTGGCAATCAAAATGTCTTCGTCGGCCAACCGCTTCAATTCGTAGCGCCGTTGCGCAAAGCCAACCGACGTGAACGACACCCAATAGTCGCCTTCCGCACCAGGAAACGAGATCGTGTAACGCCCATTTTTGTCGGTGCGTTGAATACGACTCACATTGCCGGTGAGCGTCGTTGCGGTGACCAGCACGCCAATGATTGGCTGTGAGTCCGGCCCGACGACGCGACCACGGATGATATCGACCGACTGCGCCGAAACACGCTGGGCCGCTGCCAACACCAAAATCGAGAGGAAGGTCAGCGCGCGAGGAAGATTTCGTATATTCACGTTCGATGTGGACGATTTCAGGAGCACGTTCGTTAAGCGCGACCAATGCGGCCACTGTACCCTTGCATCGATCACGCTCTTCCACGCTGTTTCGTTGGGTGTTGTACAGCATTTTAACAACGTTTCGATCCGTCCCGGGACAAAACGCTCCTCGTCGTGACGGATTCCACTCGTATCATGATTTATGGAAATTCTTCGCGATCCGATTTGGAACAATATCCGGCTCGATCCGCTGGCCTTGGGCTTGCTCGAGTCACCGGTGCTGCAGCGTCTCCGCTACGTGCGACAACTCGGTCTCGCCTTCCTTGTCTATCCGGGCGCAACGCACTCGCGATTTGAACACGCGCTCGGTGCCTATCATCTCGCCGGCATCGCGTTGCGATTGCTCGACGAACGCGGCGCGTTGCACGGCATCGCACGCGATGAACCGCAAGTCGTACGCGCGGCAGCGCTGTTACACGATGTCGGACATTATCCGTTTTCACACGCGCTTGAAGAAATCGGTGTGACGCATCATGAAGAGGTCGCGCACCCGCTACTGACGACCGGCAGCATCGCGCAGTTGCTTGATCAGTCACTTGGCGCTGGTGCAGCGGAGCGCGTCTTTGCCTTAGTGACGGGTCGTAGTGCGAGTCCGTTGCAGGGGCTGATTTCTGGTTCGCTTGATCTGGACAAAGTTGAATATCTCAAACGTGATGCCGTGATGTGCGGCGTGCCGTATGGCGAAATTGATGTGGATCGTTTGATCAACTCCCTTGTCATTGTGCCGCATCCAGACCATGGGGCGCTGACCATTGGTGTGCATGAAAAGGGGCTCTCTGCGCTCGAGTCGCTGCTCTTTGCCAAATACCAGATGTTCCGCAACGTGTACTGGCATCACGCGGTGCGCAGCGCGACGGCCATGTACAAACGCTTAGTCGCGATCGCTCTTGATTGCGGCGCCGTTTCGGCTCCAGCGGTCTCGCGCTTTACCGACGAAGGGCTGCTGATTCACCTCGACACGCCCGCCCTACCGGCCGTCGCACGAACGATGTTGGACGGACTTCGCAGCCGACATCTCCATAAGCGCGCGTACGAATGTCCGGCCGCGACATTGGGCGACGACATTGGCGAGTGGATTGCGAGCGACTATCCGCTCACGCGACGCGTGGAGGATGCGCTTGCCGCAGAGCTTGGACTCGCGCCTGGCGCGCTGCTGCTCGACTATCCGATCAAGACGCAGATGTTGGGGCTCGATTTACCTATGCAGCGTCGCGATGGCCGTATCGAACAGCTCACCGCCGCAGGTTGGGAAGGTGACATCAACTTGCCGCGCCTCAGTGACGAGTTGTATCGGAGCGCGCGACGGTTGCGCGTATTTACCGCGAACCGCACCCCGGTGCCGGAGCAGCGCATACTTGCCGTACTCCGTCGCGATGCCGACGATGTGCGTGACCAACTCGCCAGCGGTGTGTCGATGCTCGGCTGACGCCGTTATGGTCGCGACAGGCCGTGCGCGTCCGCGAGCTTGCGGCCAATCGCACGATAAAACGCAGCGTCTAATGCCTTGTCATCGGTCTCGAGCGCCAGCGCGCATCGCTCCAGCGCGTACAGAATATTGCCCAAGTACAACTCCGACAGCGCGCCAACGGTGTTCGCGGATGTCACCTTTCCCTCCGCGTTATCACCCACGCGCCGCCGCTTTCATTTCGCCCGTCGTGCCCGTCACACCGCTGTGCACTTGAATGACCTGCACGACAATCGCCGTAATGTTGTCGAGTCCACCGCGGCGATTGGCTTCGGTAATCATGGCGTCGACGATACGGCCCGGCGTTTGGCGCGTTTCGAGAATTTTCTTGAGCTGCGGGTCTTCGACCATGCCCGTCAAGCCGTCGGAGGCAAGCACAAAGAGGTCACCGTTCTGCAGGTCGCCATGCAGCACATCTGCTTCGACCGCCGCATTGGCCCCTACACAACGCGTAATCACGTTGCTATACGGGTGATAGCGCGCCTGTTCTGGCGTCAAAAACCCCGCATCGACCTGTTCCTGTACATACGAGTGATCTTTGGTCACCTGGCGGAACACGCCATCACGAAGCAGGTAGATACGAGAATCACCGATGTGTCCGATGATCCAACGTCCCTGCCCCATCACGATACACGAGGCCGTGGTGCCCATGCCTTGTTTGTCGGCTTCCACAATCGTGCGCTCATAGATGGCGCGATTCGCTGCCATGAGCGCATCACCCATTTGCACGAGTGGCTCCGGCCCGGTCAAATCGCGCACCGGCGCAAGATCTCGGGCCACAATTTGGACGGCCATCTCGCTGGCAACTTCGCCGGCGGCATGTCCTCCCATACCATCTGCTACGATGAAAAGTCCGCGCTCCTGATCGGCGTCCGCGTAGAGGCTGTCTTCATTGCCTGCGCGAATTCGCCCGACGTCGGTGCCAGCGGCGACGGAAAGCTGCACGATGGTGGGTGACTCGGTAACCGTGGGTTAAGCGTTCGGAACCCGAAGCTACCCGAGCGTCGCGCCCGTTGGCAAGCGCACCGACGAGGTCGCGTTGGCGAATTCGTCATTCGCTCGGCCACGTGACGACCCACTCGAGGCGTCACCGGCCTGCAAACGATAGAGGCGCTCATACAACCCGCGATGGGCCACCAGTGCGCGGTGCGTTCCCCGTTCGACCACCTCCCCGTGGTGCAGCACGAGAATCTCGTCCGCGTCCAACACGGTGCTCAGCCGATGCGCAATTGCGATGGTCGTCCGCCCTGCCATCAATTCTGCCACGGCGCGCTGAATATCGGCCTCAATTTGCGAATCAACGGCACTGGTCGCTTCGTCGAGAATAAGGAGCGCCGGATTTGCCGCAATCGCGCGCGCGAACGCCAATAGCTGCCGTTCTCCAACGCTCACGCTGGCACCGCGTTCTGCTAACTCGTGTTTCCACCCGCCCGGAAGTCGGTTGATCACGCGATCCGCGCCGACGCGCGCGGCGGCCTGGTGCAGGGCCGCGTCATCGAGTGCGGAACCGAGCCGCAGGTTGCTCGCGACATCGCCCGCAAAAAGAAAAATGTCTTGTTGCACGTACGCTATCACCGCACGCAACACGTCGACCGGAATTTCGCGAATGTCCACGCCATTCACCAGAATTCGTCCTTGCTGCGGTTCGTAAAATCGGAGCAGCAAGTTGACAATGGTGGTTTTGCCGCCACCGGTGTGGCCAACGAGTGCGATGGTTTCACCCGGACGCGCGATAAAATTTACGTCCCGCAAAACCCATCGCACTTCGGGCTCAGGCGCCACCGGGGCCAGCTCGCGCCCTGCGCTCGTGAGCGCGTCACGCATGGACACGTCGTCGCTCACACCACCCTGCGTCGCGTACGCGAACCAGACATGTTCAAATTGAACGGTTACGCCACGGTTCCTCAACGCAGCCACGCGAGCGTGCGCGTCAGCCGTGCGCGTCAATCCGGGCGCTTCTGGCGTGTCAAGCAAACCAAAGATTCGCTCCGATGAGGCCATGGCCGCCTGCAAAATATTGTACTTCTCCGACAAGTCTTGCAGTGGCTGAAAAAACCGCCGTACCAATTGCAGAAAGGCCGCAACGGTGCCTACCGTGAGCGCCTGCTGTGCCACGCGAAATCCGCCTGCTACCACGAGACTCGCCAGCGCGAGCGTCGTAAGAAATTCTATGACCGGAAAGTAGAACGCATACACCGTGATCGACGTGAGCTGGGCGTCGAGATGCGTATTGTTCAACCCATCAAACCGCTTGATTTCGGCGCGTTCTCGACCAAACAGTTGCACGATACGCACGCCGGACAACCGTTCGTTCAAAAAGGCGTTCACTTTAGCGATGCGCACGCGAATGTCCCGATACACCGTGCGCACACGTTGCTGAAATACGCGTGATGCGAGAAAGACGAACGGAATGACGACGAATGACGCCAGCGCCAATCGCCAGTCAATCGTCACCATCACGAGACTGATGGCGGCCAGCGTGAAGAGATCGCCAAGTCCTGCCACCACGCCCGACGTGAAGAGTTCATTGAGCGCCTCGACATCGCTGGTGACGCGCGTCATCAAGCGACCAACCGGTGTCCGATCGAAGTACGCGATCGGCAACCGTTGCAGTCGAGCAAATAATTCGGCGCGCAAGTCCCGCATCACCCGTTGTCCGAGCAAGCTTGTACACAGCGTCTCACCGTACGCCGCGCCAAACTGCGCGATCAGCAGTGTCGCATACAGCAGCGCGACACGCACCACGAGACCGGCATCGTGCGCGGGAAAGGCTCGATCAATTACCCAGCGCGTCAGCAACGGCCCAACCAATTGCATCCCGGCTTCGACGACAATAAGCGCGAGCGCTGCAACAACCAGGGCGCGATACGGACGCACGTATTGGAGAAGACGCCGGACCAAGCGCGCATCGTAGGCCTTGCCTACGGCATCATCATCAGCGACGGGAGCAGCCATTCTTTTCGGAATCTAAACAGTCCCCTCGATAGTTTCACTGTATGAAGGATCAGATCCGCATTCGCGGCGCCCGCCAGCACAATTTGAAGGGTTTCGACGTTGACATTCCCCGCCGCGCCATCACGGTGGTGACCGGCGTTTCCGGTTCTGGAAAGTCCTCGCTCGCGTTCGACACGCTGTACGCCGAAGGCCAACGGCGGTACGTCGAATCGCTCTCTGCGTATGCGCGGCAGTTTCTCGAGCGGATGGAAAAGCCGCTGGTGGATTCGATCGAGGGCATTTCGCCCGCAGTCGCCATTGAACAGAAGAACCCGACGCGCACGTCCCGATCAACCGTCGGCACCGCGACGGAAATCTATGATTACTTACGACTGCTATGGGCGCGCATTGGGCATACGTTCTGTCGCGTGTGCGGCCGCGAGTTGCGACCAGACACGGTGCAGTCCGTTAGCGACGTGGTCATGGCGTTGCCCGTGGGAACGCGATTCAGCGTGGCCTGTCCGCTCATACGATCCAGTTTGGTGAAACACGCCGTCATTGACGAGAACTTGCGCGCGCGTGGTTTCGTGCGCGTGGCGATCGCGGAACGACTGCTCCATCTCGACGACCTCATCGGCGAGGGCGTCGATCTTGCGACAGCGCCCGATGTATTCATCGTCATTGACCGATTGCGCGTAGCCGACGACGCGCGTGGACGCATTGCCGATGCAGTACAAACTGCATTCATCGAAGGTGATGGCGACGTAGCATTACTGTTCCCCGAGCCTGTATTACCACCCGAACATTTACGCACGCCGCAGGCGCCAGGGTTGGTGACGCGCTTGTCGTTCACGGAACGTTTTGAATGTCCCAACGATGGTACGCGCGCACCAATACCATCGCCACAGTTGTTCTCGTTCAACAATCCACGTGGCGCATGTGCCACCTGCAACGGCTTTGGCGCGACATTAGTCTACGACGACGCGCTGATGGTGCCGAATGTGGAGCGGTCGGTGCGCGACGGCGCCATTGATCCATGGACCGCACCGCGATACGAAAAACAACGTCGAACCGTTGTGGAGTTTGCACGGTCAATCGGAGCGTCTCCCGATGCGCCGTGGAAGTCGTTGCCGAACGCCGCCAAAGAGCAACTATTGCGTGCAAAAACTCGCGCGTATACGGGCATATACCCGTTTCTCGAAGCACTCGAAGAAAAAAAATACAAACAGTATATCCGTATCTTTCTGCGCAAATATCAGAGTGCGCGTACGTGTGCCGATTGTGGTGGCACCAAGTTGCAGCCGGATGCGCTGGCCGTCCGCATCGCGTCGCGCACCATTGCTGACGTCACGCAATTGCCCATCCGCGACTTACGCATCTGGATTGATACGCTGTCGCTCGCGCCGAACGAAACGATCATCGCTGACGCGGTGCTGCGAGAAGCACGTTCGCGCGTGCGATTTTTAGCGGATGTTGGGCTGACGTATCTCACGCTCGATCGGGCCACGCGCACGTTGTCCGGGGGCGAAGCGCAACGTATCACACTCTCCAATGCACTCGGCGCTGCGTTGGTGGATGCAACGTATGTACTCGATGAGCCCAGCATCGGACTGCACCCGCGCGATCTCGACAAACTATTGTCGCTGTTAGTGCGATTACGCGATGTCGGCAACACCGTGGTGATGGTTGAGCATGACCTCGAGGCGATGCGCGTTGCCGACTACATGATTGAATTGGGGCCAGCCGCCGGAGAACAGGGCGGACAGTTGATGTTTGCCGGACCAATGCGCGACGTTGCGCAGAGTCCGCTCACTGGCAAATATCTGACAGGCGAGCGGACCATCCCGCTGCCGAACGAGCGTCGCAAAGTTGGCCCTCGTTGGCTTGAGTTGCGGGGCGCACGCGCAAATAACGTGCACGACGTCGACGTGCGCTTCCCCGTTGGCGCGCTGACCGTCGTGACGGGCGTGTCGGGTTCGGGGAAAAGCACACTCGTTCATGACATTCTCTTTCACGCGATCGAATCACGATTGCACGGCGAACACTCGGCCAAGGAGCACTTGGGTGAGACCGTTGGGACCTATGCGTCGCTGACCGGCATCGAGTACTTGGATGATGTCGTATTAGTCGATCAGAGTCCGATTGGTCGATCGCCGCGATCAAACCCGGTGACGTACGTGAAGGCGTACGACGAAATCCGTCGACTGTTCTCACAGGTGCCGCTGGCGAAAACAAAAGGGTTTGGTCCTGGGCACTTTTCGTTCAATGTGGCTGGCGGCCGCTGCGAAACATGCGAGGGTGCCGGTGCTATCGAAGTTGAGATGGTGTTCATGGCCGATGTCTTTGTGCCCTGCGATACGTGCGGAGGCAAACGATTCAAGCCCGAGGTACTGGAAGTGCGCGTCCGGGGGCGCAACATCGCGGACGTTCTGGCACTCACGGTTGATGAGGCCATCAAATTTTTCCCCCGAGAAGACAAGCTCGCCCAAGCGTTGTGGCATGTGCAGCAGGTTGGCCTCGGCTATCTGCGACTTGGTCAGCCCGCCACCACGTTGTCTGGCGGCGAGGCGCAACGATTGAAAATTGCGCGTGAATTGGCGCTCACGGCTAAAGGATCGGCGCACAAGTTGTATGTGTTGGACGAGCCAACAACCGGATTGCATTTGGAAGACATTCGACGCTTGTCGACCGTCTTTGAGCGCTTGCTCGATCAAGGGCACACACTGGTGCTCATCGAACACAATTTGGACGTGATCAAGCTGGCCGACTGGATTATCGATATGGGACCTGACGGAGGCGACGGCGGTGGGCGCGTGGTGGCCATGGGTCGGCCAGAGGAAATCGTCGTCGTGACGGAGTCGCACACGGGGCATTGGCTCAAGACGGTGCTTTAGCGCTGTATTGGGTTGACTCCAGTGTCGGAGATGACGATACTTTGGGGCTGGTGTTCAGTATTCCCGAGTAGCTCAGGTGGTAGAGCAGGTGACTGTTAATCACCCTGTCGGGGGTTCGAGTCCCTCCTCGGGAGCTGCAAAGAATCCGTTGCTTCAGAACCTGCAAACCCCTGTTGCCGCGTTTGGCGGACAGGGGTTTGTTGTTTAGTGCTCGTCGAAATGGATTGGCCCTCGCACTGCGTACACTCTTGACCCGTCGAGCACGCCTCGTACTCTTCCACTGTCGCGTGCCTTGCGCACATCAACCCGTATTGCGCCCTTCGCTCGCTCATGACTACCTCTCGCACCGAAGGCATTCTCGCCGCAATTCTCGCGGAGACGCCGCACAACGAGCATGATTCGGTGTGCGCTGCATGGGAGGCGCTATCTCCGCAGCGCCAGCTTTTCCTGTCTGGATTCGAACCTGCGTTTGTCACGAAATGGCTGCGCGGATTGTTGGCAGGCTGGGACGACAGTGCGCCGATGAATGTGTTGCCAGAGGGTGGCTACGCGAGACAGGTCACGTTTGTCACCGACCATGAGGCCGAAGTCAATTTGTGGTGTCTCGTCGTGTCGCGATCCGCAACAACCGGTGAACTCATTCACTGCCACGATGGTGTGAAGGCACCGGCCGGCACAGTGGTGGCATTCGACATCACCCACGATGGCTTTGCCCGTGCGAGCGACACCCTGTTGCCGAGTGCTCCATCCGCCGACATCTGAGTCGCACTTTTCTTGGTTCGAACATCTTCTCGCGCCACCCGTACTCTGACTGAGTGTACCGCCGCTTAGCTCCGACCACCGACCTTCGAGGAAATCCGTGACGACACCAGAAGAACTGCTCGACCAAACACAGGTCGAGCTGGAAGCGATGGACTTTGACGCCGAGGCGTACGGAGGGCTCGATCGTCGACAGTTCATGTTTTTGTCACTCGCCGCGGCGGCGGCAAGCACCTTTGGTTCGGCTGCCGCGCGCGCGCAGGCCGCCGGTGGAGCGGTCGGCGGAGCGGCGGGCGTTTCGCAACCACAAGCCGTCACCCCATTCCCACTCGGTAACGGTGAAGCACCCGCACTGCAGTTTCAACCGTACCCGGGCGGTACGGGCGCACTGATCGAAAAGCTCGCGAGGGAACGCGGACGCGCCGCGTTTGATCGCTCCGTGTTCACGGTTGAAAAGTTTGCCGGTGCGGTGCCAACAAACCCAGATGACATTGCGTTTTTGCCGGCGCATCGATTGTCAGCGCTCATTAAAGAACGAAAGATCACCTCGGTGGCGCTAACGGACATTTATCTCACGCGGCTCAAGCGATTGAACCCGACGCTGTTGTGCGCGGTGACGATCATGGAAGACTCGGCGCGCGCGGAAGCAGCAAAAGCGGATGCTGAAATCAAGGCGGGAAAATATCGTGGTCCGTTGCACGGACTGCCGTACGGTGTCAAAGATCTGTTCAATACCAAGGGTGTACCGACGACGTGGGGCGCTGCGGATTTTGAAAAGCGTATCATTGACGAAGACGCCGAAGTCGTTGTGCGCTTGCGCGAAGCGGGCGCGGTGTTGATCGCCAAACTTGCGACGGGGTTGTTTGCGCAGGGCGATCAATGGTTTCGCGGACGCACCAACAATCCATGGAATATTTCGCAGGGATCAAGTGGATCGTCCGCTGGCCCGGCGTCGGCAACAGCGGCGGGATGCGTAGCATTTGGCATTGGCACAGAAACGCAGGGTTCCATTGTTTCGCCGGCGACGCGCTGCGGTTTAAGCGCGTTGCGACCAACGTTTGGTCGCGTGAGTCGTCAAGGCGGCATGGTGCTCGCGTGGTCGCAGGATCGTGTGGGTCCGCTGTGTCGCACCGTGGAGGACTGCGCGATGGTCTTTAACGTCATTCATGGTGTCGACGAGAAAGATCCGTCCACCATTACCACGCCCTTTCAATTCGATCGCTCGGTCAAGCTCGCATCGTTGCGCATTGGTGTTGATCCTGCGGCGCCGAAAGAGTTTATCGACAAGCTAAAAGAATTGGGGTTGAATCCTAAAACAATTGGCGCGCGGCCGAGTCAGCAGGCGTTGGGCATTGGAGGCGGTGGACTGAACATCGAATACGCGGCGGCGTTCGATTCGTACGTGCAGCGCAAAGCGAAGGAGACCGGTTTGGACTTGAACGCACTGCCGGAGCCGACGCCTGGTGGTGGTGGTGGTCGAGGTGGAGCGTCCACTGCTGGACCACCAAATCCGCTGGCTGGGTCAGACTGGAATCCGCGCTTTGTAACCGGTCGGACCGTTCGCGCATTTGATTTCCTGCAGAATCAGCGCCGTCGCTATGTGCTCGTGAGTCAGTGGGGCGAGTTCATGAAAGATCTGGACATGTTTATTGCGTCGCCGCAGGTGGACGTTGGGCCAAACGCGCAAACGGGTCATCCGTGTGTGGTGGTGCCGTACAAGTTTGATGTGCCACAACAACAAGGTGGTGGTGGGCGCGGTGGGGCTGCCGCAACGTCGGCGCCTGCAGCACCCGAGCTGAAACCACAGCCGATTTGTGCGACGATCATCGGTGCGTTGTATAACGATGACAAAATTTTGTCGGTCGCGCATCTTTTTCAGAAGAACACCGATTTCCATCAAAAGCGACCGACCACGTAGCACCAGTGTCCCACGAAAACAACACGAGCCTGATGCGCATCAGCGGTTCCGCGCATCAGGCTCGTGTTGTGTTTGACGCGACACGATGCGGTTGTCATGTCACCGTAATCCCCGCCCCGCATATTTGGCCTTCATGCCACGTCATACTCTCCGGCGACGCGCAACATGTGCCGTCGCCTCGCTGCTGGTCTTTCCGCTCGTGTCAGCGGAGGGGCAACAGGCAATCTCGCGTGCTGCCGCCGTCGCCGCGGCCGTCGATAACAGTCCGCGACTTCGCCTTGCGCGCGCCGATTCGAGCGCGGCCCGCGCGAGTGTCGCACTGGCGCGTCAGTTCGAAAATCCCATTGGCGGCGCATCGTTCACGAGGTCCGCGCCACAGGTGCACTACACCCTCGATGTGCCGCTTGATCTACCGTGGCTTCGACGCCCGCGCGTCGGGGCCGCGTTGGCCGGATTGCGGGCGGCATCCACGCGCTTCGTCTTCGCGCGCGCGTCATTGGCGTTTGATGTTGATACGGCCTACACCCGTGCGCTCGTGTTCGCGGGTCGCGCGCGTCTGTCGCAGCGTTCCGCGCGCGATGCGGATAGTTTGCTCATTCTCGCGCAATTTCGTCGTGATGCCGGAGACGCGAGCCAACTCGACGTCGAACTGGCCACGCTGTTTGCGGGACAGTCGGCAAACACGTCGGCTGCAGATTCGCTGAATGCGGTGAGTGGTGTGCTGACTGTGCAAGCAGCGATGGGCATTGCTGCGGTGTCACCAACCATCGTGCTCTCGGATTCACTGACGCTCGATGCTTCGGTGCTGGACGCGAGCACCGCGACCGCGAGTGCATCGAGCAATCAGACGCTGCTTATTAATGCCGCCGAAGATGACGTGCGCGCCGCCGATCTGTCCGTGCGCTTTGAACGTCGACGATTTCTTGCGACACCGGCGTTGTCGCTCGGTGTGGAATCAGCAAATCCTGGCGGTCCCGGAGGCGCGCTTCCTCTCATCGGCCTTTCACTGCCACTGCCGCTCTTCAATCGAAACGGTGCGGCTACTGATGCGGCCAGAGTAGGCGCGGAGCGGGCACGCGCGCAGCTCGCGCAGACACGACTTGAATTGGATGCCGCGTTAGCCGAAGCGCAGCGCGATGCCACGAACGCACGTGCTCGTGCGACACGATCGGCGAGACTCGTTGCGGGCGCGGATCGCGTTGCAACGTTGTCACTGCTCGCCTATCGCGAGGGCGCCTCCACATTGCCCAATGTGCTCGAGTCGCAGCGGTCTGCACGCGAAACACTCGCTCAATACCTCGCGGATATTGCCGCTGCGCGCAACGCCGCAGCGCTGGTTCACCTGCTTTCTCTCTCCGTCACTCCGCAACCATGACGTTTCAATGTAAGCCCTTCGCGTTTCAATACGCGCGCGTCACGTCGGTGTCGTGTGGACTCGCGACCGCGCTTCTCGTGTGCGCGTGTGGCGGCAAGGATAAGACGGCTGCGGGCGGTGATCCTGACGATGCACCAAAAACCAGCACCACCGCGTCAACTGATAGCACAGGAAAGTCGGCCAGCGATCCCGTATCGAAAGGAGAGGTCGTCGCAAGTCTCGACACTGTTCACGCAAGCGCGTTCGTTGAGACACTCTCCAACATGGGTACCGTCACGTCGCGTGTTGGGCACGTCGCGCTGCTGTCGGCCCCTGCACCAACGCGCGTGGTTCGCGTGCTCGTTGCCGTCGGCGATCGCGTGCGAGCAGGCGCCAACTTGGTCGAGCTCGAATTGCCGGCCTTTGATGCGGCGCTCACAAGCGCTGAAGCGGCGCTCACTGCTGCTGAGCGCACGGCCGCACGCGCGCAGCGTCTCGTCGACGTTGGCGTCGCACCGCGCAAAGAACTCGATGTCGCGCTGGCCGACCTTGCCGCCGCACGAGCGAACGCCCTGAACGCGCGTCGTGTTCGTGAGCTCGCGCACGTTCGGTCCCCGATCAACGGTGCCGTCACGCGCGTCAACGCGGTGCTCGGCGCCAATGTCGACGCCGGCCAACCACTCGTGGAAATTGCCGACCCCAGCACGCTCGACGTGGTGCTCTTTCTGTCACCTGCCGATGTGTCGCGAGCACGCATTGGCAATACGGTGTCGTTCCACGATGGTGCAAGTACTGACGCTCCACGTGTGGCGAGCGGCCGCGTGACCGATATTGCAGCGGCGGTGGACAGCGCCAATCGTGGCGTGGCTGTGCGCGTCGCTGTGTCGGCACCATCACGCACGCTGCGACTTGGCGAGTCCCTGTTTGGCACGATTCAAGTACAAACGCACGCGGGCGCGTTGACGGTACCCGATGCTGCGCTCGTTCCATCGGGTGAGGGCTTTCGCGTGTTTGTCGTGAATACGGCAAGTGTCGCCCACGCACGTGACGTGAAAGTGGGTGGGCGCGCCGGCCGTCGAGTATGGATCACTGAAGGACTCATCGTAGGTGATGTGGTGGTTGCGCAAGGTGCATATGGCATCGACGACGGCGCGCGCGTATTACGAGCGAAGCCGTGAGCGAGGGTCAGCCAACGCGCACGTCGAACGCACGCCGCAGTCTCTTTGATATTCTGTCCGCGCAAAAACGATTCGTGTACTTGACGGTGGCGCTCCTCAGTGCGGCGGGCGTGTGGTCGGCGTTCAAATTGCCGTCGGCGATCTATCCGGAGTTGGCATTCCCGCGCATCACGATCGTCGCGCAAGGCACGTCGTTAGGGGCGCGACAAGTGGTCTTCGCCATCTCTCGGCCAATCGAAGAAGCTGTCAGCATCGTACCAGGCGTCGAGCGCGTGCAATCGCATTCTATCCGCGGTGCCAGCGAGGTCAACATCACGTTCAGTCAACACACCGACATGCAGTACGCGCTGCAACTGGTGCGGACGCGCGTCGAGCAGATTCGCGGTGACTTGCCCGCCGGTGTGACACTGGAAATCGAACGTCTCACACCGTCGCTCTTCCCAATTCTTTCGTACAATCTGGAAGGTGGTGACGCGGCCACGCTCTA
The DNA here is from genome assembly GCA_025358925.1 of Gemmatimonadaceae bacterium. Classification (GTDB taxonomy): domain Bacteria; phylum Gemmatimonadota; class Gemmatimonadetes; order Gemmatimonadales; family Gemmatimonadaceae; genus Gemmatimonas. Next base: position 124,145 of record JANYHT010000016.1, on the reverse strand, counting down.
CGATATCGCGCGCTATCAAATCAAGCCGGTGATGTCACGTGTGCCGGGCGTCGGTCGCGTCGATGTGCAGGGCACGGATATTCGCGAGATCGAGGTGATTGCCGATCCCACGCGACTCGCGGCAGCAGGTTTGACGTACGACGACCTTGCCACGGCCATTCGCGGCAACATCACCGTCGACGCCGTCGGACGCGTCGCGCAAGACTACAAACAGTATCTCGTCGTATCGGCACAAGAAGCGCGCTCGATCGATGACGTCGCGAACGTCATTGTGGCACCGAACACGCGCGTGCGCGATCTCGCCACCGTGCTTCCGGGTACCGAAGATCACGTGCGCGTGATTTCCGGTGATGGAAAGCCCGCCGCGCTACTCAACATCACGCGGCAAGTTGGTGGCAACACCGTGGCCGTCGCGGACAGTGTTGAACGACTGGTCGCCGCAATTGCGCCGACACTGCCACCGGGCGTGCACCTCAAGGCCGTGTATGATCAAGCGGCGCTCGTGCGCGACGCCGTGACGTCCGTGCGTGACGCAATGCTCATCGGCGCAGCGTTAGCCGTCATCCTGTTGTTGCTGTTCCTGCGTCACTTGCGCATTACCGCCATCAGCGCTACCGCCATCCCGCTGACGCTCGCGATCACCGTATTGCTCATGCGGTTGTTTAATCAAACATTCAACTTGATGACCCTCGGCGCGATGGCGATTGCCATCGGCTTAGTGATCGATGATGCCGTAGTCATTACGGAAAATATTGTACGACATTTGCGCTTTACTCCGAATCGCACGACGGCCATTCGGGAAGCAGTACAAGAGTTAATCGGCCCCGTCACATCATCCACGATCACCACAGTAGTTGTGTTCTTGCCACTCGGACTCCTCCAAGGCGTACCGGGTCAGTTCTTTGCGGCGCTTTCACTCACGCTCACCATCAGCGTGCTCGTCTCACTCGCGCTCGCGCTCACCATTATTCCCTTATTGAGCGATCAGTTTCTTCGCGCCACGGACACCGATCACGACAACAACGTGGCGCCGCGCCGTGTGCTTGCGCGCATTGGTGGCGCACTGGACACGCTCTCTGACCGTTATGCGCGCGCCCTCACATCGGTCTTGCATCATTCGCGCATGATGATGCTGACCGCGCTCCTGCTCGTTGCCGCGGGCGTTGTCATGTACGGTCTTGTTGGTACCGGCTTTCTGCCAGAAATGGACGAAGGGTCGTTTATCGTCGATGTCGTAACGCCCGGAGGCACAGCGCTCGCGGAGACCGATCGACAGCTGCACATTATCGAGCGGATTCTCGCCGAAACACCTGAAGTGACAGGCACATCGCGACGTACCGGAGCGGAGCTTGGGCTTTTCGCGACGGAACAGAACAAGAGCGATGTAGTGGCACGATTACAGCCGCCGTCGCGGCGAGTGCGTCGTATCACGGAGGTGATGGACGAAGTCCGCGGAAAGGTCGAAAAAGCCGTGCCTCGCGCGCGCGTCGAGTTCATTCAAATTCTTTCGGATGTGCTCGACGATTTGTCTGGAGCGGCACGTCCGATGGAAATCAAATTGTTTGGTGCAGACCTCAAAGCACTTGAAGCGTACGCGACAACGCTTGGGGACAAAGTCAGCAAAGTGGACGGGCTAGAAGACTTTTACAATGGTATCGCCGAACCAGGTGCTGAGATGGCGATGGCCATTCGCAGCAGCGAAGCAAGTCGGCTTGGCCTTACCGCAGCAGATGTAAGCAAACTGGTGAGCGGAGCACTACTCGGTGTAGCGGCCGGTGACATTCGTCTCGATGATCGATCCGTGGCAGTGCGTGTTCGCGCGCCCGATTCGGTACGGTTTAATCCCTCCCGATTGGGCGCGCTACCTATTTACTCCGCCAAGACGGGACGCAGTAGCGCATTGGCGTCGCTCGCGTCATTTAGTACGGCGGATGTACGCAGCTTGTACCTGCGAGAGAATCAACAGCAGCTTATTTCAGTAACAGCGGGCGTTCAACGCCGTGCATTGAGTGAAGTAATTCACGATGTGAAGGCCATTCTCGCAGCATACCCCGCCCCTGCTGGCATCCGCGTTGAGTTAGGTGGCCGATACGCGAGTCAGCAAGAAGCCTTCGGCGCACTTTTACTTGTGCTTGGCCTGGCTGCCGTGAGTGTGATGGCCGTCATGGTTATCCAATTCCGATCGTTCGTCGAACCCTTCGTGGTGCTTCTTGCCGCACCATTATCGTTCGTGGGGGCGATGGTGTTGCTGTCTGTCACGAAGACGTCATTGAACGTGTCCAGTTTTATGGGACTGATCCTGCTGATCGGTTTGATCGTGAAAAACGGTATCATCTTGCTCGATTTCACGAGGCATCGTATGCAGACAGATGGCGTTGATCTGGAGACCGGCATTCGCGAGGCCGCACGCGTGCGCTTGCGTCCGATTCTCATGACGACACTGTGCACGCTGTTCGGATTGCTGCCGTTGGCACTCGGTCTCGGTGCAGGCAGTGAGTTGCAAAAGCCACTGGCGTTGGCCGTCATTGGCGGCCTGGCGTTGTCGACACCGATCACACTGTTCGTTGTTCCCGTACTACTTGTTGCCGTGCGTGGGCGCGCGTATCACCTGCCCACCGTCGGATAATTTTCCTTCGTCCGGAGATTACATCATGCATCGCACAATCATTATCACTGCAACGCTCGTCGCACTCGCCGCGGTACCGCTCAGCGCGCAAACCACAACGGTGAAGGAAGAGAAGGCCGGCCTGCTCAAGCAAGCGAAGATCACGCCCGAAGTGGCGACCGCAACCGCCCTCTCCAAAGTTCCAAACGGCAAAGTGCAGGCGGCGGAGATTGAGATTGAGAAGAAGAAGTTGATCTATTCATTCGACATCAAGGTTGCGGGTAAGTCCGGCATCGAAGAAGTAGCGGTTGATGCCACGACGGGCGCCGTGATCGCCGTGACACATGAAACGCCAGCCGACGAGGCAAAGGAAGCCAAAGCCGATAAGGCCGCTGCTGCGAAAGCCAAGGCCAAAGCGGCTGCTGCTGTGGTGAAGAAGCCGTAAACGCGACACAGCGGAGTTGACAGCCCATGCATGTTTTGGTGGTAGAGGATGACGCGGAAGTGCGCGAGTTCTTGGTGCGCGTCATTCGAGAAGCGGCATGGGCTGCTGACGCAGCGGTCAATGGTGTCGATGCACTCCGCGACCTCTCGGCGGGTACGTATGACCTCGTCGTCTTGGACCTCGGACTTCCAGACGTTGACGGGTTTGAAGTTTGTCGAGTGCTCCGTGCGCGCGGTGATCGCACACCCGTATTGATGCTGACGGCGCGTAATGCAGTGAATGATCGCGTGCGCGGGCTCGATGCAGGCGCAGACGACTATTTGGCAAAACCATTCGCAGTCAGCGAACTACTGGCGCGCCTGCGCGCACTTTCGCGCCGCCCGGCCGTCACACTTGAGCCATTGCTACGTGTCGCCGACCTCACCCTCGATCCGGCAACGCACGACGTCGAGCGCGCAGGCGTAAAGATTGTGCTCACGGCACGCGAATTTTCGTTGCTCGAGTATTTGATGCGCAATCCACGACGCGTACTCACGCGTGCGCACATCTTAGCGCACGTGTGGGATGACAATTTCGATCCCGTAGCGAACGCTGTCGACGTGCTCGTCGGCCGCGTGCGTCGAAAGATAGATCGTCAAGGCCTCGATCCCCTCATGCACACCGTGCGCGGGAGTGGCTACATGCTATCCGATCGAATTACGGCGGATGGCGACTAGTCGGCTCCGCCTTCGGCTGACTGCGGGTTTCGCGTTGGCGTTTGGTGTTGGCCTCGCCATCCTCGCGGCCGCCGCGTTGGGTTACCTGAACCGTGAATCCCGACGCCGTCTTGATGCAAAGCTCGACGCCATCAATCGCGCGGTGTTCGTGCGCATCGAGCGGGAACTGCGCGACACCCCAGATTCGTCACTCACGTACATCGCCAGTGAAGTCGCAGCCGAGTGGCCGCGCGACGATGACACATTTTTGCTCATTGACGACCATGATTTGCTTCTCGCTGCTGTTGACGTCGATTCGGCGAGTACGCGCATCCTACGCACGTTCGGTCGGCAGCACGCACAACGCTTTGACGTTGACGGCCACGGGCCAGACTATCAGGCAGCTGCCGTACGCAAAACTATTGCGCTCACGGGCGGGCGCACGCAGCGTATTACGGCCATTGCTTTCGCGTCCACCGAAGGGATTGAGAGCGACACGCAACTGCTCGGCATCGTGCTTGCTATTACGTCCCCGCTCATCGTGCTGGTCAGTCTGGTTGTCGGATACCTGCTGGCACGCCGAGCCTTACTGCCGGTGACTTCACTGGCGGACGCCATCGCGGCTATTGCGCCATCAGACCTGTCGCAGCGGCTCCGCGTGACAACGCCGCGCGATGAGGTCAGCGCATTGGCGGAAGAGTTTAATGCGCTTCTGGTACGTCTGGAGGAGGCGCAACATCGCAATCGAGGATTTGTGCGCGAGGCAGCGCACCAAATTCGCACGCCGCTCACGTTGGTGCTCGGCGAGGCGGCGTACGAGCTCACGTCGGTACCGAGTGTCGATCGCATGCAGGCAACGTTGGGCCGCATTCGCACGGCTGCGGAGCAAATGCGTCGTCGCGTGGACGAACTGTTTTTGTTGGCCGAGGCGCGCACCGGTGAGCCGGTCCGGCTCGAGGATGACGTTGAGTTAGACAGCCTCGTGCTCGAATGCACAGACCTGATGCGCGCACGCGCAACCGCGCTGGGTCGTGCGCTTGCCATCGGAATTGCCGAGCCGGTCAGTATCCGTGGCAACGCCGCGCTTCTGCAAGAGGCGCTGTTAGAACTGCTTGAAAATGCGTGTCGACATGGGACCAACGAATCGCCTGTCATCGTCTCCTGTTATCGCGTGACAACGCGGTGCGCACTGGAAGTATCCAGCTCCGGCGCATCGTTTGCGCTGCCCTCCGAATCGCCGGCGCGTGATGCAACAGGACTTGGGCTTTCCATCGTACGTTGGGTCGCGACGGCGCATCACGGCGACCTTTCGATCACGCGAGAGAATGGGACGAACACGGTGCGTCTGACATTCCCAGTGCGCTGATGTCAGGGCGACGCTTTACGAACACGTACATGAATCGAATCATTGACGCACAAGCGACGTGGCGCAGCGTCAGTGCTTTGCCCGACCGTCGCGTTCACACCAAACACCACTCCACCAGCGTGACGTCGGTACGTCGCCAATGTGCGAAGCGGTTCGATACCACTCGCTGCGGTGCCTGGATCAATCGTGGTGATCATACAACGCGCACATGGCGCTCCCACACCAATTGTCACAGATCCGATTGTAATTTCACTCCACTCGTCCTCTTCGTGCGCCGTTGTACCAATCACCAAGATATTTGGACGGAAGCGAAATAGCGTCAGTGGCTGAGTCGCGGCGGCGATCAGCCGTTCGTTCAATGCGTCAATGCTGGCTTGCCCCAGCAGTAGCAACGGTGCACCGTCCGATAACGTCGTCTCTCTGCCCGTTACAGGAAGCGGACCCGCGAAGCGCGCATTGAGCGGGCGATGTGCAACGTCGGCTAAGAACACGAGTCGACACGCAACATGCAGTACGTTCGAACACCACTCGGCGGCACGGTCTCCGGCGTCGTACACCGGCACAACATCGTCCCAAATTCGAACGTCGCGCGCGACGCCATGTGTTGGCGGTGTAATCGCAATGCCGCTCGTCGCAACCACATCCAGCCGTATCGCGCCATTGCAGTCAGGCGTCAGAAATGACGGTTGGACCAGTGCGAGACGCGGCAGCGCACGCTGGGTCAGCGCAATACCGCTCTCGTCGACCAGCATCCATCGTCGATCGCCGATCGGACCTCGCGCGTCGAACGTAAGCTCGTCGACCGCGATGCCCGCAGCGCTTTTCAGCGGATAGACGAACAGCGCGCCTACGCTCGCGCTCATGAGGCTCCCTTTCGGCGTTTCCAATACGCATACACGGGAAGTCCCAGCGCGATCAGCCCTGCACCGCGCGCGGCATTACCGGGGTTGGATGTTACCGACCCAAGCACGACATAAAATGCGGCGGCAATGAAAATGAATGTGCTGATCGGATGGAGCGGAACCAGCGTTTTTGGACGGCGATCACTCGTCGCATCTGCCGCGCGCAGCACAAATAACGAGGCGGCCGTCGCACCAAAAAAAATCCAATCAGCGAAAACCACATAGTCGAGCAGTTGTCCAAACGTACCCGTAAGCAACAAGAGCAGCGCAACAACACCCTGCGCAATGAGCGCCGCAACGGGCGTCCGCGTCCGCGGGTTGAGCGTCGCCATGCTCGTAAAAAATAGTCCGTCCGCAGCCATTGCTTGATAGACGCGTGCGGACATGAGGATGACCATACTCAGAAATCCAATCGTGGAAGTTACGATACCGAACGTGATGAGCGTCCTCCCAGCAGCACCGAGATACACAAACATGGTATCAGCGGCCGGCGCCTGACTGCGTGCCAAACCCTCAACCCCAAGAGCGCGTAAGTACGCCACATTTACGGAGAGATACGTTGCTGCAACAATCAATACGCCGAAAATCAACGAACGCGGCAAGGTGCGCTCAGGATTCATCAACTCTTCGGCCACCGCGTTGGTTTGTTGCCAACCGCCAAATGAAAACAAGACCGGCACAAGCGCGGCGCCCATAGCAAGCATTACCGCCCAACCGCCGCGCGGCACCAGCAGCGGCGCTGTCTGCACGACCGGAGGTAGCTGATGCGCTGGCGCGAGCGTAAACGCCGCGATGATCAACATGCCAATCGCCGACAGCTTCAGCACCGTCAACACATTGCCGGTGGTCGCGCCGATACGAACACCGAGCACATTAATCACCGTGAGTATCACAATAAGCGCGAAGGCCAATGGCTTCGCGGCCTCCGAACCAAGGCCAAGCATCGTTGCGAGGTAGCTTGACCCGGTCATCGCGACGGCGGCAATTGCACCCGTGGCCATAATGAGAAACAGCGCCCACCCGTAAAGAAATGCTGGCAACGGCCCCCACGCTTCGCGCAGGTAGACATACGTGCCCCCGGCGAATGGGCGACGCGCACCGAGCTCCGCGTATATGAAGCCACCCAGAATCGCGATGATGGCTCCCAACCCCCACGCGCCTAGAGTGAGCGAGGCCGTGCCAACTCGTTGCGCCACCACTGACGGCGACAGGAAAATACCGGAGCCGATGATGCCGCCGACCACCAGCATCGTGCCGGAAAAGGTGCCAAGCCGCGCATCGTACCGGACTGGTTCTGGCGTGCGTGACGAAGTGCCGGAGTTGGTCATAGCGCTAAACTGCCGCGCATTCACGAAATTGGCTATCGTATTGGCAACGTGATCTCGCATTCCCCTACTGCCACACCTCCATGAACGCTCGTTCCCTGCACCGCGCCTGCGTCGCTGCGCTCGCTGGCGTTGTGGCGGTGACCACTGCCTGTCATCGCACCGCAGCGACACCAATCGCGACGTCGTCGTCGGCGCGCGCCGCGCGCCCCAACATGTTAGTCACCACAGCGTGGTTGGCATCGCATGTGAAGGACCGCGACCTCGTGGTGTTGCATGTTGGTCGGCGTGCGCAATACGACAGCGGACACATTGCCGGTGCGCGACCCGTTGCGCTGGCCGATATCTCCGCACCGGTCGGCGCAAGCAAGTTGTCATTACAATTGCCCACGGTGGAACAACTCACTACTTGGGCCCAAAGTAACGGTATCGGCGATAAAACACGCATTGTCATCGTACCTCACGACGACACCCTGCAATCGGCCGCCCGCGTCTTTCTGACACTCGCCTACCTCGGCGCGCTGAATCGCACGTCGTTGCTTGACGGCGGATACAAGACGTGGCGCAGCGAGGGGCGAGCCGTCTCAACCGTGCCCGCATCGTCAGCTTCGGTGACCCATTTCACACCGCATCCGCAGCATGCATTAATTGCGACGATGGACGAAGTCGAACAAGCAACACGCGATGCACGCATCACGCTGGTGGATGCGCGACTCACGCGATTTTACAACGGCGATGGTGGCGGATTTCCGCGACCTGGGCACATACCTACAGCAGTAAGTATTCCGTTCCCAAGTGTGAGCACCGGTGGCTTGTTTAAAGCGCCAACAGAATTGCATAAGCTTTTTCTTGATGCCGGTGTCACGGCCGGCAAACCGGTCGTCACGTATTGCCACATCGGCCAGCAGGCAAGTTTACTCTGGTTTGTTGCAACACTGATGGGCTACGACGCCACGATGTTTGACGGCTCGTTTCAAGAGTGGAGTGGCACTGATCGGCTCCCGGTCGTCGGTCCAAAAAAGCCATGACGAGTACGCACACTGCTCCACCTATCGTCGGCACGACGCCGCTCATTGGCGTGGTAATGGGCAGCGCCAGCGATCAAGACACCATGGCTCCCGCATTCGAAATTCTCGCTGAATTGCGCATACCATATGAGGCGCGCGTTGTGTCTGCGCATCGAACGCCTGACTGGCTGTTCACGTACGCCGAGCAGGCCGCGTCACGCGGCTTACGCGCAATTATTGCTGGCGCTGGCGGCGCAGCACATCTGCCAGGCATGCTCGCCGCGAAAACGTTAGTGCCCGTACTCGGCGTGCCAATTGTGGCAACGCCACTGAACGGCATGGACGCTTTGCTCAGTATCGTACAGATGCCCGCCGGCGTGCCAGTTGCAACGTTTGCAATCGGGAAACCTGGCGCCGCGAACGCTGCACTGTTTGCCGCGTCGATACTCGCCGCACACGACGTGACGCTCCGCGAACGACTGACCGAACGTCGGGCGGCAAAAGCGGTAGAAGCGCTAATGCGCCCGATCAATGCCGTCGATGCCATTCCGTCGTGATCAAAACGTGAATTTCGAACCAATTCTTCCCGGCGCGACCATTGGGTTTCTCGGCGGTGGACAGCTTGGGCGCATGACCGCACTGGCCGCGCGTTCCATGGGCTACGATATCCACGTGCTTGACCCCGATCCGCATTGTGCAACGCGCGCGATCGCTTCTCGTACAATTACTGCGGCGTTTACGGACGTCGATGCGGCGATAGATCTCGCGAAACAGTGTGATGTGATTACGCTCGAGATCGAACAAATACATCCAGATGTGTTAGATGCCGCAACGCAACACGCACCGGTTCGCCCCGGTCGCGAAGCCGTCTTTATTATCCAAGACCGCATTCGTCAAAAGGAGTGGCTGCGGACGCAACACTTTCCGCTTGGTGCATATGCGGTCGCGCGTTCAGTCGAAGACATTGCCAACGCCGTGCAGCTGTTTGGCGCAAGTATCGCGAAATCGACGCATGGGGGATACGACGGACGTGGACAAGTGCGACTCGCCGATCCGACGTTAGCCGCTGACGTGTGGAACGCACTCGGGGCACACGCGTGTGTCGTGGAACAGCGCGTGGATATCGACTATGAAATTTCCGTGCTCGTGGCGCGTTGCCCGTCCGGTGAAATGGCGGTGTATCCGCCGTCTCGCAATCACCACACGAACGGCATCCTGACGTGGGCCGTTACACCCGCGGCAATTGATGTGACGATGACGAAACGCGCGCAACTATTAGCGTCGCAAATCGCCGAACACATTGGTATTGTCGGGCTGCTCGCGGTGGAGTGTTTTGTCACATGCGATGGCCAAGTACTCGTGAACGAGCTCGCGCCGCGGCCGCACAACACGTATCACCATAGCGAACGTGGGAGCGCAACCAGTCAGTTTGAACAGCTCGTGCGCGCGATCTGCAACCTGCCACTCGGCAGCACCGACATGTTGACCCCGTGCGCCATCGTCAACGTGTTAGGCGACGTCTGGTTGCAAGACGAGCCACCTGCAGTGATCGACGCGCTCGCAGTGCGGACGAGTCGCCTGCATTTGTACGGCAAAACGGGGGCGCGCGCAGGACGAAAGATGGGTCATCTTTCTGCGACAGGAGACGACGCACAACAGGCGCTTGCGCGCGTGCTGCACAGTTATCGCCTGCTCTCGCCCGGAACGATTGCACACTTTGATGTTCATGAAGCAACGCTGCCTTCGTCCACTTAAACACCACCAGCCATGTTTTCTCGCGACTTGTACGAAATTATTCACGTAATCGGCATTGCCATGCTGTTCGTGGCGATCGGCGGCGTCGCGGTGCACGCGGCGAATGGCGGTACACGAACCAACACGAGTACGCGCGGCTTGGTCGCGACGCTCTTCGGCGTCGGTTCATTTCTCATTCTCCTTGGCGGCTTCGGTATGATGGCGCGACTCGGCCTCGTGCGCGGTGCGCCCCCGGGCTGGCTGACCGTCAAGATGGTCATCTGGCTTGTACTGAGCGGCCTCGTGTTGTTGCCGTACCGCAGACCCGCCCTCGCCAGACCATTCCTCCTCTTCCTGCCGCTTTTGGCCGGAGTCGCCGTCTACATGGCGGTGTACAAGCCGTTCTGACACCGCATATGGAGCGCAGATCACCATGGCCCTTGCGCATTCGCGGTTGAGCTTCGATACTGACATGTGCGCGGCAGTTTCCCCGATTTGACGGGCCGCGTACCAGTGCCAGAGGCACTGACAATCCGTCTAAGTCGTGGTGCTACGGCCCGCGACGAGAAATTGGCGCAGGCCGTTTTGTATGTGCGGTACCGATGTTCACATCGCGACGAAAAAACTGAAGGTTAACCGGTGCCCCCTGCACCCGTGGTGATTTGCCGCCGCTTGCCGCCACGTAAAATAAGGTGCTAAATAGCGAACATGCGCCCGGCGGACCTCCGTCACGGGCGCATTTTTAGCAAGGCGGCACTCACGTGGTCACACACCGGAGTGCCAAATGTCGTTCGAACTCACGCCGTCCGTCGATACCCTCGCGCTGCACGCAGGGCAGCCGCATGCGGATCCGATCACCGGCGCGCGCGCGGTACCGATCTACGCCACCTCGGCATTCGTGTTCGACAGCCCAGAGCACGCGGCCGATCTTTTCGCGCTTCGTGCCGTTGGCAACATTTATACACGCATCAACAACCCGACCACCGACGTATTCGAAAAGCGTATTGCGGCGTTGGAAGGCGGCGTCGCCGCCGTTGCGGTCGCGAGTGGGCAAGCAGCGCAGACGCTAGCCATTCTCAATCTCGCCGAGTCCGGCGACAACATCGTCGCTTCACAATCGCTGTACGGCGGCGCCATCTCCCTGTTCACGCATACGTTGCCGCGCCTCGGCATTTGGAGCGCGTGGCTGACGGCACATCTTTGGCCGACGCCATTCGCGATGCGCAGCGCCTAGGCTACGCTGAGGCCGATCCCAGGCGTGATCTCTCTGGTGAAGATGCCGAAGACAAGCTGCGCGTATTGGCGTGGCTGGCCTTTGGTGTTAATCCAGCAACGCTAAAGGTTGTGCGACGAGGTATCGACGCCGAAACGGCCGCGTGGTCAGCCCGTGTTGCTGCGGCAGGAGATCGTGTAAAGGTCATCGCCGTGTGCGGGCACGAAGACAACCAACTGGTTGCACGCATCGTACCGACACGCGTTACGCTGGACGATGCGTGGTCCGCGGTGAGTGGCGCGTACAACCGCATCGTCATCGACAGCGTATCAGCCGGATCGCTGGTATTTCACGGTCTCGGCGCGGGTGGCCGCGCAACGGCCGGTGCTGTGCTCGCTGATGTGCGTACGCCGCTAGCGTAAGGTGCGCCTACCGTTACATCAAATGCCGCCGTTTCGATCACGCCACCACGCTTCACTTGCACGAATACGCGATATGCGCCGTTGGTTGGGAAGGCGAATGGGAACGACACTGTTGATGCGATGTCCATGCGCGTCGCATGACTCGCCCCCACCGGCGACGCTGCGTCGGCAGCGCTTGTCGCACGTGCGATCGCCACCGAATCAAGCATCGCCGTATCGCCGCGCTCACGTCGCATCAGTTGCGATTGCGCGGTCATGCTCGCGCTTCCCATCGGATGCAGATGCATGAACACGCCGCCATCGCGGCGCAACACCATCGCATGGCCGCCCATCCCCATGTATGGTGCCAACGTTGACGCCGCGCCACTCGCATCGTGCAGCGTCGCAACCAACCGCAAATCTCGCCCCACCACTATCGGAGCATCCGCCGCGAGGGTCGCACTGCCGCCCGATGCTAACATCGATGCGGCGCCGAGTGGCGCGGCTTGCACAACACGCCACGCGTCGTCCACATCGAATGCGGGCACCACGTTCGATGCGGCCCGTGAAACTAACGACGCAACGTGGGTCTCGTTCGCCACGACGGGTGCTACTGGCAAGTCAATCGTATCAACGAGCGTGCGCTGCGTGCCGCTCTGAAACAAGACGTCGCCAAATAACCAATACTTGCCCGGCGGTAACGCGGGCACGCGCGTAACAAAGGTGTCAGCCTGAATGCGCAACGGATGCAAGTGCGCCATCGCGTTGTTGTCGTCCGCCCGAATGAGAAAGAGATGCATCAACTTGCCGTGGTCCGGCATGAGTGGTGCAAATCGATTTGTGCGCCACAACGAATCCGTGACCGCAATCGTGAGTATACGATCAGCATCAATCGTTGTGACCGTGGTCTCGATCGCGATTGGTCGATACAACCGACGACGATAGTCAGCCTCCTCCGCGTGCCACCATTTCGATCCGCCAAAGAGCGCGAGCGCAAGAACTCCCGCAGTGGAGGCCATGGCGATGCGCGCGGTACGACGACGCGCGAGAGAAGGCTCGACACCCCGCGCCAACGATCCTTCGCGGATCGCGGATCCAACAATGGTAAGCACACCGGTCACAAGGAGTGCGCCCAACACCAAGAGCAGTGCGCGCATACCGCCCGTCATGCCAAGCGTGCGTGTCGCGGTCGATTGTAGAGGGACAACGAGCAAACCACTCCCGGCCGGTCCTTCGACCGCGACGTACACCGCGTACGTGCTGGACGTCATGATCCACAAATCATGCGACCACACACCGGGGTCTCCCGGCACAAGCGCAGCGTCTTCTGCTGGCGGCGCGCCCTTCAGTCCGACGTTCCATTGTGCAGCGCGCACCGAGACACGAGTTGGCGTTCCATCAAGCACGCGCACCAAGATGGCAACTTGCGCTGGCACGACGCCAGGCGGCGTGATCATCACGCGCACCGGATATCCGCCCGCAGTGCCTTCAATCACGACTTGCTGCGTGCCCACATGCGCGCTCAACACGCACCAACCGATCGCGACCAAGGCGAGTGACGCGATCCGTCGCACAGACCGCGCGATCATCGGCGCACCGAGCGCAACCAACTGCCCCACCCGAGTCCGGCACGCGCCGATAGCACCGCGATCACGAGCGCGTAGCCAAAACCACGAACTGTTTCCGCTGCGGGCTCCGTCCAAAACTTTCCGAGAACTTGCCAACTGTCCGAAGGCATCATATACGGAAAGTTGTCGGACCGAAACAGCGCGTTGCGCGATGCCGCAGTTGACATGAAATCGGCAAACGGCCACTGCAGCGCGGCGAACACCGCGAGAAACGCAGTGCCAAGCAACCCTGCACGAAACCATGCACCGCGTGCCGCCGTTCGACGCATAAGCAGGTCAAGAACCATCGCCGGTACGATCAACAGCAACGGAAAGTCCAGCGGCACCATGTGATCCACCGCGTGACGAATCGGCCCTAACTTTGGCGACGCTTCAAAGAGCGGCAACACCCACAACTGCACGAGTCGCACGACCGTGTAGACAACGGCCGTGGCTGTGGCCGGAAATCGCAAACGCGTGGACCGCGCCGCAGCGACCAAGACAAACGGAAAAATCAACGCGGAGACTTGATAGAACAGTGCGCGGTGCATAAGCACGCGATCGGTGTATTCGGTCGCGAAGATTGACACCATCGTCAAGACCAACCCGCTGGTATACGCCACCACCCACGGCGCGACGCCCGACGACTCCACGGGCGACGACTCATGCGCTTCTTCGCGCGCCTGCTCGGCCAATGCAAACACGAGCGCGCCGGCAAGAATCGCGAGAAATCCAAGTGCCAACAGAGTGTGCGGAGGGCTGATGATTTTTACGTCCAGACCGTACGCGTCGTGCCACCAATTGTCGAAGGGCGCGGATGTGAGCATCGCCACAGACCCCCAAATGCAGAGCCATCCGCCCAATGGTCCGTGAAACCAGCGCCACACTGTGACGCCATCGTTGCTCGGCGCACGGTCGAAAAAAGTACGACGTAATACTTCGTAACCGCACGCCAATCCGGCCACGGCGCCGCCCGTATAAATGGCCAAGTGCGCGGGCGTCCAGAACGTGTCACGACCAATGGTCATGTGCCACGAAATGTCCCAGATCAGGCCGACGATCACACTCGTCGCGGCAAAAACAACAGCGGCCAGTTGCCAGGGAAGCGCCAGCACCGTGGCAGCACTGCCGGTACGTGCGCGCGCGGCCATTGAAGCGGCGGAGAATTGCATAGACAGCTCCTGAAAAGTGTTCGCGACCAAATGTATCCCGTCGAGCGCACGCATAGTAAAGGCCGCACGCGCCTTCACCCCGTGCGCGACGACCGACATATTCGCTGCATGGCGCATCGACCACTGTACGGACATCTCGCACTTCGCGCACGGCTTGCCTCGGCGTGGCACGATGGTCGACTGCCCGCGAGCCTCCTCTTTTCGGGACCACGCGGCGTTGGAAAACAGCGCCTCGCCCTCTGGCTTGGGCAGCTATTGCTGTGCGAGCGCGCGGAGCTCGAACACCGGTACGAGCCGTGCGGCACTTGTCAGCACTGCCGCTATGCCCTGCGCGGCGTTCATCCAGACTTGCGTTGGTTCTTTCCTCGCCCTAGCCTCAAAAACAGCGATCCCACACCCGACGACGTTGCGGCGGACCTCGCCGAAGCCGTCGCCGACCGCATGGAGGCCGAGGGTCTGTGGTCGTCCCCGCCGGGAACGGACGGCATTTACGTCGCCACGACACGCGCGGTGGTGCTACGAGCTTCCACGCGCCCAGCCATGGCCAAGCGCGCGGTATTTGTCATTGGTGATGCGGAACGGATGGTGAGCCAGGAAGGAAAGGATGAGGCGGCCAATGCGTTTCTCAAGTTGCTCGAAGAGCCGCCGCCCGGAACGACGATCATTCTCACCACCAGTGAACCCGGAGCACTGTTGCCGACGGTTCGGTCGCGTGTGATCACCGTGCGCGTCGCGCCGTTGTCTCAAGTCGACATGGCCGCATTTTTCGCCGACCCTGTCGTACAACGCCGCTTTGCCGGTCGCTTAACCGATCTGTCGCTGACCCTTGGCGGCGCACCCGGAGCACTACTGAGCAGCGATTCGTCTGTCGCGTCGTTCGCGGCTGCGCAGCGTTTGTTGGCTGCCGCCCTCGAACCATCGACCCCCTCCGGTACGGCGGAGCGGGTGAAGGTTGCCGCACGGCAAGGTGTTGCCGGTGCTCGCGGTGCGTTCTCGGATGCACTCGACGCGCTGACGCTGCTCCTCCATGCACGATCACAGCAACTCGTCGCGTCGGGTCACACGTCCGACGCACGACGTGCAGCGATGGCGATCATTGATGTCGAACAGGCAAAGATTCGCGCGAACGGCAATGTCAGCCCACTACTCCTCAGTGCAGCGTTGTTGGCATCACTACATCGCACATTACGGCCGTAGGTTCGTTCGCGTCTCTCTACCTACAGGGTAAGATTTATGGATGAGTTCGCTGAGGATTTGACCCCCGCGCACGCGTTTTCACACGTGGACTCGGCTGGAAACTTCCGAATGGTGGACGTTTCAGAGAAGCCATTTTCCGTCCGAACGGCACGTGCAAGCGGGGTCATTCGCATGCAGGTAGATACATTTAACGCTATACAGAACAACACGTTAGCCAAAGGTGATGTTGTTCCCGTTGCACGCTTGGCAGGCATGCAAGCGGCAAAACGCACGTCGGATCTTATTCCGCTCTGCCATCCTTTGCCGTTGTCCGGGGTAGACGTGAGGGTTAATCTCGATGAGGCACTCCCCGGCGTACGGGTGGAAGCGTCTGTCAGAACCACCGCCCAAACCGGGGTGGAGATGGAAGCGTTGACCGCTGTATCGGTGGCCTTGTTGGCAATTTACGACATGGCCAAGGCGGTTGACCGGACGATGATGATTTCCGAGATCGTGCTGCGCGAGAAGCGCGGCGGAACGAAAGGGGACTTCAGCATCGAGCCGTCACTGAGTCGCTAAAGCGTGAGGTACTATGAACGATATCAACGCAAGCATTACCAGTTTGGAAGCGCGGGCACGACGTCGGCGGATGCATCGTCATTTTCGGAAACGCCGTTTGACCCGGGTGTTTGTTTCTTCGGTTTCGGTATTTGCGCTCGCGTTGCTCCTCACGCCAAAGCCAACACCGCATCCACTCGTCACCGCCGTCGTCGCCACGTCGCTGCGCACCGTTCCTGTCGCCACGCTTCCCATCGAGCCATCGTGGAGGCCCGCCGCTGATGTCCTGAAGCGAAAGTCCGTTGCCGCGTTGCCGTCGCTTCCCTTTGGGCTCGATCCCAAGGATGCAGAGCGTAAAGAGTCACTCAATCGCTGGCATCGCATCTATACCTACTCCGTTCGCTATCGCGTGAAGCCGGAGCTTGCGCGGAAGGTGTATGACGCCGCCGTGACCGCAGGTATTGAACCAGAACTTGGATTCCGTTTGGTGCGTGTTGAAAGTGTGTTTGATCCTCGCGCGCAAAGTCACGCTGGCGCTATGGGATTGACGCAACTCATGCTGGGCACCGCCCGTGAGTATGAACCCAACGTTTCGCGCGAACAGTTGCTTGACCCCGAGATCAACTTGCGCATTGGATTCAAGTATTTACGCGGACTCATTCGCGACTACAAAGGCGATCTTCGCATTGCGTTGCTGGTGTACAATCGGGGCCCGGCGGCAGTGCAAAGCGCCCTCAGCATGGGAAATGATCCCGCGAACGGCTACGAGAGCATGGTGATGAAGGGCTATCGCGGACGGGGAACACTCGACTAGCGCTTTTTGGCGTGCTTTTTTGACAATGATCGCTTCGCAGGAGCCGACCGCTTGCTTGCGGTCGGCTCCTTTGCGCTTGTGCGCTTCTTGGCGACTGCATGTTTTGCCGAAGTGCGCTTTTTTGCCGACGAGACACGGCGCACCGGCGCGCTTCCGTAATGCTCAATGGCGGGATCGGGCACGGCTCGCGCGAAGGCGATGGCGTCCACCGATGGCACGCGTACCGATTGTCCCGATGCCAGCCGACCCTTCCTTGTCTTGAGTCCCGGATTGTACCACGCGATTTCGCGAAGTGTGACACCGTGCGACTTTGCCAGACCGGCCAGCGTCGTCACCTTACCGCTCACGTTCACGTTGCGGTATCCAACTCGCGCGGACGTTGGCAGTGCTTCGAGGGCAGCTCGTGTCCGATCGGCGCGCCCTCGCGGAACACGCAGCCAAAGACCGTTGTCCGGCGGTGCCATGCCGCGCAGCAAAAATGGATTGAGATCGCGTAATTCGACCTTAGTGCCGCCGCTCGCCGCCGCCACGGCTGCCAACGATGTGCCCGCAGGCACGAACACGGAGTCGTACACAAACAGCGGCTGCGAATCGATCACGATCCCGTATCGCGCAGGCTTTTTCCCCACAAGCGCGGCGGCGATGAGTTGCGGGACATAATTTTTCGTTTCGACGCGCAGGTAATCGTATTCCGCGAGCGCGAAGAATCGATCTTCGCCTTCAGTGCCTTCCATTTGCCCCGCGTATCGCGTCAATCCGCGCGACACGCGTCCAGGTCCGCCATTGTACGCGGCCGCAGCGAGATACAATGAACCAAATTTGCGTTGCAAGTCGCCGAGGAATCGGATGGCGGCGTCTGTAGAGCGCGCCGGGTCACGTCGTTCGTCCACCCACCAGTCGACGCGCATTCCGACGTCACGCGCCGTCTTCGTCATGAACTGCCACATACCCACCGCGGCCGATCGCGAGTATGCATCGGGATCGTATCCGCTTTCGATAAGCGCGAGATACGTCATATCCTCGGGCATGCCACTGGCCTTGAGCTTCGCGCGAATCATTGGTTCGTAACGCGTGCCGCGCGACAATCGGGCGACGAAGTGGTCACGCGCGTCAGTCGTGAACAATTGCACATAATGCGCGACACGTTCGTGCGCTTCATACGGGTGCACGTCAATGTCCCAAACAGGTTCTGCGTCCGCCACGTTTATCGTTGACGCGTGGAGCGCTGCACTGTCGCCAAACACGGAGACCGCAGTTGCCGCAACATCGTCAACGTTGATTGTCGCCACGCGCGCCGCAGATGTGGAGGGCTTCGCGTGCGCGGTACGCGATTCACTCCTCGCATTGGCCGCCGCCACCGCCGCCGGAAGCGCAGACACTGCGGGTACCGGTGCGATTGGACCGCGTGCTGCCTGACAGGCAGTGAGCAGCAGCACCAGAACTGTTCGCGAAAATGCGGCGGCGGTGAGTCGCATCGCGGATGCACCGGGAAGGGAAAGCGTTCAGATCAAAGCAACAACCTATGCGTCAGTCGCTCTCCGCAATAGCGGCGCAGCCAATCGATTCACCGCGTGCAGCGTCGCCTGCGCGGTGCCCAGCAACAAATCTTCGTCTGACAACGCGGTTCCGACAATGCGCGTTGTCACACCATGGTGATGGGCCAACGCCGCAACCACGACAACATTCGTGTCGAATGCGCGACATGGCTTGACGCCGATCAACTCGAGCTTGAGCTCACCGCCTGTGGCCTGCATCACCGCGTCCATCGTCGCGAGTGCGGCAAGTCGCAAGTCACCGCCCGGACAGGCAGAGCCTTGATGCACGCACCGAATGTGCTGCACCACGCCAGGGGCAGCGCATTCGACGGTGACCCGTGAGGTCGCGATCGGCGCGCGTTCGATGCGACACGACAAGAGTTGCAGGCGTGAAGACACGGGCGCCGCACTATCCGTCGTCTCCTCGCGGCCTGCAGCAATCGTCTGTGGAAGAAACATGGGGCGCAATCCAAATGGTGAATACGAGAGGATCCATTCGGCTGACGATCGCGCGGTGTTCGCGTCACACACCAGCCGCACACGTCGCAATCACATGACGATGGCAAACATGAGATACGCACACATCAGCGCGATGGCTTGTCCCACCGCAACATCGCCGGGATAATGCACGCCCAGCGTCACCCGAGAGCACCCGACGAGCAGAGCCAACACCAGCAACGGTACCGCGAGCAACGGAAACGCCCACGCGAAGGCCACCGCCACGGACATGGCAGCACAGGCATGCCCGCTGGGAAATGAGAATCGATCCGGTACCGCAATGATGGACGTGATCGCGAGTGCGACGGTGGGTCGTTCGCGTCCCGCCACGCGCTTTACGATGTGCACCACCACGTGCGAAAGGCCGAGCACGAGGAGTGCGTGCCAGGCAATGCGTACGGTAACGGTCGGGATCGCGAGCGACGCCACAGAGATGCCGATACTAGCGCGCGCGCCGCCGAGGTGCGTGATCGTTCTCCAAAAGCTCAGCAGTGGATGCGCGTCCCGTGCATCGAGCGCCATGCGCATAAAGAGCGCGCGATCGCGTGCACCGAGACGTTTCAAAAGCGGTAGTGTCATGGACCTATAGTTTCACAACAGCATACCACATTCCTCCGTCGATGGCGCAACGAAGGCGTAACGTCGTTCGTCGTTACGCCTCGCGCGCGAATCCGGCTTCCAATGCGAAACGCGTCAATCCTGCCACGTTGTGAATCTCTAATTTGCGCATCAGACTTTCGCGGTGCGCCTCAACCGTCCGACGACTAATGCCCAACTCCGCCGCAATCGCCTTATTCGTCAAGCCGCGCGATACACCATCCAACACATCGCGCTCGCGCGGCGTGAGCAAATCCAACAAGCTGTTCGGCCTCGTTACAACGGGATCAGTTGTCGATAAGCGGCGCACCACGGCGGGACTGAAAAAAGTACCGCCGGCAAATATGGCGCGGATGGCCGCGCGCAACTCTTCGCCCGCACTGTCTTTCAGGATATACCCGTGAGTTCCGATGCGCATGCCTTCACGCACGTACTCAATGTTTTCGTGCATGCTCAATAACAACACACGTGCGGACGGCAAGAGCTCGCGCAATCGCGCGGCGGCTTTCAGTCCAGTTTCCTCAGGCATCGTGATGTCGAGGACGACCACATCGGGACGATGAAGCAGCGCGAGTTCAACCGCCTCGCGACCATTGGCGGCTTCGGCCACCACGTCAATGTCGGGTTCTGCGTCAAGCACGTGACGAATTCCTTCGCGCACGAGTGCATGATCGTCGGCCACGAGGACACGAATGGGCACGCTCATACGCGCCTCGTCATACGCGCCTCGTCATGCACTTACCTGCGGGAGCGCCGACTCAGCCAGTGGAATGTCGATTCGTACTTCTGCGCCTCGCAACGCATGATTGCTCACCGCCACGTGCCCGCCAACCGCCAACAGGCGTTCACGCATACCGGTCATCCCCATACGGCCGTCGGTTTCCTGCACGCGACCGTCGCGTGCCAAGGCAAAACCGCGACCATCATCGCGCACGTGCAAATGGAGTCGCGCCTCCGCGACCGTGATCACCACCTGCACCGCATGCGCTTCGGCATGCCGCGTCACGTTGGACAGCGCTTCTTGCAGCGCACGAAAGAGCGCGAGATCCGCATCGGCGGTGAGGAGCGGCAACGTGGACGGCGCGTCCAGCGTTGCCCGAATGCCGCTGCGTTCGGCAAAGTCGTTCACCAATGACCGTAGTGCTGGCAGTAAGCCAAGATCATCCAACAACGAGGGTCGCAGCGCACTCGTCACCTGACGAATACTGCGGATACCCGTGTCCACTAACGCGAGCAGGCGATCAAGCCGTCCACTGGCGTTGGGCGCAAGGACTGGTCGCAATCCCTCCAACTGCATCTTGACGGCCGAAAAGACCTGCGCAGTTTCATCATGCAATTCGCGTGAAAGGCGACGACGTTCATCTTCGTGCTGGCGTACCATACGCGTCGACAATTGCTCGAGCGCCGATGTACGCGTAGCTAATTGCCGATCCAGCGTGGACTGTTCAAGCGCCGCGCCAACTTGCTGTCCTAACGCAAGCAGAAAATCATCATCGAGCGCGGTGAACGGATTGCGCACATCACCCGACATGACAAGCGCACCAACCAGTCGATTGCTCGTGCTGACCGGCAACGCCGCAACGAATGGTTGCGCACCGGATGCCGAAACGACTTGCGGTCGACGCGTCAGTCTCATGCGCGCAAGCGCACCGGCAACGGCGTCCTGTGGTTGCGTGTCTTGCCAAAGGGCGCACGTTCCGGCACCGCGCACAAAGCGCCCGTTCGTTCCGCTGTTCGTGCGAGGCGCCGCAGTCGATCCGTCGAGGATACTTTCGCCGTCGAAGAGATACATCGCACTGCCGCGCACACCGGGCAGCGTGAGCGGACGTGAGAGCAGCAAGTCCAGCGGATCCGCGCCCGCGTCATGCCGATGCAAATCGCCCGACAACGCCGACAGCGCGCGCACACCACGACCAAGATCGTCGAGCACTAACAGCACGAGCCCTGCACCGACCAGCAGCTCGAACGCGATGTCGAGGTAGTATCCCCACGGCGTCCACGCGCCCTGTGCGCGAAGAAACGGATAGTCCAGATGGTGCAGGCCCCACAAGGCAAATGCGACAGCCAACAGTTGCGCACCCGGAGAGCCGACGATGCGATGATGTCGCCAGAATACCCAGCCAGTCCACGCGGTTGCGCCACTCAAAAACAGGACGGCAGGCAAAGCAGCCCAGAGGAACTGATCAAGTTGATAGATCGCGATGTACGACCAAAGCGGCGGAAACAGCGCGACCAACAAGTAGGACGCGCGTGCTTTCGGTTGCCGCAAAAATACGAGCGACGCCCACAGCAACACCAAGGCGGTCCAGCCAGTAGTCACTTGATGCCAATACAGCCAAACGCGCTCACCACTGGATAAAAAACTGAGGATGCACAGTAAGCGCGCAACGTACATACTCCACGCCACGGCGAACCACCCAAACCATGGACGGTGATAGCGCGTGTACAAATGGGCGCAAAGCACCGCGAGGCCAGTCGTGATCGCGCCCTGCAGCAACGCGGCGGCAAGCTCGGTCGCGAGCATCGGCGACGGGACGAGCAGAGTGGAGGCAGACTGGATCACGACCGAAAACTAGTCGCTGCCTTGCACAGGAGCGATCCCGTCCTGCGTCACGTGATAGACCGTGCGCGATGGGAACGCAACGTTCGATCCGTTGCGTTGAACAATACGCAAGAAATCGAGCAACATTCGGTGGCGAATACCCAAAAACTCTGCGTGATCACGCGTGTCAAACCACGCCATCACGCGCATGCGAATGGCCGAATCGGTGAGGGCAACCACGTGCACGCGCACCGCTTCAGACCAGATTTTTGGATGTGCGCGGAGCAGCGCTTCGATATCGTCGCGCATGTGATCAATTTGCGCCGCGCTTGTCCCGTACGTGAGATCAAGATCCGTCTTAAGAAACATGCGGTCGCGTTCTCCGAACGTTTCAATACGTTCGTCCGCTAATCGACCGTTGGGAATACGCACGACCGTACGATCATTCGTACGAAAACTTGTCGATCGCAAACCAATGCGCTCAATGACCCCTTCCGTTGTTCCCGCGCGCACCCAATCACCCACGCGAAATGCGCGATCTGCGGCAAGCGAAATGCTCCCGAACAAATGCTCAACGGTTTTTTGTCCGGCCAAAGCGACGGCAATACCGCCGATACCCAATCCGGCCAGGAGCGTGCCAACCGGATAGCCAAATTGTGAGAGCGCAACAAGCACGGCGATGATGCCGAGCGTGACGCGCAAAATGTTGCCCAGTAAGGGAACGAGTGTGCGCGCCTGCTGACTATCGCCGCTCACCCACACCGCATTTTCGAAACGCAATTGCACCAGGCGAATGATGCGAAGCGCGGCCCAAAAAAGTGCGAGCAGCACCAGTCCGCGTGTTGTCGAGTCCACAAACGCGGCGAGGCGCGTGTTCAGTTCGAGTACGGCAAGCACCGGCGTTGCTGCGACCGCAGCCACCCACAAGCGAAAGGGCCCGCGCAAATGCCTTACTAAAAGGTCGTCCCATTCTGTGGCGGTGCGCGACGCGAGGCGGGTGAGCACCGTGCGTAACAGTCCTCCCACCAGCCACGCAACGAGCACCAGCACCGGGAGCGCAAGCGCGAGTCCGATCCACTGCCAGTAGAACACGTGCCACGGCCCTTCGCGCATCAACGCAGGCGGCAGTCGATCTCGAAGCCACGGCGCACCGAGATTTTCGTACCACACTTCCACTCTACCCACACTGGCCTGCGCAAAGACCCAGCGCGGCGGCACCGCGTTGGGCATGCGCACCAGCCGAATTACCTCTTCGCGTCCACCCAGGGTCGCTATGGTCCCAACGCGATCAGCCTCGCGATCGCCATCGGTCGTATCGCCGACCGCGAGAGGCGACAGCGACCGCACATCGAGAGCGAGCCGTTGGTCGAGCACGACCTTGAGGTGCTTCGCCAACAACGCCGCATTCCCACGATCCGCCGACGGCACCTCGAGATACTCGGCGGCCGCCGTCCATGCGTTTGCATTGGCGAAGCGCAAGAACTCCTGCATTGACGCACGCGGTGAATCGGGTGCCACTACGCCGGAGGGCGTGTCGACCGTCGGTTTGCTGGCGCTCAGCTTGGGGAACTGTGCGAGGCCGACGGAGGCGATCACGCACGACAAGCAGGCGAGGGCAGCGAGTCGCGTGATCAGACCCAGGCGATTGGTCGTGTGAGGGTGCATCAGCGAAGCTTTGACGAGCGTGGCGCGCGGGTCAACCGGGCGCGCCAAAATGGCCATGCGCCGTCGCACGCACGCGCGAACAACGCTCACGATGTACGAAAATCAAGCAACGTTCATCCGGGAACTTCGGTAAATGCCGCGCGAATGGGGGCGGTGGGCGAGCGGGAAGCGTATCGACCGGCAGACTGGCATTGCACGATTCCTTTGCTACGAAATGCGATCTGCAGATGGCCGCGATTCAGCCGCGTACCGTTCGGAGTGGCGTATAGAGCGGCAGATAGTGTTGCACGGTTTCTGAGATGAAAACAGTGCGATACCGGCATCACGCGATCATTCCGGATCCAGCTCGACCTCACATTCGCGTCGTTCGCGGTCAGCCGTTGCTTTTCGACCGACGCCTCTCCTAAAAGTCCCCCAATAAACATTCACCGGAAACACGAAGAGCCTTCACTAGAGTGCCCCGACTGGGACTCGAACCCAGGACCTACGGCTTAAAAGGCCGCTGCTCTACCAACTGAGCTATCGGAGCGATTAGGCCACCACTCACCGTGACCGACGCACAATCTAGCGAGGGCGATGCAGCGTGAGGTAGTCGCAAATCAACGTATCCCACACTTGCGCCCACGTCTTTGATGCCGCAAAGGCCAGCGCTTGTTCCTGCGCCACCCGCAACCGCGCCCGATCATCGACCAGTGCGATCAACGACTCCGCAAATGCTGCCGCATCACCGGGCGCGACCAACCAGCCGCGATCGGGCGCCAACTGCTCACGCGTTGGGCCGACATCGGCGCCCACGACCGGCATTCCCGACGCCATCGCCTCGAGCAGCACGTTACCGAACGTATCTGTCGTGGATGGAAACAAAAACACGTCGCCGGAGGCATACGCCTCGCTCAGCGCATCACCTAACAGTTTACCAGGTAACCAACTGTCCGCCGGTGCCTGCGCCCGCACCTGGGCCTCGTACGGGCCGTCACCAACAGCCACAAATCGGATGCACCCCGGCCGCGCGTCATTCACAATGCGCAGCGCGCGCAGCGCCACATCCAGTCCCTTCTCCGCCGCCAGGCGCCCAACATACATCACCACTAACGTGTCGTCGGTAGCGCCGATGCGCGCGCGTAATGCGTTTGATCGAAAGCGCGGTGAAAACCGTACACCGTCCACACCGCGTGACCACACCGCCGTATTCGTAAAGCCTTCAGCGTTCACTTCGTCAACGATTGCTTGCGTTGGGCAATACGTGCGTAGCCCCGCGTTGTGAAACCAACGCATGAAGCTCCACCCCGGCTCGGCAAGCAACCCTAGCCGATAGAACTTCGCATACGCCGAGAAGCTGGTGTGATACGAAGAGACAAACGGCACGCGCAGCGAACGTGCCGCAGTACGACCAGCGAGCCCAACGCCAAACTCCGTGGCCGCATGTACCAACGTCGGACCAAACTCGCGCAACGATATTTCCACCGAACGCTGTCTCGGCCAAGCCATGCGCACTTGGTTGTAGGCCCAGAATGGAACACTGGGATATCGCACCACATGGCTGAGCGTTGACGATTCTGGATCGGTGACCGTGAATATCTGCGCCACGCCGCCTCGCTCACTGACTGCGTCTGTCAATCGTTCGAGCGTGCGCGCAACACCATTGACTTGCGGCGTATAGGTATCGGAAAAAATCGCCAGTCGGAGCGCGCTGGCGTCGATGCAGGTCATAAACTTTCATAGCGAATGACACGGCGCGCGCGTGTCCATCGCCTCACTTCTTGCGCGACCGACGCAGCGGTGACGGGGTGCGCGAGATCTTGCGGATGCAGCGCGAGACGGACCAGTGGCGTGCGCCGCAACGTGTGCCATCGCACTGCGGCAGTGAGTCTCGATCCCCAGGCGCGCAGCGTGGTGCGTCCGCTCCAGCGAAGGGCCGGCGCATCAAGTCGCACGCGCACGAGTGGTGTTGACGCGCGATGAACATGCACGGCGTCAGCGTCTTCACTCACGTGCAGCCCTTGCTCGCGCACCACATCGTGCGTCGTGTCACGGGCGAGCCACGCTGGCGGAACAAATCCAATCGGTTGCAGCGCGAGCGACGTGAATCGCGCTAGGCCGCGCGCAATGCGAGCCGTTGCTGCCGCGTGGTCCAGCGTGAGAAACTCGCCCTCTTTCGCTGTACGACCAACGGCGCGGAGCTCGTCGCGCCAAGCGCGCGGCAATCCAACCTCATCGTGCCGTTCACCGTGTAAAAATATCTCGGCTCCCTCCGCCACGCACGTGTGCAGCCATTGGACGAACTTCGGATGTGCTTCAAGCGGCCACGCGCCGTGCCAATCGGGTACAACCAGCAGTGCCGGCGTGACGCCATTGGCACGACACAGCGCCCACAGCACACGCACCGGTGCTTCGAGTGCCGGCGTTACGTCATGGATTGAAACCAACAACCCTTCGCGAATCGACGACTCAACGACCGAGGACATCGCGATACACAGCGAAGAGCCGATCGAACACCGTGTCCCACGAGTGTTCAGTTTCGGCGTACACACGACCTAGATGTCCGAGTGTGCGCAGATCGTCGCTGAATAGCGCGGTGGCTTGTTCCGCGAGCGACGCTGCAATACCCGATTCAAAGGTGCGACCGGCGCCACTGCGCGCCACCTGTTCGGATACGCCGCCCTGATCGGCGGACAACACCGGTGTTCCACTGGCTAACGCTTCGAGCGACGATAAGCCAAACGTTTCGATGCTGCCTGGCGCGATGTACACGTCAAATGCAGCCAACAGATCGGCGAGCGTTTCACGATCAGATTGAAACGGGAGAAAAATTACACGCGGTCCATACGGGTGTGCGCGTAGCATCGCTTCAAGCGGACCCGTACCGACCAGTGCGAGACGTGCGCCAGTGCGACGTTCTACTTCGGCCCACGCATCGAGCACGACGTCCAACTCTTTCTCACTCGCAAAGCGACCAACAAAACCTGCGAGCGGACCCGCAGGCAATCCATACCGCGCGCGCGTTTCCGCCGCGTGATCACGACGGAGTGGCGTAAAACGCGCGAGGTCGACACCCAAGGGCACCTTCGCAATACGCGTGATACCTTCGCGCGCAAGATCGTTCGCCGAAAAGTCTGAGGTCACCACCGTGAGCGGAAACAAACGATCGAGTCGACGCATGTATTGCCACGAGGCGCGATATACGAAACGACGCGCCCGTCCATTCTTCCCCGCGCGCGGAGCAAACATGCGAGGCAGATTCGAGTGGTAAAAACAGATCAGCGGCACATCGAGATTGCGCGTCGCATGTCGGACAATCCACGGCACAATGAACGGACTGCCAATCTCGATGATATCGGGACGTTCGTGTCGCACGATCTTCGCAACGCTACGGGTCGCCAGCATAAAGCGATACGGCTTCTGTCGCGGAATTGGCGGCCCCTGCAATCGATACATGCGCACGCCATCTTCTTCGGTGATCGCGTCACGCACACCCGGCACGGTGAGCACCTGCCTCAGCCACGGCCGCGCCGCGACATACTGCGCTTTCTGTAGCAAATAAGTGCGAATACCACCGCTGGTATCGCCAAACCATTCGGTGATGTCGAGCACACCCAATTGCGCCTGTGGCCGCAACATAGGGGGCAACACGTCATGGCCAATATCGATTGGCGGTAGCGCGTGTTCCGGTTGGACGAGTCGATCGACGAACGCTTGAGTATGCGTCATGCCGTAGTTGAGGTGTGTTCCCGCAGCGCCCCGCGGGCACGTGCGCTGTGACACAGCTGGAATAATAACGCGTCTGGCGTGCGCTTGAACGCGAAGTGACCGACTCCATCACGGAACCGGTCACTGTTTTCGATTCGATGCCTACGCGATCGGCACCAAAAAGTTGTCGTGTTAAAGTACTACGGCTGGCGAACCGACAGTGCAGCCACCGTCGTCTCCGACGGCGCATCAACGACAAACGTCACCCTACGGTTGAGTTCGGCACCCGGTGCATCTTTCTTCGCTCCGGCGCGAACCAAGCGAGCCTTCCCGTAACCGACCGTCTTCAGGTTCGCATTGTCGAGCCCCTTGCCGACGAGGTATTCGCGAACAGCGTCAGCGCGCTTCTGCGACAACTGCACGTTGTACTGCGCCGAACCTGCAGGATCAGCGAACCCTTCGATCGTGATCGTCGCACCTTTGTAATGTGCTCCGGCAACCTGTGCAAACTTCGCCAGCGCCGCTTCATCCTGCTGACGCACTGCGGCCGCATCAAAACCGAAATGTACCGGGAGCGCGAACGTAATCTGACCTTCGATCATCGAGATTTTCGCGCCGAACTCGGTACGCAATGTCGACAATTCCGTGCGCAGTGCCGCTATATCCGCACGCACCGATGCCACGTCCGTCCGCACTCCATTTACGTCTGTGCGCAGCGTGCTGTCGCCGTTAGCGCGAGCCAGCTGTTCCTGCGTCAACGCCACGCGCTGCTCGTCAAGACCACGGCGAACGAAGCCTTTCGTTGCACAGGCACCGAGAGTTGATGCTGCCAGCGCCGCGATAGCAAAGTTTCGAATCTGTCGCATACGTCCTCCTGTTCTCATACGTGGTAATGACAAAATGCCGAGTTAAGGTCGGGTCAGGTGCGAGAACGTTTGCGACACGTTCACTGCACATGATCCACGCGAAGGAAGTTGCGTGGCGTCGAAATCGAATGTCGTGATCTTTGTCACCAGAATGAAAAACAATCGACAAAACCGTGATGCATATCACGCGACCTGTCGAGTTCAGTGTGCGAATGATCACCAAAAGCGCGTTACGCCCAAGACCTGCCTACATCGGTGGTTTCGCCAACCATTCACCGCCATCGATAACGAAGATCGCGCCGGTCACCCAATCCCCCGCTGGCGACGCGAGAAACGCAACCATATTTGCAACGTCCCGTGGCGTGCCCCATCGACCGAGGGGAATGCTCTTCTTTGCGTATGCAGACATGCGTGCTTCCGTTGCCGCAAAAATGTCGGTGACACCACTGTCGGCAGGCGGCGTAAATGCCTTCTTCACACCCTCAGTGGGAATAGGCCCAGGTGCGATCGCATTGAGCCGAATTTTTTGCGGCGCCCATTCCATCGCGAGCGTGCGCGTCAACGCATCAACACCCGCCTTCGCAGCCGTCGCATGCGCCATCAGCGGCCAGCCGCGATAGTGCAGCGTCATCGATATGCTGACGATGCGTCCCCCGCCCTGCGCCGCCATCACCGGATACACCGCCTGAGAACAATAGAACGTACCGAACAAATCAATTTCGACGACACTCTTCCACGCGTTCGGTGACAGCGTGGCGCTCGGCGCGTAAAAATTTCCAGCCGCGTTGTTCACGAGGAGATCAATACGACCGTGCGTTTGTGCAACGTGGTCCACCGCTTCTTTCACTTTCTCCGCGTCCCGCACGTCAAGCGGAACGGCAGTTGCGAGTCCGCCGCTTGCACGGATCGTCGCGCACGCGCGTTCGAGATTCTCTGGCTTCCTGCTGGCCAGTACCACATGTGCACCGAGCTCCGCCAACAGTTCGGCCACGCCAAATCCAATACCAGTTCCGCCACCCGTGATCAAAGCCACTTGTCCCGTGAGCAGGCCAGAACGAAACACAGACGTGTCTAATTCGGTCATACGAATTCCGTTGGTAGGTGGTCGATGGCGACGGCTAAAACATCGAGGTCCAGCGAGTTTTGCTCGTCAAGACAGAAGCGACGTCGATGATGCGGCGTGAGGCCACGCGCCGCTAGGGCGGCGAGATGTTGCGGCGTGCCGTAGCCAGCGTTGCGCTCCCATCCGAAGCCTTCATAGCGACGCGCGAGCGATGTCATCAGTCGATCGCGTGTCACCTTGGCTACAATTGACGCGCACGCAATACCATAACATTTGGCATCACCTTTCACGACAGCCGAATGCACCACGCCGAGCGTTCGCAACGGTTTCCCGTCGATCAGAATATGATCGGGTGCGGCGCCGAGCCGAGCTTCGAGGCCTTTGAGCGCGCGGGCCATGGCAAGGATGGTCGCGTGATAAATGTTGATGCGATCAATTTCACGTGCGGACGCCGCACCCAGCGAAAAAGCGAGTGCCTGTTGCCGGATGAGTACAGCAAGTCGTTCGCGCGTTTTTGCGTCGAGCTGCTTGGAATCGTTCACGCCGACAATGGCGCGCCGGTTGGGCGGCATGACAATCGCGCATGCGATAACGGGGCCCGCGAGGGGGCCCCGTCCAACTTCATCAACCCCAGCGATAAGCGGACCATACCGCGCACGCGCGGTGCGCTCTAGATGGCTCCAGCGACCCACGGGCGTGACGTTTCGCCTTCGGAACTACGCCTTCGGTGTGCGGATAACCTTGCGTTCCTTAATACGCGCGGCCTTACCAGTCACATCGCGGAGGTAGTACAGCTTGGCCCGGCGCACAACACCACGACGCACGACCACGATGTCGGCAATCATTGGGCTATGTAGCGGAAAGATGCGTTCGACACCGACTCCGTTGGACACCTTCCGAACCGTGAAGGTCTCGCTGACGCCGCCACCACGACGGGCGATGCAGACGCCTTCGAATGCTTGCTGACGTTCCTTATCGCCCTCTTTCACGCGCACGTTGACGCGCACCGTGTCGCCCGGCCGGAACGGCGGAACGTTGGTCTTCATCCACTCTTTCTGCGTCTCGATAAACGGATGCATATGTCTCTCGGGGCCAAGCGCCGTATGGCCCAATCAGGGTGCTACGTGTCCGATTTCGATGGGATATTGCCCAAAGAAATCGGTGCGAGAGGCTACGACGTGGTACGAGAGCGAAGTCCCCCGACCAGCACCGACGTGGCATCGCCGCTGCCTTCGGCTAACAGCGCCGAGTGGCAGGAGTGTTGCGATTGATCGTACTCCAACAGAGCTTGGCAAGATAGCCGATGCTCGACCTCGGCCGCTACCCCTCGCTGCCCGCACTCGTGAACGCCACGCCACCGTCCGACCGCCCACCATCTGCCGCAACACCCATTCGCTACCCGAAAACCCGTCGCGATGACCTCGTCGAGGATTATCACGGCACCGCGATCGCTGACCCCTACCGCTGGCTTGAGGACGATATGTCCGAGGAGACGGAAGCGTGGGTGGACGCGCAAAATAGGGTCACATTTCGCTACCTCGCAGAGATTCCGTTCCGTGACGCACTACGAGATCGACTGACGCAGTTGCTGAATTACCCGCGCATCTCAGCGCCAACGCAGAAAAAGCACCGGTTTTTCTTTGCGAAAAATGACGGGCTGCAAAATCAGGCCGTGTACTATTTGCAAGAGGGCGAAGAAGGAGCCCCGCAGGTGCTACTCGATCCGAACGTGCTATCGGTCGACAGCACCACGCGTGTGAGCGCATTGACGTTTGACGCCAACGGAAATCGTCTTGCGTATATGGTCAGTGTATCGGGCTCGGACTGGCAGGAAATCCGCGTCATCGACACGCAGTCTCGCGCGGAATTACCCGATCGCGTGGAGTGGGTCAAAGTCTCCGATTTGGCGTGGCATGGCAACGGGTTCTTCTACAGTCGCTATCCCGTTCCGTCGCAACACGCATCATCGTATTCGTCGAAGAATGAGGATCACCAGGTATTTTATCACGCACTTGGCACCGCTCAAGCGGCCGATCGACTGGTGTATCGCGACGCCGCCAACCCGCAGCGGTTTCATCATCTCTCGACAACGGACGACGAGCGCTTCGCCGTGTTGTATGTCAGCGATCGCGGTCAAGGGAAAGATGGCACGGCCTTTTCGATTCTGGATCTGTCGCTGGGCGAAACGGCATTTCGCGCGATCTGGCCGGAGTTCGACGATGAGATGAACGTGCTCGATAACAGCGGCACTTCGCTGCTGGTGGTCACAAACCGCAACGCACCCAACCGCCGAGTTGTGCAGATCGACTTGGCACACATTGCTGAAACGGCGTGGCAAACGGTGATCCCTGAGCGTGCCGAACCACTTGACGGCGTCACCACAGCAGGCGGGCGGATTTTTGTCACGTACCTGCTTGACGTGACCACGCGTGCGTACGTATACACGCGGGACGGATACTTTGAACGTGAGATTGTATTACCGGCCATTGGATCGGCGACGGGCTTCGCTGGCGAGCCTGATGCCACGTCGGTGTTTTACACCTTCACCTCGTTCACCGCTCCGCCAACGGTGTATCGCTACGACATTGCGACGGGCGTGAGCACGCTCTTTCGCGAACAGCTGCTGCCGTTTGATCCGACACAATTTGCAACCACACAGGTCTTCGTGCCAAGCAAAGACGGTACGCGTATCCCGGCATTTATTGTCGCAAAGCACGGACTCGTGCTCGACGGCAGCAATCCCACGCTCGCGTATGGGTACGGTGGATTTAATATCGCGCTCCCACCCGTTTTCAGCGCGTTTCGCATGGCGTTTCTTGAGCAGGGCGGTGTCTTTGTGCAATGCAACTTGCGCGGCGGCGGCGAATACGGTGAAGCCTGGCACAAGGCCGGTATGCGCGAGAAGAAACAAAACGTCTTTGACGATTTCATCGCGATTCTCGAATGGTTAATTGTCAACGGCTACACGCGCGCCGATCGACTCGCCGTTCAAGGGGGGTCCAATGGCGGGCTCTTAGTAGGCGCGCTCATGACGCAGCGCCCCGATCTTGTGCGGGTCGCGCTCCCGGCCGTTGGAGTCATGGACATGCTCCGCTTTCACAAATTCACGATTGGCTGGAACTGGATTGCCGACTACGGTTCCAGCGATAGTGCCGAAGACTTTGCGTTTCTCTCCGCATATTCGCCGTTGCATCAATTGCGCGACGGCGTGTCGTATCCCGCCACGATGATTCTGACTGCCGATCACGATGATCGCGTGGTGCCAGCGCACTCCTTCAAGTTTGCGGCGCGATTGCAAGCAGCCTACTGCGGTGAGAACCCGGTTCTCATTCGCGTTGAGACCAAGTCGGGACATGGCAGTTCGTCGCTCGCCAAGAGCATCGAAGAGACGGCTGACGTGTATGCGTTCCTATTCCAGCAATTAGGCCTCGCGCCCGTCTTCCCTCACCCTACTCCTGTCGCCGAATCATGATTGCTAGCCCCACACGTTCGCTCGGCAAACAAGGCTTGCGCGTCTCTGCGCTTGGCCTCGGTTGCATGGGTATGTCCGAGTTCTACGGGACAGCAGCATCACGTGATGACGCGCGCTCAATTGCGGTCATTCATCACGCCTTGGATATTGGTGTGACACTGCTCGACACAGCCGATATTTACGGTCCGCATCTGAATGAACAGTTGGTTGGACGCGCGCTACGTGGACGTCGCGACGAGGCGATTGTTGCAACAAAATTCGGCATCGTACGCGACGCCGCCAACGCCACGAGTCGTGGAGTGAACGGCCACCCCGATTACGTGCGCGCCTCGTGCGAGGCCTCCTTGCGTCGGTTGGGCATCGACACGATCGACCTGTACTATCAGCATCGCGTCGACAAAGCGGTGCCCATTGAAGACACGGTGGGCGCGATGGCTGACTTAGTCCACGCGGGCAAGGTGCGTTATCTGGGCTTGTCCGAGGCAGGTCCCGCGACCCTGCGTCGCGCCCACGCGACGCACCCGATCAGCGCCCTCCAGTCGGAGTGGTCGTTATGGACACGCGATTGGGAAGACGACGCGTTTCCGGTCGCGCGCGAACTCGGCATCGGGATTGTGCCGTACAGCCCACTCGGTCGTGGCTTTCTGACCGGACGGTTTGCATCGTTGGACGACATTCCGCAGGGCGACTACCGTCGTAGTTCTCCGCGCTTTCAAGCGGAACATTTTGCGGCCAACCGTTTGCTTGCGGATACCGTTGTCGCAATGGCGGCATCGAAGGGCTGCACGCCTGCGCAGTTCGCGCTTGCCTGGGTGCTGTCGCGAGGTGAAGATGTGGTGCCCATTCCAGGGACCACGCGCATGGAGCGTCTCGACGAAAATGTGCAGGCGGTAAACATCGGACTCAGCGCTGCGGACCTTGCCCAACTCGCGCAGCTCTTGCCGCGAGACGCGGCAAGTGGCGAGCGATATCCGGGTGGTATGCGCAGTTTGGTGGACAAGTAAGCGCTTTCTCTACGCAGGCCGTACTGTTCAGCAGATGACTTTGCACCGCCTCCTGCGTCGCGTAGCGCATTGGCAACGCCGGAGTACGGCGTTGCTCATGTTGCTCGTTCAGGTAGGTGTCGCAGTCGCGCCGCTCGCGGAGCGCGATGGTCGGCAGGCAGTGATTCACGCCGAGCAGCGCGGAACGCGACATGCGCGCATGCACAATGAAAGCACATGCGCCGTCTGCTCGGTGCGGTCGCTGCAAGCCTCGGTAAACGCGACGCATGTTACGCCCGCCTTGGCCGCCGCACCGCGGCAAATGACAATTACTTTTGTCGGCGTCGTGACGGCGCGTGATCCACCCACGTCGAACACCAGTCGAGCACCACCCAGGTTGCGCTGATTCAGCGCAACCTCATCGAGGAGGTTGCTACTCTGTCGCGTGCGCACTCGCGTGCCGCTGACATCAGACACAACTGAGGCTGGCTATGCGATCATCCGTCACGATGCTCGCGCTGATGCTGGGACTACTGTCTCTTAGCGGCGCGTCGTCTGCGCAACAACGACCGGCACGATTGGCTGTCGGCGATACGCTCTACCTCACCCGACAACAAGCGATCGCGCTCGCCGTTCGCGCGAATCCGCAAATCGACATTGCGCGCGAGCAAACGCTGCAAGTGCGAGCGCAGCGCGTGCAGGGCATCGCGATTGCCGATCCCGTGCTCACGACGTCGCTCGATTCACTCACGACTGTTCGACGATTGAGCGGAGCGCCGCAACGCCCGATCGCGTTGAATGGCGGCATTCCGTTCCCCGATAAACTGCGGCTACGTAATCGCGTGGGTAATGCAAACATCGAAGCGTCGGAATCGGCGTTGCTGTTGTTGCAACAACAGGTGGCTTCGCAAACCGGTCGATTGTACGATTCAGTATTGGTGGTGCGGCTGCACCAACGCGACCTGTTGCAATCACGCGAATTCGCGACGGAGTTTTTGAAGCGTACCGAGGCTCGCTTTAATGCGGGATCCGTACCGCGCCTTGACGTCATCAAAGCACAGGTCGATGTCGCCCAAGCAGCGAACGACCTGATTGCGAGCGCTCGTGATATTGCCAACGCTGATGCGGCTCTGAATCGCGCACTCGGTCGCCTGTTGGGCGCGGCGCTCGTTGCTAGCGATTCCCTCGATGTTCCGACGCAGCTTCCGGCACTGGACGCCATTGAAGCGGCTGCGCTTCGCACGCGTCCCGAGTTACGCACCATCGAAGCGCAGCAGCGAGGCGCGAAGGCCACCAGCGCTTTGGTTCGCGAAAACGCCATTCTGCCGGACCTCACGGTCGGAGCGGGCCGCGATCTCGCTGCGACGTCTGGCATCGTCTTTACGGTCGGGATCGCGATGCCAATTCCCGTATTTTTGTGGCAGCACACGCGCGGCGACTTTGCAGAAACGCATCATCGCGAGCTCGAGTTGGCGGCGACCTTTCGTGATGCGCGCGCCGCTGTCGCGCAGGACGTGCGCGCCGCGTACGCAACGGCTGATGCCGCACTACGCCAAGCGGTGTTTCTGCGTGACGCGTTGCTGCCGGCAGCGCGTGAAGCCTATCGGGTCTCATCGGTGAGCTACGGCTTAGGTGGTCTTTCGGCACTCGAAGTCTTGGATGCGCGTCGCACGCTGCTCAGTGCACAAAGCCAATATGCCACCGCGCTCGCGGCGGCCAATTCGTCTCGCTCAGATCTCGAGCGCGCTGCTGGCGCGTCGCTCTCTACTCTTTCTGCTCGGAGCATTCCGTGAAGAAGACGGTCGTTGTTCGCGTGGCGCGCTCTCGCGTTGTAATGATCCTGAGCATCGGCGCATTGACAGCCTGCGGTGACAAGTCCTCAGGTTCGACCGATCGCTCGAAGTCCGCACCGAGTGTGCCAGTCTCCGCAGCCACAGCAGCAAGCGGATTCCGCGTTACCGACGCGCAGCGCGCACGACTGCAAATCGTGACGATGGCGCTCACGTCGTTTCGACCGACCGTTGAAGCAACGGGAACGGTAGCCTTTAATGGTGATCGCAGCACGCAGGTGATTTCGCCAATTTCTGGTCCAGTGGTACGGCTCGTTGCATTGCTCGGCACACACGTCACCGCCGGACAAACGTTAGCGACGGTGTCATCACCAGATTTTGCCGTTGCGGTGGCGGGCTACCGCAAAGCCGAAGGGGCAGCGCGAAATGCTAAACGCATTCTTGATCGCGACGAGCAACTGTTCGCGAACGACGCGCTCGCGCGCAGTGACCTTGACCAAGCGCGCACGGATGCAGCCTCGGCCCTCGCTGACCGTGATGCCGCGGCGCAGCAGTTGCGATCTATCGGTATCGACGAGACCATCATTTCCGCGATACATGACGGCAAACTCGTGCCGCAACTGGAAGGCGCGATTCGCGCGCCGATTCCGGGCACGGTTGTGGAGAAGTTGATTAACCCAGGACAGTTGCTGCAAGCTGGAACAACACTGGCGTATAGTATCGCGGACTTGTCGACGATGTGGGTAATGGCCAGCGTTTACGGCAGCGATGTCGGCACGGTGCGCGCGGGCGAACTGGTGGACATCCTCACCGACGTGTCACCATTTCCGATCGCGGGGCGCGTTGATTTCGTGGCATCGATTGTCGATCCGGGGACACGCGCGACGACCGTGCGCATCCTCGTTCCGAATACACAGCAGTTTCTCAAGCGCGACATGTTCGTCCGTGTTCGTTTTCATGCGATTCGAGAACGCATGGGACTCATCGTGCCCGCGACATCCGTGCTGCGAGATGATGACAACTTGCCATTCGTTTTCATCGCGAATACTGACCGCACATTCTCTCGGCGCCATGTCACGTTGGGTGCGGCGGTGGAAACGGGCTATGAGATAGTCGACGGGTTGAAGACCGGCGAGCACGTCTTGGCGAACGGCGCGCTCTTCGTGCAATTCGCGGAGCATCAATGAGCGATCCTACGTCGGCGGCGCCGCAAAGCGGCGAAACAAATACGCATGCTGGAGCACCGTCAGTTGCGAACCGCGTGGTGCGTGCGGCGCTGAACCAACCGTTTCTTGTGGCGATTTTTGCGCTGACGCTGATCGGTGTTGGCGTGTGGTCGTTTCTACGCTTACCAGTTGACGCCTATCCCGACCTCTCGCCGCCCCTTGTCGCGATCACAACAGCGTGGCCTGGTCACGCGGCGGAGGAGGTGGAACGATTAGTCACACTGCCGATTGAACGCGAGATGAATGGCATTGAGCGGGTAAAGGTGGTGCGCTCAGTGTCGCTGTACGGACTTTCGCATGTCGTGCTCACGTTTCAGGATGGCACGGATCCGTATTTTGCGCGGCAACGCGCATTTGAGCATTTGCCTGGGGTCACCGTGCCGACCGGCGTATCGGCCGGAATCGAACCGCTGTTTTCACCATCCGGGCTTGTCTACCGTTACGTCCTGGAAAGTTCCGATCGGTCGGCGATGGAGCTGAAAATTATAAATAATTGGGTGCTGTCGAAGGCGTATAAAGCGGTGCCTGGCGTCGCGGATTTGGGCGGACTTGGCGGCGAGACAATGGAGTATCAGGTGTTGTTGGATCCCAGCAAATTGTCTGGCGCTGGACTTGCCGTTTCGGATGTAACCACCGCGCTGAGTGCGAATAACAACAACGCAGGCGGCGGATTTTACAGCGAAGGCGGGCAGTTCTATTACGTGCGTGGCTTAGCCCGAGTGAACACGTTGGCGGACATTGGCAACGTCGTGCTCGCGACGAAAAACGGCACGCCAATTTTGGTGAAGGATGTCGGTCGCGTAGAAATTGGACAGGCACCGCGACTCGGTCAGTTTGGATTCAATGACCGGAATGATGCCGTAGAGGGCATCATTCTACTTCGCACGGGCGAACAGGCGCAGGTTGTGCTGGAAAAGGTGGAGGCGACGACACGTGACTTAAACGAGCACGTGTTGCCGAAGGACGTGAAAATTCACACGTTTTACAATCGGCGCGATCTGATTGCATTGACCACGCGCACGGTTGAGGACAATCTGGTACGTGGTATCGTACTGGTGATCGTGGTGTTGGTGTTTTTTCTGTTGGATCTTCGATCCGGGCTGATTGTCGCCCTCACAATTCCGCTTGCGTTGTGCTTCGCGTTCATCTGTCTGGATTTGCGGCATATTCCGGCCAACCTGCTATCAATTGGCGCGATTGATTTTGGTATTTTGGTTGATGGCGCCGTCGTGATGGTCGAGAATATTCATCGACAGCTCGCGCAGCGACACGGGACGAGCTACTCGTTGCGCGAAGTCATCACGTCTGCAGCAGCGGAAGTGGATCGACCGATTGTCTATGCGACCGCGGTGATTATTGCAGGGTTTCTGCCCATCTACGTGCTGAACGGCCCTTCAGGCAAACTGTTTTCACCAATGGCTGACACCACAATCTTTGCCCTCGTTGGCGCACTGTTACTCACGTTGACTGTGGTGCCAGTGCTGTGCACTTGGTTCATGCGCGGTGGCGTACGCGAGCGGCGTAACGTGGCGTTCGAGTGGATCAAGGATCGCTATGAGTCACTGCTCGACTGGAGCCTGGCGCATCGTACGACGGTAGTAGGCGCAAGCGTCGTGCTCTTTGCGGCGTCGCTCGTACTGGCCTTTCGTGTTGGCGGCGAGTTTATGCCGAAGCTTGACGAAGGTGCGATGTGGGTACGCGCAACCATGCCGTACACAATTTCGTTTGAAGAGTCGTCCAAGATTGTACCGGAAGTGCGAAAGATTCTTGCGTCGTTTCCCGAAGTGACTACCGTTGCATCGGAGCACGGACGAGACGATGCTGGCACCGACCCAACGGGATTCTTCAATGCCGAATTCTATGTCGGGCTCAAACCCTACGACGAGTGGACCGGCACGTATCATACGAAGGCGGCGCTCACCGAACGGGTGAATGAAAAGTTGAAAGTCTTTCCTGGCATTCAGTTCAACTTCACGCAACCGGCCGAAGACGCCGTTGACGAAGCTGAGACTGGGCTCAAGAGCGCGCTCGACGTCAAAGTATTTGGCGCGGATTTAAGCGTGCTGCAGGCGAAAGGACTTGAGCTGAAGCATGTGCTGGAACGCGTCCGTGGCATCACGCATGTGACGCTTGTGCAAGAACTTGGTCAACCGGCACTGACGATACAAATGGATCGGGCGCGAATGGCACGCTACGGTCTCAGCGCGGCCACGATCAATGGCCTCATCGAAGCGGCTGTGGGCGGGAGCGCTGCCACACAGGTTGTACAGGGAGAACAAACATTCGATCTGGTGGTTCGGCTGCAGCCGCAATTCCGACAATCGCCTGAGCAGATTGGCAATATTCTCGTGGCCACTCCGTCTGGCAGTCAGGTGCCGTTGCGCGAAGTGGCGACGTTGCAAATCAGTAACGGCGCGTCGTTTATTTATCGGCAGAACAGCAGTCGGTATATCGGTATTCAGTATTCGGTCGAAGGCCGCGACCTTGCGGGCGCCGTGCAAGAAGCACAAGCGCAGGTGGCGAACACAATCACCATGCCTTCCGGGTATCGCGCCGCATGGGGAGGTGAATATGAGGAATACACCGCGTCGCGCACCCAGCTGCAGGTGGTGCTGCCGATCACCGTGGCGCTGATCTTTCTCCTCCTCTTCTTCCTGTACCACAACTTCAAGTTTCCGGTGATTACGCTCATCGGTGTGGTGCTCTCGGGGCCCATCGGTGGCATGCTAGCGCTCGTGCTCACCGGCACGCATTTCTCCGTGTCATCCGGCATCGGATTTCTCGCACTCTTTGGCGTGTCGGTGCAAACCGCCGTTGTGTATATCTCCTATGCAAACGAGCTGCGATTAAACGGAATGCCCATAGCGGGCGCGACACGCGAAGCCGCGCTACTGCGTTTACGGCCAATCATGATGACGGCGCTTGTCGCGGCGTTTGGCTTGCTCCCGGCCGCGATCGCGACCGGCGTCGGCACCGACTCACAACGACCATTTGCGCTCGTGATCATCGGCGGACTCTTCTCACGTTTGCTCATCAGCGTGTTTCTCATGCCAGTGCTGTACGAGATGGTGGCGCGACCCGGCGATCATTTAGAAGTCTGACTCATACGATGAATGGCAACTGGCGCTGCTGATGCCCACTTGCCCAGTGACGTCGCACCCGCGCAGTTTCGACCCATGTCATCAGCGCGGCCACACGGAGCAAGGGCAGTCGAGCAACGTCGTGCGCTTGGGCACCATCCCATTGCGGCACAACGAGAACGCAACGCACGCATTCGCGAACAGGTCGAAGCGATAGCGCAGACCGCGATCACGCAGTCGCCATCTGCGACGTCCGAGGGTGCTGTTGACGTTATCGGAGTGATTCCGGCGAACACGCGCGAGACTACACGGCTGCCCGCTGCCACACGTCGAATTTTTCTCTCGCGATTGGCCGAGCGTCTGCGAGCGGTCTTTTCGACAGTGCCCACGTCCGACGCCGCAGCGATGACCGCGCAAAGCATTGCCGCTATGGATCCGCCGCCGAGCGATCGCGCAGACGCCGCGACGATTCTCGGACTGAGTTGCGGTACGTGTCGCGGCGAATGTTGTACCGCAGGTGGAGATCACGCATTTTTGCGAGCAGATAGTCTCACACGTGTGCGCGAACAGCATCCCGAGGCCAACGAAGGCGCGCTTCTCGCCTCGTACGCGGCGTATTTGCCCACGCGCCATTATCGCGGCTCGTGCGTGTACCACACCACCGCTGGGTGTGCGCTTCCGCGCGCCATGCGATCCAACATCTGCAATCGCTACCTCTGCGGCGGATTGACGCAACTGAAGCGTGCGCTCGAGAGTGTCGAAGGCAACGCCGCGTTCGTTGGTGCTGCCGATTCGGTGCACCTGCGTCGAATGGCGCGCATTGATGTGCACGGTGCCAAGCCCATTTCACTGAAGTAACGCATCCTCCAATGCGCGTACAGCGTGTGCTACTCGCGTGCAACGCGTTCGTAGCGTGCTTCGTTCGCTTTCGCCGTGGCGAAGAGATCCAGCATTGGCGTCGGATACGCTGTGCGACTATCCGTCCGTAACTCTGGAATCCAATGGCGCGCAAATTCACCAAGCGGGTCGTACTCGGTGCTCTGTTTCTGAAGATTGAAAAACCGAAATCCGCGGGCATCATTTCCAACGCCGGCTGCATAGGCCCAGTTACCCCAATTGCTCGACACGTCGTAATCCACAAGCAACGACTCAAACCACTCGGCACCGAGGCGCCAATCGATGCCCAGATTTTTGGTCAGAAAACTCGCGACGTTTTGTCGCGCACGATTGCTGGTGTAACCTGATGCCGACAGTTCGCGCATCGCGGCGTCGACAATCGGGAAGCCCGTGGTACCCGCGGTCCACCGTGCAAAGTCCGCACGCGTTGATGCATCGCGTAGTGATCGCCAAGGGAATCGAGAGGACTGCAATCCGGTGACGGCGAACAGTTGATTACCGAAGCGCGCCATTACGAAACGAAAATAGTCGCGCCACAGCAGCTCAAAAACCAACCAGTAGGTGCTCTCGTTTTTCGCACGTGTCTGTTCGTAGCGCTGCACCTCACTCCAGACGCGACGCGGAGAGAGGCAACCCAGGGCCAACCATGGCGAGAGTTTGCTTGAATCATCCACGTGCAGCATGCCGTTTCGCGTGTCCTTGTACGTCCGGATGCCGTCCGTCTTCCAGAGGTAGTGGTCGAGACGCGCGCGCGCCGCCGTCTCGCCGCCAACCGGGCGGAACAACGTGCGTGGATCGTCAACGACACGTGGAAGTCCCAGTGATTTTAGTGTGGGGAGTACTCCAGGTTCGATGGCCGGCGTCGTGATGCGGCGCGGTGCGGTGCGTGGTGGGCGCACCACACTCTCACGTTCAACACGATTGCGAAATTTCGTGAATACGTCAGGCAACGAAACGAGATCAAACGGCAAGTCGTCGGCGTGATACAACGTGTGTCCCCACACGCCTTCGAGTGAGGCGCCCATGCCTTCGAGCAACGTCGACACATCCGCTTCGACCGTCGTTTCTTCTGATGCGACCTCTTCGTGCATCAGTACTCGACGGGCACCGACCTCGCGCACAAGTGCCGGAAGCACTGCCTCTGGTCGACCATGGCGCACAATGAGATCACCGCCCATGGCGCGAAAGCTCGCACGTAAATCCGCGAGCGCCTCGAGAAGAAACCGCGCGCGAAAGACGCCCGTCTTTGGCACACCGCTTGGCAATGGTGCGAACTGTCGCGGGTCAACACAGAATACAGGCACCACAGCGTCGCCAGAATGCATCGCGCGTTGTAATGCCTCATGATCGTCGACGCGAAGGTCGTTACGAAGCCACAGAATCTGCGGAATGCGGACTACGGAATGGGGAATACGGAATGGCGAATACTAAATGAACGGCCGGAGCATTGATCAGTTCCTCCTGCGTTCGCATTGAACGTCCGGTATACGGGAATAACGCAACACGAGCACTCAAGGTTCGAGTGCCCGTGTCGTTACGTCATCCGAACATCACGTTACGGTCGAATGCTCACACCAATCGTAAACATCAAATCCGTTTGTGCTTGCGCTTGCGGCACGATGCCGCGCAACGGCAACTTGCCCTGATCAAACGTGCTCGGCAGATACCGCACTTCGGCGGAAATGTCGATCGGTCCGGTGCCGGCGCCACGAAAACCAACGCCAAAATCGCCCGTCGGACGCCACTGATTGGTGGCACCCTTCAGATCGAACAAATAGCCTTTCAATCCACCGCCAATGCGCACCGTGGGTTGAAAGCGATCGCCAAACAATCCAAGCACCAAACCGCCTGTCGTGCCGATGAGCGTCACGTTATTTGACGGCCCCACCGCCGTGGGTTGAATGGCTGTCCCCGTCGCGAGTGTACTAAATGCGCCGACACCGCTCGCGTAAATCGAAATACGGCGGTTGGCCAAGTACTGCAGTTCCAGCGACACACTCGGTGCCGCGCCGAGTTGCGTGTTACGTCCGTCCGCGCCGACGATCATTGCGGATCGCGGCACATACGCACCAGCCGTGCCCGAGATGCGCCAGCTGTCTTGCATGATCTGTTTTGGCGCGGTTACGGCTTGGGCATGCGCAACTGACGCAGCCACTCCAACGAGCGCGACCAACGCCGTCCCACGTGCGAACGCGCGACGCACAGAAGCCATCGCCATCATCGATTCAGGTTTCATGGTGATGGTTCTCAATTAAAGGTGATGATGGCTGTAACGGCTGACGCCAAGCCACTGCCCGTGATCGTGAAACCACGGGTGCCCGCGGCGCCGGTTACCACTGTTGGGAACGTGATCGCACCGTTCGCATCCGTCGAAAGCGAATAAAACGAATTGCCCGTGCCGTTCAGCGTGCCCGCCGTTCCACCCGTGGTGATTGCGATGGTCATCGAGATGCCGGCAATCGGTACCGCAGCGCCAGCCGCATCTGCGAGCTGCACCGATACGTTCACCGTTCCACCTGGTGCGATAGGACCGGGTGTATTTGAAACCAACCGGATCTGCGTCGCCGACTGTGCCGTAAACGTTACTGGATTTCCGGTAATATTCAGACCACTCACCGCCGCCGTGAGTTGGTTTTGCGAGCCAATACCGAGCGTCCAGCTTCCGACGGTCGCACTGCCCGATGCATCAGTCGTTTGCGTCAGACCAGTGGCACTTCCCGAGCCGTTGATCACGGCAAATGTCACCGTTGCACCTGCGACGGCGTTTCCATTCACATCAGCTACACGAACGCTTGGCCGCGTAACAACATTCGTCCCTTGCAGACCCACCTGATTTTGGCCTGCAACAATGACGACTGTTGCCGCCGCACCCGCCGTTCCCGTCGCGTTGAATGCAACGCTCGTTAGGCCCGTCGCAGTTGCGGTCACGGTGTTCGTTCCGACCGTGGTTCCCAACGTCCACGAGGTAAGTGTCGCAACTCCGGCGCTATTCGTTGTGGCTGGCGAACCGGTAACCGTGCCACCGCCGGCCGACACGGTGAACGTGACGACAACGCCCGAGACGGGGTTGCCCACTTGATCACGAACAACAACGCTCGGCGAGTCGCCGACAATCGCTCCGGCTGCGGCGCTTTGGGCGATCGATGAATTCGCGACCAACGAAACCGGTCGACCCGGATCGCCAGTGGCGGTAAACGTGACCGACGTAAGGCCAGGCGCGCTGGCGACGAGTGAATTCGCGCCGGGGGAATCACCCAAAAACCACGCTCCAACCGTTGCCGTTCCTGTCGCATCGGAGACTTGGCGTCCGCTCACAACGGTGCCACCGCCAGTGCCAATGGTGAAGGTGACCACCACACCCGCCACCGGATTGTTGAAGATGTCACGCGCAATCAC
Source organism: Gemmatimonadaceae bacterium (assembly GCA_025358925.1). GTDB lineage: Bacteria > Gemmatimonadota > Gemmatimonadetes > Gemmatimonadales > Gemmatimonadaceae > Gemmatimonas. Next base: position 79,828 of record JANYHT010000016.1, on the reverse strand, counting down.
GGTCGGCGCGATTGCGACGGCCTTGCTGACCTGCGCGCGCTGATTGGTTCCGGCCGAAGCAACGAGTTGCGATGCGGCAACAGCAGAACCCGATGCAGTGAAAACGACACTGCCGGCGCCGATTGCAACCGCTGTCACAGTGTTCGCGCCTGCGGTAGTACCAAGCAACCAACTTCCAACCGTCGCTACACCCTGTGCGTTCGTCAGCTGCGAACCGCCCGTCACCGTGCCGCCGCCAGACGTAATGGCGAAGGCCACCGGCACAGCTGCGACTGGATTGCCGTTCACATCATTCACGCGAACACTCGGCAGCGTCGTGACAAATGCGCCGACCGGTGCCGTCTGCGACGTGGCCGATGCCGCGCTCGCTGTTGCGGGGCCACCTGCCGTTGCCGACGCAGTGAAAATGATTGGATTCGCGGTGACTCCCCCGTCTTCGACGCGTGCCGCCAAGGTCTGCACACCCGTGCTGTTGCCGAGTATCCAGCTTCCGACGGATGCCGCGCCGGCTGCGTTCGTGCGTGCGACGCCTGATGTCACGCGACCGCCACCGCTGAGCACCGTAAACGTGACCGCAACACCCTCAACGGGATTGTTAAATGCGTCAGTGACTTTGACACTTGGCGCGGTTGCAACAGCCGTTCCAGCAACGGCACTTTGGTTATCACCGGTAACGCCGGCAACCGCCGCGGCTTTGCTGGCCCCCGCAACGGCGGTGAACGTGGCCGACACGCCACCCGACGTGGCAGTAAGCACATTCGAACCAGCGGTGCGGCCAAGCGTCCACTTCGTAAACGCTACACCATTCGCGTCGGTGACAGCACTTGAGGGATCTGCCACACCGCCGCTCGTGACGCTAAAAGTGACCGTCGCGCCAGCGAGTGGCTGATTGTCCGTACTTCGTACGGTCACGCGCACAGGATCGGGCAGCGTTGATCCTACCGGACCCGTAAGTGTGATCGCATTCGTAGCAGCAACGCTACCAGCCGCGAGGGGTGCATTAACGGTGGTTTCACCGCAAGCAGTGAGTGCCGCAAGTGCCGCTGCAGCGAGGAAGAGCGCGATGCGCGTTCGGACTAGAATTGGCATGGATTGAATGGCCACCTGATCGCCGGTCGTGAAAACAGGGGTATCCCGAAACTCGGAATGCGATGCATCACAGTGTAATGCCACACGTCCCAACGTAAAGGACGCGTTAACATTATTTGTGACGCTTTACACAACAGTAAGCGCATGAATTACGCCATGACGGTGTTGGCACGACGCGTTACTGACGGGAATCGGGCAAGTGGGGCAATAGGAAACGTTAGGGACGACAGTTTGGTAACAGTGCGTTCATGCTACGCACGATCGTTTGCTGACCCGCACTCGCCGTTCGTGCGGCATTTTTTACCGGTCCACAGGCCTCGTCTGGCTGTCCGGACATGGCATACGCGTTGGCGAGCGCGATCCACGCCAGCGTACTGTCCGATGAGGACGCGAGTCGTTTCATCAAGTCAAGCAATTCTGGGACGCGCTTTGCTGCCGACGCCTCGTCGGCGTTATCGATGAGTTTCGTCCGAATCTCGTCGAGTTTGCGCTTCGCCTCGAGCGCGTCAAGGCTGATGACGCCGCCATTGAGTCCGGCCGGTGTGGTTGGCGTGGCGGTGCCTGCTGGTCCTGATGGTTGTGCCACTTCGCCCACGGGGCGGGCGACGGCACTCGGCGTCAGGACGCGGGAAGTTGGCGCCTCATTGCTCCGCAGAGTATTGGATGATTTTGCGCCGCTGGGAGCAGTCACGTTCAACGCGGCGACGGCGCGCTGTGCGCTATCCACCAGCGTCGAAGAGGTCGCACTACCGGAGCCCTTCTGCAGCATGAATACCACCAGCGCTGCGAGAACACCCGTGCTTACGATGCCGAGGAGCACGGCAGATTTTTTTCTTCCTGTCGGCCTGATCGTCGGCGTCGAGATCGTCGCTTTCGCGCCGAATGGCGGCATGAGCGAGGACGGATTGATGGCGTTGGCAGCCATCGTAATTGCGCTTGTGGACATTGGCGTCCGTCCGCGAATCACTGAGGCGCCGGTCCAAGCCTCCGTTGCACCTACTAGTGCATCAGCGAACGCCATCGCCGACGGTGTCCGATCATTTGGCTCTCGGGCCAGCACGTGATCAAACGCCGCTTGTAAGTCGGCCGGCCAATCAGTTTCAGGCGCGGCGATTTTGAGCGGACGCGGATCTTCGATCAGACGCGCGGTCAAGCTCCGTTCTGGCGTGGTGGCCGAGAATGGCAGCACGCCGGTGAGCATCTGGTAAGCAAGTAGTCCCAACGCATAAACATCGCTGCGCGCATCGAGGGGTTCGCCAAGGACCTGCTCCGGGCTCATGAACTCCGGCGTGCCTACGACCATGCCCGTACGCGTTAATTGCGTCTCCGCGCCGTCCACGGCCTTGGCGATGCCAAAGTCGACCACCTTGCTGCGATCAACCCCGTGCTCGTCGGTAATGACGAGAATGTTGTCGGGCTTGAGATCGCGATGAACGATGCTAATTCTGTGCGCCGCATCCAACCCCTCCGCGATCTGATAGACCAAGTTTGCCGCGCGCGCGGGCGGCAGTCGGGGTTCGTCGGCCAGGATTGCGCGCAACGTGCGCCCGGGTACGAACTCCATAGCCAGATAGACGAGGCCATCGCGCGTCTCGCCGAAATCGAACACGCGGGCCACGCGTTCATGCTCGATTTTCGCGGCATTGGCCGCCTCGCGATTAAACCGTGCCACCGCATCTTGGTCTTTCACCATGCCCGGATGCAACACCTTGATAGCGGCCATTTGGGGCAATCGCACGTGTTGCGCGAGGTACACACGACCCATACCGCCCTCACCAAGCAGTTTTTTGATGAGATACCGGTCGGCGATAACACTGTCGACTAGATCTCCAGCAGCTTCATCAGCCCGCAGCGTGGTGCCGTCGGCGGGGCAAAAAACGCTCGTGTCGGTGTAACTGGTACCACAAACGGGACAGGTCTTGGGCATGGCGTGTGAAAAGGCGTACTATTGACGGCGTGACGATTGAGGCACGACGTTATATGAGCTGGTTGACGATTCCACCCGAGAGGTGCCTGTATGTCCGTCGCTTTTGTTGCTGGCCGTCGTTGGTCAAGCCTGATGTTGTCGACGCTTACACTTGCGTCGGCACTTCCACTTTCCGCCCAACGTCCTGCAACGGCCGATGCGCGCCCCACCGTTGCGGTGATGTACTTCACCAACTCCGCTCTAGTCGATAACGCCGCCTACGCGCCGTTGAGCAAAGGCATGGCCGAGATGTTGATCACCGAACTCGCGCAAAACGCGGGTGTTCGCGTTGTTGAACGTGATCGATTGCAGTCGCTGATCGAAGAGCAGAATCTGCAGAATAGCGACCGCGTGGACAAGGAGACTGCCGTGAAGCTTGGCAAGACGCTTGGCGCGCGACATTTGTTGATGGGAAGCTTTGTCATCGACCCGAAGCAAAACATGCGCATTGACGTGCGCGCGGTAAATACGGAGACGTCCGCGATTGAGTACACCGAAACGGTGAGCGGCAAGTCGGATAAACTGCTGGAGATGGTGATGCAGCTCGGCGCGAAGGTGAACGCAGGCCTGAAGCTGCCCGCGATGAAAACCGCCAGCATCACCACGCCTGCGGCGGCCAATCCGAATCAGTTTAAGGCGCTCATGGCGATGAGCCGCGCGCTAGAAGCGGAAGACAGCAAGAATCCGGCGCAAGCAACGAAAGAGATGCGGTCGGCAGTCGCGTTATTACCAGAATCGGCGATGATGCAATCGCGCTTGGCTTCGCTGACCAAGAAGTCGCAATAAGGGTTCGTGTAACGCAGTACGATGTTGCGAGCCCCCTGTCAGCGTCGTGCTGCCAGGGGGCTTGTTTTGTACGCCTGCGCTGTGTCGTTACCGCTCTCGTAATCGCTCGGTATCATCTCGGGCAGGCGGTGCTGTGGACGTAGCCAGCGTGAAGCTCAATCCGATGGTACGCGCCGACGTGACCGTAATCGTGCACGTGTTCCCGCTCGATGGACACTGTCCATCAAATGCGGCAATGACGGTACCGGGTCCGGGCGTTGCACTGATGGTAATGGAACTCCCAAACGCGACCTGCCGCGTGCATGCCGGTGCGCCCACTGCAGGGTCGTACGCACACGTTGTACCCCCTACGCTTACACTGCCGCGTCCATTTCCGGAAATGCTCACCGACACAGGCAGGCTTGCTGGTACAAAAGTGACACTCACGCTGGCGGCGGCCAGCATTGTAAAACTGCAACTTGTCGTGCTCGCACAATCACCACCGAATCCGTTAAACAGCGAGCCCGAATTCGGCGACGCGGAGACTACGACCGCCGTACCGATGTCCACTTGTTGCGTGCAGGTGACAATACCTTGCTGAGATGTATCTCCGGGGCATGAGAGTCCATTGGCGAAAACCGTTCCAGATCCACCACCACCGATCCGAATCGTCAATGGCACCTTGGAACGATTGAATGTCGCGGAGATCGAGAGCGGTGCGGTGACGACGAATGTGCAACTGCTTACGCCTGGCGCGCACGGCGTACCAAATCCCGCAAAGACGGATCCCGGGAGTGGACTTGCCCCGATTGTGAACGTCGTTCCAACGTCGACGAGACGTGTGCACGTTGCGTTGCCTTGCAAGAGCGCGAGGCTGCAGGTCGTGCTCGATCCAAGCTGCACCTGCCCTGCACCAAGTCCGGTGAGATTGACGGTGACCGCAACTTGTGCGCGTGTGAAGCTCGCGGACACCGAACGCGAGGTGCTCATTGTGAGGGTGCACGGATCAGCTCCCGGGCAATCGCCGCCAAGTCCGCCAAACGTTGCGCCATCAGCTGGCGTGCCGCTGACCGAAACAACGCGACCAATATCGACTAATTGCGAGCAGGTGGCGCTGTTCTGTCCGAGCGTGAGCGTGCACGCGTTCGCGCCGTTCACGAGCACTGATCCCGCGCCCGCGCCAGAGAGCGATAGCGTGAGCGTGACTTGACGACGCGAGAATGAGGCGTTGAGGGAGCGCGCCGTCGTCATGTCGAGCGTGCACGTACTCGTTCCGCTGCAGTCACCCGCGAAGCCGCCAAACTGCGACGCGCTTGTTGTGGACCAGCCAATCGTAATACGTGCGCCAACATCGAAGAGCAGCACGCAAGTGGTGGCGTTTTGTCCTGTTGCAAGCACACATGCGGAACCGCCGTCGACGAGCACGTTACCGCCGCCCGACCCTGACAGATTCATCGTCAGCGCGACCTGTCGTTTGTTAAACGTTGCGGTCGCAGCGCGCGCTTGCGTGAGCGTGGTCGTACACGTGTTGCCGCTCGCGCTCGCGCAGGCACCACCCCATCCGCCGAAGACCGACTGGGCATCAGTCGTGCCGGCGCTGAGGGTCATCACGCTTCCGTACAATGCAGCTTGCGCGCACATGCCGCTGCTCGCGTTGTTCGCGCGCAAGCAATCAATCCCTTCGGCGGACGTTACCCGACCAGCGCCGCTACCGGCGAGCGTGATCGACAATGTTTTTTCGTCGAAAAATGCGGCTGTCACGGTTCGGCCTGCACCTGACGTGGACACCGCGCAACTGGCCGCAGTGCCGGTGCAATCACCAGACCAACCACCAAATACTTGACGAGATGCAGCGCCGGTCACACCAGGCTCGGTCGCAGCGGTGAGCACGACGCCTGTCCCATCCGCAACGTCCACGGCACATGTTCCGCTGAGACTCGGACCATTGAGTCGACAGTCGAGTCCTTGCGGTCCGGTCACACGTCCGCGCCCGTCACCGGTGCCTGTCGACACGATCACGCGCCGCATGGCGGTAAACACCGCGCTCGCTTGCTGCGCCCGACTCATAACCACTTGGCAGCTCGTTCCCACGCTCGCGCCAACACAGGCATCGCCCCAAATCGTAAACAGACTGCCAACGTCGGCAACGGACGTGAGCGTCACGGCAGCGTCGCCCGGAAATGTGAACGCACACGTACCACTGACCACGGCTCCCGCGACACGACAATCAATCCCCGCAGGGGTCGAACGTACAACGCCTGCTCCACTACTACTACTACTCGAAATAGTGAGTGCGGCAGGAGGACGCGCTACAGTCAGCGCGACGCTCGTGCTCACATTGCCCGTCGTGGCCGTCATGCGCGCTACGCCCACGCCAACGGTCGTGATGACGCCACTGCTGGCGCCAATCGTTGCCACACTCGGCGCATCGGACAACCACGTCACGTTGCGATTCGCTACTGTCGCGTTTCGCGTATCCTTGACCTTCGCGGCCAACGTGACGACTTGTCCAAGCACGGCCGGGACTTGCGCGCCCGGAGCGAGCACGGGGCCATCGCTCACCGAGACATCAATCGACGCGATATCGAATAACGTGACGGGATCGGCAACACTTGTTGTCGCTCCTGGAGTCAGACGCAAAGGTCCGATCACTTGTTCGTCGACGACGATTCCGTTTAGCAGGAGCGCGATATTGAGCACAACGGGACAGGAGTTGTCGCTGGCGCCCACATCACGCAAGGGGTCTGCCAAGCACGCCGCCACGTCGACTGGGATGGGAACGGACTGCGTCTCTGCACTGCCTAACGGAAGTGATTGCGATCCGATCGTCACATGTGACGCATCCTTTCGCAGATACGACGCGACCACTCTCAGCGTGACAACGTCAGTCGCCGTGCTGACCGACTTGGCGATCGATGCGGAGAACGCAACTCGCGCCGGCGTGGCGTTCGCCGTCGAGCCTGGCGTGACAAGTCTGGCGATGTCGCCACAGCCCGCGATGAGCAGCGCGCACGACGCGGCCACGAGGAAACGCGCGAATGTGGGCATCAGAATTTGGTAACCACAACGAGTCCACTACTCACACCAACAAATGATTGTGATCCGGTGGTAAGGAGGGCCGCCCGTTGTATGAGAGAACCTGCCTGCGCCCGAATGTACGGTTGCACGGCGAGCATACCGAAGCGCGCGTTGAATCCAAGCGTGGCACTGCCGCTCCTCACGCCGGTGGTCGGCAATCCCTGGTCCACGCCGAGTCCAGTGTGCCATCGACCGTCAGTTGCGAAGACCATATCGTTGTTCATCGAGATGGGGACCGTGGCACGCACACCTCCCTCAAAATAATGACCGCTGGAGCCTGTTACGGTCTGACCGTCGCGCGCAAATGGGGCGCGCCAGCGATATGCGGAATACACAATCAGATCACGGAATCGCGGTGCGGCGATCTGGAGTTGGGCATCCGAACTAAATACCGGACCAAGTCGAACCGTCGCCGACGGCAACGTTGAGCTCGCGCTGTTCTTCAATTTGTCATCGGAAAAAGCATCGACGGCGAACGCCAGACTTAAACGGTTAGGACCAATGACCCGATCAGCGCCAAGCGATGCGCGAACCACGCCGCCCGGTCGAAAATCGGCAGACGGTGCACCAGCGGTGAGCGCCGCCACTGGTTGGTAGCTGCCACGGAATTCGTATGAACCACCCATCGCGAGCCCCCAAGCACCCGCTTGCGCACCATACACAACGCCGAGTGTTCCGCTCGGACCGGCGCCGACTGGAGAGCTGCCCAGACCAAGTGCAGGTGCGGCCAGGATACGTAGCGTACTAAACTGCGATGAAGTGAGTGCAGTGCGTCCCGTGGGCGCATTCACACCGACGGTCATTACCACCGCATCGTTTAGCAGACGACCAGAAGCGCGGAGACGCAAATCGCTGAGTCCATTCAACGCGGCGGTGCGCGTTCCACCCGATGCCTGCGGATCCGTGTACGTCACCGTGCCGTACGCATAAAGCGTTGTCACATCGACGCGCCATCCGCCGCCCAAAGGCGACGCGACCGTAACGGGCAGTCCAAATTGCTGTACGCGTGTGATGCGCGAGGAATCGAGACCAGCAAAATTTGCTTGAAGCAAGCCGGCGCCGCCAAACGAAATAGATTCGAAGAGCGCTGCCGCACCAATGCTATGGTCACCCAACAATCGTTCTTGCGCACGCGCAGCAGCGGGATTGGCTGCAAACACCAAGGTCCCAATGAGCGCACTCGGAAGCACCATGGTGCGTCGCCTGATACCGACATCGACAATCACGGACGCTTGACCGTGATGACGACGGTGACCACGCTGCTCGGAAACGCAGGATCGCCCGGGCCACCTTGTGGTCGCGTGAGACTTGTGATGAGGTCAAGTGGGCGATTCAAGCGATCAATGGTGCCCGCCACCGGTGCGTCAATCTTTCGTACGCCCGGCAACAGCGTGGGTGATTCGCCTGCGGCTTGTGCGAGCACTTTCATCTGCCCTGCGCGATCGCCGGCCGCTTGAAATGCCGGATCAAATCCAACGGCACGCTGAAACTCATCGAGTGCTCGTCGACGGTCGCCGCCCAATTCGGCTTGGACGCCACGGCCGAAGGCACTGAGCGCTTTCAAACTGCCAGTCGGTCGTGCCTCAACAAGAGCGCGCTCCGCAGGCGTGAGCGTGACTCCGAGTGCATCAAAGAGTCGAAACGCCATCGCCTTCTCCGCGTCCAGCACGTCGGCCAGCGGCGCGCGCGCATCAAGCGCTTGATTTAGTGTGCCGGTCTCCACGTCGGCGATGCGCACAGAAAGGCGCAATTCTCCTTTGGCGAGCGTGTCCAGCGTTCCGAAGACCAACCGTCGAGCCCCCAGTAGCTTTCCCGCGCGAGGGGCACTCGCCGAATCAACCCGTCCTGTTTTTGCCAGATCAAGCTCTTGGAGCACGTCAGCCAAGCGCGCGCGCTCGACAAGCTGCAGTTGCCCGCTGCGCGAGAGGTCGGTGGTGAGCAGGTCAGCAATTGCGTATCCCAGCGCCGTGAGCGTGGCATTGCCACCAGTCATTCGAAACGGCGTGACGCCAAGCGCACCGCTCGTTGCGCCGGTTCCCTTCTCACGCGCCACAGCGGCGGCCAGCGAGGGCTCGCCCTCGGTGCGCACTGGTACCTGCGGAGCGCGCACTCCGGCGGATGCGCAGGCTTGCAACAAACCGGCACAGGCGAGCAATGGCGCTCGAAAACGACGGGTCAGAACGACGGAAAGCGAACTCGAGAGCACGGCATCGGGCACGAGGAGACGCAGGAGCGGCAATGGGTTAACCGCTGATCACACTAGGAAGGTGATCCCCAGCGGCCGACGCGTCAAGAAACATGTGACGCTTGCGTCGCGAATGGCGGCGCCTCAACCGCCTGATGCGACGATTTCCAATACTTCCCAGCGTTCGATCAGCGACGAGATGGTGCGCTCCAGCGTCGCCAACTGGGCATTGACATCCGTAATGGCCGCGCCGTCCCGAAGCACCGCTGGGTCCGCAAGGCGAATGTACAGCTGCTCCCGCGCTCGCTCATGCGCGTCAATCTGCGCAGGAAGCGCGGCAAGTTCGCTGATTTCTTTATACGATAATTTTCTCTTTTTCTCGAATTTTGGCACCGCGACAACCTCACGCGTCTTCAACACAGGCGTCGTGCTCGCGGAGCGCATTCGCCCGGTCGACATCGACGGCGATTTTCGCTGTCGGACCCAATCAGTGTAGCCGCCAACGTACTCGCAGACGCGACCGCCGCCTTCCAAGACCAACGTGCTGGTCACCACGTGATCAAGAAACTCGCGGTCATGACTCACCACAAGCAGCGTACCGGCGTAGTCGAGCAGCAGCTCTTCAAGCAAGTCGAGTGTTTCAATATCTAGATCGTTGGTTGGCTCGTCGAGCACCAACACGTTGAAGGAACGCGTGAAGAGTCGCGCCAACAACAACCGGTTGCGCTCGCCGCCGGAAAGCGCACGTACGGGTGTGCGTGCGCGATCCGGCGCGAAGAGAAAATCCTGCAAGTAGCCATGCACGTGTTTGCTAATACCACCGATGTTCACGAAATCGGCACCGTCTGCCACGCTGTCAAAGACACTGCGATCCGGATCGAGTTGCTCACGCAGCTGATCGAAATACGCGACTTCGATGTTCGTGCCTAAGCGCACCGTGCCAACATGCGGCGTGAGCTCGCCGAGCAGCAACCGCAGCAGCGTTGTCTTTCCCGATCCATTCGGGCCAATCAATCCGACGCGATCACCACGCGTAATCGTCGTCGTGACGTCCTTCACAATAACTTTTGCCCCACGCGAGAATCCAACCTGTCGCGCTTCCATTACCAGCTTGCCAGACCGCTCCGCTTCTTGCGCTTGCAACTTCACCGCGCCAGCGCGCTCTCGACGCGCTCCGCGTTCGACACGCAGCGCCTCGAGTGAACGCACGCGCCCCTCATTCCGCGTGCGACGCGCCTGTATTCCCGTGCGAATCCACACTTCTTCTTTCGCCAGTTTCTTATCGAACTCCGCCCATTCGCGCGCTTCTGCGGCGAGCGCGGCATCCTTGCGATCCAAATACGTGTCGTAGTCCGTGCCCCAATCTACCAGCTTCCCGCGGTCCAGTTCGACGATGCGTGTTGCGAGTCGTCGCAAAAACGCGCGATCATGTGTGACGAAAACCAGTGTGGTGCCGCGATCGATCAGGAATGTTTCCATCCATTCGACGGCGTCGATGTCGAGATGGTTTGTTGGTTCGTCGAGCAGTAACACGTCGGGCTGACGTACGAGGGCGCGCGCCAGCAGCGTTTGACGCTTTCGCCCGCCGGACGCCGAGGCAACCGGTGCATCCGCATCGAGGCCGAGATGTTCGAGCACGGTGTCGACCGCCGTTTGCATCTGCCACGCATCGGCCGCGTCAAGCGCATGATGCAATCGATCAAGGTCGCGCAATGCGCTGTCCGACGGTGCCGCCGCAACGCGCTGGCTCGCCTGATGATACTGCGCCAACAACAGCCCAGACGGACCAAGTCCTTCGGCCACAACATCGAAAATCGACCCGGTGAGCGAGCTGGGAATATCTTGTTCAAGGCGTGTGACGGTCACTCGACTCTGGCGCACGATCTCGCCTACATCGGGCGTCATCGTCCCATCGAGCAACTTCATAATTGTGCTCTTACCGGCGCCGTTCCGTCCCAGCAAGCAGACACGTTCGCCGCGTTCAATGCTGAAGCTCGCGCGATCGAGCACCATCGGGCCTCCAAACGCGATACTCACATCCTGCATACCCAGCAACGCCATGGCGAATTCAGAGTTCGAGAGGGGAAACGGGCGCGCTGTCATTCACTTGCGCGGCGCCGCATCCCCAACATTAGCCAGCGCGTTGCATCAGTGCATCCGTAATCGCGAGAGCGAGGGTACTGCGATCAAACGGTTTTGCCAACAATATCACGGGCAACGGCGTGCTGCTCCATGCATCAATGGTTGCCTCAGGAAAGCCGCTCGCAATCACGATTGGTAGGTCGGATCGAATACCGCGCACGGATTCGGCAAGCTCAACACCGCTCCGTCCCGGCATGCGAAAGTCAGTGATCAACAAGTCGACTATCAATGGATCGCGCGCAATCGCGGCCACCGCGTCGTCGGCGTTCCTCATCGCCACGACGTCGTGACCCAAACTGCAGAGCAACCGACGCGTCGCCTCCAACACTGGAACGTCGTCGTCGACGAGCACGATACGCACGCGAGTCGGCGCAGCATCCACTTTACCGGGCGATGGCGTGACGCGCGGCGTTGGCAGCGGCTCGACGGGAAGCGCCACCGGGAGTGTGACGCGCACGGTGGTACCGACCGTCAGCGCACTTTCAACGCCAATCCGACCGCCCATGCTCGACACGAGTCGGTGCACGGTGGCGAGCCCAAGCCCCGTTCCTCTGCCCGGCGCCTTAGTGGTAAAAAACGGTTCGAAGACACGTGCCAACGCGGCCGAATCCATTCCGTCCCCGGTGTCGGTGACGGCGATTACGACGCTCTCACTGCGCGGCGCCTCAGGTTCTACCGACAGCGTCAGCGCGCCACCTCGCGGCATCGCATGCACCGCATTGGTGGCCAGGTTCATCACCACTTGATGTAGCTCTGCCGTGTTGGCACGAATGGGGGGCAGCGGTCGCGCATTTACCTCGACGGTGATCCTCGGTCCGTCGGTCGCACGAATGAGGCGTGCTACCTCTAATAACATGGCGACCACATCGACTGACGTCTGCTCCGCATCGGTCCCGCGCGCAAACGCCAGCATGCGCCGCACGAGATCGCGTCCACGCTCCGCCGAGAGTCGCACGTCGGCAAAGAGCTGGCGACGAAACGGATCGGTTTCGGTTTGTGCGAGCAATTGCGAATTCAGCAGAATCGGCACGAGCAAATTGTTTACATCGTGCGCAATACCACCGGTGAGCGTCCCGAGCGCTTCAAGCTGTCGGGAGCGACGCAAATTCGCTTCGGCCACCTGACGCAGTGACGCTTCGCGTTCCAGACCTCGCAACAACACGCCGATGGCCGCCGCAAGCATGCCGCTCAATGCCAAGAAATTGCCGGAGGCGATGATGAAGAGCAGCTCCTCGTTCGGCATGTACGCCGCCCACGCAACGCGCCCGACGTGAATGGCAATAAAAATTGCAAGCAATACGACAGCCTGCGCCGCCACAGTGCAGATCGCGACGGTCACGCCAAGCAGCAATGCCGCGAGGAGCGACGCTGCGGAGAGCCACATCATGCCCGCGGCCTGCGGGCCGATGTGCACCATCGACGCCGTACCGACAAGAAAGGTGGCAGCAACGATCACCCACGCCCGCGCGCGAAAGCTGAGTGTTCGCGACGACATGATGATCAGGAGGCACACATAGATCGACAAATCAAAAAGCGCGAACGCTGTTTGCCCCAATCGCAGATACACCGCCAGCGCGAGCGTCATCGCCATCCCACCCACGAGCAGCAGTGCGGTAAGCAATTGCGCGCGCCACAAATCCAGCTCCGATAGCGCGTCGAGCGAACGACCGCTGTTCATGCGTTGCACCAGCGCATCGAACCACCGCGCAAGGTCCGCGCGTCGTCGCATTCCGCGTTGGCGGCGCTCGTCGCCGTCATTGGTCACCATGGGATGCCTATCGTCGACCAATTGCCGCAACGTCCGCGGAAAATTCGTGATAGAGCCGACGCATCGCGATCGTGAACGGCACGGCGAGCACGACGCCAACCGGTCCCAGCACAAAATTCCAGAACACCAGCGCGAAGAAGACAGCAATAATGGGAATTTCAAATCCGCGTTGCATGAACTTCGGCTTGACCACTTCGCCCAAGAGAAAACTGACGCCGCCGTAGATCGCTGTAAAAATCAGCGCGCGCTGCGCACCCTGTTCAAGTAGCGTGATCGCTGCCATCGGGATGAGCGCAAGAATACCACCGAGAGTTGGAATAAATCCCAACAAGAACGCGAGCACGACCCACGTGGCGATAAACGGGATGTGCATCACGCTCATGACAATCAACAGGGCGGTGGCACTCAGCAGATTCACCAACGCATTGATGCCGATGTACTTCTGGATGTCGTTCGTGAGCGCAGCGAAACGGTGCAGCGACGCACTCGCGGTGGTCGACGTCGTTTCAAGTGTTGGAAACAACACCGCGAATTCGACCAAGAACAGTGTCGTGATCAACAGAACAAAAAAGCTATGTCCGACTTCGGCGAGCAACTTACCAACCGCCGCCGCCGCGCCACCCAGAAATGGTTTTGGATCAAAGGCATCCTCGCGCTGCAACATGGCTGGGTCAACGCCCAGTGTGACCAGTCGGGCCATCGCGTCGTCGCGCAGCACAATGAGCTGGCGACCGTAGTCAGGGAGTCGCTTTGACAATTCCGCAAGTGATCCGCCCAGGAAGTACGCAACGGCGGCGCCACCGCCGATCACGAGCAGCATCGTCATCGTCACGGCGATTGCGCGCGGCACTCCTCGACGCATCAGCGCGAGCGTGATCGGGATGAGTACCTGCGCGAGCAATAGCGCGACGAGAAAGCTGCTCAGTACAGGCGCGACAACGCGAACGCCGGCCACAATGATGACCAGCGCAGAAACGGCGAGCAGTACGCGCAGCAGCCAAGGGAGCGTACCAGGCGCTCGGCGATCAACGATGTCAGTAGTCACTTCGACACGGTATGCGAGGGGCACCACGTCCGCCAGCGGCCCACCGCCTTCCGTGCGTCCTTGCGGACCGGCTCCGCGTGAACCTTTTTCAATCTGCGTCGTTATAAGACCGTGTACCTGTTCGGCCATCGCAGGACGACCCTTGCCTCGAGAACCGCAAACAATGCCGTCCCCATTCCGTTTCGCTGCACGCACCTTGCTTGCAAGTGCGCTTGCCCTGCCGACCGCGCTGCACGGCCAGTCCGGCAACGGTTTTCTTTTTGGACGACCGCATGTGACGGTGTCACTGCGCGGAGGTGTTGCGCAGCCAACCGCCAGCAGCGATGTCTTTGCGTTTTCGAGTCAACGACTCACACTCGGACGCGGCGATTACTTGGGCGGCGCATACGGCCTCGAACTCGGCCTTCGCGTCGCGGAGCGATTGGACGTGCAAATTGGCGTTGCGTACAGCAGCCGAAAAGCGAACTCCGAGTTTCGCGATTGGATCGACAATAATGACAAGCCGATCGAGCAGACCACGTCGTTTCGTCGGACGCCGATAACGCTCGGTCTCAAGTACTATCTCACGTCACCCGGTCGCACCCTCGGTCGATTGGCGTGGATTCCGGCTAGAATCGCGCCGTATGTCAGCGCTGGTGGAGGCGTGATGTCCTATGACTATCGCCAGAGCGGCGATTTCGTAGACTTCAAAACCTTTGATGTTTTTCATTCGACGCTGTCATCGCACGCCTTCGCGGCGATGGTGTATGGCGCAGCCGGGGTGGACTATTCGCTGACGCCGAATCTCAGTGTTATGACGGAGGCCCGGTACGACGCGTCGCGCGCCAAGATGAACAACGATTTTCAGAAATTTAATCACATCGATTTGTCGGCACTTGCGGTGACGGCAGGCCTTAACGTTCGCTTCTGAGGGATACGCCATGCGAAGCAGATTCTCTGTTGGAACGCGCAGTTCGCGTGTGAGCGCCTTGACCGTCTTGCTCGTCGCGAGCGTGTCGGGATTGCACGCGCAAGCAACGGACGCGCGCTGGAAGCCGTGGCTGGGCTGCTGGGCGTCAAACGATTCCCTGACGGTGTCGCTCAACGGTCCGACGTCCTCGAACTTGGTGTGTGTTGTGCCGTCGACGGTGGGCGCTGGCGTCGCCATCGCATCCGTCGCGAACGGCAAAATCATCGCACAGGACTTTCTCAACCCGACGGGCCAACGTGCGAGTCTCACGCGTGATGGATGCCCGGGTTGGGAGAGTGCAACATGGTCAGCCGATGGAAATCGAATCTTGCTCCGCTCTGAATTTACGTGCGCGGGTGGCGTGACGCGGAAAGGCAGTGGTGTATTTGGCATGTCCCCGGAAGGCGAGTGGATTCAGGTGCAAGGTGTCTTCGTGCGGGGCAACGCGGGCATCCGCGCGATGCGTTTTCACGCGGCCAATGTGCGCATCACATTCGATAGCAGTAACACGGCCTCCACGACGCAATCAACGCTTGGATTTTCAACAGAAACGGCGCGCTTTATCGCGGCCGCGCCCATGCGCAACAGCGACATTCTTGACCTCTCGAAAAACGTGGACACGCCAGTTGCCGAAGCATGGCTAACGGAGCTCGGTCAGCGATTTTTCCTCAACGCGAAAGCACTCGTCGCACTGGCCGACGGTGGTCTGCCTTCTCGCACGCTCGATCTGGTCGTCGCGCTCTCGTACCCAGAAACGTTTGCCCTCGATAAGGCAACACCGCGCCTGCAAAACGCCGGTATGGTTAATGCCGATGCGTACGGTTCACGCAGAGGGTACGGAACGTCACCGTGGGGGCTGTCCAGTTCCTTCGACATGCGCTGCGACGCTGCGTTTGATCGCATGTTTGCGTATGGCTATTACTCCTCGAACATCAACAGCCTTTATTGCGCTGGGAATCGATACGGCTACACTCAGAGCTACGGATACGGCAATGGGTATTATTGGGGACAGACACCTGTCATCATCGTGACGCGTGGCCCCGATGGATCGGGCACCGTGACGCCGCAGGGACGCGCCGTGAAAGGACAAGGTTATACGCGCGACCGATCAGCGCCGACGGGCGTGTCTGCCGAACGCCGTTCGTCAGGATCTTCGGCGGGATATTCGAGCGGCGGTTCAGGTGGCGGCAGTTCGTCGAGTAGCGGTTCGTCGAGTAGCGGTTCGTCCGGTGGTGCTGCGGCACCCGCTGAGCGCACTGCAAAGCCCCGTCCGCCGGGTGAGTGAAGCTGCAATAGGCGATTGATCTGCACGGGGCGGATTTCTCCGGAGATTCGTCCCGTTGTGTTTCAGCAATGTGTGTCGCGATATCGATGCGAAATGCCGTGAATCGAATTGCGAGGTGATGGTGCAGGCCGCACTTTGCGCCTTATGCCTTCCCGACTCGTTTCCATCGCCCTGCTCGCGTGCTGTCTTGTTCCTCTCGCCGCGGTTCCCCCGCACTCGTCCGATACGTTCGCACTGTTCGTCGACGCGTATCTCGATGAGTTCGCGCAACGTCATCCGTCCATCGCGGCCGGCAACGGCATTCATACCCACGACGACCAGCTCGACGATTTTTCCGCACCGGCGGTGCAGCGCGAAATTGCCGCGCTGAAACGATCACGGACACGACTCCGCGCGTTCGCGAACGCGCAACTCACGATCGACGAACGTGTGGATCAGAAGATCCTTGACGGGATTATCGATGGTTGGTTGTTGGAGCAGGAAACACTCCAAAACTGGCGTCGCAATCCGATGATTTACGCGTCCGCACTTTCGGATGGCATCCACAATTTGATGACGATGGAGAATGCGCCCGCACCGGTCCGCATGCGAGACATCATTCATAAATTGTCAGACGTACCCAAGCTGCTCGGCGCGGCTCGTACCAACATTGTGAATCCCCCCAGGCTCTTCGCGCAGCGTGGCGTGGTCATGATGCGGGGTGCATCAGACATGTTGGCGAAGGACGTGCGGCTCGCGTTCGCCTCGCAGGAGCGCACGCCACTCATGGACTCGCTCGTTCGCGCGATCACCATCGCGTACCCACTTGTCGACGCCTATGCGACATGGCTTGAAACCGATGTTGTGCCCAGGGCGAGTGGCGATTTTACGATTGGTGGTGCAAACGTCGCGCGACGATACCGCGCAGAAGAATTAATTGATGAGCCGTTAGGTGACCTCGTCGCACTCGGCGAGCGCGAACTTGCCAACGGGCAGCGCGAGTTCCGTGCCGCGGCCGCGCGTCTCGCGCCGGGACGTGATCCATTGCGGACTTGGCTCGAAGTACGACGAAACCATCCACAGCGCGGCGCCGTCGTTTCGGCAACACAGCGCCTCGTTGATTCACTCACCGACTTTGTAATGACACATAAGTTGGCCACGATTCCCATCGGTGAACGAGTAATAGTCGCACCAGCGCCAGCGTTTGATTTGGGCTTTGCCTCCATGCACGCGTCGCCGCCGCTGGAGCGCGTTCCGGTGAAGAGCATTTTCTACATCACCGACGCGAACGCCGACATGACACCGGCACAGCAAGAAGCGTGGTTAGAGCGCTACAACTATGCGTCGCTTGTTAACACGGCCGCGCACGAAGCGATGCCGGGACACTGGTTGCACTCCACGTACATGCGCCACACACCGGGTAAAGTGCGACGCATTTGGATTGGGCTTAATCCATTCCCGCAACCGTCATCCGGACAGGACGGTTGGGCGCACTACGCAGAGCAGCTCATGGTGGAAGAAAAGTTCGGCGATGGCGACCCGCGCTTGCAGTTGGCGCAACTTAGTGACGCACTTACGCGTGTCTGTCGGTTGCTGTCGGGCATCAAACTGCACACAAAGGCATGGACGTTTGACGACGCACAATCGTGCTTCGAGAAGCAAGCATACGTGGCGGCACCCGCCGCACGACGAGAAGCCGAACGCGCTGCGTACGATCCGACGTACGGTGGATACTTTCTCGGCAAGCGTGGACTGCTCACGCTACGCCGCGATTACAAAACAAAACTCGGGCCGGCGTTCGACTTACGCGCGTTTCACGAACGCATCATGACCAATGGTATCGCGCCTATCTGGGCGCACCGTCAACTCCTGCTGCCAGGCGATACGTCGCGAGTAATTCAATAGATGACTGATCGAGGAAAAGTTCGCGTGGGCTTACTGGGCGCTGGCGCGTGGGCGAAATTTGCACACATACCGGGTTACTTGCGCGATCCGCGTTGCGAGCTGGTCGCCATCGCTGATCCGCTTTTGGCACGTGCACAGGAGTTTGCGACCGAGTTCGGTATTCCGGACGTCTACGACTCCCACGAAGCGCTGATTGCGCGACCCGATATCCATCTCGTCGACGTGTGTACACCGAGTGCGACGCACTTTGCGCTAAGCTGGGCGGCGTTGGAAGCCGGCAAGCATGTGTTATGCGAAAAGCCGGTTGCGTATGACTACACCGAAACGCTCCGCGCAGCGGCACTCGCGAAATCGAAGGGGCTGAAGACGAAGCTGGGCTTCACCTTTCGGTATAGTCCGGCCATGCGCTATATGAAGGAACTGATCGATGATGGCTTTATCGGCACGCCATTTATCTACAACGGTTACGAACAGAACTCGCAATTTCTCGATCCACTCAATCCGTTGCGACAAGTCGACCACGAGGCTGATCAGTCGGTCATCCAAGTGTCGTCGTTAGAAGGCTATGGCGCGCCGATTATGGATCTCGGGCACTTGTTCATGGGCAGTCGCTTCAAGGCGGTCGTCGGCACGATGAAAAACTTTGTCCCGGAGCGTGTTGTACGGGCTACGGGAACAATGATGCGCATGAACATTGACGATGGCGACATTTTTATCGGAGAGTTTGAGAACGGTGCAATTGGCTCAGTGCAAACAAGTTTTGTCACGGTGGGCAATTATCCGGGGCTTGAGGCGCGCGTCTATGGCAGCAAGGGTGCGTTGATTTGTCGATTGGTCGAGGAAAACGGGGTCTGCGAGTCTCTCAAGGCCGCCAGTGCAGATCACGTCGAATTCCGCGAGCTCGAAATTCCCGCACGATTTTATCCTCCGGGAGGCAGTAAGTCCGAGTCATGGCGTTCGTCGTTTTACGCCAACTTGGTGAGCTCTTTAATTTCGGAAATACTCAGCGACGGTCCGGAGAACGAAGGTAATTTCGAAGACGGCGCGCATGTGCAGGAATTGATTAACGCGGTCGAGCGCTCATTTCGCGAGAGGCGCTGGGTATCGATCCCGCTCGTTTCGGAGCCCGCGTCCTGAGCGCGCTCGTCGATGCGTTCCTCACGCAGTACTACGGGAGGCATCCGGTAAGCGCGACCTTTACCGGCATACATGCGCATGATGCGCAATTGCCCGATTGGTCGCGTGCCGCGCGCGCCACAGAAGCCGAGGAGATGCGCGCGTTGCATCACGCGTTGACCACGGCGCATCCAGTTTTGCATGTACCGCTTCCGGCGTTCGCAGCAGCACTCAACGCAGATGTCGACTTGCTGGACGCCGAACTGGCGCGCGCGAACATCGACGTGCGCTTGGCGGAATTCGAGAGTGGTTTCTTTCACGATCGCAATCCGGCCCTTTGGACCGGTGAAGCAATTTTCGGCGCGGTGTCGTTGATGATTCGCCCGTTCGCGAACCGTAATGATCGGATGCCATCGCTAGCGGCAAGACTAACGGCAACCGATGACTTCTTGCGCGTGATGCGTACCACGCTCGATGCGAAGATTCCCGCGCCGTGGATTGAACGCGCGCGCAAAGAGTGCCGCGCCGCAGTGCTGCTGTTTGGCGAGGGTCTGGAACTCTGGCTTACCGAGGAGCCGTGCGACGTCGACGGTGCTGAGACAGTGCGGGTCGCCGCCTCTCGTGCACGCGATGCGTTCGCCGCGTGCGAGCGTTGGTTAGCGGAACGACCGCACGCTGCAGATGCGTCACTCGCGTGCGGCGCTGCCCTGTACGACACCTTGCTGCGCCGAGGACATTTCAGCGCGCATTCCGCGACTGATATCCTCGTGCAAGCCACGCGAGAGTTGACGGCGGAGCAAGCAACGCTCGCACAGATGCTTGCGCATCGCAATTGGACCCTTAGCGAAGCGCAGCAAGCAATGGCCACAGATCATCCAAGCGCTGAGCAATACTTAGCAACGTTTTCTCTTCGCTGGAAGGCCTGCGAAGCGCTTGCACTGCGCCATGACGCGGTACTGTGGCCCGAGTGGCCGATCCGCTTCGTACCGATCCCGATGTGG
The DNA here is from genome assembly GCA_025358925.1 of Gemmatimonadaceae bacterium. Taxonomy (GTDB): domain Bacteria; phylum Gemmatimonadota; class Gemmatimonadetes; order Gemmatimonadales; family Gemmatimonadaceae; genus Gemmatimonas. The sequence goes on along the minus strand of JANYHT010000016.1, from coordinate 59,555 downwards.
GCCCGTGCCTCCGCGCCGTTTCTGTATTGGCTTTTCTATCGCTCGCCGGCGCCGTTCGACGTGTACACAACACACGAGTATGTCGTCACACCAATTGACGATACAATCGATGCGCACGAGCGAGAGCGGCGATTGCGGGCATGGAACCACAGCGCTATTACACTCAATCATGTCGTGCATCACGGTGGCATTGGTCATCACGTGCAAAATTGGCATGCGTACCATCGATCTACTTCACGTCTTGGTCAGATCGCGGCGGTGGACTGCGCGAGCCGCATCAGCATGTTCTGTGGTGGCACGATGGCCGAGGGATGGGCATGTTACGCAACCGGGTTGATGGAAGAACTTGGACTGCTCACTGATGCGGAACGCCTGTCGGAACAGCACACGCGGGTACGGTTGCTGGCGCGCGCGATCGCCGATATACAGTTGCATACAGGTGCATTTTCATTACTCGATACGATTCAGTTTTACGTCACCGAGGTTGGGATGCCACTGGAGACGGCCACGGCCGAAGCACAGAAAAATTCAATGTTTCCGTGTACAGCCGTGATGTATTGGCTCGGCACGCGCGGCATTCGTGACCTTCGTGCCCGGATGCAGGAGCGCGGCGGTAAGGCCTTCTCGCTACGAACATTTCATGACGCCGTGCTGTCGCGAGGTGCGATTCCGGTTGCACTCGTCGCCGCGATGATGGAATCGAGTCAGACATGATTGGCACCTATCGCAAGTCTGCGCGCGTGCTCGCTGTTGCCTGCTGTCTCGGGTGTCGCGGTGAGGTGAAGCAAACGGGCGCGTCGAACGATTTGTTGACGGTGGGCTACGATCGTGAACCAGACACCATGAATCGATACGCCACACATATTCTTGAAGACATCGAGTCGTGCGTCGTTGAAGGATTGGTAACAAACGATGAAAAGATGAATGTGGTGGCGGTGCTTGCGGCAGATATTCCGACGACGACCAACGGCGGCGTTCGGATGCGTGCGGATGGTGGAATGGACGTCACGTGGAAACTGCGGCCGGGGGTGCGGTGGCATGACGGGGTGCCCCACACCTCCGCCGACGTCAAGTTCACGGTCGACGCGATTAACAAAGGCGATTGGAAACCAGAAAGCGTTGACGGCTTTGATCGCATCACGTCGGTTGACACGCCCGACTCACTAACGGCCGTTGTGCACTATCGTGAAGTGTACGCGCCATATCAGCAGCAGTTTGCACGCGGTACGCTGCCCAAGCACGTACTGGATGGTCAAAATATTGATCGCGCCACCGCGTACAATCGCGCACCGCTCGGCACTGGTCCGTACAAGGTCGCTGAATGGAAAACGGGTGAATACATCCTTCTGGAACGGTCGCCCAACTATTGGCGCGGTGCCGAGTTTCCGAAAATCAAACGTATTCTGTTTCGATTTTTGACCAACACTACGACGCGCATTAATCAACTTAAGTCCGGTGAAGTCCAGCTCGTCGCGTTGGTGCCGTGGGATAAGGTGCGCGAGCTTCGTGCAATCCCGAGCGTGCGATTGAATCAGGTTGTCGGAAATGGGTACGAGCATGTGTCACTGAACGAGAAGCACTTTCCACCGTTCGCCGATGTGCGCGTACGTCGTGCGCTTGCACATGCGATTGATCGCGAACTGCTCGTACGCACCATTCTCGATGGGCTCGTGCAAGTGGTGAACGGTCCAATTCAACCGTTGTCGCCCGCCTATGAGCCGAACGTGACCACGTACGCATTCGATCCGGTCAAATCGCGGAGGTTGCTTGATGATGCTGGATGGACAGTCGGTGCCGACGGAGTGCGAACAAAGGATGGGCATCGATTGTCTTTCACACTGATTACGCAGGCGGGGTTTGCCATTCGTGAGACCGTGTCACAAACGCTGCAGCGTCAGTGGCGTGACGTAGGCGTAGAAGCCAACGTCCGCCTTGTTGACGGTACGTCGATTAGTGGGCTGTGGTTCGCAGGTGACTTTGACGGGATGCTCCACTGGTGGCAGCAAGGTGCAGACCCCGAAATTACGCTCTTCTTCGCTGCTGATCGTACGCCGCCAGCCGGACGCAATATTAATTTCTTCACCGACGATACACTGACAGCATTGCTGTATGCGTCAGATCGCACCGTTGACATTCCAGCGCGGAATGCGCTGCTCCGCACCGCGCAACGCCGAGTCGCGGATCTAGTGCCTGAACTGCCGCTGTACAACACCTCGAAGATTGACGCCGTCCCGGTACGGCTGCGGAATTTTACCGGAAACCCCACCAATGCTGGGCCGTTTTGGAATGTGTACGCGTGGGAGTTGTCGCCGCCGTGACACGACTGATCGCGCGGCGACTGTTGCAAAGTGTGCCGCTGCTGTTCGTAATCTCACTGCTGGTCTTCGCGCTCATTCATGCAGCGCCGGGTGGACCGGTAGCGACGTATCTCGAGAATCCCAATGTACGCCCGGAAGATATCGCACGACTGCGACGCGCGATGGGACTCGACCGTTCGCTGAGCGCGCAATACCTCGCGTGGCTGTGGGCGTTTGTGCGTGGAGATTGGGGGTACAGCTTTGCCGATGGCCGGCCCGTGTTTCTCCGCATCGTCGAACGTGTGCCGGCGACGATTGAACTCGTCGGCCTCTCGAGTATCGCCGCGCTGCTCGTGGCGTTGTGTGTTGGAGTACTCGCGGGGGCGCATCGTCGATTTGATCGTGCAACGACGCTGCTCGCCGTCGCTGGGATCTCGTTGCCGGTGTTCTGGTTCGGGTTGGTTCTGCAGCTTTGCTTTGCCGGCTGGCTGGGCTGGTTACCGTCGTCCGGTCGCGCCTCGTTTGATCGTGGAGATATCGGAGACCGCGTCGCACACCTCGTGCTGCCCATCACTGTTCTCGCGGCGGTGTTTGCGGCATCCTGGTCACGCTACTTGCGGCGTGCCATGCGTGAAATGCTTGCGCAACCGTTCGTTGGCGCGGCGCGTGCACGCGGCGTTCGCGCACGCGCCCTGTTATTGCGTCACGCACTACCCAATGCACTGCCGACATTCGTCACGGTGGTTTTGCTCGATGCCTCTATCATGGCCTCGGGTGCTGTGGTTACTGAAAGTATTTTCGCGTGGCCCGGTGTCGGCAGCTTGTTCACCGAGTCGCTGGTAAAGCGTGACTACACTGTGCTCATGGCGTTCTTGATGTGCGGATCGGTGACCGTCATGGCGTTGAATCTCGTCGCGGACATCGCGATACACGCCATCGACCCGCGCACACGCGATACACCGTGAGCTCCGCGCTTGCATCGCTCAGTCGCACGAAAGGTCAACGTGCTTCTGTCGTTGCGGGTGCGCTCCTCGGTCTCTTGGTCGTTCTCGCCGCCACTGCTCCGCTCATCGCGCCCTTTACGGTCGACGCGATTGATCTCGCGAATCGTCGTGGTGTACCGTCGTTACATCATTGGGTTGGCACCGACGAGTTAGGTCGCGATGTGCTCACGCGCGTGCTATTCGGTGCGCGGGTGTCTTTGTCCATCGGCCTACTCTCCGCGCTCGTGAGCGTCGTCCTCGGCGCTACGGTCGGCGCCGTTGCCGGTTACGCGCGAGGATGGGTAGATGATCTGCTGATGCGAATTACCGACGCGATGCTCTCCATACCACGCTTGCCGCTCTTGATGATTAGCGCCGCCGTGTTGCAGCCGAGCGTACCGCTCTTGATCGTGCTTGTTGGGGCCGCAGGATGGATGGAGACAGCGCGTATCGTGCGCACGGAGGTGATGTCGTTGGCCGCGAGAGATTTTGTTGCGGCTGCGCGCGCCGCTGGAGCGACACCATTGCGTGTGGTCTGGCGACACGTCTTGCCGGGTGTAATTCCAGCAGTATCAGTCGCCTCAACGCTTGCCATTGGACGCGGCATCCTACTCGAAAGTGCGTTGAGTTTTTTTGGCGTGGGCGTGCAACCGCCAACCGCAAGCTGGGGCAATATGCTCTATCAGGCACAAACAACGATGACCAGCGAACCTTGGCTGGCCATCGTCCCAGGCCTCATGATATTTCTCACGGTGTTGGCGTGCAATGCGGTTGGTGATGGGATGGGCAATGCCGACACCACAGTCAGCGCATAACTGCGTGGCGCCTACTTCACCAACTTCGCTCCCGTGAGCGTAGCCAGCGCACCGAACGTCGTCTGCGCTGCGTTGAGCCCGAGTCGAAAATCTTTGTCCGTAAACGTGGAAAATAAATCGGTCGGTTGATGCCAGTGCGGATCCCACCCACTACCGATCTGCACACCGCGTTCGTTCTCACGCAGACTGATTGCGGCGACAAGATCCATGAACGGACCGGAGTCGGTATTGGTCATGTGGTTGCCGACTGAGGCGGGATAATCCGTGGCGAATTTTTCGTTGGCGCCATGTAGTATCCATGCGAGTGACTGCGCTTGCGCTGCAAATTTCGACGTCGATTGAAACTCAATATTCACGTCGGCTTCCGGCCGCTGCTCTGCAGCCAGTGTTCCGTCTGCGCGAGGCATACCATGATCAAACATCATCATGTCGTGTTGAATCATGCCGAGCCATTTGGGTTCGGGATATTTGCCAGAGCCCGCAGGTAACTCTTGGCCTTGCAGCGACACCCGCTGATCGACGTACGCCTTCGCACCGTTCAAACCCGACTCTTCGTTGTTCCACAGCGCGAAACGAATCGACCGATCCGTTTTGATATCTGGGCTGCTGAAGACGCGCGCGAGTTCCATCACGAGCGCCGTGCCGGAACCGTCATCGTTGGCCGCTTCGCCCCAACCAATGCCGTCCATGTGCGCGCCCACGATGTACATCTCTTCGGGATGCGCACTGCCAATTTTTGTGCAGAACACTTCTTGCCGCTGTCCCGGTGCACTCGGTTGCGCGTTAAGCGCGCGCAGTTTTGCGTCGGGTTGCAGCAAGGAGTCGCTGTTCACTCCGGTGCGTGACCGAATGCCGCGCGAGCGACCGCCACCCGATTCAGTGCGGATGCGATTCGGTTGCGCGGCACCCGCTAATGGGGCCGCTCCTGCCGGTCGCGCGACTGGTGTTGGCGGTTGAAAGTCGTACGTCACGCGTTCCGTATTCGTACATCCGTAACTCTTCAGCTGCGCCTCAATCCAGTCGATGGCCGCACGATTGCGATCGGTCCCCTGTCGTCGATCCCCGAACTGGGTTAGCCCTTTCACGGTCGCCTTGTACTTGTCGAAATCCAATCGCGCGACCATCGCACGAATGACGTCTGGGCTGTCAGCTGTAACAGGTGCGGGCGTTTGCGCGAGCGCGGACGTGCCGAGACAGGCGAGCAATGCACCGAGGGCAAAACGAACGGAGGGAGAACGCATCGCAGGAAGCTTGGCAGTGAGGAAAGGCGCGACAGCGCCATAGGATGGAGTCGAAAGTGGGCAACGCACACGCTGGGCGCCAGTCAGGTAGCGTACTGCAGCGCGGCGGGCCACAATTGAAAGAGTATATACGCCACCGGTTTGCCCGCCTCTTTTTCGCTATCTCCATGTCGACGCGTACGCTTCCCCGTGCAATCCCGTTGTTCGTTCGCGCGTTGTCCGCGGCGGTACTCGCCGTGGGTGCGTGCGCGACTCCCAAAGCGACGCCAGCGGTTTCCGTTTCGAGCGATGCGGTGCCTGCGAAGGTCGGTATGTCGGCCGCGCACGGCATGGTTGTATCCGCAAGCATGATTGCCAGTACCGCTGGACGCGATGTGCTCGCGGCTGGCGGCAATGCCGTCGATGCGGCCATCGCCACCGGATTTGCACTCGCCGTGACGTACCCTACGGCCGGCAACATTGGTGGTGGCGGCTTCATGGTTATCCGCATGCCCGATGGACGCGCAACCACCATCGACTTTCGCGAGACGGCGCCGCAGGCGGCGACGCCGGAAATGTTCACGGACTCGACAGGCGCGTATTCGGCGACGCGTCATCATCGCAGCCACTTGGCGGTTGGCGTTCCGGGTACGGTGGCTGGATTTGCGCTCGCGCATGAGAAATACGGAAAGTTGTCGTGGAAACAACTTGTGGATCCCGCAACGCGACTGGCCGCCGACGGATTCGATGTGCCCGCTGGCATGGCGGCATCGCTCTCCGGAGCTCTCCTGCGAATGCGTGCGTATCCTGCCAGTACCGCGGCATATTCCAAAAATGGTGCGCCATACGCACCGGGCGAACACTTTCGACAGCCAGATCTCGCACAAACGTTGGGACGCATTCGCGACGACGGGCGCAACGGATTTTATCGCGGTGAAACGGCTCGTCTGATTGCGACTGAAATGCAGCGCGGTGGTGGAGTGATGACCGAAAATGATCTCGCGCGTTACGAGGCGAAGGAGCGCCCGGCGGTTCGCGGTACCTATCGCGGCTACGACGTCGTCTCCATGCCACCGCCGAGTTCCGGTGGAGTGGCCATGGTCGAAATGCTGAATATCCTTGAGGGCTTTGATCTCAAAGCGACCGGTCACAACTCGCCGCAGTACGTGCATCTCGTGACGGAAGCGATGCGGCGAGCATTTCTTGATCGCGCGCGTTTCCTTGGCGACCCTGCATTCACGACCGCGCCAATAGATCGACTCACGAGTAAATCTTACGCAGCAACACTGCGCAAAACGATGTCGTTGGATCGTGCAACGCCGTCCGCGCCAGCACAAATTGCCGACGATCACGAAAGTCTGGAGACGACGCATTTCTCCGTGGTAGATGCGAGCGGTATGGCCGTTTCCGTGACGTACACGCTTGAGGCAGGGTATGGGCTCGCGGCGGTTGTCGGCGGAGCGGGATTTCTGCTCAACAATCAGATGGGTGACTTCAACGGGAAGCCTGGCCTCACCGACAGCACCGGTCTGATTGGCACGACGCCGAACATCGCGCAGCCCGGTAAGCGCATGCTCTCGAGCATGACGCCGAGCATCATCGCGCGCGACGGGAAGTTGGTTGCCGTCGTAGGCAGCCCCGGTGGCCGCACCATCATCAATACGGTCTTGCAAGTCGTACTGAATCTCATTGACTTTCATATGAGCATTCAGCATGCCGTGAACGCGCCGCGCTTTCATCATCAATGGTTGCCTGACGTACTCACGGTCGAACGCAACGGCCTGCCGCCCGCGACAATTGCCGCCTTGCGAGCGATGGGACACGACGTGCGAGTCGGCGGACAACAAGGCACGGCACACTCGATTTTCGTCGACGCGAAAAGCGGACAACGTATCGGCGCCGCAGACCCGCGCGATAAAGATGCAGGAGCCGTTGGTTACTAGGTGGTGCCGTCGCGCGGGCGGCGCACCCCTGCTTGCGCGGGCGTGCGCGCTTGGCATCTCGCTCTCCATCGCCGGTGCGCTGCCCGCGCAGCGACACGACAGCGCGCGCGCGTTTGGTCGCCTCGTCGAACAGTTGTCGGAGCCTGGTGGCTATTTCAACACCGACAACCTCATTTCCAACGAACGCAGCTACTTGCATGTGCTGAACGCGCTTGACCGATTGGGCGTGCACGGTGGCGCGTACATTGGCGTCGGGCCCGATCAAAACTTTTCATATATTGCGCGCCTACGGCCGACGATTGCTTTTGTGTTCGATATCCGTCGCGACAATATGTTACAGCAGTTGATGTTTAAGGCACTCTTTGCTCGTGCGCGGAATCGGGCCGAATATCTCGCGCTTCTACTCGGCAGACCTCTACCGTCTGCGAGCGATCGATGGAACGAGTGGCCAATCGCGTCGCTCGTCGCGGCGATCGACACGTTGACCACAACCGCGCAGAGTGCAGCGGGCGCGCGCGCGGCCGTCATCGCACAAGTCCGAGCATGCGGCGTCACGCTTTCCGCAACCGACCTCGCCACGATCAGCCGCTTTCATTCCGAATTCATCGCCGCCGGACTCGGTCTACAATTCACGACTACTGGTCGGGCACCACAATACTACTATCCCACACTGCGCCAGCTGTTGCTTGAACGCGATCTTGATGGACAGCCCGCCAGTTACCTCGCTCACGAGGCGGACTTTCAGTTTGTAAAGGCACTTGAAGCGCGCAATCTTGTGGTGCCTGTTGTTGGTGATCTATCGGGCGCGCACGCGCTGTTGGCGATCGGGCAACTGATTGCGCAGCGCGGTGAACGAGTATCCGCACTGTACGCGTCCAACGCAGAAGATTATCTGATCCGCGATGGCACTTTCCCACGGTACGCACGCACGGTGGCGATGCTTCCGCACAACGCGACGAGTATGATTATTCGCAGTTACTTTGGCGGCGAAGGCGCGCATCCCGAATCAGTAACGGGGTACTATAGCACGCAGCTCTTGCAGACAATCGATGCGTTTGCGGACGATGTAGCGAACGGCGGCATCGTGTCATATCGACAATTGGTGCTACGACATTTTGTGCCGTTGCGACCGTAACACCATTGTTTCGACCGTATGTTGATATACGGTTTGCGCGTCATGAACAATCCCGCGTTACATTTCTCGATCTAGCTACTTCCACTTTGGTGCCCGATGATTCCCCGCTTTCGTGCCACTATCGCTCGCTCCGCCCCGGTCAGCCGGGGCTCCTGCACTGCCGTGACGGTTGCAGTAGCGACGCATGTGCACGTCAAAGCAGGGCAACGGGAGTAGCAGCAGCGACTTTTCGCCGCTCCTCGCCGATTCACGCCCCTCCTGCTTTGGTCTCGCAGGAGGGGCGTTTCTATCGAACCAATCGAGGTTTACGTGCAGCGAACGAGTGCAACTGAAAGCGCCCCGCACACAATAGGCATGGCCAGCGTGCGTCGCGATTTGCGCGATGCGCTGAATGGCTCTCGCCATGATTACACCACTGGTTCAATCGGGCGAGCGATTTTTCTGCTCGCAGTACCGATGGTGTTGGAAATGGTGATGGAAAGTTTGTTCGCCGTAACGGACGTGTTCTTCGTCGCGCGGCTTGGTGCGTCCGCCATCGCGACGGTAGGGCTGACCGAGTCCATGATGATTGTGGTCTACACACTTGCCATGGGTCTCGCGATTTCCGCTGCCGCTATTGTCGCACGTCGTGTCGGCGAGAAGGATACCGATGCGGCAGCGCGCGCTGCCGTACAAGCCATCATCATTGGTGCCGTCGTGTCTACAATCATCGCGGCAAGCGGCGCGGCCTTTGCGCCACAACTGTTGGCGCTCATGGGTGCATCATCCGATGTCATCCGTAGCGGAACAACGTTCACACGCGTCATGCTTGGCGGAAGTGTGACCGCCTTTATGCTGTTCGTCATCAACTCGTCGTTTCGCGGCGCGGGCGACGCCGCCGTATCAATGCGTGTGCTCTGGGTCTCCAACGCCATCAACATTGTGCTCGGGCCGTTACTCATTTTTGGCGTCGGTCCACTGCCGCAGCTTGGTGTAACGGGAGCGGCGGTCGCGACGACGATTGGTCGCGGGGTCGGCGTCCTCGTTGCGCTGTACTTTCTTGCGCGCGGTAGCGGTCATTTACGGGTCGCGCGTCGACATATCGTCCTCGAATGGGAAACCATCACGCGTATTCTGCGACTTTCGCTCAACGGCACGTTTCAGGTACTTGTTGGTAGCCTCAGTTGGATTGCACTGGTCCGACTCATGGCAACCTTTGGGAGCGCCGCCATGGCCGGCTACACAATCGCCGTGCGCATGGTGATGTTTGCCTTGCTTCCCGCATGGGGCTTGGGCAACGCAGCTGCTACCATGGTTGGACAAGCGCTGGGTGCCTCAAATCCAGCGCGTGCAGAATCCGCCGTGTGGACAGCCGCGCGATACAACGTGGCCTTTCTCGGGTTGATGGGAGTGTTCTTCTTTGTGTGCGCGCCGCACATCGTGCACGCGTTCACAACGGATAGCGCCGTCGGCAACGTGGCGGTGTTTGGCCTGCGCATTATGGCGGCGGGATTTCCATTATTCGCGTTCGGCATGACATTAACGCAATCGTTCAACGGTGCGGGCGACACGGCAACCCCGACGCGCATCAACATTGCGGTATTCTGGATTTTTGAGATCCCCCTCGCGTGGCTGCTAGCGGATCGTACGAGCCTCGGATCGCGCGCCGTGTTTGTTTCCGTGCTCGCTGCCTACTCACTGTTGGCTGTAGTCAGCGCCACCATGTTCAAGCGCGGACGTTGGCGCACGCGACGCGTATGATGATCGCTATGCCGCGCGAAAGCGTGAGACGCGAAATGGATGCAAGTCAAACGCCGGAGTGCGGTCTGTCGCCAAATCGGCAAGCACTTCGCCGAGGACGCTAGCAAACTTGAAACCATGCCCCGAACACGGACTCGCAAGAATGACGTTGGCGTGTTCGGGATGGCGATCAACGATAAAATGCTCGTCAGGTGTGTTGGTGTACATGCACACCGCCGTCTCACGCAACGGGCCATTCGCATCCGCGAGATATCGATCGATGAGTCCGCGCACCACCAGCACTTCTGAATCGACAACATCACGTCGCAACTGATCCGGGTGCGTGTATTCGCCATTCAAATGCAGGGCAAGCGCCAGGCCATCGCCACTATCCGGGATACCATACCAACTTTCGTCTGGCGCGTACTCGGAGATGAACACCGGAAACGCCGCATCGGTAAAGCTGGCGGCACGTCGCACTGGTGTGAACCAATACTTCACGTTGCGCTGCACCTTGAGTGGCAGCGCAAGCTCGGGAACAACATCGCCAATCCACGCACCAAGCGACAAGATCAAACGTCGCGCGCGGTAGACACCATTGGCCGTTGTAACAGTCACGCCATCATCAGCCGCGCGCCACGATAACATTGGTTCGTTGAGACGCACATGCGCACCATGTTGTCGGGCAACATCTAGTGACGCCGCAATCGCACGTTCCGGCGCGAGTACACCAGCGCGCGGCTCCCACACACCCACCATGTGCGCGTCTGGCGTGAACACGGGGAATCGCTCGTGCACTGCATCGGCCGACAGTACTTCGTGTGGCAGCCCATGCATCTCGGCACTGCGTCGTGCGCCCCCCACAAGCGCGCCATCCGGCGGTCCGAGCATCAAACCGCCAGTTTGTCGAAAGAGTGTGGTGCCACTCGCCGTTTCAAGCGCATGCCAACTCGCGTATGCACGTTGCACGAGTGGCACATACAGTGGGTTCTCGAAATACGCCTCGCGAATAATGCGAGACTTCCCGTGCGACGATCCCATCGCATGCGGAGAGGAGAATCTATCCAAGCCAATCACCGAGTATCCGCGGGTGGCGAGCTGATAGCACGTCGCGCTGCCCATCGCGCCGAGTCCGGCGATGATCACGTCTACAGTGGCAGGGAGCACAGCGTCTGTCATGAATGTTCAGCGCCGAGTGGGTGTGAGGCGACGAAAGTGGAATGTCGCTCATAATATCGCGCGTCAACAACGCGGGTGAGGCGTGTTCGATGGTCAAACCCGCGTGGTGGGACATCGAAACCATATGGTGCGGTCGACCTGTCCAAGATACATCGACGTATTTCAGTCGTTCGCACTTCCCCGTCGCCTCATCGCCACGGCAGTGGTGGCATCGAGACCGAATTTCCACTTCGCAGCAATCGCGTTGAACGCAATTTGCTGCACGGCCATCGGCGACGGGCGACGGCCGGTTTCGCATTGAGACAGGCTGCGGCCGAGTGCGGTTGCGTCGGATTTAACGGTGGGATACACCGCGCGCTCTTGCGTTGGGCTACGCGACACAGGAAAATCACGATATGCGGTTCCTCTCAGCTGCAGTCACGGTGCTGCTGTTCATCGCAACCAGCGCAAATTTACGGGCGCAGGCACGCGGAGAAATCGTCGGCCTTGTCGGCGATAGTGCTCACGCGCCGCTGGCGGACGTGCGCGTCACGTTGGCGGGAATCACTGCGCACACGCGAACGGACGCGAAGGGCATTTTTCACTTACACGATCTCAAGCCCGGCACGTACGATGTGCAGTTGCGTCGACTCGGCTACGAATCGTTGACCTTCGCCGTCGAGGTTCGCGCGCTTGATTCGCTCGCGCTCGATATTCAGCTCAATACAAGCGCGGTAACGGTGGCCACGTTGGAAGTGCGTGCATCGACCGTTTCACGGCGACTGATCGATGTCGGATTTGTCGATCGTCGACGAACGTCGATTGTGCCCGCGTCGCAATTCGTCACCCGCGACGAAATCGCTAGGCGAAATCCAATTGATCTCACACAATTGGTCGATCGAATGGTGGGCCGATTAAAGTCGTGTGCGAACCCGGTGATCTTCTTGGACGGGTCGTTAAGGCCGCAACCACCGCGAGATCCACCCATCATTGCCGCTACCGTAAAGGAGCGGGCGCAGCTCGCCGATCCACCGCCGCGACCGAAAGTGACCGACGGTATTCCGCCCGACATCGTCGAAGGAATAGAGGTGTACGTCGGACCAGCACAGATTCCCCTGCAATACAAGGCGCCGTGGCGCGGCGCGGATTGCGCCATCGTGATCTGGACGCGCTGACTCGGCGAGTCGTCGTTACTATTGTCGCATGGCGAATCTCACCCCCTACCGCTCCCTCTCGTCCGCGCGCCGCGTGGCGCTCCTGACGCACGCTCTCACTACCCACCGCGATTCACGCGCGACGTACATCCAGCGGCTTGTTGCGCGAGGTGGTGGATTTCGCGCCGCCTCGTTGCAGTCGTGGCCCGCTGATCGACTCGCACGCGAGGTCGTGCGCCTGAACGCTGAAAGCAGTCAGGATGAACTTGAGTTATTGCAGCTCCTGTATGTCGACCTCGAGCCTGCAATTCAGAGCACGTTTCTCGACGCGGCCGGTGTCGAACATGAGAACGGCAAAATTGCGGAAAACATCGAGCCACCGTACGCGGATGCAGCCGCCGCCATTCGCGCCGCCGCCGCTGTCCAAGAACAGCATGGTGAAGACGGCGTGCGCTATATCAGAACGCTTGTTCGCTACAACCTCGCTGCGTGGCCTGGACTTGATGCGGTGCTTGCTGGTATCGAATCGCATGCGTAACCGCGTTTTCGCAGCCGTACTTCTTGTAGCATATCCAGCCACAACCGTGACCGCGCAAAAAATGCTCGGCGTCATTCCGGGCATCGAAGTGTTAGTCAGTGACTCGTTGCACCTCATTCGAGGGAAGCGCGTCGGTCTGCTCACAAATCATTCGGGCCGCGATCGCCAAGGCACAAGCACGATCGATCTTCTGTTTAAGGCGCCGGGAGTCAAACTCACCGCACTCTACGGGCCAGAGCACGGCATTCGCGGGATCGCGAAAGCCGGAGAGAGTATCAGCTCCAGTGTCGATTCCGCCACTGGCGTCAAGGTGTACTCGCTGTATGGCGACGTCGAGTCTCCCACGTCCGACATGTTGAAGGATGTGGACGTAGTCTTATACGACATTCAAGACGTCGGCGCCCGCGTGTACACATTTCAGTGGACATTGGCGCTCCTTGCAGCGAAGGCGAACAAGCCAATCATCGTCCTCGATCGACCTGATCCAATTCGCGCTGATCGATTTGAGGGCAACATTCTCGATCCGCAGTTTGCGTCGCTTGTTGGACAATATCCAGTCGCGTTGCGATACGGACTCACACCGGGCGAACTACTCAGGTTTCTCGTTGGCGAAAAATTGCTCTCCGCGAACGTCACGGTGATCCCAATGAAGAACTATCGTCGCAGCATGTGGTATGACGAAACGATGTTGCCACGTGTCAATCCGTCGCCGAATTTGCGTAACATCAATGCCGAACTGCTCTATCCGGGCACGGTATTTTTCGAGGGCACGAACGCCACCGAGGGACGTGGGACGGAAGACCCATTCGCGCTGATCGGCGCGGCATACCTCACGGATCACATCGGCGTCGCTGCTGAATTGAACGCGCTCAAATTGCCTGGCGTGCGTTTTGACACCGCCACCCGCACCATTGAAGCAGGCTACAAGTTTGGCGGCCAAACCATTCCGATGATTCGCATTCGCGTCACGGATCGCAATGCGGTGCGCCCGGTCGAACTCGGCATTCGAATGCTGCGTGTGTTTTACGCGCGACACCCGACGGAGTTCAAATGGCGTGCGCCGTCCGTGAACGCAGCGGGACGCACACGATCCATCGATCGTTTGGCCGGTACCGATCAACTCACCAAAGCAGTTGAACAGAACACTGTCGACGCACTCGTGAAACAATGGGATGCCGACGCATTGAAATTCGCGACGCACGTCAAACCGTACCTTTTGTATCGATAAGCAGAACGACGAACGGCTGCCACCGCGTGGTGACAGCCGTTCATGTAACGCCGTTTATTACCAGTCCAAGCGCATCCCTACTTGACCCTGCCGTGCGCCGTACGCGCCCGTGGGAACACCGTAGGACGGGACTGCGGTACCGCTCGCCGTGAACTGCGTCGGTCCGTACGACAGGTTGTTGTTGAAGTTAAACACGTTAAACACCTCGGCCGAAAGGCTGATCTTCTTGCCATTCCAGTCGAACAATGGTCTCGCGAGTCGCACGTCGACTGTACGATACCAGTTGTTCCACTTGTTGGATGGACGCGCCGTACGAATGCCGCTCGTTGTTGGCGTGCCGCCCGTATAGTCGTCGCCCGTGATGTTATTGAGATTGATGTCGCGACCATCAATCGACAAGAATGGACGCGGACTCGCGAACGTGGAGATTGACGAAAAGGTAAAGCCCAAGGGCGTCGGCAAAACATTCGATAACACGAAACGATGCCGCTCGTCACCCGTGGTGCGTTGCCGGTTGAACAGGAATTGGTACGTAAAGTTCGGAAGCGCGGCGGTATCGAAATCACCTTCGTACCAGCCGAGGGTGTAGGCAACATTCACGCGGGCCTTCCGGCGCTGCCATGTGCCCTGCAACAACACTGCCGAGTAGTCGGACTTTCCAACGTCATCCCACAACACGATGTCGCCGTACGCTGCTGTCAGCTTTCGCACGTTCGGCGCCACCGACTTATCGAGGTAGTTCGGATTGCGCTGCACGTAGAGATTGTCCATGTGCTGGCGCACATAGTCCACGTTCAAACCAAATTCACTGGTGAGTTGATGGCCGACACCAAGCGACATTTGGATGCTGTGCGGCGTCTTCATGTCTTCTTTAATGAGAATCGGCGCCGGCGATCCCGAAAGTCCGGCAATCACCCGTGCTCGTAGCACTGCCGGGTCATTCGTGCCGGGGTTCGTGAAGTTGTACGTACGCCATGTCGAGTTCTTGCGCTCTTGGAAACCGATAAAACTCGTCACGCGATCGTAAATAATGCCAAATCCACCGCGTACGAATGTTTTGTTTTTGCTGGTTGGATCCCACGAAAACGACGCGCGTGGCGAGATGTTGCCCAATTGGTTTTTGCGATTGCCAGTATTTAGGTAATTGCTCAAAGCGGGGATGGCCTTCAAGATAGGATCGCTTGCCCATGGCACAGTGTACTTGTTGTTCATCGTATTGAATTCCGCGTCGTGCCGCACGCCGAGGGCCAGCGTAAAGTTGGGTTTAATGCGCCACTCGTCGTTGAGATACACGCCCGTGGTTACACCCGTCGCACTGGCACGCGCGTCACTGATGCCGCTCGGATCGGTGAAACCCACCGCGATTGACGCCGTGTTGGGCAACGACGATGTGTCGGTCAGAAAATTGAACGAACCGTCTTTGTTATTGGGAAACGTTTGACTCGCGGCGATCTGACTCAACTCAACGCCCGCCTTCAGCACATGCGAACCCGACGCATTGTCGATGTTGAACGTTGACCGATCGACGATGCGTAAGTGCGTTTCCTTCAAGATCAACGGAAAGCCCGAGGTTCCCAACACGATGCCTGGATACGTAAACTGTGGCCCCGGTTTGAGCGGCGCTTCGTTGTGATTCCAGTTCACCAATTGCAAACTGGCTTCGTTCACAAAATTCCCGCTCTTCGCGAGGTACCGCTGGCGAAGTTGCCCCGTATAAATCTTGTAGTCTTGGCTAATCCCGCCATCCTGTGATACGCGCGCACCGAAGTTCCCCTCGCCCTTCAGAAAGCGCGCCGAGACCATCGCGTCGTACGTCACCTGCGGGCTCTGCACCCATGTGAGACGCGTGAACAGCGTGTGATTCTTGTTTGGCGCGAGAAACGAACCTTTATACGTCGCCCACGGTCCGCTCGTGGGATTCACGTCTAGGTAAAAATCGGTTGACGTGAGCTCGTAGCTCGTGGCAATGAACAATTTATCTTTTACCAGCGGACCCCGGATGTTGAATCCCAACTGCTCGCGTGCGAAGTTCGGCACCACGGTTTGAAAGGCGTTGCGCGCGATGACGTTTTTATTTTGATAGAACCCAAACGCCGACCCTTGCCACTTGTTCGTACCACGTCGGCTCTCTGCGCTGATCACGTAGGAGCCGGCGCGCGTATACTCGGCATCGTATGGATTGACGTACACGCGGAATTGCTCGATCCCTTCCTGCGGGAGTGGCGACCCCGTCTGCCCAAGTCCCACGATATTGCCGTTGTACAGACTCTTCATCTCAACGCCGTCCATGTAGACGTTGAAAAAACGCAGATCTGGTGCGGCACCGCCTGATGGCAACGTACGACCTGATTGTGGCGCGTACGTTTTGATTCCCGGCACAATGCCGGCAAGATTCATGACGCCACGCGAATTTAGTGGAAGGTTTTCGATTTCTTCCTTCATCACGGGTGCCGATACAGACATACGTTGCACTTCAACCTGCTTCACCCGTTCTGCGGTCACCGTTTGCGCGTCGAGTTCGGCGGCGCCTTTCTGCATGGTGAACTCGAGTCGCGCACGCTGGCCGATTGCCAATTGCACCGAATCGCTCTGCAAGCGGTAGCCGATGGCACGGACAGTGACGGTGTACTGACCGGTGAAGAGTCCAATCACGCGGAACTCTCCGTTCATTCGCGTGAGCGCACGGGCTGTTTCTCGTGTTGCCGTGTTAACAACGGTCACTTGCGCGCCTGACAACGGTTGCCCGTCACCCTTGACCAATCCTTCCAACGTGATGGTGTTTTGTGCGATAGCTGGAAGGGTACAAAGCGCCACCAATGTGGCGCCGCCGAGCAGATGGAGGAGCATATGTCGCATTGCGACGACCTCGAGACGTGGGGAGGGAGGGACTACCCGTATTAGCTAGCGCTCCAACATGCAAAACTGTGCTCGCGCGTTCGGTAAGAAAGAGTGAAATTATATGGATCACTCTACGGAAAGGGAATATTTGCGTGCCTTAAGACTTCTTGCTTTCGTACTACTTGCGACGCGATCGTTGCACGCTCAGCGCGTAGAATTGCTCGTGTCACAATTGTTGGCACCCGGTGTGGAGTATCAACAATTGCACGACGGACGCGGACCGTGGGCCATACATCTTGTGCGCCTCGACTTGCGTCGCGCGGCCATCAGCGTGGTGCCAACCCGCGCACACGATCAACTGCGTTCGCGCGAACGCACGTCAGACATGGTGCAGCGAAGAAATAACGAAGGCGCAACGGTACTCGCCGCTGTGAATGCCGATTTCTTTGACCTCAAAACCGGTGAGAACGAAAACAATCAGGTCATTGACGGCGAATGGTGGAAAGGTCTGAAAGTCACTGACTCTCCGTACGACACGTACGACAATGTGCACGTGCAGTTCGCGCTTGATGAGGCAAATCTACCGGAGATTGATCGGTTCGCACTCGACGCGAACGTGTGGGCACACGGCGTTCGTACGCCAATTCTCTCCGTCAACTTCAATCCCACGGGGAATCCCGAGGGTAGCGCGCTCTTCACGTCCCGCTATGGCGACGCAACCCCGCGCGACACCACACGCGTCACCGCCGAAGCAACACTCATCGCCGTGGGACAGCATGGTGACACGCTCCTTTACGTGCGGCGAGGCGACACCTCGAACGAATCCGGCACACACATTCCGTCAAACGGTGCTGTATTCAGCGCTTACGGTGCTCGCGCGAAAGAGGTGCAAGCCATGCATGACGGCGACACCGTACGCGTGCTGCTTGCAACCCTGCCTCGACTTGCACAAGGTGCCACACCGCGCCTGCTCATCGGTGGTTGGCCGCGTATTTTGCGCGACGGCGTAAACATCGCGGGGGATGCCGCCACTGTCGAAGGAACCATCTCACGTAACGCAGAGGTTCGCCATGCACGCACCAGCATTGGATTCTCGCGCGACCGTCGTACGGTCTTCATCCTCACGGTGGATGGACGTTCCGAGAAAAGCGTCGGCATGACCCTTGTTGAACTTGCCGCGTTCATGCGTTCCGTCGGTGCGTGGCAAGCCATGAACTTCGATGGCGGCGGTTCGACAACCATGGTCATTCACGGCGCCGTTGTTAACGCACCGTCCGATCCAACGGGCGAACGCGAAGTTGGAAACGCGTTATTGGTGATCACGAAGCCGATAAGCCGGATTCCAAAATCACGATAGTGCTCGCGCACCGCCAGCAACGCATGCACGGCGAGTTTCCTTCTGATATTCGAGCGTTATGGGACAGCGCGTCGTAATATCTCAGACAGCATTGCTCGCCCTATCTCGCCTCTCCGAAGACAGGATTTTGCCCGTGCGCCGTTTCTCTCTTGCGTGTGCCCTCGTACTCTGTTCGCTCAACTCGCTGACCGCGCAAACGAAGCCTGCTCCGAAACCGCCGAAGTCTACGGCGAGCGCAAAAACAGTTTGGCCGGATGAAGGACCGCGCACATGGGCACCTCGCCCAACGGTGTCGGCTATTACGGCCAACGATCTCCGGACGCGCCTCTACCAATTTGCCGACGACTCCATGCTTGGCCGACGCATCGGCGAGCCCGGAAATTACAAAGGCACCGAATACATCGCGCGCGAATTCAAACGCCTCGGCCTCAAGCCGGCGGGCGATAGCGGCACGTATTTTCAAAACATGCCGTTCGGACCGAGTGGCTTCGACAGCGTGACGTCGCGACTTGCGATTGGCAATACGGCGCTCAAGCCGCGTGGTGAGTGGATTCCCGTGGTGCCGGGCGGTGCGACGGCACTCAGCGGCAACGTTGAACTCACCAATGTTGCAACGGTCTTTGCCGGTCGGTGGGGCGATACAAGCAACGTGCTGGACCCTGCGCTGTTTGCCGGAAAAGTGGCGGTGTTTATTGCACCACCGGCGGCAGTCGGCGCGGGTGCGCCAGTAGGACGCGGACCGACGTCGTTTGTTGGCTGCGAGGATGTCCCCAATAAATTCGGAGCGGCTGCTGCCGCTGCGGTGGAAATGACGGCACCAGCAGCAACACGTGCAGGACGAGGTGGCGCCGCGTCGCGAGATGGACGCGCGATGGCTGCAGGCGCCGTTGCCGTGCTGCTCATCGGTCTCGATGGTACGCCTGCCGCGACCCTCAGCGCAGCATTCGGCGAGCGCATGGGCATGCAGCCCGCGATGCCGCGCGGCACGACATCGCTCGCCGGTGCAACGATCTCGAACGCGGTGGCAGCGCAGATGTTCGGGAAGAGTGTCGACCAACTGAGTGTTGGCACGACCGGACAGCCCGTGTCGGCCAACTGGAGCTATGCGTGGCGCATGTCCAGCACGCCCGCCCGCAACGTGATCGCGATCTTGCCGGGCTCAGACCCAACACGCGCTGCCGAGTACGTACTTGTGGGTGCGCACAACGATCACGTTGGCGTGAATACGGTGACCGTCGAACACGATTCGTTGCGCGCGGTGAATTTCGTCACGCGTCGCCAAGGTTCGAACGATCCCGCCTGTCGGCCAACGGTCGCACAACAGCACCAGATTGACTCACTCATCGCGCGAGCGCGGAGCATCCGCGCGCCGCGTCTCGACTCGATCATGAACGGCGCGGATGATGATGGGTCTGGTACCGTGGTGTTGCTCGAAATTGCCGAACGCTTCGCGTCGGAGAAACCCTCGCGCTCTATCATCTTCGTGTCGCACGAAGGCGAGGAGGCTGGCCTGTTAGGCTCAAAGTGGTTCACCGATCATCCCACCATTCCGCTCACATCGATTGTGGCAGCGCATAACATGGACATGGTCGGTAAAGGTCGCGTCGATCAAGTGAAGTTTGGTGGACCAACGTCCGTGCAAACACTTGGCGCGCGTCGACTTTCCCGTGAATTCGGCGACGTGATTGACTCCGTGAACGCGACACGCGTTGAAACAATGGCCATCGACAAAACGTGGGACGTCACTGCCAACCCGATGAATCGTTTTTGTCGCAGTGATCAGGTCAACTACGTGCATCACGACGTGCCTGTGACGTACTTCTCACTCGGGTACGCGCAAGACTATCACATGCAAACCGACGAACCGCAGTACATCGACTACGATCATGCGGCGCGACTTGGACGCTTTGTGCATGACGTCATGTCGGCGATCAGCGAACGCAAAACAAAACCGGCGATTGCGGGTGCGGATCCGTCGTACCCGATGTGTCGCTAGGGCGAGCGGGGCGCGTCAAAGAGCATGCACGTCGATTCAGCAGTCGCAAGCAATTTGTTGTCCGCATCGCGCAACGTGCCCCGTACCAACGCCGTGGAACGTCCAACATGCTCCACGGTGCCCTCGGCAACGATTTTTCCAGTCGCCATCGTCACACCGCGCACATAGTTCACGCCAATAGAAAGTGTGGTGTACGCACGACCCGCAATGATGGTCGTATGCACCGAGCATCCCAGCGCTGTATCAAACAACGTCGCGATAATGCCGCCATGCATCGTTCCCAACGCATTGAAGTGACTCTCATCCGGCACCAGACTCATCACCACGCGGCCACGTTCTGCATGCTCGACCACCGCACCAATAAGTGCGACTGCTGGCGGCAATGGCAACGTACCGTTCATGAACGCGTGCACGATCTCTAATCCAGGCAGCGTACGTGCCGCCAGCACTGTGCGCGCCGGATCAAAAAATCGAATCATTTTCTCACGCGCATCGTGCTCACTCACAATACGTTGCTCAATCCTGCGGCAGTAAAGATCACCGACGTGTTGTGGCCGCCAAAACCAAAGGCGTTGCTCATCGCCACGCGCACGGTGCGGGCAATCGCGTGATTCGCCGCGAGGGGCACATCGCACTCCGGGTCTTGTGCATCAACGTTGATTGTCGGTGGCACGACCCCGTGCACCATGCTCAGAATCGACAACACCGCTTCCGCCGCACCCGCCGCACCAAGCATGTGGCCCGTCATGCCTTTCGTCGACGTGGTGATCATCGCATCCGTGCGCGCACCAAATACGGCGCGCACCGCCCGACACTCCGCAGCATCACCAAGCGGTGTTGACGTGCCGTGCAGGTTGATCGCATCAACGGCATCGAGCGCCACGCCCGCATCACGCAACGCCGCTTCCATCGCCAGTCGCGCACCCAGTCCCTCTGGATGCGGAGCCGTGAGATGATATGCATCGCACGCTGCGCCAACACCCGCGAGTTCAGCGAGAATCGTTGCGCCGCGCGCTTCCGCGTGTTCGGCCAATTCAACCACGAGCACCGCTGCACCTTCGCCCAGTACAAACCCATCACGCGACAGATCGCATGGACGACTGGCGAGTGTTGGTGCGTCATTACGTGTCGATAATGCGCGCGCCGAACCAAATCCGCCGAGGCCAAGTTGAGTGATCGCCGCTTCGCTACCGCCAACCACCATGACGTCCGCGCGTCCCGCACGAATGGAATCCAACGCACTCATCAAATTGTCATTACCCGTTGCGCAAGCCGACACGACACAGTGATTGGGTCCACGCAATCCATGTTGCATTGCCACCATCGCGCCCGCGATGTCTGGAATGATCATCGGAACGAAAAACGGCGAGATGCGATCATGCCCTTCCGTGAGATGCGACTCGGCCTGCGTTTGAAACGTTTGCATGCCGCCCTGTCCGCTGCCGATCATGACACCCATCAACGCGCGTTCCGCATCACTCAGCGTATTCGTATCAATGCCAGCATGCGCTATCGCTTCGTTCGCTGCGGCCATCGCATACTGCGCAAAACGATCAAGGCGTCGCGCGAGTTTGCGATCCATCGCCGTGAGCGGATCAAAGCCTTTCAACTCACAGGCAAACGTGGTTGCAAACGTGGTCGCGTCAAAGCGCGTGATTGGTGCCGCGCCGCTGACGCCGCGAATGGCGGCATCCCAGAAGGACGGCACGTCGAGACCAATCGGCGTCACGGCGCCAAGGCCGGTCACGACAACACGGCGGGACCGAAGTGATGCGGTAGTTGTTGTGCTCATACGTCGGGCTCTGCGTGAATTCGTTGATGTGCGGCGCGCAGGGTACAGAGAGCAAAGTTAATCGGCGCCACAGAAGTCACGGCGCTCGTCCCCGACCCCGTTTACGTCGTTTCGCCAGCTTCTCCGCAGCGATGCGCTCCGCCTCGGCGATGGCGCTTTCGCGTGCGGCAATGTCCGTCTCGCGGCGCATCCACTCGATGCGATCTCTCGCCTCGGCCTCGCGCGTGCGTCGCAAACTGTCTGCGTCTTTCCACGACGCAACCTTGGCATGATCACCGCCAACCAGCACGCCGGGCACGTGCAGCCCGCGAAAGTCCGCCGGTCGTGAATAGCTCGCCGCGCTGATGCCGCGATCATAAAACGAATCGGTGCGTGCACTGTCCATGTCGCCCATTGCTCCGGGCAGGAGTCGCGCGATCGCGTCGACAATGACTAACGCTGCCGGCTCACCACCACTCAAGACGAAATCGCCGAGGGACAGTTCCTCGGTAGCGAGATGCTGCGCAACGCGTTCATCGACGTCTTTGTAGTGACCGCACAACAACGTGAGTTCGGTCCCCATCGAGAATCGTATTGCATCAGCGTGTACGAATTTTTTGCCGCGCGGTGAAAGCAAGACAATCGGCGCCACGGCACCGATGGATTCGACGGCTTCAAAAAACGGCCCGGGCTTCATCACCATGCCCGGTCCGCCACCGAATGCATAGTCGTCCACGGTGCGATGCCGGTCGTGCGTAAAGGCGCGCAGATCAACGACGTTGTACGACACTTGGCCAACTCCGGCTGCTCGCGCCGGAATACTGAGACTCAGCGGGCTCGCGAAGAACTCGGGAAAAATCGTGACGATGTGAAGGCGCAGCATGGCAATGTGATTGCGGTACCGACTACTCGAGCAACCCTTCGAGCGGCTTCAGCACAATCGTTCGCGTGTCTTCGTCAACGCGGGCAATGAGTTCGGGACGCCATGGCACGAGCGGCGTTCCCGTGGCCGTCTGCACTTCAATCAACAGTCCCTGCGGCGCGTTGTAGACATCCTTCACGCGACCGACAACGCCTTGCCCTTCGACTTCCACGTGCATGCCCATCAACGATGCGATATAGACCTGGTCATCACTCAGCGGCGCAATGCGCGCGCGATCGGCCAACAGATATCGTCCGCGCCACAAATCGGCGGCATCTCGATTGTCGATCTCAGAAAATTTCACCAACCACTCCCGATTCATCGGACGACCGTCTTCAATGTGCAACTCGCCGTTCACGGCGGGATTGCCCTGACGATCACCGGCCACAAGCACAGCGCCGGACGCGAAAATCGCAGCCGGCGCATCTACCAACGATTCGACGGCGAGGGCGCCGCGCACCCCATGCGCGCGACGCACCAGTCCGACTACTAAAAATTCGGTCAGCTTACTTCTCGTCGCCCACGTCGTCCGCGAGCATCACCACCGGGCCCGGCGGCGGCATGAGGTCGCTCATCGGCGTAGCAGGCACGCTGCCAGCCTTCGGCTTGATCACCACACCCTTGGCCGTCAGACGCGCTTCGTGGCGCTCCTTGAGCACCCCAGCACGACGCAACAAGGCGCGCACCGTGTCCGTGGGCTGGGCCCCAACGTTCAGCCAATAGTTGACCCGATCGACCTGCAAATTGATCGCGGTGTCCCCCGAAAAACGCGGCTGGTACTGGCCGATGATTTCGATAAAGCGACCATCGCGCGGGCTCTGCGAATCAGCAACGACGATGCGGTACATCGGGGTCTTTTTCCGGCCTTCGCGGCGGAGACGAATCTTGACGGCCATGACAGCGCTCTGGTGTGACGGGGGACGACGGACCAACCCTGAGCTCCTCGCGACACCGGCAAATCCGGTCCGCACTCAAGGCTCGGCTTCCGAAGTACGTACTCCGATGGTGCCGGGCGACCATAGCCTTTGAATATGGGTGCTTTGGGGCAAGGGCGCTACTGGTTGGGCTGAACGGTCATTGACGAGTCAACGCCCTCCAAACATCCCGCCTCCACCAAACGGCATACGTGGCATCCCGCCACCACCCTTGCCACCCGCTCCACCACCACCCATCCCCATCTTCTTCATCATCTTCTGCATTTCGCGAAACTGATCCATGAGCTTATTCACTTCGCTCACCGTCCGACCCGACCCCTTCGCGATACGCGCACGACGCGACCCGTTCAACAACTCCGGCTTCTTCCGCTCGGCGGGCGTCATCGACAGCACAATCGCCTCGATGTGCTTGAGTCGTTTCGGATCCATCTTCGCATCCTTTAACATCTTCGTGTTCACGCCCGGCAACAGCTTCAACAAATTTTCCATCGGCCCAAGCTTTTGCATTTGACGCATCGCCGACAGAAAATCTTCGAGGTCCATGCCTTCTTTACGCACCTTCTTTTCTAACTTCTTTGCTTCAACAGCATCAAACGATTCCTGCGCTTTCTCCACGAGCGAGACAATGTCGCCCATTTGCAAAATGCGACCGGCCATGCGCTCTGGATGGAACTCCTCCAACGCATCGACCTTCTCACCAACGCCGATGTACTTGATCGGTTTCTTAATAACGCCATATATCGAAAGCGCCGCACCGCCGCGCGCATCACCATCGAGCTTGGTGAGAATCACGCCCGTCACGTTCAATGCTTCGTCAAATCCCTGCGCAATTTTGACAGCTTCCTGACCGGTCATGCCGTCAGCAACCAACAAAATTTCATCAGGCTTAATGGCCGCCTTGAGCCGCTTAAGCTCGTCCATCATGTCGGTGTCAATTTGCAACCGACCGGCAGTATCGATAATGACTACACGCTCACGCGCCCGCATGCCTTGCTCAATGCCAGCCTTCGCAATTTTTACGACATCGGTCGTCGTGCGATCGGCATATACCGGCACGTTAAGTTGCGTGCCGAGCGCCTCGAGCTGATCGATGGCAGCTGGACGATACACGTCCGCGGCTACCATGCGCGTGGTCTTACCTTCGGCCGTCAAACGACGCGCGAGCTTCGCCGACGTGGTCGTTTTACCAGAACCCTGCAAACCCACCATCATCACAATGGTCGGCGGCACGGTGCTGATTTTCAGACCCTCGCGGCGCTCGCCCAACATTGCCGTCAGCTCATCGTGCACAATCTTGACGAGCTGCTGCGCCGGCTGAATGGACTTAATCTGCAATACACCTACGGCTTTCTTCTCGACGCGTTCGAGAAATTCTCGCGTGAGCGAAAAATTGACGTCCGCTTCAAGCAGCACGCGCCGTACTTCGCGCAGGCCGTCTTTGATGTCAGCGTCCGTAAGCACGCCACGCCCGCGAAGCTTCGCGAAGACGTTGCCGAGTTTGTCTGAGAGTTCATCGAACATAGTGCCGAAGGCTAGCCAGTCAGCGGCGGTGCAACAACCGTCCCGTGACGACTCTCATGGCGCGGGCTAGATTACGATTTCGTCCCGTCTTCGTGCCATCCTCTCGCTCTCGGCCTGTGTCGCGACCCGCAACGCGCTTTCCCAGCATCCCGATGCCCCGTGGGCAGCGTAAAGAAGAAATTCTTCGCGCCGAGCTGCCGCCAACGCTCCCGCTCATGGCGTTGCGCTCGACCATCGTCTACCCACTCGGCACCATTGCGGTGCAGATGGGCGCCCCCGAGAATCTCGCGCTCTTGCGCGCGCATGAAGAGTCGGGCCTGGTGGTGGCGCTGGTCGTCGCATCGGGAGACAACGAAGACGCAATCGATCCGCACCATTTTATCGGACGCGTTGGTGTCGCGGCGCGCGTGCACGAACGCATCAATTTGCCCGGTGAAACCGTACAGATCACGCTGCAGGGGCTGCGGCGTATCACCATTGATGCGATTGATCAGGTGTCGCCGTATTCCATCGCGCGCATTCAAGGCGCGCGCGAAACGCCCGCTGATCCGGCAGAGTTGGATGAGTTAGTCGCGCGCACTGTGGCGGCGGCAGAAACGCTGGCCGAACTGGTGGATCGTATTCCCAACGAAGTGCCGCAAATTTTGAAGATGAACGTGTCCGATCCGGGCCGCTTTGCCGACCTCGCGGCCACCAACATGAATTTGCGCATCGCCGACAAAGAAGAAGTGTTGCAACGACTCGATATTGGACAACGCATTCGATTTATCCTCTCGCGACTTGAGCGTGAAGTCGCGCGGGCCCGCGTGATGGAAGACGTGAAGAAGCAAACGGAAATCAAGATTGAGCAGCATCAACGCGAATTTTATCTGCGACAGCAGTTGCGCGCGATTCAGTCGGAGTTAGGTGAAACTGATCCGAACGAGAAAGACGCCGTCGAGATTTTACGCAAGATTGAAGAGGCGCAGTTGCCGGAGAAGGTAGCGCACGAAGCGCGTCGCGAAACGGAGCGGCTGCGTATGTTGTCGCCCGCGTCGAGCGAATACCAAGTGTTGCGGACGTATCTCGATTGGGTGCTGGCGTTACCGTGGCACACGCGCACTGCGGACGACCACAGCATCACGCTCTCAAAAGTTGAAGCCGCACTCGGCGATCGTCACTATGGTCTCGACGAGGCGAAGGAACGCATCATCGAATATCTCGCGGTGCGTAAGTTGCGCGGCGGAGATCCTACCGGTCCGATTCTTTGTTTTGTTGGTCCGCCGGGTACGGGTAAGACATCGCTTGGTGAAGCCATAGCGAAAGCCATTGGTCGAGAGTTCTACCGCATCTCCGTTGGCGGTGTGCGCGATGAAGCAGAGATTCGCGGTCATCGTCGTACATATGTCGGTGCCATGCCGGGGCTGCTTATTCAGGCATTGCGTCGCGTGGGCGTGCGCGACCCTGTCATTATGATTGACGAGATCGACAAGATGACGTCCGGTTCGTCCGGCGACCCAACGGCAGCGATGCTGGAAGTCTTGGATCCGTCGCAGAATTCCAGTTTTGTCGACCACTATCTCAATCTGCCGTTCGACTTGTCGAGCGTGCTCTTTATCTGTACCGCCAACAATCTCTTTGATATTCCGGGACCGTTGCGCGATCGCTTGGAAGTGATTCGCATTGCGGGATACACGATTGAGGAGAAGGTCGAGATTGCCCAGCGTTACCTGATGCCGCGTTTGCTTGAAGAGCACGGCCTGGCGGAGAGCGATATCAGCATCCCCGAAAGCGTGTTGGGATTTATTACCAGTCGCTACTCGCGCGAAGCCGGATTGCGCACGTTCGAGCGGTCGCTGGCGTCGTTGCTGCGCAAGCGTGCGCGTGCGAAGGCAGACGGTGACGACACTCACTGGGAGATCAGCGCAGCACGCGTCGAAGAAATTTTGGGTCAACCGCGCTTTGCGATGGAAGCGGCCGAGATGGAGCCGGAGATTGGCGCCGTCACGGGACTTGCCTGGACGTCAACCGGTGGTGACTTGCTCACCATCGAAGCGTTGCGCATGACGGGTAGTGGCAAGCTTACCGTGACTGGTCAGTTGGGTGAAGTGATGCGCGAGTCGGTGGACGCGGCGTATTCGTTTGTGCGCTCGCGATCACTCGTGCTGGGCATTGCCGACGCTGAGTTTAACGGATCCGATTTGCATTTGCATTTTCCGGCGGGTGCCATTCCCAAGGATGGTCCGTCGGCTGGTATTGCCGTAACGCTCGCACTGGCCAGCGTGATGTCGCGTCGCCCGGTGCGTCGCGATCTCGCACTTACTGGTGAAGTCACACTACGCGGAAAAGTTTTGGAGATTGGCGGTGTGAAAGAAAAAGTGTTGGCGGCGTATCGCGCAGGATTACGCGAAGTGATTCTGCCAAAGGGGAACGAGAAGGACGTGCGCGATGTGCCACAGGAAGTGCGTGACAAAATGGCATTTACGTTTGCGGCCACGATGGATGAAGTGTTTCATCTCGCGTTGCTGCCACGTGCGGGAACGCAGCATGCGGATGTAGTGTCGGCGAAGCGCGATGACAGTGCGCCGCGCGGGGATGTGCGCGGCGTTGATTCGCATCCGGCGGATCTGGTACCGCGACCGGCTACGGCGTAGCGCGGAATGTGAGCGTGACGCAGTGCGTCAGGATTGCGTCGGCCGACAGGTCACACGCGCGGTGGATCGCTGTCTCGCTCAAAATGTCGGTGATGTGCCACAACAGAACGCGTTACACAAACCAGGCTACCCTGCTTTCTCTCGCAGGCAAATCCGCGTTTAGAAAGAGGAACAGATACACATAACGCTACGAGATAGAATTGCATCGTGTCCTCGCAGTGAAACCTGCATTGGTGCGACCCAGTTGAGCGGTAGCATTCGTGCCGTGCGAGGCTGGTTGCTACACGTCCGTCACCGCAATCAACAATTCGACCAGCGCGAGGACATACATGTTCGATAGCGCGTACGCCGACCCGGATGACATGGAGTTAGCTGCAGTGGCGGTGGAAACCTATCTCGCCACTGCTTGCAGCATCTGCCGGCTTTCGGGGTCTTTTACACGAGTCTCGTTTTGAAGAAGGCAAGCGGGACAGTGCTTAGTCCGAGTTGGTACGCCGTGTCGCATGAACCGAGCGTGATTCCATCCTGCGCATGGAGCAACGATGTGGACAATATCGTCCCATCACCGCCGCTCGCCATATCGTCGTCACAGCTTGGTCGGCATATTGCTGGCAACGGTCGGTTGCGATGGTGCGACCTGTGTCCAAAGCCGTGTCCGCTGCCGACGGCTATTATGGCGGTGGTCACGAGTTCGACTGGGGGGCCGCTTGCCGGGCTGTTCGTCGACGTGTCAACGCCCGTGGTCGCCCGCATCCCGTGCGACCAAACCTCCGGACGCTGTGTGGTATCGGGTAATTCGGGCAGCTACACGCTGAGCTTTGGCGCCACAGGGTATCAAACGGTGCAACGCACCGTGCCAGTCACCGTATTGAAAGCGGCGCAAGCCTGTGGATGCGATGCCGTTACCACGCAGCAATTACAACTGATGTTGGTGCCGTTGTAATCGCGAACGTCAGTGTAGAGAACTGCGCGCCGCGCCTTAACGGTATCACATAGGCGCGGCACGTTGCGGAGTGGTGCGCGCAGTGGTCGGTTCGTCCGGAGGCGGTCTTCCGGCGTCACGAAGCGGCTTCGCATTTCTAGGCATCGTGCAATGTCGGCGACGTTGATCGGAAGACTCGCCGTGTCGATTGGCATACAGGGAAGACTTGTTGGCGAAGGACTGTTGTTTGATGCAGTAAAACGCGCGTACTTCGCTGCGCGACCGGTTGGAAGCGCATTGACCATCGTGCACGCAATCGACGCTGACGCGGAACGGTTTTACAAAACGTTTGCATTTGCCGCGTTTGAGGACGCAGCGCGTGGGTTCTCCTCACCACTGCGACGGACGCGCCGCTCCTGCAATAAAAGTGTCGCGCTCGACGGATGCGCGACTGCACGCCAGATTGAATGCAACCCTTCCCGGATACGCCCATGCTCACGCACGCTCGCTTGTTGGTTGTCGCCTCCGCGCTCACCATTGCCAACGCCACTGCCGTTGCGCAGGGAGCCCCCGCCGCGCAACCGGCTGCTCCGATGACGTTCTTCGTCACCAGTGTCGGCAAAGGTGATGGGGCCAATCTCGGTGGACTGGCCGGCGCCGACGGACACTGTCAGGCACTCGCCCAAGCGGTTGGACTCAGCACGCTGGTCGGACGCACGTGGCATGCGTATCTCAGTGCCGTTGGCACTGACGGCAAGCCTATCAACGCGCGCGATCGCATCGGCGCGGGGCCGTGGCACAATGCCAAGGGTGCGTTGATCGCGGCGACTGTGGCCGATCTGCACGGCGACATTGTGCGCGATCGCAATCAGATGAACAAGGTTAACGCGCTTACCGAAAAAGGATTGCCCGTCAACGGCGTTGGTGACACGCCAAACATGCATGACATGCTCACTGGGTCGGATTCGTTCGGTCGCGCGATGGGCGGAACGTTCGACACCTCGTGCGCGAACTACACCAGCAACTTGGCCACCGGCAGTGCAATGCTCGGCCATCACGACCGGACCGGTGGTGGAAACACGTCATGGAACTCGGCGCACGCGTCACGCGGGTGTGGGCAGGCGAACCTTGTGGCCACTGGTGGTGCGGGGCTTTTCTATTGTTTCGCCGCGAATTGAACGTGGCTCAATGCAATTTCGCTCACAGCTGGCAGATGACCACCAAATAAGGTAGTGACCGAATATCAGACGGCCCTGTGCGAAAGCAAACCTCGCGAGCCTGATTCGAGACGAGTTGGCCGACAACGAAGTCATCATCGCTCGCGACGACCACCCGCTGGTGTGACTGGTTCCGATCGTCCGAGAATCGACGTCCAATCCGCGGAACGGAGGTGACCTCGAGGGCAAAGTCTCCCTTCCGGCGAGTTCTTCAAGCCGCTCTACGATGACGCGGCAGAGGACTGGCAGTTGTCACTCAAGATCGGATTGATCAAGTGACATAGAACGTCGTCACCAGAATGCCCGCAATTCCAATCAGCATCATCAACGCCCAACCGATCAGCACAAAACGAATCCACTGCTGAAAACTCACGCCCGCCGCGAGCAATATCGCCATCAACGCACCGTTGGTTGGTGAAATCACATCCGCTAGTCCAGCGCCAGTTTGAAACGCCAACACGGTTGCCTGCCGAGAGAGACCGAGCAAGTCGGAGAGTGGCACGAGCAACGGTAGTGTCAGGACAGCCTGACCACTCACACTCGGCACGGGCACGTGCACCAGCATGTGAAACGGAATCATCATAAGCGCCGCGACAGTCGCGGGCGCGTGGGAAAGCGGCATGGCGAGCCGGTTCAAGATGGTATCGATTACGTGTCCGTCATTGAACACAACAGAAATGCTGCGTGCAACACCGATCAACAGAGCAGCGGGTAGTAACGCTTCCATACCGTTTAAAAACATGCGCATGATTTGCTCAACGCTCACCCGGCCAATTATTCCGGCAACAATTCCACCAATGAAAAATCCGGCCGAGAGTTCGTTGAATCCCCAACCAAACGTTACTGCGCCGTATGCGTAAATCAGCACCGGCAAGAGAACGGCGAGCAGCATGAATACGTCGCGCACAGTGAACGGTGCCTCATGGACCGTGGCAATGCTTTCAACGGCGACACGATTGCGCGCAGCGTGACGCATCACAACGGCCACCCACACAATGAACCCAGCAACGAACATCGCCGTTCGAAGCGCCGCTCCCGACGATGCTGACAGCTCCGCGAGCTTGAGGGCAATGCCCGCCTGAAACGGATTGACTGGACTAAAAGCGGAACCGAACATGGCCGATCCGGCGCTGATCCCGACCGCAGTCAGCGCATCCGCGCCGATGGCGCGTGAGAGCACGAGCAGTACCGGAATGAGCGGAATAATTTCTTCTTGCATGTTTTCCAATCCGCCCATGCCATAAAAAAACAGTGACACCGCCGGTATTGCCCACAATCCGCGCGTGCCAAGCTTTGAAGCCAACGCACCGACCGTGCGTCGCAATACGCCGAGCTGTTCAAGCAAAACAAATGCGCCCCCCGCGAGCAGCACCACAATGACGACATCGGCCGCTTCAATAAATCCGCGAGGAATTGAAATGGCTGCTGCCCACGGCCCAACGGGCGATGCGGGCACGGCGTGGTACGTTCCCGCGACCACAACTTGTCGACCCGTCGCGTTGTCTGCTTTTCGCGCGTATTCGCCGGCGGGAAGTATCCATGTCAGCAGCGCCGCGATAATCACGGCGCCAAGGAGCAGTACAATGGGATGCGGGAGCCGGAGACGTTCCAGTGCGCGCTCCGTCAAAAACGCACATCAATCATATGCAGCAGCACCCCGACTAACCCTCCAACAATCGTTCCGTTAATTCGAATAAACTGCAAATCTCGCCCGATCTGCAATTCGATCTTTCGCGACGTGGCATTCGCATCCCAAGCCGCCACTGTACTCGCAATGAGCTTCGCGACCTCCTCACGCGCCTGCTCCACCGCGTACGTGACGATCTCCACGACCCAGCCATCAACTTTCGCCGACAGCTCGTGGTCTTCAAGCACCTTGTGGCCCAACCCCGTCAGCCAACGCTCTACCTGATCGGGTTCATCCTGCACATCGCTCGCCAACCGCTCTGCATAGCCCGCGACGCGCTGCTTCACGTCACCCCACACCGAGCGCGAAAACTCGCCAACCGCGGGATGCGCCAATAACTCCAGCTTGATCTGCTCCGCCTTCGCAATCACATCCGGATTGGTGCGTAGCGAAATTACGAATCGTTCAACGGCTTCGTCATAGCGATGCCGTAGCGGATGCTCGGGATCAGCCACCACCGCCACCAACGTTTTCTCGACGCCACTGACAATCTTGTCGCCTAATCGGTTCTCGACCGCACCCGGTACCCACCACGGACTCTCAGCCTTGATACGTTCGCGAATGACCTCTTCATTCTCCTCCAGAAACTTTGCCGCGAGTCGCATCGCATCGTCAAGTAACGCTTGATGGCGGCCGCCAACGGTGAGCAACTCCAGCACACGCGCCACCATGGGTGCTACTTGTACCGTCCGCAATCGCGACACAATACCGCGGTCCACCAACTCCTGCACATCATCATCACGCAGCACACCCGCCGCCCCACTTAGACCGCGCGCAACGACACGCGCAACGCTGCGACTGTGCACCGGATCGGCGAGCCACAACGCAGCGCGCTCGCCAAGCTTCATGGCTTGGAGTTTACTGGTCACCACCTCGCGCGACAGAAAATTACGCTGTACAAAATTGCCGAGTGCGTTGCCGATGCGATCTTTGCGCGCGGGTACGATTGCCGTGTGCGGAATCGGTATGCCTAACGGATGTCGAAACAACGCCGTCACCGCAAACCAATCCGCAATGCCGCCGACCATCGCCGCTTCGGAAAACGCGCGGATATAGGCCAACGACGGAAATCGCGCCTCATATATTTTCGCTACCACGAACACGATCGCAACAAACACCAACATCGCACTCGCGACACGTTTCATGCGCACGAGCCGCACGCGCTTGATCTCGTCGTCGGCGGTGATAAGCAACGCCGGTGGAGTAGAGACTGGCACCGTCATGCTGCAATCCAGGCGATCACGCGTGATTAGTTGGACAGCGTGACACGCGCGATGTTGTTCAAGCTTGCCGCAACCGCGGTCGGCGCATCAACGACGTACACAACAGGCTGCCCACCGATCTGCTCCAACCGCACGGTGACCGTGCGAGCGCCTCGCGTTGGCGTCGCCGCAATATCTAATCGCCGTTCCGTTGCACCTGGTACAAGTGCCTGCTTACCCATTTCGTAGCGGCGGCGCATCGCATCGGTCACGAGATTGAGAAAATCCGCCGCATCAACGGGTGACGTCCACACGGTCGCCCATGTCAACGCATTGCCCTGCGGTGTGCGAATGACATTGTACTGATCACCCGCAATGCCCTGCGCACCGCGACGCGCGACCGCCTCGTCCTTCAAATGTTGCACCAAAATAAGACGTGTTTCGAATTCACCGAAAC
The DNA here is from genome assembly GCA_025358925.1 of Gemmatimonadaceae bacterium. Lineage (GTDB taxonomy): Bacteria > Gemmatimonadota > Gemmatimonadetes > Gemmatimonadales > Gemmatimonadaceae > Gemmatimonas. The sequence goes on along the minus strand of JANYHT010000016.1, from coordinate 25,907 downwards.
TATTCGCATATGTCACCGTGCCGCTCGATGGCGCAGCGAGCATTACGCGCTTTGGCACCGCGCGTTTTGAGCGGTCAGTTGTGAAATACGCGTCATCGTTGAGTATCTGCGTGGTTGAAATTGGCAGATCCGTCAACAACTCTTTCTCAGAACGTTTTTCGATAAATCGTCGCACAAAGTCTGCTCCGCCGAGGTACGGAAACAGCAAACCTTCGCGTACGGCACGTGGCGCTGACGCAAATATTGGCATGCCACCCTGCCCGTCGCGAATGACATCGCGAATACGATCCCATCCACCCGGCATCATCAGCATCGGCCCGACATTGGGATCGAGTCGCAATTGCTCAAACACCGCTTGCCCCTCGAGAATTGCTTGCGCGGCTCCCTGCCGGTCGGCGTTTTCTGTGCTCGTCTGAATAGAATCCACTTTGACGTACTGATCTTGCAACGCGTGCACCAATTCGTGCGCAATCGTTTGATCCAGCAACAATTTTGGCGAGCCATCCACCACGTACAACACCTTCGTTGCTGGATCGTAGTACCCGATGATCTGTTCTTCAAGCAAACGTTGAAGGAGACCGCCCAAGTTCATCGTATCGGGGATCAGCCCGAGTACGCGATACGCGTTTTGCTGTCCGTCGATCTGCTCCTTCGCGCGCGCGCTCGTAAGCTGCTTCATCACAAACGCCGCCACCTCGGCCTTTGACTTCCGTTCCAACTTGGGAGGTGTCTTGAACGCCATGCCCATCTGCTTTTCGAGCTTGGGCACAACTTTCGCCACAACGTCAGCGTATGGCCCGTCACCAGCATGCGTGCGATCAGCACAGGCGCTTCCGGTAGCGATAGCAATGAGCGCGAACGATATGCGCCGCAGAGTCACCTCGACGCGACAGGCACGCAAGACGTTTTTTGAGCGAATGATAGTGATCACGTAGGGAAGGCGCGCAGCATGTACCAAGCGATGAGTCGGTCTCCCCAAAGCAAGATGAGCATCGCGGCCGGCGCAAGGAAAACGCCGAATGGCACATCCGGAAACGCAAATTCTTCGCCCGACCGTTTCGAGCGCACCCAGACAATGGGTCCGACAATCACGAGAAAGAAAACGGCCCCAACTGCCGCACCAGCAATGATGGTTAACAGCGCACGCTCAGCACCCAGTGCCGCACCCACCACGGCCATCAAGGTCGTATCGCCAAACCCCATCGCCTCGCGCTTCATGGCGATTTCGGCAAGCCAGCCAATGATCGTGATGGCACCAGCGCCCGCGCACGCGCCAATAAAGGCATGCCGCGGTGTCGCAAACAGCGACGCGTCCTGCGTGAAGAACCCAGCAATCGCCGCGCCCATCACCAGCGCTAATCCTGTCACCGTGAAACCATCCGGAATGAGATAGTGCTTCGCGTCGGTCACCGCGACCCCGAGCAAAAGCGTACCAAACACGGCAATGCGCACCGCCTCAAATGTTGGCCCATAGGCGATCACCGCAGCCAACCAACCCAACCCAACGGCCAACTCAACTGCCGGGTATTGTGCTGAAATTGGCAGCCCACAGCCTCGACACTTGGCGCGCAACACCACCCAACTCACCAACGGAATGTTTTCATGCCACGCTATGGGGCGCTCACACCGTGGACACCGCGAGCGCGGGCTGACTACACTTAAATCAAGTGGCCACCGCGCAATGCACACATTCAAGAATGAACCAAAGCACGTCCCGACAAAAAACACGGGAAGTAAAATCGCGAAGATATATTCGGCAGTCAATGTTGGCATCGAGTGATGTTGGAGATCAAACCGGTCGAAGTGCGTGCAGCAGAATTCCAGTGGCCACGGCAACGTTGAGCGACTCGACACCGGGCGACATGCAAATGGCCACGCGCTTCGCGACCAACGGTACAACTTCGGCCGACAGTCCGGCGCCTTCATTACTGACCATCAGCGCGAGTCGCACCGGTAACTCGGCTCCGACTACGTCGCTAACGTCAATGCCGCCGGTATCAGCGGCCCAACACACAACGTCATACGCTCGGAGCATCGACGCGAGCATGTCGACCGAACACGCCAACGCCGAATGCGTGAACAACGCGCCCATCGTACTACGGACGACTTTAGCGTTCCAGAGGTCAACGGTTCCCGGCAAAGCGAGGGTGGCCGTGACGCCGAGCGCCGCTGCCGTGCGAATAACAGTGCCGACGTTGCCCGGATCTTGGAGCGCATCAAGCACGAGCAGCCGAGCAACGGCGGGTGGTGGTTCGAGCGTTCGCTGCGGAATTTCGCCGACGGCCAGCACGCCCTGCGGCGTGTCGGTGTCCGCCGCACTCGCAAACTCGCTGTCCGACACCTCGCGCACATCGAGACCGAAAAACGATGCTCGTGCCAGCAGCGCATCACCACGGGGCTCGGTGCCAAACGATGCCGTCACGAGCAATCCGACCACGTGAAGCCGCGAATCGAGCAGCGCTTCTACCGTACGAACACCTTCAGCAACGAAGCGCTGATGCTTTTCGCGCGCCTTCCGTCGTTGCAGGTCCCGTGCGAGCGTGAGCAGTTTCACAGCGACGCAGGAGTTGGTAAGCATCGTACAAACTCGGTGATCAGCGCTTCGAATCGTTTCGCGACCGCTTTACCGACATCCATCACGTCGGCGTGATTGAGCATCTCATGCGACATCCCCGCTGCCTTGTTCGTGATGCAGGAAACCGCTGCTACACGCATGCCGAGTGCGCGCGCGACAATCACTTCGGGAACGGTGGACATACCAACGGCATCAACGCCCAAGCGTTCAAGCATGCGCACTTCGGCCGGCGTTTCGTACGCGGGCCCAAGGAGTCCGCAGTAAATCCCGTCTTGCAACGACACGCCCACGCTATGCCCTGCGTCATGGAGCAGCGTGCGCAGCGCACGATCATACGGCTCCGACATGTCGGGAAACCGTTCATCGCTGGGTTCTAACGGTCCCGCCAACGGACTGCGAAACATGAGATTGAGATGATCGGCAATGACCATCAAATCACCAGGTGCGAACGTCCGTCGAACGCCACCCGCAGCATTGGACGCGATGTAAACCGGCGCACCCAGCGCATGCAACACGCGCACGGGAAAGGCAGCGAGCGCGGCCGAATGTCCTTCATACATATGAAAGCGCCCGGCGAGCGCGACGACGGGTCGGTCGGCTAAGGTGCCGACGATAAGCTGCCCAGCGTGTCCGGACACGGTGGCGGTTGGAAATCCCGGCACGTGCGAGAATGGAATGCGCACTGTTTCGGCGATGCAATCGGCCAATCCCCCAAGTCCAGATCCCAGCACGATACCACAGACAGGCGTCCGCATCTGCGCGCCGACACGCGCGCGCACATAATCGGCCGCGACCTTTGCGTTGAATGCACCCGGTCCACGCTCCGGCGCCGCGAAGCCGGTCGTCGCAAACACGGTGCTCATGGTTGGTATGCCGATTGTCCGACTTCGCTCAGCAGCAGCGCGATATCGTTCGCGGCCACCTCCCGCAGTCGCCGTCGATCCTGTAGCGGCAGAAACGCCGCGTCGAACGCTGCGAGCGAGAGCGTGGCCAACGTCGGCAACGTGTAGCCCAAATACGTCGCGCACCGAACATATTCATCAGTCAGCGTTACGCCGCTCATAAGCCGATTGTCGGTGTTGATGGTTACCACCGCACCGAGCGAAACGTATCGTGCAAGCGGATGCTCCGCGAATGTTCGCGTCACGCGTGTTTGCACGTTACTGGTTGGACACACCTCAAGCGGGATTTGTCGATCAATCACGTACGACTGTAGCGACGTATCTTCAAATAATCGCGTCCCGTGTCCGATCCGGTTTGCGCCGCACCGATGCACCGCCTCCCGAATTGACTGCGGTCCGTCCCCTTCTCCCGCGTGTACCGTCACGGCGAGATCATGCGCGCGCGCAAAGTCGAACGCCGCGGCATGCACGTGCGCCGGATTCCCCACTTCACCGCCCGCAAGATCAAACGCGACGACCCCTTTGTGTTTGAACGCAACGGCAAGTTCCGCCATCTCGAGCGCGTGCGGCGCCGGAAAGCTCCGGAGCGCGCACACAATCACACGTGCGATCGTTCCAGTAGCGCGCTCGCCGCGATCAAGACCGCGCCAGACCGCCGTCATGACGTCGTCTAACGACAAACCGCCGCGCGTGTCGAGCGCCGGGCAGAAGCGCACCTCGATGTATCGCACTCCATCGGCCGCAGCATCAGCGATAAGTTCATACGCAATGCGCTCCAACGATAGCGCATCCTGCATGACCGCCAGTGTCACATCGAAACGCGCGAGGTAGTCAGCGAGATTTCTTCCGTCGTCCACGCGCATCCAATCGCCAAGCGCTTCGGCAGTGGATGCCGGTAGCGTAAGTCCCGCGTCAACGGATAGCGAAAACAGTGTCGACGGACGCAACGAACCATCGAGGTGACAATGCAATTCGGCCTTCGGTAAGCGCCGCACCATCGATGTGAGCGTGGCTCGTGCGTCGCTCACTCTGGCACCTCGAGTCGGTCGCGCACGGGAACCACGCGAAAGATGGCACCGGTCGAGAGAGGCGTGCTCTCGGGAATTGGTAACCCACGACTATCCGTCAACCGCGACGTGCCCGCCATAATGTCATCCGCGTGCGTCGGGAATAGCGCACGCACTGCGTCAATAGCGAGCGCACCGTGCGGAACAGAAACACCACGTTCGTTGACGTACACGCGGATATCCGTTGGCACGGTCATCGCGATCTCTGACCTGTAACCGTGATGCGCGCGTCGTGAGAAACGCGCACTGGCTGCGGGAGTGTTCGCAAATACGTTGCCAACATATCACGGTCGCGTATCGGGAGAATCCGGTGCGAGACTGCATGACTCATGGTGCGACCTTCGTCGTCGTCAAACATAAAATCGTTGATGATCATCGTGTAAATACGCGCCGGAATCAAGACGCGACCGTTGGTCGTCGTAATGCGTGCGACGCGATGGCCCGCGGCTCGTGTAGTGTCGACCTCAATCAATAGGCCGCTCACGTAGACACTGGGCGTCTTTCCAGTGACCCAATGCTCCACCACGCGGGTAAGTTCGCGCCCCGATATTCGGACACGCACCAGCACATTCCCAAAGGGCGAGATCTCGTGCACACCGCCAAACACCAGCGGTCCCGCGGCCAAATCCGCACGCAAACCTTCCGTATTCCAAGCCGCAACGTCGGCGTGTCCAATGGCGCGCGCTGCATCCGTAACGAGGTTGCCAAGGGATTGTGACCCATGGCGTGGCATCGCTTCCGCGATGATTGCAACCGGTTGATCTAGACGCGCGCGAACCTTACGCACCGCCGCTCGGACAATCGCGTCTACGGTCGGATCCGCACCAGCAATGGAGTCCGCCGAGATTGATCGTATGGACGTACGCGCCGCTCCGCCATCGAGTGGCACATCGACAATCACAATCGTACGTCCGCTCGACAGTGGTTGCACAACCGGCATCCCTGCAACACGCACGTCCACATTTTCGTGCGCATGGCCCATCACGAAGACGTCCGGCTTATCAGTCAAACGAGCAGCGATGTCAATCCCGCTGCCACGACATTCGGCTGGCCGCTCTCGCTCGCAACGGGCCCCGTCGTGCATCACACTCACCACGACCGAAACGCCCGTCGCGCGTAACGCCCGCACGCGTGCGCTAATCAACGGTGCGGGATCGAGAAACTCGAGGCCACGTACATTTCGCAACCGTGATGACGCGCGCGTTTGCGTACCCGCGGCACCAACAATGCCAATTCGCACATCGCCGCGCGTGACAATCGTATCCGCATGTAACCACGTCGGCATGCGACCGTCCGCACCGCGCACGTTCACTCCCAGCAGCGAATATTTGAGCTCGGCCATTCGTAGACGCAGCGTGTCCTGTCCAAAATCAAACTCGTGATTGCCGAGTGCGCCGGCCGCGATGTGCAATCGATTGGCAACCGCGACGGTGGGCCGACCAGCATCCCAATCCGACGCTGGAGTTCCCGTAAATAAATCGCCTGCGTCCACGACAACACTTTGACAATTCCCACTGCATTCTCGCTCGGCGCGCTTGACGGCAGCGGACAACGCAACCGCACCGCCAAATAGTTTGCCGTCCGCTGCAGGTCGCCCTTCCAATGCAGCATGAAAATCACTCATCACGATGACGCGCAGTGTGCCCGGCGCTGCGGCAATCATGTGCGTTTGCGCGGCGAACGCGAGTGAAACAGCAGCCGCTGGCTCGAGCGTCCAATTGCGCGTGGCGTAGGCGTTGGGCACTAGCGTCCCGACGCGCTTCACTTCGTCAATCAGTAGCTGTCGAATATCGACGTCGCGACTATACACGACAGGCGCGCCAGCGAGCATCGCGTATCCACCGCCTCCGCCCTGTCTATAATTATTCAGCGCCAGCGTAAACGTGTCCGTGGGTTGTATCGCGCGACCGCGAATCTCCAATTTTGTAATTCGCGAACCAATGGGTTTCATGAGATTGATTGTGTAGTCCGCACCAGAGAGAACGTCGAAATTGAATCCCGGAACGGCCGCATCGACGATGCCTCCGCTCGGCGCACGGCCGGACGCATCCAACGTTTGATAATACCGCGCCGAATGCTCGAGAAACGCGCGGACCTGCGCACCACTCACGCGAACCACGCGCAACGTATTGTCGTACGGATATAATTTCGACAGTGAAGCCATGGTTATGCGCCCAGTATCCAGCGAAGCATCGAGTGAAAATGCCGCCGTCGCCGCAAGATCTGCCTTCCCTTCGCGACGCATGACTTCGTTCACCAAGTCCGTGATGGGCATGTCAACAACCCGTGCGCTGTCCGCGCGCCAAACGACGTCGGTCCGACCAATGGACGTTGTCACCCATGCGATGGTAGCACGATGCGAACCCGCGCTGGCAGCAACCACGTCGGTGACTTCCCTATGGCCTGCCACTTTCACGGACTGACCACGGTGCGCGACGACGGACCATTTTCCCTTCACTTGCTCAACCGTGAGTGTGGCCACACCAACACTGGCGGCCCAATTGCGCGGCTGCACAAGCAGGGCGCCGTTGATCGTCGAATCGACCAACTCTTTGTGCGAGTGACCGTAGACTACGAGGTCGATGCCATCAATCTCGCGCGCCACGCGCGCCGCTACGTTTTCGGACGGCAGACCGGTCGACGTCGTATCGTAACTGGACTGTTCGTCTAAGCCGGCGTGCAACAACACGACAATCACATCGGCCTTCTGCCGTCGCGCGTCTGCGACCGCAAGGCGCACGGCGGGAACGATATCCGAGACCGTGAGTCCAGCCGCGTGCAGGTTGTCGCGATCCCACACCATCGAACCCGGCGTGGTCGCGCCAATAATGCCAATATGCACACCGCGACGTTCAACGATGGTCAGCGGGGCGACGAAAGGTTTCCCTTGCGCGGTGACGACGTTCGCTGCGAGAAACGGAAAACCAGCTTGCGCCATCGCGGCTTGGAGATGCGGCACGCCGTAGTTGAACTCATGATTGCCGATGACGGCCGCGTCATATCGCATAACATTCATCGCCGCGATCACCGGATGCACAGGTTGCGGCGACACTTTGGCCACGACGTATGTGAGCGGATTCCCTTGTAGCAGATCACCCGCATCCACCAACAGCACATGGCCCGGATTTGCCGATCGCAAGGAATCCACGATTGTCGCGGCAGCAGCCAGACTGTGCGTCAGATCTGCGGCATTTGCGTAATAGTCCCAGCCGCGAATGCGTCCGTGCACGTCCGTCGTGGAGGCAACCACGAGATCAAAGCGCTCCGCATGCGCAATGGTAGCGCCCAACTCAGGCTCAACGGGCAAGCCTCCGTTGAACAACAGTGCGGCGCAGCAGACGCCGCCGAAGCGCGCCCAAACAAGTCTTTCCATAGGGGAATGCTAGCGGCCTCGCACCATGAGGTGGAGGGGATTGCGCACCTTCCGTTGACCGTGTCCGCCGCGATCGCGAGCTTCCGTGAGCGGCTGGACCGCCCGGTGGAGGCGAAAGTGCCGATACGCATCCGTTACACCGTTGTCGCATGTCGGACATGACACGCCGACATCTACCCATTGTGCTTCGCGCCAAGGATCAACACCCATGAAACCGCTCATCATAGGCATTGCGGGTGGCACGGGTTCGGGAAAATCTACGGTCGCGCGCAAAGTCGCTGAAGCGTTACCGGATGCGTCGGTGGCATTTCTCGAGATGGATGCATACTACCGGGACTTTCGACACCTCACGATTCCGCAGTTGCATCACGTGAATTGGGATCACCCCGAGGCGTTTGATATGGAGCTGCTCAGTACGCACTTGGCGGCGTTGTCGCGCGGCGACGCAGTTGAGATGCCCGTGTACGAATTTGCAACGCACTCCCGCAGTTCGCGCACACGACACATTAAGCCAGCGGACGTCGTGGTGATCGATGGCATTCTGTTGTTGTCCGACCCGAGTGTGCGTGATCGCTGCGACGTGAAAGTATTCGTGGATGCAGACGCCGACATTCGACTTATTCGCCGTATTCGCCGCGATACCGCCGTGCGTGGACGCTCGTTGGAATCTGTATTGGAGCAGTACTTGACCACCGTGCAACCGATGCACCTGCAGTTCGTCGAACCGAGTAAGCGCTACGCGGACGTCATCGTTCCGCGTGGTGGAAATAATACCGTCGCGATCGAAATGATCGTGGCAAAAATCCAGCGACGACTGCACGCGCGGAATGCCGCGCGCGCGCCAGCCTTCGTGCCCATAGCCGCTGACATCAGCTCCGCATGACTCCTGCGCCGCCGATCGCCGATCGTATTCTCGTCGTTGACGATGAACCAGAGATTGTCGCCCTCGTTGCGTATCATCTCGCGAAGGCGGGCTATCGCGTCTCCACCGCCGCATCGGGCCAAGATGCCCTCGACATGGCCCGGCGTGAACGACCAGCGTTGATCGTCCTCGACCTCATGTTGCCGGGTATGTCCGGTTTCGACGTGCTCGAACAAGTGCGCAGCGATGATCACACGCGAAATGTCGCGGTGCTCATGCTCACCGCGCGTCGTGAAGAACCGGATCGCATTCGCGGACTATCTTTGGGCGCCGATGACTATCTCACGAAACCGTTCAGTCCCGCCGAGTTGGTGCTCCGTGTAGCGGCAATTCTTCGGCGCGCGGGCACTGCCTCGTCGTCACTCTCCTCGTCTGCCGATCAATTGGCCATCGGCCCACTGCGGATCGATCGCGCTGCCATGTCGGTCGCGGTCGACGATCATGAGGTCGAGCTCACGCCGACCGAATTCAAACTCTTGCTGACCCTCGTCGAACGGCGTGGGCGGGTGCAGGGACGTGGGCATTTACTGGAAACAGTTTGGGAGGCAGCGCCTGACATTCAAACACGCACCGTCGACATGCACATCCAGCGGCTCCGAACCAAACTTGGCGTGGCTGGTGACATGATCGAGACCGTGCGCGGCTTCGGTTATCGTCTACGCGCGGCCGCACCGCGTGGAGGCTGACGCATCGCCTCGTTCGTGCGAATTCGCCAACGCCTTACGCTGAACGCGTTTCTTGTTGCAGCAGTGCTCATAATCGCCACGCTGTTCGCGGTCGAGCGACGCGTGGTAGCGCACGTGTACAGGACTGAACCCGCGACGACGGCGTCCGAAGAATCTCTGAGCGCTGTTCGTCGAGACATGGTCATCGTGGGGATCCTTGCGTTGGTGCTCGGTGGCGTGCTTGCGCGCATACTCACTCGGCCGATCGCGCGGCCCATCGAGGAATTACGCGATGTTGCGCGTGCGCTTGCGTCGGGCAACCTTGCGTGCCAACCGTCGTTGATGGCGACTGGCGAAGTGGGTGAACTTGCGGACGCATTTCGTCGACTGGCCGAACAGGTTGACGAGCGTGGGCGCGCCTTGAAGGCCGAAGAAGCACTGCTGGTTGCCCTGACTGAATCGCTGAATGAAGGCGTCATCGCCGTCGACGCTCGACAGCAGGTCGTGCGGATCAACGATAGGGCGCGACAGTTGCTTCGTATTCGTGAACCGGTGCCCTTTCCTGCCGAATACTTGCCGCGCGATCGCACGCTGCGCGAAGCGTTGTCGGCGGTGTTGGCGGGCGCGGAGGCCTTGCCTGGTGAGGCGCGCGTCGACGATCGAACGCTTTCACTGACCGCACGCCCGTTGCCAGCCGGAGGCGCTGTGCTCGCCCTCTATGACCTCACACCATTTCGCCGACTGGAAGCGGTGCGTCGCGACTTCGTCGCCAACGTCTCGCACGAACTTCGTACACCGCTCACGGTCATAAGGGGTTTTGTCGAAACGCTTCAAGACGACGACCTACCGCCTGCCCTGCGCAGGCAGTTTCTCGGGATGGCCGAGGGCAACGTGCAGCGCATGCAACGCATTGTGGACGACCTCTTGGATTTGTCGCGCATCGAATCTGGCGGATGGTTGCCAAATCCCGTCGAGCTCGAGGTGGCTGCCCTTGCCGAGGAAGTCGTCTCGCCGATGCAGGCTTCAGCGTTCGAGAAAGGCGTGGCGTTACGCATTGACGTCGCCTTAGACGCGCGCTCGATCTATTCTGACCCGACCGCCGTTCGGCAGATTCTGAGCAACTTGACCGAGAATGCGCTGCGCCACACGCTCACGGGCGAAATTGTCGTCTTCTCGTCAGCCGAAGACGGTGGCACATGGCTTGGCGTGCGAGACACGGGCATTGGCATCAGTGCAGATCATTTGCCGCGTATCTTCGAACGCTTCTACCGTGCCGATCCAAGTCGATCCCGTGAAGCTGGCGGCACCGGCCTCGGGCTCGCGATTGTGCGACATCTCGCCGAAGCCCACGGCGGAAAAGTGAAGGCGGAGAGTGAGCCTGGTGTTGGGACAACGATCGCCGTGTGGCTACCACTGGCGCACACGTAACCGCGCTACTCTGGCGCGACGCCTCGAGCTCGCGGTCGTTTATTCGCGAACGCCGCTTGCACCAATTGCGGGAGCAACACCGCAGCCGGTCCTTCAATCGGTAAAATACTCGGTCCGCGGCGTTGTCCGCTCATCGATTGATTGACCAGAATAACCGTGGATCCGTGCGACGCCGCCAACCACGGTAATGAGGCGGCTGGTTCTACCACGTTCGACGTGCCCACCGACACAAATACATCGCACGCGACCGCAGCAGCTCGTGCGGACTCAAACGCCGCCGTCGGCAACGCCTCGCCAAACCATACGACGTCCGGTCGCAGTGCCGCAGTGCACATTTCACAGCGCGGTATTTCTGCAATCGCTTCGTCCGCCAGCGCAATCCGACCTGCACAGCCTGCGCTGCATCTCGCGTGCATCACCGAGCCATGTAACGCAACGACATCGCGACTCCCCGCGCGCTGATGCAAGTCATCCACATTCTGCGTGACGAGGGTACAGTGCGACACGCGTTCGGCGAGTGCCACGAGAGCGCGATGCGCCGCATTCGGTTGGGCCGCACGCACCGTTGCACGACGGCTCGCATACCATTGCCACACCACCTGCGGATGTCGCGCAAAGGCATCCGGTGTCGCAAGCTCGTGCGCTGAATAGCGAGACCACACACCAGTGAGCGCATCGCGAAACGTGGGAATGCCACTTTCCGCAGATGTCCCGGCGCCGGTCAAAATGCACACGTATTCTGCAGCCCGCAGCGCACGCGCCGCAGTGGCCAGCGACTCAGCGCGGGTCTGCGGGTCACTGGACGGTGTCGACGCGACGCGCCGTTCGAGGGTCGGATCAGCGGAAGCCATTTCGGGCGACGTTACCGCGCGGGCAGCCACTCGGCAACCCGCTCCACGGGACAAAATCAGGTCATCACAACGCCCGATTCAAAAGCCGTGGCAAGAACGCTCCACGGTTGCGACCATTCCGTTGCAGCTGCAGCCCAACGACCCACTGTGTCGTCACGCATATTTTACCGGATGCCTAACCCACGCTCGCGCCGACGAGCTCCTAGAATCCAGTGTACGTTATTCTTGGTGGTCTGGTGTGCCGCGGCGTGTGCCGCACCTCGCGACACGCCGCGAGGCGCCGACTCATCGTCGGCAGCAGTGGCAGGCGTGCGCGTTGATCTGACAGGCGCAGGCGCAACATTTCCGTATCCGCTGTACTCGCGGTGGTTCAACGATTACGCGCAGCGAACGAACGTGCGGATCAACTATCAGTCCATTGGCTCCGGCGGAGGTATTCGACAAGTGCTCGCGCGCACCGTCGATTTTGGCGCAACCGATGTGCCAATGTCTGACGCGGAGCTTGCACAAGGACACATGAACATCGTTCACGTTCCCACGGTGCTTGGCGCCGTGGCCGTGACGTACAACCTTCCCCAATTACAGCGGCCGCTCCAATTATCGGGCGATGTCATCGCCGATATTTTTCTTGGCCGCATCACGAAGTGGAATGATCCGCGCATCGCGGAATTCAACGTCGGCGCTCCGCTGCCGTCGAGCGATATTCTCGTCGTGCATCGCGCCGATGGGAGTGGTACCTCGTACATCATGAGCGACTACCTGACTGCGGTCAGTCAGGCATGGGCGGCAGGACCGGGACGTGGGAAAGATGTGCGCTGGCCCGCGGGTATCGGTGGAAAGGGCAATGAAGGCGTAGCAGGACAAGTGAAGCAAATGGAAGGCTCGATCGGCTATCTCGAAGTCGTGTATGCGCGACAGAATCGTCTGCCCGTGGCGCATATCCGCAATCGCGCTGGTCGATTTGTTTCGCCGATGCCATTCGAGATCGCGTCTGCCGCAACCAGTGTGGTCACAACGAAAGGCGATATCCACGATTTGCGCGTCTCGCTGGTGAACGCGCCCGGCGAGCAAGCGTATCCGATCACCAGCTTCACGTTCATGCTGATCGCGCCAGATGCCATTGGCACCGTGAAAACGAAGCAGCTCGTAGATTTTTTGCGATGGTCGCTCGTTGATGGTGGAGATATGGCCAGCGCCTTGGGCTATGTCGCGCTGCCGACGGAGACCGCCACTCGTGTCCTCGATCGCCTTGATGCGTTAGTTCGAACGACCGCGCCAGCACCGACGCCGTGATCGCGTCTGCACCGGAACGCGGGCGCACTCGCGCCGCACTGGGTGATCGCGTCTATCGACTCGCGATCACCGCATGCGCAGCGACAATTCCGCTGCTGCTGTCGGCGCCCGCGCTCGTGATCATTCGCGCGGCGTGGCCAGCGGTTTTCGCACATGGCACTGAGTTGCTTGTTGGTCAAACCTGGGATGTTGCGCATCATCGGTACGGCGCGTTTCCCGCCGTGCTTGGTACGTTATGCTCCTCCGTGCTGGCGCTCTGCATCGCTGCACCGCTCGCAATTGGTGCCGCCATTTTCACCGCCGAACTTGCTCCACCGTCACTCCGCGCACCGGTTGCATTCCTCATTGATCTGCTCGCTGCGATTCCAAGTGTCGTGTATGGATTGTGGGGACTCGTCGTGCTCGTGCCACTATTGCGGACGTACGTGATGCCGTTCTTGATGCACGCATTCGGCGCGTTACCGCTGTTTCGCGGCCCGGCATATGGACCAAGTCTTCTCGCGGCCGCACTCATTCTCGCGATTATGATCGTACCGTATATCGCGTCTGTTGCGCGAGAAGTGCTGATGGCGGTTCCGCGGGCCCAGCGCGAAGGCGCACTCGCACTCGGCGCGACCCAATGGGAAATGATTCGAGATGGCGTACTCCCGTCCGCGCGCTCAGGCCTCGTGGGTGGCGTGATGCTCGGACTCGGTCGCGCGTTGGGGGAAACGATGGCCGTCACCATGGTGATCGGAAATCGACACGCCATTCCGACATCGCTGCTCGATCCGGCCTACACCATGGCATCGCTGTTGGCCAACGAATTTGGTGAAGCGTCGGACGATGCGCATCTCGCGGCGCTCATGGCGATAGCGGGACTACTGTTGGTGATCACGCTGCTCGTCAATGGCGTCGCGCGCTGGCTCGTATGGCGCACGCGTCAAACTGCGGGTGCGCAGTGACCACAATACTCTCGCAGCGCACGCACATCGTGGCACGCCGTCGTCGCGTCGGATTGCTCATGACGACCGCTGTGTGGTGCGCGGCGGCACTTGCCGTGTTGCCGCTCGTCGCCATTCTCACGCATGTAATCATCGGCGGCGCCAGCGCGCTCACTCCGGCGTTCCTCATTCGCATGCCAGCACCGGCCGGTATGGGCGGTGGAGGGATGGCCAACGCGATCGTCGGCACGCTACTGTTGATATTGATTGGATCTCTATTAGGACTGCCCGTCGGGATTGGTGCGGGACTTTATCTCGCCGATCGCGGGGACGCTCGGTCAGCGACGCTTGTGCGCTTCGTGGCCGACGTGTTGAGCGGATTACCGTCCATTGTACTCGGTATCTTTGTCTGGGAATTGATCGTGCGTCCCAGCGGGCATTTTTCAGCGTTTGCAGGCGGTGTCGCACTTGGACTGCTCATGGTGCCATTAGTTACTCGTGCGACGGAAGAGATGGTGAAACTCGTTCCGCGATCACTGGTTGAAGCAGCACTCGCACTTGGATTTCCGCAGTGGCGCACATCATTCGTCATTGTCCTGCGCACGGCGATGCCAGGCATTGTGACGGCGGTGCTCATAGCGATCGCGCGCGCTGCTGGAGAAACGGCCCCACTGCTGTTCACCGCATTTGGGAACGCCTATTGGTCGTTGAACCCGTCGCAGCCCATTGCGGCGCTCCCGCTACAAATTTTTGCGTACGCGCAAAGTCCATACGATGATTGGCATGCGCAAGCGTGGGCTGGTGCACTTGTGCTGCTGCTCCTCATCACGCTGATGAGCATCCTGTCACGCTGGGTGCTTCGTGCTCGACAGACGCTCATGCACGGCACCGTGCCACGCGCTGGCGTCGACGATGGTTGAAGCACCAAGTGTGCAAATACGCGCGCTCAACGCAAGCTACGGTGCTCGCGCTGCGATTCACGATCTTTCGCTCGACTGCGTCGCGGGAGCCGTGACTGCCGTGATTGGACCGTCAGGATGTGGCAAGTCCACAATGCTGCGTTGCGTCAATCGGCTGCATGAGAGTGCTGCGAATGCCAGAGTCTCGGGTGCAGTCTTCGTTGGGCAAGCGGACGTCTACGCACGTGCCGTTGACGTCGTCGCGTTACGCCGACGCATTGGCATGGTCTTCCAACGCCCCACGCCGTTTCCGACACTCTCCATTTTCGAGAACGTCGCATCAGGTATTCGTGCCTCCGGAATTCGCGCGTCGAACCGTGCGTTGTCGGACAGCGTTGAGGCGGCCCTCCAGCGCTCGGGCCTCTGGCCTGAAGTGTCGCATCAGTTGCACGGAAGTGCGCTCGCACTGTCGGGCGGTCAACAGCAACGACTCTGCATCGCGCGCGCGTTAGCGGTCGACCCTGCAGTGCTGCTTCTGGACGAACCCACCGCCTCGCTCGATCCGATGTCCACGCAGGGCATCGAAGAGCTGCTGTATGAACTGCGCGGCACTGTTACCGTCATTTTGGTAACGCATAACATGCAGCAGGCAGCCCGCGTGTCCGACACAACCGCGTTCATGCTTGACGGTGTGCTCGTTGAGCACGCACCCTCGCTCGCGCTGTTCACAACACCAAGCGATCCGCGTACCGAAGCATATCTCACCGGTCGATTCGGATGACCCTCGTTGACGCGCCATCCCTCGTTGACGCAACGCGCTCCGGTCGTGTAGTAATCGAACGGTTTTCGTCGTGGTTTGGCGGCCGTCAAGCGCTGTTCAACGTTGCCCTGACATTGCTGCCGCAAAGTGTGACAGCGCTTATTGGACCTTCGGGTTGTGGGAAGAGCACGCTCCTCCGGTCGATCAATCGTCTCAATGAGATTATTCCGGCCGTTCGTCACACGGGGCGTGTGCTGTTGGACGACGAAGATATCTACGCGTCCACCATGGACCCGAGCGTGTTGCGCCAACGCGTCGGCATGGTCTTTCAACGATCAAATCCATTTCCAAAATCGGTGTACGAAAACGTCGCGTATGGGCCGCGCCTCCACGGCGTACCCATCGGCCCCGACCTTGAGGCGCGGGTTGAACACGCGTTGCGACGCTCGGTACTTTGGGATGAAGTGAAGGATCGCTTGCGCGAAAATGCGCTGCAGCTTTCGGGTGGCCAACAGCAACGACTCTGCATTGCACGGGCGTTGGCGAACGATCCGGAGGTGTTGCTGCTGGACGAACCGACAAGCGCACTCGATCCGCCGGCGACACAGCGCATTGAAGAACTGTTGTACGAATTGCGACGAGACCTGACGATTGTGCTCGTGACGCATAACTTACAGCAGGCGGCGCGCGTTTCCGATCGCACCGCGTTTTTGCTGGACGGCCGTCTGATTGAACATGCCGACAGCACGCGTTTGTTCACGAGCCCGAATGATTCGCGAACGGAGGCATTCATCACTGGGAGATTTGGCTAATGCCGAACAGCGCGGGGGGCTACCGACACTTCCACGACGAACTCGCCGTGTTAAAGCAGCGCTTGCTCGACATGTCCGAGCGCGCCGAAACGCTCGTCGACCTGTCTGTGGAAGCGCTGATGGAACGCGACCGCGAGAAAGCGCAAACCGTCATCGACGCGGATCGCGAGTTGGATCGCCTCGAAGTCGAAGCGGAAAATCTCGCCATCTCATTGCTCGCGCTGCAGCAACCTATGGCGCGCGATCTTCGCTTTCTGATTGGTGCCATCAAGGTGTCGAGTGATCTCGAGCGCGTTGGCGATCACGCGGTGAACATTGCACAGAGTGCAGTTCGTATCATCGAGTCACGTGCGGCCATGCCACCGTTGCCCGCGCTCGCCGACATGGCGCGACGGGCGCGCGCGATGTTGAGTGACGCGCTCGACGCGTTCATTCGCGGCGATGGTGCGCTTGGTCGCGCCGTTGGAAAAGCAGACGATCAAGTAGATGCGCTCCACGAAGGCATTTTTCGCACACTCCTCACCTACATGATGACCGACGCGCGCACCATCGCTCCATCGCTCGAATTGTTGCTGGTGAGCCGCAACCTCGAACGTGTCGGTGATCTCGCTACCAATATCGGGGAGGATGCCGTGTACCTCGCGGAGGGCAAACAAATTCGTCATCGCTGGGATGAAGAGCACGGCGACAATGCAACGAATGCCACCACTGTAGTCCCAACGCCGTCGCGGCGCGAGGCATAGCATGACCCTGCCGATCCCGAACGGACTCACTCCGCCATCGTCGCACGATATTCGCATCGCCGCGATCGATGTCGGTTCCAATTCCGTTCGTCAAATTATCGCCGACGTTTCACCGACAGGGCAGATTCGCGTCATTGACGAAATGAAAGCCATGCCGCGGCTTGGTGAAGGTCTCGAACGCACTGGCGCGCTTGGGCAAACGGCGCTCGACGCAGCAATCGCGGCCATCCAGCGCATGGTGACGTTGGCCAGGCAGCTTGGCGCGGTGCGCATCGAAATTGTGGCCACGAGTGCCGTCCGCGATGCCGCAAATGCCAACGAGTTTACGGGCCGAGTGCAGCAGGCCACAGGTATCGAAACGCGCGTGCTCAGCGGCGAGGAAGAGGCACTGCTCTGCTTTCGCAGCGCGCTCGCCCACTTCGAATTGGGCGCCGGTCGTTCGCTCGTCATGGACATCGGCGGCGGGTCATTAGAACTCGTGCTCGCCAAAGACGGGCTCATCGAACGCGTTGCGTCGATGCCTTTTGGTGCGGTGCGACTCACCGAACGTTTTTTATCACCGATGGTGCGTCCACGTGGCGTACGGCAACTACGTGAACATGTGCGGGATGGCTTGCGCCGCGCGGTGCCCGTGAAAGACTGGCGTGGCACTCGCGTCATTGGCTCCGGCGGCACGTTCACGAATTTGGCCGGCATCATGCTGTCTCGCCAAGGCGTCACGGCGCGCTCGCCACACGGCACACGCGTCACGCGCGTTGAACTCGAGCATGTATTGGATTGGCTCCAGCGACTTGCGCCGGAAGAACGCACGCAAGTTGCCGGACTCAATCCCGCACGCGCGGACATTATCGTTGCTGGTCTCGCCACCGCGGCCGAGGTGCTCGCGCGTTTTGATCCGCGCGATTTACTCACGTCCGCGTATGGCATTCGCGAAGGCATGCTGCTTGAGGCAGCACGCGTCATGCCCGTCGTTGCCGATCCTGGCGCAACGCGCGAAAAAAGCGTGCGCGAGTTTGCGGAACGATGTCACTACGAAGAACCGCATTCGCGACAAGTGCAGACCCTCTCACTGCAACTGTTCGATGCGCTCGCACCACGTATGGGCCTCGGTGCCGTTGATCGCCGCATTCTGTCGGATGCGGCACTGTTGCACGATGTAGGCTATCACATCAATTACGAAAATCACCACAAACATTCGTATCACCTCATTTCACACGCCGACCTGCTGGGCATGACGCCGGCCGAACAAATCGCAATCGCGCATGTGGCCCGGTATCATCGCGGCCCCGAGCCAAAAAAGAAGCACCGCAGCTTTGCACAACTTGATCGCGTGCTCCGCGAGCGTATTGTCAAACTGTCGGCCCTATTGCGTTTCGCTGACGGATTCGATCGCGGTCACGTCGGCGCGGTTGGCAAACTAAAAGTGCGCTGGAACGCCGACGCGCTCCGCGTCACTGCTGTCGAAGCCACCGGTGCAACGAGCGTTCGGCTCGAATGCTGGGGCGCGAGCCGCAAGCGCGCCTTGTTGGAGACGGTCATTCAGCGTCCCGTCGAAGTCATCGCACCCGACGGCACCGTGGTGAGTTTCGACGAAGGCGACGGCGAGTAACTCACTCGCGCGCCGGTTCCGTCCTCCCCTTTCCTTCCGTCCGCACATTGCCCTTCAACCGCGCTGATCGCTTCTGTGGCTTCGCGCTTTCCCGAACATTCGTTACCGCACCCCACGCGTCCTTCATGAATATCTGCTGCGTTGCACGTTCGGCGTCCGCTCCCGGCTGACGTCGACGGTACATCCCATCCGCACCAAGCTCCCACGCCTGTCGATTGTCCGCCAGGCATGTTTCCAACACCGTGTGCAATCGCTTATGCGATTGAATGTCTTCAATTGGCACCATCGCCTCGACACGACGGTCTAAATTGCGCGGCATCCAATCGGCCGACCCGATGTAGTACTCAGGATGCCCGCCATTCGCGAAATACACGACGCGAGAATGTTCAAGAAAACGTCCGATAATCGAGATCACGCGAATGCGCTCACTCACACCTTTCACGCCCGGTAACAAACAGCAAATGCCGCGCACAATAAGGTCGATCTCCACACCCGCTTGCGACGCCGAGTAGAGCGCGCGAATGATGCCCGGATCGACCAAGGCATTCATTTTCGCAATGATGCGCCCACCACGTCCCGCCACCGCATGCGCAGTTTCGCGTGCGATCAACTCCATCGTACGCTCGCGCAAATTCGCCGGCGCAATAAGCAGCTTACGATAAAACTTCTGGCGCGACACACCCGTCAACGAATTGAACAGATCTGTCAAATCGGCGCCAATTTCGGCATTGCACGTGAGCAGCCCGAGATCGGTGTACATGCGCGCCGTCTTCGAATTGTAGTTACCCGTGCCAATATGCACATACCGACGGATACCGTCCGCATCGCGACGCACCACCAACGCGGTCTTCGCGTGCGTCTTCAACCCGGGCAGTCCGTACGCCACGTGGATGCCATAACTTTCCATCGTGCGCGCAAACGTAATATTGTTTTGCTCGTCAAACCGCGCCTGCAATTCAATAAGCACCGCTACCTGCTTGCCCTGCTCGGCCGCTTCGGTCAGCGCGCGCACGATGGCAGTGTCGCCCGACGTTCGATACAGCGTGATCTTGATCGCTAATACCTGCGGATCGTACGCGGCCGTTTCGAGAAACGCTTCCACGGTCGACGAAAATGACTCGTACGGATGGTGGACAAGCACATCCCGTTCCCGAATCACATCAAAGATGTTGCGAGCACCGTCCCGTAACGCGGGTGGAAGCACCGGCGCATATGGCGGATCTCGCAGCTCTGGAATATCGAGACCAGCGAGCGTGAGTAAATCGCCTAACTCGAGCAGTTCATCAATATCATGCACGTCGCCGGCAACGAGCGGTGCGACCGCCTGCGTCTCGCTCTCGCCCAATTCTTCCAACAACAGTTCGCGGATGGACTCCGGTAATCCGCGTTGCACTTCGAGTCGCACGACTTCGCCAAAGCGCCGCTGAAATACCTGCTGCTCAATCGACTCCAACAAGTCTTCGGGCTGATCCATTTGCCCGAGATCGAGATCGGAATAGCGCGTGATGCGAAACGTGAACCACTGCTCGACTTCCATGCCCGGAAACAGATCGCCAAGATTCGCGCCGATCACTTCTTCGAGCGGGACAAAGCAGTGATCGCGTCCGATCGGCACCCACCGCGGTAGTGATCGCGGCACTTTCACGCGTGCAAAATGCTCGCTGCCATTGCTTGGATCGCGAATCTCCACCGCCAAAGACAGCGAAAGATTGGAGATGTACGGAAACGGATGTCCAGGATCAACCGCGAGCGGTGTCAGTACCGGAAACACCTGCAACTCGAAGAAGTGCTTCACGCGTTCTGCTTCGTCCGGCGCAAGCTCGGCCATGCGCACCAGCTTGACACCGCGCGCTTCGAGCGCCGGAAGAAGTTCATCGCGAAGCGCGGTACGACGTCGCGCCAGCAGCTCGCGCACGCGCGCGCGAATCGCTTCCAGCTGATCGGCGGGCGCCAGCGGATCGGGCGGATATTGCGGTGCTCCCGCCGCGACCTTGCGCCGCAATCCAGCCGCGCGCACCATGTAGAATTCATCGAGATTCGTACTGAAAATCGCGAGAAATTTGAGTCGCTCGAGCAGCGGCACGCGCGCGTCAAGCGCTTCCTCCAACACCCGTGCGTTGAACTCGAGCCAACTCAGCTCTCGGTTCAAATACGGCATCGATTGTGACGAGGACGAACTCATACCCCACTCCAGCGACGCGCGCCCATCTGCTCGTAGAGTGTCAGAGCGAAACCAGCGCAGCGAGCAGCTTATATGAAATGGCAGCCATTATGGCCGCCGCGGGAATCGTGATCACCCACGCCCATACAATACGTCGGGCTAACCCCCAGCGCACGGCAGAAAGACGCGTCGTCGCACCAACCCCGACAATCGCACCAGTGATCGTGTGCGTTGTGCTGACGGGAATACCAAAGCGCGAAGCAAGAAGGATAACGAGCGCGCCACCGGTTTCCGCGCAAAAACCGCCAACTGGACGCAGCTTGGTTATGCGCGTACCCATGGTATGTACGATGCGCCATCCACCAAACAACGTGCCCATCGAAATACACGTATACGCCGCCAGCTCTACCCACAACGGAATCGTTTTCAAATCCTGCAAATAGAAGGCGTGGAGCCATCCCGTTTGCGCGACAAAAAGTGACTGCGACGCGACCAACAACGCGACGATAATCCCCATCGTCTTCTGCGCATCGTTACCGCCATGCGCTAGCGAGAGCAAAGCGGAGCTTGTTAACTGCGCGACGCGAAAAAACTTGTCCACACGCGCGTTGGACGCGTTTCGAAACACGTTGAACACGAAGACCATCAGCAAGAAACCCATCAGCATGCCGAGCGCCGGTGACAGCACAATCGCCGCAAGCGTTTCGATCCATTTGTGTCCCCACAACAGCGCGGCAAATCCTGCTTTCGAAACGGCCGCACCGGCGTACCCTCCGATGAGCGCGTGCGAAGAGCTCGACGGGATACCAAACCACCACGTGATGAGATTCCAAACGATGGCACCCAATAATCCGCCGAGAATCACGTTCGAGTCGACAATCGCCATGTCGATGAATCCTCCGCCGAACGCCTTCGCAACCGCCGTTCCGATAAAGAACAGTGCGGAAAAATTGAACACCGCGGCCCAGATCACCGCTGCCAGCGGACTCAGTACACGTGTCCCAACGATCGTCGCAATCGAGTTCGCTGAGTCGTGAAACCCGTTAATGAAATCAAATGCCAGTGCAACGACGACGATAAAAAGAACGAAGTAAAGCACGGGCCCTGCTCAGCTGTTCTTGAGCGCGATGCTTTCGAGGACGTTGCACACATCCTCACACTCGTCAATCGCGTGCTCGAGCGCATCGAAAATCTCCTTCCACTTCATCACTTCGATCGCCGGCATTTCCACCGCGAACAGCGCGCCAACGTGTTCGGCATACCGCGCATCGCCTTCTTCTTCCAACACCTTCATCTCGCGGCCGTGCTCCATCATGTCTTGCCGCTTGGTCACATCACCCACCGACTCAAGGATGACCTGACTCGCGCGCACCAGAATGTCCGCCATCTGCACGCCACCTTCGCGCGACTCAGTCACACGAAACATCACCACGCGTCGCGCGGCTCCATTCACCAGATCAATGACGTTGTCCAACCGCTTAGCCAGCAAATGAATGTCTTCGCGATCGAGCGGTGTCACGAAGCTCGTGTCAATCCGCATGTTGATCAAATGCACAATCGCATCACCCTCCGTCTCCACCCGCTTAATCTCCTTCGCAATGCGAATCGCGTCCTTCGGATTTTCAAA
Source organism: Gemmatimonadaceae bacterium (assembly GCA_025358925.1). Taxonomy (GTDB): domain Bacteria; phylum Gemmatimonadota; class Gemmatimonadetes; order Gemmatimonadales; family Gemmatimonadaceae; genus Gemmatimonas. The sequence goes on along the minus strand of JANYHT010000016.1, from coordinate 3,297 downwards.
GAGTTGTTTGAGCAGATCAGTCGCGCTGCCTATATGCACGGCAAGCTGGCGAAAATGATCAAAGAACGTTTCGTCTTTCGAGAATAGCTTCACGGCGAACCGGTGGCTGGAGTCAAAAATGCGCCGCGGCGCTCACAGATGAGTCGCGCAACGACACGGGAAAGAAGCGCCGCTCCCGTGCTGCCGGAACGTGACAACGCGTAACGATTGCGTCACCGACCACGTTCGCGCCATTGGCGTATTGCACTCGGCACGCGACCAACAGCGAAGAATGGTTCAGGACCAAACCACTCGCGCGTCCGCCTCCGCTCGCCGCTGTTGCAATTCGGGATTCACGAACCGACGGACCAATAACGCGCCAGCCAGGAAACCCCCAATGTGCGCCCACACAGCCACGCCACCGGTGATCTCCGGTCGTAACGTCGACAACTGTGGAAGCCCAGTCAGCAGCTGACTGCCAAACCACAACAACAACACTGCCCACGCCGGAAATCGAAAAAGGAAAATGGGCGGGATATAAGTGCGCACGCGAATCTTGGGGAAAAGCACCAAATACGCACCCATGATGCCGGAAATCGCACCCGATGCACCAACCGTTGGTACGGGCGAACTCGGATCAATCGCAATTTGCGCGGCGGCGGCCACCAATCCCGTGAGCAGATAGAACACCAAAAACCGCGTCCGTCCCACACTGTCCTCCACATTATTTCCAAACACCCAGAGATAGAGCGAGTTGCCAATGATGTGCGACCAACTACCGTGCAGAAACATCGACGTAATTGGCGTGACGATATTCACCGGTTCGGCATCAATGGCACAGTACCATCCGCCGCCCAGCGGCAGGCGAAAGCCCAGTGGCGCCAAATGCGTTAACTCCCCTGGCACCATGCCGAGGTTACACACGCTGCTCGCGAGCGCGACAGGGTTGCCGGCGCCCTGCACAAAGAGCCAGACCACCCACGTCACGGCGAGCAGCGCCATGGTCATCACCGGCATGCGCACGGTGGGATGTTCGTCGCTAATTGGAAACACGCCAACTGCGCTCCGAAATCAGTGTGAAACCGTACTCAACGGCGACTACAGAAAGTGCACGAACGTACGCCGAACCGGCAGTCTGCCATTGGGGCAGCGGGATTGAGCCCGTCTCTGCATGATGTGCGCCGCACCGGCAGAACTAATGCGGCCTACCCCTTGCTTTACCTTCACGCGAGAGGCGGCCACCGGGTCGTCTTCGACGTCTTACCGCGCCAGCGAGGAAGCAATGGCAGAGAAAGTTATCGGGATCGACCTCGGCACCACCAACTCGGTTGTGAGTGTGCTTGAAGGTGGCGATCCAGTGGTTATTCCGAACGCCGAAGGCGGACGTACCACACCGTCCGTTGTCGGCTTTACGAAAGATGGCGAACGTTTGGTTGGACAGATTGCCAAACGTCAGGCCGTTACCAATCCGCAAAATACGATCTTTTCGATCAAGCGTTTCATGGGTCGCCGTACCGCCGAAGGTCAGGCCGAGCAGTCCCGCGTGCCGTACAAGATTGTCGCCGGTCCAAACGATGTCGCGTCGGTCGAAGTGGGCGGCAAACGCTATACGCCGCCCGAAATCTCCGCGATGATCCTGCAGAAAATGAAGCAGACCGCAGAAGATTACTTGGGTCATCCGGTCACGAAAGCGGTCATCACGGTGCCCGCCTACTTCAACGACGCGCAACGCCAAGCCACCAAGGATGCGGGCAAGATTGCCGGCCTCGACGTGCTGCGTATCATCAACGAACCAACCGCTGCCGCACTCGCCTACGGTCTCGACAAGAACAAGAAAACCGACGAGAAAGTGGCCGTGTTCGACTTGGGCGGCGGTACGTATGACATCTCCGTGCTCGAACTGTACGACGTTGATGGGACGCGTCAATTCGAAGTGAAGTCCACCAACGGCGATACGCATTTGGGCGGCGACGACTTCGATCAGCGCGTGATGGATTGGCTCGTCGCCGAATTCAAGCGCGATCAAGCCATCGACTTGTCGAAAGATCCGATGGCGTTACAGCGTTTGAAAGAAGCGGCAGAAAAAGCCAAGATGGAACTGTCGAGCGCGAACAGCACCGACATCAATCTGCCGTTTATCACCGCCGACCAGTCGGGCCCAAAGCACCTGAACTACTCGCTGACGCGCGCGAAGTTCGAGCAGCTCGTTGATGATCTGATCACGCGCACGCTTGAGCCGATGAAGCAGGCGCTGAAAGATGCCGGCATGCAGCCGTCAGAGATCGACGAGATCATTCTCGTTGGTGGCTCAACGCGCATTCCGAAAATTCAGCAGGTCGTCAAAGAGTTCTTCGGCAAAGAGCCCAACAAGGGTGTGAACCCCGACGAAGTCGTTGCGGTTGGTGCCGCCATTCAGGGCGCCGTTCTCACGGGCGAACAAAAAGACGTCCTCTTGCTCGACGTCACACCACTGTCACTCGGCATCGAAACACTCGGTGGCGTGATGACCGTGCTCATTCCGCGCAACACCACCATCCCGACCAAGAAAGCCGAAACGTTTTCAACGGCGGACGATAATCAGACCACCGTTGAAATCCACGTACTGCAAGGCGAGCGCGATCTCGCCGTGTATAACCGCACCATTGGTAAGTTCCAACTCACGGGCATTCCGCCCGCACCGCGTGGAATGCCACAGGTTGAGGTGACATTTGACACCGATGCAAACGGTATTTTACACGTCACCGCGCGCGACAAGGCCAGCGGGAAGGAACAAAAGATTCGGATCGAAGCGTCCAGTGGATTGTCGGACGGCGATATCGACAAGATGGTGAAGGACGCCGAAAGCAACGCGGCTGAAGACAAGAAGCGTCGTGAAGAAATCGAGGTTCGTAATCGTCTCGACTCGCAAACGTACGAAGTGGAAAAGAACGTGAAGGAGTGGGGCGACAAGGTGGCGGCGCCGTTGAAGGAACGGATCGACGCGTCCATCGAACGGTCACGCAAAGCACTGCGTGGCGACGACCTCAACGAAATTCGTGCAGCGCAAGAAGAACTCAGCAAGGCGTATAGCGAAGCAGGGCAAGCATTCTATCAACAGTCTGCAACCGACCCGGCACCTGGCGCGGGTAGCGCGGGTACAGAAGGTGGGGCGCCTTCCGGTGCTCCGGCGGACAGTAAGGCCGACGAAGTAGTCGAAGCCGACTACGAAATCGTCGACGACAAGAAGTAGCATTCGGGAGGCCGACCCGATTGCGTTGGGTCGGCCTCCGTCGTTTGTGCACACGTATATGACCTCGAACGGTACTCTCTCATGGCTTC
>JANYHT010000003.1 GCA_025358925.1 Gemmatimonadaceae bacterium | reverse complement strand
CGCGGTTTGGCACCTCGATGTCGGCTTGTCACATCCTGGGGCTGGAGAAGGTCCCAAGGGTCCGGCTGTTCGCCGGTTAAAGTGGCACATGAGCTGGGTTCAGAACGTCGTGAGACAGTTCGGTCTGTATCCGTCGTGGGCGTTGGAGGGTTGAGGGGAGCGGACCTTAGTACGAGAGGACCGGGTCGGACGATCCGCTCGTGTCCCGGCTGTGGCGCCAGCTGCAACGCCGGGTAGCGATGATCGGTGGCGATAACCGCTGAAAGCATCTAAGTGGGAAGCGCCCCCCAAGATGAACCCTCCCTGGAGCCTTGAGCTCCCTAAAGGGCCGGAGGAGACTACTCCGTCGATAGGCGGCACGTGGAAGCACCGCGAGGTGTTCCGAGCGCAGCCGTCCTAATCGCCCGTGCGGCTTGACTCCCCCATGGTTTTTCCATGGGCATCAAGAATCACCGCAAAGCATGCGTACGTCATGCATCCCGCTGCCTAACCGCAGCGTCGATGCCCTACGATCACTCCCATCCGTTTGTCAGACTGCGTTCACGCATCTGCGTACAACGGGAATCGCACAAGACAAAGAGCGACGCGTCAGCGCAGCATTGTCATGAAGGTGTACCGACCAATGGTCGGAACACCACGCGATTTCCTTCCGATATCGCTGGCAACTAGAGCGCTTGGGCCACACCCGTTCCCATCCCGAACACGGTCGTTAAGCCAAGCAGCGCCGATGGTACTCCGGTCGAGAGACCGCGGGAGAGTAGGCCGTTGCCGGCACCTTTTGCGAAGCCCCCGTCACCCAGTGGCGGGGGCTTCGTCGTTTCCGTACTCTTCCCCGCAGCCGTGCAACCATTCGCGATTGACTCAACCCCGCACTTCGTGCGCGCAACATGACCAAAGCCGGTTTCGTTACCGTCGCGGGATTCCCCAATGCCGGCAAGTCTACGTTGCTCAATCAGCTCGTCGGCGAAAAGCTCGCCATCACCTCAAGTAAGGCACAATCAACGCGCCACCGCGTTGTTGGCATTCGTACGGTGAACGAAGCACAAATGATAATTCTCGACACACCGGGGCTGCTGGAACCGCGCGATTCACTACACAGCGCAATGCGCAATGCCGCAATCGCGGCTGTGCGTGAAGCCGACGTAGTCGTGCACGTTATCGACGCGACGCGGGGTCGCGTCATACCCTTCGTTCAAGCAGCGGCGTTGGATCGGGCCCCACGCGCTCCGATCGTACTTGTCTTAAATAAGTGCGATCTCCTCTCCGCCGAAGCGCGTATTGCGCTGCTCTTGTTGCATCCAGACGCCGTACTCCTCTCGGCCGCGTCAGGAGATGGAATGGAGCTATTGGTGAGTCGCATCACAGGCCTGCTGCCTGACAGCGCTTACTTGTATCCTGATGATGAGCTTTCCACTCAACCCGTGCGATTTTTTTGTGCAGAGTTCGTACGCGAAACAGCACTGGAACAGCTTGGCGACGAACTGCCGCACGCGCTCGCTTGCGAAATAGAGGAGTTCCGCGAAGGGTCATCCCCGCTGTACATTCGTGCAGTGCTACACGTCGAACGGGACAGCCAAAAACGCATCGTGATCGGAGCCAATGGGCAGCAAATCAAGAAACTTGGACGCGTCGCACGCGAGAAAATCGAACGCTTTATCGGCCAGCCCGTCTACCTCGATCTCTGGGTGAAGGTGCTTCCGAATTGGCGCAAGAATCGTGGCGCCGTACTGCGTCTTGGCTACGGCGACCCGACCGAGCACGCGTGACAGCTGTTACACACCGCAACGGATTCCTTCTGCGTGATCGATTGGCGCAAGAAAATTTCCGGACCGCACGACCATTTCTCGCACTGCTTTTCGCGTGCGCCAATGTGTGCTCGTCGGTGCTGTCCGCGCAGAGCAACGGCGGACTTTTTTTACTCCTTCCCTTCGGTGCGCACGCAGTCGGGCAGGGCGAAGCAGTGGCTGCCGACACAACGTTGGGGTCCGAAGGACTATGGTGGAATCCTGCGGCATTAGCGCGCTTGCCTAAAAAGGAATTTGCTTTCCACGACTCGCGGACGATCGTTGCCACGAACGACATGATCATCTTTGCGGTCCCGTCAAAAGCACTGGGCACGATCACCGCATCCGTGTACCAAGTCAATTTTGGCGATCAACCGCTCACGGTAGGCAACGGTGATGTCGCAGTTGGAACCATCACAAATCGCAATTACCTGTTTGCGCTGTCGTATGCGTCGCCCATTGGCAAGCACTTTAACATTGGTGTAACCGGGAAGTACGCGATGCTCCAGTTTAGGTGTAGTGGGTCATGCGGTACCGTTCCTAATGTTTCTGGAAAAACCTACGCCGTCGACATCGGCGCACAATATACGGTCACCACTTCGATTCCTTTCACGTTGGGTGCCGTCATTCGAAATTTGGGACCTGACCTACAGGTCAAGGATAAGGAGCAGGCCGATCCACTGCCACGTCTGATACAGGTTGGCGTGAAAGTGCGAATGCCCATCAGCGCACTAGCCGACGCCGGCGCATCATTGGATCTGCTCGCGGACGTGCAACACGCGGCAGCGCTGACGACTGATCTCATTGGCGCACTTAACGTCGGTGCGTCGCTTGGGTACCACGATCAGTTGTTCATTCGTGGCGGTTACAAGAGCCAGCGCGAGGGTGGTGGACCATCAATCGGTATTGGGCTAGAACGTGGCGCGTTCGGACTTGATATCGCGCGTCGATTCGATGCGTTGTCCTCCGGAATTGGTGGACAAACTCCAACGTACGTGAGCCTGCGCGCTCGGTTTTAATGCACGCATTATTGTTGCGCCGGTCTCTCGTAAAAACGCATGTACGGAATCCTCGTGCGTGGCGTTTTACGATCGTGTGCGCGTTAATCAGTTGTAGTACAACAAATATTCGTGCGCAATCTGCCATTTCCTCGTCACACATAGCGCTGCAACGTGCCGTGCCCGTGGATGGCACGTACGAACAATCGAACGGATCCCATGCGTGCGACCGCTGCGAGTGGACGCCTCGTTCAAGCGACTTCGCGAATTCGGGCCTCCCTCCGCGAGAGCAACGCGCACCATGGTGGTCTCCCGTCGCATCATTCGTAGTTCCCGGAGCTGGTCAGATAGCGCTTAATCAACAGCGATCATTCGCGTACCTCGTTGCTGAAGGTTTCCTGTTGTTGCAGGCGATCACCGCGCAGCGCGACGGAGGAAGGGCGCGCGTCCAATACCAATCGCTCGCTGTTGACGTCGCCAGAAAGCAGTTTGGCGGCAAGTTTCCGACCGGACCGTGGGATTATTACGAGTCCATGGAAAAATTTCTCGAAAGCGGCGCGTATGATCGCAATCGGGGTGGTGCGGTCGAGCCTGAAATAGACGAGTCGACCTTTAACGGGGCGCGCTGGTTGTTGGCGCGACAGACCTATTGGCGTGACGCGCGGGTTGCTCCAGCGGCTAGCAGCGACGAATACAAGCAGGCGCTCGCGCAATACCAAGCGGAAGCAGTCCGAGACGATTTCCGCTGGAGCTGGCGCGACGCCCAACTGCAACAAGACGTCTATCGGCAGACAATCGCCAACAAGAATCAGAGTTTCCAGCGCGCGACTAACCTTGCGGGGTTGGTGGGCGCAAATCATTTGATCAGTATGATTGATGCGTACATAAGCGTGCGCCTTCGGCGTTTTGGCAGCACGGGCGCAGGAGTGGGCGGCGTAGCTTTTAAAGGTGTCGAAACGTCTCTTCGGACCGTCGGTGATCCTGCGGCCGGTCGACGACAGCTGACCACGAGTATCCGGCTCACGACGCGTGCGCATTAGGGTCGAAGTGACGTGACGGGCGTTACATCGTGGCGCGCCACACTGGCTAATCGTCTGAGTGGTAACGGCGTGCATCTGCGCCTGTACGAGCGCTGACGACAGACCGGTCGTTTCCTTGCGACGTGCGATTCTCGGGACGCGGACCCGCTGACGACATGACGGACTGGATGGTGCACGCGCAGTCGGCAATCTTTCTGACCGCAGGTCAGAGTGTGCCGTCGTGGCTCGATGCTTGGTGGCGCGAAGCGCAAATCACCCCACTGCCTATTGGAGAGACGAACGCCATACTTGCCGTTGCCCTCCGAGCTCGTCCGCGAGCGATTGTAATCGATGGCCGCGGTGACCTCAATTGGCAGACCGCCAGCCTCGACGTGTGTAAACGGCTCAAACGAGACTCTTATAGCGCCATCATTCCTATTGTCATGCTCGTTCCAACGACTCGCTTTATAGATGCCTTCGCGGCGGGTGCAGACGAGGTCTTGCGCGCCGACGTTGCCGGAGTCGAGGCAGCCGCGCGACTGACGGCGATGCTGCGGCGCAGTGACCGAGACACGGATGTGCATCCGTCCACTCGGTTGCCGGGCGCCCGCGAGATTGAAGCCGAGCTTGCGCGGCGCATAGCGTCCGGCGATCGATTTGCCGCGTGCTACGCTGACCTTGATCATTTTAAGGAGTTCAATGACCGATACGGCTATCACAACGGCGACCAAGTTATTCGTCTACTGGCGCATATCTTACACGATGTGGTGAAAGGTCTGTGCGGTGAATCTGGTTTTGTCGGCCACATCGGGGGTGATGATTTTCTGTACACCGTTCCCATTGCCTCGATGGCGCGCGTGTGCGACGATGTGATTCGGGTATTCGACGAGTTGATCGGATTGCAATATTCCGAGCAGGATCAACGTGTGGGATATTTTTTCGGCAAGGATCGCCGCGGACAGATGCACCGGGTTCCACTCATGACGCTATCCGTTGGCGTCGTCACGAATCAGCGCCGCCACTTTATGCGAGCGGTTGAGGTCAGCGAGTTGGCTACGGAAATGAAGAGCTATGCCAAAACACTACCCGGCTCACTCTGGGTCGTCGACCGTCGTCGCGAAGACGTGCCGAGCGTGTCTGTATCGCCAGTAGGGGAGCAAGGACATGCGCGTCTCGGGAGCAGTGGCGCATGACCGTTTCCTGCCCTGACTGTCGTTCAGTCTTTCGCGTCGACCCGGCGAAAGTCCCGGCCACCGGCGTCCGCGCGCGTTGCTCCGTCTGTGGCGGCGTAATAGCGATCGCTGGCGGCACGCTACCGGTGTCGGTCACGCCCGCTTCCTCGGGCGTCGTGCTACCAGTGTTCGCCAGCGTCTCGGCCGCGAGTCGCGTGGACACAGCGGGAAGTAGCGGCGACGGTGTTGGCGTGCACACAGTCTCTGCAGCGTCCAATGTGACCGTAAGGACGCCGTCGACCCCACGCGGAACGTCAGTGTCGGCGCTGCGAAGCAGTCCGGCCGTCGCTGCCATGAAACCAATGGCCACGCCTTCCCTGGCAACCGGAGCGAGTGATCGTGCCACGGTATCAGGGAACGTCGAAAGGCTTACGCCGAGTGCGCCAAGAAAACCCATTAATCCTTTTCTGAACGCGGATCCTGGCCAGCGCGCGCGAAGGCTGGCTCGCGCGCTCGTATCGGATCTCGTGGCGTATCACCCGCAGAAACGGGAGGAAGGACTGCGTGATGGAACACTTCGACAGCTGTTCCGAGAAGAAATTAAAAAGAGTTACGAGGAGTTCGTGGAGCAGGTCGGTCGTGATCTTGCGGAAAGTTCGCCGCATTTTCAGGAAGCCTTGAACGAAATCCTGGGCGGCGGACGGAAACTCTTTTAGCCATATGGCACCGCTGGAAGCGCGTCTGCTCGACGGCTACTTTACAGTGAGCGCGCCGTGCCCAGCGACAGTCGCTGTGGTCCGGCGCGCTTCGGTGTCCAGAGGCTAATTCTTCGAGGCGTCTCGGTTACGGAGGCGGCTCGTGTCGTACGTGGAGGCATGTCATGCAGGATGGCGAACGAGTAAGAGTGCTCGCGCGAGCGGAAGAACGGCTTGACGACATGCGGAGGTATCTTTGACGTCGAATCCAAGCGCGCTACGCTGAGTTCGTACGAAAACGAAATGTCGGAGGGCGCGTTCTGGAATGATCAGGAGCACGCGCGCGAGATCGTACAACAGGTGAAGGCATTGAAGGGCTGGGTTGAGCCGTTTGACGCGCTGGAGGGGCGAACTCGCTCGGCGCGTGAGCTTGATGAGATGCTGAGCGTTGAGCCCGATGAATCGATGACAGCCGACGTTGACGCGGAAGTTGAGCGCATCGCCGAGGCGCTGGATGCCTTCGAGCTGCGCACACTTTTGCGCGGTCGCGATGACTTTCGTGATGCGCAATTGGAAATTTCTGCAGGCGCTGGCGGCACCGAAGCGCAGGATTGGGCGGAGATGATTATGCGCATGTACACGCGATGGGCGGAACGCAAAGGATTCGAAATCGAGATGCTCGACCTGAGCCAAGGCGAGGAAGCAGGCATCAAGGGTGCTGTCATGGAAATCAAAGGGCAGTCGGCCTACGGATTTCTTCGCGCGGAGTCGGGCGTGCATCGACTCGTTCGTATTTCGCCATTTGATGCGCAGGCGCGTCGTCACACGAGTTTTGCATCGGTGTTTGTATATCCTGTCGTGAACGAGGAGATCAACATCGAAATTCGTGACGAAGATTTGCGCATTGATGTGTATCGTGCATCTGGAGCGGGTGGGCAGCACGTCAACAAAACATCGTCGGCGGTGCGCATTACGCACATGCCCTCAGGTATTGTGACGGCGTCGCAGGCGGAGCGTTCGCAATTCAAGAACAAGGCGACGGCGATGAAGCAGTTGAAGAACCGATTGTATCAACTTGAAGCGGACAAGTTTGCGGCGGTGAAAGCGGCATTTGACGCGAACAAGCAAGATGTTTCGTTTGGTAGTCAAATTCGCAGTTACGTCTTTCAGCCGTACACGATGGTCAACGATCACCGTACGGAGCTCAAAATTCCTGATGTGCAGAAGGTTATGGATGGCGCCATCGATCCGTTCATACACGCGTATTTGAAGCAGGAGAGTTCGGCCGCCAGCGAGGAGAATGGGTCGTGAGTGACGATCTTAATTTTTTGATGCAGGCGCGACGCGACAAGCTGGATCGTCTGCGCGCGAGCGGCGAAGAACCCTTTGCGTATGCGTATGATCGAACGCATTCATCACTGCAGGCCATTGCGGTGATTGGCGACGCGGACGAAGGTCCGTCTGTGTCCGTGGCAGGTCGGCTGACGTCGTGGCGCAGTCAGGGGAAAACGGCGTTTGCCCATCTCGCAGACATGGATGGGCGAGTGCAGTTGTACTTTCGTCGTGATGAGATTGGCGAAGTGGCGTGGGCGTTGCTGGCGGAGTATGATCTCGGTGACTGGATTGGTGTTCGCGGTGCGATGATGCGCACGCGCACTGGCGAGCCTACCGTGCGTGCCGTGGCTGTTACGCTGTTGTCCAAATCGTTGCGCCCTTTGCCGTTCGGCAAGGAGGCGATTGTTGACGGTGCGCTAGTTCGCTACTCTGCGTTCTCGGATACGGAGCAGCGGGCACGCCAGCGCTACGCCGACCTCGCGGTGCACCCGGAAGTACGCGCGGTGTTTCGCGCGCGATCCATGCTGACGCGAAGCATTCGCGCGCATCTGGATGCACTCGGCTATCTCGAAGTGGAAACGCCGGTGTTGCAGCCTTTGTACGGAGGCGCCGCCGCGCGCCCGTTCGTCACACATCACAACGCGCTCGACATGCCGTTGTATTTGCGCATTGCCGACGAGCTGTATCTTAAGCGGCTTATTGTCGGTGGGTTTGAACGCGTGTACGAAATTGGCCACGACTTTCGCAATGAGGGCATCGATCGGACGCACAATCCGGAGTTCACGATGCTCGAGTTTTACGAGGCCTTCGCCGACTATGAGGTGATGATGACGCGTGTCGAATCACTTATGATTGCCGCAGCCGATGCGGTACGTGCAGTGCCGGTCATTGGTGAAAAGGTCCCACTGCTGGTCACGCCTTTTCCGCGGATTGAGTGGGCCACGTCGTTGTCATCGGCGGCGGGCATCGAGGTCATAACGGTCGATGATGCCACGTTACGCGGTGTGGCGGAACGCATTGGTGTACCGAAGGTCGCGACGCTGAGTCGTCCGAAGGTACTCGATGAGATGTTTCAAGCACTCGTTGAATCGACGATCGATTCACCGACATTTGTTGTTGACTATCCGATCGAACTGTCACCATTGGCAAAGCCGAAACGTGGAAAGCCTGGGCTCACCGAACGCTTTGAGTTATTCGCGCGCGGCAAGGAGCTGGCGAACGCGTTTTCTGAACTGAACGATCCAATTGACCAACGGGAGCGCTTTGAAGCGCAAGCGAAACTTCGCGATGCGGGCGATGACGAAGCGTCTGGTGTTGACGAGGATTACTTGCGCGCGATGGAGTACGGGATGCCTCCGACGGGAGGCGTTGGCATCGGCATTGATCGTTTGTTTATGTACCTGACCGATACCGCTAACATTCGCGACGTCATTCTGTTTCCCACCATGCGGCCAGAGTAGCGCGTCGTGATACGTCTCGAAATGTCAATCGCGTGGCGCTATCTGCGCAGTCGTCGTGGCTCTCGCCTGTTGTCGCTCATTAGCGTCATCGCCATTGGCGGTGTGCTCATCGGCGTCAGCGCGCTGATTGTTGTTATGGGTGTGATGAACGGATTACAACGTGATTTGCGCGACAAGATTTTGATCGGTAGTCCAGATGTGCAAATTCTCCCGTACGGCGATGGCATGCGCTTGGCGGGTTGGAGAGAGCTGCGCGCCAAGATCCGTGCTTCGCCGGGCATTGATGCTGCCGCGCCATTTGTAAAAACGGAGGGACTCGTGCGCAATGCCTCTGGGTATCGCACCGGCGTGCTCGTCTGGGGCATTGAAGCGCAGCGAGAGGGCAGTGAGGAGGTCACCACAATTCGCCAACACGCGATCCTTGGTGATTTCAAATTCGTGCGCGAAGGCGTGTCGCTACCAGGTGCGGTACTCGGCAAGTCGCTTGCTGCGAAGTTAAATGCATTTCCAGGCGATACACTCGTCTTGATCGGAGAGGCTGGCCTCGTTGTTAACCAAGCCACTGGAACGGTGATTCCGCGTTTTGATAGCGTGGTGGTGTCTGGCTTGTTCGAGAGTGGCATGTATGAATATGACAACAGTTACCTGTACCTCGATTTGAAAATCGCGCAGCGATTCGCGGGAATCGATGACGACGTCACGGGCATTGAGGCCCGCACGCGAGATCGCTGGAAAGCGCCGATGGTTGCCGACTCGTTACGCGCATCGCTCTCTGCACCCGTTCGCGCGATGGATTGGCAAGAACAGAATCGCACGTTGTTTTCCGCGCTAAAGCTTGAGAAGCTGGGAATGGGTGTCATTCTACTGCTCATCGTTGTTGTCGCCGCGTTCAACATTGTTGGTACGCTGACCATGGTCGTCGCCGACAAGACACGCGAGATTGGGATTCTGCGCGCGATGGGCATGCCCGCACGATCGATACGCCGAATTTTTCTGCTTCAAGGAATTGTGGTTGGCGGCGTGGGAACGGCAGCGGGACTTGCGCTCGGACTTGTAGTGACGACCCTCCTCGACCGCTACAAGCTCATCGCGCTCGATCCGTCGATTTATTTCATCGATCATCTACCGGTGGCAACACAAGCGACGGATGTAATTGCGATCGTACTGGCCAGCCTCGTGGTCGCTACGCTTGCCACGCTCTACCCTGCATCGCAAGCGGCGAGCATGTACCCCGTCGACGCCATTCGACATGATTGATGAGCCCTCAAATACCTCCGAACGACGCGTGGTGGTAGAAGCGCACGGACTCGTAAAGGATTTTCGTGGCGTGGACGGTGCGACCATTCGCGTGCTCGACAACGTGTCCCTCACCGTGCATCGCGGTGAGATGGTAGCGATCGTCGGTGCGAGCGGTTCTGGAAAGAGCACGTTGCTTCATCTGCTGGGCGCGTTGGAACGTCCGTCGGCCGGAACCATTAGCTTAGCAGGACAGCCAATTGCGAGCCTCGGCGACGAAGCACTTGCGACGCTTCGGAACCGTTCGGTTGGCTTTGTGTTTCAATTTCATCATTTGTTGCGCGAATTTTCAGCAGTGGAGAACGTGATGATGCCGTTGCGGATCGCGGGTGTCGACGATGCCAGCGCGCGTCGGCGCGCGGAGATATTGTTGGAACGTGTTGGGCTCTCCTCGCGGTTGCACCACCGGCCGGCGGCGTTATCTGGCGGCGAGCAACAGCGGACTGCGGTGGCTCGCGCGCTAGCGACGGAGCCGGCGCTATTGCTGGCCGACGAACCGAGTGGCAATCTGGATTTGCATAACGCCGAGCGGCTGCACGACTTGTTTGTTGAACTGGCCCGTGATCTCGCGCTGGGACTCGTTGTTGTGACGCACAATCAGTCATTGGCGTCGCGTGCGGATCGGGAGCTGTTATTGGAAGGGGGGCGGTTAACATGATGGGCGGACCACGGACGGAGGCCTGATGCTCTGCGACAACTGCAAAGAACGCGATGCTGTGGTGCATCTCACGCGTATCGTGGAAAACGCGGTGACTCAGCTGCACCTCTGCGAAAAGTGCGCAGCGGCCAAGGGAGTCGAAACCACGTTGGCGATGCCGCAACATCCGCTGGGCGATATTTTGCAGGCAGTGCAGAGTCAGGCTTCGGCCACGGCGGAGGACGCACCGTCGTGTACGTTTTGCGGCTCAACTTCCCGCGATTTTCGCGCCACCGGACGCCTTGGATGCCCGCACTGCTACGACGCTATGGAACGCAGTCTCCGCGAGCTGCTGCGCCGACTGCATGGCAGTTCCAAGCACGTCGGCATCAAGTATGAGCCACCGGTCACCCATATGGTCGAGAAACCAGACACACTTTACGATTTGCACGATCGATTGCTTCGCGCAGTGCAGTCTGAGCAGTTCGAATTGGCGGCGGAGTTGCGCGACCGCATTCGGGTGATCGAATGAGCGGGGCCAAACAGGCGCTCGATTTGTCATTGCTCCCCGATGGCGGCGTGCGCTGGTTGGACGCCTCAGGGTCGCACGCCGACATTGTGATCTCCACGCGGATGCGATTGGCACGTAACGTCACCGGCTACGCGTTTACCGGACGCGCGCGCGACGGGGAGCGATTGCGCATGCTTGCACAGGTCCGCGATGCGCTCGGTGCGGTGCCGTCACTCCGCGGGAGTCTTTTGCTTCGGCTTGAGGAACTGGTGGTGCAAGATCGACAGCTCTTGCACGAGCGACATTTGGTCAGCAAGGAGTTGGCAGGTCTCGATCAGCAACACCCGTTGCGCTCGGGCGCGGCGGTGTTTTTGGGTGAGAACGTTGGCTTATTGGTCAACGAGGAAGATCATCTACGCTTGCAGGCGCTGCGGTCGGGATTCGCCGTACCCCAAGCATTCGAGACCGTTCAACGTCTGGATCGCGAATTGGGTGCGCAGGTACCGTTCGCCTTTCATCGCGAATTCGGATTTCTTACGGCTTGTCCCACGAATACGGGAACCGGCTTGCGTGCGTCGGTGCTCATTCACTTGCCGGGCTTGGTGCTGACGAAGGAAATCGGGAAGGTATTGGCCGGTTTGCAGCAGATGGGATTGACGTATCGCGGATTGTATGGCGAAGGGAGCGAAGTAGTGGGCAACTTCTTTCAGCTGTCGAACCAAACGACGTTGGGTCGATCGGAAGATGAGTTGCAGGATTTACTTGTGCGCGTCGTGCGTCATGTGATCGAACGTGAAGAGGAGGCGCGCCGTGTCTTGGTGCGAGATGCTGGCTATATTATCGAAGACAAGTTGTGGCGCGCATACGGTACGTTGCGCTACGCGCGCAGCTTGACGTTCGACGAGGCGATGAATTATCTGAGCGGTGTTCGGTTGGCGGTCGGTCTGAAACTGATCACTCGGCTCAGTGTATACACACTCAACAAGCTCCTGATTTTTGCCCAGTCCGCACACCTTGCTCATCTTGAGGGGCGTGAGTTAACGGATACTGAGGCAAACCTGGCACGCGCGAGGTACGTGCGTCAGGCGCTAGTGAGCGAAGGAGGCGGATTCGAATGATCCGCTTCCACCCGATCCTGAGGGGACGATGAACGGTTACAACTTCACCGAGCGGGTGCGGAAAGTTCTTGCGATGGCTCGTGAAGAGGCGGCACGCCTCCATCACGAATACGTCGGCACTGAGCATATTTTGCTCGGGCTGATTCGCGAGGGCGAGGGCGTTGCAGCCGCTGTGTTGCAAAACCTCAATGTCGATCTCGACGACGTCACGCAAAAAATCGAGGAGACGGTCAAAAAGGGAAAAGCGGCGCAAGCTACTGGCCCGGACTTGCCGTATACGTCGCGCGCCAAGAAGGTCCTGGAACTCGCCATGGCTGAAGCGCGCGATCTTAATCACAGCTACGTCGGCACTGAGCATTTGTTGCTCGGATTATTGCGCGAAGAGAAGGGTATCGCGGCGCAGGTTCTCACGGACGCTGGCGTGAATCTCGATGCGGCGCGCTCTGAAACGTTGCGCCTGCTCGGTACTGACGTGCCGCAGCCCGGACAATCGCCTCAACCGGAAAAGTCCGGCGTTGTCCCGCCCGCTGCAGCGCCAGCGAAGGGCGACAAGAAATCCAAGACGCCGGCACTCGATCACTTCTGTCGCGATCTCACGCAACTCGCTGCCGAGGGGCAGCTCGACCCAACGATTGGTCGTGCGAAAGAGATTGAGCGGGTGATGGAAGTGCTCACGCGTCGGAAGAAAAACAATCCCGTGTTGATCGGTGAACCAGGTGTCGGTAAGACCGCCATCGTCGAAGGACTCGCGCAACTGATCGCTAATGGTGAGTGCCCAGAGTCGCTGCGAGACAATCGTGTCTTGTCGCTCGACATGGCTGCGGTCATCGCGGGTACGAAGTATCGCGGCCAGTTCGAAGAGCGATTGAAAGCGGTCATGAACGAAATCGCGCAAAACAAGCAGGTCATTCTGTTCATTGACGAGCTACATACACTCGTTGGTGCGGGTGCTGCCGAGGGTGCGATCGACGCGAGCAATATGTTGAAGCCGGCGCTTGCGCGTGGAGAACTGCAGTGCGTTGGCGCGTCCACGCTGAACGAATATCGAAAGTACATCGAGAAGGACGGCGCCCTCGAGCGTCGCTTTCAAACGGTGGTGGTCGATCCGCCGTCAATCGACGAGACCGTGCAAATTTTGCAAGGTCTGCGAAAGAAGTACGAGGATCATCACCGGGTGAACATTCCTGACGAAACGTTGATTGCCGCGGCGAAGTTGTCCGAGCGCTACATCACTGATCGTTTCTTGCCGGATAAAGCCATCGATGTGATCGATGAAGCGGGCGCGCGCGCGCGCCTCGCCGCGCAGGCGCCTCCGCCGGCGGTTGCCGCGCTCAAAGAACAGTTAGAGGCGCTAAACGCCGAGAAGGAAGCGGCGGTCCGCGATCAGAATTTTGAACGTGCGGCGTCGTTGCGTGACAATGAGCGCGAGCTGCAGGCGGAGATTCGTCGCAAGCAGGAAGAGTGGGAAGCACATCGGCAATCGCATCGCCCGACGTTGGGTGAAGAAGAGATCGCGTTTATCGTCAGCCGGTGGACGGGTATCCCAGTCACGCGATTGCAGGAAGCGGAGACCGCTCGTCTCCTGCGGATGGAAGAGGAACTGCATTTATCCGTGGTCGGGCAGGACGAGGCGATCAAGGCACTTTCGAGGTCGATTCGTCGTAGTCGCGCCGGCTTGAAAGATCCGCGACGTCCGATCGGTTCCTTTATCTTTTCCGGACCAACGGGAGTTGGCAAAACGGAATTGGCGCGTTCGCTCGCCAAATTTCTGTTTGCTGATGCGTCGGCGCTGATCCGTGTCGACATGAGCGAGTACATGGAAAAGTTTTCCGTGTCGCGTCTCATCGGTGCTCCTCCGGGATACGTTGGCTACGAAGACTCGGGCACGCTGACGAAGGCCATTCGTCGGAAGCCGTACAGCGTTGTGCTACTCGATGAAATCGAAAAGGCGCATCCGGATGTGTTCAACATCCTCCTGCAAGTCTTGGATGAGGGTCACCTGACGGACAACTACGGTCGCGTGATCGATTTCAAGAACACCGTCGTGATTATGACGTCGAACGTGGGAGCGAAAGACATCACCAAAACCAAGTCGTTGGGTTTTGGTGGCAGTGATGCGCGCGGTGATTTCGAGCGGATCTCTGAGAAGGTGAAAGAGGAGATGGGACGAGTGTTCAATCCCGAATTCCTCAACCGCCTCGATGACGTGATTGTCTTCCATCCGCTTGGGAAGGAGCACATTACGAGTATTGTGTCCATTCTCTTTGCGGAAGTGCAGAAGCGCTTGGCCGAGGAGGAGTTGGTGATCAAGTTAACGGAACCGGCCGTGGAATTTTTGGTAAACCACGGATACGACGAGCATTATGGCGCTCGCCCGCTCAAGCGGGCGATCCAGCGATACATCGAAGACCCGCTGTCGGAGAAAATCCTGACCGCGGAGTTCTCGAAAGGCGATGAAATTGAAGTCGACGTCTCGTCGACCGAAAAAGAAAAGCTTGAATTTCGTGTCTTGTCTCCGACACCGCAGGCGTAACGGCAGTAGTCCGCCAGCGGCCGAGCCCAGCCGGGTCCGGCCGCTTGTCTTTTCGATGTATATTCCCGGGTTATGCAGAACAGCGTTTTCCTGAAAGCCGCGCTCCGAGCGCTCGTCGTGACCGTGTTTGCCACGCCCGTTGCTTGGGCTCAGGATGACGCGGGAAAGTGCGCGAATCCGGATTCCGTTGCGGTCCGCGGAAATGTGCGTATTTCGCAGGAGAAAATTCGTGCGGACGGTGGATTGCTCGCGGGCAGTCCGATGCCATTCCCCGTGGTCCAGCGTGCGCTGAAAGCGTTGTACGCGATGAACGAATTCGATGACGTGCAATTGCGGTGCGATCTCGACGCCGTTAAGGGTAAAACCATTGCGGCATACGTTGTTCGCGAGCGAGCGCTGCTGGGTGATATCAAGGTGGTTGGGCCGAAGGCGGTTTCTGAACGCTCCGTGCGCGATAAAATCGATTTGCTGATTGGTCGACCAATCGATCCGATGCAGGAGGCGCGCGCGCGTGCGAAGATTGATTCGGTCTACGAGAGCGCGGGCTACTATCTGGCGACCGTGAGAATCGATTCAACGCCGATGTCGGACGGTCGCATCGGGTTGACCTATCGCATTGAGGAAGGACGTCGATTGGCCATTGCAGGCATCGACGTGATCGGCAATAAGGGTGTAAAAGAAGCGACCATCGTCGGTGCGATGAAAACGAAACCCGAAGGATTCTGGTTCTTTCGCAAGGGTGAGTTTGACGACGATAAATATGTCGGGGATTTGGGCGAACGAATTCCGGCGTTGTACTCGCGTCTCGGGTACGTGGATATGCGAATCGCGAAGGACACGCTGATCGTCGATCGAGAGCGCGGAAAAGGGCTTGTACAGATCGGTGTGGAAGAAGGACCTCGCTATCGCGTCGGCACATTTGAGATTGCAGGCAATCGTCGGTTTCCGACCGACGAGTTGCATCGGTATTATCCGTTCGAAGGCAATGATCCAACGCTCACGCAGCGCGTGAAGGGATTGCTCAGTCGCGAGGCGTCGGCGCCGGTCGGCGTGTTCGACCAAAAGAAATGGGACGAGTCTATCGAGAAGGTGAACGCCGCCTACCGTAACAACGGCTACCTGTACGCTCGGATAACGCCTGTCGTTGATCGCCGTTTAGATAAAGATTCGCTGCCGGTGGTCAACTTGCGTTGGGAAATTGATGAGAAGAACCCGGCAATCGTAAATCGTATCGAGATTCTGGGAAATGACTACACGTCGGACGATTGCATTCGACGCCAAATTTATCTCGTGCCGGGCGGCGTGTTTAATCAAGAAGCGATGGTGCGCAGTTATCAGAGCATCGGCAACCTCAACTTTTTTGAATCGCCAATGCCGTTTCCCGATTATCGCCCTGTCAATGATCAAGGCGACGTGGATCTGGTGTTTCGCGTGAAGGAAAAGCGCACGGGTAGCATCAACTTCGGTGCGTCAATGGGTCAAGGCGGCGTTGGTTTTGGCGGCTTTATTGGCGTTGAACAACCCAACTTGTTTGGTCGATGCAAAAAGGGCTCGCTCAATTGGCAGTATGGACGTTTTTATAACGATTTTACGGCAACTTACACCGATCCTGCCTTGCGGGGAACACGGGTCTCCGGCGCGCTCAGCGCATACCGAACACAATCGCGATTCGTGGTCGGCAATCTCGGTCAGAACATTCGAACGGGCGCGTCGGTGCGTGTGGGTCTTCCGGTACCGGGATCGCTGCAGTCGAGCGTTGCGGTCTCGTACAACGGCGAGTCGGCGACGTTCACGTCGGGCACCTTGGCCACAGGTTGTACGAGAAACTGTTTACGCTCGAACGTTGGTTTGGAGTATACGTATGACACGCGCGTTGATCTGCCATTTCCTACCGCTGGCTCGTTACGCTCAGTGACGGCAGATTTTAGCGGCGGTCCGTTGGGCGGTTCGGTAAACTTTCAGCGTGTTACCGGTCAGATGAGCGCCTTTGCGCCGATCGCACAACTTGGCGGATCGAACCCGGGCTCACAGCCACTCAAGTTTGTGATGGGTATGACTGCACATGCAGGCGCTCTGTTTGGCAACTCCGGTCCGTTCTTCTTCCAGCAGCAGTTTTCTGTCGGTGGCGTGATGTACGGAGAGTCAGTGCGGGGTTATCCCGAGTTTTCCATCACCCCGCGCGGCTTTAACTCAACCACGGATCAATATCGCTCCGATCCAGCGTCGTTCGGCAACGCGTTTCTTACGCTGACGGGGGAGGTTGGGATGCGTCTCAACCAGATGTTCTATGTGAACGTATTTTCTGACGCAGGCAATAACTGGGCGTCAGCGAGGCAGATCAACCCAACCCGGCTCTTCCGTTCGGCGGGCTTTGGGGTATCTACCGTCACGCCGCTCGGGCCACTCGGACTCGATATGGCGTACGGATTCGACCGCACGGCGATCGATCCAATTACTCTTCGCGCGCACCCGGATCCGAAGTGGCAGTTCCACTTCCGGCTCGGCAAGCTTTTCAACTAGAGGATTTCTGATGCGTTTATCCGTTTTTGTCGGCGCCTGTGCACTGTTGGTTGGAACGTCTGTTGGCGTATCTGCCCAGACGGTACAGAAGTTTGCGTTCATCAACTCCCAGGCATTGATGCAGGCCGCGCCGGGTCGTGCAGAAGCGGAATTGCAGTTTCAAAAGGACATGGAAGGGTTTCGCGCGCAGGTGGCGAAACTTGGGGATTCTTTGAGTTCGTTAGAAAAAGCGTATCAGGCGGAAGCAATTACGCTCTCGCCGGCGGCGAAGGACGCGCGCTTCAAGACTGTGCAGGAAAAGAAGACAGAATACGAGGATCGCGTGCAGAAGTTGAACGAGCAGGCGCAGCAGCGTGAAGCGGAGCTGATGCAGCCAGTCATGGACAATGTTCGCAAGGTCCTCGACGATGTTCGCTCTGAAGGTGGTTACTCCTTCATTTTTGACGTGGCCGCAGGATCGGTGATTGTTTCTGTCGATAAGAATCTGGATATCACTGACCGAGTGCAAGCGAAGCTTCGCTTGAGTGCACCGAAGGCGGCGTCGAAGGCGACAACGGGACCAGCGGTTGCGCCAGCGGGCGTGACGACGAAGAAGCCGCCGTCGAAGTGAGCGACGGGCAGGTTTCGCGTGCGATGGGCGGCGGTGATGCGCGGGTGCGTATCACCGCTGCTGCGATTGCGGAACAAGTTGGCGGACACGTGGTGGGCAATACGGACGCGATCGTGTTCGGGATTGCTCCGTTGGATCGGGCGGGGCCAACGGATCTGAGTTTTCTTGCGCATGCGCGCTACGCTGGTTGGTTTTCAACTTCACGTGCGGGCGTCGTGTTGGTATCGCCGGAATTGGCCAACACGCTCGGGACACCGAGCACGCGGGTGGTGGTGGAGAAGCCCACTCAAGCGATGCTGCGCTTGCTGGCGCATTTTCGTCGCGATGAGCCGCGCCCTTTGGGGGTGCATCCGACGGCGATCGTCGCGACGACCGCGATGCTGGGAGACGGGGTCACCATTGAAGCCTATGCGATCATTGGCGACGGCGTGACGCTCGGCGATCGCGCGTGGATCGGATCACACGCGGTCGTTGGCGAGGGAACAACGGTTGGTCGTGATGTGCGATTCTATTCGCACGCGGTGACCTATGCGTTTGTGGAGATTGGTGACCGCGTTGTGCTGCATTCGGGCGCACGGGTCGGTCGCGATGGGTTTGGTTTCGTGCAAAGTGATCATGGTCTCGTGCGCGTGCCGCATCCTGGTCGTTGTGTGCTTGAGGATGATGTCGAGATTGGTGCCAACAGTTGCGTTGATCGCGGAAGCGTCGATGACACGATCATCGGCGCGGCGAGCAAATTGGATAGTCTCGTGCATGTTGCGCATAACGTGCGCATTGGCAAGGGATGTTTTTTCGCCGCAGGTGTTGGAATCGCGGGTTCGTCTCGGATCGGTGATTTTGTGCAGTTTGGCGGGCAGTCGGGCGTTGGCGGTCACGTGAACATCGGCGACCGAGTGTCGGTCGCGGCTCGAGCAGGCGTGATTAGCGACGTGCCTGCAGGCATTACCGTTTCGGGGTTCCCGGCGCGACCTCACCGCGAGCAGCTGCGCTCGTGGTCGGCGCTGGCGCGATTGGGGAAGATCATTCGGCCTCTTGAGCAGATGCTCGCCGAGCGAGCGGATTCGTGATCGCGTCAGTGCGCCGCGACGCGACGACTGTCATTCGCCGTAGTATGGGCGGGGAACGAGTGACGATCAGCGGTGAGGCGATTGTCGAGGGCGTCGGACTTCATCTTGGCCAACCGTGTCGACTGGTATTTCGGCGATCGAAATCGGGTTCTGGTGTTGTCTTTCGACGTAGTGATCGTCCCGATGCGGTGTCTATTTCCGCGCGCGTTGACGAAGCGGTGGAGGCCGAGCGGCGCACGCAACTTGGTCGCGGACCGGATGCGTTTCACACCGTCGAGCACGTGCTCGCGGCGATCGGCGCCTTAGCGATCGATGACATCGAAATCGTGATGGACGGTCCAGAGCCTCCAATAATGGACGGGAGTGCAGGTCCGTTTTTGACGGCGCTGCTACACGCTGGTCTTGTGCCAAATGGTGGTCGCCCGGAGTGGCTGGTTCTGCGCAAATCCATTCGTATTGTCGACGGCGAGTCGGTCTACGAGGCGCGCCCGTGTAGTCGACTCTCCCTTGACGTCACCATTGATTTCCCTCATCCACTGATTGGCAAACAATCAGGGCAGTACACGATTACCGCTGAAAGTTTTGAGCGAGAGTTGGCTGCAGCGCGAACGTTTGGATTCGTGCATGAAGTGCTCGAGCTGCGACGAAAGGGACTCATTCAAGGCGCATCAACGAGTAATGCCGTGGTGTTGGATGAGACGAGCGTTGTGGAAAATACGCTGCGCTGGTCCGACGAATTTGTGCGTCACAAGGCGCTCGATTGTGTCGGTGATCTTGTGCTGGCCGGTGCGCGAGTGCGCGCACACATCGACGCATATAAGCCGAGCCATCGGGGCACTATCGCTCTCGTGCGCGCGCTTGTGCAACACGCTGTCCGGGAGTCTGCCGTGTATACGATCGAAGACATCATGCAGGTGTTGCCCCATCGCTATCCGTTCTTACTCGTCGATCGCATACTGGAGATCGAGGAGGGCAAGCGTATTGTCGGCCTCAAGAACGTTACAATCAACGAGCCGTTTTTTCAGGGACATTTCCCTGGGCATCCGATCATGCCCGGCGTTTTGATCGTTGAGTCAATGGCGCAGGTTGGCGGTATGTTGTTGATGCGATCCATCGAAGACCCGTCGACGAAGGTGGTGTATTTTATGTCGCTCGATAACATCAAATTTCGACGTCCGGTGCGGCCAGGCGATCAATTGCGTCTCGAGCTTGAAGTGCTCCAAATTCGCGGCTCGACATGTCGTATGCGCGGTACGGCCAGCGTTGACGGTCAGGTCGCGGCGGAAGCAGAGATGGCGGCGATTATCCGCGACAAATGAGCGCCCAAATACATCCCACCGCCCTCGTCGATCCGAGCGCGGTGCTCGGTGATGGCGTTGTCATTGGTCCTTGGGCGTTTGTCGGGCCGCAATGCACCTTGGGTGATCATGTCGAGCTTGCGGCACGGGCGACGCTCGAACGAAACGTGATTCTTGGTCAACGCGTGAGTATCGGTATTGGCGCGATCTTAGGCGGCGATCCGCAAGACCTTAAGTATCGTGGCGAAGAAACGTGGGTGGACGTCGGAGATGATACGTCAATCCGCGAATACGCTACGGTGAATCGCGGAACAGCGCATTCTGTCAAAACGTCGATCGGACGTAGCTGCTTCTTGATGAGCTATGTGCATCTTGCGCACGATTGTCACCTCGGCGATCACATCATCATTTCGAACGGTACGCAACTCGCCGGACACGTGACCGTGGAAGATCGCGTGACCATCTCGGGCTTATGCGCAGTGCATCAGTTTGCGCGGATTGGTCGACATGCCTTTATCGGCGGCTGCTCACGTGTGTCACAAGATGTGCCGCCGTTTGTGCGCGCCGTTGGAAATCCGCTCAAACTGTTCGGACTAAATTCTGTTGGACTGCAGCGTGGCGGATTTGATGATGCGGTGGTGCGTGAGTTAAAGCGTGCGTATCGGTTGTGTTTTCGTTCGGATCTTAACCTGTCGCAAGGTGTCGAACGCGCGCGCGATGAAGTGGAGTTGTTGCCGGAAGTGCAGCAGTTTCTCGATTTTATCGATGCGAGTCGGCGGGGCGTCGGTTTCTGAACGCCAGCACGGATGCGCGACTTTTTTCGCAGCGTGGTGCGCCGCGTATTGGTGTGGTCGGCGCGGGCGGACTCGGTGTCCATCACGTGCGCATTTTGCGTGATCTAGCGGGTGATCGCTTCAGCGGATTTGTTGACGAGAATCCGGCGCGCGCTGCGGAAGTATCCGCATCGTTGGGCGTCTCGGCGTTTGCTTCACTGGACGCGTTGTTCGACGAGATTGATGCGGTCTCGATTGTGGTGCCGACCACGGCGCACCACGCCGTCGCATCGCACGCGTTGCGTCGGGGGAAACATATTTTTGTTGAAAAGCCGTTCACGGTGACCTTGGCTGAGGCGGACGAATTGTTGGTCCTCGCGGCAGCCGCTGGCGTTGTGTTGCAGGTAGGGCACGTGGAACGATTCAATCGCGCGGTGCGCGCGGCAATGCCGTTTGTCGACGGACCGCAGTTCATTGAGAGTGATCGACTGGCTCCATTTAATCCGCGCGGCTCCGACGTCGCTGTTGTCCTCGACCTGATGATTCATGACTTGGACTTAGTGCACACACTCGTGGGCACACGCGTCGCTGATGTGCAGGCAATGGGTATGCCCGTACTAACGCCACAGATTGACATTGCGAACGCGCGACTGACGTTCGCCAATGGCGCTGTTGCGAACATTACGGCGAGTCGAGTCTCGCGAGAACGTTTACGCAAGTTGCGCATTTTTCAGCGGAGCGGATATCTCTCGCTCGATCTTGCCGCCGGCACGGGCGAATTTTACCGGCTGCGTGGTGATTTCGATCCGCTGCAGTTGGCGCGTGCGCCGCGAGCGTTGGAAGACTTCGTTGAACTTGTGCCGCTCACGGCACCTGATGCTGAACCACTGGCGCTTGAACTCGCGCAGTTTTTGGGCGCAGCTGCCGGACGCAATGCGGTGGCGGTGACCGGCCAAGAAGGACGCGAGGCGCTCGAGGCTGCGCTTCGGATTGTGATGGCCATTGAGCAAGCGCGCGCGGTTCTGCGAGCGGGCGACGCGACACGTGCGTGAGATTTTGTTCTCCGTTGGGGAAGCCTCCGGCGACCTACATGCGGGCAAGGTCGCTGAGGCGCTGCGTGAGCGGCGTCCCGACATACCGATGGCGGGAATTGGTGGCGAATATATGCGTGCAGCGGGCGTTGAGCTGCTCGAACATATTGAGCAGCTCGCGGTCATGGGATTCGTTGAAGTGCTAGCACATGTGCCGAAGCACTGGGCCCTTTTGCGCATGCTTCGGCGACGCATCGCCACGGGACGTGTGGGCCTTGTCGTGCTGCTAGACTATCCCGGCTTCAACCTGAAAGTCGCTGAAGTCGCGCATCGCGCTGGTATCCCCGTCTTGTATTACATCACGCCGCAGGTGTGGGCGTGGGGCGCGGGTCGTTTATCGAAGCTGGCGCAGGTCGTGACGAAGGCGGCGTCGATTCTGCCCTTCGAAGAATCGTTACTTCGCGAAAATGGAATTGATGCGACGTTTGTCGGACACCCATTGCTCGATCGCGCGCTCCACCTCCCTTCGCGAAGCGAAGCACGGACGCTGCTGGGATTGCCGACGACGGGAGAAATTCTCGCGGTGTTCCCGGGTAGTCGTCGCGCGGAACTGTCTCGACATCTCGAACCATTCCTAGCGATAGCGTCAGAATTGCGGCGACGTCGTCCCGGTTTACACGTCGTCGTCAGTGTTGCGCCGACGGTGAAGATTTCTTCCACGGACTGTCCATTCCCGCTCGTGCACGGTGCGTCGTTTCCAGTGCTGCGTGCTGCGACCGCAGGATTGCTGAAGAGCGGCACGACGACGCTGGAAGCCGCTGTAGCCGGATTGCCGCACGTCATTGGTTATTCGACAAGTCCAATCACTGCGGCTATCGCGAAGCGTGTCATCAAGATTCCGCACATTGGCTTGGTCAATGTTGTCGCGCAGCGTGAAGTATCACGCGAATTTCTTCAAAACGATTTGCGAACGGTAACGGTTGCCGACGCGTTGGAGCCTTTGCTCACCGAAGGAAGCGACGTGCGCGACATGGCGGAGGCCGGACTGCGCGATGTGCGAGCGATGCTCGGCACGCCTGGCGCGGCCAGGCGCGTGGCCGAGATGGCGCTCGGTCTGCTGCGATGACTCGCGAGCGCGAGCGCGACGTTCCAGACCGCAACGCGCCGATTCACGAGGAGCCGTCGCATCGGCTTGATTGGCGTACACGTGTCGCAATTCGGATGGTGGGTTGGCTGCTCGGCGCGCTCGGCGCGACGTGGCGTCTTCGGGTGCATGGTCGCGCGGCGCTGCTCGCACGGGACGCGAATGCGCCGCGTGTGGTGTTCACGTTGTGGCACGGTCAGATGTTGCCCATCATCTATGCACATCGACAGCCTACGGCAGTCATGATCAGTGAACATCGCGACGGTGAGATACTCGCGCAGATCCTTGGGCGGTTGGGTTTCTCGGCCATCCGTGGTTCGTCGTCGCGCGGCGGCGCACGCGCGTTGCTCGCAGCAGTAAAGATGTTCAAGACCGGCGTTGATGTTGCCATTACGCCGGACGGTCCGCGCGGACCTCGGCATTCGTATGCTCCGGGCGCGCTCGTGCTCGCGTCGCGCGCTGGCGCAGCCATCGTGCCGATCGTCGCTCATTCGGATCGCAAATGGCGGCTGCGATCGTGGGATGTCTTCGAGATTCCAAAGCCGTTCGCACGCGTGACAATCGCGTATGGCACACCGATGCGTGTTGACGGTAGTGATGCGCGGTCAGCGGCGGAGCGCGCCGACGAGTTCGCACAGCGTTTGCATGTGGAACTCGAACGTGTGGCGCACCTTGCGGCTGGGAAGACGCCGTCGGCACGGTGAGCGAAATGCCAATCTCGTCGCACAGTCACGAATTTGTCGAACGTGTGTGGGAAGACCGCAGTGTCGTTGGTCGCGCTGCGCGTGCGATGCTTGCGCCGATGGAACAGCTGTTCCGTTTGGCCGTGGCGCGGCGCAATGCGTCGTATGATGCGACGCCTGCGCGTCCCGCAGTGTTGGCAGCCTTGTCAGTTGGCAATCTTACTGTAGGTGGAACGGGCAAAACACCGATCGCGGCGTGGTGCGCTGCTCGCTTGCGTATACAGGGTGCGCATCCGGCGATCGTCCTTCGCGATTACGGTGACGACGAGTGGCGTGTGCACGCGATACTGAATCCACAGTCGCCTATCGTTGTCGCGACGGATCGATGCGTCGGACTTGATACTGCGCGCGCGCGCGGTGCCGACTGCGCAGTCCTCGATGACGCATTTCAGCATCGCCGTGCTCCGCGAATCGCAGATCTTGTGCTGCTGAGTGCCGACAAGTGGAACGGCACCGCGCGATTGCTACCTGCCGGACCTTTTCGCGAACCGTTGATCGCCCTTCAACGCGCCGATGTCGCGGTGATCACGGTGAAGGCGGCGTCCGATCACGAAATTGCATCACTTCAAACCGCGATTGCTCGCGCTGCTCCGAACATCGCGATCGCGGTTGTTACACTCGTTCCGGATACCCTGCGGCTTGCTACGTCGCTCTCGCAGGACGCGCACGACATGTTGGGACACGATCACACGCTGGCGCGATCGCTTTCACACCCGGCGGAATGGCTCGCCGGGCGCGACGTTAGTGTATTGAGCGCGATCGGCGATCCCCGGGCGTTCGAAGCACAGTTGCTGCGCGCTGGTGCTGTGTTTCGCCGCGTGCATCGCTTTCCGGATCATCACGCATTCAGCGCGGCCAATGCCATGCGGATCGCGCGCGACGCCGATGGCAGCAGTGGCGTCGTCTGCACCCTTAAAGATGCCGTTAAGCTCGCGCCGATCTGGCCTCGCGAAGCGGCCGCGCTTTGGTATCTTTCCCAGACAGTAGTGGTCGATCGAGGCGCCGAGGCGCTGGACCGTGTGTTTGCACGGGTGCTGGCGGCGCGCGCGGCTACTACTCCCACCGCCGGCTGAGCCGACACAAACCCGCCTACATGGCTATCGACCTTCGCTTACCAACGAACAGTATTGTTCGGCCCGACAAAGATCGGTTCCTCGACGAAGTGAATCCGTTCGAGGCGATGATGTCGCGCTTTGATCGCGCTGCCGAGTTGCTTGATCTTGAGCCTGGTATTTACAAAATTCTTCGCAATCCCGAAAAACAGCTTATCGTTTCGGTGCCGGTTCAGCTCGACAATGGCGAGGTCGAGGTTTTTACGGGGTATCGCGTGCTGTACAACACGTCGCGAGGGCCCGCCAAAGGTGGCATTCGCTTCGACATGAAGGTCACGCTGGAAGAAGTTAAGGCGCTTGCGGCGTGGATGACTTGGAAATGTGCCGTGGTGAATTTGCCGTTTGGCGGTGCGAAGGGTGGCGTGGTGTGTGATCCACTTGGCATGAGCGTCGGTGAGCTGGAGCGCGTCACGCGCCGATATACGAAGGGCATTATTTCCCTGCTCGGCCCCGACACCGATGTCCCGGCACCTGACGTGAATACCAACGAGCGCGTGATGGCGTGGGTGATGGACACGTACTCCATGCACGTGGGGCGTACAGAGAACGCTGTCGTTACAGGCAAGCCGGTGGAGATGGGTGGTTCTCTCGGTCGCAAAGAGGCCACTGGGCGAGGCTGTATGCTTGTGACTCGTGAAGCGATGAACCATCTCGGTCTCAAGATGAAAGGCGCGACGGTCGCGGTGCAGGGTTTCGGCAACGTTGGTTCAATCGCGGCAAAGCTCTTAGTACGTGAAGGATGTCGCGTTGTGGCGATCGGCGACCGAGCCGGCGCATTCCATAATGCGAAGGGCATTGATGTCGACGCGGCGATCGCGTACGTCGCGAAGCATCGCTCGCTTGAAGGTTTTGACGGCGCGGATGCGATGAACCCCGACGATTTGCTGACGCTCGATGTTGATGTGTTGGTGCCGGCCGCGCTTGAAAATGTCATCACGACGAAGAACGCACCCAAGATTCGCGCGCGATTGATCTGCGAAGGTGCGAATGGGCCGACCACTGCGGCCGCCGATCCGATTCTGGACGAAAAGGGGATCTTCGTGATACCGGACATTTTGGCCAATGCAGGGGGCGTCACAGTTTCGTACTTCGAGTGGGTGCAAGATCGTATGGGGTATTTTTGGTCGGAAGACGATGTCAACGAACGACTTGGTGGCATCATGACGCGAAGCTTTCAAGAAGTGCTGTCGCTGTCGAAGCAACATCGCGTGAACATGCGCACTGCGGCGTACATGACATCGATTAGTCGTGTAGCCACCGTGCATCGGTTGCGCGGGATCTACGCCTGACCGGACGCAGACCGTGCATGTCTCGATGTTTGTTGTCGGAAAACCCCGTCACGCGGGGTTGGCCGACGCGATCCATGATTACGAGGCGCGAGCGGCGCACTATTGGCCGCTCGTGGTGATCGAAGTGAAAGACGAGCCCGGGCGCGGATTAAGCCCGACGGTAGTGCGCGATCGCGAAGCTGAACGAATGGCTGAACGAATTCCAAGTGACACGAGCATCATTGCCTGTGATCCTGGTGGTGATGTCTTAGAGTCTGGCGCCTTTGCGGAGTGGCTTAAGGCATTTCGCGATTGTGCGCACAGCGTAGCCTTCGTCATTGGCGGTGCACATGGCATTGGGGATGCCGTACGACGACGAGCAACGCGGCGCCTATCACTTGCACCGTGGACGTTGCCGCACGAACTCGCCCGGCTTGTGCTAGCCGAGCAACTTTATCGCGCGGGCACGATTGTGCGCGGAGAACCGTACCACAAGTGATGAGCGCCAAACCTACGAACAGTGTCGACGAATCAATCCTCGTGCGCACGGTGCCACTTGGCGGAGGTGCGCTCTCGCTGTTGTTGCAACACGCGGATGTAGGCCACGCGTGGTTGCCACAGCGTCCGCACGATGTATCGTCTTGGCGTGCGCATGCTGAGGCGGTGCATGGCTCACTCCGGGATGTTGACTGGCTCACAGCGCTGGCACCCGCAATCGTCGCGACTGGTCGAGCAGCCGCTCGACTGGGTCGCGCGGCGTCTGGTGGTGTCGTGGTAACCACTGGTCAGCAACCTGGATTATTTGGAGGGCCGACGTACACGTGGAGCAAAGCATTGGGCGCGCTTGCGATGGCGGACGAACTTGAGGCGGCGATTGGCATGCCTGTCGCGCCGATTTTCTGGGCCGCCAGTGACGATGCCGACTGGCTGGAAGCTGCCGTGACGCACGTCGCGACGTCCCGTGGACTAGTCACGCTGTCGTTGCCTGGACCTGCTACCGATGGAGTTGCGATGTCCGATGTGCCATTGGGCGATGTCTCTGACGCGTTGTCACGATTGCGGACAACCTGCGGATCGATGGCCCACGGCACTTTTTTTGAGCAAATCGAATCAGCGTATGTGCCGCAGGCCACTATAGGTGCAGCGTACGTGCAGTTGTTGCGTGCGCTGTTGGAACCGCTCGGAATTGCCGTGTTGGACGCGGCGCATGCGGCGCTACGCGAATCGGCCGATGCCTTCTTACGAGGTGCGCTCGTGCACGCGCAGCCCGTGGCTGACGCGCTCGCGGAACGGACGAAAGCGATCCGCGCCGCAGGCTTCGAGCCGCAGGTTGAGCCGATCGACGATCTGTCGCTCGTGTTTCGCACGCGGCTCGGCGCGTCGGGTCGTGCGCGTGATCGCGTACGTGAACGAATACCGGTTCACGAAGCGGCGCGTGTTGCTCGCGAGGCGGACACTGGGTCCCTCGGTGCAAACGTACTTCTGCGACCCGTCCTTGAGCGTGCGTTGTTGCCAACCGTCACGTATCTCGCGGGTCCAGGAGAGCTCGCGTATTTTGCGCAGGTGACTGCCGTCGCGAAAGCGCTTCAGGCGGCGATCCCGGTGGTCACTCCGCGATGGGCAGGTGAAATTATCGATACCGCAGCCCTGACAGAATTGGAGAATTTGGGCTTGGACGAGATGCTGTTGCGTGATCCACATGCGGTCGAGACGACGCTCGCGGAGCGTGCGACGGATGAGCGTGTTCGTGATGCGATCGAGCGTCTGCGTGTCACGGCCGAGACGCAGGTACGTGCGGTCGGCGACGCGGTGGCGCAGGCGGAGGGTGTTGTCGCGGCGGAGGTCGTCGACGGCCTGCAACGCGATCTGGTGATTAAACTCGATCGGTTCGAACGACGTGTGCACGCCGGCGTCAAGCGTCGGGAAGTCGAGTTGATGCGACGGGCGGCATCATTACGTGCGTCGTTGCGGCCGCTCGGTTCGTCGCCCGAGCGCGTATTGAATTTGATGCCGATGCTGGTGCGGCATGGCACCACCGTCTTCGATCGGATGAGCGCTGAGGCGATGTTGTATGCGCGCGCGGTTGTACGGGGCGCTGCCGACGCACCATGAGTGAAACATCGGATAGCCGCTCGGCAGTAACCGTCGGCGCCGGTATCCTGCTTAGCCGAATTTTGGGTTTGTTGCGCATCACATTTTTCGCACACTACTTCGGCACATCGAGCACCGCCGACGCGTTTAATGCGGCGGGAAAAATCCCAAATGCGATCCGTAATTTGCTCGGCGAAGGCACGTTGTCGGCAGCGTTTGTGCCTGCGTATAGTCGCATGCTTGCGCGTGCCGACCGCAAGGCTTCGCGTGCGATGGCATCTGCTGTGCTTGGTATATTGCTCGTCGGCGTGTCATTGCTCACCATTCTCGGCATCGTGTTCGCACCGCTGCTGACACAACTTGCTGCACCAGGATGGGATGCACCGCAGCGCGCGCTCACGACGCAGTTGACGCGTGTGTTGTTTCCGATGACGGGGTTGATGGTGTTGAGTGGATGGTGTCTGGGAATTCAGAATTCGCATCGCCGTTTTTTCTGGTCATACGCGAGTGCTGCGCTGTGGTCGATCGCGCAAATTGGATTGCTCTGGGGCTGGGGCGCACACGCGAGTGACCTCGCTCAGCTCGCGTGGTGGCTCGCGTGGGCGACACTGCTCGGCGCTGCGTTGCAAGTGGCGGCGCAGTTGCCGGAGGTCTTGCGTCTGCTCGGACCAATTCGTCCGACGCTGGATCGCGC
The DNA here is from genome assembly GCA_025358925.1 of Gemmatimonadaceae bacterium. GTDB lineage: Bacteria > Gemmatimonadota > Gemmatimonadetes > Gemmatimonadales > Gemmatimonadaceae > Gemmatimonas. The sequence continues at coordinate 35,756 of JANYHT010000003.1, read as the reverse complement.
TGCCGAAGGTGTATTGCCGATGCTGCGCAACGTTGTCCCTGTCGTGACAGCGCTTGGTGTTGTGCAGATCTCCTCGTTTATCGATCTGCAAATTGCGACGTTTTTGCCGACGGGTGCCGTGGCCAATCTCAATTACGCGAACTTGCTTGTCTTGTTGCCCGTCTCAATCTTCGGCGTGTCGGTGGCGGCATCCTCGTTACCGGATCTGTCGCGTGACTCCGGCGCCATGGATATTGACGCGTTGCTCGAGCGACTTCGCGGTGGTTGGCAGCGCGTGCTCTTCTACATCGTGCCCAGTGCCGTGGTGTGCGTGGTCTTCGGCGACTATTGCGTTGGTATCATTTACCGGACGGGTGCATTCGGGGTATCGCAGCAGCGCGAAGTGCACGCGGTACTTGCGGCCTTCGCGATTGGCCTTGTGAGTTTTGGCTCGGTCAAATTGCTCTCGTCGGTTTACTATGCCTTGCAAGACTACCGCACTCCGCTGCGCTCGTCGATTGTCAGTATTACGGTCTCGGCGGTCGCGTCGATTGTGCTCGCCTACCCGCTGCGTCACTCGGCATACGGCGCTGCAGCCATTGCGCTGGGTACAGCGCTCGGATCGTATGTCAATCTGTCGCTGCTGGTACGCGGGTTGCACCGTCGCCTCGGCCCGCTGTACACGGCGACGATGTGGAGCGGCACTCGTCGCATCGTGCTCGCATCACTGGTCGGTACCATGTTCGCGCTCGTGATGCGTGTCGCCCAATCATCGCAGTGGCCCAATGCTCATCCGCGCCTCGTTGGACCACCCATACTTATTGCGTTTGCCGTCACGTATTTAATCAGTGCGTGGTGGATGGGGTCGCGCGAGGCAGCGCGCTGGTTACGTCGTGCTCCACGCACCGCATTCTATGGCGACTGAGCATCTTCCGCAGGGTGAGGGCGGAACCGTCATGCCAGTACCTGATGATGAGTGGACGCAGGGCGCCATGCTTCGCGGTATGCCCGCATCGGTCGCCGTCAAGCTTCCGCATTTACCGGACGGACCAGGCGTGTACCTCTGGAAGGATGTTGATGGACAGGTACTGTATGTCGGCAAAGCAAAACGATTGCGATCGCGCGTGCGCAGTTATTGGGCGCAAGAGCATGAGGCGAGTCCGAAAACGCGTGGCTTGCTGAGAAAAGTGCGCGACCTCGACACTATTGTGGTGCCGACCGAAGCGCACGCGCTCATACTCGAAGCAACGCTCATCAAAGAGTATCGACCCCGATTCAACATCGCGTTACGTGACGACAAGTCGTACCCGTACATCAAAGTGACGGTGCAGGAGCCGTTCCCGCGCGTCATCGTCACGCGCCGACTTCTTGACGATGGTGCACGATATTTTGGTCCGTACACGGATGTTGGCGGGATGCGCAAAGCGCTCAACGTCGTCAAGCGCCTCTTCACGGTGCGGTCATGTCACTATGCGCTTCTCCGGGAAGCACCCGAACGACCGTGTCTCGACTACTTCATCAAGCGCTGTCAGGCGCCGTGCGTTGGTTATCAATCGAGCGCAGACTATCGTGCGATGATCGATGAGGTGGTCTGGTTTCTCGACGGACGCACGAGCGAAGTGGTGCACCGCGTGCGCGCGCGCATGCTTGAAGCGTCTGCGCAACTCGACTTTGAGCGCGCGGGCGAGATGCGCGATGCCTTGCGTCATCTCGAAAAAATGGAAGAGCCGACGGTCGTACTAGAGGTCGAGGGTGGTGATCGCGATGTGGTGGGCTACGCTCGCGACGGCGAAGATGCATGTGTGGTCATTCTTCGCATTCGCGGCGGCACGTTATTGGCGCGTGATCATCGCCTCCTCGAGCATGCTGACGGTGAGGAGGACGATGCGGTGCTCGGCGCATGCCTCGCGCAGTGGTATCGGACCGCAGAGTCACGCGCCGCCGATCTCCTTGTTCCGTTCGACTTTGCTGATCGCGAGTCGCTGGAAACGTCGCTTGAGACGACACGCGTGCGTGTGCCGCAGCGCGGACCGCGACGCGCACTGGTGGATCTCGCCGATCAAAACGCCCGGCACTTGCTCGAAGAATTCAAGCTTGCCGCGCTTGAGGCCGACGAGCGCGCCGTCGACCCGGTCTATGAATTGCAACGGGAGCTTGGATTGCTGCGGTTGCCGCGATCGCTGATGTGCTTTGACATTTCCCATGCGCAGGGTACCGACGTGGTCGCGAGCGCTGTGTGGTTCGAGAACGGTCGACCCAAGCGCGCAGAATATCGCAAATTCAAAATTGCGTCGTTTGAAGGGAACGATGACTTTCGCGCCATGCACGAAGTCGTCACGCGCTACTTCACCCGACGTACCACAGAAGAAAAACCATTGCCGGATCTCGTGGTGATCGATGGTGGAAAAGGACAACTATCGTCTGCGAAGGATGCACTCGACGCGCTTGGTCTCACGCAACTCACGGTGATCAGCCTTGCCAAGCGTGACGAAGAAATTTTTCTGCTCGGGCGAAAAGATCCTGTGAAATTGCCTCGCCGCTCGCCCGCGTTGCGCATGCTGCAACAGGCGCGGGATGAGGCGCATCGCTTTGCCATCACTTTTCAGCGGCAGAAGCGAACAGCGCGCACCATCACGTCCGAGCTGTTGAAAATTCCCGGTGTGGGACCGACAAAACGCCGAGCGTTGCTGCAAAGTTTCGGAAGCGTGCAGGGTGTTCGCACGGCGGCGCTCGAACAGATTGCCGCCGTTCCAGGTTTCGGTCTTGCAAGCGCGCGTCGATTGTTGCTCGCACTCGGCGTCGCGTTGCCCGAAGTTCCAATTGTCACTGCATCGTTCGTCGATGCGCCAGATCCTCTCGTCTCCTCAATCAATACCGATGACCACGTCCCCGACTGACGTCGTGCCATGGCGGCTTTTCTGTTCCGCGTGCGACACCGAAGCGCCCCTTGTGGGTGCGTCTATTTGTAAGTCCTGCGGACAGCCGCTGTTTGCGCGGTACACCGCTGTACCGGTCGGTACGCTGCTTGCGCCCCGGTGGGATGCTTGGCGTTACGCGCCATTTATGCCGCTCCTCGCAAACGAAGTACCGGTGAGTTTGGGCGAAGGGCTTACACCATTGCGCGAATCGCCGGCGTTAGCCGATGCCGTGGGCGTGCGTCGCTTGTGGATCAAGGACGAAGGACAGAATCCCACCGTGTCGTTCAAAGCGCGCGGAATGAGCGCTGCAGTGACGCGTGCGAGGGGTGCAGGGGTGCCCGGACTCGTCGTACCGACTGCCGGCAACGCCGGTGCAGCACTCGCCGCCTATGGGGCCGCTGCAGGCATTCCAGTCCGTGTGTTCGCGCCCGCAACAACGCCGCGCCCAATTCTCGACACCATTGAGGCGATGGGAGCGACACTAGTTCGCATTGATGGGCATATAGGTGACGCTGGAAAGTTAGCAATCGCCTATGCGGCAGAGACAGGGTACTTCAACGTCTCCACGCTGCGCGAACCGTATCGAGTGGAGGGTATGAAAACGATGGGTTTCGAAGTTGCCGAACAGTTGGGTTGGCGCGTCCCCGACGTGATTGTTTATCCCACCGGCGGTGGCGAAGGGACCATCGGGATTTGGAAGGCGATTAATGAATTGCTTGCCGGTGGATGGTTACCGGCTGGCAGCAAGCAGCCCGCGTATGTCGTTGCACAGGCCGCCGGCTGCGCACCCATTGCGCGAGCGTTTGCAGCGGGGCAATCGAAAGCGGAGCCGTGGATCGACCCGATGACATACGCCAGCGGTCTCCGAGTCCCGTCGCCACTCGGCGATCAACTGCTGTTGCGCATCTTACGTGAAGCAGGCGGCGTTGCCGCAACCGCGACCGAGGACGCGATCCGGACATGGACGCGAACGTTGTCCGTTGCATCTGGTATCGACGCCGCGCCTGAGGGTGGCTGCGCGCTATCGGTGCTGCGGGATGCCGTGACGCAGGGCACAATTGCACGCACCGCAGAAGTGGTGCTCTTCAACACCGGTGCCGGTGCGTCGTATAGGGTGTAGTAAATTCAGAGGGCGCGCTGCAAGCGCGACCAATTATGATCTGCAGCAACGACACGGAGCAAATCTGATGAGGCGACAGCGATGGTTGATGTGGTGCATGATGGCGACTGGCACGGTGACGCTGCCAGTCACGCTCGTGGCACAAACACTGAAATGCGACATCAAGGACGATAGCCCGTATCAGGTCAACGGCGCAAAGCAGTACATCCTCGCCGCGGCGACGGCGAAACGGCCCGACGAAGTGCCGAAACATCTTGCCAACTCCATTCGTGTGCTCACCGACAACGCGGACCGCATTAATAACGAACCGGGTCGGCAGTTCATGCTGCTGCGCACGTACGCGCAGTATCTGCAAGTCGATGGAGCGCCGTTTGTCATGAAACGTGGCGTTGTCGGATTTACTAGTAATCCGCAAGGCTCACACAACTTGTTGCTGGCTCTTGACTCGGCAGCGACCGTCATTGAACGACTCATGCCGCAGTGTCGCGCAATCGTGGCGCCATATCGTCAGCGATTTTTTACCGACGTGCTCAACAAATCAGTCGCGGCCATGAACGCGGACAAACCTGACTCTGCTTCGTACTTTGCGCACTTGGCAATGCAAGTCGCGAGCACGGACCCGCGCCCGTGGAATGTGCTCTCCGCCGTGTATCAGAAGCAGAACCAACTCGACAGCGCCGCGTTGGCGATGGCGAAGGTTATCGAGCTCTCGGGCGCGGACACTATTTATAAGAAAGTGAAGCAACAGAGCCGCTATAACCTTGCCGTAATTGGACTCACACGTGCCGAGCAGCTCAAGGGCGAGGAGCGTGATCGCGAAATCAAGAAGGGTCGGGCGTTGCTCGAGGATTACCTGAAGGACGCACCGGGTGAACCAAATGCGCAGCAGGCGCTCGGACGCGCCATGCGCATGTCGGGCGATACTGCGGCCGTGCAGGCTATTTTCGGCGACATGCTCATCAGCCCGGATCGCTTTAGCGATATCCAGTTGTTCGAGGCGGCGTCCAACGCTGCCGCAGCAGGTCGCGACAAAGACGCGGTGGCGATGTTCGAAAACGGACTGAAAAAAAATCCGTACCACAGAGTCGCGTTGCTGAATCTCGCGAACGTGTTGTTTCAGCTGAAGGACACGGAACGCATGGGTCCTGTCTCACTCCGGCTCATCGTCGTGGATCCAAACAACCCGGACACATGGCGCATGCACGCCGGTTACTGGCAGCTGCGTCAGCGGGTTGAGACTGACCCAGCAAAGAAGAAAGCGTATGGTGATTCGACGGTGTCAGCGATTGCCACGAGGGACAAGATCAATCCGCGCGTGACAGTATTTCTTGCCTCAAGATCTGGCACGTCGTTCCAACTGCAAGGAAACCTGAATAACGAAAGCGATAAAGCCGGATCGTGGACCATCAAGTTCGAGTTACTCGATGCGAACGGTACTGTGGTTGGTGCGAAGGACGTCGCGGTTGGGCCGGTGGACGCAGGGGCATCAACCACGTTTTCCGTCAAGGTCGAATCGCCGACCGCGATTGCCTTTCGCTACGCGCCGATTAAATAGCCCGCTACGGACGTGAAGTTTCGCACGCGGTGTACGGTCCGAAGTCCATGTATTTGATTGACTTCGGACCGCTGTCCTCATAGATTTTGTTTGCTGGGACGGCGCTCGGTCGTCACGCACTTTATCCGGGGGACGGCCGCCGTGGCCTGTCCCTCGTTTCGTATCGAGGCATGGTCCGAGTCACTCGCGTTAACCCAGGGAGCATCGCCGAGCAGGTTGGCATCGTCCCTGGCACTGAACTGATCGCCGTGAACGAGCGGCCGCTAGAAGACTTCCTCGATTGGGAGTTTTTAACAGCGGACGAGGCGTTCATGGTATCAGCGCGAATGCCCCACGGAGAGCTCGTTGAGTACGACATTGAACGAACGGAGGGCGACAGTATGGGCGTGGAGCTCGCGCCGCCAACTGTTCGACGTTGTGCAAATCGATGCGAGTTCTGCTTTATCGAAGGGTTACCAAAGGGATTGCGCAAATCGCTGTATGTACGCGACGACGACTATCGGCTCTCGTTTGCCTACGGGAATTTCGCGACGCTGTCGAATGTGAAGGAAAAGGACATCGCACGGATTCTCGAGTATCGCCTGTCGCCGCTGTACGTGTCGGTGCATGCAACGCCGTGGGAAGCGCGAAAGATTTTGTTGAACAATCCACGCGTGCCGAATATCGTCGAACAGCTCACGCGTTTGGCGGCAGGTGGCATTCAGTTTCACGGACAGATGGTCATTGTACCGGGACTGAACGATGGAAACGTGCTGGAAGCGTCGCTCACGGATTTGTGGAATCTCGGCGACGCGGTGTTGTCGGTCGCCTTGGTCCCGGTTGGTGTGACGCAATTTTCGCATTTATACGACGGCAAGTCGATGGATCGGGACAATTCGCGGCTGTTACTCGATGCCATTGAGCGTTGGGAAGCGCGCGCGTTGGTCGAGCGTGGGGAGCGTTGGGTGTATGGTTCTGATGAGCTGTACCTGCTTGCGGAGCGCGAGTTGCCAAACGTTGAACACTACGGCGAGTTCTCGCAAATTGAGAACGGTGTAGGTGCCGTTACGTCGTTACGTATGCGCGTGCTCGCTGGCTTGTCGCAATTGCCGCGACTTGATCGCCGCCGCATTGGTATTGTGACCGGCGTGTCGATGGCCGCACTGATGCCGGAGTTGCTCGCGCAATTGCATGAAGCGACGGGTGCGGAGTTCGTGCTCATCCCGATGGAGAACTCGCTGTTCGGGCCGACGACCACAACGGCCGGCCTCCTCGTTGGCGCGGATATTCGGCGCGCACTGGCCGGTCGACATGACCTCGACCTCGCGTTGATTCCAGCCGAATGCATCAACGATGATGGATTGTTTCTCGATGAGGAGTCGTTCGTGGCGCTGCGTGAAACGCTGCCCATGCCTGTTTACCCCTCGTATGACTTCATAGACGCGCTGGTCCCGGAAGGTGACGCGGCGTTCAGCCCTGCCGCATGAATCTCCCAGTCGTAGCAATCGTCGGCCGCCCCAACGTGGGCAAGTCGCAACTGTTCAATCGCATCATCGGTGATGCGTCCGCTATCGTGAGTGAAGAGGCGGGCACCACACGTGATCGTCATTTCAGTCAGGCGGAATGGGCAGGTCGTCATTTTTGGCTGGTTGACACCGGTGGTCTCATCGAAGACTCGAACGAGCCGATGGACAACGAGATCCGCAAGCAAGTCATGCAGGCCATCGAAGAGGCAGACATGCTGCTTTTGGTCGTGGACGCGAAGGTTGGCGTGCATCCGAGCGATGCACGATTGGTTGATTTGCTGCGGCACGCGAAGAAGCCGTGGATGATTATCGCGAATAAGGTCGATGACCCCAGCAGCTCCGACTATTTCGAGTTTTATCGATTGGGCGCCGGTGATGTGTTTCCGCTCTCGGCGCAAAATGGGAAGGGCTCTGGTGACGTTCTCGATGCGATCGTCGAGCGCATTCCGGAAGCACCGGAACAAGAAGACGATGCTGTCCGTATCGCGGTCATCGGTCGTCCGAATGTCGGCAAATCGTCGTTCGTCAATCGGTTGCTCGGCGAAGAACGATTGGTCGTGAACGACGAAGCGGGCACGACGCGCGATTCGATCGATGCGCCGATGCGCTATAAGGAGCAAGATCTGATTTTCGTCGACACGGCAGGCCTTCGGCGGCAATCCAAGATCGACGATGGTGTCGAGTTTTATGCCTCGTTGCGCACGCGTCGTGCGATCGATTCGGCCGACGTTTGTCTGCTCATGATCGACGCCACCGAAGGATTGCAGAATCAGGATCTCAAGATCGCCACGTTGGTCTGGGACGCCGGTCGCGGGCTCGTGCTCGTCATGAACAAATGGGATATTTACGACGAGAAGGACGGCAAGAGTGCGGAGAAAATGAAAAAAGAGGTCATTGAAAAGGCGCCGTATTTGGCAAACGTGCCGTTCCTATTCACGTCGGCGAAAACCGGAATGCGCGTCACGAAAGTGTTAGACATCGCACTCGCGGTGCAGGGACAACGCACTCGTCGCATTTCCACATCGCATGTGAACGATGCGCTCGGAGAGTTGCTGGCGCGCTTGCAGCCCCCGCAGGCGGCAGGACGTGAGGTCAAGCTTAATTACGCAACGCAGGTTGAAATTGAACCGCCCACATTTGCGATCTTCGGCAATCATCCGGAGCTCATCCCCGAGAATTACATCCGCTATTTGCACAACGGATTTCGCGATAAGTGGGGCTTTCTCGGCTCACCGCTCCGGTTGCTCATGCGGCGGAAGAGCGCGCCGACATGATCGGGATTGTTGCGATCATTGCCGCATATCTCATCGGCTCCATACCAGTTGCGTTCCTCGTGGGTCGCGCAAACGGTGTTGATCTGCGTAAGGTGGGGTCGGGCAATCTTGGCGCGACAAACGTGTTACGAACACTAGGTTGGCCGTGGGGACTGTTTGTCTACGTTGCGGACATGTTGAAGGGCGTCCTACCCGTGCTGTTGCTGCCGACTTTCGCACACGTGCGCGGGGGTTGGCCGTGGGGTGTTGCCTTTGGAGTTGCTGCCATTCTCGGTCATGTGCGACCAATTTTTTTATTGGGAAAGGGCGGCGGTAAAGGTGTTGCTACAGCGAGTGGCGTTTTTCTCGCGCTCGCACCCACTGCTGCGGCGTGCGCGCTGATCGCGTTTATTCTCGTTGTCGCGGCCTCACGTTACGTGTCACTGGGCTCGCTGATCGGTGCGGTTGTTTTGCCGCTGGTGCTCCTGATCCAGGAACGACAATTCACGCCGCTCGTGCTGGTCAGTATGTCGGTGTCGGCGTTTGTGTTTTGGACGCATCGAGAAAACATTGGTCGCTTGCGTCGTGGTGAAGAACGGCGTATTGGTCGCACGCAGGAAAAGCGCGCATGAGCCTGGCGTCAGCGCAATGCGCCGTCATCGGAGGGGGCGCGTGGGGCACGGCGATCGCCGATCGATTGGTGCGAAACGGTCACTCCGTTGCGCTCTGGGCGCGCGAGGCCGATGTGGTTGATGCGGTGAACACGCGCCACGAGAATCCACGGTTTCTTGCGGGAGCAACGTTGGCGACAGCGCTCCGAGCAACGAGCGACATGGGCGACGCGCTGCGTGATGCGGAGCTTGTGGTGTATGCGGCGCCGTCGCATGTCTTGCGCGGGGTGGTTGCGGCAGGTCGAGGTGCCGTGCGTGCAAATGCCGTGCTCGCCGTAGCGACGAAGGGCATTGAACTCGAGTCGCTATCGTTGATGACTGACGTCGTGATGCAGGAAGCGAACGGTCACGCCGTCATCGCCGTCAGCGGTCCGAGTTTCGCGGCGGAAGTGGCGGCGGGTCAGCCGACTGCAATTGTCGCCGCATGCGCGGTGCACGAGGGGGCGAAGTTTGTGCAGCGACTCATGAGTGCACCCAATTTTCGTGTGTACACCAGTGATGATGTTATTGGCGTCGAGCTTGGTGGTGCGCTCAAGAACGTGATGGCGGTCGCGACCGGTATTCTCGATGGACTCGGCTTGGGATATAATCCACGTGCCGCGCTGATGACACGCGGTCTCGCCGAAATGACGCGACTCGGTGTCGCACTGGGTGCACGCGCCGAAACGTTTGCGGGCTTAGCAGGTCTCGGTGATCTCGTGCTGACGTGCACAGGAGCCCTGTCGCGTAACCGTGCCGTGGGTGTGGCAATTGGTCAGGGACAGTCGCTGAATGATGCGCTCGCGGGCAAGGATAGCGTCGCGGAAGGTGTGCTGAATGCGCAGAGCGCGAAGGCGCTTGCGGATCGCGTGGGCGTGGAGATGCCAATCATCGATGCTGTGCACAGAATTTTGTTCGCCGGCCAAGCGCCTCGCGAAGCGATTGCCGACCTGATGGCGCGCGAGCTTCGCGCTGAACGGGACTGAGGCGGCGGCGTGTTGCGTGGCGAGCCAGTGCAGGAATTCTATTCGATCGGTGAAGTGTGCGCGCTCACCGACCTGAAACCGCATGTGCTGCGCTATTGGGAGAGTCAGTTCAAGCTGCTCAATCCCGCAAAAAATCGAAGCGGCAATCGCGTTTACGCGCGACGGGAAGTTGATGTAATTCTACTTGTCAAGCAGCTGTTGTACACGGAGAAGTACACCATCGACGGAGCGCGACAAAAGTTGGACGAGCATCGCAAAACTGGCACGCTTCGTACCGCCGCTCGCGCGGCGCTCGAGGTACAAACGATTGAATCGCTCGAACGTGATTTGACGGAGCTGTCCGCATTGCTCGGCTCCATCGCTGTGGATGCGTTGACCGCGCCCTAGCGGCGTTTTTGACGTACATTCTCATATGCGAATACTCCTCAGCAACGACGATGGGATTTTAGCCAAAGGGTTGTCGATCCTCGAAGAGGCGTGCGCGCCGCTCGGCGAGCTGTATGTCGTAGCGCCCGATCGCGAACAAAGCGCCACCAGCCATTCGCTTACGTTACATCATCCGTTGCGGCCAGTCCGCCTCAGTGAGCGTCGCTGGCAAGTTGATGGTACGCCGACCGATTGCGTCATGCTTGCGTGCGAGGCGCTGTTGGATGTGCGTCCGGATTTTGTCATTAGCGGTATTAACCATGGTCCAAACATGGGCGAGGACGTGCTTTATTCCGGCACCGTCGCTGCGGCGATGGAAGGCCTCGCCCTTGGTATTCCGGCTATCGCCGTTTCGTTTGCCGGACGTGTGCTCGGCTCCGACGCACGACTTGAAACACAAGTTGAAATGTTACGGAAACTTCTGTTGCATCTCATGTCGCTGCCTGCGTTTCCGAAGCACACCGTGATGAACGTGAATCTCCCGCCGATTGTCGCTGATGAAGTCAAGGGCGTACGATTGACGCGTCTGGGTCGTCGCGTATTTAGCGATTCGATTGCCCGCATGAAAGATCCGTGGGGCAGGGACATTGTGTGGATTGGTGGCGGCTCGGTCGAGTGGAGTGGTCCAGAAGATTCGGACTTTCGCGCCGTTCACGATGGTTACGTCTCGGTCACGCCGTTGCATCTCGACCTCACACATCGTGATGTTCTCGATACGCAGACGGATTGGTGGCAAGCTCCGTAGAGCCGGAGTTTCGCGGAGCGCGACGTCGTCTGGTAGAGGCGTTGCAAGAGAAGGGCATCAAGGATCTTGCGGTGCTTCGCGCCATTGACCTTGTGCCCCGACATCTTTTCGTGCCTTCAACGGTGCGTCACCGCGCATACGAAGATTCAGCGCTGCCGATCGGACAAGGGCAGACCATTTCACAACCGTACGTCCACGCGCGCGCGCTCGAGCAACTCATGCTGACCGGGCGTGAGCGCGTGCTCGAAATCGGTACGGGTTCTGCCTATCAAACGGCGTTGCTCGGCGCGCTGGCGGAGCAGGTGTTTTCGGTTGAACGACATGCGGCGCTGCTAGATCAAGCGCGCCTGCTATTGGCAAAAGCGAATGTACGAAACGTGTCGGTCCTGCTGGGTGACGGTACGCTCGGATGGCGCGAGTATGCTCCGTATCACGCGATCATCGTGAGTGCGGGTGCACCGGATCTACCACCAGCCTTTGAAGCGCAGCTTGCAGAGGGCGGACGATTGCTTATTCCGCTCGGCAGCAAGGACGAACAGATGCTGACATTGTTGATAAAACGTGGTGATCGTCTGGAGCGACGTGACATCGTACCGGTCCGATTCGTCCCGTTGATTGGGGCCGGTGGCTGGCCGGCCTAGCGTCGGAGTGTGGTTATTTTGATCACACGCGGTGCTGCACTATTCGGTGTCATCGCCAGCATGAACCCCATATGAGTCCCTCGCTGCAGCCTGCCACCGTGTTCTTGGATCGCGCGCCTTCAGCATCATCGCACGCGTCGCCGTATGCCGGCCCCGTTTCGTTGACTGACGCGTTGACGGACGACGCGCAGCGTGTGAGGCGATTTGCGCTCCTTGATGAATTGGGACCATATAGCGTTGGCGTGGCGGGCGCGCGCGAGACCACGCATGACGAGAAGCTTGGCACGGTCGAGGCAACATTCCACCACGCGTCACCGATGGCAGAGGTGTCGTCGCCAATCGCGATGCCTTGGATCACGACGTACCTCGATGACGGCGCGGGCAATATTGCGAACAACATTGTGGCTGCTGTTGAGCCGATTGAGTCGGTTGGTCCGACTTCGTACGCACACGAAGATGTGGGGAAAGACCCGACATCAAGTGATACCGCATCGACGGCAGCCGAGCCGATACGCGATGATTGGCCGTTACTTGAGGCGGGCCAGCGACTGAGCGAACTCGCCGCAGAACTTCGCGCGTTCGAGCGTGCGGACACATCGGAATCGCATGCGGTGTCAACGCCATCACTGCCGATGTGGAGCGACGACGAATTGATGGACATCATGCCGGTAACGCATTCCACGTCGAGGACACCTCCGGTTGGCGAATGGGCAATGACAGCTCGTCGAGATTTCGACATTGCCAACGACCCTGAAGCGGCGGCGGTCGCGCTCGAAGGCCTCGCGGCGAGAGTTCGTGCTGGCACGGTGCATCTGCCACAATTCTCGGCAGAGTTGGGAGATGCTGCGGCACTCGCTGCGGCCCTAGCGGCCTTGCTCGGCATTCGGCGCTGACGCAACCGTCGCAACGTCGCGCCCACTCCTCGTTCGCCGACTCGCTGCGCTAGTTTCGGTGCATGATCGAACTCATGGAACACCGCGTTCGCGCGCGCATCGTCGACGTGCCGAACTTTCCTTCAGACGGTGTGTTGTTTAAAGACATTACGCCGCTCCTCGTCGATTGGGCGCTGTTGACGGACGTCGTCGCGGCGATGGCGAATGCGTTCGCGCATGACGACATTTCGCATGTTCTCGCGGTTGAGAGTCGCGGATTTTTGTTTGGGGTCCCAATTGCGCTCGCTTTGCGAGCGGCGTTCGTGCCGGCACGGAAGCCGGGTAAGTTGCCGCGCTTTACAGTGCAGGAACCCTTCGCGCTGGAATACGGCGCTGATGCCTTAGCGATCCACGCCGATGCGCTAGGAGCATCGGCGCGTGTGCTCATCGTGGACGACGTATTGGCGACTGGTGGAACGGCGGCGGCGTGTTGTCGCTTGATTGCGCGGTTGGGTGGTACTGTTGTTGGCGCTTCAATGCTGATCGAACTCGGCTTCCTTAGCGGTCGGGAGCGACTGCATGCGGCCGGGCGGGTAGAGTCGATTGTACAGTATTGAGTTGGTGATTGCCGCTCGGCCATCTGGTTGCGGGCAGGTCAGATTGGGTAGGTTTGCACGTGGCCCCCGTAGCTCAGTTGGATAGAGCACTCGTTTCCTAAATGAGTGGCCGGAGGTTCGATTCCTCTCGGGGGCACTTCCCGCTATCTTTCAACGCTGTCTGGAAACCGTGCGCGCACGCGTTTGTTTGTGCACACCCGTCCACCATTTTCGCAGGCTTTCTGTATGGCGCAGGCAACACGGAGCTCGTCTTCTTTGGTCGCACATTCTGACGATCCGATCGAGAATGTCGCGTCGTGGTTCCAGGCGAATCAAAAGCCACTCCTGTATGGATTTGGCTCGTTGATCGTCGCAGCGGGTGCCATTTTTTTGTATCGGACGACGAATACAAACGCCCGGCAGAAGGCGTCTGCAGCGTTGTATCAGGCCCAAGCACCGTTGAGTGAGGGGAAGCTGCCGGAGGCGCAAGCAGCGCTCGAAAAGGTGGTCAGTCGCTACGCGAGTACGGCATCTGGTCAGCAAGCGGCGATGCTGTTGGCGCAGGTGCACTTCGACCAGAAGCAGTACGACGCTGGCATCAAGGTGCTGGAGTCGGCGACCGGTTCGGCTGGCGCGGATTTTTCCGCATCGTTGGAGGGGTTGATCGGCGTTGGGTACGACGCGAAGGGTGACTACATCAAGGCCGCGGAGCATTTCGAGAAGGCATCTGGGATGGCGAAGTTCGAGCTCGACAAAGGCCAATTTCGTGCGTCGGAAGCTCGGAGCCTGATGAGTGGAAAGAAGATGGATGAGGCAAAGAAGATCTGGGAAGACTTGGCGACGCGAGAGGGTTTGCCGTTTGCACAGGAAGCGAAGGTTCGACTTGGCGAAATAGCCGGTGCCGCGAAGTAACGACGCATCTTACTCCTAGGCTGCGGTGCGGCGGTTCGATCTTACCTGATCGAGCCGCCGTTCTTGTTGATGCGACCTAAACGACACCAAAGAGGCTGAGACGCGCCAGCAAGGGTGCAGTGATTACAGTTTTCTAAATTAATGCATGCGTATAATACATGTTATGTAAACCAAACATGGTGGATAAGTGTGGGAAACAATTGCCAACATTTCCGTATTCGGACAACAGTTCTCAGATCAAGCTGTTGCTTAATAACTACTTACAGCGATGTCGTGTTCTACTTTGCTAATGGTAACCTCACGATTCATAGCAACTGTGCACCTGTCCACATAGCCTGTGCTTCTTTTCCAGCGACTTAAGTCGCGAGTTGTCTTACCGCACCAGCGTTTTGAGTACGCCGCGGAAAACGACGCGGCCTTCGCCGCGAAGCGTCGGTAACAGTCCTGCCGTTGGCTCGTGCTGTTCGCGAAATCGGACTGCTAGATCGCGCCCCGAACTCGTGCGAATGGTTATCGGCAGCGAAACCAGCGCCCAGGTGCTGAGTAAAATGGCAGTTGCGACCGCACCCGTTCCGCACGCGAACGTCTCACCCTCCACACCACGTTCGAAAGTTCTGTATCGCCAGCGACCATCTGGTAGCGCTGAAACCCAATTCACATTCGCGCCCGCCGGGCATACTGCCGGATGATGTCGCAGAGCTGGTCCGCGAGCGGCAATATCAACGTTCTCTGCGTCGTCACATAGCACCACAATGTGCGGTATACCCGCGTGGGCAAACCCTATCCGAGTCTCTGATCCCGCTAGAGCGATTGGTAAACTCGGTCGAACATCAACGACCGGCGGCAGGTCGATTTCTGGCTCGTTAGAATCAACACGACTGGAGATAATGCCCGCCGCTGTGGCGAGGCGCATACCCGCTGGATTTGAAATCTCGAGGGCCGCGCACAACGCCGTTGCGCACAAAGTTGCATTCCCGCACAAATCTGCCAGCGATCCGTCGCTGTTGAAATACAAAATTCTAGCATCCGCAGTTGGCATCGCCGCTTCCAGTATCACTAGACCGTCAGCGCCGATACCGTTGTACCTGTTGCAGATAGCCGCGATAATGTCAGGTGAACTCAGAATGTCCGAGGGAGCTTCTCTGGCATCAAAAAACACAAAATCGTTGCCAGAACCCGTCATTTTTGTGAACGGGACTCCTTCCAGCGCAATAGCGTTACGAACGAAATCATCCATGTGCTCGGATCACTCGCTGAGGTTAAATGCGACCCGTAATTGCCCACCAGCGCAGTCGCCACACCATCAAGATGGCTTCGCGAACAATGCCCTTGGACATCTTCGATTCGCCTTCAGTACGATCATGAAAGACGATTGGAATTTCGCCAATCCGAAAGCCTCGCTTCCATGCACGGAAACTGATCTCAATTTGGAAGGCGTAGCCGTTTGATCGCACGTCATCCAGTTGAATGCCTTCGAGCACCGCACGCCGAAAGCATTTGAAGCCCCCCGTCGCGTCGCCGAGGCGAAGACCAGTCACGGCTCGGGCGTAGATATTTGCGCTGTACGACAACATGAGCCGTGTCATCGGCCAATTCACGACGGTGACTTTCCCGTCTCGATAGCGCGAACCCAACACCAGATCTTTGTCTTTGATCGCGGCGAGAAATTCCGGCAAGTGCGCCGGATCGTGCGAAAAATCAGCATCCATTTCGAAAACAAACTCGTAATCCCGCTCCAACGCCCAGGCAAACCCGGCTAAGTACGCCTTGCCGAGACCCTCCTTGCCAGCGCGATGCAAGATGTGAATACGAGGCTCAAGCGCGGCCATTGTGTCCACTAACGCGCCAGTCCCATCAGGCGAATTGTCGTCCACGACGAGCACATCGAGCCTTGGATCCTGGTTAAGGATCTGCGGCACGATGCGCGTGATATTTTCGCTTTCGTTATAGGTTGGCACGATAACCAGTCCCCGTTCACCAAGCGCCAACGAGCCGCGGGCGGGGGTCACAATTCTGCTCAAATGAATCGTCTCAAACGGGTGTGGGCGTGCGACGCCGGTCGAGCAACGCGCCACCCGCAGTGATCAGCAGGGCGAGCACGAGCGCGATCTGTGTGGTGGTTTTCCCTGCTTCGTACGGAGCGCTGCGAAAACGAAACGACACGTTTCTTGCCCCTGCTGGAAGTTCAACTCCCAACAGGGTGAAATCCACTCGCTCCACGCGAGCATCTTTGCCATCGACCACAGCGCTCCATCCGGGATAGAAGTTTTCCGAGACAACCAATGCGCTCCCTTCCGGGGAGAACCCGTCTAGCGTGAGGTCGATTGCGCCGGCGTCGTAGCGATGTATCTGCACTCCAAGCGACAATACCTCAGGCAACGGATCACCCAGCTGTTTCGCTCGGACATGGCTACTACTATCGAAAATTGCCACTCGGCGAACATCGAACAATGGATTGAGAATAGTCGCCTTGCTCGCGGCATCGTTCAACTTCACGATTTGTGGCGCCACCCATGCGGCTGGATGTTCTCCCGGCAGCTGGTACAGAAAGGTCATCGTTCCCGCGGCGTTCCGCACAGGGCCGGCGACCAATTTCGCTCCTTGGAATGGTAATTCTGGAGCGTTCGTGTAGAAGAAACGCGCATTCGTGAGCGACCAGAAGTTCGGGTTCGCGATGTTCTGGAAGCCTTCATTTTTTCCGTACAGCTCTTGGTATCGACCGAGCTCATTTCCGTGATAGCCCAAGACACCGCGAATGCCGTAGTGCATCAACGCGTCGCCCAACAGGAATGGATCGTGAGACGCAGTGTTGTCGCTGAGCGGGATGGCAATGACTCGTCCCGGTTGTGTTTGCGTCGTCAAGAATCGAACAATCGCGTCGTCAGCGTAGAGCACGTCCGCACGCGGAGAAAAGAGCCAGTAGTGGCGTTCGACGCTCCACAAGTCTAGCGATACAATTGCGGCTAGCAGCCAGCCAGCGACTGGTGTTTTTAGTTGACGCCGCGCGGTCGCGAGGGCGACGCCCAGTGTGAGCACAACAAATAGCGCGGATCGCCAGGCGCCCAAGACCACGTGTGATGCGTTCGCCGTGATCTGATCACCGCGCACATCACCGAACAATGACAGAGCAAAGCGAGTAAGCCCTCCGCCGGTGGCGATGACTGCGACGCTGAGCGCAAATACAGCCCACGCGATCGCAAGCCGTGCGGTCGCTTTGCCGGCGAGCACGCGCTCTGCGCCAAACGACGCGAGTATGGATATGGAAAAAGCTGTCACAAAGAGCATCGTGCTCGGCGCGCGAAAGAACTTCGCCCCCGGAATGACGGCGTACACCAATTGGTAAAATGGAGTAGCACTGCCCCACGCCCAGAGGAGCGACACCACGACCGCGGATATCCAAAACCAACTGTGCGCGCGATGACGATTGATCAACCCGCCGCCAAACGCGAACAGCGCGAGCACTAACACCGACGCGCCTGCGTACTCACTGTGAAAGTGAATGCCGTTGCGACCCCAGTAATTTTCAAGGATGCCAGAGAATTGCGGCAGATATTCGTTGATTGTTTCTTCGAGTGGGAACGAGTAGCTCGTTGCATACTCATAACCTTTACCCCCGGAACGAGGTGACCACGCAACGTACTCAGCCACTGGTAAATATTGAACGGCACCAATTGCTGCCCCAAGCACTACCGCGCCGAGCGTAAATACCAGTGGCACGAGCTTCGGCTTCGACGCGACCGATATTGACGCAACGACATCCGGAGCGACTGCGAGCGGACGAAATGTTAAAAAAAGCGCATAAGCGCCGATCGTGAGCAGCATGTATTGCAACAACTGTGGATGTGGCGAGAGCACCGCCATTCCGACTACGATCGACAACCCTCCCCACGCAGCGCGACGCCCATCACGCATCGCGCGTAAGAGCGCCCACAGTGCCGCAGGGAGCAGCGCGCTGACAAACAATTTGCCATCGTGTCCGGGCGATGCGTACGACGCGACCGCGCCACTCAAGAGATATGCAACGCCGCCTACGACTGCGCTCTGGAACCGCACTCCGGCTGCGCGCAAAAATCCAATAGTGAAAAAGCCAGCGCCGATCATGTGCAATACAAAACCGAATGTCATCGCGATGTCGGTAGGCATTATCATCCGCAACAAAAACGTCGGATAGAAGATGTCGCCGTGCATCGCAGCGACATACGGCATGCCTCCGAACTGAAACGGATTCCAAAGTGGAAAACCTTGCCCGGTTCGAAGCGAGCGTGCGGCAAATTCGCGAAACGCAAAGCCGGCGATGTACTGATCCGAATGCGGATTGACAAGAAACGCACCGCTCAGGGCGGGCCACGCGAGTAGCATCGTAGCTACCACACACACCAGCGCTGCCCAAACGAGCGGAGCACGCGGTGCCGCCTCAGGAGCGGGGGTTGCGTCAGTACGAGCCATCAAGTGGAGAGAAAGTGAAGGTGCCGCGTGACGACCACGAGTCAGCTGACGCGTCGAACAGCAGCGCGCGCGATTGCGGGAGCAAAAAGGAGGGAGATCAACCCCGGCAAGACTTCAATGACGGTAAGCCACACGCGCGATGCGAGCGCTAAAAAAATTGCATCCGGTTGTAACGCAAGACCAAACGCGACGAGCAGGCCGGTCATGACTGTTTCTCGCACCACAAGTCCGCCGGGTGCGAAGATCATCAAGTAGCCGCTGATGTATGAGACGGTATATACTGCGATAAACAGTGCGGGAGCGCCAGCAATTTGCGGTACGAGTCCGCGGGAGAATGCCATGAACGCGAGGCCATAGCCGATCCACGCGAACACATTGACGAAGGTTACGAGCCAGAGGATTCGTGCGCGTAAGTGTCGGTCAAGCGGCGGAAGTCCGCGCCACTGTGCGATACGCGCGACGATGGGCGGTAGCAGCCAAGGCAGCGCGAGGACACCGAGCATGAAGAACACACTCCCTAGGATCGCAGTGATGCGCTGCGTCGAATCGAGCAATCGCAATACGCTCGCTCCACCAAGTACAACGACGCCAAAGCCCGCACCAAGATTTAAGAGCGCACCGAGCAACGCTGCCCCGATCGCTGCGATGCCGGACGCGCCTTCACGTTGCGTCAGCACGCCCATGGCCGCGATCGATCCGATCTTGAACGGTAGATACTTGCCCAAATTCGAGATTGTCCAAATGCGCACCGCGGCGCCGAAGCGGAGATGGCTCCCCCATCCGACGAGTAACGTGCGCCAGCTCTGCACCAAGGACGCGTGTACGATGAGTACCATGCTGACAGAGAGCAGCATCCAGCTCCATTGCACATGCACGTGCTGTGCGACAGCACGCACGGCAGTCCATTGTTGCGACAGCGCACGCCATGCGTAAACAAGCGCGGCCGCGATCGCGACGATCTGCGCGATGGTCCACCAGAGGTTGCGCGAACGTTTAAGTGGACCCATGCATGGCCTCCGTATACAGCGAGAGATACCGTGACGCCACCACACTCGGTGCAAATCGCTCGCGCATCGCCTCACGCATCTTGCCACGTGAACGCTCATCGTGCGGGCCAATGGTCAGAGC
The DNA here is from genome assembly GCA_025358925.1 of Gemmatimonadaceae bacterium. Lineage (GTDB taxonomy): Bacteria > Gemmatimonadota > Gemmatimonadetes > Gemmatimonadales > Gemmatimonadaceae > Gemmatimonas. The sequence continues at coordinate 16,024 of JANYHT010000003.1, read as the reverse complement.
ATTCCCGAGGGCATTGGCAAGGGCGGTGATGTCACCACACGGTACGAGGATCCCGCCCCATTCCGTACGGACGACGTCGGACAACCCACCAGACGCGTAGGCAACAACTGGCGTGCCACACAACTGCGCCTCAACGGCAACGAGGCCGAGGCCTTCCTCTGTTGACGGCATCGCCACGACTAGCGCGCGTCGATAAAACGTCGCGAGTACGGACGCTGGTTGCGCGCCGTGCCAGCGTATTCTCGCTGATACGCCGCGCGATGTGGCATATTCGCGAAGTCTGCCTTTGTCGGGACCGTCACCAACGACATCCAGCCAAGCGTTGCGTAGTGGTTGTTGCGCGAGTGCATCGAGCAATTGCGCTAGTCCCTTCTGCACGTTGAGTCGCCCGACAAACAGAATACCATCCCGAGCGGGCGACTCGTTGGTCACCGCGTCGAAGATCGGAGCGTCAAAGTGCCGATCATCCACCGGCATCGGCGCAACCTGCACGTCAAGTCCACCGGTCAATCGGGTCGCGCGCTCAGCCAACCACGAGGACACTGCGGTACGCACTGCCGCTGCCTTGAGTACCGCGCGCATCAATGCATGCGCGGGTCGCCACTGTTGCGCGAGTCGCACGTCGGAGCCGTGCATCGTCAGCACGATCGGCGGTGCGTGCGGTGGAAACGCCCTCCAAAGTGCAAGACCCGCCGGAAACCACCAATGCACGTGCACGACGTCGTACGGTGCGCCGCGCGTACGTGCTTCACTCACGGCCCTCGTTGTCGAACGACGAAGCGCTCGCAACAAACCAAGCAGCGCGAGACGCGCGTTCCACGACGAGCGCACTGACTCGGCCATTGTACCGTTGTAGGCCAAGGTCATACGCGCGTCGGTCGCGTATCGAACGCGTGCAATCGTCACACCTTCAATGCAATCGAGTGCAACGGGTCCGGCACCTCCTGGTGCAATGACATCAACGTGTGCACCGGCCGCTTGTAGCGCGACCGCCAATCGTAACACGAACGAGCCGGCGGCATCGCCCTCAAACCGTGGGATATTGTGCGTGACAAACAAGACGCGCACGACGCGTCGAGCCGCGTTAGCGGTGGTCGTACGTCGACGCGCGCTCAGCGTCGATCGTCGATGTATTGACAGGGTGACTCGGGCGCATGTGGCGAGTCGTCTCGAGTTCGCGGCGAAGTTCGCGGCGAAGTTCGCGCACTTCTGCACGCTGCTGCGCAATCTGTTCGCCCAGCAGCCCGGTTGCGAAAAAAATCGACCCTAACACGAGACAGGTCTGCACAACGGTCCATACCCAACGTTGCCCCTGCCCTGTCACCATGAGCCAGCCCAATGCTCCAGCACCAGACGTGACGCCAATAGCAAACAGCGCAGCCCCCAGCATACCGAACGCGAGCAACGGTTTTTGCCCGAAACGCAATTCGAACCACACGGCGAGCATATCGAGTACACCAATCGGAATGCGCGAAATTCCGAATTTTGAACGGCCTGTATGTCGCGGATAGAGCGCGATCGGTACCTCGCTGACGGTAAATCCTTGCGCGGCGGCAAGCACAATCATGTAGCGATGAAAGTCTGGACGCATAGGCAGCGCGGCCATGATTTCGCGTCGGTACGCTTTCACATTGTTGAGATCACGCACCGGCACGTGGAACAACGCTCGGCTCAAGGCATTGTAGATGCGCGAGACAAATGCCTTTTCATATTCGCCCTGCTTGAATCCCGTCACCATATCGGACGCGCCAGCGAGGATGGGCGCGACCAAGCGTGGAATATCCTCTGGCTTAAACTGCAAGTCCGCGGGATAGAAGACCAGAATATCGCCACGCGCGTTCAAATATCCAGTGCGCAACGCTTCGGCGATTCCGCGCTGCGCACGATGACGCACCGGACGTAAAAACGAGAAACGCTCGGTGAGGACTTGCAGCAATGCCCACGAGCCATCCGTTGAGCCATCATCGATCACAATGACTTCATACTGCGTTTCCTGCGTCTGAAACATTTCGTCACACAGCTCAAGGAACAGCGGGAGATTGCCCGCTTCATCCTTGGACGGCACGAGCACACTGACATCGACCGCACGCGTGGGCGGACGCATGGTGCCGGAAGGTAGCGACGACCGCGCGGTCACGGACGCAGTTGCACGCTAAATGCGCTTGCGCATACGCGCCGGGAGCACACCGAGTTGATCGCGATACTTTGCCACGGTACGTCGCGCGATTTGTACGCCCGTTTGCATGAGGATTTCGACGATCGCTTGATCGGTCAGTGGGCTCTTGCTGTCTTCACCGGACACCAGTTTTTGAATCTGATCCTTAATGCCTCGCGCGGAGACATCATCGCCGTCCGACGTTGACAATCCCGACGAAAAGAAATATTTCAGCGGTAGTACGCCACGTGGCGTTTGCACAAATTTTTCATTTGTGACGCGACTGACCGTGGATTCGTGCATCCCCACTGCCTCAGCGACCTCGCGAAGCGTGAGCGGGTGCAAGGCCTGAACTCCGCGTTCGAAAAACTCTCGCTGACGTTCGACGATATAGTGCATGACTTTGAGCATCGTCTGCCGCCGCTGCTCAATGGCTTGAATCATCCAGTTGGCTGAATTGAGCTTGCTGGCGATAAAGTCCTTGCTTTCCGTATCAAATCGTTTTTTGTCGCGCGCAATTTCGGTGTATGCGCGGGAGAGCTTAAGTCGCGGAAGATTGCCGTCGTTCAAAAATATATGATAGTTGCCGTCGATCTTGTCGATGACAAGATCGGGGATAATGTAATTGTCACTTCCGGCAGAGAAGCGCAGCCCTGGTTTCGGATCCAGTTTTGCAATATCGTCAGCCGCCGCTTGGACATCTTGCGCACTGATCCCGAAACGCTTTGAAAGCTCGCTCCACCGGTGTGCAATCAGTTCGTCAAATGATTCATCGACGAGGCGGTACGCGAGCGCATCGCGCTGTCCGGCCGCTCGCAATTGCAATAACAAACACTCACGGAGATCGCGCGCGCCGACGCCTGGTGGATCTAGTTCCTGAATTACCTGCAGCATCAATTGCATTTCAGCTTCGCTGAACGGTGTGACCTGCACGTCGGTTTCGCGTTCGTCCGATTCGCGCTGCAGCCACTCGTTCACGCCATCGCGCATGGTATCTAACGCACACGCGAGGTAGCCATCATCCGAAATATTACCGACGAATTCATCGGCCAAAATTGCTTCTCTCGGTGACAACTCCAACAAGGACAACTGTTCGGTGAGGTGATCGGACAGGTGTCGCGCATCGACCGTCACGGGCTCGTACCACTCGCGTTGTTCGTTCTCTTCGCGTTGACCACCCGTCTCAAATCCGTCGAGCAGTACCGCTTCCCAGTCGACGTCGTCATCGCCGGTTTTTTCCGGTTCGGATTCGGACGCCACTTCTTGCTCGGAGAGATTCTCCGGCTCCGGCGCCTCATCCGCATCTGATGACTCGTCCTCGTCGTCGTCAGGCTCTACGAGTTCAAGAAACGGGTTCGTCAGCAGCTCTTGTTTCAAGTGCTGTTGAAGGTCCAGCAGGGGCATGTAGAGGAGATCCATCGCCTGATAGAGGCGCGGATTGATTTTGAGCTCCTGCCGAAGCCCCGCGTTTTGCTGCAGTCCGGTTCTCATATAGTCACCACTCCTTCATCCGCGTCCGAAAAGCGCGCGCGCAATCGCGCTGTCAGCGTTGGCCCCAAGTAGATCTCGGCGACCGTGTCGTCAAACACGAGTTCACGAACCGTACCAGACACTTTGACCTGTCCATCAAACATGATGTACGCGCGATCCACAATGTCCAAGGTCTGTTCAACATTGTGATCGCTGATTAGCACGCCGATTCCGCGATGTCTCAGCCCAGACACGATGGTTTGAATATCGTGCACAGCGATCGGGTCGACGCCGGCAAACGGTTCATCCAGCATCATAAACTTGGGCTCGGTGACGAGCGCGCGTGTGATTTCCAGCCGCCGACGTTCGCCTCCAGACAACTGGAAAGCGCGACTTTTTCTCAAATGCTTAATGCTCAACTCATCCAAAAGCGTTTCAAGTCGCGTTTTTCGTTCGGCGTTTGAGATGGGCAGCGTCTCGAGAATGGCGAGGATGTTCTCTTCAACCGTGAGTTTGCGAAACACCGACGGTTCTTGCGACAGATAACCGATGCCGCGCCGGGCGCGCTCGTACATCGGCATTCCGGTAATATCATGCCCGTCGAATTGGATTTGGCCAGCCTGTGGCGCGATCAGTCCGACGAGCATGTAAAACGTGGTGGTCTTCCCGGCGCCGTTCGGGCCGAGCAAACCAACGATCTCGCCTTGGGCAACGCGTAGGGCGACATCGTGCACCACCCGCCGCCCGCGATAGATCTTGACGAGCCCCTTTGCCTCGAGCACGGAGCCGGTATTCGCTACTGTGGGCGCGTCGTGCGCTCGTGTTAGCGCTACGTGCTCACCGGTGACTCGTAATTTGTGCGTGACTTCGGCCCGATGACTGCCGATCTCCGTCCACAGTGAGGGCAACACGATCACGGATTCGTCGGGATTCGCGCGACTTGCGTCGTCACGTTGAATTGCGCCGGCATCGGCCAATCGCGGCAGGACGGAGCTTGCAAGGTGCGTGCGAACGTCTTCGAGAGACAGACGGCCGGCCTCGCGCGTGGCGTCGCGACCTTCGCTCTTGAGCAGATCGAGATGTGCATCGCGGAATCGGGTGGCGACGGCGTGCATCGGTGCAACGCCCTGTTCGTCGGCGACTTCGAGCAACGCGCCGAGCGCGAGCGCGAGCGAACGATCGCCGGTGGTCAGCCGATCGATAATGGCGGCAACATGCAAGTTATCGATCACGCTGGATGGCGTTGGCTCAGTCATGTGCGGCGACGGAATTCGGATACATCAAAATCGACCTGTGGTGGCGTAGTCGGTTTTGTCGGAAGTTTTGCCGGTGGTTTTATAGCCGGTTTCACTGTCGGCTTCTTGGTCGGTACGCGACGCTTGGTGCTGTCGGAGAGACTGTCGACGACCGGTTCTCGATACACACCAGATGCGCTGGAATCGACTTGGACGTACCGAACCGTGCCACTGTCGAACGCCACGAGAATGTCGCGACCGCGCGCGTAATTGATTGCCGGCGGGAATTTTGCGCCTTGACGCGATGGCACTTGAAAGAACGAGCTGGCATGACCTAACGCATGGATGTCGCGAACGTGCGGCTTTTCGGCGGTATCCTTCGCACTGCGCACCGTGTCAAACTTTGCGAAGACGGAATCTCCTCGCAGAATATCACGATCCTCAGACCGAATTTTTAACGTATCCGGTAAGCCTGTCGCGACCGCGCGACCGAGGGCACGTACCTCACGCACGCGTTGCTGCGGCATCCAAATATCTAAAGAATCGGCTTCGAGCTCCTGCTGCGACGTGTGCGCTTTCGCGCGTCCTTTCCCGAAAGCGAAGGCACGCTCAAGCTTTTGATCCGCGAGACGCAGATCAATCTTCTCAGCGTTTAAGAGCACGTCTTGACTGACCGCGTTGGCCGTGTGCAACGCGACAACGCGCTCCAGTTTACGCGCGTCATTGTTGTACAAGTCGATGGTATCGCCATTCAGCTTGAACGGTTGCTTCGCATCTGTATTGGCGATGCGAGCTGAACGTATAAGCCGCGACCGTTGTCCAAGTTTATCGTAACTGGCAGAGTCGGAGTGTCCAGTGAAATCTGTACGAGCGATTTGTACGTCTCCCCACGCGAACAACAGACTGTCGCCTTGATCGACCATGGTGTTTGCCGTGACCGTCACAGGCGCACCAGGCTTACCAAGACTGTCTTTCTCGATGAGACGTGCGGTCGGGCGATTTGGTGCAATCAGCTTCGAATCTGGGCGAACACCCGCGAGTGGTCGCAAATACTCCATACTTGGCCCGCTAAACGTGCTGCCGGAGGCCAACTGCGTGGCGACGACGTTGCCGTCCGCGAAGAGTCGCGCCTCTCGCGTGAGGTACGTCATGTGATTCGCCGTGACGCGCATTTTGTTCGGATCTTCGTATGACACGTTGCCATAGAGATTGACAATCCCGCTAGCCTGAAACTGCTCCGCGCTATCGGCTTTGAGGCGGCTTGTTTCGCCTTGACAATGTCCAATAAATCCGCCACCAAGGAAAATGACGGACGAACCGTCCGGCATCTGATTGATGAGCAAGCGCGTTTCCGGCGGCGACTCGTTGAAATCCAACACACAGGGTTTACTGACAGGCTCCGATTTTTTTGTGATGGGTGCCGCTTTTGTCACGGCGATTGCTTTGGCCGCGCTATCCTTGGTCGCAGTACGAGCGATGGAGTCCGCAACACCGGCGATTTTTAAAGAATCTGCTCGGCGGATGCTATCCTCACGAGCAATGCGTCTGCTGAAGCTGTCGCTCTGAACGGGTGCCGACGGCGCGCGGCCAACTGGTACACTTGGCGTTGGCGCCGCCGCCCCCTTTCGTTTCGAAAAGCACCCGAGCGCAAGTGTTGGAAGCACTGCACAGGCGAGCACGATACACCGAACGCGACGGGTGTGCACGCTATTTCACCGGCATGTTGACGGGTGCGACGCCCTTACATGCACGCAAACAATGAAACGTTGTCAGCTTTGGATCGGATTCGAAACCGAAGCCCGTCAGGACGCGCGTGGGCTCAGTGAGCGTGAAGGCGCTGTCGCTAAAAATCTGATTGCGCGCTTGATCATACACGAGCTGTGGCGACGTCAGTCGTTTGCCGTCGTCACGCACTACGACCACGTCGCCGCGCGCGTCAAGTCGCGACAATCGCTGATTATAAGTGCCCGCACGTGAAGTCAGCACACCGTCTTTCAGTCCTTGCGACGTGCGGAAGGTAAGGTTGACACGATGCAGCTCAAGCCGACTCCCGTCGTCGTAGACATAAGCGGTGTCACTGAGTAATTCGCCTTTCGCGACACTTTGCTCAGTGAGGATCGTACGCAGGCCGAAGATGACTTGATCGGCAGAGTCCGGAATGACGGTGCGTGACGACTTGACCGGAAGCACCGATGTCTTGGTCTTCCATGGGCACTTCGCCGCTCCAAGCGCGACGACGGTCACCAAGGACAGCATGGTACGTTGCCAGAGACGCAATGCAACACGTGATGTACTCACGCAGCGCCTGCGCGCATCAGATCATGCAAATGAATGACGCCCACCAAGCGATCGCTGTCATCGACGACTGGCATCGCCATGATACCGTGCTTTTCCATTCGATGCACTACGGCACTCCCAAGTTCGTGTTCGAGCGCCAAGCGCGGCGACATCGTCATGACGTCTGCGACGGGGACCGACAGGACGTCGGCCACACGTTCGAGCAGACGCGTCAAATCTCCTGCGGTGACGACCCCAGCCACGCGTTCCTGTTCCACCACAATCGCAATGCCACGGCGATCCGCCAGCAGGACCACCGCCTCGCGCATGGTCGCGGAACGTGAGAGGATGGGAAGTCGATCTGACTCCATGACGTCGATCACGCGCGTCAGGAGGCGTCGACCGAGTGCACCGCCCGGATGAAGTTTTGCAAAATCGTCCGCACGGAATCCCTTTGCTTGCAAGAGCGCCACGGCGAGTGCATCGCCCAATGCAACCGTGACTGTGGTGCTTGTGGTTGGCGCGAGATCGTGCGGACACGCCTCTTCTCGCACACCAAGATCCAGCGTGACTTCGGCATGACGCGCGAGTCGCGACGTTCGCTCCGCGGTCATCGCGATGATGTGCACACCCATGCGCGCCAAGGCGTCGATGAGTCCGAGAAGTTCCTCTGTTTCGCCGCTCTTGGAAATGAGAATCGCGACGTCATCGGGCCCGACAATGCCAAGATCGCCGTGTACGCTTTCGACTGGATGCAGAAATGTTGAAGGGGTTCCAGTGGAGGTGAACGTGGCGGCCATCTTACGTCCAACCAAACCGGACTTGCCAACGCCAGCCACAATGACACGACCGCGACATGCGACAAGCAGCCGGACAGCGCGCACGAAGTCTTCACCGAGTGACGCTTCTGACGCCGACAATGCCGCCGCTTCGAGCGCGAGCACGCGACGCCCACGCGCAATAATTTGCGCGGCATCGACACCAACATCGTTCTCGGAAGGCATCAACGTCATGCGGGATCCTCGAGACGACTTGTCACATAGCGTTCCACGAGGTCCATCCATTCGCCACGCGCGATGAGCAGTGCTTCGGCAAACTCACGCACCGCGCCAAAACCGCCGCGCGCATTGAGCTGCAGCGTCGCCGTGCGTCGAACTTCGACGACAGCATTGCCAACCGCGACGGGCAGTCCGACGTGGCGAAGTACGGCAAGGTCGGGTAGATCGTCACCGAGGAATGCGACTTCGCTGAGCGTGCAATCGAGCGCCGCGACGATCCGCTTGAGCGCCGGAAGTTTTCGCGCCGAAGGATCTTGCACGACCGCAGTGGCGCCTAATTCACGAGCGCGCATGGCGACGCTTTCGGAGACGCGCCCAGTCACGATCACGATTTGCAATCCTGCGTCGCGTAGCAGCTGAATGCCGAGTCCGTCCTGAATGTCGTAGCGCTTCAACTCAAACGGCTGCCCACCCTCGCTCGCGCGTGTTGCACCCAGATAAACTCCGCCGTCGGTTAACACGCCGTCGACGTCGAGACCGACAACGCGAATACGCTTCGCGAGCGCCGGCTCGATGCGTGGTGCATGCACCACCATCGCTGGCAGACTTGTCAGAGTATTCATCGACGAACACGGTCCCAAATATCAACGGCGCGCGCGATCAGATCGGGAAGCGTGTCGAGTGGTAGCATATTCAGTCCATCGCTTGGCGCGTGATCTGGATCGGGATGCGTTTCGAGGAACAGTCCCTGTGCACCAGCAGCCACTGCAGCGAGCGTGAGCGAGGGAATGAATTCGCGCGCACCACCGCTCGCGCCAGCGGCACCCATGCCCGGACGTTGCACGCTGTGTGTGCCATCGAAAATTACTGGCACTTCACACGCCGAACGCATCCGCGCAAATGCACGCATGTCGACCACGAGGTCGCCGTAGCCAAAAAACGTCCCGCGCTCCGTCACGGCAATTTCACCGCGTATTTGGCCCGTCAGCGCCGCACCCGCTTCCACCTTCCGCGTTGCGCCTCGCATGCCTTCGGGATGCATCCACTGTCCCTTCTTCACGTTTACCGGCTTACCCGTCGCTCCTGCAGCGAGCAACAGATCGGTTTGTCGGCACAGGAAGGCTGGAATTTGCAACACGTCAACGACGTCAGCTGCCGGTGCGCACTGCGACGCGTCGTGCACATCGGTGATGACCGGTAAGCCCGTGACCGCACGGACGCGCGCTAACGCAGCGAGACCCGCATCGAGACCGAGACCGCGAACACCCTCGACGTTAGAGCGATTCGCCTTGTCAAAGCTGCCCTTGTAAATGATGCCGCCCGGCACATGCTCGGCGAGGCGCGCTAACGCTTCTGCGATGCGGAGATTCAGCGCATCGTCCTCAAGCTGGCACGGCCCGGCGATGAGAAAGAGTTGATCTGTCGGAAACCGCAGCGCGGTTGAGCGATCAAACATGTTCGTGTGAAACAGACGCAGTCGATCGCGCTGCCCGTTCGTGGTCCACGTCGGTACTCGTGGACTGCGCGGCAGGCATTTCATTGCGTCGCAGCCGGTCAGCGGCGGCAATAAAGCCAGCGAAGAGCGGATGCGGACGAAGCGGCCGTGACTGCAATTCTGGATGAAATTGGCAGCCGATGAACCACGGATGCGACGGGAGTTCGATCATCTCCACGAGTGAGCCGTCGGGTGAAAGCCCGCTTAGTCGCATGCCATGCTCCACGAATGTGTCGCGATAACGATTGGATACTTCGTATCGGTGCCGGTGACGTTCACTCACCTCCGGCTGACCGTAAATTTCTGCGGCTTTGGATCCACGTTGCAAGCGACACGGATACGCGCCCAAGCGCATAGTTCCACCTTTGTCGGTCACATCGCGTTGTGAATCCAAGATTGAGATAACGGGATCGGCGCACTCGGGCGCGAATTCGCTGGAATGGCTGTCGCCGAGTTTGAGGACGTTGCGGGAGAACTCAATGATGGCAATCTGCATGCCGAGACAAATACCGAAAAATGGCAAATCCATTTCGCGCGCCGCGCGGATGGCCTCGACCATGCCTTCCACGCCGCGCACGCCGAATCCGCCTGGCACGAGCAGTCCGTGATACGCGGACAGAATTTCGCGCGCGCGCGCTGGTGACGTGAACGTGTCGCTGGACGTCCACGCGAGGTCGACACCAACATCGTTCGCGATGCCGCCATGAATGAGCGCTTCATGCACACTCTTATAGCTGTCGATGTAGTCGGTATACTTGCCGACGACGCAGATCTTCACGCGTTCACGTGGATTGGTGATGCGCTGCACCATTGAACGCCACGCGCTGAGATCCGGCGTGGGCGCCGTGAGACGCAATCGCTCCATGACACGATCGGCAAATCCCTGCGCTTCAAACGAGATGGGTATTTCGTAAATGGTGGGCACATCCGCGCTCTCGATCACGGCACCGAAATCGACGTTGCAAAAGAGCGAAATCTTTCGTTTTACGTCGTCGGGCAGAGGACGCTCGGTACGACAGATGAGAAAGTCCGGCTGAATACCAATTTCCATCAACTCGCGCACAGAATGCTGGGTCGGCTTGGTTTTCACTTCGCCTGCGGCGGCGATGTACGGGACAAGCGTGAGATGAACAAAAATGGCGTTCTCTTTACCGACTTCGCGTCGGAATTGACGTATCGCTTCAAGAAACGGCAGCGATTCGATGTCGCCGACTGTTCCACCAATCTCTACCAGCACGACATCATTTCCTGGCGCGATGCGTTTAATAGCGCCCTTGATTTCATCGGTAATGTGTGGAATCACCTGCACGGTTGAGCCGAGATATTCACCGCGTCGTTCTTTCGTGATCACGTTCGAATAGATACGACCTGTCGTAATGTTGTTGGCTTGCGATAACGGTCGATCTAGAAAACGTTCGTAGTGTCCGAGATCGAGATCGGTTTCCGCACCGTCATCCGTGACGAACACTTCGCCGTGCTGAAATGGGGACATCGTACCCGGATCCACATTGAGATACGGGTCGAGTTTCATCATCGTGACGCGAAACCCGCGATCCACGAGCAGGCGACCCAGCGAGGCCGCCGCAATGCCCTTGCCCAGTGATGAGACCACACCGCCAGTCACGAAGATGTACTTGGTCGTATTGGCCTGACCGGCGGAGCTGTGAGGATTGGACATCAGGCGTTTCTCATGGTCAAAGTCTGCGATGCTGCCGGCGCATTCATCGCGGTGATCTGCATCCAGCGCAAATTGGCATACAGTAAATCATCTGCGGTATCAATGCCCCTTTCGACCGTAGCGACCTCGGCCACACCAATCATCATGCCATGTGCGAGCGGACGGAGTTGCTCAAGGCGCTCGATCATCTCGAGCGGATGTGGCGGGAGGGCGACCCATGCAGCAAGCGCGGCAGGCGTATACGCGTAGACGCCGACGTGTTGGCGGACTATCGCGTCGCGCATCGCGACGTCGGCCGCATCGCGCAAGTACGGAATGGCTGCACGCGAGAAATAGAGCGCGCGTCCGTCATCAGCGCGAACGACCTTGACGACCTCTGCTCGCTGAAGCACCTCGGCCGACGCGGGTGCGGCAGCGGTGCCAATGGGAGCGCCCCCAGATCGTACGACGTGCACGGCTCCAGTGAGCGCTGCGGCAGTCACGAACGGCTCGTCGCCCTGAACGTTCAGGATGATATCATACCGACCGAACTCTGGTTGCCGGGCAACCTCAGCGACCCGATCAGTGCCGTTGAGGTGGGCGGCAGATGTTCGTATGGTCGGCACATGATACTTTGCACATGCGTCAATCACTTCGGTCGCATCGGTCGCTACGATACAATGATCGGCAACCCCGAGTGCCGAGACGCGCTCGTAGACTCGGACCACCAACGGCACGCCTCCCAATAGCTGTAGGGGCTTGCGCGGTAACCGCGTCGAATCAAGACGCGCTGGTATCACGGCCAGTACGGGCATTACTGGGTTGTTCGAGACGTGTTTGCAGCAATATTCACGCCAATTAAGATACGAATGCGTCCTCATGAAGGCAAACCATCGGATGCGTGATTTTTCCCTCAATCAGTCCGCATGCCGAATCTGTGGTGGTGGGTGGGTTTTAATGCGCTGATTCTCGCGTTGCTAGCGCTCGATCTTGGGGTGTTTAACAAGAAGGCGCAGGCAGTGTCGATGCGCGCCGCGCTCCGGTGGAGTGCGGTGTGGGTGTCGCTGGCGATGGCGTTCGGCGTCGCCATCGACCGATTGATGGGGCGCCAAGCTGCCTTAGAATTTTTCGCGGGTTATGTCGTTGAGCAAGCGTTATCGGTGGACAATTTATTCGTTTTCATTTTGATCTTCGGTTATTTCAAGGTCGCCCCATCGTTGCAACATCGCGTGCTTTTTTGGGGCATTCTTGGTGCGCTGATCATGCGAGGTTTGATGATCGCCTCTGGGGCATTGTTGATCGCGCGCTTTCACTGGATCGTGTATGTGTTTGGCGCCTTTCTCGTGTTCACCGGTGTGCGTATGGCGTTCGGTGGCGACAACGCCGTGGAACCTGAAACGAATCCTGTGCTACGCGTCGTGCGACGCTTTCTGCCGATCAGTACGCACAGCAAGGACCACCATTTCTTTATCCGCGCGCCGCTCACGGCGCACGGTGTTCCGCGACTGATGGCAACGCCGCTCTTTGTTGTGCTGATCTTGGTCGAAACAACGGACGTCGTATTCGCGCTCGATTCAATCCCAGCCATCTTTGGTGTAACGAAGAATCCATTTCTGATCTATACGTCAAACGTCTTTGCCATACTTGGACTGCGCTCGTTGTACTTCGTGCTTGCTGGTGTGATCGGGAAATTTCATTTGCTCAAATATGGACTGGCCGTCGTGTTGTCCTTTGTCGGTGTGAAGATGTTGCTCGAAGTGGTGTATCCGATCGCCATCGGTCCGTCGCTCGTGATTGTCGCTGGCGTACTCGGTCTCAGCGTGGTGTTGTCACTCTTAATTGCGCCGAAGGCGGACGCACCGAACGCGCCATCGCCAAAAAGTTGACCAACAACGTTTTTCCGTGCTCGGTGAGGATCGATTCTGGATGGAATTGCACGCCCCAGACTGGGTGTACACGGTGCCGCATCGCATGAATTTCGTCCGGCGCATCTTCCGCCACGGCGATAATTTCCAACATCGATGGCAGCGTAGCGCGTTCCACGATCAGTGAGTGATAGCGCATCACAGCAAATGGCGAGGGCACGTCCCGAAATAGACCTGTACGGTCGTGCACGATGCGTGAGCGCTTGCCATGCATGACTCGCGACGCTCGAACGACCCGACCGCCATAAGCTTCGCCTATGGCCTGGTGTCCCAAACACACGCCAAGCATCGGAATTTCAGCACCGAGCTGGCGAATGACGTCGACGGAAATTCCAGCCTCCGTCGGTGTACACGGTCCCGGCGAAACAACAATGGCCTCCGGCGCCATACGACGCGCCTCCTCCACCGTGATGGCGTCATTGCGGCGAACTTCGATGTCTTCACCAAGTTCGCCGAAATACTGCACCAAATTGTACGTGAACGAATCGTAGTTATCGATAACGAGCAGCATGACGACGGTCAGGGGCGCGGGTGAAATTGACGATGTACACTTCGAAGATACTCGCGATCAACGTGTGTGTAGATCTGTGTGGTCGCGATATCGGCGTGGCCCAGCATTTCCTGCACGGCGCGTAAATCAGCTCCACCCTCAAGCAAGTGCGTCGCGAACGAGTGTCGAAGTGTGTGCGGGGAAACGGCGCGTTCGATACCCGCCATGGTGACGTATTTTCGCAGGATTTTCCACGCGCCCATGCGCGAAAGTGGTGCGCCGTTGGCGTTGAGGAACAGATACCCTTGGCCGTTGCCGCGTTCGAGTACAGGCCGCAGTTCGCGCACATACACTGCCACGGCACCGATCGCTGATCGGCCGATCGGTACCAGCCGTTCTTTGCTGCCTTTGCCGAACACGCGGACCAATCCCTCCTCCAACAATACATCCTTGACGGCGAGACCAATCCATTCGGATACGCGTAGCCCCGCGCCGTACGCCAGCTCAAGCATGGCGCGATCGCGAAACGCCAGTTTTTCGTCCAGCCCCGGAGCCGCGAGGAGGCGGGTGACTTCGTCAACGTTGAGTACTTCCGGCAGCGTACGCCACCGCTGCGGCGAATCCAGCCGCTCGGTCGGATCATGCGAGACGACACCCTCCGCCAGCATGATACGGAACCATGTGCGCAGCGCGGAGATGTTGCGTCGGATTGATGTGCCCGCGAGTCCGAGGTCTTTTAAGTGATATACGAACTCACGTAACACGGTCGGCGTTATGGCCGACGCGCGTTCGACGCCTTGCGTGCGCATGAACACCGCGCAGCGAATCACATCACGACGGTATGCTTCGATCGTGCGCGGCGATGCACCTTCCTCAAGGGTCAGCGCATCTTCGAACACGCGCAAATGAAACGCGGTCTCCATCGCGATCGCATGCTCGGGTGCAGTCATGGCGCCTTCGACGCGCGCGCGCGTCGGCGCATGACGACCCACACAACACCCACAAAGACCAGCGTTACGACCACGATACTAATGATGCGTTGCTGATCTTCGATTCGCGCCAGCAGCGCGTCTGCATTTGCGCCTGCGCGAAATGCCAACCAACAGACCACGCCGTACCAAACCCCTGAGGCGAGCGTCATCGCCATCGCGGCGCGTATCGCGTGAATACCGATGGCGCCGGCAACCGGCGGGACCACCGCTCGAATGGCGGGAAGGAAGCGACTGAGCACGACGGCCCACAGGCCGTGCTTATGAAAACGATCAACAAACTGCGCTGTCGTTGTTGGCGAAAAGACCGTGGGAAATTTCCTCGTCAACCACGGCATACCGTAACGCTTGCCGAGCGAATACATCAGCATCGCGCCGACAATGTTGCCAATCATCGTCGCGCCCCACACGCCGAGCGCGGTTCCGGTGCCGCGTGCCGCAACGAAGGCGCCCAACGCGACAACCGTATCGGCCGGCAACGGTGGGAACACATTCTCGGCGAACGCCGCAAGCAGAATGGCCGCGTACAGCAGCGGCTCCGGCAACATGCCGAGCCAGTTCAGCAGGTCATGCACGAACCAACGTGGCAACGGCCATGACGGCAAGCCCTTCTCCTCGCCCAATCCAGCCCATGCCCTCATTCGTTTTTCCTTTCACACTCACCTGCTCTACAGCAACGTCGAGTGCTGTGCTCAAGCGCTCCCGAATGGCCGCACGCTGTGGCCCAACCTTCGGTTGCTGCGTGATCACGGTGATGTCGATATTGCCAACGTTCCAGCCCGCGGCGGTCAGTCGCAGCTGCGCCGCCCGCAGCATAATGATCGAGTCTTTGCCTTTGTTGATGACGTCCGTATCCGGAAACATTTCGCCGATATCGCCGAGGCCGGCCGCGCCGAGCAGCGCGTCTGTAACGGCGTGACAGATCGCATCGCCGTCAGAATGCCCGTCACAATGAAAATCCGCGGGAATATCGACGCCGCCCAATCGCATCGGACCGCCAGGCGCGAAGCGATGCGAGTCGTAGCCAATGCCGGTACGAACGGCGGTACTCACATCATGCATACGTCACGCGGCGACGGTGGTGACGTCAAGTCGGCGTGAGTCTTCAACACTGGAGTAATCTTGGCGACGGCGCGCGGCTGTGAAACCAGCGTCGCGAATAAGCGCCTCGATCTCGGTCACGGTCGTGCGATGCGTCGTGTTTGCTGCCGACACAACATTTTCTTCGATCATCAACGATCCGAAGTCGTTGCAGCCATAGCGCAAGGCCAGTTGCCCAACCTTCATGCCCATCGTGACCCAGCTCGATTGCAAGTTCGGCACGTTGTCGAGG
>JANYHT010000006.1 GCA_025358925.1 Gemmatimonadaceae bacterium | reverse complement strand
GCAAGCTGACGGGCGCTATGCGGTGCAGGCGCGCGTTCGCGAAGAGGGAACGGACGTGCCGCTTGACGTGAATCTGGTGGTGTCACCGGTGGACCGGGTCGACTTTCCCGGTGCCACGTTGGTGAGTGGAGATTTTGCGTCCGGGTATGCGGTGCCCGCGCTTCGCGCGAACGCGACGGGCAGCATCTGTCTGCGGTCGCAGTGCGATACCTACACCGATGCGCAAGCGTATCACGATCACAACTGGGGTGGTTGGCACGGGGTGAGTTGGGAATGGGGAGCGACGCGTGCGGGTGCGTATACCGTGCTTTACGGGCGCGTATCGCCGGAAGACTCCACCGCTGGTATCGCTCCGCTGTTTGTATATGTGACCGACACTGCAGGGTTTGTTGCGTTGTTTCGACCAAAGCTCATTCGCTATGACGACGCACGCATTGTCACGACGACGGACGGTCTGTTGCACGTGCCCGCGCACGCTGACCTGATGGACGTGCGCGGCGCAGATACCTTACAAATGCAACTCACTATCGACGACGCCGTTGCCACGGATACTCGCCGCGCCCGTGCTGAGCGCGGTGATGGCCCGGAAGCGCGCGCACTGACGCGTCCGTGGTTTATCCAAATGGCGGGTGAAGCGGTGTTGTCTGGCCGCGTCCACGGGCGGGTCATGTCAGGTCGTGGTCGCGGATTTTTCGAGACGTATCGATAGTCGGTCGTGTTACGCGGCGCGCGCGTTGGAAATGTCGATGCCCGCGTGCGAGGACAGAAACGCCGCAAGTTCGTCGCGCGAGTCGATGACGTGAGCGTGCTCCTGTAACGCCGGATGGAGCCGCGCTGGTTCATAGCCCGTGGGCAAACCGTTCTTCCGGTTGACGACCCACGAATGTTGCTGGTCGCGCGCGCGACCCTTCATCAACGTGCGAGGCGTTTTGCCAAGCAGCGCGGCGACTGCGCTGTAGGTCGCGCGTTGGGTAGCGGAATCGAGCGCGCTGAGAATCTGGTCCATCTGCATGTCCGACATTTGGAGGCCCTTGTGAAGACGTTGAAGGGAGCGTGAGAGACGACGCCATCATCTTCGCCTGCGTGCGCGCACACGACGTCATCAATTCCACTCGCCACGGTTCACCGCATTGCGATGCATCACGGACGGGTACGCCATTGCGCTGTACTGGCCGAGAGTCTGTAGCAAATTCGCATGTTCGTGGCCACACACCTATACGATTGTAGTGTGACTATCAGCGTCCGCGAGCGTTTTGATACCTATCTTCTTTCCGATGCAATCAGACATAGCACCGCTAGCGCTTGGGCAACTGCGATTGGGCGCGCAAGGATGGAACTACGCGGCGTGGGTTGGCCCGTTCTATCCCAATGGAACGCGCGCACCGGAATACCTCCGCACGTATGCGCGCGCGTTTGATACGGTCGAAGTTGATTCCACCTTTTACGCCATACCGCCGGTAAGCACTGTTCGGGGTTGGGCATCACGCACTCCCGACTCGTTTACTTTTTCTCTTAAGCTGCCACAAGAAATCACGCATGAGCGTCGCTTCGTTGATGCAGGCGACGTGTTGCTCGCATTCACCGATCGCGTCCGAGAACTTGGAGCGAAGCTCGGCCCCATTTTAATTCAATGTGGACCGGGTTTCTCACCAAGTGAACGCGGCGTGCTCGAAATATTTCTTGCGCAGCTACCGCGCGATGTACGTTTTGCCATTGAGTTCAGGCAGCGCGGATGGATGGTGCAAGAAACGCTCACACTGCTTCGCGAGCACAACGTGGCGTTGGCACTCAGTGATGGACGCTGGATTCCACGCGAATGGCTGCTAAAACTCTGCGAACAGCCAACCGCCGACTTCGCGTACCTTCGGTGGATGGGTCCAGATCGAAACATCACCGACTATTCGCACTTACAAATTGATCGCACTGCCGAACTTGATGCATGGGCCGCCATCATCCCGCGGCTACAGGCGCAGGTGCGCGAGGTCTTCGGCTATGTCAATAATCATTTCGCGGGGCACAGTCCCGAATCGCTCCGGATGCTACAACAGAGGCTTGGGCTCAGTTCGGTAAATCCACGCTCAATCGGTGAGCAGGTCACGCTGTTCTGACCGCGTATGTACCTTTCAACATGACCATCCCGGACACGAACTCGGTGCGACGTCCAACCTCAGACGCACTAGAGCGCCTGCTGCGCGGACAATCGCGAACGCCGCACGACGTGCTTGGTGTGCATGCGTCGGAATACGACGGCGTCACAGGAGTTGTCATCCGCGTGCGCGACATGCGAGCCACGGCGATGTCAGTGCTGCTCGACGGGCAAATGTTTGAGATGCAGCAGGAGCACCTTGGACTCTTTGTGCGCTTCTTGCCGCACTACGCGCCGTCGGTGCGCTATCGCTTGGCGGTCACATACGCCGACCACACGGACACGATTGACGATGCCTACCGATTCCCACCAACCGTCGGCGAAGTTGACCTGCACCTCTTCGGTGAAGGTCGGCATCTGCGCCTCTGGGAAAAACTCGGTGCACATCCGCTGGAAGTCGACGGCGTCGCCGGAACTGCGTTTGCCGTTTGGGCGCCGAATGCCACGCGCGTTTCGGTCATCGGGTCATTCAATGACTGGGACGGTCGAGCGCATCCCATGCGCATGCTCGATAGCAGCGGCGTGTTCGAACTCTTCATACCAGGCATCGGCGCGAATGCCCTTTACAAATATGAAATTCGCGCGCTGACGGGACGTATTCGCATTAAGACCGATCCAATGGCGTCGATGATGGAGCAATCACCAGGGCACGCATCGATCGTCGTGCAATCGGGTCGCTTCGCCTGGGGTGATGGCGCATGGCTGGCACGTCGTACCGACGGCGATCCGATACGCGAACCGATGCTCATCTATGAAGTGCATCTCGCGTCGTGGATGCGCGGAGACAATAATCGGTTACTGACGTATCGCGAGCTCGCGCCCAAACTCGCCGAGCATGTGAAACGTTTAGGCTTTACGCACGTCGAACTGTTGCCGGTGCAAGAACATCCATTTGGCGGGTCGTGGGGATACCAAGTGGGTGGATACTTTGCGCCTACATCGCGACACGGCACGCCCGATGACTTTCGGCATTTCGTCGACACCTTACATCTCGCTGGCATCGGCGTGCTTCTCGATTGGGTGCCTGCGCATTTTCCAAAAGACGATTGGGCATTACGGCGATTTGACGGCACTGCCTGTTACGAACACGAAGACCCGCGACTCGGCGAGCACCCTGAGTGGGGCACGCACATTTTCAATTATTCGCGACACGAGGTGCGTAATTTTCTCCTCGCCAACGCGTTGTACTGGATCGAAGAATTCCATATCGATGGGCTACGCGTGGATGCGGTCGCGTCCATGCTGTATCTCGACTACGGGCGTGAAGCAGGGCAGTGGTTGCGCAATAAGTTTGGCGGTCGCGAAAATCTTGATGCCGTTTCGTTTTTAAAACAGTTGAATCACAACGTGCGCTCGCTGCATCCGGGCGTGATCATGATCGCCGAAGAAAGCACGACGTGGCCGAAGGTGACGCATCCGATCAGTGAGGGCGGACTGGGTTTCATGTTCAAGTGGAACATGGGCTGGATGCATGATACGCTCGATTATTTTCGCGTGGATCCGTTGTTTCGCAAAGGGGCGCATGACAAGCTGACGTTTGCAATGATGTACGAATACAGCGAACGGTTTATCAATCCGTTGTCGCACGACGAAGTGGTGCATCTCAAAAAATCGCTGCTCGAAAAGATGCCGGGTGATGTGTGGCAACGCTTCGCAAATTTGCGTGCGCTCATTGCCTACTCCATCACGCGCCCGGGGAAGTCGTTGTTTTTCATGGGGACCGAACTCGCCCCGCATCGCGAATGGAATCACGACGCCAGTCTGGAGTGGCACCTCAGCGCTGACCCTCGCCGCCAAGGGCTCGACGCGTTCATGCAAACGCTCGGCGCGCTGTATCGTGGGCACTCGTGCTTCTGGCGTCGTGATCACGATCCCTCAGGCTTTGCGTGGGTCGATGTCGCCGACAAGGAAAATTCGGTGCTCGCCTACGCGCGGATGGACGGTACTGCGCACGCGGTCGTGGTGCTCAACCTCACGCCGGTGCCTCGCGATGGGTATCGCCTTGGTATGCCCTCTGCAGGTCGCTATCGCTGCATGCTGAATAGCGACGCTGAGGTCTATGGCGGAAGTGGGTATGACATCTTGCCGCAAATGGAAACGGAACCGTATCCGTATCACGGCTTTCCGCAGTCGGTAGTGCTCGCGTTGCCGCCGCTTAGCGTGATGGTGCTTCTGCCAGAAGTGATGGACACGGTTCAGCGCTTGGACACAGCGATGAAGACGTCGAAGGAGAAAAAGCTCGCGAAGCCAAAAAAGAAAAGCACGAAGAAGGCGAAGGCTATCAAAAAGCGCGACAACAAAACATGAGTCGAGCATCAGGGCGTTTGCTGTTGCTTGGCGTGGTGGCTTTTGGTGCAGCGGCGGGGTGCATTCGGCTCGGCCTCTGGCAACTGGATCGACTTGCTCAACGTCGTAGCCAAAATGCGCTGTTGCGTCAGCGTGCAAATTTGAAAGCCGTCTCCATCAGTGCATTGCGCACACAAGACACCAGCGTCATTCATTGGCGACACGCCACAATTCGTGGCGTCGCTGACTATGACGCCGAGTTGGTGCATGCGACGCGTTCACAGCGTGGTGCGCCGGGAGTGTTTCTCCTCACGCCCGTTCGCGTGCTGGATGCAGCGTGGGGTGACACCGCGGTGCTCGTGCTGCGTGGCTATGTCTACGCGCCCGATGGACGTACGATCAATCGTGAAAAGGCGCGTGAAGGCGACACGGTGTCATTCGAAACATTGGTGACGTCATTCCCCGCACACACGCCGGGCAACGTGACGATGCCTTCGGATGCGCGCGCCGTGCGGGTGTTGGATCGCGATAGTCTCGCGCTGAAGATGCATCGTCCGTTGGCGCCGTTTGTCTTGCTCGCGCTAGGAGACACGGTGCCGCGCGACATTGAGAAGCCCGCACGAATTATTCCGCCGTCATTGAGCGAAGGATCGCACCAATCGTATGCCTTTCAGTGGTTTGGTTTTGCGACGGTGGCGATCGTGGGGTTTGCGGCGTTTGCGTATACGGCGCGGCGCAGAAACGCTAACTAACGTCGAATTCTCAGCGGCTCCGCGCGTACCGACAACACGATCCGTTACGGTTGCAGCGGAACCGGCTGCCCAGTGCCACTTACACCGCTTGTTCCAGTTGTGATTCCCACAATGCTCAACACGAGAAGCAACGCGATGCCGAGCACGAGACCAACGGTGCGCTTTCGCGAATATTGCTGCACGGACATCGAGTCCACGAGCTGTCGCGCCACCGCCACCGTGTCGCCATGCGAAACAAAGCGCTGATTTGCGCCCGTGAGCGTCTCGGCCACGGCAACGATCAGCGTGTCGGCGTTGCTCCGGGCGACGATACCCTCAATCTCCTTCACGTCGCTTCCAAGTGCCTGCCGGAGCGACACGGTTCCTGCGGCGGTCAATACCACCCGAACGGTGCGTTGACCTGTCACCGGAGTTGCCGTGGTCACCGGTACCAACGCATAGCAGCCCACTAGCGACCACGCGGTGAGCAACAACACTGGTATTGTGGCAAAACGACCGGCCACGAATCTCCGTGGCCGGTCGTTGTTGCTCTTCATCGAGCG
>JANYHT010000051.1 GCA_025358925.1 Gemmatimonadaceae bacterium | reverse complement strand
AAGGTGACTTTCGCATGCCGAAAGCAAAAGCAGCGACGAAGCAACAACGGCGGGCACCTGGAATCGCACAAAACCTCCGACTACGGGTTGATCGTTCGGTAGCTCGACCGACGTAACGCCCAGAAGAGGACGCGGTAGTCTCGTAGCTTTGCGTAACGGGCTTTCACCGGTCTTGCGTTTTTCGCTGATCTGCTCGGTCACGCGACGGCTAATGAACGTAGAGCAGAGAACCTACGTCAGCTGAACAATGCTGCTGATCGCTCGTCAACGAGACATTCACCACGAACCTCAGACCAACCAATAGCCGATGAGGAAGCGCTGTATCCTACATTACCTAGACGAGCCGATCGTACCGCTCAACCGTTGCGCTGTCGGCGATGTACGTCACATCGTGCGGAATATTGTTAATTTGACCAGATTTATTTTGCAAGTCGATAAAACTGCTGCCTCACCTCTAACCCTCGCTCAGATTCGCTCCCTGCGTGCTACTGTCCTCGCGCTTCGTGCAGCACTGCTTCAAGGCGGCTGCAGCCTCGGCCTGGCGAGAGCGATTGGTCGATCCAAGTGGCGGCGCGAAAAGCTTCTGATTTTGTGCTACCACGGCATTTCACTCGCGGACGAACACCTGTGGTCTGATTTATATCTATCGCCGCAACACTTCGATCAACGCCTCTCGGCGCTTCGAAAGATCGGAGCAACCGTCCTTCCATTGCAGCAAGCGTTGGAATTGCTTCGTGCCAAGGCGCTCCCGCCGCAGGCCGTTGCAATAACCTTTGATGATGGAGCTTACGACTTTTCAGCGTTGGCGCACCCGTTGTTAGAAGCGCATGAAGTGCCGAGTACGTTGTATCTCACAACGTACTACGTCGAGAAGCAGCTGCCGGTGTTCAATCCGTTAGCGTCTTACTTGATGTGGAAAGGTGGAGGTCGCACAATCGAACTTCCAATGGGACTCGGACGGCAGCTACTTCCCGAATCTGCACGAGACGAACGTCACGTGGCGCTGCACTCCGAGCTGCGGCGCGTCACGCAAGCACTCAATGCTGACGAGAAGCACTCCGTTGCACGTGTCCTAGCAGATCGCGTTGGTGTGGACTTCGACGCGATCTGCGCACAACGGTTGTTCTCTCTCATGCGACCAGCAGAAATCCAAGCGCTCAACTCCGAAAGAGTCTCGATCCAGCTCCACACGCATAGACATCGTGTTCCGCAAGAACAGGCTGCGTTTCTACGCGAACTTTCTGACAATCGAGAAGTGATCGCGAGGATACTTGGCGATTCCTCGCTTCGCGAGCATTTTTGCTACCCATCAGGCGAATTCCGAGCGGAGTTTCTGCCGTGGTTGGAGACAGCGCAGGTGAAATATGCTACGACCTGTGCACCCGGGATCGCCAACGCCACCGATCACCCATTGGTACTGCCTCGCTTCATCGACACGGCCGGAGTCTCGCAGGCAACCTTCGAGGCCTGGGTGACTGGACTCGGGAGCATTGTTGCACTAAATCGGCAGCCGCGACTACAACGCATGCACGTGTAGGCGCCTTCTAAATGCGTCGTAGACGATGGTAAATGAATACCGGAAACCCAGCAAAGGTACGTCCGTGTACACTCGACACGATCTCGAATCCAGCCTCGCGATAGTGGAGCGCAAGGCGACGTTCGGATTGGTAGATCGTATCGCCAGCGAATCCCGGTAAGCGCCGGCGTGTTAACGAGTAAATCCAGCCGTTGACAAGCGAACGTGCTCCATAAATTCGCTCTTTCCAATGCGCATCGCCCAGTAGATACCGTAGGTAATAGCCGGCGCCATGATACGACGCGAGCACGGCACCTCCGCTCTTCAGTGCACGTGCCCATTCGCGAATGGCGATCAATTCGTCTGTATACGGAAGCACAACCTTACACACCACGCCGTCGAAACTGCCGTCCGCATACGGAAGCTTCTCCGCGGGCGCTTGCAAGACATCTAGCCCGCGCAATTTTGCCGCTGCTACGAGAGCCGGAGCAAAGTCGACGCCTGATACCGAGTGCCCTCGTTCG
>JANYHT010000019.1 GCA_025358925.1 Gemmatimonadaceae bacterium | reverse complement strand
CGGCATCTTGATGATTGGGTGGATGCGCGTCGTCGGCACGCCGCACGCTATATCACGCAGCTTGCTGGATTGCCGCTGACACTGCCCGCCGTGCCCAAGTTTGCCGAGCCATCGTGGCAGATATTTGCGATCCGCGTGGAGAACCGCGATGGACTGCGCGCGGCGCTCACGAGCGAAGAGATTGAAACGCAGGTGCACTATCCCGTGGCGTTACCCTTCGTGCCGGCGTACGCGTATTTGCGACATACGCCGGAGCAGTTTCCGGTGGCGTACGCGCGGCAGTCAACGTTGGTATCGTTACCGATGTATGCGGAGCTGAGTGACGAACAGGTTGATCATGTGTGTGCGGTGGTGCGAGGCTTTTTGAAAGCGTAGGCATGCATTGAGTATGAAACACGGCTCCAACACGACAACGAGTGAATCGCCTCCACTGTTTACGTCGCGCGCTAAAGGTCATGTCGTTGGCGATGACTCAAGCGCGCGACGTCGAACCTTGTGTTGTCGTTAAGGTACAAACGCCCGTGGCGGGAGCGGCGCAATCACGTGCGGCGATCCCTTCAGCAGATCGTTAATTTTTGCCACCCGTGTTTGCATAATGTTGTCGAAGCGAGCCGCGGCTTCATCGCTCTCCGTGCGTAATTCACCAGCACGTAGAAGCTCGCCAACCGTTGGCGCCATCATTGGGCGCGAGATCATACCCGCTACCGTCTGCACTTCTTCGCGCAGCCGCGGATATTGACGGTAGCCTAGTCCGGCAACGGGACGGGCCAGCACGGAATCGCGGAACTGCTTGAGATCCTTGAGCGCGCCGTCAATTTCCGTGAGTACTTGGTTCGCATTGCGCGCACTGCTGTCGCGCGCTGTCGATCGCAACGTGACTTGTAGCGCGGTCATCTGACGCGACACATCATCGATGTTGGTGATCACGCGATTGACCCGCACTGCGACATCGTCCATGCGACGTGCCGCGTCATGCTGCGCGACCAGTTGCGCGGCGCTCATATCGGAACGCGGGTCAAGTTTCACGGTCACGTTCGTCGTGTATTTCTTGCCCTCGACGGTAAGCGTGACGGCATACACACCGGGCAAGACGAACGGCGCACCAGCGGGGCCAAATCCTTCGAACGCCGGTGCGACCGCGTCCTGCGACGCTGCGCGTCGGCGTATACGCAATGCCGACAGCGACGTGTCAATCGGCGCAGCACCGGCCTCCGGGGCGTCGGCCCCTGCACCACGACCGGCACCAGCACCGGGCGCGGCGTCGTAACGCAGATCCCAGCTCACGCGATTCAAGCCAGCCTCATCAAGCACGCGATTCATACGACGCACCACGCGACCATCCTTGTCCGCGATGCTCACGTTGACCTCGGTCGACGGCTGCGCTTTGAGGAAGTACGTCAGCATTGCGCCATCTGGTGGATTCTCGGCGCGGAACGTTTTTTGTCCGAGATTGCCATCCTTATTCCACTGGTTCCAACGGATCGCGGTCGGTGCAGGAAATAGCGTGACATCGGCGTTCATCGCCGGACCTAATTGTTGGAGCGCCGTAATGTCGTCAAGGATGTACAAGCCGCGACCATGCGTGGCCAGCAACAGATCATTCTCGCGCGGATGAATCTGGATATCACGCACTGGTACGATGGGCAGTTCGCCGCGCAGACTCACCCAATGCGTACCGCGATCCCACGACGCCCATGCACCCATTTCGGTGCCGAGGTAGAGGAGATTGCGATTTTTCGGATCTTCGCGCACGACGTGGGTCCATGCGGCATTCACCGGTAGGTCGCCCATGATCGGCTTCCACGTTTTGCCGAAATCTGTCGTCATATACACGTACGGCGCGTAGTCGTCATCCTGATGATGATCCGCCACCACGTACGCGGTACCTGCGTCAAAGTGTGAGGCCTCGACCGTGGCCAACCACGCTGCCGGTTTGAGGCCCGGCACGTTTTTGAACACGCTACTCCAGGTCTTGCCACCATCACGCGTGACCTGCACAACGCCGTCGTCACTCGCGGTCCAGATGAGCATCGAGTCAACGGGCGACGGACTGATTGACAACAACGTGCTGTGAAACTCGGCCGCCGTGTTATCGACCACGATCGGACCGCCGGAGTTCTGCTGCTTGGCGGGATCGTTGGTGGTGAGATCAGGTGAGATCACCTGAAACGAGTTGCCGTGATTGCTGCTTTTGAACAGTACGTTGCCGCCGAAATACACCACGCCCGGATTTTGCGGTGAAAGGGCAATTGGAGAATTCCAGTTGAAGCGATACTTGTGTCCGATCATCGCGTCGCCAACAGATCCGACGCGATTGGGATACGGATAAATAGTTTTCTGTGTGCCGGTGCGCGTGTCGGTGATGTTGAGCATCCCGCCCTGCGCATCGGAATAAATAAGCCACGGTTGGGCGATGTCGGGCACGGTGAAGAAGCCGTCGCCGCCAGAGACCGTAACCCAATCGCTCTTTAGAATGCCGCCGAACAGACCACGACTGGGCCCGCACCAGTTGCCATTGTCCTGCAAACCGCCGCACGTCATGTACGGCTGCTGCATGTCGTAGTTGATGTGATAGAACTGCGTGAACGCAAATGTGTTCACCACCTCGAACGTCTTGCCTGCATCGAAGCTGACCTGCCAACCACCGTCTGATCCTTCAAGAATACGCTTGGGATTGAGGGGATCGATCCACATCGCCTGATGATCGCCGTGCACACTTTGCGCGATGGTACGAAAATTCAGACCGCCGTCTTCCGACAGGTACAACGATCCAGACAGCGTATAGACGCGATTTGGATTGTTCGGGTCCACGCGCAAGTCGGCGTAATAGAACGGACGAAAGTTGATGTTCGGATCGCGATTCACCACGCGCCAATGCGCACCCGCATCGTCGGAGCGCCACAACTCCCCTTCGGTTTTCGTTTCGCTAATCACGTACACAATGCTCGGGTCACTGGGTGCAACTGCCACTCCAATGCGATCCATGTCGCCTTTCGGGAGGCCAACGTTGCGATCTTTGCCGGACAGCCGCTCCCACGTGTCGCCGCCATTCACCGACTTATAAACGGCGGTGTTGCCACCACCGGATTCGAGGTGCCACGCCCAGCGACGGTACGTGTACATGCCTGCATAGAGGACGTTGGAGTTTGCCGGATCGGACGAGAGGTCGGAGCACGCGGTTTGCGGATCGACAAAGAGCACACGCTTCCACGTAGTGCCGCCGTCGATCGTTTTGAAAACCCCTCGCTCCTCATTGGGCCCCCATTCGCGTCCCAAGCCACACACGTACACGAGATTCGGATTTCTCGAGTCGACGATGATCCGGGCGATTTTGTCCGTCTTCTCCAGTCCAATTTTTGTCCAATGCTCACCGGCGTCGACCGACTTGTACATGCCGTCGCCGATTGATGCATTGTTGCGCGGATTCCCCTCGCCGGTGCCGACGTAAATAACGTTTGGATCAGACGGCGCGATCGCGATAGCGCCAATCGAACCGACACTCTGCTTATCGAAAACGGGCTTGAAGGTCGTGCCGCCGTTCGTGGTCTTGATGATGCCGCCGTTGGCGCCCGCGACGTAATAAGTGCTCGGGTCGCCTGGCACACCGTGTACCACAGAAATGCGGCCAGCATTGTTCGCGGGGCCGACCGATCGCCATTTCAGTCCGCGAATCGCGTCGACCATCGGATCTCGCGTATTTGGCGCGGACGACGCCTGCGACGCGGCACGTGACGGGACGACAACAGCAAACGCGAGGAGTAGCGACACGCTGATAATCGAGCGGTTCATAAGAGCGCAGTCTCCGAGACTGGTTCGAGGCGGGACAAGGCGGCCACGCAGGACCGGGCATGCAGAAGGATCAACGTTGCAAGCTCGGCGATCTTACGTCGCCGACACCACCACGGAAAGGTCGCCAACGAACAGACCAGCCGTTGCACGATTGAATTTCCACTCCCGCCGCTTAGAGTCATCCCATGAGGAGCCAAGGCGTGATCGCGGAAAAGGCGAAACAATGGTGTGAACACTGGGCGCGCACCGTTGTCATCGGTATCGCGCTGCTCTTGGCAATCACGTCGGACAGTGCGCGTGGGCAGCGACGACCTACGCTTCCCACCGCGCCACGTGCGAAGCCAGCGCCCGCGACGGTCATGCTGACCGCGAGAGTGAGCGGCGTCGTCTTTGACAGCGTCGCCATGCAGCCGTTGTCAGGTGCCGTGGTTCAGGTTGTGTCGATGGACGACCGCTCGCACATCCGCACCGCGACATCAAACGCCGCCGGCGAGTTTCTTGTCGACTCGCTTCCACTTGGCGCATATGTCTTGGGTTTTCTGCATGATCGGCTCGACGTGTTGGGTATTGAAAGCGCATTGCATCGTATGGACATACAAGCATCGGATGACGTCGAAGTGCGCCTTGTGATTCCTTCAGCAGCGACAATCATCACGCACCGCTGCGGCAAGGCTCCATTGGGGCAAGCATCATCGATGTATATCGGAGTGGTGCGTCCAACACGAACGCTCGCGCTCAGCGTTCGCGCTCGCGTACGCGCGCAATGGACAGAGGTGTTCGGGGGACCTCAGGGCATTGAGCGTCGCTCACCGGTCCGATTTGTCGATGCATCCGACAACGGATCTTTCGCGTTCTGTGGTGTGCCGACTGATGTGCCAATTCTGACGAGGGCCTTTGCCGGCAGCGACTCCAGCGGCGTCGTAGAATTGATTGCGCCGACAAACGGCCTGTTGGTGCGTGACTTGTATATCGGTGCGGCCACGCGGATGACGTCACCCATTCCAATGGAAGCGAATCGTACGATTCCCAAAACGTCGTCAGGACAAAGCACGTGGGTGCGCGGGAATGGCCAGCTGCGCGGGTTTGTCCGTACAGACGACGGAAAACCTATTGCTGGCGCTCGTGTGATGGTGTCGGATAACGGCATCGATGCAATCACCACGGTCGACGGACAATTCAAGTTGAAAGACCTCCCGATCGGCACGTACACGCTCGAGACGCGCGCCTTAGGCTTTCAACTGCGTCGACGAGCCGTTGACGTGCCAGAAGGCGCCGAAGGATTTGTCGACGTGGTCATGGACGTGGCCGCGCCCACGCTGGCCGTAGTAAAAGTGAAAGTGGGCGCGAACACCGGAGCGGTGCCTCTCGCGGAGTTTGACCGGCGTCGAAAAAGTGGCTTCGGTCGTTTTCTCGACGAGACGCAGATCGAAGAGCGGGCGGCCATGCACACGTCGGATTTGTTTCGCGGCACGCCAGGCATGACGATTATGCCGAGTGTGTCAGCCGGCGATAAGGTGCTCATGAATGCCGCTGGTGGTGGTGGTGTGTGTGTGCCGGCCGTGTTTCTCAATGGTGTCACGATCACAACGGACGGCAATCTTGATGCCTTCGTCAATCCGAAGGAAATCCGCGGCGTGGAAATTTATTCGCGTGTTGCCAGCGTTCCCGTGCAGTTCCAATCTCGGAATGGCTGCGGTTCGATCGTGCTCTGGACGGGAGCGCGACGAACGCCACCGCTCAAACCCTAGCGCATGCAGTGGCGCTGGTGGCGAACCAGATGCGGTGCCACGATGGCGTTCACCATCGTGGCCATCGGCGGCGCATTATCAGCGCAGCCTGCACCGCTCACACCTTTCGCTCGCCAAAAGGCGGAGCGGCTACTGCGCGATAAGCTCGCGTGCTTGGGGTGTCATCGGATTGGTGGACAGGGCGGCATGATTGCACCCAACCTCGACGGCGTTCGATTGCGTCGCGATCCGGCGTACATCGCCGGTATCATTGCTGATCCATCGCAAGTGCGTCCGGGTGCAGTCATGCCGAAGTCGCGACTCTCCGAGAGCGAGCGTACGCTCATCATTCGGTATTTCGGCGGCGATCCAACCGCAGTGCGGAATTCACCGGTGCTTCCACAGGTTGTCGCCAACACGAGTGCGCCGGTGCTGTATGAACGCTGGTGCGCGGCATGCCACGGCCTGACGGGGAAGGGAGACGGATCAAACGCGCCGTATTTGCCGGTGGCGCCAGCACGGCACGCCGATGCGGTCGCAACGTCGTTGCGAAGCGACGATGCGCTTTTCGACACGATATATGGCGGCGGCATGATCATGAACCGGAGTGCACGCATGCCCGCATTCGGTGAATCGCTGTCGGAAAAGGAAATACGCGCGTTAGTGCGTCACATCCGGATGCTCTGCCGCTGCGAGGGTCCGCGATGGTCGCGCGACGGATCGCACTGATGCGCGAGATCGCACGCGTATGCAGCGCGCTGTTCGTCATGTTGGCGGTATGCTCCTGCGCGAGAAGCAGCGACGACGCCGTATCGACGGGAGACCGCAGCGCCGACGCAGCACTCATCGCACAACCACTTGGGCCGCCTCCGGTGGCCCCTGCGCGCAACGCATTTGCCGGTGCGGCCAGTTGCCAGTCGTGTCACGTGGAACAGTTTGGCGCGTGGCGTACGTCGACACACGGCAACGCTGGCGGCGCGCCGAGTGTGGGCGAACGCACCACCAATGATCGCGTCCGTGTCATCGCTCCGTTTGATGGCACGCCCATTCGCTTCCGCGACGCCATCGTGACGCCGCGACAGCAGCACGGTGTGTTCAGTTTCGTGGTGCAGCGTCCCGGTGAGCGCGACACAGCACTGATTGTGGATGCAGTAATCGGCGGTGGGCACATGGCCGGTGGCGGCACGCAGGGCTTTGTGACCGCGCACCGTGACGGCACACTGCGCTTTCTACCGTTTGATTGGAGCCGACAGAACCGCACGTGGTTCTGCAATACCGGCACGCGCGCCGATAAGGGGTGGTTGCCAATCACCGCGTCCATGCGGTTGGCCGATTGTGGCGACTGGCCGCCCACGCGCGTACTTGGCGACGAGCCGCGATTCAGCAACTGTCAGTCGTGTCATGGCAGTCAGATTGACGTGGCGTTTGACTCGACGGTGAAGCGTTGGGTCACGCACACAAATGGGTTGGCCATTAATTGCGAATCGTGTCATGGACCAGCGGCGCGTCACGTGCAATTGATGCGCGCTGGTGGACCGCCGTCGACCGACATCGGACTCGTCGCGCTGGCCACAAACAACAAGGACCAATCCGTCGCGGTGTGCATGTCGTGTCACGCATTAAAAGATCGACTCGTGTCGGGTTGGCGACCCGGCGCAGACCTGTCGCACTTTTATGCGGTGCGTTTGTCGCAAGTGGGTGATCGA
>JANYHT010000004.1 GCA_025358925.1 Gemmatimonadaceae bacterium | reverse complement strand
TAAAGCAGTCGACGTTCTTCTTCGACTTGCGCTTCATCACCCGCCGCGCGCGCCATCGGGAAAATGCCATCGGCCGCGTGAATCACGAACACTACATCCCATTCTTTGCCTTTCGCCGAGTGCGCCGTGGATAAAATGAGTGCGTCGGTTTCGTCGTCGCCGCCAACCGCGAGATCTTGCGTGTTGGACGGCGGTTCGAGCGCGAGTGCAGAAAGAAAGGTGGAGCGATCCGGGTATCCCGCCGCTATGACTTCCAACTGATCGAGATCCGATACGCGTGGTGGCGCATCATCGTACGTGGCTTTGAGAATTGGATCGTACAGCTGTCGCACGATACGAATCGCTTCCGCCGGCGATTGCGTATTGACGCGACGCATTCCGTCCAGCAGCGCGGACAGCGCATGCAGTCCTGGACGCGCCCGTGATGGAGCGCGTACGTTGCCGATGGCCATAGGTTGCCAGTCGTGCAGTGTGAGTTGTTCCACGGCCATGCGCGCCGTTGCGTCACCCACACCGGGTAACAGGCGCAGCAGCCGATACCAACTCACTTCATCACGCGGATTTTCAAGCACCCGCAAGAAGGCGAGAATGTCTTTAACGTGCGCGGCTTCAAGGAACTTGAGTCCCCCCCACTTTTCATAGGGAATACGACGATTCGCGAGTTCGATTTCTAAATCGGCCGACAGATATCCCGCGCGAAACAACACCGCGATTTCACGCAACGGGATGCCTTCTTCGTGTAATTGCAGGATGCGATCTACCACAAACTTTGTCTGTTCATGCTCGTCGCGGAGCGTCACCAACCAGGGTGGCTCGCCGCCCGTGCGCTCGGTCCACAACTGTTTGGAATAGCGCTCGGTGCTGCGCGAAATCAGTGTGTTGGTGGTCTCGAGAATCGGCGCGATCGACCGATAATTGCGCTCGAGGGTGACGATGCGCGTGCCCGGAAACTGCGCGGGGAAATCGAGAATATTGCGGATCGTCGCACCGCGAAATGCGTAAATACTTTGCGCGTCGTCGCCCACGACGGTGATGCGTCCGTTAATGCAGAGCGCGCGAAGGATGCGTGATTGCAGCGGATTCGTATCCTGATACTCGTCCACCAACACGTGATCATACAGCGCACGAATCTGCGTGGCGATGACTGGATCGTGTTCGAGTAATAGTGCCCACGAGAGCAACAGGTCGTCGTAGTCAAGCAAATTGCGTTCGCTTTTACGGCGTACATAGTCCCCGAATAGATGCTCGACGTCCCCGCACCAGGATAAAAAGTGCGGCCACTGGTCGGCCAAAATGTCGGCGACAGGTCGTTCGGTATTCACGTGCCGCGAGTAGATCGACACGAGAGTTTCGGCACGTGGAAATCGCGGTGCGTCGGCCTTCGCGTCGCCGTAACCGAGGGCGGCGCGACCGATACCCATGAGGTCGGAGGCGTCGCCTTGATCGAGGATCGTAAAGTCGGCGGCGAGGCCGGCGGAAGGCCCAAAGCGGCGAAGCAGGCGGTGTGCAACGCCGTGAAATGTGCCGCCCGTGACTTGCTGGGAAGCCGAGCCGACGAGTCGTTGACAGCGATCAATCATTTCCTGTGACGCTCGACGGGTAAACGTGAGCAGGAGGATGCGATTGGCCGGAACGCCGCGCTTTATAAGATGCGCGACGCGGTGAATGAGAGTGCGGGTTTTCCCGGAACCGGCTCCGGCGACGATCAGGAGAGGGGTGTCGCCGTGACTGGCCGCGTCGGCCTGGGCGGCATTGAGCGCGGGGCCATGCGCATCAGCGTGGGGGGGTGAGACATCAAGGTGTTTGGCTACGTGAATCCGCGGGGCATCGACCATATGCTGAAGGTAGAGCCTCGGCCGTTGCGAGGGAGGCGGGCGGTAGCGGTTGGCGATACCGATGCTGACTTCCTTTTGCCCGTGCTGTGACGACGGGAGGGGTTGATCCGTCCAACCCACGGCCCCCCATTTCTAGGAGAGCCAGACAACGTCGTGTGGATAACCACCGGTCATAGTGACGCAGATTACAGGATTGTGATGGCGAGAAGCGAAGGTCGTGGGGACTTGCTGCTTGACCGAGCGGCGCGACTCCCATAGCTTTGCGACTTGCTATCCTGTCAGTGCTGTGTCCAGCGCTGGGTACGATAGTGTGTGCAGTAGGAAGGACGATGGTGTAGGGCGGGTATCAGTGTCTCTCGTTGGCGTGGATGCAAACCGGCCGCTCCCCGGAACGTGTCCAGCCCGATGTGAGATCGCTGGTTCGAGAACGCATCACTTTCGCTGTGTTCTTTTCATAAGCAGTTCGTTTGCGCTGAGTGCACCCGACTCAGACAAGCAGTTACCTCCACGACCTCGTAAGAGGGGGATTAATGCAACTCTTTTCTCGGAAGAAGGCGTTGTTTGCCGCTAGCCTCGGCGCGTTAGTCGCGCTGGGTGCTTGCGGTGACAACGTCACGGTGCCCGCGCCAGTAACGACGCCCGAGGTGGTTTCCGTCTCGCCGTCGTTTGCTAACCTGAATGTCGGTGAAGCCGCCGTATTCAACGTCCAGATTACGGGCGGCAGTGCAACAACGCCCCCAATGCTGGCCAGCTGCGCAACAAGCAATGCCGCAGTCGCCACCGCAGCGCTCGCTGGTGCTGCTTGTCGCGCCACGGCCGTTTCGGCCGGTAACGCGACGATCACCGGTACGACCACCACCGGTAAGAGCATTTCCGCGCAGGTCACTGTTTCGGCGCCGACCAACTCGATCAACACGTTGGTGCTGACGCCGACCACGTCCAACATCTCCGTCGGCGGATCGGTAACGATCGCGGCCACGGTGAACAGCGCGTCGTCGGCCGTGACGGTCACGCGTGCGTATGCCACGAGCAACGCCGCCATCGCATCGGTGAATGCGACGACGGGTGTTGTCACGGGTGTCGCGCCTGGCGTTGCGACGATCACAGTGACGGTTTCTGGTTCGGGCACTGGTTTCACGACCAACTCGCTCACGTCTGCAGTGACGGTCAACGTTTCGGCGAATCCGCCGGGCGTCACGGCCCTTGTCGTCCAGCCGACGTCGTTGGCATTGGCGCTTGGTCAGACTGCACAGCTCACGGCATCAGCCACGCAGCCCACTGGCGCATCGGCCGCGACCGTTAGCTATGGCACGACCGCTCCGGCCGTTGCCACAGTGAACGCCACGACGGGTCTCGTGACGGCAGTCGCTCCGGGTACCGCCGTCATCACCGTTACGGCCACGTCGGCCGCGAACGCGAACTTTGCCGCTTCGACGGCCACCGTGCTCGTCCCGGTCATCGTTGCGCCGTCGGCCAACGTCACGATCCAGACGGTCACGCAGGGTCCAGTTGTTACGGTGCAGGTGGATTCGACGCTTAGCGGCACCGTTGGAAACGGTATCCTGACCGTCCCCAACGCCCAGGTCAACCAGCCGATCGACATCACGAATGTTCGTGACCAGATCCAGGTGTTGCTTAACCTGCAGCCAAACGGCCAGCGCGTTGACTCTGTCGTCACGTTCATCGCCAATGCCGATGGTACGAACCGTCGCGCGGCCGCTCGCCAGATTTTCTCCACTGGTACGGCAAACCAAGGCGACATCACGCTGTTCGTGAACACGGCAGACTTTACGGCTGACTTCAATGCCGGCACGTCGGTGGTGTTCTACCCGAACGGCCAGAAGATCATTTCGGCCTCGATTTTTACCACGAATTCGACTGGTCAGGCGTCTGAAGGACAAAACGCTTCGAACAATCGCCAGACGGTAAACTTCAACAACCTCGACGGTTTCGCCGCGCAGTATACGAACCCATCGCGTTCAGCAATCAGCGCCGCCAACAACTTCACGTACTGGGGTGGTCCGGACATTGCAGGAACTGGTCGTTACGCGTTCGCACCGGTGTTCTACTCGGCCGGTCGTTCCGTCACGCAGCTCCAAGCCACGATGCGTCAAGGTTTGACGTCGTCGTTCGCGGTTTGCGATCAGGCCGGACAGGTAACGCAGACGCTGAACGGAACCACATTGCTCAGCGGTCAGGGCGTCAGCACCGAGCTTTACACCGTTGCGCCATACTCTGGTTCGTACAACAGCGTTCTTGGTCGCATGATCAACGGTGGCGGCACCACGTCGAGCTTCAGCACGGCGACGAACGGCGTCATTGAGTGTCAAGGTTATTTCCACCCGTCTGCCGTTGCTCAGAACTTTGTGGGCATCAGCGCCGGTACGGACAACTTTAACAATCCGATCCCGCTCGTTACGCGTCCGGACGGTTTCCGCTTCTCCGTTGCGGTTCCGAAGATTGTTGCCAACCGTCTCGACTACGCCGCACCAGTCACGGTGGAGACGGACATTCGTCGTGATGCCCCAACGGTCACTACGGCAAACGCGATTTGGGCCGTTCCGGCCATCACGGGTTGGGTCAACGCTGGCTTCAATTTCCAGACGTCTACCGCTCCATCAGTCGACAACGGCGTTGGACTTCCAACGACGTCTTCACGTACGTACCGCTTCTGGGGCTGCGGCGCGGGCACAGGTACGGCCGCAACGAATCCTGACACGGTGTCGGTCCTCGTTCCGACCACCACGGGTGCAGATATCCCGGAATGCCCGATCAACGTCAACGCGCTTGGTGGTTGGGATCCGAATGCAACGCCGTCGGGTTTCTACCAGCTCCAGACGCGCGGTCCGTACCGCATCGGCTACATCGAGACCGACCTGTTGAACAACGCAGCGTTCTCGCCAGTTTCGCGTGCGTTCGGCGTCGACAAGACTGCGCCGCTTGCTCGCTTCTCCACGGCGTCGTCGGCTGACACGACCTTCGGCACGGGCACGCCCACGCTGCAGGCCGAAGTCATCGATGAGCGCGCTGGTTTCGTTGATAACAACGACAACGGCGCCAAGCTGCGTACGGCATTCGACACCACCACGTACCAGCCCGGCAACCTGTCGCAGCTGTACGGCTCGTTCCAGCACTACGCCACGCGCGGTGCAAGCAGCAGCAACCCGGTCACGTTGCAGCGCACCAGCGCCAACAACGTGAACTGCATCAATCCGAACTCAGTGACGGCGATGATCGCGTCGACGTCCAACCCGTTCGGAGCATCAACGACGACCGCAGCAAGCGGTGGCGCGACGCCGATCACCAACCCGACCTGCCCGTTCATCAACCAGCCGAACAACGGCAGCAGCGTTGGTATCTTCAACTTCCTGTCGGATGGCTATCGCTCAGCGACACTCGTGTCGCTTGGCAACGATGGTATCTACAGCTACCGCGCCAAGGTCTATGACCGTGCCGGTAACGCGTCGGCCGTATTGGCCCGCTCGGCAGCGAAGGATGTCACTGCGCCGATCTTCTCCGACTTGAACGTGCCGGGTTCCATCGTTGCGTCCACTGCGCCGTCGTTTGGTTCAGTGATTGGCGACAACGTCGAAGTCCGTGCATACAACTTGTCGACGCTGTACCCAGTCGTTGGAAGTCGCTTCGTCTACCCACAGACTTTGCTCAACGCTCGCTTTAACGACGTGATCAACACGCCCACAACGCCGAGCTTGGCGCTGCCGACGGCGGCACCGTTCATCACGGCGTTGGAACAAGCGTTCGGTACGCCGCCGAACACGGGTAGCACGGCTGTGCTCCCAACCGGCAACAACATCACGAACTTGTCCGGCGTGGCCTTCGACCCGAGCAACTTGGCAACGACGTCTGCAACGACGCCGAACTTCGCCAGCGTTGCCCTGCCGCAGGTAACAGGATTTAGCGCGATCAACGGTTTGGCTGGTACGCCGAACTACACATCGTGGAGCGTCCTCAACACGGTTGGTTCGTTCGCACCTGGCTTCAATGCACCGACTGGCCTCAAGGCACAGTTGATCAGCAACACCAACGTGACGAACCAAGCGTTTGTCCGCGTTGAGTTCTTCCGCTTCAACGGCACGACTGGCCAGTACGAATATCTCGGCCAGCAGTCCAACGTTGCGTCGGCAGATCAGGGCACCACGCGCTTCTGGACGTGGACACTGACGACTGCTGATTACGCCAAGCGTCCGACGTCGCTCGAAACGGCGCAGAGCACTGTGGCGCTGAACGACAACATCATCGCGATCGGCGTTCGCTCGAACGGCGCAGGCTTGGCCACGGCGGCGGTCACGATCGGTGGTGCGGCGATCAACTTCACCAGCATCACGTTCATCAACCCGCCCGCTGGTTATCCGCAGCCTGGCAGCAGCCCGGCCGCGAATATCACGGTTACGGGTGGTTCGGCTGGCTTCACGGGCACCGTCTCTGGCGTCGGCATCCTCGCGGTTGACGCGGCGGGTGGCTTCTACACGATCACGGCCAACCCTGTCATCATCAACGGTGTGACCTACAACCCGACGCCGGTCTCGCAGACGGTTACGGTTCCGGCCAACACGCTGGTGAATCAGCCAGTTGCGATCACGTACACGCCGGTTGTCTTGGCTGTGCAGATCACGACCAACTTGCCATCTGGCGGAACGATCTCGGTCACGCTGAACAGCGGCGCCGCAGTCGTCACTCAGTCAATCGCCTCCAACGGCGGCCTGATTGCGGTCCCAGCCACTGGTAGCTACGCGGTTACGGCGAATACGTCCTCGCTCGTGATCGGCTCACAGACGTACAACACGCCGGTAGTCACGGGGTCGCCAGCGGTTGTTACGACGTCGGGTTCGGCGCCAGTTGCGAACATCTCCTACTCGTCGCCGGCGTTCCTCACCAGCTTGGCGGTTGGTACGCAGAGTGCCTACTCTGCTGAAACGTTCGCCAACTTGTCGAGCATCCCCTCGACGAATGGTGGCTCGGGCACGATGCCGGGTACCATCACTGGTGCTTCGCTCAACACAGTGGCCGCGCTGAACATCGGTGCTGGCTTCGGTGGAACGCAGTACACGGGCTTCACGAGCGGTGTGTCCGGCTCGTCGCTGACTGTGTCGAACATTGGTGTCATGACCACAACCGCTCCGCTGTCTAACGGCACATTCCCAACCATCCCGGTTGCGCTCAGCCCGCAGGCAACGACGTTCGGTTCAGTGCTCGCTGGTTCCTCGTTCTTCGGATCGACGGGTACGGCGACTGTGGTTCTGGCTCCGGCTCAGTTGTCCTTCACGATCACTGGCCAACCGTCCGTCATCAACGGAACGAGCCCGGCTAACTGGGTGCTGCCCGCAACGACCGTCACTGGTCCGAACGGCTACTCCGCACAGTTCACGGGTGGCGCAGGACCGACGTACAACGGGTTCCAGTTCCTGCAGATCGGTGGTTCAACTCGCACGGTCCTGCTCCCGGTGGCCTCACCAGGCGTTGGTTCGTACCAGTTGTCCATCCCGAACACGCAGAACATCGGTGGCACGACATTCACCGTCAGCAACTGCGCTGCAGGCGCGCCGACTGGTTCGCCAGTAGGAACGACGGGTGGTGCTGGTGCGCAGGTTCTCTCTGCCGCAGTTATCGGCGGAAACTGCGTCATCTCGATCAACGCGATCTATGCGCTGAGCGCGAGCCCGATCACGATCAACTACGTCGCGCCGTAAGGCACGCGTAGGGAATCACGATCAGCAGATGGGGGGAGTCCTTCGGGGCTCCCCCCATTTGTTTTTCCCTCAGCTCTTCTTGTTTGTTCGGACCTCGCTGGGGCGTAGCGCGTATCACACATTCGTCCCAACACGCACGTTTGTCTTGTTGCGCTATTTTGGGCGAGGCGCAAGCCAGCGCTGACCATGACCAATCGCGGCCACGCCGCTGATTTCTAGACTCACTCATTCCCTCTCATCATGCACACACGTTTTGTCCGCTCCTTGAAGGCCACGCTCCCGTTGCTGGTCGCTGCCGCCGTTGCCTGCGGTCCATCCGACATTGTTGGAAAGGCCAAGCTCAAACCGTTGCACGCCGGCATGCGCAAAGATTCCGTGCTGGCGGTCTTGGGTACGGGCACACTCAAGCCCCGTCAGCCCGCCGATTCAATGCGATTGGTGAATGGCTTCCGTACGCAGATGTTTATTGTCGAAGGCCAGCTCTATCGCGTGCTGTGGTATCGCGAGGCGCCTGGGAGCATTGAGGACGCAATTACACGCGAACAAGAGACGCCGATCCTCATGCAGAACGACACTATTGTGAGCGTTGGGTGGAGTGACTTCGACAGCAACGCGGAGAAGTTGCACATCCCGAACCCGTATCGTGCCAAGGAACGCATGGATTCCATTTCCAAGTCGCAAACGGTTAAACCGTAAGACTGCTGGCAGCGAGTGACACGACATTTCCGCGAATTGGCTCCGTTCAATTCGCGGCTTTCGCGTAATTCGCGGCCTGTAGTTGCAGTTTTTTGGATGAAACAGCCTGAATAATCCGGTCAATGATGGAGATGGCACACAGCCCAACTGAACTGCACCGCGAATTACGCGAAAGCCGCGAATTGATCGGAGCAGTTCGCGGTATTGCTGCGCTCCGCGATCTGGCGGTAAAGTTTTTTGGAATGAAACAACTGCAATCAACCCGCGCCAATTCCTGTCGATGGCACACAAAAAAGAGGAGACTACATTCGAAGTTCGCGAACTACCCGAGGCTGCTCCGATCAATTCGCGAAATTCGCGGTCTATAGTTGCAGGTTCTTACGGCATGTTTCCGACTCGAAGCGTAAACGTTTCAGCGAAGCCACGAACAACCGCGTCGCGCACCGCACTCATGTCGGGCACTGCTAGTCCCGCCTGCGCGCACTCTCGAGCCACCGTCGTCATCGTCACTTGATCAATACCGCATGGCACGATGTGCGCGAAGGTACTCAAATCGTTGTGCACGTTCAGTGCTACGCCGTGCCATGTCACCCAGTCGCGCGCGTGCACACCGATCGACGCCAGCTTCCGCCCGTCGCGCCACACACCAGTCAATCCTGCCGTACGTTCTGACTCAAGCCCGACCAACTCGAGTGCACGGATGACTGATGCTTCCACCTGTCGCAGATACCAATGCAGGTCTTTCGTATGTCGCTTGAGGTCGATAATTGGATACGCCACCAACTGCCCCGGCTCGTGAATAGTGACGTCACCGCCGCGCTCAACGTCGCGCAATAGAATCCCCAAGGCGCCTAAATACTCCGGGCTTGCCAACACATGAGCCGGTTTGGTGCGGCGCCCTAACGTAACAACCGCCGGATGCTCCACAAGCAGCAGCACATCCTCCGCGAGCTCACCAGAAATTCGACGCCGCGCCGTGTCGCGCTGCACCGCATACGCGGCGTCGTATTCCATCGTACCTAAATCCCACACCCACAGTTCGTTATCTGCCACACTTACGCATGCAGCATCTTTCCCATCGAATCCAGGACCGCCTCTCCTATCGCTTCACTCAGCGTGGGGTGCGCGTGGATCGCGAGATCGATTTCTTCGACCGTGAACTCGTTCGCTCGTGCGACCACGATTTCGTGAATCAACTCGGTCGCGTGTGCACCGACGATGTGCGCTCCGAGGATTTCTCCGTATTTCGCATCGCGAATGATCTTCACGAAACCATCGGTTTCACCCGACGTTCGGGCACGCCCATTCGCTGAAAACGGAAATTTGCCAATCTTGTAGTCGAGCTTTTGATCCTTGCACTGCTGCTCAGTGAGGCCGATCGACGCCACTTCGGGATGACAGTATGTGCAGCTGGGAATGTTGCCGTAGTTCACCGCATGAAATGGCTGACCACCGAGCAGGTCGGCGAGTACGTGACCCTCGCGTTGCCCTTTGTGCGCGAGCATTTGGTTGCCCGCGACATCGCCAATGGCGTAATAGCCCGGCACGTTGGTTTCAAACTTTTCGTTGATTTTCACGAAGCCACGATCGCTCTTGATGATGCCCAACGCTTCGAGTCCGATCTTCTCAACGTTCGCAGCGCGACCGGCCGCCACGAGGACTTTTTCGACTTCAATCGTGTTCGTTTTGCCACCCGCTTCAACGATCAATGTCGCGCCGGTCTTCGTAACCTTCGCACTCGTGATCCTGGCACCAGTCAGCATTTCGATCTTGCGCTTCTTAAACGCCTTTGCCAGCTCAACCGAGCTGTCGGCGTCTTCAATCGGTAAAATGCTGGTGGCGACTTCCACCATCGTCACTTGCGTGCCAAACGCACTGAACACGTCGGCAAATTCGCAACCAACGGCACCGGCACCAACCACCGCCATTGTTTTCGGCGCTTTCTCGAGGACCAACACATCGTCGCTGGACAACACAACGGTTCGGTCAAGCTCCAATCCAACTTGCGGCAACCCACGAACACGCGAACCAGTCGAAATCACTACTGCTTTTTTC
This sequence comes from Gemmatimonadaceae bacterium, assembly GCA_025358925.1. GTDB lineage: Bacteria > Gemmatimonadota > Gemmatimonadetes > Gemmatimonadales > Gemmatimonadaceae > Gemmatimonas. The sequence goes on along the minus strand of JANYHT010000004.1, from coordinate 97,191 downwards.
GCCTCGTGCGTTTCCGTCTTTCCGTCGGCCATTGTGACGACGACCTTCTTTCCTTTTTCAAGCATCCCTTCACCACGCACCCACGTGATTTTGTTTTTCTTGAAAAGAAATTCAACGCCTTTCGAATTTTGTGTGCTGATGCCGCGCGAACGCTTCATGGCCACACCGAAGTCGAGTGACATGCCGTCAATCGCGATGCCGTGCTCTTTCGCGTGCGATAACCGAGTGACGAGATTCGCGCTCTCAAGCAGCGACTTGGCCGGAATGCAGCCCCACAATACGCACGTGCCGCCCAATGCTTCGCGTTCAATAACCGCGACGGACATGCCCAATTGGGCGGAGCGAAGCGCGCACACGTAACCGGCAGGACCGCCGCCGAGGATGATGATGTCGAAAGAAGCCATGGAGGTGCGAGGGGATGGGTAAAGGTCGTAGCGGACGGGGAATTGACCGGTCGTTCCCTACCCATTGAAACCTATCACCTATCCCGTCGTGCGAGCGCTATCGCTCGCGTCGCACCACCGACCGTACACCATCCGAGTAGACGTACTCCACGCGTCGACCACGCGCATCAAACGCGTCGCCCGATTGACGCAGAAAGCCCATGATCTCGCCGGTGACCGCGTCGCGAGCCATGACCATGGGAAATGCTTTCGCGTTCCAGCGCACGCGCGTGTGACCGCGGGCGTCGGCGGTAGTGGTGGCGGTCGGATCAGTCGGTGCGGCGGTAGCGGAGCCGTCAATCGTTGAGCGCATGGCCGACGCGAGTGGTGACCGCACGTCACGGACGCGTACGCGAGCGAGTGATTGTTCGAGGCGCGCCGTCCACGGTACCACCACAGCAAACTGACGTTCATCATGATCGGTAATGTCCGAGACGCGTTCCGCCGCAATAGGAAAATCCAGCAACGATTGTCCCTGCTCGTCGAGCAGTTCCGCGCGATGCGAAGCACCTGACGGAATGGGAGTCGGAATCGCATTCACGCGAAATGCGGGCTCAAGCAGCACGCGTCCATCAACCACGCGACCCCAAATGAGTAAGCCTTCGCCGCGCGTGCTGTTGTCGATGACAATGCCGGAGCTTTGGCGAAACTGCATCACCTGCGTCCACGTCCAATCGCTGATCCACTGATTATTGCAATAGCCCATGATGTCGGTGAGCGTGGGGGCGACGAGTGTATTAGTGGTCGCATTCCATCCCCACACACCGATAGTACCGCCGGTGTACGGATAATTCGGATCGCCGCTCACGCCGCATGGCGTGTGCGGCCGAGAGAAGTTGTGTCCCCATTCGTGTGCGGCGACACCGTCGCCCGTTGGCAAATAGTCCCAGCCCATTGCTGCGCGACCCGGCACGTAGCCGAGACCCGCGATGCCACTGTTGTACGTCACCTTCACGACGCCGTAATAGTGCGTGGTACTCGGCGCGGCATCGGAGGTGCGAAGCGCGTTGAGCTCACTCAGAATCGTGAGCCACGCGGAATTGCCGTCGGACGACTGGAGGGCGGGCGCGCTGGAGGTAAACGGTGCGCGCACGTCGGCAACAACAGTGTTGAACGGAAAGATGCGACGCGTCGTGGCGAGGAACGATTCCTTGTTGGCGTCGGTGATGTTGCCCGTCAGACCCGCGTTGACCACAGGAACGAAGCGAACATTAAAGGCGGGTGTGGCCGTCACGGCAATCAGCTGCGGTGTTCCACCACGCGGCCAGATATTGTCTGTACGATCCGCCTCGGCGATCGCGGCCGTGGGATCCACATCGGCCACGACGCGCATGGAGGTGCGCACGTTCGCGGCGGCAATGATCGTATTCCACGATGAGGTGAGCGTGCCTTCTGCCGTGGCGGTGCGTACGCTCGCTTCGGGTGCGCCAATCGTGACGGTTTGCAACAGCGTGTTTCCATCGTATACACGCACGCGTACATCGGGACGATTGGTATTGGCGACACTGGCGGTGACAAACACGCGAAGCAGCGCATCGCGTCCGGCAACCAGGGACACCGTGCCGTCGTAGCGCTGTGTGGCTTGCGTGAGATAGACATTTTCGACGGCGAGATTGAAACCACCGTTGCCACTACCACCGCCGCCAGTTGGTGCGTAGACAAAGCTTGCTTCGACAACCAATCCCAACGTAATCGTGATCGGCATGGTGGCAACTGCTGCTGCGTACGTTGTCGTCGTTCCGGACGCGACGTTGTTCGCTGTCACGGTGTAGTTCCCAGGCGACAGGCCGGACACCGTTCCTGCGCCGGTGATGATCGTCGAGCCGACGCTACCGACGAGCGTAAAGGTCGGCACGAGGCCAGCCGGTAATCCGTTCGCGTGGAGTGAGAGGCGCCCACCGGCCAACGCGTATGTGATAGTGACCGGTGACGCGACGAGCGATGCAGAAACACTTACTTGTTGCGTTGCCGATGACGGCACGTACGGCAATCCAAAGACGGTGGCGCTGGCAGCGGTGATGGTGTACGTGCCGGGCGTCAAACCAGTCAGCGTGGTGGTGGCAATCACAGTGCGGGAGAAGAGGCCGGGTCCGGTGATCTGCACGGTCGCGCCGGATCCGGACGGTAAGCCGGTGATCGCGAGCGCGAGCGCGCCCGTGCTCAGCGCGTATTGCACGGGCATGCGCGCCGTATCTCCGGAAACGAGTGTGGTATCGCGCGACGTCGGCGACGGCGTATAGGTGTAGCCACCAATTGCCGTTGAAGCGGCCGTGAGACGCCAACGTCCTGCGGGGCCTGTGATGCGTGCTGAGGCGGTTAAGGCCGTATCAAGGCCACTGGGTGAACTCAGCGTGACAACGGCGTTATTGCCCGTTGGCAGGCCGCTCACAACGACGTCCACAACTGCAGGCATGGGCGCGTACATGAACAGCGTTGTTGCGGCGGTGCCGTTGAGCGGTACGTCGACCATTTGCTGCGCAGGCAGTGCGGCGTATGTGACGCCGTTTGCGGTTACGGTTGCTGCGGTGGCGGTATAGCGCCCAACCGGCAGTGAGTCGAGTATGCCGGCCCCGGTGATTGTACGCGTGATGCCATTGCCAACCATCGTGACCACCGGCGCGAGCGCGCTGGGCAGCCCGCTAAAAGCGACGGTGGCGCGACCAAGTTGCGCGGTAAACGCGATGGTTACTGGCGACGCCACGAGCGAGGCCACCACCGTAACTTGCTGCGTTGCGACGATCGGCGCGAACGTGAAATTATTGGCGGAAGCACTGCTACTGGTGACCACGTATGCGCCGGGCGCGAGGTCGGTCAGCGTCGTGGTACTGTGAACCGTTTGCGAGAATGCGTTAGGTCCGGCAACAACAATGGTCGGCTCGGCGCTGGTCGGAAGTCCCGTGACCGCGATGGCCATGGCACCCGACGAGAGTCCGTACTGCACCGCGAATCGCAGCGTGTCGCCGCTTGTTACCGTGGTGTCGCGTGTGCTCGGGGACGGGGTGTAGCTGTATCCCGCATCGCGCACGAGGCTGGCGTTCATGCGCCAGCGACCGTTTTGGGCGGATGCGAAGCGCATCGATGCGCCGACTACGACGTTCTCACCGCTGGGAGGCGTGAGCGAAACGGCAGCGACGACGTTGCTGGGCAATCCGCTAATGACGACGTCGATGACGGTGGGAAGTGCCACGTATGCAACCGCCGCGAGTGCAGCCGACCCACCAGCAGCAACATCAACCGTTTGCTCGCTGCTCGTTGGCGCAAAGCGACCGTCGCCGGTGCGCACGACGCGTCCGATCACCGTGTAGCGTCCCGGTACGAGTGATTCGAGCAGACCAGTCGCACTTATGCTGCGTGCGTACGCATTCGGTCCGCTGATCACGACGTCGCCTGGCGTTCCAGCAACCAAACCCGTGATCGTCACGACCATGGCGCCAACTGGTGTTGGCACCGGTGGCGTTGTTGGATCAGTGCCCGGCGGCGACGCTTTGGGTGTGGTTGGCGCATCGCCACCGGCACATCCACTGAGGAATGCAGCGCTGAGCAATAGCGCGGTCAGTGTACGGGCAGTGCGTGAGAGGGCGTGTCGCATGGCAAGGCGGTCCAGAGAGAGCTGAGGGTGTAGCGTCTCACTGGGGACGACCATGCCTACGCGGCGATTCTCATTGTGCCGGTGGTGTGACAGTCTCGGTTGATGGCGTGATTCTCGACTAGAACAACAACATCATCGGTGCTTCGAGCAGTTGTCGCAGCGTTTGCAAGAAGCGCGCACCAACAGCGCCGTCGATGACGCGATGATCGCAGCTCATCGTGACGCGCATGCGAAGACGTGACACGAACGCCCCGTTCTCCCACACCGGCTTCGTTTCGGTCGACCCGATGGCGAGGATCGCGGCTTCCGGCGGATTGATGATGGCGGTGAACTGATCGATGCCAAACATGCCGAGGTTTGAAACGGAGAATGTGCTGCCCGTGTATTCGGCGGGCGTGAGTTTGCGCTCACGCGCACGTTTCGCGAAGTCGCGCGCTTCGCGTCCGATTTGTCCGAGCCCTTTGTTCTGTGCGTCGGTGATGACGGGTACGATTAAGCCATCATCGGTCGCGACGGCCATGCCGAGGTGTACGCGCGTGAAGTAGCGAATGTGATCAGTGAGCCAATGTGCGTTGCACTCGGGGTGTCTGACGAGAGCTGTCGCGACGGCTTTGAGTACAATGTCGTTGACGGAGACTTTGAACTGATCACCGGCGGCCAGCATTTGCTCGCGCAATTTGCCGACCTGCGTCATGTCGATTTCTGACGTGAGATAAAACGTCGGAATCGGACCGATGGATTCGCTCAGGCGACGCGCGATGGTTTTGCGGATCTGCGTGAGTGGGACGTCGGTGAATGGCTGGGGACTAGGGGATAGGGACGAGGGAATAGGGTTCGATACGGCGGGTGCAGCAGATGCCGCAGATTCAATGTCGCGTCGGATGATGCGGCCATTGGGTCCGGAGCCGTGCACCGCATCGAGGGCGATGCCGCGTTCGCTGGCAAGGCGACGGGCAAGTGGGGAGGACCGGACTGAAACTGCGGTTTCACGCGGAGGCGCGGAGGTCGCGGAGGGGACAGCAACAGGAGAAGGAACAGCCACAGTCGAAGGCACAACGACAGCAACAACAGAAGTTTCTGTTGGCTCCGCGTTCTCCGCGACTCCGCGTGAAACGGCGGTTGTCGCACCACCCGTGAGTTTCGAAATGTCCTCATCAGCCGTCGCGATCACCGCGAGCGTTTCGCCGATCGGGCTCGTCGCCCCTTCTTCAACGAGTCGTGCACGCAGGATGCCATCGCCGCGCGCCACGAGCTCCATGACGGCTTTGTCGGTTTCGACTTCGGCAATGGTCTCGCCGGTTTTCACCGCGTCGCCGACGTTCTTGAGCCACTTCACGAGGCGACCCTCTTCCATCGTCGGAGAGAGCGCCTCCATCATCACTTTGGTCGCCATGGCTTAGTCGATGTAGAGGACTTGCTTCACTGCGGCGATCGTCTTGGCGACGTCGGGTTTCGCCGCCTTCTCGAGACTTTTCGCGTAGGGCATCGGTGCGTCGGCTTGATGCACGCGTAACACGGGCGCATCAAGATGATCGAAGCAAAATCGCTGCACATAATCGACAACTTGTGCACCAACACCACACACTTCCCAGCCTTCCTCGACGACAACGCATCGGTTGGTTTTGCGGACCGACGCCGTGATGGTGTCTACGTCCATAGGTCGAATCGTGCGGAGGTCCACCACTTCGCACGAAATCCCTTCTTTCGCAAAATGCTCAGCAACTTGCAATGCAACGAGCACCATCTTGCCATGCGAAATCAGCGACACATGTTCGCCGATGCGTTTCACTTCAGCTTTGCCAAGTGGGATGACGTAGTCGTCGTCGGGCACTTCCCCTTTTGTGTTGTACAACATCTCGCCTTCGAGAAAGCAGACGGGGTTGTCGTCGCGAATGGCGGCCTTGAGGAGTCCTTTCGCGTCATATGGTGTTGACGGCGCAACAACCTTCAATCCCGGAATGTGCGCGAGCCAGGATTCCCACGCCTGCGAATGTTGCGCGCCCAGTTGTAGCGCAGCGCCGTTCGGTCCGCGGAAGACAATCGGCATCGGGAATTGACCACCAGACATATACAGCATCTTTGCGGCCGCATTCACCACTTGGTCGATCGCGAGTAGCGCGAAATTCCACGTCATGAATTCGATGATCGGACGCAATCCTGCCATCGCAGAGCCGACGCCAACACCGGCGAATCCGAGTTCGGTGATGGGCGTGTCGACGACGCGCATCTCGCCGAACTCTTGCAGCAAACCCTTGGACACTTTGTACGCGCCTTGGTAGACGGCGACTTCCTCACCCATGAGGAAGACGCGATCGTCGCGGTGCATTTCTTCGCGCAGCGCCATGTTGAGTGCGTCGCGGTAGGTGATGACGGCCATAAGTCGTTGCGCTCTCAGCTCGTGGTTTCGACGAGAATGTCTTCCATGAGCGCTTCGAGCGGAAGCTCGGGGCTCTGTTCGGCGAAGTCGATGGAATCCTGCACTATTTTCTTGATCTCTTCATCCATCGCGGACACGGCTTCTGTTGTAATTTCGCCGTCGGCTTCCATACGTTGGCGATGCAATGCGATTGGATCGCGCTTGAGATATTGTTCGAGCTCTTCTTTCGTGCGATAGGTGCCGCTCACGGCGTCGGACATGGAATGTCCCATGAAACGATAGGTGCGAATTTCGAGCAATGTGGGCGTGCTATCGCGACGCGCGCGCGCAATGGCATCTGCCGCAGCAGCGCGCACAGCGTGTACATCTTGTCCGTCCACAACGTCACGTGAAATGTCGTACGACGCGCCACGTTTGTAGATGTCGTTGACGGCGGACGCGCGTTCGATCGCTGTGCCCATCCCATAGCGATTGTTCTCGATGACAAAGAGACAGGGCAACTTCCACAGCCCGGCCATGTTGAGTGCTTCGTGAAATGCGCCGTTATTAACCGCCGCCTCACCCATAAAGCAGACAATGACTTGATCGCCGCCCCGATACTTGATCGCAAATCCAACGCCTGCGGCAATGGGAATGTGACCACCCACAATGCCGTGACCGCCCAGGAAACCGAGTTGCTTGTCGAACATGTGCATTGAACCGCCTTTGCCTCGTGCACACCCGTCTTGTCGACCGAATAACTCCGACATCACGGCACGCGGCGTCATGCCACGCGCGAGTGCTTGTCCGTGATCACGATAGGTCGTGATGATGTAGTCGTCGGCGCGCAGCTGCGAGATGATGCCGGTGGAAATAGCTTCTTGCCCGATGTACAAATGACAAAACCCACCAATGCGACCAATCGCGTACATCTCGGCGGTGCGCTCTTCGAATCGGCGTTGTAACAACATCGAGTAGAGGAGCTCACGATTGAGCGCGGATGCGGACGCTGCATCAGGGGCAGCGGCGGACGCGGGGGTCGGCGCGGGGGTAGGCGCCGCTAATTCCGGTTTCTTGCGGGCTTTCGTGGTCGACATGGAGGGGACTAGGGATCAGGGATTAGAAAATGAGGACTGGAAAAGGACCTAGACCCTCGCTCCTGCTGCAACCACTTGCTCCCACGCGTGATAGCTCGACCGCACAAGTGGTCCACTTTCCACGTGGCGAAAGCCCATTTGCATACCCGCGGTATACAGTTCGCGAAATTCTTCCGGTGTGACGTACCGATCTAATGCGATGTGTCCGTCGGACGGTCGTAAATATTGGCCGAGTGTCAAAATGTCGACGTCAACTGCGCGCAAATCTTTCATGACTTCGACCACTTCGTGGTTGGTCTCGCCCAGCCCGAGAATGATGCCCGTTTTCGTTGGAATGCTCGGCGCGATGCGTTTCGCCAGGCGAAAAATTTCGAGTACGCGTTCGTAACGACCGCCTGGCCGGGCGCGTTTGTAGAGACGCGGCACCGTCTCGGTGTTGTGATTGTAGATGTCGGGGCGTGCGTCGAGCACGGTGCGAATCGAATCTTCGTTGCCTTGGAAGTCCGGCACGAGCACTTCGATGGAGCAGCCCGGGAGTTGCGAACGAATCTGCCGGATCGTTTCGGCAAAGATGTAGGCCCCAAAATCCGGGAGATCATCGCGATCGACGGACGTGATGACCGCATGACGCAGGTTTAGTTCAGCTATGGCTTGGGCTACGCGCGACGGCTCTTCGATGTCGTACGACGGCGGGCGCCCATGCGACACGGCGCAGTAGGCGCAATTGCGCGTGCAAACGTCACCCAAAATCATGAACGTCGCGGTACCGTGTTCCCAACACTCGCCAATATTTGGGCAGTGTGCTTCTTGGCACACCGTGTGCAAATCGAGGTCCTTCATGAGTTGCTTGAGGCGCATGTAATTTGCGCCGCCCGGTGCCTTCACCTTGAGCCATTGTGGCTTTCGTTCTGGCAGCGGGTCGCGACGGTGGCGACCCATGATCTGATGCAGCATCTCGGCCATGTTTTGCGCGAGGGAAGACTGGGGGAGCCCGGCGGTCCGGGATGAACCGGGAAGCTAGTTCCGTGCTACGCGACAGGCCACAACTGCGTAACCAGCAAAACTGATTTTGGCAGTATAACCAAAGAACTCCGTATCTCTGCGAGTAGCGAAACCACGCACCGGGCATATCGTAGGACTACATACCGATCAACACTTGCTAAAGGATTCAGGCCATGCTGCGCACCCTACTCACCATCGGCTTCATTGCCTTAGTTGGGCTCTTTGCCCTTAAGGTTGTTTTTGGGCTACTCGGACCACTAGTGGGGCTGTTGCTGATACTGTTGGGATTAGCGGTGAAGTTGGCGCTGATTGGCGCCGTGCTTTACGTGGTGTTGCGTGTCATTAGTCCGGATACGGCGAAGCGGATTACGGGCAAGTTTAGGGATTAGGGATTAGTTAATTCGGAGTGTCGCTGACGTCGTCAGCGACGGTTTCGTCCAGATAATTGTAGATCGGACGTCTGCCTTTCAGGGTCGAATTGGTACCCGACAAATGGGACACGGTCCAAGCCGTGGTTCCGTCTCGAACACGAGACCTGCCGGTCCGTACGTCCGGATCACGTTCGTGACCGTATCGTTCACGGTGACCGTCACGATGAGCATTCGCCCTTGGACGCGGCCCGTGAACCGCGCTGGAACCGGCGGGCCACTGACAATTGGGTACGCACGAGGTTGGTACGTGCCATCACGCGTGAACGCGCCGCTCGCGTCGAGTGCGATGCGCCCCTCGATGTCGCCAAAGGTGCAGCCAATGTGCAGGTGTGCCACCGAGTCGGTGACGATCAAACCCGCGTTGTCGCCGCCCCAAGTGCCGAGTGCAAGACGATCGCGTTCGGGCGGTGCCACCGTATTTCGACCGTCGCAGGACGAGACGGCGAGCGTGACGAGGACGGACAGCATTGCGAGAAGCACTTGGCTGAACACCACTTTTCCTACGGTTGAAACGCTTCCGTCGTTCCTAGAATCGCGTGTCATGCTGTGACGCCGCAGAGTTCCATGGTTGGTCGCTCGTAGGGCTTAGGACGGAGCGAGCAGGTTAGTTCGGCGTGTCGCTGACGTCGTCCGTGACTGACGTTCCGTTTTCTGTCACGTCTTTGCCGCGACCACGTGAGCGACGGGAGCCGCCGCGACGGCCACGGCGACCACGCCGACGAGAGCGGGCTTCCGCGTCTGGACCAGTAGTCGCACGGTCGTCAGTGTCGTCTCCAGAGTCAACCTGCTCGGCTGCGTCGTGGTCACTTCCTTTGACGCCCGCACTATGCTCGTCATCATCCCGATCGGGCGCTGACGGGTCGTTGGTAGAGCTGTTGTCCTTGTCGTCCGATTCTGAGTTGCTACGAGTCTTGGACTTGCGGCGACGTGAGCGCCGATTGCGACGACGCTTGCGTTCGCGGACGGCGTCATCGTCGGCGGCCTCAGCACGGTCGTCAGCATCGGGAGCTGCCACGTCGAGTACGCCATTCGCCGAGCCGTCGAGCGGTGCGGCATCAGCACCTGTTTCGCGCTGAAGGAGCGGCGGCTCAACGGCGAGCGCGTCGAGTGGAGCGACCTTTTCAACTGTTGCGTCAATTATCTCTTCAATTTTTGGCGGCGGCGTTTTCGCCAGCCGTGCCCGTCGATTACTCGCGGGTCCGGCAAACGGGTCAACCATCGCTGCCTCGAGCTCTTCGGCCGTGAGGGCGTCGGCCACTCTCGAGCGTGAAGGACGCGCAATCTCGCGTGGTATCTCACGTGTCATGTCACGCACATTTTCGCGGGGCATTTCCGCGCGTGTCTCGCGAATGTCTTTGACCGGCTCGCGCGGACGTCGCGTGTCTCGTCGAGCGGCGGAGGGGGCGTCTTCGAGACTCGAATCGCCGCGCCCACGATCTCGCGTGCGCTCTCGCAACCGATCGACGGTAAGCTCAGGCTCTTCGCGCCGCTTAGGCTGTGGCGTATTTGTGCGAGGTGGACGCGCGCTCGTATCTGCGGTTTGTTCGGGCGCCGTGGTGGGCGCCGCTCGACGTCCGCGAGCACGCCATCCCCAGCGCAATGTGGCGAGGGCGTCACGCACCATCACTCGACGCGTTTCGCGCATGCGCACTCCGTATGTCGGCTCCATTGGCACGGACTCAACGCGTCGCGCGTGCGGCACGAGTCGGAGCAGGAGATCCGCATTCGCGGTCCATGAATCGCCCTCGCAAATCGGTTCATCGCCAACGGTCCGTAGCAAGTCGCGCAGCACCGAGATCCGAGCGAGTCGCATGGAACCCGTGAGATCGCGCACGCCATCAATGCGTACAAACGGTCGTAACGCCCAACCGGCGGCCGTGAATAACCGACGCACCGGCGAGGGTGCATCGACCACCGCCGTGCGCTCGCCCACGACCACGTCGGCCCCTCCCTCAAAGCGTCGCGCAAATTCCGGGACGATGCCTGGCGGATCAGTAAAGTCGCCCTGCAGCAACAGCATGGCATCGCGCCGCGGGTATCGCGTATGGGCGGAGACGTAGCGCGCGAGGGCGTCGACCGCACCAGCGTAGCCCACGCTTTTCACGCCGCGCAACACAGTTACAGGCATCGTTTGCGCGTACTGCTCCGCTACATCTGCGGTCTCGTCGGAACTCGCGTCGTCGTATACCACAACCTCGTACTCACGCGGGAACTCGGCGAGTACGGTCCGGAGCCGCCATAATAGGACGCCAATGGTGGCGACCTCATTGTGCGCGGGAATGGCGAGGTAGAGCACGAGTGCGGACGGGGGTCGAGAGGAAGTGGGTGGATCCGGCGCGCCGCGCTTTTGCCGCGTCTGCACCCGTCCGATAATAACAGAAGGGGATAGGCGGTAGGGGACAGGGTGGGAAACGCTGCATATCGAAGCACGTCGGTACCCTGACACGAGGGAATGCGATGATCACAGCAAACGTACGTGCGCGGTTGAACCGGGATGACGCGCAGCTCGCGGCGCGCCTTGTTGCTCGCGGGTCTGGTCGCACCTTGGACGAAGCGGAGGACACGGTGCGCGATGTCGGTATTGACGGACTTTTGGATGACCCGCGCCTGCTCACCGCGCTGCTCGAATGCGATCAAGCCATGCACGCATCGCTGCCGCTGTTCTGTTACGTCGTTGTGCGTCATGCGCTTCGCACGGTGGGCGAGGATGATCGCGTTTTGGCCGATTATGTGTCGGCGCTTGTGCTGCAGTTTGGACTGCGCGAGCGGTCGCGTCAGTTACGGATGTACGACGATGCCACCTATGACACTCTGTCGGCGATCAGCGAAGCAATTGAGGGTGGTAGCGCCGAGCGTTCGTTTCTTGCTCGTGCGCACTTGGGCAACTATGCCTTGTGGATGAGTGGGATTTTCCCGGATCAGATTGAACGTCGGCGTTGGCGACGTGGTGGTCCAGATTTGGACTATTTTGAAGAGATGGGACAGCGTGGGTTTCGGTTGGCGGCGGACCATCGCTTGGCGCACGAGCACGGGCTCGGGCCCCTTTATGTGCTGGCGAGCGATCGGTTTCCGCAGCTACGACTCGCGCTGAATCGGGTGAGTGATCAACTATTTTTCCCGAATGTGCATACGCCGGAGCGGTTGATGCGGCAGGTGGCCTGGGACATTAGGGATTAAGGATGAGGGATTAGGGATGAGGGAAGAGAGGATGATTGGCGTTGGATGTCACTTGGCGCGTAACGTGCCAGTGCAAATGGTGTAACAGCGATACCAGCGCGTTTCCTCAACTTTCCTGCTTGCCGCATGTTCGACCAGCTTCGTGATTCTTTGCGTGCGCTTTCTGATCGGCTTGAGCCGGATGAGCGTCGACGTGCGACAGGTGCAATGCGCGACGCGATGGTGCATGCCAAGTTGGCGATGCAAGATTTGCGTGATGCGTTATTGAAAACAGAACAGCGGTTGATCCTGGAGCGTGCGGAACTGGAGACGGTCAAACGTCGACAGGGGCTTGCGGCGCACATTGGTGATGCGGAAACGGTCGCTGTCGCGGAACGGTTTGCCGCACAGCATGCTGAACGCGTTGCAGTATTGGAGTCAAAGCGTTTGGTACAGCAACAGGAATTAACGCTCAATGATCGCGAGCTCGACGACATGTCGTCACAACTGCGAATGGCGATGTCGGGCATTGCACCAGGCGGCGTCACGCCAGATGTCGCGGCGCAGCGCGAGGTTGATGCGCTGCTCTCCGACGATCCAGTCGGCGCGAGCACGCGGTCATCAGCGGCCGACGCCGCGCCAGTGCGTCGCACGCGTGCGGAGCGGGAGTCCGATGCAGAAGACCGTTTGGCGGCCTTGAAACGTCGCATGGGTAAATGAGGGTCGGATGCTGTGTGACGATGGCGATGGCCACCATGATGTCGCCGTTGCACAAACTGAGCGCGCAAGATTCGTTACCGCCGCGCGCCGTGTCGGTGTCGAGTCGTGGGCGCCTGCCGCGCGCTGGATGTGCCGGTCAAAAAATCAGCGATATTGTGATTGTCACACAGCCGCCGTACACGGACAAGCTGCCACGGCAAGTAGAATTTCTTCGTCGTGCCGCACGATCACTGCATGTGACGACGCGCGTCGAGGTCATCCGCCGTTTTCTGCTGCTCGACGTTGGCGAGGCGTGCAATCAAATTCGTCGAGCCGAATCGGAGCGCATCTTGCGCGCACAACCGTACTTAGTTGACGCGCGCATCGATGTCTACGACGACGAACATGGGGGCGTGCGTTTAGAGGTGCAGACGCGCGACGAATTTAGTTTGATTGTCGAGCCGAACGCGCAGTTCACGTCGCCAGTGCTCAAAGGTCTTCGTGTCGGCGAAAGTAATTTTGGTGGTACGGCCGTGATGGCGGCGGTGAACTGGCGCGACGGGGGGCCGTACAACGACGTGATTGGTGCCCAGCTCACCGACTATCAGTTTGGCGGCGCTCGCAACGAGTTGCGTTTGTTGGGGCAACGTTATGAGCATGGACAGGAGTTGCGGGCTGAAGTGATTCGGCCGTATTACACGGATTTACAACGCTTCGCATGGGTTGGTTCGATCGGTGGGACTCGCGACTACGTTGGTTTTCTGCGTCCGGGGCGCGACGCAAACGCGGTGAATGTTGTTCGACAGTTTGCGGACCTCGGCGCACTGACGCGATTAGGACCGGTTGGTCGGCTCAAGCTGCTCGGCCTTTCGCTCACGCGTGAGTACGTGCGCGCCGATTCGATACCGGTGTTGCTCACCGACATGGGGATTCGCTCCGATAGCGCTGGTGTCTTGCCCGTGCGATTTCGTCAACAACGCGTGGTGCGGTTGAACGCACTCTTGGGCCTCCGACGTTTGCGCTTTGAACGTGTGCAAGGCTTCGACGCGTTGAACGGCGCGCAAGACATTCGCGTTGGCATGCAGATGAATGCGGTGTACGGACAATCACTAGGCGCAGGGAATGCGATTGATCGAGATCGATTTGTCGCAGCCAATTTGTATGGCGGATTCGGCGGGGAACGGTGGTTCTCCGGTATTCAGGCCATTGGCGAGGCGCGCTATAACCGTACGTTGCGAGCTTGGGAGAATCTGATCAGCAGTGGACGGGCGGCGTGGTACTTTAAGCCAGCCGTGAAACAACTCACGTTGGTGCAAGCGGAATGGGGTGCGGCTCGCAACATGCAAGTGCCATTTCAACTCTCGCTGGCAGATTACGATGGCGGAATTCTCGGACACGGTTACAGTGACGAGCCGGGCGCCAAGCGACTCGTGTTTCGCGCTGAGCAGCGACTGATTGTGCCCACGCGTTACAACATAGCTGACGTAGGATTTGCGGGGTTTGCAGAAATGGGAAAGCTATGGGCGGAACGTAGTGTTCCCTATTCCGTGACCACGCCGTGGCGCGGTGCCGTTGGTCTTTCGATTCTTGCCGCAATACCACCGCACTCACGCCGATTGTGGCGCGTAGACTTTGCGTTGCCGATAAGCAGCGATCCACAGCGACGTTTCGAAATACGATTTTCCAATGACGATCGGACCCGTGTGTTTTGGCGCGAGCCCGATGATGTGTCGTCGTTCCGCGAGCGAACGGTACCGACCAGTTTGTTTAGCTGGCCATGACAATACGAGAGCGGCGCGAATGATACGCGCCGCTCTCGTGTGTCCGTTCACACGTTCACACGTTCACTGTCCGCGTCAGTCTGCGCAGCAACGGCACGCACAGCAACATCGCGACGGCCGCGATGAATGACGTCACCACGAAGATCATGAAGAAGCCATGATTTGTTGCGCTCATTTGCTGCACCCATCCGCCAATACCCGTTTGTAGCGTCGCCGGTGCTTCACCCGGTAACGGCGTGTAGCCCGCCAGCAAACCGGCCAATTTGTTCGCCACTGCGTTCGCCAGAAACCACACGCCCATCATGAGCGACGCAAAGCGTGCGGGCGCGACGCGCGTGACGTAAGACAATCCAACGGGAGAGAGACAAAGCTCACCAAACGTGTGAAACAGAAAGGCTCCGATCAGCCAGAGCGGACTCACTTTGATACCGGTGTCGGCGCGTCCACCGCCGATGACCAGAAAGAGAAAGCCTAGCCCAATGAAGGTCAGTCCAATCGCCATTTTGAGCGGCGTGCTTGGCTCAGACTTTCGTTTGCCCAGCGCCAGCCAAAGGGCCGCGAACACAGGCGCAAAAATAATGATGAAAAGTGAATTCACCGACTGCATCCACGTGGACGGGATGGCAAAACTGCCGAGATGGAGATCAGTGAATTTGTCGGCAAACAAACTCATTGACGAACCGGCCTGTTCGAAAGCCGCCCAAAAAAATACGACAAAAAACGCGACGATAAAGAGCGCGATGACGCGCTTGCGTTCTTCACCCTGCGTACCGAGGATCGTAATGGCGAGGGCGGCGCCAATGATGGTGCCGACAAGTACACCGAGCAAACTGCCGGAGAGAAACCACGCGACAGCTGCGCCAGCAACGGCGCCGATGATGCCGTTCCGCGTGGATGCGTCATCAGCGATTGAGGCCTTGGTGGCATCGGCCGCGCGAGACACAGCGGTCGGTGCATCGCCGATGCCCGCGAGATACGTGTTCTTACCAAGTGAGTACATCAACAAGCCCGCGAGCATGCCGACGCCCGCCGCCGCAAAGCCCCAATGCCAACCGAACTGATCACTTTGCGCAAAGTATCCGCAGACAATTGGACCGAGAAATCCGCCGGTGTTGATGCCCATGTAAAAGAAGGTGAACCCCGCATCGCGACGAGTGTCGCCCTTCTCGTACAATTGCCCCACCATGGTAGATACGTTGGCTTTGAAAAAGCCGGTGCCGATAACGACGAGTCCGAGTCCACTGTAAAACGCCGTCATGCCAGGAAACGCCAGCACGAAATGCCCGCTGGCGATAATGAGTCCGCCAATAAGCAGTGAGCGGTGCGTGCCGATAAAGCGGTCGGCGATGTATCCACCGATAAGCGGCGTGAGGTACACGAGCATCGTATACGTGCCGTACAGATTTGCCGCGCTGGCTTTATCCCACTTGAGGGCATTGACCAAATACAGCACGAGCAGTGCTCGCATGCCGTAGTACGAGAAGCGCTCCCACATTTCCGTCATGAATAGCATCCCGAGACCGCGCGGATGTCCAAAGAAGGAACGATCAGCGTTGGCCACAGCGCGAGCGGACGCTGGCTCAGAGGCGAGCATATTCACGATGGTGATGGAGTGTGGGTGATGAGCACCGGCTGCTTAATGCAAGCGACGAAATGGCCGGGCGCCTTTTCTTCAAGCGGTGGGACAATACGTGTGCACGCCTCATCCTTCTTCGGATGCGGGCAGCGCGGATGAAAGACGCAGCCACTCGGCGGGTTCGCGGGCGACGGTGGTTCGCCAGGCAACAAAATGCGGGTTCGATTGGCCGTTGGATCTGGCACGGGAACGGCCGAGAGTAATGCCTGCGTGTAAGGCATGAGCGGCATCCCGAACAGCGCGCGGCGTGGTGCCAATTCGACAATGCGACCGAGGTACATCACCGCCACTCGATCCGCCATATGGGCGACAACAGCAAGATCGTGTGCGATAAACAGGTAGGCGAGTCCGCGATCGCGTTGCAAGTCACGCAGCAGATTGACCACTTGCGCTTGTACACTCACGTCGAGGGCCGAGACGGGTTCGTCGCAGACAATGAATGACGGTTCGACGGCCAGCGCGCGTGCAATACCAACGCGTTGCCGTTGTCCGCCAGAAAACTCGTGCGGATAGCGATTCCCGTATTCCGCGCGAAGGCCCACCTCGTCCAGTAACTGCGCGACGCGCTGCTGTGCCGCTGCGCCCTCGGCCAGTTGATGTACGATGAGGCCTTCACGAATGGCCGCGCCAACCGTCATGCGCGGATTGAGCGAGCCGTACGGATCTTGAAACACGATCTGCATACGACGTCGCATCTTACGCAACGCTTCACCGCGCAGCGCACGGATGTCAACGTTATCGAATTGAATGGTGCCGTCGGTTGGCTCAACGAGCCGAAGGATGGTGCGCCCGGTGGTGGTTTTGCCACACCCGGATTCACCGACGAGTGCCAGCGTTTCTGCACGCGCAATATCAAAGGACACACCATCCACAGCCTTTACGTGCCCCGTCACGCGACCGAACACTCCACTGCGAATAGGAAAGTGCTTAGTGAGTCCGCGCACTTGGAGCAGCGGCGACGAGAGGGTGTCGCTCATGTGAGGCGATCAGCGCGAGGCACTCGACGCTCCGGTTCTTCGATAAGATGACACCGTGCGCGATGCGCTGATCCGACTTGCAGGAGCGTGGGTTCTTCTATCGCGCAGCGATCAAACGCGTACGCGCAGCGATCGCGAAAACGACAACCCGTGGGCCAATCGGTTGACGGGGGAACGGTGCCAGGGATAGTGGTGAGTCGCGTCTGCTCAACACCAAGCCGGGGGACGGCGGCAAGCAATCCTTCGGTGTACGGATGCGCGGCCGCGCTGAACAAGGCGCTGACGGGCGCTTCCTCCACCACGCGCCCAGCGTACATGACGATAACGCGTGACGCCATCTCTGCGACGACGCCAAGATCATGCGTGATGAGCAGCAAGGCCATGCCGTTTTTCGCGCGCATCTCGCGCAACAGCTCAAGAATCTGCGCTTGGATCGTGACGTCAAGCGCCGTGGTCGGTTCGTCTGCGATCACAAGTTTGGGATGCATCACGAGCGCCATCGCAATCATCACACGCTGACGCATGCCGCCGGACAGCTCGTGCGGATACTGTTTTGCGCGCACGGCAGGATCAGCAATCCCTACCTGCGTTAACATTTCGACCGCGCGTTGCCATGCCTCGTGTCGCGATGCGGTGGTGTGCACGCGTACAACCTCCGCCACTTGCGAGCCTACCGTAAGCACAGGATTGAGCGCCGTACTTGGCTCTTGAAAAATCATCGCGATGTGTTGTCCTCGAATATCACGCAAGGCTTCGTCGGGCAGCGTGAGCAGATCGCGGCCATCAAACCGAATGGCGCTGCCGGGCTCGATTTTCCCCGGCGGCGCGACGAGACGGAGCAACGACATCGCGGTGACGGACTTACCGCACCCCGATTCGCCGACGACGCACACTGTCTCGCCCGCATCGACAGTGAAACTCACGCCGTCAACGGCGCGCGCCACCGCGCCACCGGCGGTACGGAAGAATACCGAAAGCGACTGCACGCTGAGCAGTGGCGAATCGTGAAGCGCGTCTGAGAGCGGCGTCAATTGGCTGCGAATGGAAGTCACGCGGGAACCTTCTATTGCGCGTAGAGGTCGCGCAAGGCGTCGCCGAGCGCATTGCACGCGAGAACGGTGATTATTGTGGCGAGTCCGGGGAAAAGTGTCATCCACCACTGTGTATCGACGAAGGCGGCCCCCAACCGCATGATGCTGCCCCAACTTGCCTGCGGTTCTTGCACGCCGAGTCCGAGATAGCTCAATCCGGCCTCGAGGGCGATCGTATACGCGACGCCGAGTGTCGCGCTGACGGTCAAGGCGGGTATCAAATGGGGCAAGATGTGTCGCACCAAGAGGCGCGCGCGACGGACGCCGCACGCACGCGCCGCTAGGACGAAGTCACGCCTGAGCAGCGCGTGCACTTCGCCGCGAACAAGACGTGCGATGTCAAACCAGCCCGTCAAACCGATAAGCACCACGAGCGGCAAGAGAGGCATGGGCGACCAAAACGCACTCACCGCGAGCAGGATGAGTAAGCGCGGAATGGAGAGTAGGACGTCGAGCATTCGCATAAGGAGCGCGTCCCAGAAGCCACCCGCGAGTGCGGCAATCGCGCCGAACGATGTGCCGACACACAACGCGATTGTGACAGATGCAGCGGCGACGAGCAGCGAGACCCGTCCGCCAAAGAGCACTCGGCTGAAGACGTCGCGCGACGTGTTGTCCGTGCCAAACCAGTGCTGTGCGGAAGGAGCGATGCTCTTGAGCGCGATGATGTCCAGTTGTGCGTCGTACGGGAAGGGCGAGAGTAACGGCGCCGCAACGGCGATGAGGGCAAGTACCGCAATCACGACCAGCGGTACGAGGATACGTGGTGCGAAAAATGGGCGACGACCGTGCGTCATGAAGCGCGAACGCGCGGATCAACGAACTCACGCGCGACGTCGGCGAGGAGGCTGCCGAGGGAAGTCATCGCGCTGCCGATGACTACGATGGCCGCGATCATTTCATAGTCCCGCGCTGCGATGCCGCGCAGCAACTCGTAGCCCATGCCTTGCCACGCATACACGACTTCGACAAACACAGCGCCGCCCAAGAGCGCAGGGAAGAGCATGCCCGCCACGGAGAGGACTGGCGAAAGCGATGTGCGCCACGCTTGCCAGCGCACGGCCGACTCACGCGATCCTTTAGCCCGCGCGGCGCGCACGAATGGTTCCCGAATCGCATCGCGCATTGCCGCGCGCTGAAACCGTGTGAAGACCGCCGTGCCCACGAGCGTGAGTGACAACCACGGCAGCGCGAGATGTCGCACTCGATCAACAACTTGCTCACTCGCGGACATGTACGCGTAGGAATCCCCAACCACACCGGTGGCGGGCAGCACAGGCCACCAGTGCACGAAGCAAAACATCAAAGCAAGCGCAAGCCAAAACTCTGGCAGCGAATACACGAACAGAGTGACCAAAGAAACGACTCTATCCGTTGCATCCGCCTTCGCCCCGCGCGTTTCTGCGCGAGCCCCTTGCCATGCGCCGATGCCCATACCCAACGCGAGACTTGAGCAGAACGCCAACAGCATAAGGAGCAACGTGCGCGGAAGTGCTGCGATCAGAATGTCAGCTACCCAACGATTTTGCGAAGCTGACCAGCCAAAATCGCCGCTGACAAACGCGCGCAGCCAGTGTACATACTGCTGTATGACGGGCAGGTCATAGCCTCGATGCGCGCGAAGTGTCGCGCGCACTTCCGGCGACATGCCACTGCCG
The DNA here is from genome assembly GCA_025358925.1 of Gemmatimonadaceae bacterium. Taxonomy (GTDB): domain Bacteria; phylum Gemmatimonadota; class Gemmatimonadetes; order Gemmatimonadales; family Gemmatimonadaceae; genus Gemmatimonas. The sequence goes on along the minus strand of JANYHT010000004.1, from coordinate 77,275 downwards.
CTGCCGGCGGTTGAATACAGATCACCAGGCGCGACGTGCAGCAAGACGAAGGCCGCCGTCGCCGCAACGAGCACGACGAGCATGCCTTGCGCGACGCGATGAGCAAGGCGCGTCGCAACGTGCGTCAGCGTGCGCTCCCGAGACCAATGCGGTCACGCGCAATGCGTTGTTTGGGATCGATGGTCCAATCCGCCAACCCAGCCGACCATGCATCTGGACGAAGTGGTGTGTTCCGAATTCGTACATGAATCGCCACCGGCGTACGCTGTTCGTACAGAAAAAGTCCGGGCTGATCATCGATGAGTTGCTGAAACACTCGCGTCCACCGACCGCGCGCCGTTCCCGCATCGAACGTAGTCAACGCGCGATCAAGCGTTGAATCGAACGCTGCGCTGGCATAGCCTCCGAAATTGAGACTTCCGCGCGTACTCCACGTGAGTGGCATGCCGAGTCGTCCGGGCGACATGCTCCAGGTGTTCATGAAACTATCCCAATTGCCGGACTCTACGCGCTGTCCCATGCCACGCCCATCGAGCGTGAGCGGTTTCGCGTCCACGCCAACGGCTTTGAACTGTGCTTGCAGCAGCACGGTATACGTTTGACCCGATTGGCTCGACGCCGCGGTCATCATTTCGAACGACAGGCGCACGCCGTTTCGCTCGCGAATGCTGTCACGCGGATTCACGCGCCAGCCCGCAGAATCGAGCAGCGCGCGTGCGGCTGGAGGATCATACGGAATTTGCTTCAGCGCGTTGGTGTCCGGAATGAACGCCCGCGGTGCTGGCGCGAGTGCGACGAGTCCGAATATGTCGAACACATTGCGTGCGTCGCGCTCCCGATCAATGGCCATGGCGAGCGCGCGTCGCACGATGGCATCGCCAAGCACAGGATGCGGCGGCCCCTGCCGCATGGTCTTGCCACGCACGTGCAAATTGTATTGCAAGTACCCGTACTGCAGCGGACGGTTGTCCTCGAGCCGTAACTGCGGCGCTGCTTTCAGTTGCTGTTGATTTTCTGGGCGGACGGCTTCGTAAAAATCTGCTTCACCCGCGAAGAGCTTGACCGTTGCCGCGCCCGCGTCTTGCGCGAACGTCCAAATCACACGATCCAACTTGGCACGTCCCCGCGCATTGGCTGTGTCGGCAATAATTTCCAAACGCGTGTTTGGATCCCACTTGGCGAAGCGGAAGCGGCCGGTGCCAATTGGATTGTGCCCGAACGGCGCCGTCTCCAACGCCGACATCGGCAACGATGCCAGTAAGTGCGAAGGCAAGATGTACATGTTGTACGTCGCTTCAAAAAACTGAGACGGTAGGCGTCGCTTGAACCAGAATACGGCGGTAAGTGAATCGCGCACCGACACCGAATCGATGTTGCCAACTGCGGCCTTGTTGGCGGCACCGACAATGTCCGCGTTATACACGGCGAACGTGTAGCGCACGTCCTCCGCGCGCACCGCCACGCCATCATGCCATCGCGCCTTTGGATTCAACGCAAAGGCAATCGATAGCGAGTCGGTCGCCCATCTCCATGATTCCGCGAGCCGTGGCTGAAATCCCGCGTCACCATTGGTCTCGAGATCAGGGCCGATCTCGGCGAGTCGATCAAAGATCGCATCGATGACGACCAGGCCCGACGTTTCTGACATCGTTGGCGGAAAGAGCGTACGCGGTTCGGCCGGTTGCACGATGATCATCGTGCCACCAACGTCGCCAATACCTGCAGGCGATGGCCTATCGCTGCCGCGACAACTGGCAACGACGCACAGGGTGATGGCCCAACAAACAGCGGTGAATCGACGCGACAAGACGCGGAGCATAATGAGGCCGGAGGGTAACAAGCGGTTACAACTGTGCGTAGCATGAGGTGCGCGACTCATCGGCGCCAGATCCATTCAGGACGCGTGAGGTCACGTTCGTGCGCGTCAATTGACGATGCAAGCAGCGTGGGCGTGACGAACGGCTGCACCGCGTAGCGCGACGCCAGCGCCGATTCGAGCGCATCGGCGACCGCAAGCCATGTCGGTGCAACCGGGCAGCACGCGGCCAACGCGGCTGCAGGTGGTGGGGCGACGATCGGTGCATGGGCGGCTCCGACAAGCATCGCTTGGTCATCGTGCAACAGGATGCTGCCATGCTGCAGATACGCACCGCGCGCACGCCACACGGCGCTCCCCACCAGTTTCGCACCGTGCACAACAATTTCTCCCGGCGTGGGCACGTCGAAGCACAACGGGCCATCTGGGCGCGTTGGCGCGGCCACGCTCGCAGGGACCAGCATGGCATCGACGCCTAGGGAGATCAGTGCGTCCAGCAGGATCCGATTGATCGCGGCGTATGCTTGTCGCCAAGATGCGTTGTCCGCCAATGGCAACGTCACGCTATATGTGACTTCTCGACTATGCAGCAATGCACGTCCGCCAGTTGGACGACGCGCCACGTCAAGACCGGCCGCAACAATTGAGTCTTGGTCAAAACGCCCTCGCACCGCTTCGTGGCGACCGAACGACACCGTTGGTCGCTCCCATGCGTAGCAGCGCCAGACGCCCGCGGACGTTGACCGGGCATACGCTAACAAAGCGGCGTCCACCGCCATGTTGTGCACGCCGTTCGCGGCTTCGGACCGCAACAGGTACCAGTGGTGTGGCAAGGGATCCAAGTTCACGCCGGTTAAGTTTACTCTGCGGCGGCGACGAAACGCGTCCCGCGCTGCAGATCAAAATCGATGTTAACGATTGGGTACAGGCCCGATCTTCGAGGATGGAATGGCAACTCGCACCGCCGTGTCCGCACCATTTGCAGCCGACTCGTTCTTACCGCGCCATCTCGGGCCAAGTATCGCCGAGCAGCGCGCCATGCTCGATACGCTCGGCTACGAATCGCTCGATGCGTTTATCGATGCCGTCGTTCCCGAATCCATTCGGTTTCGCGGGACGCTCGCGACCGGCCCGGAGCGAAGCGAAGCGGATGTACTGGCGGCGCTGAAGCGCCTCGCGTCGAAAAATCGCGTCTATCGATCGTTCATTGGCATGGGATACTACGGGACGCACACACCGCCAGTCATTCTACGGAATGTGATGGAGAATCCGGCGTGGTACACAGCGTACACGCCGTATCAAGCGGAGATTGCGCAGGGCCGTCTCGAGGCGCTGTTGAACTTTCAAACGCTCGTCATTGATCTCACGGGGCTCGGCATCGCCAATGCGTCGTTGTTGGACGAAGGCACGGCGGCCGCTGAGGCGATGGCGTTGTCGGTGCATGCGAAAGGCAGTGCGACGCGCAAGCGGTATCTCATCGCGGCGGATTGTCATCCGCAGACTATTGCGGTTGTGGAAGCCCGTGCGCGTGCGCGAGGCGTTGACGTTGTCGTGCAGCCCGCGCAGGAGTTTGTGTTTGACGAAACGGTGTTTGGCGTGCTCTTGCAGTATCCGGGAACGGACGGTGCGGTGGTGGATTATCGCGCGCTCTGTGAACACGCGCACGGTGCGAATGCATTAGTGACTGTTGCGACAGATCTGTTGGCCTTGTGTGTGCTCGCGCCACCGGGCGAATGGGGTGCGGATATCGCCGTTGGTAATACGCAGCGCTTTGGCGTGCCGATGGGATACGGTGGGCCGCACGCGGCGTTTTTCGCAACGCGCGACGAGTTCAAACGTTTGTTGCCAGGACGCATCATTGGGATCTCGCGTGATGCCGATGGCGCACCGGCACTGCGCATGGCATTGCAAACACGTGAACAACACATCCGTCGCGAGAAGGCGACGAGCAACGTATGCACGGCGCAGGTATTGTTGGCGGTCATGGCGGGAATGTTCGCCGTTTATCACGGGCCTGACGGGCTTGTTCGCATCGCTGAACGCGTGCACCATCACGCGGCGACGTTGGCTGCGGGGCTCGAGCGGCTTGGTTTCGCCATTACGCACGAACACTTCTTCGATACGGTGCGCATCGAAGTGGGCATTCACGGTGAGTCCGATATTCTTGCGGCTGCTGAGGCACGGCAACTCAACTTGCGCGTGTTGGAACCGGGCACGTTAACGATCGCGCTTGATGAAACGACCACTGCTGCGGACGTCGCGGATTTGTGGGCCGTGTTCAACGGTGGCGCTCCGGCCGACTTCAGCGTTGATGATGTCGCAACGGACGTTGACTCGCGTTACGACGAACGGTTCCGTCGCGTGTCGTCATTTCTCACGCATCCTGTCTTTCACCGACATCGCAGTGAAACGGATATGCTGCGCTATCTTTTCTCGCTGCAATCGCATGATTTTTCACTCGTGCACGGAATGATTCCGCTCGGCTCGTGTACGATGAAGCTCAATGCGACGGCGGAGATGATTCCCGTCACCTGGCCAGAGTTTGGGCAGTTGCATCCGTTTGCGCCTGTGTCACAAGCTGAAGGATATGCCGCGCTGTTTCGAGAGCTTGAGTCGGACCTCGCGGACGTGACCGGATTTGCTGGCGTTTCGTTGCAGCCGAACGCTGGCTCGCAAGGTGAATATGCCGGTTTGCTGGTGATCCGTGCGTATCACGAATCGCGTGGGGACACGCATCGGACGCTATGTCTCATTCCGCAATCCGCGCATGGAACGAACCCAGCAAGCGCGGTGATGGCGGGTTTCCATGTGATTGTGGTGAAAACCGACAGCGATGGCAACATTGACGTCGACGATTTACGTGCGAAGGCCGAGGAGCATGCGGCAGATCTTGGGGCGCTGATGGTGACCTATCCGTCGACGCACGGCGTGTTTGAGGCGCGAATTAAAGAGATCACGGCTATCGTGCATCAGCATGGTGGTCAGGTGTACATGGACGGCGCCAACATGAATGCGATGGTCGGCGTGTCTCGCCCCGGTGATCTTGGCGCTGACGTCTGTCATCTCAACTTGCACAAAACATTTTGTATTCCGCACGGTGGCGGCGGTCCGGGTATGGGTCCGATCGGCGTTGCGTCGCAGCTCGTGCCGTTCCTGCCGACACATCCGGTCATCCCAACAGGCGGCGCGCAGGCGATTGGCCCGGTGTCAGCAGCGCCGTGGGGCAGTGCGAGCATTTTGCCCATTTCGTACGTGTACATTCGACTCATGGGCGGCGAAGGACTCGCCCTCGCGACCAAGATTGCGATTCTCAACGCGAACTATGTGGCGAAGAAATTGGAAGCCCACTACCCCGTGTTGTATCGCGGTCAGAACGGACTCGTCGCGCACGAGTGCATCCTCGATACGCGCGGCTTCAAGAGTGTCGCTGGCGTCGAAGTGGAAGACATCGCGAAGCGTTTGATGGACTACGGATTCCACGCGCCCACGATGTCGTTTCCGGTGGCCGGCACGATGATGGTAGAGCCGACGGAGAGCGAATCCAAATCGGAACTGGATCGGTTTATTCAAGCGATGATTGGCATTCGCGCGGAGATCACTGCGGTCGAGCAGGGCGTAGCGCATCGCGAGAATAACGTGCTTAAACGTGCACCGCACACGGCCGCGCACGTAACGAGCGACGACTGGGATCGCCCGTATACTCGCGCGGAGGCGGCGTATCCAACATCGTGGACGCGCGAGCGGAAGTTCTGGCCAACCGTGGCAAGAATTGAGAGTGCGTTTGGCGATCGGAATTTGGTGTGCGCGTGCCCGCCGGTCACTGAATACGAGGGACTGGAGATTAGGGGTTAGGGATTAGGAAACGGAACAGCTCCACGCGGCGACCATCGCTGCGTGGAGCTTTCCTTTAGTCGCCTAACCCCTAACCTCTAATCCCTAGTCCCAGTCCCCAGTCCCTACCCGCCAACAAGTGCTGCATAGTCTTTCGCTGACATCAATTGCGCATCAGTCCCAGCTGCCAATCGCACCTTGATCATCCAGCCGTCGCCGAACGGGTCCGTGTTGATTAACGCAGGCTCGCCATCGATGCGCTCGTTGACCGCTACTACCTCGCCGCCAACTGGCATAAATAACTCGGAGACGGCTTTCACGGCTTCGACCGTGCCAAAGACGTCGTGCGTGCTGTACGTCGTGCCCACTTTCGGCAGTTCGACGAATACGATGTCGCCGAGTTCGCCCTGCGCAAAATCGGTGATGCCGATAGCGATGATCGCCGGGTCTTCTGTCACGCGCACGTACTCGTGTTCTTTCGTGTAGCGCAGGTCGGTAGGAATATTCGACACGATAACTCCACAGCCGTTGAAGGACCGTTGGTGACAGTCAGAACAATCGAACGTCACCATCGGGATTTGTTTGAATCGAGCGCCAGACCTCTTCCACTCGTGCTGCAAGCTGGTCGCGCGAGCCGTCGTTGTCGATGACCCACGTCGCGAATGCACGCTTCCGTTCAGCAGGCCATTGCGCATCCATCATGGCCTGCGCCTCGGGCTCCGGGAGTTCGCGATCGCGCATCAGTCGCGCAAGCCGCAACGCGGCCGGTGCATCCACCACGATGACGCCGTCGAACGCATGCTCAAGCCCGACCTCGAAGAGCAGCGGCACGTCCGAAATCACCACGCGATCGCCACGGGTACGCGCGTCAGCGAGCCGTGCATCGCGCAGCCGACCAACGGCCGGGTGGACAATGGCGCTCAGCGCCTCACGCTCGGCCGGATCGGCAAAGACCTGACGTCGAAGCGCGGCACGGTCGAGCGACTCATCGGCGGCGAGCACCGTGGGTCCAAAGTGCGCTAACACGGCGGCATATCCAGGAGTGCCCCGTGCGACTGCCTCGCGCGCCAAGATGTCGGCGTCGATGATCGTTGCGCCATGCGCCGCCAACAGTGCGGCAACCGCGCTCTTTCCGCTCGCAATGTTGCCCGTCAATCCGAGATGCAGCATCCGCACTAAGGTACGAAACACAGAGGGCCCAAGCAATCGCCTTGGGCCCTCTGCTTCACGACGGTGCCGTGCCGTTAGGCCGCTGCACTGTCCTGCATGTCGTCTTCGTGATCATGAATTTCACGCCGCTTCTCACGATTCACCAGCAGTTCTTGTATGACCCATGATGCACCGCCACGTATGCGAATCTGGTGCGGTGTGCATCCCAAGTAACGCTGGCACGTGTTGCGGAAGGCACTGCCCGACGGAAAGTCCAAGGCGCTCGCGACGCCATCGGCGCTGCGCGATCCGTCCTCCAACATGCTCGCAGCCACAATCAATCGTCCCCACGTCAGCATTTGGTGCGGCGGTGGCAACTGCGCGCCTTCCAAACGTTTCGAGAGCAACCGACGCGAGACGGCGATGAGCCGCGCCAAACTGTCAGGCGTGAGTCGTTCGTGCGCGCGCGTGACCGACAGCATCACCGCGTCGCGCACAACGCTGCGCAGTCCGGCGAGGTGTGGCTTAAGCAAACTCGAAACGCTGCGCGCTTCGGCTTGATCAAGCAAGGCGGCGAGAATGGCAGGCGTGTCGGATTCGTCCGCCACAACGAGCACGTCAATGCCGCAGCGCCCAGCGTCAAACATGTCGCGCGCCCGTTCCTTGTTAACGTCGACATACGCGACGAGCGCCGCACGCGGCACCCGCACGCGCAATTGACGCACGCGCTCGAAGTCGGCTCGGCCATCCACGTAAAGGTCAAAGACCACCACGTTGATTGGGCCGCGCTCGCAAGCGCGGGTCAGAGAAGTCCAGTCCTCGCAAGTGACGAACCGATATCGGTCGCGCGCTGCACTACGCAGTCGAGCAAGCCGAGGTTCGTGTGCGAGGAGCGTCGCGATCACGCCCATGCGACAATCCATTGGGGTAGAGGGAAGCGCAGTTCCAGCATCAGCCAGTAGACGCGGCAGCCCGTCAGCGGGTCACAGGACCGCGCTACAGCAACTGTTGCTGGGTGTCATCGCCGCGCGGCACGACATGACACGCACGGCATCGCGCCTCATATGAGTCGGCCGCGCCCACCATAATGGTTGGTGAATGAAAGGGTGCGGGCTTCCCATCAATCAATCGCTGATTGCGGCTCGCCGGTGAGCCGCACAGCACGCAAATCGCGTGCAGTTTGTCGACCACTTCGGCCACCGCCATCAACTGCGGCATCGATCCAAACGGCTCTCCGCGAAAATCCGAATCAATGCCGGCAAGGATGACGCGTCGACCGCGTTCGGCCAACGCCGTGGCGACGCGCACAATTTCGCTGTCGAGAAATTGTGCTTCGTCAATCGCGATGACTTGGGCGGCTGGATCGAGGCGCAGGGTGATCTGCGCCGCCGAATCCACCGGAATTGCCTCGATACTTCGTCGGTCATGGCTCGAGATCGCTAACAATCCCGCGTAGCGATCATCGAGATGCGATTTAAATAGTTGCACGCGTTTCCGTGCGATAGTCGCGCGGCGAACCCGGCGCATCAGCTCCTCTGTTTTACCGCTGAACATCGAGCCAGCAATGACCTCCATCCATCCACCGGAGGTTTGGAAGCTGCCGTTCATACTCATCCCTCGGTGTCGCGATCCGGTTCGGACGGACGCGGAGCGCGCTTTGCATGCTTCATGCGCTCCCCACGTTCGGACCACTCGACGGTGCCCTCGGCACGCTCTCGCACCGGTCGATCACCAAAGGCGCGACGGACGTCGTCCGCTCGCGGCGCACCACGCGCGGCCCCGCTGCGCGGCGGTCCAGATCGCGGACCTGCTGACGGTCCTCGATCATCATCACGCACGGGACGTGGCGACGACGGCCGATCGAACGAACGCGCAGGACGTTCACTGCGATCAGCACTGTCAAAGCTTCGCGCCGGACGCTCGGGACGATCGCCTCGATCAAACGCACGTGGTCCACGCTCGGCGCTGCGATCAGCACCGCGTGCGCCGCGATCCGCGCGGTCAGGCCCACGCAGTGGACGATCTCCGCGAGGCTTATCACCGCGCGGTGGACCGAACGTGCGACGCTCGTGCCCGCCTTCCGCCGGGCGGTCATCGATACGTGCGCTTAGTCGACGTCCACGCAATGTGATATCCGCGAGCATTTCAACGGCCTTCGCCGCATCGTCCGGGCCGAGCTCCACAATCGAGTGCGATTCGAAGAGTTCGACCGTGCCGATGCGCTCACCAGGAATTCCCACTTCGTTCGCGATCGCACCAACCACGTCACCAACTCGTACGTTGTCGCGCTTTCCAACAGCGAGGAAAACGCGTTGCTTGCCTGACGTGCCTGCAGTGCTGCTCGCGTTGCTACCACCAACCATGGACAGCCCGCCGCGCGGCGCCGGTGCCGATCGTACGGCCGCCGCGTTCGCAACTTTAGCACGCAACGTGATTGCGTCACGACGCGCCCCTTCGTACAACCGCAATGCAGCGGCAGCGATTTCTAGCGCGTCGTGCGCATCGAGCAGCGGCGCGAGCAGCGCCATTTCGCTCGCCGACGCACCACCCGCTGCGGCCAGCGTGGATTTAAGCGCCGTGCGTAACGTCCGTACGCGACTCTCTGCCGCTTCTTTTCTCGCGGGCGGATTCCATGCTTCAGCGAGTCCGTTGGTGAGTCGCCGAAACGATGGTAATTCATCGGGTAGCAACAGTGCGACCGCATCGACGGGGCGCGTCGCGATGGCCTCGGTGAGCGCTTCAATGGTCGCGGGCGTTTCCCAAAGCACGACGAGCGCAACATGCTGCGACGTTGGATGGCGCACTACCTGCACGCTGCTGCCGTCGACCACCATACCGAGTCGCGTGAGGGCGAGCTGCGCATCACGGAGTCCATTATCTGTGGCTGCGACAATCACCACTGATGGCGGATCGGCCGCGTCAAGAATTGCACGCAGCGTATCAGCACGCCCTGCCGCTGACGTGATCGCAAAACTTGGTGTCATCGGGAGCGGTACGTCGTTGATCGGCGTCGGGGTCATGCGCCGCGCGCGACGCAATTGCGCTTCGAGAAACGCCTCTGTCTCGGGCGACTCGTCTTCAAGTGTGACAATACGCTGCAGCTCATCCGGCGCGTCGCCTAACAGGGCCTGCAGTGTTTCAAGGCCTGCCTCGCGAAGAATTTCGTCGAGACCGATGACCACGACGGCGCGCAAATCTTCCAGGCGCAGTGCGGACGCGCGACGCAATTCGAGCAGATCAGCGGCGGTTCCAACCACAACCGCTGTGGGCCCAAACGCCAAGACGCGGCGTGCACGCGCGACCGCACTCACCGGCACCACACGAAGCCTGTCATCAGCGAGAAGTAGGCGGGCCTGCTCGGCGGCACTCAGCGCCTGCTCGAGAGTTGGCGTGACCACCACACAGGACGGCGCAAGGCCGGTCTGGTCGCCGCGGCTGCGCTCGAGTCCAGACCGCATGGCGGCCGCCATCATCCGCAAATCAGCGGGTCCCTGCAGCACAACGTGCTGGCTTCGAGCCGCCCCCGGCGTCTCCCGTTCTTGCTCGCCCACGTCCCACTCCGTTCAGTTGTCGGTCAGCCTGGCCGCCCAACGGCCAGTTCTTGTGGCGCCAAATCAGCGCGCTGTGTGCCACTCCGGACACGCAGATGTACTTTGCGAGCGCACGGCTCACCGCCCTAAGCTAGTGGGTCTCTAGCTTCTTCTCCACCCGCGTCCGACCGCAACATGCCGCTTGCGTTTCAACCGTCAGCAAACATCGCTCGCATGAAAGAGTCCGCAACGATCGCTGTTTCGGCAAAAGCGAGGGCGCTCAAGGCCGCAGGGAACGCCATCATCGATCTCGGTGCTGGCGAGCCAGATTTTGATACACCGCTCTTTATTCGCAACGCGGCCAACTTGGCATTGGCAAACGGTGCGACACGCTATACCGCCACCGAGGGCATTCCGGCGCTCCGCGACGCTATTGCTGCAGACGCCAATCGACTGGTGCGTGACGGACCACCCGTAACAGCGGCAGAAGTTGTGGTGTCAAATGGATCCAAGCAAGCATTGTATAACGCGTGCGTCTGTTGTTTTGGTCCGGGCGACGAAGTGTTAGTGCCCACGCCAGCGTGGACGAGCTACTATGAAATGTTGCAACTCGCACGTGCGACCGCTGTGCCGGTGTTTGGTGATATATCGCGCTCGCTCAAAGTGACTGCCGAACAACTGGCCGCCGCGGCAACATCACGCACGCGCGGCTTGATGCTCTGCTCGCCGAGCAATCCCACTGGTGCGGTCTACACGGCGGCGGAGCTCACATCGATTCTCACGCTCGCGGCCGAGCGCGGTTGGTGGGTGATTGCTGACGAGATTTATCTACGCATTGCGTACGACGCGCCAGCGGAATCGGCATTGTCACTCGCGCCAACGCGCGACAATTTAATTGTGATTAATGGTGTCGCGAAGGCATACGCGATGACTGGGTGGCGTATCGGATGGTCGATCGCCCCGATTGCTGTGTCGAAGGCGATGACCGCATTTCAGTCACACACCACATCAAACGCGGCGGCGGTGTCGCAACATGCGACACTCGCGGCATTGACACAGCGTGATGAAGCGGACGCGGCGATTCGTCACATGGTGGGTGAGTTCCGCCGTCGTCGTGATGCGGTAATTGAAACGCTCCGCGCCTTCCCGTCGGTGACATACATCTATCCGGCCGGCGCGTTTTACCTGTACGTGAACGTTGACGGATTTGAAGGCGCCGCCGATGCGGGCGGTGCGTTTGCCCGGCGCGTTTTAGAGAAACACGAAGTGGCGGTGGTGCCGGGCAGCGCGTTCCTTACGCCCGGATGGATTCGCGCCAGTTACGCCACGAAACAGTCCATTGCGGTTGAAGGCGTGACTCGGATTGCACGCTGTCTCACGGAGGCTCGATGATAACGACGATCGTGTTGGTGCAGGCGGACCCCAAGCACATTCCCGCGTGCGGCGCGGCGCTGGCTGGCATTACGGGCGTGAGCGAAGTGTATTCGGTGTCGGGCGCGTGGGATCTCGTGGCCATCTTGCGTGTGCCGGATCTGGAGCGCATCGCGACCGTGGTCACGGAGGAGTTTGCGAAGGTTCCTGGCATTGTCCGCACGCAAACACTGACTGCATTTCGCGCCTACAGCCGCAACGACCTCGAACAGGCCTGGGACATCGGCGTCGAGTGATGCACGCGCGAGTGCTCAGCCCTGGCACCGCGTGCGATCATATCGGATCGACTCTGTCCAAACATCGTTCTTGTAGTGAAGGCCAAGCGTGTACAACGGCGCAATTTTCGGAGCACTGACACCGCGTAAACCAAACAACAGTTCCGCTTTGCCGTCGTTGTCCGTATCGATGAAATCGAGCCACTGATAACGCGGCGGTGCCTTCAGATTTCCAAGCGTGGTGTATTGAAAGGTCACCTTGTACCCGAAACGCGCATTGTTCAGCACGAGCACGACCTGCCGCGGTCGTTCGCCCTGAGACAAAACGGAATCCGCTACGACCTCGGGATCGTCGAGCATAAGCACAATCGTTGGTTTGTCGCCCGTGCCTGTGCCGACGAGGTGGATTTCTCTCGTGTAGCGCGACATCAGCGAAAGTGGAACGCCAGTGGATGGCACGATGAGATTGGTCGCGCGATCTAACGCTTCTTGCAATTCACCCGACGACAGGGCGGGCGTGGGTTGAACGGCAGGACGTGGGCCAGCGATGAGCAAACGCGCACCGGCTGGCACACTTGCCAAACCGCCGGGCACCATCACCTGGCATCCAGCCAACGAGTCGAGAGCCGGTTTTCCCGTTTCCCAATGACCGCGTATGAGTGACGCGGCGCCCACGACGCGCCCATCGTGGATGGCGTCAAGCGAGCTACCTTCGTGCAAATACGTGAGATCGAGATAATGCCAACCTCGATTTCCCATGCGCAGTGCCTGAAAACCCTGCGCCCCAATCGTGGCAATCGGTATCACTTGCTCGCCCGACTCGGTATGCAGCGATCGAAACAAGAGTGTGGGCTTGCTCGCGATCAGCGTGCTATCGCGCACCCACTGTCCGTCCGTTAAGTCTTCAGCCGGCACCGACAGCGCCGCTTTCAATCGTTCCTTGCTGCAGGCGCCTGTGAGCAGCAGCATCGTCACAAGGGTGAACAGCGGCCTTGTACGAAGGCGCAACTCCGGTCCAGAGCGGATCATCGACACGTTGGATGAGAGTGAATATTGCTTAAGCAAAGCTACTGCACGGTCAATTGTTGTGACTAACGGGTGCGACCGCTACCCTCCGCTTTGTGCATGACGAGCGAGTTGCCCCCTTCGGTCACGATTCCGCCAAAACTCGGCGATATCAGCGATGGGCGCTGAGGCAGAACCGATGTCAGTAGAGGGTGCCGAGATTGCGCCGTCGTTCCGCAGCGCACTGCGCGTCCTGCGTCCGATTGTCGGCGATGCGGCGATACACGCCGCAAGCACCGCACCAACCTTAGAGCGCGCACAACTGCGCAGCGACCCACCCTCCGTTTCCGCGTGCGATGCGGTTGAGCCACCGGGCGCGCGACGTGTGGCACCCGCGAGTACACCCACGGTCGCCGCGTTTCTCGACGGTATTCAGCGCAGTCGCGTTGTTGGGCATGTACGTGGATCGCCACTCGTGTTTGGCAGTGTGGCGGCGGTGATCCGACAGCGAGAACAGCGTCGGCTGGACACCTGGGATGCTCCGCGTGTGCACCACGCACTCTACGCGTCGCGCGCAGGTCTTGGAGACGACACTTGGGCGCAGTTGGAGGCGTCGGGTTTGCCGTTGCGCGATGTCGCCGAGGATACGTTGGCTGAAGCGACGCTCACGCACCCGATGGCCGTTCGTGCCCATGCGCTCGTGCAGATAGCCAATGAACGTGACCGTATGGAACGCGCCCTCGCGGCCGACTGGTGTCGTCGCGAACAGCGATGGCTTTGGATTGATGGCGGCATTGCCGGTAACGCGGCCGTCGACGCACACGCCACGGCATTCGGCGTCGTGAAATCACATCGCACGTTGTATGGGACGCCTGCCCTTGTGCGCGCCGTGTTGATGCTGCGCGAAGCGGAACGGTCGCCGACATTTTTGGTGGTGCACCGCGGGCGTCGTGCCGTGGTCAGTTGGTATTTGCGTTTACGAGAGACGGCGAGCGGTGACCCGCTGCATGGACTCGTCCGCGTGGAAGTCGCGCCATCCAATGCGGTGCGCGACGCGCTGCACCTTGACGATCACACACGCGACGCTATCGGCGCGCAGGCCACGCAGCTCTCGTCGTGGATTCTCGCCGAGCGTCGTCCGCTCTCGCTTCCGGATCCGCGATGGGATACGCTGACGTACGGCGTGTACGCCTGTGAGTCGTATCTCAAAGCGCTCGTTGGTTCATGAGCGTTTGCTTTCCGTTCACCGTCTCTCTCGGTCTCCTGTGATTCTGACACCAACGTCCGATGTGTTGCGTGATCCGATTGGTCGCGTCGTTGCGACCGAGCGCAAACCCAACACCACGCACGAATTCCATTTCTGGACCGCGCTTGATGCCCCGATTGGCATCGGCACCATCGTCCGCGTTGAAGGCACCGTGCCTGTCGGCCTCGTCGTTCCGCGCGTATTTGGCGTGGTTATGGAGGGCTTCAGTTACTCCGATTTACAGTCGCCGCTTCACGATGTGCTGGGTCACGATGGTCGACCAGAAGGCGGCGCATTCGCAGCCACTGATCGCACCGAAATTCGACTCTACACGGCGCACGTCTTACGTCATATTCCCGAAGAACCGCTGCAACCTGTGCCACTCGGGACCGTTTTTCTCGCGGACGACGCGGATGTTGCGGTCGCGTTGCGCATGGATGGATATCTCGGCGGAGAAAAAAGCACTGGGATTCCGATTGGTATGTATCGCGCTGGAGGCATGCGTTCGCCGATTTATCTGGACGCTGACTTTCTGGTGGGGCCCGAAGCGGCGCACTTGAATATTTCCGGTGTGTCGGGCCTCGCAACGAAAACGAGCGCGATCGAATGGGTGTTGCAGTCCATCTTCGCGCACTTCCCTGCACATCGCGGATCGGTCGCTGCCGTTTGCTTCAATGTGAAAGGTCCGGACTTGTGCTTTCTCGATCAGCCGGGACGAATCGAAGATGCAGATCGCGAGATTTACGAACTGTTGGATGTCCCCGCGGAACCGTTTCGCGATGTGAAGTACTACGCCCCGTATACGCCGCGTGGGCTGGCGCTCAACACGTTGCGTTCGCACCCCGATCTCGTCGGCAATGTCGAACCGCTCACTTGGGGGCTAAGTGAAGTATTGCAGTTTGCGGACGTCTTGTTGAACAAGGACGATCTTGATGCGAAAGCCGATGCGTTGATTGATTTCATTCGCGAACGTGTTGTAGCGCGGGATTTTGCAGAGGCGGGGTTTTCACGGGTGCATCGCGTCCTTTCGTTTGCCGATCTCGACGCGTGGTTTCGCGAAGTATTACGCAAGGTTGAAGATTCGAATGGCGACACATGGCGCACGCATCATGCGGCCACGATTCGAAAAGTGCGAAATCGTTTGTCGAATTTATCCACGCGTTGCGCGGGGCTCGTGACCGACGATGGCGCCGTTTCGGACCTGCCATTCGGGAGCTTCACCGATCGTACGGTGTACGTGGTGGATGTCGCGAATACGGAGGAAGACGCGCAAGATCTTGTGTTCGCACGCGTGGTATCCAAGCTGCGCGAGCATTTGGAGCGACGCGATCTCGGGGTGGACCACCTCATCGTTTTTGTCGACGAGCTCAATAAGTATGCACCGGGTGATGGTCCCGACACGTACGTGCGAAAGATGTTGCTCGATATCTCAGAGCGCGGTCGCTATCTCGGGCTCGTGCTGTTCGGTGCGCAGCAGTTTCGTTCCCAAGTGCATCGCCGCGTGGTGGGAAACGCGGCCACGTCGATGTTTGGACGCATGGATGGCGATGAACTCGCGACTCCCGGCTACCAAGTGCTCAGCCCTGCTGTAAAGGCACGATTGGCAACGCTTGACAAAGGGCAATTGATGGTGCGGCATCCGCATTTTGCGCAGCCGGTCTTCGTGCGCTTTCCGCGGCCGGCGGTAATGAGCGGCCGTGAAGGTGTCGAACGATTTCCGCAGGCACCCGAGCCATCACTCGCGAACGCCGTGACGCGGGATCTTCGCCGCCTCGACGATGGTATTGACCTTGGCTGGGTGCAACAAACGATTTTACTCTACGACGAATTTGAAGTCCTCTCCGCGCGTAACGCCATGTTGCGCACACGACCAGAAAACGTGAAAGTCGCATTCGCGCGCGAATTACGAAAGCGCGCACGGCCCGGCGCGATTGACGCCGAAGCGATTGCGCCCAAGCCGCGCAGTTTGCGTGCCTTTGCTCCCGATGAATACGGTGGATAATACCCGGTGATGCTGCAGTCGACCTCGCGATTTGTCGTCGTGTTTTCGCTGGTGGTGCTGAGCGGCGCGCGTAGTACGGCGCTGCGCGCGCAGACCACCGGTGTTGTCTCCACTCGTGTCTTGTCGGCGCGAAATGCAGCACCAAAACTCGACGCCGTCACGCTCATCGTACGTCCTCGTGTTGGCGATACGCTGCATTTACAGATGGAGCAGTCCATTGAGATGAGCGGCCGCCAAGGTAACTCGCCGTCGCCACAAGGTCCCGATGTACTCAATCGCGCGCGCTCAGCACCAGCCCCACGCAGCCCCGACTACGGACCACGTCGTGCGCGCGCATCGCTCCGCATTACGCGCGTGCTACTGTATGCACACTCGTTCGTGGAAGCCAGCGATCTTTCCGCTACCACACTGCTTGCCACCACCGACTCCATGGCCATGTGGGCCGGCAGTGGACCAGACGCTGGACTGCCGCAGGCCATGCCGTTGCCACTCGAAGGGCGACAGATACGCGTTCGCGTGACGCCCGATGGTACCATGCGAGTCAACGATCCACCGCCGGGCGCGATGGAACTGGGCGCCACGCTGGCGTCCATGCCCGGCATGCTGCCAGATGCCGCAGTGCGCGTGGGAGACCGGTGGGAACGCGACATTCTCTTGCCATCGCTGCCGGTGAGCGGATTTCGCGCAGACGGCGTGGTGCGCGCGCAGTTCCGGTTGGATTCGCTCACACACGCTGGGCGCAACGCATGGATTTCGATGCTCGGCACCCTGCGACGCGACGGGGCGGCGCGAGAGTTACCGGCGGGTACGCGCGTTGTTACGGCAGGCACCATGCGCGGCACCTTGCTCGTTGATCGTGACCGTGCTTGGATTATGGACGCGCGAACCGACATCAACGTGCAGTCCGAGGTATCGCCGGGACCGGCCGGTACGTCCATCCCAATGCTCCTTGATATTCGCATCGTACAACGCGTTCGCGTGCATTAGCGCTGCTTCGTTGGACCGAGACTAAAGTTCGTGCATGCGTCTTGTTCATCTCGCCGACCTTCATCTTGGCTTTCGGCAATATCAGCGGCTCACGCCGACCGGCATCAATCAGCGCGAAGCTGATGTTGCGGGCACGTTCAATCGGGCCGTCGATCAAATTATCGCGCTTGAACCCGACGTCATTGTTGTCGGCGGCGATGTGTTTCACTCCGTACGTCCTTCCAACCCTGCCATCCTGCATGCATTTCGGAATTTCTCGCGGCTTCGAGATCAGTTGCCGGAAACGCCGATCGTCATGGTGGCGGGCAATCACGATGCGCCGCGCACGTCGGAGACGGGGTGCATCTTGCGCCTCTTTCGAGAACTCGGCGTCTACGTTGCTGACGCGAAGGCAGAACTATTTACGTTTCCAACACGATCCCTTGCGGTGCTTGCGGTGCCTGATCTGCCGGGAATTGATCGTCCGCCACTCCAGCCGCCGGATGGATTCGAGCACACCGTGCTGCTGCTGCATGGAACCATAGCGGGAATGTTGCCCGCGCATGCCGGTCCGTTGGATCGCGCGGCCATTGAAATACGCACCGAAGAATTGCACGCTGAACGATGGAGTTACATCGCACTGGGACACTATCACGTGTATCGCGAAGTGGCGCCGCACGCGTATTACAGTGGCTCGCTCGACTATACGAGTTCCAATCCGTGGGGCGAACTGCACGAACAGCGTGAGCGTAGCATACCGGGCAAGGGTTTTATCGAACAAAATTTGCGCACGCAGACGCATCGGTTTCACCCCGTCGCTCCAGCGCGGTCGTTACTCGACCTCGAACCAATAGATGCAAACGGCATGGGAGCCACGGAACTCGATAGCGCGTTGCACGCGCGTATCGCGAGTGCCCTGGGCGGCATCGATGATCGAGTCGTGCGTCTACTTGTTCGTAATGTCGCGCGTCACACGGTGCGAGAGCTTGATCACGTCGCCATTCGCGAATACCGAAAGCGTGCGATGCACTTTCATCTCGATACGCGCCGCCCCGACACCTTGTCGCAACGCAAGCGTGGTGACGGTGCACCTGGTCGTCCGGCCACACTACCAGAAATTGTTGCGGAGCGATTGCAGGAGCGCGCGCTGCAACCAGGGCTTGATCGCGAAGTGTTCGTTACGTTGGGCCTTCGCTACTTGCAGCAGGCCGAAGACGCAGCGGCCGCCGCAATGCCGGTGTTGGTGAACTAAGATGCGACTGCTTTCGTTACGACTGCAAAACTTTCGACAGCACGTGGATACGCGCATCACGTTTGAGCGCGGCCTCACGGGCATTATCGGACCAAATGGCTCCGGTAAGTCCACGCTGCTCGAAGCGATCGCCTGGGCATTGTATGGAAACCCGGCGGCGCGCGGTAAGCGCGACTCCATTCGATTTTCACGCGCCGAAGTACGTGCGATCGTGCGTGTTGAACTCGAGTTTGAACTCGCGGGGCATCGCTATCGCGTCAAGCGCGGTCTCAACTCCGCCGAATGTTTCCTCGATGGCAGCGAGATACCGATTGCCAACACGATCACGGGTGTCACCGAGCTGCTGCAACGTCGATTAGGCATGACGCGGGTCGAGTTCTTTCATACGTACTTTACGGAACAGAAAGAGCTTGACGTCATGAAAGCGCTCGGTGCCGCCGAGCGTGCGCGGTTCCTTTCGCGAGTCCTTGGCTATGATCGCATCAGCGGAGCGCAAGAATTAGTGCGCGAACGGCGGCGTGCCCTGTTGGCCGAAATTAATGGCTTGAAACAGGGGATGGCCGATAGCGACGCGGTGTGGCGGATGGTTTCGGAGACCGAAGCACGACTCGCGGTCGCACGTACGCGCGCGACGGAGACAGAACTCGCGCGCGCATCCACGGCCACGCGGCTGGCCGAGCTTGCTCCGCGCTGGGTGGATGCACAGGTGGAGCGTGAGCGTGCGCAACAGTTGCTGGCGGAATTGCGCATCGCGGAAAATGAAGCTCTTGCGCACGCACGCGATATCGAGCGACTGGAACATGACCTGGAGGCGATTGAAACCGCACAGCGTGAACTGGCGCCGCTCACGCACGCGCTTGTTCCGCTGCCGTCCATGCGCGCCGCGCTCGTCGCGTTAGATTCGCTCGGCGAAGCGGAAGCGATACGACAGGCGCTGCTCGAACGCGTGCGTGGGCTTGCGGAAGAAGATGCCAAACTTTCCGAACGCGCCGCCCGACTCGAAACGGCGCCAACGCTCGAAATAGAAACGCAGCACCAGCTCGCCGCGTCGCGTGCGACATTTGCCAAGATTGAGCAGTCGTTGGACGTTGAGCGGACGGCGTGGGTGCGTGACAAGCAAGAGGCGGAAACTCGACTGGAAGCACTCCGCGCGCAATATTCGGAGCTGGTGCTGCAGCGCGAAACGCTCGAAGGACTCGGTGAAGAGAGTCCGTGTCCAGCTTGCGGCCGACCGTTGGGTGCGTCGTATCGCACCGTGCTGGACTTACTCACCGAGCAAGTGGAAACGGTGCGCATTGACGGTAATTATTATCGTCAGCGGGTGGAGCAGTTGGCGAAGCCGCATGAGCAGGTGGACGCGCTTGACGAACAACGACGGAGCGCGCAGCAAGAAGTCACAGCCACGGAGCGGCGACTGATGCGCATTCAAGCGGCCATTGCGGAATTGGCGACAGTGAACGCGCAACGTACGCAAGCGGCGACGCGGTTGGAGCACGCGCGCGTCTCACTCACGGCATTGCCGACGGGCTATGATGCGGTGCGCCACGCGGCATTGCGCATCGACGTTGCCCATCTCGCGGAAACGCAGTCACGTGCCGCACGCTTGGGTGGATTGGTCGAGCGCGAGCTGCCAACGCGCGCGGAATATGCGCGCGTCGCACTGTTGTGCGAGATGGCGCGGCAACGCGTCGTCGGCGCGGACAGGCAACACGGATCGCTGCGTATGGATGACGGCAAGTTCGCGGCGGTGCGGGATGCACACGATCGCGCCGCGGTTGACGCGCGTCGCGCGGAACTCGAGGCCCTCAGTGCGACGGCTGAGGCAGACCGCGCCCGTGGGGAATTGGAGTCTGCCGAGCGTGGACGCCGAGAACTCGCACGTCTGCAAGACACGCTCGATCTACTCGAAACCGACAAGCGGATGCACGACGAACTCGATCGTGCATTTACGGATCTTCGCACCGACCTCAATTTTCAGCTGCGTCCGGAACTCGCGGAGATTGCGAGCCGTTTCCTCGACATACTGACGGACGGTCGCTACGCCGCGCTTGAGTTTGACGAGGAGTACAATTTGCTCGTGCTTGAGGACGGACTTCCGAAACCAGTGATCTCGGGTGGCGAAGAAGACCTATGCAATCTGGTGCTCCGACTGGCGATCTCGCAGATGATTGCGGAACGTGCGGGACAGGCATTTTCCCTGCTCATTCTTGATGAAGTGTTTGGTTCACTCGACGACACGCGGCGCGGAAACGTGGTGGAACTATTACGGCGACTGAATGATCGTTTTGAGCAGGTCATTGTTATCACGCATATCGAACAAGTGCGCGAAGGTCTTGATCGCGTGCTTGTTGTGCGCTTTGATGAAGAGCGCGGAACGAGTTCGGTGAGTGCTGGTCAACTTACCGCCGTGCCGGACGACGACTTGGTAAGCGTCGTATGACCGTCACGCCGAGAGTGTGGAGCAAGACGCGCCCGGTGGAGGGGCCATTCGCGGCAACCACGGCGGATATCGACGCGCTGAACGAAGTGTTCACGGAGGCGTTTACGGAACGGTATCGGCGCGATGGACTTACTGGTGTGCGTGTGCCGGCGCTGAATCCCGCTGTGTGGCGCTATGCCATCGAAGATGCGGGTGATGGTGCGCTTTGTTGGCGCGACGAACGCGGTCGCATTATAGCATTCAATATTGTGCATCATTCGGGCACCGAAGGCTGGATGGGTCCGCTCTGCGTGCGTCCCGATCAACAGGGCATGGGACTGGGCAAGATTATTGTGCAAAACGGTATGAGCTGGCTGCGTCGCAACGAGGCGCGCGTGATTGGTTTGGAAACCATGCCAAGGACGATGGACAACATCGGTTTCTATTCGAATCTCGGATTCGTGCCCGGACACATGACCGTCACGCTCACACTGGAAGCGAATGCCGGTGATCACCCGCCGTTGTTGCTCTCGCGATTGCCCGGGCCCCAGCGTGCAGTGGCTATGGCACAGTGCAAGGCGCTCACCGAACGCGTCATGCCCGGCTACGACTACACGCGTGAACTTGAGCTTACAGATCGAATGGCGCTCGGCGATACGGTGCTACTCGGCTCGGTCGATGCTCCAATTGGTTTTGCGCTTTGTCATTCCGTGTCGCTCGTGGAAGGACGCACGCGCGACGAGTTGCGTGTGTTGAAGCTGGTGCTCGCGTCGCGCGACGACCTTGCGCCCATGATCGGTGCGCTCACCGACTTTACCAAACGCCTCGGCATGCGTCGTCTCGCCATTCGATTGCAAGGCGACTACACCGATGCGTATCGGCTGTTGGTGCGACTTGGCGCCCGTGTGCGCTGGACCGATCTACGCATGAGCGCGCACGGGTGGATGGACGTCGTGCCCACGAACGGCATGATCCTGTCCAACTGGGAAATCTGAGGCGCGCGAATTCTTACGGTTTGCTCTTCGGTCCTGATGGCGTGCGACGTACAACAATGCGCCAGATGATGACAAAAACACCGGCCGTCAGGAACAAGTTCATCCAGCCTGGCGCTCCTGTGGTGAACGTCACACCAGCCCAGGCCACAAGCATCACAACAGCAGCAATGATGTACGGATCCATGGTGGTTTTTCGGATTGCGCGCCGCGCGGCGCCGGTGATAGCTTCGATTAAGCTCGGGTACGGAGAGATTTACTTCTTGAGCCGATAAGTCCATAGAGAAGGCACAACAAACTGCGTCCACGTCATGCCCCAGTGCGGGGAAGGCGGAAGCGTGGTGAGGGTCTTATTTGTATTCTTTGGGCTTCAAGATCCCCTCTCCCTGCCCGTATTTTTTCGCGAAGGCCCCGCTCCGGCGGGGTCTTCGTGTTTCGGCGGGAACCCCTCTCCCGATGCTACCGTTCTCTAGCGCGTGGGCGGCACCGGCCGGCCCTCGTGCGCACACGGCACCTTACGCTGCTGTGCTGTACCGATGCTGCCGGTGGTGAGGAATCATGGCGATTGTTACCGTCACACGGCGCATGCGCTTCAATGCCGCGCATCGCGTTCACAATCCGGCACTCTCCGACGAAGAAAATGTTCGTATCTTCGGGAAGTGCAACAATCCGAACGGGCACGGACACAATTACGCGCTGGAAGTAGCCGTACGCGGACCCGTCGACGAGCGAACCGGCTACGTCATCGACCTCGGGTTGCTGCGCGATGTCGTAGAGCGCGAGGTGATTGAAAAAACCGATCATCGCAACTTCAACATTGACGTAGACTACATGCGCGGGATCAATCCGACCACGGAAAACATTGTAGTGGAGATGTGGCGCGTCCTCGCGCCAGTAGTCCAACCTGGACAGCTGATCCGACTGCGACTGTGGGAAACCGAAAACAACTATGTCGAATACGAAGGTGAGTAAGCGCGCGATGCCGATCGGTGCGGCTCGCAACCGGACCGTCGACTCCGACGATTTGGTGGCGGGTGGAGAGCCCATGCGCGCCTTTGAGGCCGCTATCCGCGCGCAGCTCGAATTCCTTGGCGAAGATCCCGAACGCGAAGGCTTACGCAAGACGCCTAGTCGCGTCGCGAAATCGCTCTCGTGGCTAACCCGCGGGTATGAGCTGAACGCGAAGGAAGTGATCGGTGACGCGATGTTCGAGGAAGCGCATGAAAATATGGTGATGGTGCGTGATATCGAGATGTATTCGATGTGCGAGCATCACATGCTGCCGTTTTTCGGACGCGTCCACATCGCGTATATCCCAAATGGAAAAATCGTGGGGTTGTCGAAGCTACCACGCGTTGTCGAGGTTTTTGCGCGACGGTTACAGGTGCAAGAACGACTCGGCGAACAGATCGCGAATGCGCTCGAAGAGGTATTGCAGCCGCGTGGCGTTGGTGTGGTGATCGAGGCCGTGCATCTGTGCATGATGATGCGCGGTGTTGAGAAGCAAAGTTCGCGCACGATCACATCGTCCATGCGTGGACTCTTTCGCGATGATGCGAAGACGCGCAGTGAGTTTCTGCGGTTGGCCCACGGCTCAGGGAAGCTCTTTTGAAAGGACAACGCGGATGAGCAGCCGGGCACTCGATGGTCGCACGGCGCTGATCACGGGTGCATCCCGCGGCATTGGCCGTGCAACGGCCGTTGCGCTGGCGCACGCAGGTGCACGAGTCGTGCTCATCGCGCGATCAGCGCAGGAGTTGCAGAATGTCGCTGCGAGCATTCGTGAAGACGCCGTCGCGATACCGTGCGACGTGACCGATGCGGCGGCGGTTGCGCGCATGGTCATGACCGTCATGGATATCTGCGGTGGCGCGCCAAACATCGTGGTGAATAACGCGGGGCTCTTTCCGATCGCCGCGCTCGACGTCATGGCCGTAGACGATTTCGAACGCACCATCAATGTGAATCTCATTGCACCCTTTCGCGTGCTGCGTGCGTTTTTGCCAACCATGCGCGCACGCGGCACTGGGCACGTGGTAACCATTGGCTCTGTGGCTGACCGCACCGTGTTTGCCGGCAACGGCGCCTACGCTGCGAGCAAATACGGACAGCGGGCCATGCAGGAGGTGTTGCGTGCCGAATTACGGGGGAGCGGCATGCGGAGTACACTCGTGTCACCAGCGGCCACCGACACGCCCATTTGGGATCCGATCGATCCGGACACGCAACCCGGTTTTCCAACACGTGCGTCCATGTTGCGTGCGGAGGATGTGGCGGACGCGGTGCTGTGGGCCGTCTTGCGGCCAACAGGGGTCAACGTGGATGAGATTCGGGTTTCGAGTGCGTGAGCAACCCCGCCCGTAGCGTCTTTCAATAAGTTGCGGAGATGCGTGTCGACACCATCGAACTGCTCCGCTGTCCGGCAACACACGAGTCCGCACCGCTCGTGACGGTGGCTGACACGCGAGATGGCGAACGACTGACGTCAGGGACGCTCGGTTGCCCTGTGTGCGGTACCGACTATGCGATGCGGAATGGCATCGTGTACCTGACCTCGGCGACGACGAACGTGGCTCTGTTGCAACGCGCATCAGCGATCACATCGTCAAATGGGATGCGCACCGCCGCGCTGTTAGGCCTCACCGAACCTGGTCTTCGCGTGGTGTTGTGCGGCGCGCATGCCGTAGGCGCTGATGAGATTGAGCATGCGACCGGCGCGCACTGTATTGCCGTAAACTCCAGAGCGCACATGCACGAGAGCAGCGGCGCCGATCAGCTCGTGATGCTCGCCAGCGATTCGTTGCCGCTCGCCAACGCGTCGGTGCACGGGCTGGCACTGGACATAACACATGCGGCACTACTGGCCGATGCAAGGCGCGTTGTTCGCGTTGGAGGTCGCGTTGTCGCGCCAGTGTCTATACGCGTGCCGCGTGGACTCCGTGAACTTGCGCGTGATGACCGCGAATGGGTCGCGCAGGTTGAAGCGGCGCCGAGCGCGCCCATGCAGCTGACACGCCGCTAGCTATTCCGCCTCCGCATACAACCGTTCAATCAACGCCTGATTTGTCTTCTCGACCACGCGCCGTTTCACGCTGAGCTTCGGTGTCAACTCTCCGCGTTCAATACTAAAATCATGCTCCAACACGCCCACTTTTTTCGGCGACTCGAAATGTGCCATGCCGACCGTCTGCGCATTCACTTCCTTCTCCATCTTCGCTTGAATCGTGGGCATCGCGAGCAACTCGGCGCGCGACGTCCACACAATGCTCTGTGTGGCAGCCCACTTCTCTAACTGATCCCAATTGGGCACGATCAGCACAATCGGGAATTTACGCTTGTCGCCGAGCATCACCGCTTGCGAGATGTACTTATTGGTTTTGAGTTTGGTCTCGATGGGCTGCGGTGCAATGTTCTTTCCGCCCGCCGTGACGATAATATCTTTCTTGCGATCGGTAATGCGCAGAAACCCCTCGTCCAACTCGCCAATGTCGCCGGTATGGAACCACCCCTCGGCATCAATGGCTTCGCGCGTGGCGTCCGAATTGTTGTAGTAGCCTTTCATGATGTTCGGACCGCGTGCCAAAATCTCTCCGTCGGCGGCAATCATCACCTCGACGCCGGCAATTGGACGTCCCACGGTGCCAAGTTTGTAGTGCTCGATCGTATTGCACGAGATGACGGGCGACGTCTCCGTCAACCCATAGCCTTCAAGAATGATGAGCCCCGCGCTGTAAAAAAACTTGGCAATGTCGGGTGACAATGGCGCGCCACCCGAGACGAAAAATCGTAGCTTACCACCGGTCCGTTGCTGCAGTTTTGAAAACACCCAATTTTGCGCGAGGCGGTATTGCATTGCCAACAATCCGGCAGGTTCGCGTCCACTGAGTTTGACGTCAGACCACCGTTCGCCAACACGCTTCGCCCAAAAGAAAATCTGCTTCTTCAGGCCACCACCGCTAATCGCGTTCTCCACGACGCGCGCATAAATCTTCTCGTATAATCGCGGCACTGACATCATTAGCGACGGGTTGATCTCCATCATATTCACCGGCACCGTATCCATCGACTCGGCGTACGCAATGCGCACACCACTGGCGAACAGAAAGTAGTCGCCACTCCGTTCGAAAATGTGACTGAGCGGCAGAAAGCTCAGTGCCACATCGTGATCATTCAATTGCAGCGACGCTTGGCTTCCCAGCACGTTGCTGTACACGTTGTCTTGTGTAAGCATCACCCCCTTCGGATTCCCCGTGGTGCCAGACGTATAAATCAGTGTCAATAACTGGTCCGGTGTGACCGCCAGCGCGTCGCGCTTGAACTGTTCCGCACGTGTTACCGAGTCGTCCTTCGCACCCATCGCTTCCAACTCGGCCAGCGTATAGTCGCATCCATCCGCTGTCGTCGCTGCAAATCCGACAATGCAGAGCAGCGACGGAATTTGAGCTCGGACTGAGGCAATTTTTTTCGCTTGCTCGGACGTCGACACGAAAATGATGCGCGCCCCTGAGTCGTTGAGCAAATATGGAATTTGTTCCGCAGGAAGCGTTGGATAGATCGGCACGTTCGTGAACGACGAACACAAACATGCGTAGTCGGCGATCACCCACTCGGGTCGATTCTCAGATAAAATCGCCACACGATCCTGTGGCTTGATGCCAAGCTGCAGCAGGCCGAGCGCCGTCCGACGTACGCGCTCGAGAATCGTGCGATGCGACATCGGTTCCCACACACCACGCACTTTCGACGACAGCGCATCTGGACGGTCAAATCGCTCCACTGCATCAAAGAACAGTCGATTGACGGTGCCTGGCGCGGGCCGCGGGCCACCAGATGCGCGCATTGGTGCCGGAATACTGGACAGCGTGACGTTCAGTGCAGGAAACGCGGACGGCGAGACCAAAGTCATCGCAACCTCCAAAGAGGACTGCGCACAGGCGGCGCGAGGAAGAAACCGAAAGGTGCGCTGCGTTGAGTCAGCCCGACAGGGGCACCGCTATGGAAGCGGCGTACCACGCAGCACGGGCAGCGCATATCGAACGGGCGCGCCCTTGAGTGCTCTGCCGCGATAGGTCGCAGTGGCTCGCACAATCACCGAATCGGTAGTCACCGCAGTCGGAAAAAGTGCGGCGCGAATGCGCACTTTGCGCCCGGCATTACCGCTTCCGTCGGTTGTATCGATCGCGGACGCCCGACCTTGATCATCCACGAGATAGACGGCTTTCGTGGTATCGTTTGTTGGGTTGGCGGGCTTCACCACCTCGTATCGCACGAGCCACGCGTTAACACCGGTCACCGTTGCGACCGAATCCACGTGGCGCACGACCGCGTTGAACGCCGTGGTCGTGTTCGCCACCGCTCGCAATCGACCGGTGTCCGGCAACGTGGTCGTAAAAACCGGCAGGCTTGCACTCTGCGATCCACCGTCGATGGAATCCGGTCGCGTGGTCACGACGAGCACACGCAGCACCTGGAGCGAGCCGCCAGCCCGCGCCACAATTCTCGCATCTCCGGTTGAGGCGCGCAGCGCACGCACGACACCCGACAGTGAATCAATAGTGAGTGCGGCGTCACGGACGACGTCCGCGTACAAGTAACGCACCACCGCGTTCGCGATGATGTCACCGCGCACGTTGCGCACAATCGCCCGAATGGGTGCGATCACTCCGGCCTCATCGCGCAGCGTGTCGCCAATCACCACCGATGGCGAGGGAAATGCAGAGAGTTCGATGGCCGCGGGCTCAGACGGACTCGTGCCAATTTCGACACACGCCGCCGCCACACCAAGTCCCACTGCACTCAGCGCGCCGATCACGATGCGTTGTAAACCACGACGACGAACTGCTCGACTCATTCGACGATGCTCACGCCTGATGTTTCACGTGAAGCGCTCAGCCAACTGCGTGGCGAGATTCACGTAGGCCTGACTCGCCGGATCAGCGGGCGCGCGCAGGACCACCGGTTGCCCCGCCGCAAATGCATCGGCTGTCGCGGGCGTCCGCGGAATGGGGACGTTGAACACCAAATGTTGCGGGAGGTGTTCGCGCACATAGTGTACTACGCGTTCCGAGGCCGGGTTCCCGGCCTCGAACATCGTCAACAAAATACCCTCAAGCGTCAGCTCATCATTCTCGAGAATGACATCTTGAATTGCGCGCAAAATTTGCGGGGTCGTTTGTAGCGCCAACGGCTCGCACTGCAACGGCACAATGACATGTTGGCTGGCCGCCAGTACACGTCGCGTGACAGCGCCCAATCCCGGCGGCGTATCCACCACCACCACGTGACAGCGCTCGCGCGCCAACTGGAGCAGTTCGGCCAACACCGTGCTTTCACCAACGCGCCGTTGAAAATCGGTGTGGTCCGCCGTTTCACTCACGCTGCCAGCGAGAATCACGCGCAACCATGGTAGGGCGGTAGGAAGGATTACTTCGCGCAGCGAGCAATCGCCGCGTAAATAGTCATCGAAGCCGACGGTGGGATGACCACGACGCAATCCGACCCCGTAGCGAACCGCGCCCTGCGGATCAGCGTCCACCAGCAGTGTCTTCAATCCACGGCGCGCGAATGCGGCGGCGAGGTTCACGGCAGTCGTGGTTTTTCCGACACCACCCTTCTGGCTGACAATCGACAGGACCCGACCCACGTTAGCTCTCGGGGTCGAAGGTCGGCGCGTCGCGCGACGCCATATGACGCGCGTCGTGATCCGTTACCGACTGATCCGCTCCCGGCTCGTCCGCGTTCGACGCTCCACGCAATTTTTCAAGCGTCTGTCGCGCATGTTCACGGAATCGCGCCGACGCATCGTCGGTACTGGTACTGTTGCGCAAAAAAGCCTCGAGATGCATGCCAGCGTGAGCGGTGTCACCACGTTTGAGCAATAGAAACGCGAGCCCGTAATGCGCACCTGACAAGTCCGGCGCAACTTGCAACGCACGCCGATACGTACGAATTGCTTCCTCCGGCTGTCCTGTTTTTGAAAACGCGATCGCAATGTTCTGCAATACACCCACGTCATCTGGATGCGCGCGTAGCGCGAGACGATAGGAGGTCAGGGCGTTCGGATAATCGCCGCGCGACTCGAGTTCGAGCGCTTCAGCGAGAAAGTCCGTGGGGCGTGATCCGCGCCCGGATGAACCGCCGACAAGACGGCGCCACCAAGTCATGCGCTCGCGGTAGTTTCGGAGAATGAAAGAGAAGTCGATCGGATGGCGCAAAGGTATCGGTGAGGCACGCGCCCAACAAGGCTGCACGACGTGGCGCGCTGCTGGCCTCTACGCTCTCACAGCGCTACACTCCGACACACCCCAACAGGAGACGTGCATGTCGTCGCGCCCACCGTATGCACCAGACCCTGCCAAGGGAGTATTGCTGGTCGACTGGCCGTTGTTCGGTGAACTATCGCGCGCGCTCGCGCTCAAGGTCGCGCGTGCTTGGCGTCCCGAAATCGTCGTCGGAATCGCCACCGCTGGCGTCGTTCCGGGTGCCGCTGTCGCGGCCATCCTCGACTTGCCATTTCACTCCATCATGGTTTCACGTCGGTATAGCACCGAACGCGTGCGTGCGACGCCTGCAGTTTTCGGCGCCGCACCGGTTGAGGTGCGCGGCAAGCGTGCACTCATCGTCGATGAAACGTGTGGTTCTGGCGACACGATGCGCCTCGCGGTAGCAGCGCTGATCAATGTTGGCGCCACCGACGTCCGAACCGCCGTCAGCTTTCGCACTGGCACATTCGAACCTGACTTTCACGCCCTTGCCACGGAAAGCGCCATTGTACTCCCTTGGGATCGCGAAATTCTCATTGATGACGATTTGAAGCCCAACCCGAAGTACGAGGGATTGCTGTAGCGCCTCTACGCGCTACTCGCTGCCGTCTCATACGAAACACCACGACCCATCGCCTCGTGCACATAACTCAGCACGTCAACGGAGCCGAGCAAAAAGCGACAGTGCGTATCACCTGATGTGCGGCATTCGACTTCGAGCACCGCAATCGGTGCCTCCGCCAGTCGACCAAAAAACCCAGCAAACAGTCCGGTCGACACGAGGCATCCCGCACCATCGCCTTGCGCTTCGCTCCATGCATCGGCATCAAGGGCAATGACCGCATCGCTCAGCGGCGTCAACGCAATTTCGCCCCATCCTGACGCGAGAAGAAACTCGCTGAGCAGTGGTCCAAAACGTTCGTCCGCGAGCGACTCCGGCGCTGCCTCGTCCCGATCTTCTAGCCACAATGCAAAACTGTCATAAAATGCCGCGCCGGCGTGGTAGCCGGCATCACGCACCGAATCCACGAGCATCGATGCGCCGCTCGCGTCTTGCACCGCGTTTCGCAGTGCGCCGAAAAACTCAACCGGCATCGCCACGGAA
The DNA here is from genome assembly GCA_025358925.1 of Gemmatimonadaceae bacterium. Lineage (GTDB taxonomy): Bacteria > Gemmatimonadota > Gemmatimonadetes > Gemmatimonadales > Gemmatimonadaceae > Gemmatimonas. The sequence goes on along the minus strand of JANYHT010000004.1, from coordinate 47,054 downwards.
TGGGTCGTCAAAAAAGGCAGTGTAGTGCTCATGTGTGCCTACGACGCTCGCGCATCGGCACCGTCACGTCAAGCGGGTCACGAGAGGACAATGTGTCGCAGATTGTGATAGCCCAGTCCATGTTCACAACCCCATGACCCGTTTGATCAGCTCGTCCTCTCCTATCACCTCCACTCCCAACGACACCGCCTTCTCCAATTTGCTCCCGGCGTCTTCACCAGCGACAACAAACGTGGTCTTCTTCGACACACCATTCGTAACGCGACCGCCGGCCTGTTCGACCAATGTCGTTGCCTCACCCCGCGACAACGTGGGAAGCAAGCCCGTCAGAACCACCGTCGCGCCATGCAACGGTCCACCGGTCACCACGGCGTTTGGTTCGGTGACTTGTAATCCGTGATCACGCAATTTTTGAACGAGCGCACACGAGCTCGGATTCACGAAATAGTCTGCAACGGACGCTGCAATCGCGTCGCCAATACCGCGCACCGCGCCGAGCGCCTCTGGGGTCGCCGAGCGCAGCGCGTCGAGAGATCCAAATTGGCGGGCTAACAGTTGCGCCGCCTGCGCGCCAACATGCCGAATGCCGAGTCCAAACAATAGCCGCGACAACGGCTGTTGCTTCGACTGTGCAATCGCCGTTACGAGATTTTCGGCACTCTTCGTCGCGAATCGATCCAGTTTCACTAACTGGGCGGCTGTCACATCAAACAAGTCGGCAAAATCATGCACAAGACCGGCGTTCAGGAGTTGTTCAATGCGCGCGTACGACAAGCCATCGATATCGAGTGCCTCGCCTGAGGCGAAATGCACGAGTGCCTCAAGCAGTCGACCGGGACACGCTACGTTCGGACAATACGTCGCAACATCCTCGCCATAACGCACCGTCAGCGTGTCACAGCGCGGACAACGCGCGGGCATCGACCATGGCGTCTCAGTGCCGTCACGCCGCTCTGGGATAGGACCCAGCACGTACGGAATCACGTCGCCCGCGCGCACTACTTGCACCCAATCCCCATCGCGCAAATCCTTCTTCGCGATTTGATCGGCGTTGTGCAACGACGCGAACGTCACGGTCGCGCCACCCACCTCCACCGGCTCGAGCACGGCAAACGGCGTCAACACGCCAGTACGACCCACACTCACGTCAATTTTCCGCAATCGCGTCTCGGCCATATCCGGCGCGAACTTTCGCGCGATCGCCCACCGTGGCGTGCGGTCATTGCGAATTCCAACCTCGTTTTGTACCGCCACGTCGTCGATCTTGACAACACCGCCATCAATCGCGAACCCCAAGGTCGCGCGCGTTTCGTGTTCGACTGTGTGCGCCCACGAAGCCACCGCATCCATCGTCGCGCAACGCTGACGATGCGGCGCAACGGGAATGCCCCACGAGGCCAAGGTGTCGAGCAGTTCCCACTGCGACGCAGCCGGAGTTCGTCCATCGGGAAGCACCGCGGCATAGCCAAAGAAATACAATGGACGCTGTGCGGTGATCGATGCGTCGAGCTGTCGCAACGAACCTGCCGCCGAATTGCGGGGATTCACAAATACGGGTTCGCCCGCCGCAACGCGCGCTTCATTCATACGTTCGAATCCGGCGAAGGGCATGTACACCTCCCCGCGAATTTCCATGAGCGCGGGATGACGATTGCCCTGTAGTCGCAGCGGAATACCCCTAATGGTGCGAATGTTCACCGTAACGTCCTCGCCTTCGGTGCCATCGCCACGTGTAGTGCCGGTCACCAAAATGCCATCGCGATATGTCAATGCCACAGCCGCACCGTCGATCTTGAGTTCGACGGTGTACCCACCGCGATGCACGCTGTCGCCCACTAACCGCACGACCGACGCTTCAAACGCGCGCAATTCGTCGTCGTCAAATGCGTTGTCCAAAGACAGCATGCGGACGAGATGCCGATGCGGTTGGAACGAGGCTTGCACTGCAGCCCCAATGCGCTGTGTCGGCGAATCGACAGTCCGTAGCGTCGGGTGCGCCGCCTCGAGGGCGTGCAGTTCGCGGAACAGTCGGTCGTATTCGTGGTCTGACAGTGTGGGGCGATCGTCGACGTAATAGTCGATTTGCGCCCTCGACAGTGTCTCGCGAAGTTCGGCGGCTCGCTGTACAGTCGAGGTAGGTACGTCGCTCATATCCGGAAAATTAGCGCGCAACGCGCGGGAGGCAGGATGTACGAATTGACGCGTCGGGATCGCAGGGATGCCGAAGGGGCAAAGGGCCTCGCGGTTGGGCTCATCGTTGGCGCACTGTTGGGCGCTGGGGCTGCATTGTTGTGGGCGCCCGCCACAGGGGACGAGACCCGCAAGGTGCTCCGTCGGGGAGCACGCAAGCTTTCGCAGCGTAGCAGCGCAGCCTTCGGTGACGTGACGGAAGATGCCGAACGGACAGCGCGTCGTCTCATGCGTCGGGGTCGCAAGTATGCCGCGCAGGCACGCAGTGTCGCCGATGACCTGATTGACGAAGGACGGCGCTACACGGAGCGCTAACCGCAACCGTTGCACCGTCGGCGCGTTGTCCTACCGCAGTGCGCTCAACTCTGTTTGGGCAGCGCGCCGATTCGCATCATCCGTTGCGTCCATATCGGGTGACTTGATGGCTGCTTGGTACGCGAGACGCGCATCCGCAGTCCGTCCACTATCGCGCAAAACGCGAGCTAAATCGAGGCGATGCACGAGCCGATTGGGTTCTACGGCAACGGCCTCTTGCATGTATCGCACGGCTTCCGCCCAACTGGCAGTACTGAAAATCGCGCCGCCAAGAAACGTCTTGGCAAACAGCCGTTCAAATTTGCTTAGTCGCATGACTTCGGCGTTCCACACCCCCATCACATGTAACGCGCCCGCGTGACGCGGCTGTAACTCAATGGCGCGCAACGCTTGCGTACGAATTTCACCCGCGTATTTCACGCGCTCCTTTGCGCCCAGTGTAAGCGCCGTGCGCCCAAGCGCCCGTGCTAAATGGAAATGCGCTTCGGCGTCGTTCGGGTTGACGGCGATGGCACGCTTGGCGTAGTCGGTCGCGCGCGCATATAACGAAGAACGTTGGCCAGCATTCGCATCTGCTTCGCCAACATCGGCGGCTTCTCGCGACGCCTTGCATAGTGCATCATAGTTGCGCGGCTCGAGTTGCAAGGCACGCTCGTAGTAATCGAGTGCGAGCACGGAATGTCGCGCAACACTTTCTCGATCACCGGCAGCGATTTGCTCGGTTGCTGACTGCGCGAAACTTTGTGTTGCGGGCAGCGTGGTGCCAAGTGTAGAACAGATGACCAGCGCGCCGTAGAAACGTGCGCGAACACACCGTGCCGAAGCGTTCATTGCAATACCGGAAGGACGTGGCGAATGACGAGAAGATCGATCTGCATCGTGCGGGAGCGACATACGCATGGTAGTTTGGCTGCACTATGCTGGCACGAACACTGATCGAACGAAAACGCGACGGGGGGCGAATCACTTCGTCCGAATGGCGCACGCTCATGCAACGATACGGATCGGGAGAAGTTCCCGACTATCAAATGGCGGCGCTCGCGATGGCGATTTTCTTCAACGGACTCGATCGCAGCGAAATTGGCGCGATGACCGATGCCATGTTGCGCAGCGGTGCATCGTTGGATCTGACGCATCTGCGCGTGGGTCGTGTGGACAAGCATTCGACGGGCGGCGTAGGCGACAAAGTCTCACTGGTGTTGGCACCACTCGTCGCATGCCTCGGCGTTGCGGTACCGATGATGTCCGGACGCGGACTCGGTCACACGGGTGGTACCCTCGACAAGCTGGAAGCGATCCCAGGGTTTCGTACCGACCTCTCACTCAATGAAGCAATACGTTTGGTGGAGCGCGTTGGATGTGCCCTCATCGGGCAGACGAATGAAATTGCACCGGCTGATCGACGCTTGTACGCATTGCGCGACGCGACCGCGACGGTAGAAAGCATTCCGCTCATTAGTGCGAGCATCATGTCGAAGAAGCTTGCTGAAGGTCTGACCGGCCTCGTGCTGGATGTGAAACGTGGCTCGGGCGCATTTCTTCCGGAACTGGATCGCGGTTTAGCGCTCGCGCAAACGATGATTGATTTGGGCGCCGATTATGGTTGCCCAGTGGTCGCGCTACTCACGGCGATGGATCGACCGCTTGGTCGTGCCTGCGGGAATGCGTTGGAGGTCGAAGAAGCCATCATGGCGTTGCGTGGTGATGGACCAGCAGACCTCATGAGCGTGACGTACGCGTTAGGCGCGGAGATGTTGCTGTTGGGTGGTGTTGTCGCCGATCGCGATGAGGCGCGACGTCGCATGGAAGTCGCCATCTCCAGCGGCAAAGCCGCCGCAAAGTTTGAAGAGATCATCGCCGCGCAGGGTGGCAATCCAGCAGTTGTCGAAGATCCGTCACTGTTGCCACAAGCCGTCGAATGCGAATTGTTTCTCGCACCGCGGGATGGTGTTGTTGCCCACGTCGAGCCGCGCGCAATTGGTCGCGGCATCACCATGCTTGGCGGCGGGCGCACGAAAGTTGAAGACGTGGTCGATCCGAGCGTGGGTTTTGTGATCACCGCGCGGCCGGGGGACATTGTGCGGGCCGGCGAACCACTGGCCACGGTATTTGCCCGGGATCGAGACGGAGTGGCCGGTGGTTTGGCCGTATTGCGAGAGGCGATTCGTATTGCCGACGACGCCGAGCCGCCCCTCCCACTTATTTCGCATCGGGTCACCGAAGCTGGTGTGGAAGTCTACGACGGTTAGGAACTTGGACCGTTAGCCTCGACGTTTTTCTTCGCTGTGCCTAACTTTGTCATTGAATCGCATCGCAATTGTTCGGCTGTTCCTCGCGCGCTGCGTATGCACCCTCCAAAAGCACTCCTGATGACACCGACCACGAACCGTCTCCTCAGCTACGTATTTCTTGCCGCCGTTTTGCCGCTGGTCGCGCTGTGGGCGTTGCTGATGAAGATCTCCACGCCGAACATCACCGGTGGTATGGAGCCCACGGTCACTACCGTCTGTTATTTCGCGCTGACATTCATTGCTGGCGGATTGATAACCGTCTGCGTCAATTTTTCTCGGCAATTAGCGCGTCAAGCGAAGGGGCAGTTCACCACGCCATAATTTGCGACCAGCGTGGGGTGCCAGTGCAATGACGTGTTGTATTCATCACACGATGAAACTCGATCGCATGAGGGCGACAGTGAGCAACCGCGCGCTACGCATTTCGCACAGCAACAGCATCGGTCGCCTGTCGACGGCACTGGCGTTTTGTAGTGGCGGTCTCCTCGCTGCCTGCACCAGCGCGGAGCAGCCTAGCAGCGGGTCCAACGTCACGTCACCGTCCGCGAGCGAGACGGTCGCGCTCATCGCAAATAGTTCGCAACTGGCCACCGTCGGCGTCGTATTTACCTTCGATGCAAGTCGCGCCAGTACCGCGTTCCGCGCGTTGCGTGCGACATCGCTGACGTACCGCGTATCGTTTGCGCCGAGTGCAAATGGCCTCAGTGCCGCGGGTGCACGCATTCGTGGTGTGCCGCTTGTCGCTGGTACGTTTACCGCGACGATCACGGCGTCGGATGCGACGGGTCGCAATGCAACGGATGTGCTGACAATTGTTGTTGGCAGCGCGGCACCCGTCACGCTCGCGTCGGCCAATGCAGCCCAAGGCGCAACGGTTGGCGCGACGTTTAACTACGACGCAACAAAGGGTGGTACGGCCTTCACCGGCGCGTCGCTCTCCTATGCGGTAACGTTTGCCCCCAACGCAAATGGCCTGTCGTCGGTGAATGGACGCGTCCTAGGCGTGCCGTCGGCCGTTGGCACCACGATGGCCACGGTGATCGCGACCGATGCGAACGGTCAGTCTATAACCAATGCATTTGCCATCGTCACCTTTGCCGCCGATCTCGTCGCACCGTCGCTGCCGGTCGCAGCGTTCGCGTACTCCGACGCATCGTCGCCGTTACCGCTGCATTTCTCGGCAGCAAATGCGCCCGGCGGCAGTGTCATCGCGCTCGACAACACACCCGTAACAAATCGCACGACCGACGCCGGTGCGACACTCGGACGCGTGCTCTTTTATGATCGACGCGTTTCGCTCAATGATCGCGTTTCCTGCGCATCGTGTCATCAGCAACAGTTTGGTTTTGCAGATACAGCCAAACTGAGTCGCGGTTTTGCTGGCGGGTCGACCGGACGGCACAGCATGGGCTTGCAGAACGCTCGCTTCTATCAGCGTGGCCGATTCTTCTGGGATGAGCGCGCTGCCACGCTCGAAGCGCAGGTGCTCGCACCGATTCAGGACGTAACCGAGATGGGCATGACGCTCGACAATCTCGTCACCAAACTTTCGTTACAGCCGTTTTATGCACCGCTGTTCCAAGCAGCGTTTGGTAGCAGTGACATCAGCAGTGATCGGATTGCGCGGGCGCTCTCACAGTTCGTGCGCTCGCTTGTGTCGGGGACGTCGCGTTTTGATCAAGCATTCGCCGGTGGCGTTCCCAACTTTAATTCCGTTTTGACGGCACAGGAAATTCAAGGGCAACAGTTATTCAATGGTCCAGCCGGCTGCGCGCGCTGTCACACCAGCAATGCGCATGTGAGTGACGACATTCACAATACCGGACTCGACGCGACGGTCACCGATGTTGGTGCCGGCCAGGGCCGCTTCAAAGCACCCTCGCTGCGCAACATCGCTGTGCGTACGCCATACATGCACGACGGACGGTTCGCGACGCTCGATCAAGTCGTGGAGTTTTACAATGTCGGCGTCCAGGCCAACCCGAACCTCGACAACCGCCTTCGTGGCAATGGTGGACAAGGACAGCGCTTGAACCTCAGTACGAGCGATAAGGCAGCCATTGTGAGTTACTTACGCGCGCTAACGGACACGGAGTTTCTCACGTCGGCGAAGTATGCGAGTCCGTTTGCGCGCTGAGGTTGTCGCCTCAACAACAAATGGCGGACCGCGAATCACGAGAATGTGTTCCGAACGAGATTCGACTGGATCGCGCGACGCCAACAGCGAACTTTCTTACTACAAAAACTGCGTAGCATTGTCTGTCCGTCGCCACGCCACTAAAGCTGGCACCGTCTCAATTCGCGTCATTCGTGGTGCTGTGGCCGTTTGCTCTCGCTCGTGTTTGATCACAACAAACAGCCGACCGCGAATCACGCGAATGTGTTCCGAACGCGCTTCGGCTGGATCGAGATACGTCTGCATAGCACTTTGTCATTTGATATCTTCATCCGAAAATTTGGAACGGCAAGAGAAACGGATTCTGCGGAGGCTACCACCACACCCACATACAATGTTGTAGTATCTGTGCGTTTCCTTCGTTTCTGTTTTTATCCGCGTTCTTGCAGTTCTGATATAGCGATCTTGGCCCCAGGCGCAGCATACATGAAGCGCACGCTTTCACAGCGGAGGCAAATGAATCGGAGTTGGTTTTTTCGCAGAAGTATTTTTGCTCTTACTGCCACCTTCCTCTCGTTGTCGTGTGACCGTTGAACGTCAGATGCTTCGACACCCAACATCGATGCTCCCATGGCACTTGCAGAAACTCGTTTTCTTGGAAGCGACGGAGTCGAAGTTGAGGGTGCGGCACTCTCCATTCTCTTGCTGGGCAGCGGACGCACGGCGATGACCGATCCATTCGGTCACAGTGTTCTCCTGTTTGATGATCGACGACAGCAGATTGCGACTTTGGGAAGAGCCGGGCAGGGTCCGGGCGAATTTACGGGTGCGTCGAGCATCATTTCCGGCAAAGGTGACACACTGGACGTGTGGGACAGCGTGCAACATCGATTGTCCTACCTTGATCGCTCGCCGCGCTTCGTCCAAAGCACTCCCCTCGCGAAATGGCCAACAGAACCATTTTTTAAAATTGTGGGACAGTTCGCCGATGGAAGGCTCGTGGGTCTGACGAAAATATCAAAACGGTTAACGCTGGGCAGAACCGTGCTGACCACCGATTGGGTGGGTGTGCTTGTCGGCCATCCGGATAGTGTTCCGAAAACCATTTTCGTGCTTCGCGGTGTCACCAGCGTGCACGCGATAGACGGAGCAAAGATTGTGTCGCTCGGGGTCGAATCAACATTTCCAAATGTCGGCATTGTCTGCAAAATGGGGATGATACTCACTCTCGATAATACTCTTGTTGTGTATAGCGCGGACAAAAAAACGCAAACGCAGTAACCATTGTTTGCGCCGACGTTCCCGTTAACGAGTGCGATGCGACGCGCTATGACGATCAGGGCAGTGACGAGTGTCGCGAATCCCGCCGTCCGCGCGGACGCGGAAAGCATGATCGGTAATTGTCGCGAGTCCGATAATTGGCAGCAACGGTCGCCTATGGTACTCCAAACGTGGTGCGAAACGATTGTTCGCGAGGTATTCGTTGAGCGGAACACTGGACGCGATGGTTCGACTGCCGGAAGCGGTTTTTCCGCTTCAAGCAGATGAGGATCGGTTCGCTGTAATTGTTCCGGGCAACGATAGCACCGACAACGCGACGCTAATTCTGCGTATTCCACCAACCGCACTCGCTGCTCGGCGCGCACCCGACGCCGGTTTAGGTCGCTGCGGTTCGGCTTTTCGATACCAGGCTTGATCGCCAACGCAACGCATCCTCCTTCGTCGAGACGGATCTATTTTTCTCAGCGTAGTGAGATCACATGAAATTGCAGATGGCTTAGAAATCTTGCAGGAATTTGCTAGAAAAAAAGTATAAGCAAGAGCTGACCGCGAATGACGCGAATCTCGCGAATGTGTTCCGAACGCGATGTGGCTGGATCGCGCGACGCCAGCCGCGCAGTTTCTATAACAAAAAATGCGCAGTACTTTCTGCCTGCTGACACGCCACCCGAGATACCACCGTCCAATTCGCGTCATTCGTGTAATTCGCGGCGCCGTTGCCGTTTGGTAACGCGCGCACGGGCAGACCAACAACCAGACCACTAACGCAACGGGTCCGCCTCCACCGAGACGGACCCGTTCTTTCATCACACCCATACCGCCTCAGATATCCAGATTGCTCACAAACCGCGCGTTCGCCTCGATAAACAAACGCCGCGGCTCCACCTCGTCACCCATCAGCGTTTGAAACGTTTGGTCCGCCAACACCGCGTCGTCCATGGTCACGCGCAACATCGTCCGCGTACCCGGATCCATCGTGGTCTTCCACAACTGCTCCGGATTCATCTCGCCGAGTCCTTTATAACGCTGCACCATGATGTTTGAGCGACCTTCGTTGCCACCTAATCGCTCGGCGTATCCATCACGCTCTTTCTCGGTGTACGCGTAAAACTCTTCCTTGCCCTTGGAAACGCGGTAGAGCGGCGGCTGCGCGATGTACATGTAGCCGGCGTCAATCAACTCCGGCATTTGCCGAAAGAAGAATGTCAGCAACAGCGTGCGAATATGCGCACCGTCCACGTCGGCGTCGGTCATGATAATAATCTTGTGATACCGCGCTTTCGCCAAATCAAACTCCTCGCGAATGCCCGTCCCAATGGCCGTGATGATCGTGCGAATTTCTTCGTTCGACAACACCTTATCGATGCGCGCTTTTTCGACATTGATGATCTTACCGCGCAGCGGCAAGATGGCTTGGAAATCACGCATACGTCCCTGCTTGGCCGATCCACCGGCGGAGTCGCCTTCGACGAGATAGACCTCGCACAGCGCAGGGTCCGACCACGAGCAGTCAGCCAACTTGCCCGGTAAGCTCGCCACATCCAATGCCGACTTTTTACGCGTCAGGTCACGCGCCTTGCGCGCTGCTTCACGCGCCCGCGCCGCCGACATGGCCTTGTCGATAATCAGATTGGCCGTTTTCGGATGCTCCTCGAGGTATTGCGAAAGCAACTCGTTCACAACACTGCGCACGGCACCCTCTGCTTCGGAGTTGCCAAGCTTAGTTTTGGTTTGTCCTTCAAACTGTGGCTCGCGCACCTTCACCGACAACACGGCCGTGAGGCCTTCACGTACGTCGTCACCAGTAAGGCGAATGTCCTTATCCTTCTTCGCCAGATTACTCGACTTCTCGATGTATTTATTAATGACACTGGTCAGCGCGCTCTTAAAACCGGTAAGATGCGTACCGCCTTCGTGCGTGTTGATGTTATTCACGAAAGAAAACACGGTGTCGGCGTAGCTGTCGTTGTATTGCAGCGCTACTTCAATGCCGATGTCGTCGCGCTCAGTGTCGATGTACACCACTTCTTGATGCACCGGCTTCTTGTTGCCAATCAGATAGACGACAAACTCCTTCAGTCCACCCTGCGCAAGAAACGTTTCTTCGCGCAGCGAGCCCTCGCGCTCATCACTCAGATTGATCTGAATGCCCTTATTCAAGAATGCGAGTTCGCGAAGACGGTTGGCCAACGTCGCCCATTCAAAACGCAGAGTCTCCGTGAAAATCTCGGGATCCGGCTTGAACCACACTTTCGTACCAGTTTCCTTCGCGGGCACCGTGCCCAACATCTTGATCTTGGTGGTGGTGATGCCGCGCCGGAAATCCATATAACTCAACGTCCCTTCGCGCTTCACCCACACCTTGAGCTCTTCCGACAACGCGTTCACGACCGATACGCCAACGCCGTGCAAGCCACCCGACACTTTGTAAGTATTCTTGTCGAACTTGCCGCCCGCGTGCAGCATCGTCATCGCCATCTCCACGCCCGGCATGTTCTCGGACTTGTTGATGTCGACGGGAATGCCGCGCCCATCATCCTCAACGGTGATCGAATCGTCAGGGTGAATGATGACGTCAATCTTGTGCGCATGACCCGCTAACGCTTCGTCAATCGAGTTATCGACGACCTCGTACACGAGATGATGGAGACCGCGCGCCGATGTAGATCCGATGTACATACCCGGACGCAAACGGACCGCCTCAAGTCCCTTGAGGGCAGTAATACTGTCGGCGCCGTAGCTCTTGTCGGGCTGTTCGCTGCTGTTGGCCATGTGCTGGATGAAGCCCGTGGAGAGAGCAAGGCAGCGCCCGCAGGAGTTCCCGCGCGCGCCGCAAACTGGTCTGCAATCACAACCCCGAAATGTACCCTGCGGGAGAGCACAATGCAAGTTCCGGACTTATTCCTAAGTCCTTATATCGCAATTACTTACCAAGTGCCTTGCGGGAACGCGCGCGGCCTATCGCCGGAGCATCCAACGCAACTTCAATACCGGCAGACGCGCCGTGTCGCGATTCAACGAGCGCAACAATTCCGGCTCCATCAATGACAGCTCATTCATCCACGCGTTCGTCTTCACCATCACCACCAACGTTCCGTCCTGCTGCAGCATGACCGGCTCCGTCACCTGCGCAATTTGCAATCCAACCAGACGAGGCCATTCCGGAATCACCGCCGCCTGCGCCACGCGATCAGTGAGTCCCGCATTCTTGAGCACCGTGGCCAACACATCACCCAAAGTAGCTACAGCGCGCTTTTTTCCATCCGATGCACCGTAACTCACGCGGCCGCCCCACGCGATGTAACAACACCGTCGTGCATCGTGCGACATTCGAGTCGCGTGAACGCATCCGGAATATCCTCAACCCGCGGCACCGCTAAGAGCACCTGACCAACGCCACTCGCCTCGAGCAAGCCCAGCACGCGAGCCGCGCGTCCCGTATCAAGCTCCGCAAACGGATCATCCAACAGCAACAGCGGCGTAGTGCCAATTGCATCACGCAACGTTGCCAGCTCGATCAACCGCAACGCAATGGCCGCACTCCTTTGCTGCCCAGCAGAGCCGAATGTTCGAAGCTCACGCCCGCCGAGCAGCAGTTGTAGTTCGTCGCGATGCGGGCCAACGAAGGTCACACCGCGACGGAGTTCCTGCGCGCGTTGCTGTGCATACGCATCGAGGAAAGCGCGCGTGTACTCGGCGGCATCCGTTGCGGCATCAAACGCGCCGCCGCCAGGGGCCAGGACGTACTGCATCGTGACCGTTTGCCGTTCGCCAATTGCCGTGGCGAGTGCCGTGAAGCGTTCGGCCTGACGACGGACAAACGATTGCCGAAGCGCTGCAATAACACCGCCATGCTCCGCTAAAGCTGGCTCCCACACACTCACACGTGCGTCGTGCGCACCGCCACCGCGCGCGCCTTCACGCTGTGCGATGCGCAACTCCGCATTGCGACGTGCAAGCGCTCCACGGTACTGCTGCAACGCATGCAGGTACGCGCGCGACGAAAGCGCCAACGCGACATCGAGATACCGACGTCGCTCACTCGGTCCGCCTGAAACCAACGCCACGTCGGCTGGCGAAAAACACACGGATGGCACCGCACCAAGGGCCGATGTGAGTCGCGGTTGCTCCACACCGTCCAACGACGCTCGTTTGCGTTTCGACGAACGTTCATAACCCACACCCACGCGGTCAAACGCCGACGGCGCCTGCAACTCGGCGCGCACGTGAAACACATTCGCGCCAAAGCGGACGACATCCGCATCGCGCGCGCCGCGCAAAGAACGCAAGAGTGAGAGATATGCAACGGCTTCGAGCAAGTTGGTCTTGCCGTGACCGTTCTCGCCAATCATCACCAGACCGGAGATTGGCACCGCGAGATCGAGTTGCTCGAAATTACGAAAATCGCGCGCAACGATGCGCGTGAGCAACGACTAGTGCCCAACAAAAGAGGGCGTGCGTTTTTCCAAAAACGCCTGCATCCCTTCGCGCATATCGGCAGTACTGGACAGTGTGCCAAACTGATCGGACTCAACACGACACCCTTCTTCGATATCAAGCGATGCGCCGCGATTGACCGCTTCGATGCAACCCGCCAACGCCAACGGCGCGTTCGCCAACATTGCGCGCATCACACCCGTTGCCGTATCAACCAACGCATCAGCGGCGACCACTTGGTCGACAAGTCCGAGTCGAAACGCCTCACTCGCCGAGATAATTTCACCCGTGAGCAATAGGCGGAGGGCTGCCCCACGGCCGATCAATCGCGGCAGTCGCTGCGTGCCACCATATCCAGGCACAATGCCTAGCTTCACCTCAGGCTGACCAAGCTTTGCCAACTCGCTGGCAATACGCACATGGCAGGCCATCGCCAACTCACATCCACCGCCCAATGCAAAACCGTTAATGACGGCAATGGTGGGCTTCGGCGAGGTCTCGTACCGTCGAAAGATCAGTTGACCCGCACGGGCGCGCCGAACGGCATCGAGTGGCGTTTGGTCGGCCAACTCCGTGATGTCGGCACCCGCAACGAACGCGCGGCCGGCACCGGTCAAGACCACGCCACCGACATCGTCACGCGCAATCGCTTCATCGATAGCCACACCCAACTCGGCGATCGTTGCATCGTTGAGCGCGTTCAATTTGTCGGGGCGATTCACTGTGATGGTGGCGATGCGATCAGCGACAACAAATGTTAGAAACTGATAGGACATGCGAAGTCCGGGCAGGCGAGGAAACATGGTCGGGCAACGAGCGCCGAACGTGGCTGGGCTGTGCGGAAATCTAGCGTTGCGCTACGTTTGCGCCGTGCTCCTCACCCCTGCCGTCGACTGGTCGCCCAATCATCGCGCCTTGCGTATTCTCGACCAACGCCTGCTGCCCGCAGCGGAAGTCGTGCGCGATCTGTACACGATTGACGACGTGGTTGACGCGATAAAAACTCTCGCCGTTCGTGGGGCACCGGCCATCGGGGTCGGTGCGGCGATCGGGCTCGTTGTGGCGTTGCGCACAGTGGCTGGCGAGAGTGGAACACACATGCGAGCGCTACTGCCAGAATTCGCGGAGCGGCTGGTGGCATCGCGTCCAACGGCGGTGAATTTGGCGTGGGCGGTTGGTCGCATGCGCGCCTGTGCCGAACGGGCTACCGACGCAACGCTCCATCACGCGATGCATGCCGAGGCGGACGCGATCCGGTTGCAGGACATCGCGATGTGTAACGCAATTGGCGCGCACGGACTTGTGTTGGTCCCAGATGGAGTGTGCGTGCTCACCCATTGCAATGCGGGTGCGCTCGCGACCGCAGGTATTGGAACAGCGCTTGCACCCATATATGCCGCGCACACAGCAGGGCGACGTGTGCATGTCTATGCTAACGAAACGCGACCACTGCTCCAGGGTGCTCGTCTCACCGCGTGGGAGCTGCGCCGCGTCGGCATTGCTGTGACTGTGCTCCCCGACGGAGCGGCAGCGTCGTTGCTACGATCGGGTGCAGTTGATTTAGTGCTCGTCGGTGCGGACCGCATCGCGGCCAATGGTGATGTCGCGAATAAAATCGGCACGTACAGCATTGCATTGGCTGCGCGCGCACACGAGATCCCATTTTATGTGACGGCTCCATGGAGCACGATCGATGCACACACGGCAGATGGTGCGACAATAAACATTGAGTTTCGCGACGATAGCGAACTCGGCGAACTACCAATTGGCGTAGGCGTGTGGAACCCGGCGTTTGATGTCACGCCGCACACCCTCGTAACGGGGTATCTCACGGATCGCGGGTTTGTCGAACCGCCATTTCTCGCGAGTTGTGTAGGATGACGTGCATCCTCGCCATTGATCAAGGTACTACAGGCTCAACATGTCTTGTGGTCACTGCTGACGGCCGCGCAGTGGGACGCGGCTATCGTGAAATTTCGCAATTTTATCCGCAGCCAAGTTGGGTCGAGCACGACGCGCACGAAATACTGCTCTGCACGCTGGATGCAGCGCGCGAGGCGCTAGCCGATGCGTGGCGACGCGAGCAGGCAGTACCCGTAGCGATTGGCATCACCAATCAACGCGAAACCATCGTGCTCTGGGATCGCATCACGGGACAAGCAGTACATCGCGCCATTGTCTGGCAGGATCGGCGCACAGCGGATCGGTGCGCGACACTTGCGCCATACGCAGCAATGATTGCGCGCCGCACTGGACTGGTTATCGATCCCTACTTCAGCGCAACGAAATTAGAGTGGCTGCTCGCGCAATGCGGTATCGCCGAACGCGTGGTGCGCGGGGAGCTCCTTGCCGGCACGATCGATACGTGGCTGATATGGAATCTGACGGGACGCGACGTGCACGCCACCGATCACACGAACGCGTCGCGTACCATGCTCTATGACATCAATGAGCGAGCATGGAACGACGAGCTGCTGACGCTCTTTAACGTGCCACGTGCACTCTTGCCCGATGTTCGGACGTCAAGCGGGGACTTTGGCGTCACACGCGTTGAACATCTTGGAATCGCGCTGCCGATTCGTGGCGTCGCGGGCGATCAACAAGCCGCACTATTTGGACAAGGCGGCTGGTTCGCGGGCGGCAGTAAGAACACCTACGGCACGGGCGCGTTTCTCTTGCTGAACTCTGGCACGCGTCGCCCAATCGCACGCCCCGGCCTCCTCACCACGATCGCGTGTGACGCCACCGGACTTCCGGTCTTCGCGCTCGAAGCCTCCATCTTCATAGCCGGCGCCGCAATCCAGTGGCTGCGTGATGGTCTCGGCCTGCTCGCCCACGCGGCAGATAGCGAAGCGCTCGCGCGCAGTCTTACCGGTACCGACGGCGTTTACTTTGTGCCCGCGCTTGTCGGACTCGGTGCACCAGACTGGGAGCCCAACGCGCGTGGCACTATTGTCGGACTGACGCGCGGAACCACTCGCGCTCACCTTGCGCGCGCAGCGCTCGAAGCGATGGCGTTTGCCACGTGTGATGTGTTAGGTGCCATGCGTGCCAACACCGACGTCGCTTTTACGGTGCTGCGTGTTGACGGTGGCGCGTCCCGTAATGACTGGCTTATGCAATTCCAAGCCGACGTCCTCGGTGTTCCGGTCGAACGCCCGGACATCGTTGAGACCACCGCGCTCGGCGCGGCCGGATTAGCGGGAATTGCCGTCGGGGTGTGGCCCGATGCAGCGTCGTTCCTGTCCGCACGACAGTTCACGCGGTTCGTCCCCGCAATAGGTGGCGAAGCAGCGCGCGCCGCTCACGGGGGGTGGCGAAGAGCCGTCCGCGCCGCGCTGTTCTGGGCGCGCGATAGCCACGGATGACGAATCGCCCGACGTGGGGTATCATTCGTAGCAAGCACGCAGCGTGAAACTCGTGACCGCAGGACGGAGTCCCATGAAAGCTCGGACAAAGTTTCTTGTTGGTGGTGCATTGGTGCTCGGCACCGCCAGCTATCTCATGGCCAGCTCGATCAACGAGACGGCACAGTATTATCTCACGCCCACTGAGCTGTCTGCGAAAGTCGCGTCAAATCCGCGCTTTGTAAACACCGGAGTAAAAGTTGGAGCGCGCGTAGTCAGTGGCACCATCGTGCGCGATCCCTCCGGCCGTTCGCTCGATTTCAAGATGACCGACGGTTCGCGCGAGTACATGGTGCACTACAAGGGAATCGCGCCCGACACGTTTACTGATGGTGTCGATGTGGTCGTCGAAGGTCGACTTGACTCCAACGGCACGTTTCAAGCGACCACATTGTTGGCCAAATGTGCATCGCGTTACGAGAACGCTCCCGACAAATACCGCGAGACGCCCGGCTATCAGGGCGCTGCAACTCCGCGCGCTTAAGCGCGAGGTCCCATGATTCTTGTAGGTGAGCTGTCGCTCTGGGTTGCGTTGTTAATGGCAGCTTGGACCACAACCGTGTCGTTCGCTGGTGGTATGCAAGGCCGCCAGGATTTGGTAAAAAGTGGTGAGCGTGCGTTGTATGCGACGTGGGCCTTCACTGTCCTGGCATCAATCGGTATTTGGACTGCGCTGTTTTCGCACGACTACTCCATAAAATTCGTCGCGTCGCACACCAGTTCCAATTTGCCCAAGATTTACACGTTTACGGCATTCTGGGCAGGCCAGTCCGGCTCCATGCTGTTTTGGTCGCTCATTCTCACGACGTACGCAGCAATTGCTGTTGTCACCAATCGTCGTACGAATCGCCAAATGATGCCGTGGGTCACCGGCACGCTCGGCGTCATCTCGCTGTTCTTCTTGATGACGATGTGTTTTGGTGCCAACCCGTACGAACGACTTGACTGGATTCCGCCCGATGGACGCGGCATGAATCCGCAGTTGCAGAATCCGGGCATGGCCATCCATCCGCCAATGCTGTACCTCGGACTCGTCGCCACCGCGATCCCGTTCGCGTTTGCAATCGGTGCGCTCATCTCACGAAAACTTGATGCTGAGTGGTTGAGTGCTGTACGACGTTGGGCGTTGTTGTCGTGGTTTTTTCTGACTATCGGGATCGTGTTGGGCATGTGGTGGGCGTACGTCGAACTTGGATGGGCGGGCTATTGGGCGTGGGACGCCGTTGAGAACTCATCCTTCTTACCGTGGCTAACCGGTACGGCGTTCTTGCACTCCATCATGATTCAGGAAAAGCGCGGCATGCTGCGCAAATGGAACGTCACGCTCGTGGTGACCACATTCCTGCTGTCCATTCTGGGCACGTTCATCACGCGCAGCGGCATCATTGAAAGCGTGCATGCGTTTGCGCAGTCGCCGGTCGGCAACTGGTTTTTAGGCTTCCTGATTGTAGCCACATCGCTCACGATCTATCTCGTCTCGACGCGCCTGAAGGATTTGCAAGCGAACGCTGAGCTGGAGAGCATGGTTAGTCGTGAAGCGGCGTTTCTGTACAACAATCTCGCGCTTGTCGGCATTTGCTTTGCGACTCTATGGGGCACGCTCTTTCCGATTCTTTCCGAAGCGGTAAAAGGAGAAAAGATTACAGTCGGTCCGCCATTTTTTAACGCCGTCAACGGTCCTCTCGGGCTTTTACTGCTAGCGCTTACTGGCATCGGTCCTCTCATCGCGTGGCGCCGTGCGTCCATGTCGAATTTGCGCCGACAGTTCACGTGGCCCGTCACTTCCGGGCTGGTCGTCCTGGCCGTGCTCCTGTCGTTGGGCATGCGCAATTTTTACGCGCTCGTCTCGTATACGCTGGCTGGATTTGTTTTTGGGACCATTGGTCAGGAATTCATCAAAGGCGTTGGTGCGCGGCACCGCATGTACAGCGAAGGCTTGTTTATCGCGTTCATGCGGCTCATCGCTCGCAATCGTCGTCGCTACGGTGGTTATATCGTTCACTTTGGCGTTGTCGTAATCTTCTGTGCCTTCGCCGGCCTGATGTTTAAAAAAGATTTGGCGGCCACCGTGAAGACGGGAGAAACCATCAAGGCGACGGATGCTTACGGACATCAGTGGGCGTTCACAAGCCAGGGCATTTCGCGGTTCGAACAGCTCAATCGCAGTGTGTTGGCGGTCACGTTCAACGTCACGCGTGATGGAAAGCGCATGGGATTGCTGTCGAGCGAAAAGCGGCAATATGTCGATAGTCGCGGTGAGAAATCATTCGAGGCCTCAACCGAAGTGGGGCTGCTCGAATCACCAGCGCAAGACGTGTATATGGTGTTCACCGGTGCGGTCGACAACGAAACGGCGGCCGTGCACATCAACTTCAATCCGCTCGTTTGGTGGGTGTGGTTTGGTGGCATCATGATGGCGTTTGGCGGCCTTATTGTGATGTGGCCGCAGGCGCGGCGCGAGCGTGAAAGCGGATACGTCGCGGTGTTGCCGTCGTCGACTGACTTTGAGTTGGTTGGAGCTGGCGCGTGAGCCTCAATCACACGTTGGTGCCGGACAGTGCGATGCAGCGACGCGACTTCTTGTCGTTGATGGGTCGCAGCGCGGCGATCGTCGCTGTGGCGACCGCAGCGAACACGTTGGTTGTTCGCGGCGTCCTCGCGCAGACCACTGGCAACGCATCCTTCGATCAAGCGCCGCAAAACACGCAGTCGTCCGCGAGCAACGTCGAGATGACGTCCGATTCGTACAAGCCGGTGCGTCGCGCGCCCAAGGCGAATCCCATCAAGCAGATGGACGCAAAGCAAATTGAGGCATTCGAACGTGAACTCTCGTGTCCGTGTCCCTGCACACTCGACGTGTACACCTGTCGCACCACCGACTTTAATTGTGGTATTTCGCCGGCCGTGCATAAGGATGTCCAGGCCCTCGTGGACGGCGGCTACAGTGGTGACGAAATCATGGCGGCGATGATACAGACGTATGGCGACTTCATTTTAATGACGCCGCGAAAGCAGGGCTTCAACCTTCTTGCGTGGTTTGCGCCATTCGCTGCGATGGGTATTGGCGCCGTGGCCATCGGTGCCCTGTTGCGCTCGTGGCGCCGCAATGCCGATTTTGCTGCCGCGGCGCGAGCGGCCGCTGGTGCGCGCGCTGCGGCGACCAACGTAGAAACAACGTCCACCTTGGACGCGACGCCCGAAGAAATCGCGCGCTTAGAGGCCGCATTGCGCGACGGCAGCCGCTAATGGCGATTGCCATTCCCATCGGGGCGATACCGCTCGCGGTGGGCACCGTGCTCGCACTT
Organism: Gemmatimonadaceae bacterium; assembly: GCA_025358925.1. Taxonomy (GTDB): domain Bacteria; phylum Gemmatimonadota; class Gemmatimonadetes; order Gemmatimonadales; family Gemmatimonadaceae; genus Gemmatimonas. The sequence goes on along the minus strand of JANYHT010000004.1, from coordinate 27,712 downwards.
GGCGTCCTGACACTCGTTCTCTCGCCGCTTGTAAATGATGGTTCCGACAAAGCCATTCGGCCGCCGACAAAATCGCGCGTGGACGGTGATGAATCAGTGGAGGCGACAGATGGTGCCGTGGCCGCCCTGCGCGAAATCGAGTTTGACCGCGAAACGGGAAAATTATCCGACAGCGACTATCTCGAATTAAAGGCCCGTTACACGACGGCCGCGCTGGCAGAGTTGCGTCTATCCTCCGGGCAAGTCGGCGGCAGTGCGACGACTACCGTGGACGATCCTATTGAAGCGGCAATCGGTCGCGCGCGCACGAATCAGAAATGGTGCGTCGACTGCGGACCACGAAGCGAACCCGATGCCACCTATTGCTCTAACTGCGGCCGTTATCTGCCAGCGCAGTGTGCGCACTGCGGCGCGCGGATTGACCTCGCCAGCTCGCACTATTGCTCGGCGTGCGGAGACGAGCTGGTGGCTGCGTAGCGTCCAATCGTACGCGGCATTCACGCCCGTTCCAATGACTCCAATCGTCGCCGCGCCATCATTAGCGGACCCGCCGTACCAGCCACGCAGAGTGCGGCCGCTGCGACAAACGGCAGCACTAAGGCCGCCGGATCGCGCTCCCTTCCAAAATGCGCAGCGACTACAAAACTCGCCGCAGGCTTTCCCGTGAGAAATGCAATCGCGCCAATCAGAACAATGGCTGTCATCATAAATAGCAGTCCACCAAATGACGTCGGAATTTGCGCGGCATTTTCACTGTCAAATCGCGGGTAAAACGTGCCGTAACTCAACGCGATCGCCGTGAGTGGAAATACCAATGCGGTGATCGCACTCAACGACACCACCTGCACAAACGGTCGCACGCCGAGCATCGCGTTGGTCACACCAACGAGAATGAGCGCCAAGAACAGCAGGGGCAGCGCACCCACCCAAAATTTGGCCCACAACAAGTCGCGCATCGACAATGGACTCGATTGCAACAACCAGAGCGCACGTCCCTCAAGACTCACACTGGGAAACACAAATCGTGCGGCGATAGACGCGAGGACAAAACCGGCCAACGCGAGATTCAAAAACGGAATCACGTTGCGCAGCAGCGCGGTAATGCCTTCGCCCGCAAGCGGCAAGTAGCGCACATTGGCGACATAGACCACAACAAGCACACCGAGCATCACCAGTTGTGACCACTGCGTACTGTCACGCGCAAATACGCGTAGCTCTTTGAGGACGAGCTCACGCCGCGTCGGACCAAACATCAACAACGCGCGGTCAAACCACGACCGACGCACACTGGATCCGCCCCGACGATTCGCACCGTCGTGCGCTTGGCTGAACCCTCGCGCCCATCCACGCGCATGCGCCGCTCCGCCCAGCGTCACGAGCACTAAAGCCACACTCCAGAGCTCAAGCATGGGCAGCCACACCGACGTATGCTGCAACCACCCCATCATCGCGCCACTCACCCATTCACTCGGCAACAGCGGTGATGACGGCGCATCAAGCGACGCGACAAATTGCATGAAAGTTTGAAATCCCTCCGGCCGTGCTAACTGCTCCGGTCGGGTCGCGCGAAACAGCAAGAGCAGTCCCGCAACAGACAATGCCGTAATCACGCTCAGCAAATCTCGTGTACGCCGCGCCGGAAATACGTTTACGAGCAGCAATGTGATCGCGGATCCTGCAGCCGCCGGTATGGCCAAGAAGGGTACAATCACACTGAGCATGAACGGCATGAACAGCAGGTTCGCCTGATAGGCAACGCCATACGCCGCCATAATTGGTACAAGCAGCAACCCCACCATCCAACTGGAATGCAAAGCCGTTTCGGCCAGTCGTGCTAGGTACAACACCCGTGGGCGAATGGGAGCTGCAGCGAACTGATCGAGATCTCGGGACAGAAAAAAATTCGACAGCGATGCAATAATATTGGATAAGAGCAGGATTGACCCGAACGACAGCAGCATCATCGACAACAGTTTTCCCGCGAGCAAATCCCCGATGCTTTCAGTACCGCGAAAATAGCGCAGCAATTTAAGCGCGAGCACAAAAATCGCGAACCAAAATGCGGCGCCGAGAATCGCAATCACGGTCGTGCGTTGGATGTCACCCCGTTCGTACCGACGCAGTCGATGTCGAGCCATCTGTCGCTTGGGCGCCAGCACATCACCCACGGTCGCGGAACGAAACGCGGAGGCACGCTCAAGCATCGAGCACATCCAAGAGCTCTCGCGCTACATTCTCGCCGGTGAGTCGAAGAAAGATGTCTTCCAGTGCTTCATCGTCGCCCGACACGCCGCGCAATTCCTCCATCGATCCGCATGCCACCAATTCGCCGCGCTGCATGATCCCGATGCGATCGCACATCGTCTCCGCGATTTCCAACGTGTGCGTTGACATCATGACCGTGTGTCCACGACGCGTGTATTCGCGGAAGAGATCTCTTAAAATCTTGGCCGACTTGGGGTCAAGACCCACCATCGGTTCATCCACTACAATCACCGGTGGTCGATGCACGAACGCACTCGCTATGATCAGCTTTTGACGCATGCCGTGGCTGTAACTCTCCACAAGTTCGTCACGCCATCCCTCTAAGTCGAACAGCGCTAACAGCTCCTGACCACGACGATCGACATCGGCACCATGCTCACCGGAGAGGGCAGCGGAGAAACGTAGAAACTCCATGCCGGTGAGCTTCTCGTAGATGAACGGTCGATCCGGAATGAATCCCAGTGCTCGCTTTGCGCTCATTGGGTCCCTGCGCAAATCGTGTCCCGCAATCCGCACCGAACCTGCCGTTGGTTGGAGAATGCCGGCAATCATGCGCATCGTCGTTGTTTTGCCCGCGCCATTCGGTCCAAGAAATCCAAAGAGCTGTCCCCCCGGCACCACGAGGTCCAGCGAACGAACCGCTGTGAACGTGCCATAGCGCTTCGTGAGCGACGAAATCTCGATCATAGGTAACCAGCCGGAGGACAGGCGCGCCGCGCGGGCGCACGTGAAGCGCTTGACGTGCTCGCTAACCTTCGTAGACGACTAACGGTGCTCGGATCGTCACGGATGCGAAGAAGACAGGCCGAGAGGGTGACAGAACGTGCCACCCGGGGTTGTCTCCGTCCCCGGCGTCTCACAGCTTGCATGTCTATGTCTGAACTGGAGCAAAAGCCAAAACCGTCCGACGCGCTCATTGTGCGCGGCGCGCGCGAGCACAATCTGCGCAACATCAGCGTCACCATTCCGCGCGACAAGCTCACCGTCGTCACGGGACTGTCCGGCTCGGGCAAGTCGTCGCTGGCGTTCGATACCATTTACGCCGAAGGACAGCGTCGCTACGTCGAATCATTGTCGGCCTACGCACGGCAGTTTTTAGGGCTCATGGAAAAGCCCGACGTTGATGCAATCGAAGGTTTGTCGCCCGCCATCTCGATCGAACAAAAGTCGGCGGGCCACAATCCGCGCTCGACCGTCGGCACGGTCACGGAGATTTACGATTATCTCCGTCTGCTTTATGCACGCACGGGAACCCCGCATTGCCCCAACTGCGGACGCGCCGTACAGCGGCAGAGTCCCGCGCAAATTGCGGAGCTTGTCCTCGCGTGGCCCGAGGGCACGCGCGTTGAAATTCGCTCACCGCTTGTACAAGAACGGAAGGGAGAATTTCGCGAACTTTTCGAAAACGCCCGCAAGCAAGGATTCGTCCGCGCGGTCGTGGATGACGAACTGATCGAACTGGCCGATCCTCCAAAATTGAATCGACGCACAAACCACTCGATCTCGGTTGTCGTGGATCGACTTGTCGTGCGCGCCGACGATCGTGGTCGCATTACCGACTCGCTCGAAACCGCGCTGCGACTGGCGGATGGACTGGCGGAAGTCGTTCGCTACGATGGTGAAGAACCAGCCACCGAAATGTTTTCCGAACGATACGGCTGTCCAACGTGCGGCATCTCCATGCCAGAGTTGGAGCCACGTCATTTTTCGTTCAACTCGCCATTCGGTGCGTGCGAAACGTGCAGTGGCCTCGGCACAACGCGCACGGTGAGCGAAGAACTCGTCCTCAGCGACCATAGCCTGTCGATCCTCGAAGGGGTTGTGCTGCCTTGGGGCGAACCCGATGGCTACCTCCGCAAAGTCATTCTGCCAGGGCTCGCCAAACAGTTAGGGTTCGACCTGAACGCACCGTGGGGGAAAATTGCCGCCGCGGTGCGCAAAGAACTACTGCACGGTGTTGCTGGCACCACGCCGCGCGTACGTAAGGCCGTGAAAAAGTCGGCGCGTGGCTCGATGGCAAAAACCGCAGCGAAAAAAGCCAGCGCCGAAAGCACATGGGAAGGCATCGTTGGACACGTGCAGCGTCGCTACGACGAGACGAGTTCCGATTCCGTTCGCATCGACCTTGAAGCGTATATGGTTGCGGCGGCGTGTCCATCATGCCAAGGACGACGCCTGCGCCCTGAATCATTGGCCGTCACGTTGCACGGTCGCAATATCGGCGAAGTCGTAGAGTTGAGCGTGATCGATTCGATGGCCTTCTTTGCGAGCGTCCCCGTACGTTCGGCCAATCACCCCGGACTCGACGCCGGCGTCGCTGGACCAATTTTGAAAGAGGTACGCGAGCGGCTCAAATTTCTCGATGACGTAGGGCTCGACTATCTCACGCTGAATCGCAGCGCCGAATCACTCTCCGGCGGCGAAGCGCAGCGCATTCGATTGGCAACGCAAATCGGTTCGCGGTTGGTCGGCGTACTGTACATCCTTGATGAGCCGAGCATCGGTTTGCATCAGCGCGACAACGGTCGCCTACTGAATACGCTTAAACAGCTGCGCGATCTCGGCAACACGGTCATTGTTGTCGAACACGATGAGGAAACCATTCGTGACGCTGACTACTTGATCGACCTCGGGCCAGGCGCTGGCAAACACGGCGGAGAAGTGATTGCGCAGGGCACGGTTGATGAAGTCATCAACACGCCCGCTTCAATCACCGGTCAGTATTTGCGGGGCACACGCAGCATTCCGTTGCCTAAAAAGCGACGTCCAATGGACCCCGCGCGTGTGCTGAAAGTGCAGGGCGCCCGAGAGCACAATTTGCGCGATGTCACGGCAGAATTTCCGTTAGGACTTTTTGTCGCGGTCACCGGCGTTTCCGGCTCCGGCAAGTCAACGCTCGTCACCGACATTTTACAGCGTCACTTGTCGCGATATTTTTTCCGCGCGCGTGTTATTCCGGGTCTTCATGATCGCATCACTGGACTTGAACATCTCGACAAGATTATCGACATCGATCAAAGCCCAATCGGTCGCACTCCACGCTCAAATCCTGCCACGTATACCGGCGTTTTTACACCCGTGCGTGAGTTGTTCGCGGAACTTCCTGAATCGAAAATTCGCGGATACGGACCAGGACGATTTTCCTTCAATGTGAAGGGCGGTCGGTGCGAAGCGTGCCAGGGTGATGGTCTCGTGAAAATCGAGATGCATTTTCTCCCCGATGTGTTTGTGTCGTGCGACGTGTGCAAGGGCAAGCGCTTTAATCGTGAGACGATGGAAGTGCGTTTTCGTGGCATGAGCATCGCCGACGTGCTCGACCTCACAGTCGAAGAAGGGTGTACCGTATTTGAAAATCAGCCGCGCATCTCGATCAAACTCCAGACACTGCGTGATGTGGGTTTGGGCTACATCCATCTTGGACAAAGCGCGACGACGTTGTCTGGCGGCGAAGCTCAACGCGTCAAGCTGGCGACCGAGTTGTCCAAGCGCGACACCGGCCGCACACTGTATATCCTCGACGAGCCGACCACCGGATTGCATTTCGAAGATGTACGCGTACTCCTCGAAGTGTTGCATAAGCTCGTGGACCGCGGCAACACCGTACTCGTCATCGAGCACAATCTTGATGTCATAAAAACTGCAGACTGGATTGTCGATCTCGGTCCTGACGGCGGAATTCGCGGCGGTACTATTGTTGCAGCGGGCACGCCAGAGCAGGTGGCGCTGGTGCCGCAGAGTTACACAGGCCAGTACCTCGCGCCGTTGTTGCAAAAACGCTGACCGCAGCACACCAGTAGATTCTATTTATGGTCTCTCTGCTCGACATTATCGGCCCGATCATGGTTGGACCAAGCTCCAGTCACACGGCAGGTGCCTGTCGACTCGGATTGCTGGCGCGCTGCCTCGTCGGCGGTACGCCACAAAAGGCCACGATTGAGCTGCACGGTTCTTTCGCTCGTACGGGTGAAGGACACGGGACCGACAAAGCCATTGTCGGTGGACTCATGGGCTTTCGACCCGACGATGAGCGTCTGCGCATTGCACTCGATATCGCCGAGCATGAGGGGTTGGAGTACACGTTTGAGAAAACGTCGCTCGGTGACGAAGCGCATCCCAACACCGTGCGCATCACGCTCGAGCGCGACGAACGGCATTCGCAAATGGTCGGCGCATCACTCGGCGCCGGTCGTGTGCGTGTCACCGAAATCGACGGCTACACTGTGGATATCTCGGGCAATCTGCATACGGTGGTGCTCGTCGCCGGCGATGTGAAGGGTTCAATCGCGCGCATCGCCGGACTTCTGGCCGACAACGACCTTAACATTGCCACGCTGAAGTTGTCGCGAAAGGAACGCGGCGGTGATGCATTCATGGTGATCGAAGTCGATGAGCAGCCAGGCGAATCATTGCGTGACGCGATTCGCGCGCTCTCGTGGGTGAAGTGGGCGTTTCGTCTCGATAAAGTGAGTGCCTGATGTATCGAAGTCTCGCTGACGCCATCCGAGATGCAGAAGCACGTAATGTCCCGCTGTCCACGGTCGCGCTCGAAGCTGAAGCGAAAGATCAAGGACGTCCCATCAGCGAAATTCGCGATGCGCTGGGGCGTGCGCTCGTGATCATGCGCAGCTCGATCGAACGCGGAATGGTTGGCGATCTCTACTCAGCCTCAGGACTTGTGGGCGGTGATGCAGCGAAGATGCGCACCGGCCCCGCTGGTCCGCTCGCGGGCACAGCATTTCACGACGTGCTCGCACGAGCACTCGCCGTACAAGAAGTAAATGCCGCGATGGGCGTGATTGTCGCGGCACCAACAGCCGGTGGTGCGGGAGTCTTACCGGCCGTGCTCACCGGCATCGCGGCGGCGCGCGGCATTGACGATGAAGCGGTGATTTCGGCACTCGCGACGGCCGGACTTATTGGGGCGGTGGTTGCTGAACGCGCGTCGTTATCCGGTGCCGAAGGTGGTTGTCAGGCAGAGACGGGCGCTGCGGCGGGCATGGCAGCTGGTGCAGCAACAGAAATGCTTGGTGGTTCGCCGCGACAGGTTGGTCACGCAACGGCGCTTGCCCAACAGGGCACCCTCGGACTCGTGTGCGATCCACTCGGCGGCCTCGTTGAATTGCCGTGTGTGTTTCGCAACGCGACTGGCGCGGCGATTGCGCTCGCCGCGATCGAGATGGCGATGGCCGGTATCGAGTTTGCGATTCCCGCCGACGAAGTGATCGATACGATGGGAGAGATTGGTGCCAGCATGGACGTTCGGTATCGCGAAACTGCAGGTGGCGGACTTGCTGCAACACCAACCGGACGTCGCCTCGCGAAAGAACGTTTGTACGAATTGAAGCGAAAGTCTTGACTCGCGCTCGATCACTCCGGGCCGTGTTCGCGTGGTTGATGTTGGCATGTACGCGTGCAGACGTCGCGCCGATTTTGTCGCTGCGCGATGCGCACGCGACTGGTGCGCTGGCAAATCCACTACTGACGGAAGCATCGGGCGTCGTGCAGAGCACGCGCGCGGATAATGTATTTTGGTCGCAAAACGACAGCGGCAATGATCCGCTGCTGTTTGCCTACGACAGTACCGGCGCATCCCTCGGCGTTGTGCGAGTGCTTGGCGCGCAAAATCGCGACTGGGAGGCCATCGCGATTGGGGCGTGCGCAGTCGGCTCCTGTCTTTACATCGGTGACGTCGGAGATAACGGCGCGCGACGCGATGACGTGACCGTGTACCGCATTCCCGAGCCGCTTCCGACCGACACGATCAGTGCACCGGCGGTTGCGTTGCACGTGCGCTATGTCGATGGCCCGCGCGACGTCGAATCAATGATCATTGCGCCAGACACGAGCATTCTCCTGTTCACCAAACGACCGATGACTGATCGCGAAGGGCGCGAACGGAGGTCGTTGGTGTATCGCGTGCCGCAAAATGCGTGGCTCGCGGATGTCACCGCGCAAGCAGCGCTTATTGACTCGCTACCGATGGTTCCGTCGCGCTTTGACCAGCGAAGTTGGATTACTGACGCTTCATTGTCCCCACCAAATGCAATCGGTGCGCGAAGCCTCGCCGTGCGAACAAATAACGACGTCTATATTTTCGCGACGGAGCCACGCTCTGCACGTCCGGGCGTCTTGCAGGCGCGCTGTGACCTGCGCGCACTCCGCGAACCCCAAGGCGAAGGGGTAACGTGGCTACGAGACGGACGCCTTCTGTTTGTGAGCGAAGGACGAGCATCCACGACGCACGTCGGGTGGTGCCCGTAACATCGCGCCGCGTGGTAAATTCGCGCGAACACATGGTGGCAGTCATCCCGCCAAATACGTAATTTGCTGAAGACATGGTTCGCGTCACGCGTGGATCGAAACGCAACCGCCTCTCCCTGCGTACGGGCCAATGTCTGCAACCAACAGGAATCGCTCACATGGTTACTCGCGAAGACGTCGAAACATTTCTCGACCGCCTCGGCACCGATGGCGCAACGCACGCCGAAGTCGACCCCGGCCTTTGGATTGTGCGCCCCAGCGGCCCGCTCGATTTTGATGTGGTCATCACACATAATCCGCCGGTGCTCTTGCTGCGGGTCAAGGTGATGCCCCTTCCGGCCGACACCGCAGAACTCGCGGCGATCAGTCGCCGTTTGCTTGAACTCAATGCGACAGATCTGTTGCACGGCTCGTACGGCATTGACGCCGACGCGATTGTGCTTACCGAGGCGCTCGAGCTCGCGCATCTCGACTACGAAGAATTTCTTGCATCATACGAAAGCATGACACTGTCGCTCACGTCGCATATGCGCGAGCTTGCCGCCTTCCGCGAGGTTCGCTAACTCATGGGCATCTTTGACCGTCTTTCGACGCTGATCAAGTCGAACTTGAATGATCTCATCTCAACGGCTGAAAATCCGGAAAAGATGCTCAATCAGATCATTGTCGACATGCGCAATCAACTCGCCAAAGCCAAGCAACAAGTAGCAGCTGCGATCGCCGATGAAAAGCGTCTGAAAGATCAGGCCGACTCGGAATTCAAGCTCGCCGACGATTGGGAAAAACGCGCCATGCTCGCGGTGCAGGAAGGCCGCGACGATCTCGCGAAACAGGCGTTGTTGCGAGGACAAGAGCATCTCGAGCACGGACAACAGCTCGCGACAACGTGGGAGCAGCATCGCTCCGAAACGGAGAAGCTCAAACAGTCGCTTCGCGATCTCAACGATAAGATTGAAGAAGCGAAGCGCAAGAAAAACTTGTTGCTCGCGCGGCAGCGCCGTGCCGAAGCACAAGCGCGCATTTCGCAGACAATGTCCGGATTGTCAGACAATTCGGCATTCGATGCGTTCGCGCGTATGGAAGAGAAAATCACGACCAACGAACGTCAGTTGCAGGCGGCGCAGGAGATCGACGAGGAAATGAGTGGCGATCGCTTGGCCAGCCAGTTCAAACAACTCGAGCGTTCGTCGGGTGGGGCAACGGCCGACTCGCAACTGTTGCAACTCAAGCAGCGCATGGGCATGCTGCCGTCTGCTGCACCCGCCACGTCGCGTCAACTTGCTGCGGGTGCAACGGACGCAACACCCGTCGCTGCACCGGCGCAGCTCGCGGCAGGTGTGCCCACCGAAGCGACGAAATCGGTTGACGTAGATCTCATCGCTGAAATCGAAGGACTGCGCGAGCCCAAGCCGAGGTCATGATCGGCGCTCGGCGTTTTCTGATTTTGGCCGAGGGGAACTTCGGTCCACTCTCGTCAAAGACAGCGAATGCGTGCATTCGTTACGCGGCGTCGGAAGTCGTCGCGGTGCTCGACAGTGCACATGCTGGGCACACGGCGCACGACGTGCTGGGCTTTGGTGGAAACATTCCTGTTGTCGCAACATTTGCGGAAGGAATGCGAGCCCAGCCCAACGCGTTGTTGATCGGTATCGCGCCCGCCGGCGGTCAGTTTCCAGTCGAGTGGCGCGTGATCGTGTGCGACGCGTTGCGCGCTGGGTTGGACCTGTGGAGTGGTCTGCACACCATGCTTGGTGATGATGCGGAATTTGTGGCGTTGGCTGCCGTATCGGGTGCGACCATTCGTGATTTGCGTCGCGCGCCAGCCGACCTTGATGTCTCGTACGGACGTGTGCGGGACATCAGCGCGACGGTTGTGCTGACCGTCGGCAGCGATTGCAACATCGGCAAGATGACCACGCAGCTCCAGGTGCAGCACGCCGTGCGCGCACTTGGACATCGAGTGGCATTTGCTCCGACTGGACAAACGGGCATTCTAATCGAAGGTCGTGGCATCGCCGTCGATGCCGTCGTCGCTGACTTTATTGCTGGTGCCGCCGAACGCCTCACGATTGAAGCATCGCACGATGCGGATATTGTACTGGTTGAAGGGCAGGGCTCGCTCATTCATCCCGCATATTCTGGCGTCACGCTGGGACTGATGCACGGTGCGTTACCGCATGCAATGGTGCTCTGTGCGCAACCGTCCCGCACCACCATTCATCGCAATCCGTGGGTTCCAATTCCACCAATCGGTGACATCGTGCACCTCTACGAACACGCGATGAAATACTTGCGTCACTCGCCGATTATTGCGATCGCGTTGAACACGTTCGACTTGTCGGATGGCGACGCGCAAGCGGCGATTGATCGCACGATCAACGAAACCGGACTACCCACGACGGATCCGGTGCGTTTCAATCCGTCACCCATCGCGAGCGCGATTAGTAGCTTCCATATGGCGCGCGCGAACGTGTAGCGATCGCGCTAAACATTCGTCTCACGCAGCGCGTTGTTTTCGCCGCACACGCAACATTCCGATGACGGCGAATCAGCATCTGCCACCTATGCTGTGCGGCATGCTCAGCTCATCACCCCGATCCAACGCCGTCGCGTCGCCAGTGCTGCTGTCGGTGCACAACGTTCATGAAGAAATAGCCGCCGGATTGGGCCGCGCGCGCTGCATCGTCCGCACGCTCGACGGACTCTCGTGCGACATCCGCGCGGGTGAGCTCGTGATTCTGCAAGGCGGCGTCGCGAGTGGCGCGAGTTCGCTCCTCGATGTCTTCGCGGGAATGCGAACGCGCGCTCGCGGCACGCGATACATCGCCGAAAAAGTGCGCGTGCGACGCGGTGGTGTTGGCGCAGACGCCGCACGCGCCATCATCGCCGGCTGGTCGGAGCAATACACATTACCGCACACACAACAACGATGCGCGGAGACGCCAGTTGCCTACCTCCTCCGCGTCCGTACGCGCTCGAGCACAACCGCGAACGTCGACGCACAACATGATGCGTGGCGCACGTGGGCCGCAGCCTTGCGCCAGCGACGCGGGACGATCGTGCTCAGTGTACAACAGTCACGAGCAGAAACGGCGCAGCGCGCCGACATCGTCGGCGCGCTGCGAGAATCCACGGTAGTACGCGAGCACCATCTACCTCAAACACGTCCCAACGTGCGCATTCTCACACTCGTCGCCGGGAAAATTGTTACCGTCAGTGCTGGTGCATCCGCGCTGCACGCGTCCGGTTCATACTCCACAACGTCGCCTCCACCATGATGCCGCGCACTCGGCGCATTGCAGCAAGTGGCGAGTTGCGTTACGTCGTCGACACCACCGGCGCCAACGGGTGGCCCGGCTCGCCTGCGTACACATCGGCGTACCGGTACGCCACAACCCTATACGTTTTTCTGCACGAACACCCACCCGACGGCAGGCACACCATTGATCAGCGTCTGCCCGGTGCGCGCGTCAACAGGCCATGCTGCAGCAATCTTCGGTCGAGCGGACGCCGCCACTGGCATGGACATCGCAGTCATATCAGCCCTGACAGACATAATGGGCCGTTGCATCCCCGTCGGCGGTGTTTGCGGTCGCGCGGCCATCACCAAAGCAGCTGCCCGACCACACCAAGCATCACGACCGTTCGAGCACGAAACGGACCAGTGAAACGGCTGTTCAGCGCACAGTCCAACGGAAGAACGCGAACCAGCAAGGACGCGCGACACACGACGAACAACATACTCTGTAGATTTCCAACATGACGGTGTTGCACGTCCACACCCGCCATCTCCAAGCCCAACAACACCGCGCATGCCCGAGTTCCGCCTGTACAACACACTCACGCGTCGCGTCGAGCCGTTCGCACCCGCTGATGGGCACACCGTACGCATGTACACTTGCGGACCCACCGTGTATAACCCCGCCCACCTCGGCAATTTCCGCACGTTTCTCTTCGAAGATTTGATGCGGCGCACGTTAAAATTGGCCGGTTGGCGCGTCGAACAAATCATGAACCTCACCGACGTTGATGATAAAATCATCCGGAAAGCGGCGGCGCTAGGAACGACCATCTCGCACGTCACTGAGCCGTTCACTGAGCTATTCCACCAAGACCGTCGCTACCTCCGCATCGAAGACGCCGAAGGGTATCCCAAAGCCACGGCGCACATTCCGGAAATGGTAGCGCTCGTCGAACGACTCATCGCCAAGAACGTCGCCTACGAAGCCGAAGACGGTTCCATCTATTTCGCGATCGATCGCTTCCCAAACTACGGGCACTTGTCGCAACTCGACAAACGCGAACTGCGCACCGGTGCACGCGTCGCACAAGACGAATACGCGAAAGAGAATGCACAGGACTTTGCACTGTGGAAGGCCGCGAAGGATGAAGACGAAGCGACTGGCGCTGCCTGGGATTCACCATGGGGCCGAGGCCGTCCGGGGTGGCACTTGGAATGTTCGGCAATGGCGATGAAGTACTTAGGCGAAACGTTTGACCTGCATGCCGGTGGCATTGATCTCATCTTCCCCCACCACGAAGACGAAATCGCACAGTCCGAAGCGGCCACCGGAAAAACGTTTGCTCGCTGCTGGTGCCACGGTGAGTTTTTACTCACCGACGGCGCAAAGATGGCCAAACGCGTCGGCAACGTAGCCAACGTTGTCGAACTACGAGAGCAAGGCATCTCCGGCACCGTGTATCGGCATTTTGTGTTTAACGCGCACTACCGCAAACAGCTCAACTTGGGCGAAGACTCGCTCGAACAGTCTCGCGCAGCCGTACGGCGCATCGGCACGTTCGCGAAGCGTCTCGCTGAAGCAAGCGGCGGCACGGAAGCGCTCGTTGCCGCCGCGTCGAAAGCCGAACACGCATTTATCGAAGCATTGTTCGACGACCTCAACGCGCCCGAAGCCCTCGCGGCGCTCTTCACGTTCATCACGGACGCCAATCGCGAGCTCGACACCGGTGGGACCGATGTCGCAGCGCTCGATCGCGCACGCGCCGCGTTCCGCATGATCGACGGCGTATTAGACCTGGTGCCCGAGCAAGAAGCCGATGCCGAACTCGCTGCTTGGGTAGAAGAACGGATCGAGGCACGCAACGCCGCACGCGAGCGGCGCGATTTCGGGGCCGCCGATGCCGTCCGTGCCGAACTCGTCGCCCGAGGCGTTAGTATCGAAGACAGTGCGCAAGGCACACGCTGGAAGCGGTTGTGAGGTTGACACCTCACGAGGGGAGGTCTATTCTCAACGTCTTGTCTCAAAAGCCTCCGGTTGGGGCTTTACGCTGACGTAGCTCAGCTGGCAGAGCAGCTGATTTGTAATCAGCAGGTCGTGGGTTCGAATCCCACCGTCAGCTCTACCGGTCCTCGGCAATTCGGCGAGACGGCCCCCGGTGGGGTACTCAAGTGGCCAACGAGATCAGACTGTAAATCTGACGGCTAACGCCTTCGAAGGTTCGAATCCTTCCCCCACCATCAGGCATTTGTAGCGTTGCTGGGTATATCGGTGGTGCAGGATGTTGTGCTGTTCGCGGGAGTAGCTCAGTTGGTAGAGCGCTAGCCTTCCAAGCTTGATGTCGCGGGTTCGAGTCCCGTCTCCCGCTCTGTTCGCACTCGTCAACACAACGAACGCTCCCGCATCCACATTGGATTCCGGGAGCGTTCGCGCTTCACGTAATACCTCGCGGTCGTCCGTTGCTACTTCGTCACCGTGAGTCGTCCATCGCGCACACGCAGCAACAACCCTCGACCGGCCGTCCTGAAGCGCACCGTCGCCCCGTTTGCACTCAGCGTCGGCTCACTACTCAACCAGATGCCAAGCGTCGCGAGGGACGACACGTCGCGACGCGATACTTGTAAGATCGCGACCAATGAATCGAACGAATAGGTCGCTACTGTCTTTCCAGTGACGTTGAGCAGCGAAAGCGCTTGCTGCGACGGACTGTTAATCCAATCATCAATCAAAATAGCGTCACCGTGATCCGTGACCAGCGCACGCCGTGGTCCCTTGATATTCGGTAGGGTGTGTCGCCACAAATTTCGCGTCACACCAGCGCGACGCTCATCCACCTCGGCCCGCGCCACAGAAGTCGTCCAATGATCGTTGCTCAATATTGTCAACACGAAATGCGTCGATGGCGACGTAAATTCACGATGCACCGGCGGTAGGTCGATCACGTCGGTCAGGATTTTCTGTCCCCAGACGCATCGGGCCGCGCCCACCGTAGCTGCCAACAAAACGACTGCACCGTACAAACCCGCCGTTGCTCGCCGCAAGACGTGCAGAAGCATAGAGCGATCCGCTGCTTACGCGGTGATGCCGCCAACGCGCCGACGACGGATAACCACCAAGCCAAGCACGCCGACCGCCATCAAGACAAACGTGCTGGGCTCCGGCGCAACAACGTCGTGCAACAACGAACTCTTGCGCGCGAACGCGACTTGATAGGCACTCACTAAGTCGTAGCCCGAGCCATTCGGATTGATATCGGCCACCGTTAACGGCACGTTGCGCGTTGCTCCGCCGGACATCAATTCGTTGGGGTTTGTCGAATGTCCTGGGTCAGTGGTCGAATGTTCAGGATCCAAAGGATCGACAAGTCCGAAGTTATGCCCTAACTCGTGCGCCATCGTATCGATACGCCCGCCCGCCGCATATGCCAAGATTGCATCCATACCCATAACAAGCCCCCCTCGACCATACCATCCTTCACCATACGCTCCAGCTACCGAATGGACGAGGAACATGTCGACAATAGTCGTACTTTGAAAATGGTAGCCCGCAGCCAGATCCTGAAATTTGCGTCCGGCAACGTTATCATCAATAAAACTGAAGTTGGTACTCTTGATCTGTCCGACAAAGTTGTACAGCACGCTGATACCGGCCTGCGCCCAAATCGTATTGGTTGCCGTACTAAAAAACGTGTCGCCAGCGGGTCCCGTCGATGCACAATTCAACCCAGCGTTATCGCACACCTGATAGACCTGCAGCGTCAGTGATTTGGTAATCGGCAGCGCAGGCAGCGTTATCGGCGACAACGCAACAGATGTCGCGAGCAACACCTTGGCAAAACAGGCTCTCATCTGCAAATCTCGTGGAATTAGTATGAAGGCGCCGAAGTTAGAACGCCCGTCTAGCACGCGTTACTGGACTCTGATCGCGAAACAACGAAGGAATGGATGGGACCGCAAGTAGTCGAGCGGGAAATGCGCAACCTTAACGCATAGCAGCCGTGCCTGATGCGAGCGACACCGACGCTTGTGTGCGCTCTCCAGCCACACTAGGTTGCGCGTCTGCGAATTGGCGCGCGAATCACCGCACGCGTAGCTCAGTCGGTAGAGCACATCCTTGGTAAGGATGAGGTCACCGGTTCAATCCCGGTCGCGTGCTTGCTCCAAATGTTGGTCAGCCCGGTCCCGCAACGCGGGCCGGGCTTTTCCGTTCCCTAATCCCTAATCCCTAATCCCTAATCCCGAATCCCCATCCTTGCGTGCTTCCCCCAGCACTGATACGTTCCAAGGCTCACCCCACTGCGCTTCATCTCGCGGTTCGGTCGATTCGACGGTGCTCGCAGCTGAGTACCGTTTTCCCCCTGCAACGCTCTCTCCAGCTACCGCTGTGGGATCGTTTCAGGGCGTCGGCTGTTCAATGAGCGGCAGCAAGCAACACAGTCGGGAGACCCATCGGGGCCGCGCGCTCAGCGAACGCGAGCAGCGCACCCAATGTCGGATGCTGAAGCACGGAGTCGGGAATCATGGCACGCGAGAAAATCATCCTCGGATGCACCGAGTGCAAAAACCGCAATTACTTCACCACCAAGAACAAGCGCCTGCACCCAGAGCGCGTGGAATGGAAGAAGTACTGCCCACGTTGCAACCTGCACCAGACGCATAAGGAAACGAAGTAATCATGAGCTCGGTCGAAGTTGCCCGGCCCGGGCTCGGCACGCGCCTCGTCACGTTCTATCATGACGTGATAGCTGAAATGAAAAAGGTGACGTGGCCTGATCGCGCACAGCTGCAGTCCGCGACCATCCAGATCATCATTTTTGTGCTGTTGCTGGGCGCGGTGATCGCGCTGCTTGACGTCGCGTTGCAGGCGCTGCTCGTGCGGCTGCCCGCTATGCTCATCGGTCGCTGAGCCCGCACGTGTTCACGCTCGAACACCGTTGGTATACCGTCCAGACCACCTCTGGGCACGAAAACAAGGTGCAGCGCCTTATCCAACGGAAAATCGATATGGATACGGCAGCGCCCGAAGATCGACTCGTGCGGCAGGCACTCGTACCTACCGAACAAGTTGTCGAGATCAAGAACGGCAAAAAAGTTACGGTCGAAAAAAAGATCTATCCCGGATACGTCCTCGTGGACATGGTGGCTAGCCAAGACACCCTGCACGAGATCAGCGGCATTCAAGGCGTGATCAAGTTTGTCGGAAAAGAGAAAGATCCCACACCGTTGCGCGAAGACGAAGTTCGTCGCTTGCTCGGCGTCACGGATTCGGCAGACGACTCGCCATTGAAGGAAGAAATTCCATTCCTCATCGGACAAGCGGTGGCAATCACCGAAGGCCCGTTTGCGGATTTCAACGGCACCGTCGAAGAAGTCTTGTCAGACAAAGGTAAGGTTCGCGTTTCCGTCAGCCTGTTTGGCCGCCCAACCAGTGTCGAACTCGATTACCTGCAACTTCGCGGTTACTGAGTTTCGTTGTTGGGGGTTGAGGTTCTGGTGTTTGGTTAGCGGTTCCTTTCCCTAATCCCTAACACCTACCCCCTAATCCCTAGTCCGTCGCCTACCACACCGACGTTAAAGACTCCGTGGAAGCACGATCACTTTCGGATTCTCCGTCAGTGCAACCTGCGATGAGGAAGTAGCATGGCAAAAAAGGTAGTTGGATTCGTTAAGCTGCAGATTCCAAGCGGCAAGGCGAACCCGGCACCGCCCGTGGGTACGGCCCTCGGCCCCCAGGGTATCAACATTATGGCCTTCTGCAAAGAGTTCAACGCTCGGACGCAGGGTGGCGATATGGTGATCCCGGTCGAGGTCACGATTTACGGCGACAAGTCGTTCACCTTCATTCTGAAAACTCCGCCAGCGGCAGAGTTGATCAAGAAAGAACTCGGTGTCGATAAGGGGTCGGGTCAGCCAAACAAGGTCAAGGTCGGAACGATCACCCGCGCACAGCTGAAAAAGCTTGCCGAGATCAAGATGCCGGACCTGAATACAGAGTCGATCGAGAGTGCAATCGCCATGATGGCGGGTGCTGCGCGATCGATGGGCGTCACGGTCAAGGATTGAGCATGCTGACACACGGGAAGAAGTATCGCAGCGCGAGTGAGCGCCGCGAACTCGGCGTGCCGTATGCGGCGACCAAGGCCATCGAGATTGTCAAAGCCATGGCGTTCGCGAAATTCGACGAAACCGTCGAAGTCGCCATTCGCCTCGGTGTCGATCCACGACACGCCGATCAAGTCGTACGTGGCACTGTGGTCTTGCCAGCCGGTACCGGCAAAACGATGCGTGTCCTCGTGATCGCTGCTGGTGCCAAGGTGCAGGAAGCGTTGGACGCGGGTGCTGACTTTGTCGGCACCGAGTACCTCGCCAAAATTAAAGAAGGCTGGCTCGATTTCGACGTCATGATCGCCACGCCTGACCAGATGGGCCAGATCGGCCAGCTCGGTCGTGTGCTTGGTCCCCGCGGTCTGATGCCCAATCCAAAAGCCGGCACCGTCACGTTTGATGTGAGCAAAGCGGTTCGTGAGTCGAAGGGCGGTAAGATTGAGTTTCGTGTTGACAAGGGCGGCAACGTGCACGCTCCGATCGGCAAGATCTCCTTCGCGCCTGATCAGCTTGAAACCAACTTCGCCGCGCTGATGGATACGATCGTTCGCTCGAAGCCGTCTGCAGCTAAGGGCGTGTACATCCGCAACGTCGCGATCTCAAGCTCCATGGGACCCGGCGTCACCGTCGACACCACGCCGTACCGGTAAGGCGACGCGACCATGAAAATCAAAGCCAAGGCCAAGAAGGCCGATAAGCAAGTGCTTGTCGACAGCCTGCGCGAGAAGCTCGGTACGGCGAGCGCGCTGTACTACACTGACTTCACGGGATTAAACGTGAAGCGCATGACCGAACTGCGTCGTCGGCTTCGCCGAGTGGGCGTGGAGTACGTCGTGATCAAGAACACGCTGGCCATCCGCGCCGTGAACGAGAGCGGCTTGGTGTCCCAGCGTTTGAAGGGCCCCACTGGTATCGTCGTCGCGAAAGACGCTGTTGCTGGTGCGAAGGTGCTCACGGAATTCGCAAAAGAATTTGACTCGAAGCCCGCTATCAAAGGCGGATTGTTCGACGGTCAGCATATCGATCTCGATCAAGTCAAGAAACTGGCGAACATGCCAACACGCGAGCAGTTGCTCTCCGAACTCGGCGCCACGATGCAAGCGCCGCTCGGTCAGTTCGTTGGTGCGCTAAATGGTCTGTTGACCACGTTTGTTGGCGCGCTCGACGCGCTGAAAGTTCAAAAGGAAGCCGCTTAATCCCCCAGGCGTATTGCCTGATCCAACGCCCCAGGACGCCCTGGGAGATTCCATCCGGAGACGAGTACCATGGCTAACGCAACTATGAGCAAGGACGAGATCCTCGACGCGATCGGCAACATGTCGGTGTTCGACCTCGCCGAGCTGATCGAATCATTCAAGACGAAGTTCAACGTCACCATCGCGGTCGCTTCTGCGGCCCCGGCGGCTGGCCCGGCGGCTCCGGCCGCTGTGGTTGAAGAGCAGACCGAATTTGCTGTCGTGCTGAAGGAAGCCGGCGCGAAGAAGATTCAGGTTATTAAGGTCGTCCGCGAAATCACGGGCCTCGGCTTGAAGGAAGCCAAGGACTTGGTTGACGGTGCACCGAAGAGCGTGAAGGAAAACGTCTCGAAGGATGAGGCGGCGCAATTGAAGGCTAAGCTCGAAGCCGAAGGCGCAACCGTCGAAGTGAAGTAAGGATCGGTCCCGGACCGGATGCCGCTGCGGCGGTGTCCGGCCCACCGGGTTCCGACTTCCTCACTTTCCCTCGACGTCTCCGTGCCCCAGTCGACCATTCCGTTTTTCTCGTTGCTGTATCGCTCCGCCCCGCTGAATCCGTCGCTTTTTGCGATTGGCATCGTCGGGGGCGGGGCGCTTTTGCGCCTCCGGTCTTTCCGGACTCGGTGCGCCCCTCTGCGGGTGAGCCCCTAAGGACATGATGAACCAGATCTCGTTTGCGAAGCTCGAGACGGGCATGGATATGCCCCATCTCCTCGACATCCAGACGCGTGCCTTCGAGTCGCTGCTTCAGCTTGATGCAGCGCAGTTGGAGCGTGAAGACGTCGGCCTCGAACGTGTTTTCAAGGACCTGTTCCCGATTACGGACGTCCACGAAAACTTCTCGTTGGAATTCGTGCGCTACAGCCTCGGTGAACCGAAGTACACGGTCGCCGAATGTATCGAGCGCGATATGACGTACTCAGCGCCGCTCAAAGCGACGCTGCAGCTGGTCATCTTTGAAGACACCGGCGACGGCAAGCGGCCGCGCAACATCATCGAGAAAGAAGTCTATCTCGGCGAGTTGCCCCTGCTCACCGAACTCGGCACCTTCGTCATCAACGGAGCCGAGCGCGTCATCGTCTCGCAGCTCCACCGGTCGCCCGGTGTGGTGTTCGAGGAGTCGACGCATCCGAACGGACAACGTTTGCTTTCGTCGCGCATCATCCCGTTTCGTGGATCGTGGGTGGAGTTCACCGTGGACATCCACGACGTGATCTATGTCCACATCGACAAGAAAAAGAAATTTCCCGCGACCGCGTTACTGCGCGCTTTCGGCTACGGCGAAAATCGCGACATCCTGCGTTTGTTCTTCGCGGAGCGCAGTCTCGACCTGCTGAAGAAACGTGAAACGCGCAACGATCAACGTGAAATTCTCGGCGCGATCATCGCCGAAGACGTCACGCTTGATGGCGAAGCGGCGGCGGCCGATGCACCAAAGCCCAAAACCAAGAAGGCCAAGGCCGAGCGCGAACGCGCGGAGTCGGACCTCTTGGTGCGCGAAGGGGATGAGCTGACAGAAGAGGTGATGAATCGCCTCGTGCGTCAGGGACTTGAGACGGTCAAGGTGTTCGCATCGTATACGCAGATTGATTTGCGTGACGAGCAGGATGCGATTGATCGTGGTGAGCGCGAAGAACGTCGCACGCTGGCGCGCGACATCATCGACGCGAACACCGGCGAAGTTGTTGCCGAAAAGGGCGACGTTCTCACCGACGCCGTGATCAAGAAGATTCGTAAGGCCGAGACCACCAAGGTGCATGTGTTTGTTGCATCAGGTCGCGCCGAGTCTACACTGATCAAAAACACGTTGCTGAAAGATCCCACCAAGGCCGAAGAAGAAGCGCTGAAGCAGATTTATGCGCTCCTTCGTCCGGGTGATGCGCCGAACCGTGAGACCGCGAAGCAAGCGCTTGAGCGTTTGTTTTTTTCGCCGAAGCGGTATGACTTGGGTCGCGTTGGTCGCTACAAAATCAACCAGCGGTTGCGTCTGAATACGCCGATGTCGACCACCGTGCTCACGAAGGAAGACTTCGTGGAGATCATGCGTCAGCTGGTGGAGTTGCACGAAGGACGCGGCGATGTGGATGACATCGATCAACTCGGCAATCGTCGTATTCGCTCTGTCGGCGAACTGATTGCGAATCAGTTCTCGGTTGGTCTGTCGCGTATGGCGCGATTGGTCAAAGAGCGCATGTCGATCAACACCGATCCAGAAAAGATTTCACTCGATGACCTCGTCAACGCGCGTACCGTGTCGGCGGTCATTCAAGCGTTCTTTGGTTCGTCGCAATTGTCGCAGTTCATGGATCAAACCAATCCACTCGCCGAATTGACGCACAAGCGTCGGTTGTCGGCGCTTGGACCGGGCGGACTCACACGTGAGCGCGCCGGTTTCGAAGTCCGTGACGTGCACTATTCGCAGTACGGGCGTATGTGCCCGATCGAAACGCCAGAAGGTCCGAACATCGGACTGATTACGTCACTCGCCTGTTTCGCGCGTGTCAACGATCTCGGTTTTATCGAGACGCCGTATCGCGTGGTGAAGGACGGCCGCGTGTTGTCCGATCTGGTGTGGCTCGATGCGAACAAGGAAGAAGACGCCATCATCGCGCAGGCCAACGCCAAACTTCATTCAGACGGAACGTTCGTCGATGACTTGGTGCTCTGCCGCAAACGTGGCGACCTTCCGCTCACGCAGCGGGACAACATCGATTACATGGACGTGGCGCCGGAGCAACTGGTCTCTATCGCCGCGGCGCTGATCCCATTCCTTGAGCACGACGACGCCAACCGCGCGTTGATGGGCTCAAACATGCAACGACAAGCCGTACCGCTGCTCAATCCACAAACGCCGTTCGTTGGTACCGGTCTCGAAGCCACCGTTGCTGTGGACTCGGGCGCCGTGATCATCGCGCGTCGTGCTGGTGTGGTGACGAGTGTGACGGCCGATGAGATTATCGTCGACGCGGGACTCGTTGACGGCGGCATTGAAAGTGATCGTCCGCTGGCGCGCCTGACACAACTTGATCGATATAAAATCAAGAAATACTGGCGCACCAACCAAGACACCGCGATCAACCAGCGTCCGATGGTTCGTATGGGCCAGAAGGTTGTGAAGGGCGAAGTCTTGGCCGACGGTGCCGCAACGGAAATGGGCCAGCTTGCGCTCGGTGCCAACGTGCGCGTGGCGTTCATGCCGTGGTATGGTCACAACTTCGAAGACGCCATCATTCTTTCAGAGCGCTTGGTGAAGTTCGATGTGTACTCATCGATTCACATTCAAGAGCTTGAACTGCACGTGCGCGATACCAAGCGCGGGCAGGAAGAAATTACGCGTGAAATCCCGAACGTCGCGGAAGAGTCGCTGACGGATCTCGATGAGCGCGGCATCGTGCGCATCGGCGCACACGTCAAGGCAGGCGACATCCTCGTTGGCAAGATTACGCCAAAGGGTGAGACCGAGCTTTCACCAGAAGAGAAACTGCTCACCGCTATCTTCGGCGAGAAAGCGAAAGACGTGAAGGACTCGTCGCTGAAGGTGTCGCCGGGTATGGAAGGCGTCGTCATTGACGTAAAGATCTTCTCGCGGGTCGAAGATCAAGTCGTCGAGAAGGATCGCGGTGAGCGCATCGGTGATGTGCGTCGCCAAGAAGGCGAAGAGAAAATACGCGTCAACGAAGTGCGCGATATCGAACTCGCGCGGTTGCTCGAGGGCGAGACGGTGTCGCTGGCGCTGCGCTCGGGCACCGTCGAAGAAGCCATCGCTGCGGGCACAAAGCTCACAGCGGATGTGCTCACCGATCTCAAGTTCGCAACGCTCGACCTCAAGACGTTTCGCGTTGAGAATAAGAAGGCCAACGATGCGGTGCGTGCCATTATCGACGCCGGCAACGAAGAGAAAGCGCATATCGAAGAACGTGCGGAAGAGCGTATTGATCGCATTCTGCAGCCTGACGAATTGCCGCCGGGCGTGATTCAGTTGGTCAAAGTGTATCTCGCCGAAAAGCGCAAAATTTCGGTGGGCGACAAGATGGCCGGCCGTCACGGCAACAAGGGTATTGTTGCGCGCATCGTACCTGAAGAAGACTTGCCGTTCATGCCGGATGGAACGCCAGTCGACATCGTACTCAACCCACTGGGCGTACCGTCACGTATGAACGTCGGTCAGATCTTGGAGACCCATCTCGGATGGGCTGCAAAACTGCTGCGTTTCTACGCGAAGACGCCCGTATTTCAAGGCGCGAACGAACGTGAAATTGGCATGCTGATGAAGCTTGCTGGATTGCGTTGGGCGCGCGAAACGCTGTCCCTCGGTGGCGCGGAGTCGGATGCAACGCCGCAGGATGTGCGCAACTTGTTGGCGGATGTGCGTCCAGAACGGACTGCGCCGGACAAGGTGGAGTTGTTGCACGATGCGAGCCTGAACGATTTAGGCGCGAAAGCGATGTCGCCGGAATCAAAGGGTGTGTTCACGCGCATTCGCGAATTCTTGGTGACCAGTGCGAAGACCATTGCGGCGCGGGAGATGGAGTCGCTGCAGTCGGCGATTGCCGTCAATCGTGCGATGGATCATAGCCCAGCTGATGCGGCGGACGCTGTGGCGGCGCTCGAAGCACAAGCGGCAATGACCACCGCGGAAACGCTCAAGCGTATTGGTCTGCCGGCGCTCGCCAACATGCTCGGTTCGAAGAGTGATGCCGATGTGGAGTTGGCGGGCATGGAACTGCTCAGTCTCGCCGGCCTCACGACTGCGGGTAAGGTGCGACTGCGGGATGGTCGTACCGGTGAAGAATTTGCCGCACCCGTCACGGTCGGCGAAGTGTATGTACTCAAGCTTTCGCACTTGGTCGACGACAAGATTCACGCGCGGTCCATCGGACCGTACTCGCTGGTAACGCAGCAACCGCTCGCCGGTAAGGCGCAGTTCGGTGGTCAGCGTTTCGGAGAGATGGAAGTGTGGGCGCTCGAAGCGTACGGTGCTGCGCACACGTTGCAGGAAATTCTCACCGTCAAATCCGACGACGTGAATGGCCGCAGCCGTGTATACGAAGCCATCGTGAAGGGGCAGAATTTGCCCGAGCCCGGCATCCCGGAGTCGTTCAACGTGCTCGTGAAGGAACTGCAGGCGCTGGGCATCAAGGTCACGCTCGGAGCAACCGATGGAAACGGCGTGGATGTGGTTGATGGTGGCGTCAACGGCAACGGCGGGGAGGACTAAATCATGATCGATTTCCGCAGCTCGCGTGAAGCTCGCGCGTCGGCGTTTGACTACATGTCCGTGCGTATCGCCTCAGCAGAGGAGATCCGCGGACCGAAAGACCCCAAGGAGCGTGAACGGCTTGAAATGGCCGGCCTGCGCACTTGGTGGTCGTGGGGCGAGGTAACGAAGCCCGAAACCATCAACTACCGCTCCTTCAAGCCTGAAAAGGACGGACTGTTCTGCGAACGCATCTTCGGTCCGGTCAAGGACTGGGAATGCCATTGCGGCAAGTACAAGCGCATCCGCTATCGTGGCGTCATCTGCGATCGCTGTGGTGTTGAAGTCACGCTCAGCAAAGTGCGCCGCGAGCGCATGGGTCATATCGAACTGGCCGTGCCTGTTGCGCACATCTGGTTCTTTAAAACCCTGCCGTCGCCGATGGGCAACTTGCTCGACGTCACACTGCGTGATCTCGAAAAGGTCATCTACTACTCGAACTACATCGTCATCGATCCGGGCAGCCAAGAGGCGCGTGAGCGTCAGCTGCTCGACGAAGACGAGTATCTCGATCTGCGTCAGCGCGCGAAGGCCGAAGGCGATACCGCGTTCCATGCGGAAATCGGCGCTCCCGCAGTGCGCGAGCTGTTGAAGCGTCTCGATGTCGACAAGGTCGCGGACGAACTTCGCGGTGCCGTTGTCGGTGAAACGTCGCAGCATCGCAAAAAGCAGATGCTCAAGCGTCTTAAAATCGTTGATGCGTTCCGTTTGTCGGGTGAGGGCGGCGAAATCCGCAATCGTCCAGAATGGATGATTCTCGACGTCATCCCGGTCATTCCACCTGACCTACGTCCGCTTGTGCCACTCGATGGTGGCCGCTTCGCTACGTCAGACTTGAACGACCTGTATCGTCGCGTCATCAACCGCAACAACCGTCTCACCAAGCTCATTTCGCATCGTGCGCCAGAAGTCATTCTGCGTAACGAAAAGCGTATGCTGCAAGAAGCGGTCGACGCACTGTTCGACAACGGCCGTCGCTCGAAAGCCATTCGTGGTCGTGGCAAGCGTCCGCTCAAGTCGCTGTCCGATATGCTCAAGGGCAAGCAGGGCCGGTTCCGTCAGAACTTGCTCGGCAAGCGCGTCGACTACTCGGGTCGTTCGGTCATTGTTGTCGGACCAGAACTCAAGCTGCACCAGTGCGGCTTGCCGAAGATGATGGCGCTCGAACTCTTCAAGCCGTTCATCATTCACAAGCTTGTTGAAAGCGGTGAAGCAGAGACGGTAAAGCGCGCGAAGAAAATCGTCGAGCGAGAAAACGCGATGGTCTACGAGGTGCTGGAAGGCATCATCAAGGACCATCCGGTGCTGCTGAATCGCGCACCCACGTTGCATCGCCTCGGTATTCAGGCGTTCGAGCCCGTGCTTGTTGAAGGCAAGGCCATTCGTATTCACCCGCTCGTTTGCGCGGCGTTCAACGCCGACTTCGACGGTGACCAGATGGCCGTCCACGTCCCGCTCTCGTTCGAAGCACAGATCGAAGCGCGCGTGCTGATGCTGTCGTCGAACAACATTTTGAAGCCGTCAGACGGTCGTCCTGTTGCCGAGCCCAGCCAAGACATCGTGCTTGGTTGCTACGTCGCAACGAAGGCGCCGATTGGTTTCGAAGCGTTGTTGAAAGACGCGAAACTGGCCATGAAATTGCCAGCGTACACGTCGATCGATGAAATCGAGATGGCGATCGTGAACAATCGCACCGACTTCTATTCGGCCATTCGTTGGTACGATACAAAGGGCGAGACGCCGGAATGGATCATCACCACAACGGGTCGTGTGTTGTTCAATGCGATCGTGCCGCAGGGCCTCGAGTTCCTGAACAAGGACATGAAAAAGAAGGCGCTCGGCGAGTTGGTCTTCCAGAGCTATCGCAAGTGCGGACTCGCGGAAACGGTGCAGTTGCTTGATCGCCTGAAAGAGTTCGGTTTCCGCAACGCAACGCGCGGTGGCGTCTCGATCGGTATCGAAGACTTGCACATTCCGAAAGAAAAAGTGTCGCTGTTGGCCGAAGCGTCTGAGCGCGTCGAGCGGTTTGAGCGCGCGTACGCGACGGGTAACATCACGAACGGTGAGCGCTACAACAAAGTCATCGATACGTGGACGCACGCGAACACGGACGTTGCGGACGCGATGGTCAAGGCGATGCGTGAATCACAGGGTGGATTCAATCCTGTGTTCATGATGTTCGACTCGGGCTCTCGTGGATCGCGCGACCAGATCCGTCAGTTGGCTGGTATGCGCGGCCTCATGGCCAAGCCGCAAAAGAAACTCACCGGTGGCATTGGTGAAATCATCGAAAACCCGATCAAGTCAAACTTCCGTGAAGGTTTGTCGGTGCTCGAATACTTCTCGTCGACGCACGGCGCTCGTAAGGGTCTGGCCGACACCGCACTGAAGACGGCCGACGCTGGATATCTCACGCGTCGGCTCGTGGACGTGGCGCAGGACATGACGATCGCGGAAGAGGATTGCGGTACGATCCTCGGACTCGACACGGCGGCGCTGAAAGAAGGCGAAGACGTGATTGAGCCGTTGGCTGAGCGTCTCGTCGGTAACGTGGCGGCCGAGGATGTGCTCGATCCGATGGAACGCGATGAGGCGGGTCGTCCGAAGATGATCGTTGAAGCCGGCACGTTGATCGACGAAGAAACGGCAGACGCGATTGAAGCCGCGGGTATCGAAACGGTGAAGATCCGTTCCGTGCTCACGTGTGAAGCGAAGCGTGGTCTCTGCCGCATGTGTTACGGCCGCAACTTGGCCACGATGGGCATGGTTGATATCGGCGAAGCGGTGGGTATCATCGCGGCGCAGTCCATCGGCGAGCCGGGTACGCAGCTCACGTTGCGCACCTTCCACATCGGCGGAACCGCAGCACGTATCGCCGAGCAGACGTCGCGTAAGACGAAGAAGGCTGGTGTCATCGAGTACGGCGATCGTTTGATCACCGTGCAGAATGCCGACGGTCAGAAGGTCGTCACGTCATACGAAGGCGAGCTGGTCATCAAGACGTCGGCCGAGAAGTCTGCTTCTATCGAAGCGCGTCTCGCGGTGCCACTTGGTGCATACCTCATGGTTGAGGACGGCCAGGTCGTGAAGAAGGAAGACGTGGTGTTCACGTGGGATCCGTACTCGAATCCGATCATCTCGGATGTTGATGGCGAGATTCGCTTCGTGGACCTCGTTGAGGATGAGTCGTTGTCTGAGGAGCTCGATGAGCTCACCGGTTTGCGCCAGCGCGTCATCATCGAAGACCGCGAAAAGAAGCTGCATCCGCACATTGAGATCTGGCAGAACAAGGGCGGTAAGGAGAAGCGCATTCGCGACTTCATCGTACCGGTCGGCGCTGTCATCATCATC
>JANYHT010000068.1 GCA_025358925.1 Gemmatimonadaceae bacterium | reverse complement strand
ATTGATGTCGGCGCAGCGCAGCCCGACGGCATTTTGTTCGATGCGTTCAATGAGCGCATCTATGTGTTCAGTCATCCCACCAAAGACGCGACGGTCATTAACGCGAAAGACGGCACCGTAATTGGCACGATCGATTTGGGTGGCGTGCCGGAGCAAGGCGTCGCTGATGGAAAGGGCATGTTGTATGTCGTGATGCAAGATGCGGAGGGCAGCGTGACCGCCGTCGACGTGAAGACAATGAAAGCCACAGCCCACTACTCACTCGGCGACAGGGGTGGGTGCAACGGGCTCGCAATGGACTTAAAACATCATGTGTTATTTGCAGCGTGCGCGCGCTCGGGCAATCCGCCCACGACACCGCCGCAACCAATGATGGTGGTACTCAGTGCGCACGGCGGAAAAATTCTCGCCAATCTTCCGTTAGCCGGTGGCTCCGATGGCGCCGTATTTAATCCGACAACGATGGAAGCATTTAGCTCGCACGGCAACGGCACGATGACGGTGGTGAAAGAGAAAAATGCGACGACGTTTGAAGTCGAGCAGAATTTGCAAACGATGCTCGGTGCACGGACGCTCACGTTTGATAGCAAGACCAATCATATCTTGACGATGAGTGTCGAACGCGGTCCCGCGCCACCGCCGCCAGTGGGTGGTGGACGAGGCGGGCAAGCACCGGCCATTCCGGGCACGTTCACGATTCTCGTGGTCGGCAAGTAAATGATGGCGCGCATTTTCCAGTGCCTGCGCTTGGGTGTCGCGTCGGGGCTATGCGTTGTTGCCTATGCCGCCACGGCGAACGCACAACTCGTGTCGTCGGACCTTTCTGCACTGCGTCTGCGGAACATCGGCCCTGCATCAATGAGCGGTCGCGTTGTTGATATGGATGTGGTGGAGTCTGATCCGTATACCATGTATGTCGCTGCAGCGACTGGTGGACTCTGGCGCACGCGCGACAACGGCGTAACGTGGGAATCACTGTTTGACGCCGTGCCGGTGCATTCCATTGGCGATGTTGTCGTGTTTCAACCCGATCCGAAAATTATTTGGGTTGGCACGGGCGAACGTGCGAGTCGGCAGAGTGTGGGCTGGGGCGATGGCATTTATAAATCCATCGACGCCGGCAAAACGTGGATGAATGTCGGTCTGCGCGATAGTAAAAACATCGGACGCATTGTGCTGCATCCTTCCAATCCCGATATCGCATACGTAGCGGCGCAGGGATCGGTGTGGGGGCCGGGTGGTGATCGCGGCGTGTACAAAACAAATGATGGTGGACGCACATGGTCACGCACGCTGTCCGTTGATGACGAAACAGGGGCGACCGACATCGCGATTGACGGTAGTGATCCGTCAACGCTGTATGCGGCCACATATCAACGACGTCGCAGCGCGTACGGTTTTGATGGTGGTGGGCCCGGCAGCGCGCTTTGGAAAAGCACGGATGCGGGTACGTCGTGGTCTAAAATTACCGGTCACGGCCTGCCGACTGGCGAGTACGGGCGTATCGGCATCGCGATTTATCGCAAGAACACCAACGTGTTGCTGGTGAGCATCGAGCAGGGAGCGCGATACAATGCGTCGACCGCATATACCCAGCGCAAGGCGGGCTTGTATCGCAGCGAAGACAAAGGCGCGACGTGGACGTTTCAGTCTGACTGGAATCCGCGACCAATGTACGGCAGTCAGCCGACGATTGATCCCAATGATGACAAGCGCGTGTACATGTTGAACGCGTACTCATACAGCGATGATGGTGGCAAAACATTTGTTGCGCCGCGCACCACCACGCACGGTGATGATCGATTTGTGTGGGTTGATCCGAAAGACAGTCGCCACGTGGTGAAGCTCGACGACGGCGGCATTGGAATCAGTTATGATCGCGGCAATAAGTTTTTGTTTGTTTCGTCGCTCCCACTTTCGCAATTCTATCGTGTTGCCTTAGACAACGCGGTACCATTTAACGTGTATGGCGGACTGCAAGACAACGGATGCTGGATGGGCCCCAGCGCAAGTTGGAACACCAACGGCATATTAAACGAGCATTGGTCGCGTCTGTGTGGTGGCGACGGCTTTTGGGCGATCCCCGACGTGAAGCATCCGGGCACAGTGTTTTCCGGCTCGCAGTTTTTGGGATTGCAGCGCAACAACACCGTCACGTGGGAAGCGCAAGACATTCGTCCGGGCGATCCGCAGGGGCACATATCCGGACGTCGGAATTGGGATACATGGGGCAAGCCTGGTGCAACAGCGGTACTCGGCAACGCAATGCATCCGGCAAATTGGGACTCACCGATCGTGTTGTCTCCGCACGATAGCGGAACGTTGTACGTGGGCATGCAACATCTGTTTCGCTCGCGCGATCGCGGTCGCACCTGGAGTGATCTCGGTGACATGACGACCGGCGTTGATCGTTCGACACTGCCGCTGATGGGCCGGTTGTCGACCGAGAATACCCTCTCTATAGACGACGGCGTACCATACTTTCCGGGCATCACTGCACTCGCGGAATCGCCACGTCGCAAAGGCGTGCTATACGTTGGCACCGATGACGGCCGCTTTCGCGTTTCGCGCAATGGGGGCACAACATGGGATGATCAACAGTCACGGTTCCCGGGATTACCGACAGGAGCGTGGTTTGCCGGCGTTGAACCGTCACATTACGTCGACGGCACCGCGTACGTCACGGTGGATAATCATCGCAGCAACGACTTCCACAACTATGTGTACATGACGACTGACTTCGGCCAGACGTGGATGTCGATCACTTCAGATTTGCCGGCCGATCGCGTCGCGCGCACCGTCCGCGAAGATCTGCGCAATCCGCAACTGCTCTATCTCGCGACAGAATTTGGCGTGTTCATCTCGCCAACGCGTGGCACGCAGTGGATCGCGCTGCGCAACAACATGCCGACGATGCCCTTCAACGACATCGCCATCCATCCGCGCGACAATGCATTGGTGTTGGCATCACACGCACGCGGCGTGTGGGTGCTCGATCAAATCAATGCGCTGCAGGAGCTGACACCGGCTGTTGTCGCAAAGGCATCGCATTTATTCAGCGTGCAACCCGCGTTCGAGATCCGCACGACCAATCTGCGTCCACATACTGGTGACATGCTGTTTCGCGGCGAAAATCCAATCAACGGCGCATTGGTGGACTATTGGTTGGCGCAGAGCGGTGGTAGCGCGACGCTGACGGTGAGCGACTCAGTCGGCGCCCTCGTGCAAGTACTCAAAACCACAACCGTCCGCGGACTGAATCGCGCCGTGTGGAATTTGCGATATGCAGATATTCCGTTGCGGAGCGGTGGTGGTGAAGACGATGATGCCGGTCCGAGCTCGACCTCGCCAGGGCCATTGGCATTGCCCGGCACATACACCGTTTCGCTTGATGCCGCCGGCGCGAAAAGCACGCAGCGTGTCGTCGTTCGCGAAGATCCACGCATTCGCGTTTCGCGTGCCGACAGAAAAAACTGGACCGAATTCCAGCGCCACGTTGCGGCCGTGGTTACGCAGTTCGCTCCTGTTGCTGATCGTGCGCGTCGTGCAAACGCGCGTGATGCACAAACCACCGACAACAAACGGCAAGCCCAAGAATTGCTCGCGCGACTTGGCACACTCTACAACGCGAGTGCGCGTTGGACGGGGTTGCCTACGGCTGACCAGCGGTCACAGCTCGCGTACTACCAGACGATGGCAACGCGGCTCGGTCAACTGCCGTTCTGAGCCTTCTTGCGTTTTACGGTAAATACCGCAATACTCTTAGCATGAAAACCAGCATCGATCTTCCGGACGACCTCTACAGGCGTATCAAATCGAAGAGCGCGCTCGAAGGTCGTGCCGTGCGTGAGGTGGCAACCGCGCTCTTCACGGCGTGGGTGGATGAACGCGCGCACGTCAGCGAAGCGAAACCCCAGGCCAAGTGGTTGCGGTCCTGGGGGGCGCTCGGCGAGGCCGTGTCTGGCGCGACCACGCAGGATGGATCGCTGGTTGAACAGTTGCACCACGATCGACGGTGAGGGTCACGCTCGACGCCTCGGTATGGCTGTCCGCCTTGTCGTCGATTGAGCAAGAGCACAAGCGATGTGCGACGCTGATTCAATCGTTGGTGACGCAGCGTATTCCGCTGCACCAGCCAGGACTGTTTGTCGTTGAGGTGTGTGCGACCATTGCGCGCCGTACACGAGATAAGGCGCTCGCACTCCAAGCGGGTCGGGTCGCCCTGGCCTCGCCGTACCTCATGATGTACGAGCTGGATCATCGACTCGCCGCCGCCGCTTCGGAAATTGCCGCAACTTATGCACTGCGGGGCGCTGACGCGGTGTACGTCGCGACGGCGGTAAAAGCAAACAGCGTGCTGCTTACGCTGGACCGAGAGGTGCGAGAGCGTGGCGACGCAGCCGTCACGGTGCGCATGCCGTCCGAGTGGAAAGCGATGATAGCATGACGCGATGACACATTTGCACGCATGAAGCACATTACGCGCACCGTGTGGATGCTCTCACTCGTCAGCCTCCTCACGGATGCGGCAAGTGAGATGCTCTATCCAATTATGCCGATCTATCTAAAGAGCATCGGTTTTTCGCTCGTGCTCATTGGTGTGCTTGAAGGATTAACCGAAGCCACAGCGGGACTGAGCAAAGGATATTTTGGTAAGAAGTCTGACGCATCGGGACGTCGCGTTCCGTTTGTGCAATTGGGGTACTTGTTGAGCTCCGTGAGCAAACCGATGATGGGTGTGTTCGCTGCTCCACTGTGGATTTTCTTCGCGCGCACCATTGACCGGTTGGGAAAGGGCATTCGAACAGGTGCTCGCGATGCGATGCTCAGCGACGAAGCAACGCCGACAACGAAGGGAACAGTATTCGGATTTCATCGCAGCATGGATACTATGGGCGCCGTGTTAGGGCCGGCAATCGCGCTTGTATACCTCCAGTACTTTCCCGGCCACTACCGACCATTGTTTTTCATCGCGTTTGCACCTGCGCTGTTGGCGATCGGGATCTCGCTGTTGCTGAAAGACAAAGGCAAAACGGTTGTACCGAATACACGGCCAGTTTCATTTTTCGCGTTCATGGAATATTGGAGAAGAAGCCCGGCACACTATCGTCTGGTCGTGCGCGGGTTACTCATCTTTGCGTTGTTCAATAGCTCCGATGTCTTTCTCTTGCTGCGCGCGAGAAGTGTTGGGTTGAACGATACGCAAACCATCACACTGTACATTTTCTATAATCTCGTCTTCGCACTGTTTTCGCTGCCGCTTGGAATACTTGCCGATCGTGTTGGACTAAAGCGCATATTCGTGTTGGGGTTGGTCCTTTTTGCCAGCGTGTATTTTGGGATGGCGATTGGTGGCGGTGTATGGTTTTTAGCCGCGCTATTTTTCGTGTACGGGCTGTCTGCCGCCGCCACTGACGGCATTGCAAAGGCTTGGATCACCGGAATTTCTGATGCAAAGGACACGGCCACCGCGATTGGCACGTATTCCGGATTTCAGAGTGTGTGCGCACTGTTCGCGAGTTCGTTGGCCGGGCTCTTGTGGTCCATGTTTGGACCAGCCGTTTGCTTTGCCGTGACTGGGGTAATGACCACGACCGTGATTGTCTACATGCTGGTAATGCTCAGGGGAGCACGTGTGCCAACTATGCCGAACGCGCGCCTAAAACCGTAGAGAAAGGCAACTTAAGCCGCCGTCCATCTTGGCGAATTCGCTCATGTCGAGCACTTCGAGCCGGTAGCCGAGTGCGCGCAACACTTGCTGCGTTTGCGGATATCCGTGCGCGACAAAAAGTATATCATTCACACGAACACAGTTTGCCGCGTATTCCTCACCACGAGGTGAACGAATGCGTTTAAACAGACGAAACTCAGGATGATCGTAGAGTGCATCAACGACGATCAACCGTTGTTCGTCGAGCGCCGTTACGCCGCTTTTCAAATGCAAGATGCCGCGGATGCCGCGAATGTCGATCGTTTTTGCACTCACGTTGTGACGGGCAAACCACGCTGACAGTTGGCGAGCACCCTCGGTGTTGGTGCGATGCGACACGCCAATAAACGCGTGCGCTCCTACTTCACACACATCGCCCGCGTCGAGCGTACCGGGCGCGACAATCTGCTCGGCATTCGAGAAAAATGGCATGAGTGCGTCACGTATCGCGTGGACCTCTCCCGCCCGAGTCGGCGCACCCGGACGTGTGAGAATGGCCCCACTGCCGGGCAATATGAGCGCCGTGTCCTCAACAAACGTGGAGTCGGGGTAGCGCTCATCAGGCGGTAGTTGGACAAGCGTACACCCGTTGCGGACGAGGGCAGTGCAATAGGCTGCATGCTGCGTAAGCGCGAGGTCAACGTTGGGGACGCCGAGCGCAACGGTCGTAAGACCGTCGGCGAAGTTGCGGGCGGGCGGGCGCACAACGGCCATAGAGAAGCGAGAGAACATCGGTGAAATTGCTGAATATGTCAGCCAATCGCAACGATCCCTGCCCGTGTGGTTCCGGCAAGAAGTACAAGCTTTGTCATCTCGACGCTGACATGGTGCGCGAGCGGTCACTCCGCCTCGTGCAGTCGGAGACCGAGCGTGCAAAATCAGACCGTGCTGGCGTGTCGCTATCGGCTGAGGTTCTCCGTTCGCTGGACGAAAGTTCGGTGTGGGAGCTCGATGCCGTGCCCGTGCCGCTCGCCATTGAAGGAGAGTCAAGTGGGCGCACCTGCGTCTTGCTCGTGGTGGCCGACGGATATGTGCTCGATGCGCATATCACGCAATCGCCGCCAACGGAGCCGGTCGACGTCGCATCGACATTGACACAGTGGCTACGCGCAGTCGTCGAACGTCATCGCGCCGAAAGCGGCGTAGCACTCGCGATGCCCGCGACGGTGCGCGTACGTCACGCAATCGTCGCCGAACATATGGCCACGATGCTCGGCGCAACGACGCGCGTGGAACACGCATCACTGCTGCCACAGCTCGACCACGCTGCTCGCGACATGCGCGAGAATCTCGTCGGACCCGAATGGGGAATTGGTGACGATCCGGACGGGGCAGCAGCGCCTTCAAGTGGTCGACCGGGCATCACGTTGTTGAGTTTTCCGCACGTGTGGAGCGCGTGGGGTATCGACGCGGATGCGCGCACACAACTGTTTGCCGCAGCGGCGCGCTTTTACGAAGCGCAACCGTGGGCGCGACTCGATAACGAAGAAACGCTTGCCATCACGGCCGATGAGGCGCCAGATGTCATATGGACCGTTTGCGTGATGGGTGCCGGTGGCGAACAGTACGGACTCAGTTTGTATGAATACGATGTCGATTTTGAACGAGTATTTAAAATCGATGACCCACGCGACACACTGCGAGGCATCGATGGAGCGGTGCTCACACTGTATTTCGATCCGCGCGCGGCATTACCGCGCGCGATGCAACAAGAGTTTAAAGCACAGCACTTTCATGTGGCCGGACCGGGCGCGCATCCGTCACTGAGCGCAGCCAACACGCCAGCGGGTGGAATTTCACGCGCGCAGGTCGCGTTGCTGACGCGAACGCTTGATGCCATTGCGCGATTGATGGGGGCACCTCACGTGCTGCCGGTCGAGAAAACGCCGCGTGCGGAACCCGTTATTTGGCGCGACGTCGCGTCGGGACTACAGCTCGCGTATCGGGGCAACCGTTCGCCCATTGTACTATCGCCGTGGATCGTACCACTGACGCTCACTCGCGGATTTGCCGACGGCGTTGCGGCCGATCCGACAAAAACTTTTGCGCGGTATGACGGCACCGAGACAGAAATTGAAGTGCGTTTCGAGCCCGAGATGGCGCGCGTAGATGGTTTTGTGGGATGGCTAGAGTCGCGCGACGTTGGTCGACGGCGTGCACGCGCGCAGGAAACAATCGCGAAGCAGCAGCTACACGCCACGCACTTTGTTGAATATCTCGCCTTCGCCCACGGCGTCACCGTTGCGGCGATGCACGAGTATCACTTGCGCTGCTATCTGTATTCGTGGCTGCTCATGGGTACGCCATACACGATGCGCGATGTGCTCGTTATCCTCACCAACCTGCAGTTGTTTTTCACATGGATCGAGCGCGATGGCATTGTTTGCGCGTGGGCGCCGTCGATGCTCGCGGATCACGCTGCGATGCAAACGCGGTTCGAGACTGCTCCAATTGCCGTGTCAGCTGATCAGAGCACACGTTGGTGGACCGAGCAGTTTTCGTATGACGTGTATCATCGCGTCATGCTGCCCGACGCATTAATGCCAGAACAGCCCGCTGAAGGCGAGTATGAGGGCGAGCGCGAAGGGATGTTAAACGACGAGCTCCAGTGGCTCACGCTGAACTGGCGCGAATCGCAAATCGCTCTGGGAATTACTGATCCGGCCTCGGTGCGTGCATACTGCGCCACGCAGCAACGCGTGTGGGAAACGACCAAGCACGTGCAATATGGAAAGTCGCCACTGGCGGTCATCCGGCAGGAGCGTCGTAAAGCGCACCGGTAGTGGTGATGCGTGGTGTGTGCGTCACACACGGGTACGCCGGGCTGTCGCTTGGCGTACGAAATGATTCGACTGTCACACGTTATTAACGACATGTTCGCGAGCTGCGTTTGCGCGATTAGGATGCGGTCGGCAGGATCTCCGCGAAGATTGCCACTTCGCACAGTGCTTTGAACTGGCACGTCGCGGCTGAGCGCTAAGCCCTGAATCCTCGGAGCGCGGGCGGCAAGCCCGAGCCAGATAGTTGGATGCATGGGCAATGGCACCTGCGATTTCATGGACTTGAGCGACACTTCCCAAAACGAGATATCACTCACAAACAGTCGTCGCGCTTGCGCGGCAGATTCAATAAGCGTTCATGCGCCTTCAGACATTCGATCACGGGCGTCGTTAAGCGTCCATATCCACGTGTGTGTATCCAGCAGCAGGGCAGCCGTACGATCGAGCGACAGTGACGCGCGCCACAGCATCGGTGTCGCAAGACAAGGAGGACTCAATTCGGCCACACGACGTTTGCCAGTAACGATCGGTCGTGTTTGTCGTTTCGCTTTAATGATTACCACTTCACACCACCGAGCGGGTCAGAGTCAGACATCTCCCATGCATCAAAGTCCGGGGATACGATATCGCCCTGCAAAGTCATCCATGAGCACCAAGCGTGTTGCCTTGAACTTGCTCGCTGAGATGGTAGGCAGCGCTAGAGAGTCTTTAACAGGCGACTCGGCGCGCTATGAGAGTGATCACGCGCCGAGCCTCGTCAACACCCGTACGCTATTTCGGTAATTTGTCGAGCATGGTCTGCGCCGCGATCATGTGCGCTTGAAATGCGGGCGCCACTTTGGTCACAAGGTCTTTGACTTCTTGGTTATGCAACGCCGGTAGCAGTGTCGTGGTGACGGCGTCGATCACCGCCTTATGGTACGCCACTTCATGGGCGAAGAATGCGCGATCAAACGCTGCACCCTTGAGCGCCTTGAGCTTCGTCATTGCCACGTCGTGATCCTTGGCCATGCCGAAGTTCTTCGGCGGTGTTGGCGTGACGTGCAATTTTGCCGCGAGGTCGCGCCCCTGTTTGCGCACCATGGTATGATCGCGCACGAGCATCGCGCCGAACTCCCGAATCTCCTTGCTGGTGCCCTTGGTCTTCGCGAGAGCGCCGGTCGCAATGTCCCACGTATTGGCGGCATCGAAAATTGCCACAATTGTTGGATCGTCCAACGCAGCGGCTTGGGCGACCGCGCTGCTCGTCGCGCCCATCAAAGCCGCTGTTATCGCGACGAGACCGGTCATAACCGTCCCGTTCAACACTCCATTTCGTCTCAGCATCGATCGCTCTCCCTTGCCTGCGTGTGGTGAAATACATCCAAGCCGAGTACTCGGCGTGACGATAAAGATGGGGGGCGAGTATTAATAAGGCAAATAAAACTTTGATATACTAGGATTTTTTTGGAATGCATCGTAGGTTACTGGCAACTCATCACGGGGCCCAAAATGGCATGGTGGCAGCGGCAATTCGGGCAATCGACGCGAGGGCGCCTCGTGGCACTTCTCAGACGCGGACATCGAAGCGTCGACGATTTGGCGGCCGAGTTAGGGATCACGGACAATGCAGTGCGCGCGCAGCTTTTATCGCTGGCACGTGACGGTGTAGTGACTGACGCAGGTCCGCGTCGCGAGGGACTCGTCGGCAAGCCGCCGACGTTTTACGGTGTTGCGGACGACGCCGAAGTTGCGTTTTCGTCCGCATATGCGCCGACACTTGCGACGCTGCTGGAGGTGCTTGGTGAGCGGCACACGCACGCGCAACTCAACGCGCTCATGCGCGAAGTCGGCAAACGACTCGGTGCCAAGGCCGATAGTTCCGCGAGTACGCTGGGTGCGCGCGTTAACGCCGCCGTGGCGTTTCTTGGCGAGCTTGGCGCCGTTGCGGATATCGAACGCGACGGGAAGTCGTTTGTGATGCGGGGGTATGGGTGTCCGCTGGCCACCGCGGTGCGTGCGCGTCCGGAGGCGTGTCGTGCGGTCGAGCAATTGCTCGCTGAGACGACACGAGCTGACGTGCACGAGCAGTGTGACCGGACCGATGGACACCCACGATGCTCGTTCAAGATTTCGGCGCGCCCTTCGACGCCCTAGCGTCGCTCCAACAATCGGAGAAATGTCGGCATGCCCTGAAACTGATCAATGTGATCCGGTGCGGTGTTACCGGCGAAGCCAAGAATTTCAAAGCGCCCGCGCCTCACGTCGCTCAGCTGCTGCATGCCGCCGGGTCCCCAGCGCAACACCGGCCTTCGCACGGCGCCGAGCGTGAGTGCGAGATAGTCCGTTGTCTCGGTGGTGCTCGCAAATGTTCCTGGAAATATCTCCGAGTGCGTGACAACAAAGCGCTTCTCACCGCGCATTGCGGCGCGGCCGAAGCGTACAAACGCGTCAAGATTGTACGTGTCAAGCGTGCCACCTTTTTCAATCACCGTTCCTTCTGGCACGTAGCTCGTGTGCATCCCATCGAGGAGCAGCACCGCATTGACGTGCGCGAAATGCACGGAGTCGCGCAGGATCGCACGAATAGCGCCGTGACCCGCACTAAAGCCGGAGAGCGTGATGCTCCGAAAGCTCACGGTTACGCTGAGTGCAGTGGCAGCTTCGCGTTGAATGCTGGAGAGCAAGGAGTCGAATGCCGATGGATCGGAAAAGGTGCGATCATAGATGCCGCTGCCAGAGCCGATGTTCACGACAGCCACGGCATAGTCCGCGCCGAGCTGTGACACCGCATATTCGGGAATGAATGGTGCGCCGAGAAAATGCACGACAAGTTTAAGGCCGTGTGTGCTGCGACTCTTCGCCGTTATAAAAAGTTCGACCGGTTTGTCGAGTGGACCATTAAACGTGCGTTTTGTGCCAGCGAGTTCTGTTGGTGTGATCCGTCCGTGTGCACGTGTGTGCTCGGTCATCGGCGACGGATTTTGCGGCGCCAGCACCTGCGCGCGTAGAACGGTCGCGCGGAATATCACGGTCGCGATTATCACGGCGGCTTGCGGAACAACGCGCATGAGTGACTCTTGAGTGTGCGTATCCAGTGACATTCCTTCATATCAACTTCAATCTCGCTCCGATGTCGACCAAGCGATACATCCCTGCATTTGCTCTGGCGTTTCCGCTCTGTGGGGCGCTGATGTCTCCGGTCGTGATGCGCGCGCAAATGAAGGCCGAGGTCGAACTGCCGCATTGGCGTGGTGCGCGTACACTCACAATTGGTGGAGCAAGTGTGGCAGTCGGCAGCCGATTACGTTCGATGTCGCGGGTAATGTCATCGACGAGTGGAGTGTTTTTGACGCGAATACAAAACGGTTTCGTCCGACACGTGTGCGTCTTTCGTTGGCCGGCGTTGGTCTGCAAACGGATACGTTACCAATTCCGATTGGAGCGGACGCCGGCGAATATAAAATTGTCACCGCAGAAAAATCCGCATCTGGCACGGTGATCGGTACGTCGGAACAGCGCATCTATCAACCGTACGGACCGCAGTGGGTGCGCGCATACGGTGCTCGTGGTGCGCACAGTGCCGGAGATACCGCTCTCCGAGAAAGAACGCGCGACCGGTGAGGCGCGACTGAAAAGTGTTGCGAACGCCGTATCCGCGTCGGCAGGCAATTTGCCGTTCGGCGTGCCACGCGTACATCCGCCGCTCGTCGGACTTGCGTCTGCGACGGATGGCACGCTGTGGGTGGAACGCCCGACGCCCGACGGGCAACCGCGCGAAGCGGAGCTTGAGGTGACGCGTGGTCGGACGTTTATCGGCAATCGATACACGTGTTTGTTGGCCGTGGACAGCGACCAAGTGGAGCGCGTGGTGTGTTTGCGATTTAAGTAGTCACGTCGCGTGCATGCACGTCCTTATCGCTTGCTTGACGGCGGTACCTTCCCCTGCATCCGCATGTAGGTAACAATGTTGCCATAGTGTTCGCCGTCGTGCACCGCGTTGAGCGCCAACGCGCCGACCTTTGTACTCTTCTCTCCGAACACGTCGATGGCGGCGTTCGAAACCGTGGCGCTGATCGCATACGCCTTCGCGCAATACACGTTTGATGCTTTCAGTGCGGCGACCAACGTGGCTTTCGTTGTCGCCGATTTTTCAATGGCATCCTCGGCCGGTTGCTTGTCGCCTAACACCAAGGCACAGAGCATGTTTTGCGTGCCGGCCACGTGGCCAATAAGTTCGCCGAATGTGCGCACGCCAGCCACGGGACGATACCCATATTCTGCTTCGGTGAGTTCTTCGGCGGCCACTGTGATGTACGTGGTGGTGCTCTTCCACTGCGAGCGAAGTGCGGCAATGGCGGCGTCGGGACCGCCGGTGGACGGCTGAGCGAACGCAGGCGCAGAGGCGCACGCAACGGCGAGACTAAGAGCGAGCACGTAAATGGCGACCGGACGTTTCATACGGATCTCTGGCGATGGAGGGAACAGACGGAGGGCACGGCGTAGCAAATAAGATGGCGCTTGATCCACGAGTTGCGAAGTCGTGAATTGTCGCGTAATCAGCAACCATGGGAAAGAGGGAAAAATTTGCTGCCCTAGCGGCGCTCCTCGCAACGGTGACGGCTGGTGCGCTGCACTTTGCCGACGCAAACGTAGTGCTCACGTTCGGCACAACTGCCGCCGCGTTGGCGCTCCTCGCCGTCATTGTCGGCGATGCAACGAAGCAGCTTGGCAGCAGACTTGGTCCGGGCGCGACGGGTATTCTGCAATCCGGTCTTGGGAATTTGCCGGAGCTCTTTGTGTGCATCTTTGCGCTCAGGGCGGGTTTGACCGGCGTCGTGAAAGCGGCGCTGATTGGGTCTATTCTTGGTAATTCGCTGCTGGTGTTCGGGCTTGCGCTGTTTCTCGGCGGACTGAAAAACGGGAAGCAACAATTCAAATCAGAACCGCCAAAAATGATCGCGACGCTCATGTTGCTGGCGGTCGCCGCACTGATGATTCCAACGCTTGCCAAAGAATTGCACGCGGCGGCCGAGTCGCACATCGCAGTACTGAGCGTGTTTTGTTCGATCATTCTGCTCATCGTGATGGCGGCAAGCATTTACTTCTCAGTGAAGGGCGATCCCTCGATTGCGCCGCAAGATATTGGTTCGGAACATGCGCCATGGGGTATGCCATTAACCATTGGTCTGCTCGCACTCTCGTCCGTTGGCGCAGCGTTCGTGTCGGACTGGTTCGTAGCAGGGCTACAACCGGCAATGAAGATTCTCGGCATCTCTGAGACATTTGCGGGCTTGGTGGTTGTGGCGATCGCCGGGAACGCCATCGAAAACTTGGTGGGTATTCAACTCGCGTGGCGAAATCAGGCGGACTACGCGGTCAGCGTTATCCTGAATAGTTCGCTGCAAGTCGCGCTCGGATTGATTCCCGCGCTGGTGCTGCTGTCGTTCGTGATCGGTGGCCCCGTGTTGACATTGGTGCTTCCACCGCTGCTGGTCGTCGCGATGGCATTGACGGCCATTGTTACGGCGTTCGTCGTGTACGACGGTGAGTCAATCTGGTTGGAAGGTTTGGCGTTGATTGGGCTCTATTGCATCATCGCCGCTGCGTTTTGGTGGGGCTGAGCGAGTTCGGCAGTCGTTGTTTTCAACTACCGACCGCGAATTACACGAATCACGCGAATCTGCTTCGTGTGGTGACGAGCGTCGCTACGACACGTCGGGCACGCGGTTTTTTTTTGATAAAAAGTCGCTCATTCGTGTAGCGCGTCGATCGTCTCTCTCGCTTCGTTCGAATTCGCGTCATTCGCGTCATTCGTGGCCAGTCATTGTTTTTAACGGAACTACTGACTGAGGCTCCCTCGATATAATGGACACGTCAATAGCGCAGAACCGACGTTCGAGGTGGACGCGGATCGCGAAGAAACTCCAGCCCTCGACCCGACCCATCCGCCGACTCCACGAAATACCCCTCTACTGCGTATACTCTCTCAGAATGCGCTCCACGTCCACGAATGCGCTTCACGTCCCTATGGCCGGCGCGTCCGGCACTCGTATCCACCATGAAGGAGGCAGGATGTCGCGCATGAGACGTACAATGCGTCGGCTCGTTTGGTCCGCGTTGGTCACCGCCGTTGCGACGGGCGTTGCATCAACCGTATCGGCGCAGGCGGCACAACGGCAGGACGAAGAGTACACAAAGCTGATCAAGAGTACGCTGACCGATCCGCGTATCACCACCAATTTGGTCGACCACCTACCGTTTTCGGATAAGGTGCCCACCACACTGAAGTTTCCAGGCATCAACCACATCGTGGGCATGCCCGGCTACCTCACGCATTCGGGCGACATTAATCGCTATCTGAAAGCGGTTGCCGATGCGGCGCCCACGCGTGCGAAATACTGGTCGATCGGCAAGTCCGAAGAAGGTCGCGACATGGTGGTACTCGTCATCGCCGATGAAGAGACGATCAAAAATCTCGACACGTACAAAGGTTACCTCAACGAGCTGGCCGATCCGCGCAAGACACCAGAAGCCCGCGCGAAGCAGTTGTTCGGCATTGCTAAACCAGTTTACTACCTGACCAGTGGCATGCACTCCACCGAAACTGGTGGTCCAGAAATGCTCATGGAGCTGGCCTATCGATTGGTCGTTGAAGAGACGCCGATGATTCAGGGCATTCGCAAAAACGTATTGACGATGATTACGCCCGTCATCGAAACTGACGGTCGCGACAAAATTGTTGACGGTGCGTGCTTCCGTCAGCGCACGGGTCTCAACCTGCCCACGCCGTATTGGGGCAAGTATGTCGCGCATGACAATAATCGCGACGGCATGGGACAGTACCTCAAGCTCACGCAAAACGTGCGCAAGATTGCCAACGAGTGGCACCCGACAATTTTGCACGATTTGCATGAAGCGCAGACGTTGCTCTACGTCTCCACAGGTACCGGTCCGTATAACGAACAGCTCGATCCAATCACCATTAACGAATGGTGGTACATGGCCGAGAACGACGTCATGGAAATGACGAAGCAGGGCGTTCCGGGGGTGTGGACGTATGGATTTTACGATGGCTGGGTGCCGAACTACATGTTCTTCCTCGTGCACTCGCACAACGGCATCGGTCGGTTCTACGAAGTGCAGAGCTTCGGTTCGGGTTGTGATGGTGTCGTGAGTGCCGGTGGTCGGGGTGGAGCGCCCGGCCCGCTCGCCGCCGCAGCGCCGCCAGCTGCTGGTGCTGCGCCTGTTGTTACTGCTGCTGCTGCTGGTGGTCGCGGTGGACGTGGTGGTGGTGCAGCTACAACACCCGATTCCAATGCG
The DNA here is from genome assembly GCA_025358925.1 of Gemmatimonadaceae bacterium. Classification (GTDB taxonomy): domain Bacteria; phylum Gemmatimonadota; class Gemmatimonadetes; order Gemmatimonadales; family Gemmatimonadaceae; genus Gemmatimonas. The sequence continues at coordinate 19,025 of JANYHT010000068.1, read as the reverse complement.
GCACTGACGCAGATCCTCGGCGGCACGAACTACAATCAAAGTCGCGAGTGGTTCCGTCCAAACCCAACACCGAACGACATCAAGTGGGGCTCGCGCGCCAACACGAACATTCAACAGTCGGCTGTGCTCTACGCGTTGTGGAACACGGGTAAGGAGCGCGATCGCTTCCTTGAGAACTACTGGATCAAAAACAAGAATGCGATCAAGAAGGGTGTCGTTGGTCCGGTGAAGGGTTGGGTCATTCCTGCGAGTCAACATTCGAAAGCGAATGCCGCAGAAGCCGTCAACGAACTGATCGATCAAGGTCTCGAGTTCAACGTCGCGAACAGCGACATGAAGTTTGGTACCGTAGACGTGAAGCAGGGTGACTGGATCATTCGCGGCGATCAGCCGTTCCGCACGATCGCGGACATGTACTTCGCGATTCAGAATTATCCGACCACGAATCCGTCGCCCTATGACGACACTGGTTGGACGTACCAGATGATGCGCAACATCATCCTGAACGAAGTTAAAGATGCGTCGTTTTTGACGGCGTCCATGACGCCAGTGACGGGGCATGTGACCGCAGCGGGTGGCATCAGCGGTGCAGGTTCTACGGTGATTGTCGATCACACGGGCGATAACAACATGGTCGCTCTTCGCTATCGTCTCGCGACGACAAAGATGTCCGCTGCCGAAGCACCGTTCGAAGCGGCCGGCCACAAGTTTGGCGCGGGTTCTTTCATCATTGCGAAAGCGAACCGCGCCGCGCTTGACCCAGTGTTGAAAGAACTCGGACTCTCGGCGTGGGGAACGGATGCCGCGCTGACGGTCAGGTCACATGATCTCGATATTCCGCGCATCGGATACATCCACAGTTGGGGCAACACGCAGGACGAAGGATGGGTGCGTGCCGCGCTCGACTATTACAAAATTCCGTTCAACTACTTTGGCGAAAACGCCGTCCGCAAAATGGGCGCGTTACGCACAAAGTTTGATGTGATCCTGTGGCCGCATGGTGGTGCAGTTGGCGTTGCAGCGCCAACAACGGGTGCGCCAATCCCTTATCAGCGGACCAAAGAATATCCGGCGCTTGGCTATCCCGACTCAACCGCGGACACACGCGGTGGGCTCGGCGAAGATGGACTGAAGATGTTGTACGAGTTTGTGCAGGCCGGCGGCACGCTGGTCACGGAAGGCGGCACGTCCGCCATCTTCCCGACCTACAACCTGACGCCAGGCATTCGCACAACGACGGCTCCAGGCCTCGTCAATCGCGGAACGATTTTGCGCGGTGTGATTACCGACATGACAAGCCCGATCGCCTACGGCTTCGACGTGAATCAGTTGCCCGTGTACTTCAGCGGCGGGACGTTGCTGGAATCAGGCATAGCGATGACGCCGAATGCCGCACCGATCAGCAAGACGGACGTATTGCGTCCGGGAAGCTCCGCTGCGCTATCAGGCACAGCGCTTGGTGGTGGTGCAGGCGCGGGCGGTGGGACAACCGCTGGTGTGTATCAGAACACGCAGCCAATGGCGACGTGGGTTGAACACTCCGTGTGGGATCCCATGCAGCAATGGAGCTCGAGCACCGTAATGGCGCCGAACGCTGACGCGTTCGGCGGTCGTGGCGGCGGCGGCGGCGGATTTGGTGGTGCTGCCGCTGGTTCAGCGTCACGCACCCTTGATGATATGAAGCCACGCGTAGTGATGTCGTGGCCGGCCAGCCCGCGTGACATGCTGTTGTCGGGCGTGCTTGAGGGCGGCGCCAATTTGTCAAATCGTCCAAACGTGATCGATTCACCTATCGGGAAGGGCCACGTCGTGATGTTTACCATTCGGCCGTTCTGGCGTTGGCAGACGCAAGGCACGTTTATTCTTGGGTTCAATACGTTGTTGAACTGGAACGATTTGTCAGCCACTGGTAAATAGCGAGGTAAGGGCGAGGGGTTAGGGGTTAGGCATCATCCCCTAACCCCTAACCCCTCTTCCCTATTTCTCTTCCTGCACGCGCACCTCGGTAATTTCTACGGCAATGGCGGCCGCCTCAAGTACCGGTAAGCCTTCCGTACGCAACGTGTATTCTTGTTCGCTCACCACGTCGCGTTCGCGTCGTTGCTCCTTCTCAATACTTTCTGATTGACCGGGCAGTTCGACGCGAAGTTCTTCAATGAGCATCAAGATTGCGGCGGCGACGGGGAGCGCGAGCAGTGCGCCAACAATGCCCATCAATGTGCCGCCCGCGATCAGTGCGAACAGCACCACCGACGAGGGCAATCGTAGTGCGCGACCATACACCATTGGTACCAGCAATCGGCTCTCAATTTCCTCGTAGATCAGAATGGCGATGGCCACCGTCGTTGTGACGACGGGACCGAGTGAGAGTGTGGCGAGAAGGGCAGGACCGAGAACGAGGAAGATGCCGATATATGGCAAGACATCAGCGACACCCGCGAGTACGGCGAGGGCGAGCGCACTCTTCACGCCGAATGCGGTGAGCAAAATGAACATGAACATGCCCATCAGTACACACGTGATGAATTGACCGCGAATGTAGCCGCCAACAATACGCTCGAGATTGAGCGTGATTCGAGAAAGGCGGATGTGCTGTGCACGCGGAACGATGGCGAACAGCGCACCGCGTAGCCGGTCGCGATCAATCATCATATACAACGAGAGGAACACCGCGCCAACGCCGTACGCCACAATTTCGGCGATGCGTACGGATGTGCTGAGCGCCACTTGCGTCGAGGAACCCAGGAGCGCCGAGTATTTAATCTGACGGAGTGAGGACGCGAGCGATGAGGTAACGCGCGACTTCGAGAGCCATGTGGCCAGTCGTTCGCGGAGCAGTGGCTCTTGCTCCATCAACGAATTCGCTTGCGCGAGCACTTCGGGGATGGTGAGCGTGATCAGCAGCAGTGCCACAGCGAAGAGGATCGCGAACACGAGCGCAATGCCGAAACCGCGTCGAACGCCTCGTGCTTCGAGCCACTCAACGGCCGGACTCAACGAGCCAACCAGCATCAATGACGTGACCAGTACCAGCAGAACAGGCGCGAGGTGCAGCAGCAGCCAGCAGGCGGCGACTACGAGCACCAGCGTGAACATGGTGCGTGCCGTAATCTCGATGCGGTGCAGTCGCGCACGCACGGGTGAAAGAGCGGGCTCGACTTCGGCGGATTTCGCCGCGTACGTGGGAGGGATTGCCATGTGTTGGGCTAAAAATGTGTGCTACAGGTCGCGCTGCGGCTGGGAGCGTTGCAAGGTGCAGGCCGCGATACGCTACCGTGACAAATGCATGGTGTTTCGCGTTTCCGCGAACGCCTCATACTGATCAGTCGCCACAAAGTCCACGCCCGCCTTGATGGCGGCGCGCCACCGCTGCGCGGCAATGGTCTGCGATCCAAAATTGTATGACGCGGTGTATCCGCGATCACTGTCGGGTGCAAACCCATCGAGCGTGTAATAACGAATCCACAGTCCTTGCGCGTGCGCGCGACGCACAAGGGCACTGAGGCGTGCGTTGTCGGCTGATGTCCAAACGCTCGCTCTATTTTGTCCTCCCTCTTCAACGACGCTCCACGGAAAATTCACCCAGCGCGCGTAATTGCTGGCGCGTGGCTTGACGAGCGCAGCGGCCGGCGTGTGTACCTGCGCGAAGGCGCGTGCTTCGCGCGTCGATCCCCTGGGTGCGGGAACGGGAATCGCACCAAACGCGCGGAGCCGCTCACCAACAGGCACAAGATCGTGGAACCGCGCACGTTGTCCGCTGTCAGCGCCAGCGAACACGAGCAATGGTCCGACCGAGAGCGCGGCCGGCGTATTTGGCGTCAGCGTGCGCGGTGCGGTGGTGAGCCACTTCTCATACTTCCCAAGCAAAGTCCATACGGCATCGTGATGCGCGAATTCGTTGGTCTTGAAATCGAGATTCAGCACAATCAACGGCCACGTATCACGCTTGTTTTCACGAAGTGCGCGTTCCATCAAGGGGCGAATTTTCCCGAAAAAATACGCCTCGAGTGTTGGCGCACCCTGCGTTGCATCCGAGTCGTGTGCAACAACGATTTCGTAGGTACCGGTGGCCGTATCACGATGCCAATACAAATCCTGTTCAATCGCGAGCGGCACGCCCGTTGCGAGCGCGCGATCAATGCGATCTGCCCAGCGTCCGGCCTCCGGATACGCATTGTGCGCATCCAACAGCACGCGTTCACCCGGCGCAAACTGGGGATGCAGCGGTCGCGACATTCCTGCGGCCGTCGCGCCAGCCATGATGACGGTGAGTGCGAGTGTCACCGCGCCGCGTTGTCTCCACCAATCACTCATGCCGAAGCTTCCCTCGCGCGCATCGCTTTCGCAAGCGTCGTGAAATTGTTGCATCCTTGCGCAGATCGTTGCATGCGCGAGCTTGCCCCGTGCCGCATACTGGACGTATGGTGTCGCTAATACGCCATCAGAAATCTTAACGGACTCGTGATGCTCCTTCCTCTATTGCTCGTCCTGCAACTGCAAGCACCGCAGCGCCTCATTAACGATCCCGGGATCATAGCGACCAACGCGCGTGTCACACCCGCCGGTGTACAAAGCGTATTCACGGGTCGTGTCGCGGGCGTGCGGTTCGGAGCGTCGGCAGATGAGTTGTGGGTAGTGGTGCCCGGCAGTGCGTGGCGCCTCGCTTGGCGAGACAACCGCGTGCGTGGACACGCGGAATTCAACGGGCGACCCGGTGTGCACGGTATCACGATTGATCCCGCTACGCACCGTGCGGTAATCGCATCGGTAGGCAAGCTGCCAGAAGACGTCGCCAAGAGTCGAACACCAGGCGGACCGCCACTTGCACGCGCGAAGTCAGTCGCACAAATGGTGTCGTTCAGCGCGAATGCGCGAGACGGCACGGCGCGCGATACCGCGTTAAATATCGCGACGTCATCCGGCCCGCTCGGCGATTTCATGGCGGGCTCCCCATCCTACGCTCGCAGCGCAACCGCTGGACAAGAACGACTCGCCGTATTGCCGCTTCCCGCCGACGATAAACTGGCGATTCTGAGCGCTGACAACGGCAAATTGCTACGATCCGTCGCGTTAGGGGTGCTCCCGATCGCATCCGTCATTGCCAACGATGGTGCAATCGCGTGGGTCAGTGTTTTCGGCGGCCCGAAACCCAAAGTAGGCGAACGTAAAGCGACGCAATGCTGCGATCCCGCTGCCGAACCCGTACGTGTCGATGCGCGCGGAATTGCAGCGCGCGGAACCGTGGTGCGGGTTGATCTGAATTCCGGCATCGTCACGCATAGCGTGCAAGTCGGGCTGCATCCAACAGGGCTTGCGTGGGATCAGTTACGTGGACGTCTCTATGTCGCGAACGGCAACTCCGATTCGGTCAGTGTCATCGACACACGTCGCAACGTCTCGCTCGGCACAATTGCAATCGCACCGTTTCACGAACGAAAGATTGGACTTGCACCAACTGCCGTAGCGCTCTCACCAGATGCAACAACGCTTTTCGTCGCACTCGGCGGAGTGAACGCGGTCGCCATGTATGCACTCGGCGAAACCGCATCGGGATCGCTAGCGACGCTGAAAGGTCTCATTCCCACTGGATGGTATCCTGGTAGTCTCGACGTTAGCGCGGACGGAAAAACGCTCGCGGTCGGGACGCTCTTTGGTGTGGGTGCCGGTACAGGAAAGACCTCGGGTAAGTCGGGACGATATGTCTTCGCCGAGCGTGGCTCGGTGAACGTGATTGCGATTCCAACTGATGCGGAACTGTCGGCATACACGACCAGTGTCGCGCAAAACAATCGTCTCCATCTGGCGACGGGTGAGCACGCACCGTCGCTGGCACCACGGCTAAACATTGCAGCGCGCGCGGTACCAGAGCGGCCCGGCGAAGCAAGCCTCATCGAGCACGTCGTCTATATCATCAAAGAAAATCGCACGTACGATCAAGTGCTCGGTGACATCGGCAAAGGGGCGAGTGATTCGAGTCTTACGATGTATGGTCGCGACGTCACGCCCAACGCACACGCGTTGAGTGAACAGTTTGTATTGCTCGATCATTTTTTTGCGTCAGGAGGGAATTCGGCAGACGGTCACAATTGGCTCACGCAGGCGAATGAGACCACGTATCCGGTGTGGCCGCTGTATTTCGGCCGCAGCTACCCAAGCGAAGGCAATGATCCGCTCACGTATTCCGCAGGCGGTTTTTTGTGGGAAGCGGCGACAGCGAAAGGCAAACGCGTCGTGAGCTTCGGTGAGTATGCGCCGGCGCCCAGTGATTCAGTGCCGAACGTCCGCGCACGATTGTTGGCGCAATATCGTGACGCATTGCCGCACAACGCCGCGTTTTTTCGAGCGCAGCTGAAGAACATGTACAACACGCACAGCGAGATTCCGAGTCTCGATAAAATTCTTGTTCGCGAATATCCTGGCTGGACGCAAGAAGTGCCCGACGTGATCAAAGCGGACATTGTCATTGAGCATCTCAAAGAGTGGGAAACCGCGAAGCAAATGCCGCATCTCACGTTCCTCGTCTTGCCGAACGACCACACGCAAGGCACGTTGGCCGGATGGTGCGTGCCGAAAGCCTGCGTCGCCGACAACGATCTCGCGCTCGGCAAAATTGTCGAAGCGCTCAGTAAATCGACGTTCTGGAAGCACATGGCCATCGTCGTTGTTGAAGATGATGCGCAGAACGGCGTCGATCATATCGATGGGCATCGTACGGTCGCGCTCGTTGCAAGTCCGTACGCGAGGCGTGGCATCATCGACAGCACGTTCTACAGTCAGCCAAGCATGGTGAAAACCATCGAACTCATGCTCGGATTGCCAGCGCTGAGCATGTTTGATTTGGTAGCGACGGACATGCGTGCGAGCTTCATCGGTCCGACAGAGAAACCGGATTTGCGTCCATACACCGCGCTCGTGCCGACGCAGTCGCTCTACGAAACGAACCTCAAAGTGGGCGCGATCACGGGGCCCAATGCTGCGATTCGGCGCACGGCCGCGCAGGCCAGCGCGCGCATGAACTTCCGTGACCCCGATGCGGCGCCGAGCGAAAAACTCAACCGTATTTTGTGGGCTGACGCGAAAGGTTGGACGGCGAAATATCCGATCGTCAAGCGGGCGCTGTTCTTTCCGCTGGCGGTGGATGTCGCAGACGATGAGCGGGAGGGAAAACCTGAAAAACACCGAACGTACATGTCTGCGGCAATCCAGACAGCCGACTCCCTCATCCAGTCTGCGCTCGGCACACAGTTTCCCGGCGCGGTCTTCGTGGTGGCGCGCAATGGCGTGGTGCTGCATAACCGAGCGTTTGGCGACGCACAGTTAAACGATGCTATGCTGCGTCGCTTGCCGACTCCACGACCCATGCACGCAACGACTATGTTCGACCTTGCTTCCGTCACGAAGGTGATGGCCACAACAATGTCTGTGATGATGCTTGCGACTCGCGGACAAATCGATGTCGATGCACCGGTGTCGCGCTACCTCACCGATTTTCGAGGCCCGCATCTCGACAGCATCACCGTACGGCACCTGCTCCAACATTCGGCTGGCCTCGTTCAATGGCAGCCGTTGTACTATCACGCGTCCAACAAAGCGCAGACGTACGCGGTCATTCGCGACATGCCACTCGGTTGGGGGGTCGGTGAAGGTCGGCACTACAGCGATCTCGGCTTCATGCTGCTCGGTTACATCGTCGAACAGGTGAGCGGCAAGCCGCTGGACGTCTTTGTGCGCGACGCGCTCTACGCGCCGCTCGGTTTACACTCCACAACGTTCGTTCCCAAAACGCATGGGTTTACCGCGTTCGCCGCGACCGAGATTGGGAACGGATACGAAAAGCATATGGTGTACGACTCCACGTTCGGCTATCGCTATCGCGGTGACCCCACGGCGTGGAATGGGTGGCGAGCAGGCGTGTTGAATGGTGAAACGAACGATGGCAATTCGTGGTACGCCAATGGCGGCGTGGCTGGACACGCTGGATTATTTTCGACGGCGGCGGAGCTACGCGTCTTACTGGACTTACTGCGCACCAACGGAAGTGCGCGTGGTCGAGAATACATCGCGCCAACGGTGGTGCGACAATTCCTCACACGCGACCAATACGACAATTATCTCGGTTGGATGTACCCCGCAGATTTGCCCGCCGGGAGCTTCATGCACACCGGCTTCACAGGGACGTGGGTCCTTGGCGTTCCAAGCGCGGGACTTTCGGTCGTGCTGCTCACCAACAAGCAAAATCTTGGCGCGAATGACAAAGGGAATTTCGCAAATCTCACCCCATTACAGGCCGCTATCGCCCGAGCGCTCGTCCGTGGTGCCGACGCAGAGTCTGCACGCACGAAACGCTGACAGATACTGTCAGCGTTTCGTGAAACAGGTGTAGCGAAACGGCTAGTTTCGCGACCGACCGCCGCCCTGAAAAAAGCTCAAAATACGCAGCAACGCCATGAACAGGTTCAGCACATCGAGGTACAGCGACACGGTGGCGGTGATGTAATCGTTTGGCCCAAGGTTGCCTTTCAGCTTACTCGTGTCGTACACAATGAAGCCGCTAAACAAGAACACCGTGACGCCGGCAAGCCACAGCGACGCCGTTTCGTTATGGAAAAACATGTTCAGCAGCGATGTGGCGAGCAGTACCCACAAGCCAACGGTGAGAAAGCCACCAAGTTGTGAAAAATCACGACGACTCAATAGCGCATACAACGTGAGCACGGTGAACGTCGAGCCGGTGAGCAACGCGGCCTGCGAGATGACGCCAGGCGCGCGCGTGTTGTACATCAACATGACGGGTGCGAGCGATATTCCCATCAACGTGATGAAAAGCGCAAGCCACGCAAGCTTGAGCGGCTGCGCTTGCACTAAATTCGTGCCCAGCAACGCGCCGATGCTAAGCAGCATGATGATGAACGGGTGCGCGACCGCGAGCTCGAGAACTGCGGGTGTTGCGATAGCACCGGCCACCACCACGATCGTCCAAAGAATCGTGACCGTGAGCAGTGCGTATGTTCGACGAATCAAAGTCATGCGCGCCGCACCGGCAAATGGCGGCGAAATGGCTACGCTAGGCGATGTCATGGCAAACCGTGGGTCGTGGGACAGACAACGTGGACTTCAATAATACACCACGGCGACTGCCGGGTTCGAGCGTTGCCCTAACTTGCGCGCCTTTCTTCGCCTAAGCCCCGTAGCAACCGCACCGCATGGGATTGCACAATTTCATTCCGATCTGCGCTCAAAACGCGTAAGAAACGCCTCGCGATGCCGGGTTTGAGACGCGTGAGCGCGTCGATCGCGACAACGCGAAACTCGGGCGCGTACGACGCACTGGAAGAGGGCGAGCAGAGTCGTGCAAGGCGTTGCGCGACTTCTGGCGATTGTTGCACCACCATTGCGGCCAGAAACTCGAGCTGCATTGACGGACTACGTTCAAGCTCGATCGCGTCGCTCAGCGCGGTCACACTGATCGGAGTGTCTGGCACCGCGCGCATGCCGTGTAACGCGCGGCGGCGCACGGTTGGTGACTTATCGCGCAACGCGACGTCGAGCGCGCGCGCTGACGTTGGCGTCCCGAGTTCGGCGAGTGCCGTCACGGCGGCCGCACGCACACGCTCATCTGCGTGCGACAGCAATTGTGTGAGTGGCGTTTCAGCGATCGCGGCATGCATGTCGCCGAGTAACGCGGTGGCGTTACGCACAACAAACCATTGCGGGTGCGACAGGTGCTCGACGAGCATCGGAATGCCGGCACCGAGTTCAACGATCGCATCAAACATTGCGCGACGTTTGCCGAGCCGCAGTGCAGCAACGAGTGCCGAAAAGAGTGCGGTTGCGCCATCATCGCCAGCCCGACGAAGAATGGTGAGCACATTGGCGTGCCGTTCTTGATTGCACGGCAACAGTTGGACGATTTCTCTTAGGGCCGTCGGTGTCACGATTGACTCGAATTGCTCGCTGCTTTGATCAACCGGCACCGTGTCGTCGGCGGCGGGAACGGAGTCTCGTTCTGTCTTAAGAAATGCGAGTGCACGCGCGACGAGGGTATCGAGATCGTCAGCGCTCGTTTCCGGAGTTTCTGTGTCCGCTGGTGCATCGTCCGCCGTGAGTCGAACATTCCAGACGCCCAATTCGTTAGCCAATGCAAAAACAGACTGCTTGCCATCGCCAGGCATGCCGGACAACAGCGTCGCGAGCAACAATAATTCTTTTGATGTCGACGCGCCGTTCACGGCAATTGCCCGAACCTCGTGCGCACGCATGGCGTCCAATAATGCGTCAGCGCCGGTCACTGGAACGCCAAGCGCACCCTCGCCAATGATCAATGCACCATCGCGATCGGCAAAAACCACGTCGCCGTGTCGCGTATGCATGTGTGCGCGGGCCAAGCTGTGACGCAGCTCGTCCGGATGGCACTGATTGCGCAAGTGCAGCACCAACTCGGCAATCGCAATCCCATATGCAGTGAAATTCCGTTCCAACATGGCTCTCTGTTGTCACAATGATGCGGGACGCGGCCGCGTGTTGCGGCGACCGCTTCCGTGATCGCCCTTCACGACGGACTGGCGTGACCCGCAGGTATCATGAGGACGAGGCAACGTGCACCATGGAAACAGTTCGCGCCGTTGTCGACCGTCGGCACTCACGAATCGCCCGCGCATCTGGTATTTCTTCGGTGTTCGGTGAGTCGCCTCCTCATGCTCGGCCACTTTTACTCTGCGTTCCCTCAATTCATGATTCGTCGACTTGTTGTTCTGTGCGCCGTTGCGCTACTGCCAAACGCTGTGCATGCGCAGGCTGCGACGCTTGTTCCGCCGCGTGCGGTGCGGCGCGACATTCCAATTACAAACGCCATTCGGCGTGCGTATGCGTCTGGTTCCCGCGACTCTACGGGTCGCCCAGGGCGCAACTATTGGCAGCTGCGTACCGATTACTCCATCGATGTCGCGCTCGACCCGAGCACCTCGCGATTGAGTGGCACGGCCATCATCACAGTGCATAACAACAGCACTGACTCGTTGCCGTACATCGGACTCCGACTCGATCCCAATCACTTTATTGGGACAAACCCCCGTGCCGCGACATGGACGCCGGCTGAGAATACCGAGGGCATCGTTATCACGAAGCTCGTGGTTGACGGTCGCACCGCAATCCTCAATGCGCCGACACAAGGCGGTCGCGGCGGACCGCCACGTGCGCCGAGCGAACCAACGCTGATGTCGGGCACGTCGACCAATGCGCGCATTTTGCTGCCCAAGCCGGTACCGGCGAAAGGCACGACGGTCATCGAGATCGAATGGAATCACAAACTGCCTGGCGGGCCGGGCGTTGGTCATCGCATGACGCAACGGTGGGCCGACACGTTGTATCAACCAACGCAATGGTTTCCACGCGTTGCCGTGTACGACGATTTACGCGGTTGGGATACCGAGTTGTACCTTGGCCCGTCGGAGTTCTATAACAATTTTGGTACGTTTGATGTGCGTATCGATGTCCCGGCAGGATGGATAGTTGGCGGTACTGGTGTGCTACAGAATCCTGAGCAAGTGCTGACGGCAAGCGCACGTGCGCGACTTGTGCAAGCGCTGACGACAGATGCCATCACCACAATTGTTGGAGCCGACGAAATTGGTGCGGGGCAGGCGACTGCGCTGGGCAACGCGAATGGACGACTGATTTGGCGCTTTCATGCAGATACGGTCAACGATTTTGCGTGGGCAACAGCCAAGAAATTTGTGTGGCAAGCAACGCGCGCAACCATTCCCGGAAAAAGTGTCGTACCGATCAACATGTATTTTCAGCCCGGCAATGCAAACGCGTTCGCGCGTGCGGGTGAAATATCTCGCCATGCCCTCGAGTACTACTCCAAGCTGTGGTTCCCCTATCAGTTTCCGCAGCTGACGTTGCAGGACGGACCAAGTGCCGGCATGGAATATCCCATGGTCATCAACTCCAATCAGGGCGCGGCGGATCATGAGACGGGCCATCAATGGTGGCCCATGGTGGTGAGCAACAACGAAACAATGTATGGATGGATGGACGAGGGCTTCAATCAATACATGAACATTTTATCGGGTGCGGATGTCTCGAAATTGCCGCCGGTGTTTGATGGATTGGGCCAACGCTACGGCGCAACGAGCGGCAACGAAGCGGAACCGCCGATGATGTGGAATGCGAACTATGCGGGACCACAGTTTTACGGATTTCAAACGTATAGCAAGACGCCGCTCATGCTCTCAGCCCTCGGCGGCGTTGTTGGTGATAGCGGGGTGCAACGTGCGCACAAAGCGTGGGCGAACGCGTGGATGTTTAAGCATCCGTCGCCCTGGGACTACATGTTTTTCATGAACAACGCACTCGGCCGCGACCTCGGCTGGTTTTGGTACGCGTGGCTGTTCACGACGGAAAGTGTCGATGGTCGCATCGAGAAAGTCGTGGCGACCGCGGCGCGCACATCGGTCACGGTGCGCCAAGATGGGCAGATGCCATCGCCGATCATTCTCGAAGTAAAATTCGCCGAGAAAGGTCCGGCAATTCGGTTGATGAAAAATGCGGTGATGACGGATAGCGTGACAGCGGTGGTCACATATCCCGTAGACGTGTGGTTCGGTGGCAATCGCGCGTTTGTGGCGGACCTCACGTTTGGTGCGCGCAAGATCGAGAAGCTCACGCTCGATCCACAGAAGCGTTTTCCAGACCGCAATCCGGCAGACAACGTGTGGGCGCGGGTGGAGAAGCCGTAGGGCGTAAGGCACACGACTACATCGCGTGCCACTCGTAGTGCGTCACCAACACCAAGCGTGAAGACGTCGAAATGGTGACATTACCGGCCAAGGCGTTAGTGTGGCTATCGACAGTGCCGCCAATTTCAAGAGGGCGGCCTGTCGCGGCGTCGTAAATCACGTATCCGTCGCTCGTCGTTTGAGGGATGGGCATGCGATCGAATAACCCGACGTCGGGCGCGCCCGATGACGAAGCAAGCTTCGCGATCGACGCGCGCATAGCGGACATGTCGATATGCGATTGTTTCGTGAAGCGCCAGCACACGGATGCGGCGGATCCGCTGGGGCACGTGACCACCCCGCGAAAGTGTGTGATCTGTGTATTGGTCATCTCCGCGCCCGCAAATCCAGTAAGCGGCTGTTTGAGAATTTCAGCGACGCTATCACCGGCCGTCCATGATCGGTCAAAGACCGTTCCCGTCATCCCAGTCCACGCAAGGCGCGCGGTCGCACTTGTGGAAACACCAGCAGAAAGAGCCCTTCGCATGTTGGCCACCGTGGCTGCCGGCAACGCGCTCGCTCGCACAAATATTGGCGCCATGATTGAATCCATTTGCCGCACAAAGCCGACCGAATCGTCGAGTCGAACAAAGCTTCCGCTGCTGCTGACGACGTATTTCGTGATGAGTTGTTCAATCGCTCTACGAGAAATACCGGTGCCGCCGAACGTGTCGGGGAGCATACTCCCAGTGCTTGGTCCCATAAGAATGAGCAGACCCTCTCGATGCGCGCGCACCTCAAGCCGTGATGTGCTGCGAAGACTTACCGAATCGGCTTTCCCGTCGCGTGTCGTTACCGTAAAACCATCGCCCGAAATCTCAGCGATGGCATTTGCGGGCCACGCGAATCGCGGCGTAATCGTCTGCGCGTGCACCACTGGTGCGTACATGGCCATGACAAGAAATAGTGAGAAACGTTCCATGTGCATTTTCCTGTGAGAAATTGATCATACTGCGGCCAAATGGCCGCTGACTAACGAAACAGTGCAGTCGACTTTTGAATGGTCTGCGCGATGCCCCACAGCGCGGGCAATAGTACAACCATCCACGTGACAATGAGCAGCGTGCGTTGACCGCGCGGTAAGTCACTCATGTCACGACTGCTTGGTAAGAGGGTACTCGCGGCATTGCGCGCAGGCGAGCCGCCGCGACGAGTCCAACCACCAGCAGCGCGGACATGACGTACATCGTCACGCCGTATGCCTCACTTTTGGGTGCTCCCGATGCGATGCGATATTCGCGCACGTAGTTCACCAATGCAGGACCGATAATGCCAGCCACCGACCACGCGCTGAGCAACCGGCCGTGGATGGCACCAACTTCTTCCGTGCCAAATAAATCTCGCAAGTACGCTGGAATGGTCGCAAAGCCACCGCCATACATGCTCAGCGCGACGACAAATGCGAGCACAAAAAGTGGGACGCTTTCGCCGCGCCCGGTCGATGGAATGACCGCGTACAGCAACGTGCCAAGTATGAAGAACGTGAGGTACGTCGCTCGGCGTCCGATGTGATCCGACAGCGAGGACCACAAAAAACGTCCACTTAAATTCGCGAGACTGAGCAGTCCCACAAAACCAGCAGCGGCTGCGGCATCAATGCGACCCGGAAAGGTTTCTTGAATCATGGCCGACGCTTGTCCGAGCACGCCGATGCCGGCCGTGACATTGGTGCAGAGCATCACCCACAAGAGCCAGAATTGCGGCGTGCGGACTGCGTCGTGCACGCTCGTCGACGTTACGGTTGTTGGCACAATGCGCGCGGCGTTCGTAGAAGACACGGCGTGCTGCGGCGTCCAATCAGGCGCTGGAATGCGCACGGTAAACGCACCAAACATCATCAGCGCGAGATACAGTACGCCCAGCGTGGCGAACGTCTGTGCAACGCCCGATGATGTCGCGGTGCGGTAGTGCGCCATCAGTAATACCGACAGTGGTGAGGCGATCATCGCACCGCCGCCAAAGCCCATGATGGCGAGACCTGTTGCCATACCAGGCTTGTCGGGAAACCATTTTAATAACGTGGAGACTGGCGAGATGTATCCGATGCCGAGTCCGATGCCGCCCAATACCCCGTAGCCAAAGAGCAATAGCCAGAACTGATGCGTGGCGATGCCGATTGCCGCCACGAAAAATCCACTGGCAAAACAACACGCGGCGGTGAACATCGCGCGCCGAGGTCCGACGCGTTCGAGCCAACGTCCGAACAGCGCGGCGGACAGTCCGAGAGCGACAATGGCGGTGCTGAAAATCCACCCGATGCGACTGATCGACCAATCGGTAGGCAATGCGCTCGTGCCGCCCAGCAAACGCGAGAGCGGCAGGTTGAACACGCTAAAGGCGTAGGCTTGTCCGATGGACAAATGAATGGCCAACGCCGACGGCGGCACGCGCCATCGATTGTAGCGAAGAGGCGCGACGGAGTGGGTACGATTTAGGAGGGACATCGACGACGGCGTGGGTAGTGTCGCGTGTACTGCACGGATGCATGGTACTTTGTCGATGGTATGGTTTGGCGCAAGCCATGCGATTTTGTGTCCGGTCAAGATGCTGCGCCCGCACCATCTCGGATTGGGAACCGCCGGCCTGCTATACGGAGGCATTGTAATGATGGTTGCCGCGTGCGATGTGTCGGTGCGCGCTTCGCCGAGCGTTTCGAACGTGAATGCCATACAGGAGTTGCATGAGGGTTTCTTTGACGCCGTCGCCCGCCGCGTCTAGCGCGAACGATTTCCCGCAAATACAATAGCGGTGCTGTAAAAGGTGTATTTTGAAAATCCCATGGCTGTAACATACAGATTCCTGACGTGCCAATGATTTCTGGTCGCGAAGTACTGCAATACTGGGGGAAGGCGCGCGCGTCCGACGACGCGACGGTTTCGTGGCATCCGGTTGCGTATCATCTGCTTGACGTAGCGGCCGTTGCGGATCGGGTACTCTGTGACCGGCCGCTCACTCGTCAACGCGCCGCTTGGTTGCTGGGAACGAGCGAGGATGCTGCACACCAACTCATTGTTTCACTTGCGGCGCTGCATGACATTGGGAAATTTACGCCGCGGTTTCAGTCTATGGCCAACCCGCGAGGCTGGACGTGGCCTAACTCTCTCGCCGGTATCGATGCGTCGAGATACGAAAAATCCGTCCACACCACGGACGGCCTTTTACTGTGGGATAGGGAACTCAGAAGCCAACTTTCTGAGCGACTGTGGTCGGACGGTACCGTGTCTGTGCGCGCGTTGGAGTGCGCGGTATTTGGGCATCACGGGAGACCGGTCGACGTCCGCCGCGCACCGCTTGAAAGTGTGTTTAGCACAGGCGCCATCGACGCGGCACGCACGTGCGCGGACCTCGTGCTCGACCGTGTGCACGCGACGCCGATCGATGCGCCCATTCCGAACAAGGCGCGTTTGAAAATCGCTTCCTGGTGGCTCGCAGGTCTCTTGACTCTGTGCGATTGGGTCGGATCGAGCGATGCGTGGTTCCCGTATGTCGCGCCGATTGAGGGAGACCATGATCTCGCTCAGTATTGGGACATTGCGCGAACTCGCGCTCGGCGCGCGGTCGATGAGGCTGGACTTCGCGCGATTCCGAGCGCTTCGCTCGCGACCTTCGAAAGTCTGACTAAGAAAGGTTCACCTACGCCGACGCAGCTTTGGGCTGCAACGGTTGAACTTCCCAATGCGCCCATGCTGGCGATCATAGAAGACGCAACGGGGTCAGGCAAGACCGAGGCAGCGCAGATGTTAGTGCATCGCTTGATGGCGACCGGACGCGCTACCGGGGCATATTGGGCAATGCCGACGCAGGCGACCGCGAACGCCATGTACGAGCGTCAGCATGAAGCAATCGGCGCGCTGTTCGCAACGGGCGGTGCACGCAAGCCTTCACTAACGCTTGGGCATGGACAAGCACGGTTGCACGATGAGTACCGCGCTACAGTATTACCGCGTGTTGTATCCGGAGATTCGACCCATGAGTGTACAGATAATGCAGATTCGTTGTGCTCCGCCAGCGCCGCGTGCGCCGCGTTTCTCGCTGATGATCGACGTGCGTCGCTCCTCGCGGATATTGGCGCCGGCACTGTTGATCAGGTGTTTCTCGGTGTGCTGCCAACACGGTTTAACGCGCTGCGATTGTTTGCCGTCGCCGAAAAGGTTTTAGTGTTTGACGAAGTACATGCCTTCGATGCGTACATGTCGACGGAAGCGACGCACTTGCTGCGATTTCATGCAGCGCTTGGAGGGTCTGCTGTGCTACTCTCGGCGACGCTGACGGAAAAACGACGTCGTGAATTTGAAGGTGCGTGGAACGGCAGCATTGAAAATGTCGAGCAGTTCCGGATAGAGGACGAGGATGCCTCGGTCGGTGAGAAATCCTCGCCGTATCCGATGGCGACAATGGTCAGTGCGGACGACCGAGCCGTGTCGGCATCATCCACGGCGGCAGCGCCGTGGACTATTCGTAACGTACCAGTCCGGATGGTACACAGCGTTGACGCCGCGCTGGCGGCAGTAGTTAGCGCCTCAAATGCGGGCGCCGCGGTGTTGTGGATTCGGAATACGGTGGACGAATGTCTGCGTGCCGCCGCCATGCTTGAGGCCAGTGGCATTGCACCAATAGTATTCCATGCTCGCTTCGCGCAGGGCGATCGTCAGCACCGTGAGCGTGAAGTCGTGCGGCGTTTCGGGATGGAGTCGACGCCTGAGCGTCGTAAGGGTACCGTGCTCGTCGCGACGCAAGTTGTGGAGCAGTCGCTCGACCTTGATTTCGATGCAATGGTGACGGACTTGGCGCCAATCGATTTGCTCATTCAACGCGCAGGTCGTTTGTGGCGACACGCAACGCGCGATGCACTACGCCCAATCGGACTTACTGCAGAACTCGTGGTACTCGCACCAGCGCAAGCAGAGATGGTCAACAACGATTGGTGTAGCGCACTGCTGCCGGGAACGCGTGCTGTATATCCAGACGTTGGCGTGCTGTGGCGAACGCATATGGTTCTCGCTTCCGAGTGCGCCATCCGCGCACCCGACGGCCTACGCGAACTGCTGCGTCGCGTGTACGAGGCCAGTGACGTACCGGACGCGCTAATAGCGGCGTCTGACACGGCGAAGGGCAAGTCGTTCTCCGATGAAGCAATTGCGGAATACACTGTGCTGGTTTTAAACGCGGGATATTCGTTTGGTCGATCGTGGTCTGATGACCTACGCGCGCGTACTCGACTTGGCGACGAGCAAGTCGTTGTGCGTCTCGCGCGCGTGGGTACCGGTCGAATCAGACCTTGGTATGATGATGCCTCGATGCCTGAGTGGAAACGATGGCTGCTGTCCGAAGTGAAGCTGAGCGCCGGACAAATTTCTCGAAATGCAGAGCCGACGACGAAGTGGCGCACGCAGATCGATGCGGTGCGTGCTGAGTGGGGACGCTTCGAGCAAGACACGCCGGTCATCGTGCTCGACGAATGTGTGGCCGATGTTTCGAGCGGCGTCGTCATGGCGACAGGCGGAAAGCAAGAAAAGCGGGTTGAGTACACGACGGCTTTCGGGCTGCGCTATGTCAAAGAATGATCGCGGGATAGCAGCAGGTGTCACTGTTGGATCGATCAGCAATTGTGTTTCATCACTTTCGACGAGGCCAAAATGAGTTATGACCTTCGCACCGCACCGTGGATCCCGTGGCGACGCCGTCAGAGCGGAATCGTCTGGGGACCAATTTCCATGCTTACAGACGGCCTAGGGGGCGATGACGCCGTCATCGCGACAGCCGCGCCACGCGCAGATTTTGATGGCGCGCTACAGGAGTTTCTCGTTGGCGTGCTCACATCAGCGTTCAGCGTCGCGGACGACGATGCGTGGCGCGAACTCTGGGACAGTCCGCCATCGCCGGAGCAGGTGCAACGCGTGCTCAACGCACTTCCGGCCGCATTTGATCTCGACGCTGAGATCGGACCACGATTTCTGCAAGACTTCGATCCGTCTGCGTTGGCGGACCAGGTGGTGCTGCCCATCGACCGACTCGCGATCGATTCACCCGGTGAGCAGGGGGTCAAGTTCAATAAAACGCTCTTTGTGAAGGCCGGTCGTTTTGAACAACTCGGTCGGCCAGCGGCTGCAATGGCACTGATTACGATGCAAACGTATGCGCCCGCCGGCGGCCAAGGAAACCGCACGTCGATGCGTGGTGGCGGTCCTCTCACGACACTCGCGGATCCACGGCAAAGTACGCCGCTTGCGCACGCCGACGAGCAAC
>JANYHT010000043.1 GCA_025358925.1 Gemmatimonadaceae bacterium | reverse complement strand
CGGGCATCGCAGTCAATGATTGATCCAATGCGTAAATTTGCGAAATGCCGGCTATCCTGCATCTTCGTGTCGACGCAGATGGCCCAACCGAGCAAATGGTCACCGCGATAAATTGTCATGCGGTGAAACTTAGGTTCCTTTCGCGGATACAGTCGCTCGAGAACCGCTGCCGTTCTCTGGGCGGCGAATCTATGGACAAGCGCCGTGGCTTCGGTCAATCCATCGCACGCTTGAGGAAATTCGTCGTTGTGAACAACACGAAGGTTGTCGCGACGACCGGATCTTGATCGTGCGGCGTGCAGAATACGAAATCCGATCTGCGCCGCGCCAGACAGCGCGAGCGAGTCCAACGCCAACCGTCGAATAGGGGTGGTCCGCAAAGACGGAAGTTGCCGAACAACGCGCGCAGCATTGCAGATTCGAAAATGGAACGGCACAAGGTCGAGCTGCCAACTCGCTGCCGCGAGCATGCGCGGTAGCGGTTGCGTAAGTCCACCCATTCCCAAGCAATACAGTCTCGGTGATCGCTTCATTGCGTCGCGAAGCATAACGGTTCCAACATGCGCAAAGCTGCGATCCGCGAGTGCCTCTGATATCGGTCCGTGGTAAAACCCTACGTTTTCAGTATGCCCGGCGACAAAGAATTCCTGGTGCTTTAGCACGTAACCACCGCGGATTTCAGCACCGTCGTGAACGAGGAACTGTTCCTGATACAGTGTGGACGAGTCAGAGGGTGCGAGCCAATCGATGCTGGCCGACTCGGCGAGTCGAAACTGAGTAGGAACGCGCGCGCTCGCAAGTCGCGCATTGAACGCACGTACCGCTGGAACATCTGCCATCATGTACGGCTCAATATGCATGCGACTCGGGCATCCGTTGCATCAATTCGCGCGCGCTCCATGCTCGATGCGCTCCACGATGGCCGCAATCGACGTCACCATGGCAATCTCTTCGGGCTCCAACTGAAGGTCGAACGCGTCTTCCACGGCCATGACGATCGTCAGTTGTTTAATAGAGTCCCATCCATCCATCGTCTCCATGCTCGCATTCAAGGGCACGGACGCCGTCGGTAGCTCGAGTGCGTCAGCGATGATGTCCCTAACCTGTTCTGTGATGTTGTCGCTCATCGCAAAGTATCTTCCGAAAAAGTGAGTGCAATCCAAGGGGGCGTCGAGGCATCGGTTGTCGACAAATCGAGCGTCCAGTTCGATTGCGTGTCGTCTTCCGTGATCAACGCAAAACCGTGCGCGCTATAAAAATCACGAGCGGGGGCGTTCTTGCGTGTATGGATGAAGGTTCCGTCGATATGTGTGTAGGCCCGTGATCGAGCATACTGAATGATCCCGGATAGTACGGCAGTTTCGACTCCGCGCCCAATGACACGGCAACTCATCAGCATTGTGTCGAGGCGAAGTCGCTGATTGGTCGCTTCCGCTACAACGGCAGCAACGAGCCCGTGGTCTCCGAATCGGTCCGTTACGTGTGCGCCTGCAATCCACAGCCCGCGTTCGTCGAACTCCGTCAGGTCTTGCTCGGAATATCGACGCGTCGTCAGGTTGAACTGATTGGTTTTCTGCGTGAGTTGTGCGATTCGCGCACGAGTCATCTTTGTCATCGCTTGCAAGCGTACAGTTTGCCGCAGAGCGTGAAGAAATTCGTCGTTACTTTCGAACGCTAATGCGGCCTCCGCCTGCACCGCGCGCGCGCGATACATCGACGTTCGTCGGCGATCCTCGTCCGTAACGCTGAGTCGCTCAAATCTCGGATCGGAGAGCAGTCGCGCTGCCCAAGTGTCCGGCCTTTCTGGATAGTCAAGCACGATGACGTCTGGCACGGCACTGCGCACTTGCCGACGCTCGACAAGGTTGTCGTCGAGGAAGGCAATCGCGTCCAAGCCGATATTGAGTTCGAATGCAATCTCTCGAAGGTTCGTTGATTTGTCCTTCCAATTGATGCGACGAACTACAAAATCTTCGAGGCGTAGTTGCATGTCCGGATGACGTTCAAATACTTCGAGCGCGTCCGCTTCATTGTTCTTCGAGCAAATCGCGAGCAGGATGCCCCGCCGCGCGAGATCTTTGAGCGCGCGTTGCACGTCGACAAAGACTGCACCGGGATATTCTTGCGATAACGAAATACCGTCGGCGCCATCCTCTCCGACAACACCACCCCAGAGCGTGTTGTCCAAATCCACGACAATGGCCTTCGCCACATTTCCAGCAATCGGGACCAAGAATCGAGTCCATTCCTGCGCCAGGTCCGCCAGAAATTCCTTTGAAATGGGAAGCCGCGATGTAAGCCAGTGATACGAACTGTGCCATCGATCGCGACCACGCCGTGCAATGGCCTCGCCGTAGTCAAACGCATAGACGCCACCGACGCGACGGCACGCGGACCGAAGCCGTCGGTTCGCATCCGCAATCGCATCCGCTTGCCCATACGCTATCTGCTGATCCAGAACACCCTGCCGCACAATGCTCGGCGAATCGAGCAAATTCAGGATTACGGTGGCGCTGCTTCGTGATCGAAACGCAGTAAGTAGTGCGTCGATCTCCGATGTCACGCGGGCGACCTCAGCTTCGAGCGCCGGTTGGTCCGTTGCGATTTCACCACTCCACAGGAGTGGGGCGATATCCTGTGTTTGCAGGGCGAGGATCAGAACATCGAACGGCTGATTGTATGCCGCGCTCTCGGCGGACAAGAGCTCTTGGCTGTACGAGTTGAATTCACCGATACGAACCGTCAGATCTAGTCCATAACGCGCGCCCACTGCGCGCAATATTGGCACAACCGGTTCAACCGTGAACGAGCGAGCGATGAAGATGCTGAGGGGCATCTGCGACCGCAAATCGGCCGCCGCAGCTCGAAGTAAAAGTCCGGCACTCGCTGGTCCGGCTGATAAATCCCATAGCGAAACCGCAGCGTCGAACGCCGCTGCGCCGTCACCTTGGTTCAGATGTTCTCGAATCGCAACGCGAAGTGCGGCGATGATCTCTGCGTCGTGCTGGCGACCCTCGCGGACAGGTTCACGCACTTTCAGCCTCCAAGAACTCAATAAGCAACTTGTCTCGCGTAAAACACCATGCGATGAGTCGGCCATCAAAAGCGACAGCCGGCACAGGTGCTTGCACAACTACCATCCGCTCCGCGCGCGCATGGGCCAGCGCGGATGACATGTCTGAGACTGTGAAACACAAATGATGCATTCCGCCGCCCTGTTTCAGGAAGCGCGCGACGGGCGCTATCGGCGATGCAGGTTCCACCAGTTCAAGAAATTGCCCAATTGTTCCGGGTAAATGAAGAAACGCGACGCGCACCATCTGCACCGGATCGTGCCAGATCTCACCCGAGAATTCCGCTTGAATCGAGGACGCAAAGCGCAGCGCTGCCTTCTCAATAGACGGAACGACAAAACCAACGTGGTGCAATGTTTGGATAGGCGCTATCGCACGAGCTACACTCATTAGTTTGGAACTGCTTACCGCGAGTTCGGCGCAGGCGGCATTACCCGATTTAAATCGGGTAGCAGTTGCGAGGTAATTGCGATAGCCAAGGAGTCCGCCGCCGCGAGTTGTCCACGCAAAGCCGTGTCATTCGTGCTGGCATTTCCAATTGGGACGACGATGCGCACGAGCGCTTCTTCTGTCCGACCATGGAGGGCGGCGTCTCGCATGAGATCCCACTTAACCTTATATTCGCTGGACTCTATTCTGCCGCGACCTTGATACCAGTAGTATACAAGTGCTCTCGCGCCGTGGTTCGCAAGCACGACGCGATTCACCACAGTACCAACTTCTGCCATTGCCAGCGGTTTTCTTGACGAATCCAAAATTTCCCACCCGGCGCCAGGAAGGCAATTCTTCGGGCTGTGGATCGACCTACCCTGCACCTGCCGATCGTAATACCCCACGTAGACAGTAAAAAGTGTCGACGAATCCGGTCGATATTCTCGTAGCATGAAGTCCGACATGCCGGCAATTTTCCGTTCTTCGTCAGCAATCGGCACGTCGCGACCTCGCACACCCAATAATGTCGGCGCGATTGACGTTAACGGCCGCACCGGCTGCATCACGAACTGCTCACGCATCCCCGTGATCGCGAGAGCGCCCAATCCGAGAACCACCACCGGCATGAATATAAAAAATCGATTGGTCATGCGACAACTCCCTTTCGCCGAAGTATCGAAAGTTCAAGCTTGCTTAACAGCCATGCGACAAGCGCGGTGATCAAGAACGCACCACCAAAGGTCATCATCCCTTCGCTCTCATGCAAGAAACCCTCACCCATCTTTGGACTAACGAACAGCACAAGAAATCCGGTAAGGAATACACGAAATCCATTAATGAAAATCGCGATCGGAATGCTGAGCGCGACCAGCAGCAAGCGG
>JANYHT010000039.1 GCA_025358925.1 Gemmatimonadaceae bacterium | reverse complement strand
TCATCGCGCAGTTTGCCGGCGACAAGTCAGCGAACGGAAACGTATCCAATTTTGCCGTTGGTCCGTACCTGGCCAATTTGACTGGCTTCAACGCGCAGATGGGCCTCTCCGGAACAACGATCGCCAACGCCATTATTTGGTGCGTCGACTTTAACCATTTCGCGAATTCCTCGCCCGACACTTACTACTCGACGGCTTTCAAGGGCAACGTTGGGGCCGGCGTCGCCGGCAACGGCGACTTCCTCAAAACACGCCTGGGCGATTCGACGTTGTACAAGAAAGCCGCGTGGTTGATTGAGCAGTACGATGCGACAAACGGACTTTCCAGCACGTACTCCGCCGTCAACGTTCAGGGCACGATTTGGACATTGTTTGGCGCTTCTGGGCTGACGGGTTTCACCTCGCTCGGCGCGAACATCCCCGCATCGGGTGCGTTGACGCTCGTTGAAAACTGGTACGTGCTCAGCGATGATCCGTGCACCGTCTACAACCAGAACGGCTCGTGCAGCTACTCCGACGAACAGAGCAACCAGGAGTACCTGACGTCGCGCCCGCGTACGGTGCCAGAGCCGTCAACGTATGTGCTCATGGGGAGCGGACTTCTTGGAATCGCCGGCCTGTCGCGTCGTCGTCTGAAGGTGGCATCGAACGTGTGATCGGCGTATCGTAGCCGCTGTCCACGTACCAATCCCCCGCTCGGCCGTTGGCCGGCGGGGGTTTGTGCGTTCGCTATGCACTGGCCGAACGCGCCCGCCAATCTCGCCACACGCGAGATACCAGCGCCGTCGCGCCGCCCGCAATTGCACCTAACGTCGCCGCAACGGTGACAAGTGTTTCCCGATTGCCATCGTCGCCGAGTAAGGCCGATAGCAATTCTCCTCGGAGTCGCAACACGATGGGACTGGCGACACGAATACCATTGAAATGACGATCATATCGGCCGCCGATGCCTTCAATGAGCGCGGCAGTTCGCGCGAAGTACACCAGCTCTCCCGGCAAAATAATGGGCCAGTTAAAGAGTTCGCGCATGATCTGATCCGCCAGCACGCGCGCGCGATCCTCCATCGCCGTCTGAGCGTACGCGATGTCGAGGAGCACGCCGACGAGGTGTTGCATCGAATCGATCGACGTTCCGGGCGCCACCATGCCCAGCGCGAAAAATCCGGCGGCCGTACCGCGCGCGTCGCCGCGAATGGCCGCAATGATGGTTTCGAACAATGCCTTCCGCGTGGCAACAGCCACTTCAATCACCATTCCGAAATCGAGCAACACGATACGACCCTGCGTATCGATCGACAAATTGCCGGGATGCGGGTCGGCGTGAAACACGCCATCGCGCAGCATCATGCGTGCATAGCTCTCAATGAGGGTCTCCACCAGCGCCGTTGCCGATAGCTCGCCGCTCGCAATACGCGTGTCGAGCTGGTCGATGCGCGTCCCCGGCAAATACTCCATCACCAATACCGTGTGTCGCGTCAGCGTTGCTTCGACATACGGGATGCGCAAGCGCGGCTCATCGGCAAAGCGCGCACGCATGCGGGCGCACTGCGCACCTTCCCGCACGAAATCCATTTCTTCGCCCACGTGCTTCGAGAACTCATCCAGCACGATGCGAAAGCCAAACACGTGGTGATGCGGGAAGCGCGTGTAGACCCAATCCACAATGCGCAACGCGATGCGGACGTCGCGGCGCACAACGGCGTCCACGCCGGGGCGCAGCACTTTAACTACGACTTCACGTCCTTCAAACACCGCGCGATGCACTTGGCCGAGCGATCCTGCAGCGAGCGGTGTGTGGTCGATGGACTGCAAGACGATCGCAGGATCCGTCGCCCACGCCTTCTGCAGCTCAGCATGTATTTCGTGCCACGCGACGGGCGGAACGCGATCAGTGAGTGTCCCCAAGCACGCGAGATACGGCTCCGGCACTAAGTCTGCTCGTGATGCAAAAATCTGCGCGAGTTTAACGAACGCCGGTCCCAGTGCCGCGATCTCACGCACGAGCCGTTGCGCCCGCACAGCGTGAAACGTGGCTGATCTCGGCATAGGTCCGCCCCATCGAATCCAACGACGATGGTCGCGACGCAGCGAAAGCGCGAACGGTAAGACGCGCGCGACAATTTCGAGCAAGCGAACCGCGTCACGGAAGGTGGCGCGCCACGTTGCAGTTGGTGTTCGCTCGGTCACGTGCGCGACACGCCAGCGGCAGCGATTCGCGTATCAGCATCGATCTGTGACAAAATCGCGCTCTGGTACCACAATCGCTCAGCGTAGTCGGAATTGCGCGCCGCCGTTGAGGGCATGGTGCGTTTGCGCTTCAGCCAGTACGCACCCGAATCAACGCGCGCTTCGTCGGCATCCGCGAGCCACACCAACGTGTCCGCACCGGCGGCTGGCGTAATCGACACCACGTCCATCAATCGACGTAGCACGCGCCCGACAGCACCGTTGTTCGTCGCGAACCGCGTCGAGACAACGCCTGGATGCATCGCGTGGACGACGCATTTTGTCGGATCGACACGCCGTGCGAGTGCCTGCGTGAACAGGATATTGCACAATTTGGAGTTGGCATACGCACGCCATCCACCATAGCCTCGCGTAAGTTGCAAGTCATCAAGGTTCAGTCGCGCGTGCGTATGCGCGCGACTCGACACACAAATCACGCGCGCGGGTGAACCCGCGGTCGCGGCCGGAACGAGTCGGTCCAATAGCAACAGTGTCAACGAAAAATATTGCAGATGATTCAGCGCGAACGTCCGTTCCAGTCCGTCTGCGGTCAGTTGGCGATCGAGGAACATCGCTCCGGCATTATTGCACAGCACATCAATGCGAGGCAGCCTCGCACGCAATCGCTCCGCCACGTCGACCACCGCATCCTGACGCGAAAGATCGCCAATCTCCCACGTCACGGCGCGCCGACCAGTCCGGCTCATAATAGAATGCGCCGCCGCCGCGGTTTTAGCCTCATTCCGCCCGATCATGACAACCGTGGCGCCCGCGACAACAAATGCTTCGACTGCCGCCTTGCCGACGCCGTCACTACCACCAGTTACAACTACGGTTTTCCCAGCGAGATGGGTGAAGTCCATTGCGAAAAATCATCCATTGCACCACGCGGCGCCAACGGTGAGACGAGGCGTTCACCGTTCAGCGTACTTAATTCCCCGTTGCGATGATTGAGATGGGTCCGAGGCCACCAGCTGTAACTGTTGCGGTCTGCACGCCCGCTGACGGACCCAACGTCCACCGGACACTCACTTCTCCCAACGCATTGGTTACTGCGGACTGCGGCGATACGCTACCGCCACCACCTGTAATCGCCATACTGATCGTCGTGTTGGGGATGGGCACGCCCGAACCGCCCGTCACTCGCACAACAATTTGTACCGGTAGCGCCGTGCTCACTTTGGCTGACTGATTGTTGCCTTGCGCCACAATCAAGTCACTCGGCGGCACGCCCGTCGCCGATACGGTGATCGGATCGACACCCGGCGCGCTGGCGCTCAAGCTCTGATTCACACTGGCCGGACCAAGCGTCCATTTTGCCTTGCCCTCGCCATTGGCATCGCTGATCACGGTGGCGGGTTCCACACTGCCGCCGCCGGCCACCACGCTGAAACTGATGGGAATTTTTCCGACGGGCGTTCCATTCGTACTAAGCACGCGAAGCACGATTGGTGTCGGCAGTAACGTCCCGACTGCGGCAACTTGTTGATGCCCTTGCACAATGGCCAAACGGCCAGCGGTCGCCACCTCAGTGGTGGCCGAGCAACCCGGGAAGGCAAGCAGCGCAGGCACGGCAGCAAGTAGTGCGGCAAGCAAGTAAGTCGGACGGACGGGACGCATGGGTAACCTCGAATAGGGAAAGCAGATTCCAGCTATGAGTGTCGGCCGTTACCTCGCGCGAGTTGAGGGTCACACCGCACAGGGCCGAAAAGAGGCGCGATTGCCATGCGCGACCTACATTTGACTTCCCATGTCCGTCACTCCTCTGCATGCCGCCCGCCCGACGCGTCGCGTCGAGTCCGCTCAACCCGATGGCTCGGGTCGCGGCGCTCCGCTCACGCCAGACCAACCTCCCGAACGCAATCTCGGGACGGCACTCGATCTGGCCCTCGTCCGCTCAACACGCGTTAACCGCAGCGCCGTCGAACGACGCGTCGCTTCACTCCCTGCTCGTCGCACCGTCAAGAAAGAATGGCAGGCGGCGTGGTTGCTGCGTGTCATCAGCTGCATGGACCTCACCACGCTCTCGGGCGACGACACCCCGAGCAATGTCAAGCGACTGTGCGCGAAAGCGCGGCATCCACTCCGCCACGAAATCGTCGAAACACTCGGCGTCGCTGACTTGGGCCTCACCGTCGGTGCGGTGTGCGTTTATCACGAGTATGTGGCCACGGCGGTCCAGGCATTGGCGGGATCTGGTATTCCCGTCGCCGCGGTGTCGACCGGATTTCCGGCCGGTCTTTCGCCGTTCGCGCAACGCCTTGATGAAGTGCACGCCTCAGTCGCAGCCGGCGCTCGCGAGATCGACATCGTGATCACACGTGCACATGTGTTGCGTGGGGATTGGCAAGCGCTGTATGACGAAGTGCGGGCCTTTCGCGATGCGTGTGGCGAAGCGCACATGAAATCAATTTTGGGTGTCGGTGAACTGGCCACGCTAACGAATGTTGCCCGCGCGAGTTTGGTGGCGATGATGGCTGGTTCGGATTTTATCAAGACGAGTACAGGTAAGGAGACGTCGAATGCCACGTTGCCGGTTGGTCTGGTGATGACGCGCATGATTCGCGAGTACGAGACTCGAGCCGGATATGAAGTTGGTTTCAAACCGGCCGGCGGTATCCGGACAGCAAAACAAGCCATTGACTGGATGATTCTCATGAAAGAAGAGCTTGGCGATCGCTGGTTGCGCCCGCATCTGTTTCGATTCGGCGCGAGCGGTTTGCTCACGGATGTCGAGCGGCAGCTCGAGCACTTCGTGACCGGTCGGTATGCAGCGGCACATCGTCAACCGATGGTCTGAGCGCGATGGCAACGACCACTCCCTTCGTTTCCGTGACGCCAAACTCGGTACGCGAAATTTTTGATTCGATGTCGTACGGCCCCGCACCCGAAGGCGATAGCGTTGTCCGCGGGTGGCTGGCTGCGCATTCGCATTCGTTTGGCCACTACATTGGTGGCCGATGGACCGATGGGAGTGCGGGCGTGTCGTTTGACGTGCACGATCCATCCACCGGAAAAGTCATTGCGCAGGTCGCACAAGGAAGTGACGACGATGTGGATGCCGCGGTTGCTGCAGCACGTGCGGCACTTCCCGGTTGGCAGGCGCTGGATGGTCACGCACGCGCGCGCTGGCTGTATGCGCTCGCTCGTGGCATTCAAAAACATGCGCGCGACTTTGCGGTGATCGAGACGCTCGACAACGGCAAGCCAATTCGTGAAACACGCGACATCGACATCCCGCTCGTCGCGCGGCATTTCTATCATCACGCCGGATGGGCGCAGCTTCTCGACAGCGAATTTCCGGGTCAGCACGCGTACGGCGTGGTTGGGCAAATTATTCCGTGGAATTTTCCGCTGCTGATGCTGGCGTGGAAAGTTGCTCCGGCGCTTGCGGCCGGCAACACCGTGGTGATGAAGCCTGCGGAGTTCACGCCGCTCACCGCGATTCGATTTGCCGAACTCGTGCACGAGATTGGATTACCTGCCGGTGTCTTCAACCTTGTCACGGGTGATGGGCACACCGGCGCCGCGATTGTCGACCACGCGGACGTCGACAAGATCGCGTTCACCGGGAGCACGGACGTTGGTCGCGCGATTCGCATTGCCACGGCGGGAACGGGGAAAGGACTTTCGTTGGAGCTCGGCGGCAAGAGTCCGTTTATCGTGTTCGAAGATGCCGATTTGGATAGCGTCGTTGAAGGCGTCGTAGATGCAATTTGGTTTAATCAGGGACAAGTGTGTTGCGCTGGTTCGCGCTTGCTCGTGCAAGAAGGCATTGCCGATCGACTGGTCGAAAAACTGCGTGTGCGAATGGAGCGACTGCGCGTGGGTGCGCCACTCGATAAGTCGGTCGATATGGGTGCCATCGTCGCGCCGGTGCAACTCGAACGCATTAAACAGTTGGTCGCGCAAGGCGTTGCCGAAGGCGCAACATGTTGGCAGCCATCGTGGGCTGTGCCGACCGATGGTTGGTTTCATCCGCCCACATTATTTACGGATGTCGCACCCTCGGCGACCATAGCGCAGGTTGAGATTTTTGGTCCGGTGTTGGTCACGATGACGTTTCGCACGCCCGAAGAAGCGGTGGCGTTAGCGAACAACACACCATACGGACTCGCCGCCAGCGTTTGGTCGGAGAACATCAATCTCGCCTTGGACATCGCGCCGAAACTGCAATGCGGCGTGGTGTGGATCAATAGCACAAACCTGCTCGACGCATCGGCTGGATTTGGTGGCTACAAAGAGTCTGGCTTTGGTCGCGAAGGCGGCCGCGAAGGCTTGTGGGAGTATCTCAAGCCACTGCGCGCACCGAATGACGCGCCGTTGCCGGTCCTTCCGTCGGCCACTGTCATCGACGTCGATGACGCGCCGCCTGATCGCGGGTTGCCGACGATTGATCGCACACCAAAACTGTTCATTGGCGGCAAGCAAGCACGTCCTGACTCTGGGTATTCGACCACGGTGTTTGATATCCACGGACAGTCGATTGGCGAAATCGGCGACGGCAATCGTAAGGACATTCGCAATGCGGTGGAGGCCGCGCACGCCGCTGCGGCTTGGAGCAAACAGACCGGACACAGTCGCGCGCAGATTCTTTACTACATTGCTGAAAATCTCGCGTCGCGAGGTGCGGAATTTTCTGACCGCATTCGGCGCATGACTGGTGCGTCAGTCGGCGCCGCGACATTAGAAGTCGAAGCCTCCATCTCGCGTCTGTTCACCTATGCCGCATGGGCCGACAAGCACGACGGCGCGGTACACGACGTGCCAATCCGCGGCGTCGCGTTGGCCATGCACGAGCCGATCGGCGTCGTTGGCGTGGCGTGCCCGGATCCGTATCCGCTGCTTGGGCTGGTCTCGTTGGTGGCACCGCTCATTGCGACGGGCAATCGCGTTGTTGCCATTCCGTCACCACGATACCCGTTGTCCGCCACCGATTTTTATACAGTATTAGAGACCTCCGACCTTCCCGGCGGCGTGGTTAACGTGGTCACTGGGGTGCGTGACGTATTGTCGAAAGTGCTCGCCGAGCATGATGATGTGGGCGCCATGTGGTACGTTGGGTCACACGCCGGAGCAACCGCCATCGAACGAGCGTCCGCAGCGAATCTCAAGCGCACGTGGACGGAATGGACCGGCCGGGAGTGGCTGGATCCACGAGCGGGCGAGGGTCGTGAGTTCCTGCGCCGAGCGGTGCAGGTCAAGAATATTTGGATCCCGTACGGGGAGTGATGACACATGAGTGACGCGGGTCCATACGGTATGCGGAACCCTAAGCCCCTTCCAACAACCATGATTGATTTGCCTGCGTCGCCTGACGCCTTCCGTGATGCCACGTGGAACGATGTGCAGCCGTATTACGATCAGTTGGCCGCCATCCCGCTGGAAAACCGTAACGATCAAGTCGAACCATGGCTCGCGACGTGGTCACGATTGGACACCTTGGTCGGCGAGGCTGGCACCTTGTCCATGATTGCCTATACCGGCAACACCGCGGACACGGTGGCCGAGGAGGCGTATTTGCGCTTCTCCATGGACATATTTCCGAAGCTAGACGAGCAGCAGGTGCGCCTCGCGCGTCGACTCATTGATCTCGGATGGTCGCGCCCAGACCTCGAAACAACGTTGCGTCGCTTTCGCACTGACATCGAAATCTTCCGCGAAGCAAATGTTGAGCGCTTCTCGCAGATCGAGGCGCTGTCCGCCGCGTATCAAAAAGTGACCGGCGGGCTCAGTGTCGACTGGGATGGGACGCGAAAAACGATTCCGCAATTACAACCGTATCTCAAGTCGTCCAATCGCACCGAGCGTGAGCGTGCATTCCGGCTTGGTGCGGCCGCGTACCTTGAGCAACGTGACGTCTTCGTTGATCAGTTCAACAGGATGTTGGCGCTTCGTAATGCAGTGGCGCGCGAAGCGGATTTTTCGGATTTTCAGCAATACTGTTTTGCGGCGAAGCATCGATTTGACTACACGTCGGCCGATTGTGCGCGCTTTCACGAAGCGGTGCGTACGGCTGTGTCACCGGCAGTTGCGCGCTTGATGGAATATCGTCGCCACGCGTTGGGTGTGGCAACGTTGCGGCCATGGGATGTCACCGTCGATTTGGGTATCACCGAGCCCCTGCAGCCATTCGCGAATGTTGAGACGTTTGTCGAGCGTGCCCGGCACATATTTACGCGCATCGACGCGGAGCTCGGGCAGCGTTTTGGCACGATGGCCGATGAAGGGTTGCTCGATCTCGAGAGTCGACCAGGCAAAGCACCGGGTGGCTACTGCACCGATCTTTCGTTTCGCGGTCGACCATTCATCTTTATGAATGCCGTTGGTGTGCCCGACGATGTCCAGACGTTAGTGCATGAAGCCGGCCACAGTTTCCATGATTTCGCGACGCACCCGTTGCCCTTCACTTGGCAACGTCGCACCGGTCACGAAGCCGCCGAACTCGCGTCGATGAGTATGGAGTTATTGGCGATGCCGTATCTCGTCGAACCTGATGGCTATTACACGCCGGAAGAGGTGCGCATCGCGTGGCTTGAGCATTTGGAGGAGGTGCTCACGAGCCTGGTGCACATTGCCAGCGTTGACGCGTTTCAGGCGTGGATCTACACGGATCCACGCGGTGCGGATGCCGCAGCGCGTGACGCGCGGTGGCTCGCGCTGCGTGCGGAATTTGAATCGGGGATCGATTGGACTGGCCTTGAACAGGAGCGTCTGGCGCGTTGGTACCGACAGCTGCACATCTTCGAGTTGCCATTTTACTACATCGAATACGGAATCGCGCAGCTTGGAGCGTTACAAGTGTTTCGCAATGCGATGCGCGATCCTGCCGACGCCGTGGCCGCGTATAAACGGTTTCTTGCGCTGGGTGGCACGAAGCCGTTGCCAGAATTGTACGAAGCCGCAGGCGTCAAATTGATCTTTGACGCCGCGGAGATGGCAGAGTTGGTGGCGTTCGTCGAGGAGCGGATTGACGCGTTGCGCAATGGCGCCGCCGCGCCCTTTACGACGGTGATTCCGACGTCAACATCAATGGCGCATTAACGCATCTGACTTGGTCGACCGACTTATCGATTGACGGCACGTTAAAAGTTTCAATAAATACGCACAAATCCGCCACCGAGTGCATTATTGCGTGAGCGCTAGGGACTTGCTCAGAAGTGAGCGTCCTAGCGCTGACCTTTCCGGCACCAAACTGGTGCCTCCTCCCATACTGGAGTAAGGAGTCGTGCGATGATCGAACGAACACGTAAACGCAGGGTGTTATCCACGGCCGTTCTGCTTTTGGCGCTCGCTCCGTTGAGCGCCGCGATGGCACAGACAGGAACTATTGTCGGTCGTGTGACCGACATCTCCACAAAGCAGCCTGTTGGAGACGTGCGCATTGTGTTGACTGGCGGTGCTGCTGAAACGCAGTCCAACGCAGCCGGAGAGTACCGGTTAATCAACGTTCGTGCGGGCAATGTCGTTGTGGCAACTTTTCGCTTGGGCTACAAGACCAAGGCGGACACACTACGTGTGACCGCGGGCGAGACCGCGACCGCAAACTTTCAGCTCACCGCGAGCTTGGTGACGCTGTCAGAACTCGTCGTCACCGGCACTGCCGGTAATCAGGAACGCAAAGCGCAGTCAGCGCTCGTTGCCACGGTGAAAGCGGCCGACATCATTCGGGATGCCCCGGTCACCAGTCTTGCGAATCTGCTCCAATCCCGCGTGCCGGGCGTGGCGCTCAGCTCCACATCGGGTACAGCGGGTACGTCGACGGCGATCCGCATTCGCGGTGCGTCCTCGATCAACTTGTCTAATCAGCCGTTGCTGTTCATCGAC
This sequence comes from Gemmatimonadaceae bacterium, assembly GCA_025358925.1. Classification (GTDB taxonomy): domain Bacteria; phylum Gemmatimonadota; class Gemmatimonadetes; order Gemmatimonadales; family Gemmatimonadaceae; genus Gemmatimonas. The sequence goes on along the minus strand of JANYHT010000039.1, from coordinate 385,072 downwards.
GGCATTCGTATCAACGAAGGTCAGCCCGCCGGCGGTGTGAACGGACAAGCGTACGATCGGATGAACGACATCAATCCCGAAGAAATCGAGAGCATTGAAGTGGTGAAGGGACCAGCTGCCGCGACGTTATACGGCGCTGATGCGAGCGCCGGCGTTATTCAGATTATCACGAAGAAAGGGCGCGCAGGGTCAAATAAATTCTCACAGTCGCTGCGTGTTGAAGCGGGTACGACCAGCCCCAACTATGTCCCGCCCGACAACTACGGTTTGTGCACGGCGGCGCTGGTTGCTTCCACAAGTACGAATCCGCTTTGCCGCGGTCAAGCGGTTGGCGCGCTCGTGCACGACAACCCGCTTGTGCGCGTTGGTGCGCTGAGTCAGGGGACAGATCGCGTCATCAATTGGAATGGACGTGGCGGTGGTCAGAACTACGGCTACAACCTGTCATTCGGTTCGGACAATACGCAGGGCGTGCTGCCGAATAATACGTACTCACGGTACAACGTGCGTACGAATTTCAACTATGTGCCGAACTCGAAGCTCACGATCGATGCAGGCCTTGGCCTCGCACAGAGTTTGGCGCGTTTGCCGGACAACGACAACAACACGAATGGCTGGTTTGGTGGTGGGTTGTTGGGCAGTCCGCTCACGCGCAGCGACGGCCTAGCGTCATCGAATGATGGCTGGTACGCCAACAATCGCCACTACAACGCCATTGCGTCTATCGAACACAAGTTGTTGACCCATCGTATTACGACCAACCTCACGGCGAACTATGCGCCGCTGCCATGGTTCACGAACCGTTTCACGGGCGGACTCGATTACGCGAGTGATGAAGGTCGTAACTTTAACCCGAAAAACGATAGTCTCTGGTATGGCGGACTGACGGACGGTGGACAGAACGCCACTACGTACCGCGGTGCAGAACGCTACACCTTCGACTACCTCGGCAACATGCGACGGGAGTGGGGTTCGCGTTGGGAAACAAACCTTTCGTTTGGTTTGCAAGTGGTCTCCACGCGTAACACGACGTTGACCGGAACCGCCATTGGTTTCGTCACGAACGCGAACAATTCGGTAAGCGCCGGTGCCACGACGACCGGACAAGGTGGCTTCACGGAGCAGCGGCAGTTCGGATATTTGTCGCAATTGCAGATCGGTAGCGACAACAAACGCTTTGTGCAGTTCGGCGTGCGCATCGACAAGAACTCATCGTTTGGTTCGACGGCTCCGGCGTTTGTGCTGCCGAAGATCGGTGGTAGCTGGGCCATTTCCGAAGAGCGCTTTTTCACGCCGCTCACGCATCTCGTGAACACGCTTCGGTTACGCGCCGCATACGGCACCACCGGACGTTCTCCAAACCCCGGTGATGCGCTCACGACGCTTGTCTCGTCGGCGTTCAACATCGCTGGAACAACGGCTGCTGGCGCCATCCCGGGCAACCCCGGTAACGCCGGTCTGAAGCCGGAGCGTGGCAGCGAATTTGAAGCCGGTCTCGATGCCGGATTTTTTAACAACCGCGTTTCCGCGGAGTTGACGTACTTCAAGAAGCAGACGAAGGATCTGATCATCGCGCGTCCGATTCCACCATCACTCGGATTCTCCACGAACCCACTCGCGAACATTGGGTCGGTCGTGAATAGCGGCGTTGAACTCGCACTGAACATCAATGCGATCAGCACGCCCAACTTGCGTTGGGACGTTCGCGCTGGCGCGAACACGTTGCACAACGAGCTTACCAGCTTGGGCACGGTTTTGCCGTTTAGCCTTGGCGGTGCCGGTCGAGCGCTGGTCGGACAGCAACTTGGCGTTTTTGTCTCGAAGAAAATTCAGTCGATCGATGTCGCGAACAACAAAGTAATTGTGAGCGATACGCTCGCCCCGATGGGCAATCTGTTCCCCGCGGTCGAGTGGAATCTTACCAACACTATCACGCTGTTCAAGAACTTCCGCGTGTCAGCACTCATTGACGCAAAACGGAATTTCCTGGTGCAAAATTTCACGGCGTACTTCCGCGAAACACAGCTGGTCCGTTCCAATCTGCGGCTTGATCCAACCGCGTTGTCTGCCTACGAGCGTCTTCGTCGCTTCGGCGATCCGACGCCGGGTAACCCCGCGTTTGTCACCGTCTCGGGCAAAGCAGCGACGGTCAGCGACGTGATTGATGGATACCTCGAGCAAGGCGATTTCCTGCGCTTACGCGAACTCTCCGCCACGTACACGTTGCCAAATATTTTGATCAAAGGCTTCGGCAACGTGAATGGAGCATCGATCACGCTGGCCATGCAGAACGTCAAACTGTGGACCAACTATTCTGGCGCGGATCCAGAAATCAACGCGCAGTCTGGCGCGTTCTCGCGACAGGATTTCCTCACCCTACCGAATCCGAAGAAGACCGTGCTTCGATTCAACGTCAACTTCTAACCGCGAGATGATCCTCATGAAAAAGATCCAACGCGCGGCTTCGCGCACGGTCATGGGAGCCACGTTACTGTTCGGCGTGGCCGCCTGCTCAGACCAGTTCCTACAGGTCACCAACCCCAACGTGATCGACGCGAGTACCGTCGATCCGATTTCGGGCGCAGCAATTTTGGCCGCGTCGGCACAGCAGAATTTTGCGACGGCAATCGGTTGGCTGAGCATGTACAGCAGCTGGTTCGCGGGAGAGGCAAACGTCTCAGATACGTTTCCCACGCGCAACGAGTTCGGTTTTCGTCTGATTTCCGATCTCAACGGCTCATTGCAGACCGATGTCTGGGCACCAATTTCGCTGGCGGCAGCATCAGCGAAGACGGTGCTGGACCTGACCTTGCCGGCGCCAACGACAAACCTCAACATCGCACGCGCCGCGACGTTCCGCGGTTTTGCGATCTTGATGATCGCCACTGATTTTTGCACAGGCACGTTGTCGTCTGGTCCAGAACTGACCACCGCACAACTCCTGGACTCGGCGTCGTTCTGGTTTGGAAAAGGCATCGATGTTGGTAAGGCCAACGGTTCCGCTGATGGCGCGGCATTGGCGAACGCGGCATTGGTTGGACGGGCACGCGCGAAGTTGCAAAAAGGTGACAACGCAGGTGCCGCCGCGGACGCGGCTGCTGTACCGGCCGGGTTTGTTTACAACCTTGTCTACACCGACGATGCAAACAGCCGCACGCGCCTGTCAAACCGCCTGTTTCAATTCACGTTTGACCGCGGATCGATTAGCGTGGCGCCAGCCTTTCGTTCCGCAACCGACGGGCGCGTGCCGTTTCTTCCACCTGGCGTTTCGAAACTCAACGCACAGGATGCCGTGCCGGGTGGTTTTTATCAGCAGACCAAGTTCAACGCGTACAACGCGTCAATTCGGTTGGCCTCGCGTCTCGAAGCCGACTATATCGCCGCAGAAGCGTCGAAGGACGTCACGCAGCAACTCACGCTGATTGGTGCGCGTCGCGCAGCCAATGGTCAACCGGCGTACGCTGGACAGTCGGACGCAGCCAGTGTCATGACTGAGCTTTATAACCAACGCGCGTTCGAGTTCTACCTTGAAGGTCGGCGTTTGGCGGACTTCCGTCGGTCGCCAGCCTCAACGAGCTACATCACGGCTTCCGGCCAGCCGTACTTCAAGCCGGGCTATGCGAATACCGGTGCGCAGACGTGCTATCCGCTTCCACGTGCGGAACGCGATAACAATCCGAACATCCCGAAGGGGTGATCGGCACGTCGTTGCTGTTGTGATGTAACGACAACAAAAATGGGGCGATTCGCACGGTGCGAGTCGCCTTATTTTTGCCGTTGCAAGCGTGACGAGCAAAACTGCGATATCGCGCGTTATACGACCGTACAGGAAAAATCTTCACCCTGCCAGCGTTGCTCATCCGGCCAGTACAGCGTGAACTGCACCAGGCTGCCCGTCGGCAAGGATGCGGTTGGCAATTCCGCAGCATACACGCCAGCCGACAACTGTTGCGCTGGCGAATCGGTGGCGCGTTCCCACGCATCGGATGTCCAGTGCACCACGACCGGCACCGCCGCGTCGATGCGGAGTGTGCGACCAGTAGGTAACGCGCGCACCGGTCGCGACAGGCGCCACGCCGTCACACGCGCCACGTTAACGCCTTCCACATAGCGCGCGGCCGCATAGGGCGGGCAGTCGTAGATACGCTGCTCTTGCAATGACCGCAGCAATTTCACGTATTCCGCGTGCGCCCACACCAATGGCATCGCCGAACCAGTGGCCTGACCGTTGAACAATGATCGCTCAACAATGTCCGGTGCGTTCCAGATCTGTTCAGGGAGTAATCCTTCCTCGCTCGCCTGCGCTCGCATCACCGCGGCAAGACGCGATGCCTCGTCGAAATTGCCCGCGGCGATTTCGTAGTGCGCCCGCTCGCCCACGAGCAACGGCCAGCCGCGTCCAATGCCACTCCCATCGAACGCGCTACCGTCTGCATGTTCGCCATACCCGTCTTGGCTGTAGCGTATCCATGACGGACCCGCATTGGTCTCCGTACACAGCAGCGCGTCAATAACCCGCACCGTATTGCGGATGCGCGCGTCTTGCGCCGAGCGCAACCCGAATCGCACCAGGGCTAACGCGTCGACACTGACCATCGAAGAGGCGTTGATCTCCTCTCCCAACCGGTTTTGCACTCGCAGGATTGCGCGCGCTGGTGCGTCGGCATCCGCGATATTCGCGCTGCTGATCCGCACATAGTACCCGTCCACGCCAATCTGCCGGGACAACTCCGTATCGGTCACGTATGTGAACGCTTCAATACTCGCGTTCCAATCATCTGCCGTATCGCGCAAGTACGTCGCGAGCAGCGGTTCGTGCGCGCGCTCAGCAAGTTCGGCCGCCGCCAGCAGTGCGGCGATCGATACCGCGAGTGTGAACGGCGCGTATCCAGCATTTTCTTCCCACCGATCTTGCTCCGTTGCCGGCCCGTGTAATGCGACGAACACTGCGGCGCGCTGCACCATCGTCCACCACGCGCCAACCTCGTCATCCGTGATCGCGTTTTCGCGCCGCGCATGATCGACAAGCAAGATAGGGAATGCCATTTCATCCAGTTGCAGTCCATTCCAGAATGGCGTGCCGTTGACCCACATGTTTTGTGGCCAGTGACCATCTGCTTCTTGCGTCACGGCCAGAAAGCGGAGCATGGCCTTCATCTCGTCGTGTGCGCCTGCGGCCAACAATCCGCCGGCCGTTTCGACCATGTCGCGCGGCCACACGAGATGATAGCCACCAAGGTTTCCATCACCTTGGGTCGATCCCCATGGTACGGACAAACTCGCAATGGCACCGCCGTCGCAGTTCATCGTCATGTGCGTTTTCATCACCGCCGTACTGGCTCGGTACAAGTGCGGCCGAGAATCGGACGGCGCTTCATCGAGCAGTTGGAGCGCCTGCTGGAAGCGAAACCAGCCGGAGGCGTAACGTCGCTCCACCGCTTCATATCGTTCAAAGAGCGCGCCGCGCGCGTGGTGTGCCGCAGTATCCGCGTCACCGCCAAGTCCAATCGCGATGGTGAATTCGCCGTTGCTCCCCACCAGATCCACTTCCGCAGCCAACGCTATATTCCCGTCCTCCGCGCGGTCATAAATACGCGTAATTTTCCCGTGCTCGCGCACGTCATGCCAGACATCCTGCGTACCTACAAATGTGACAGTCCCTTGCCACATTTCGGCCGTGCACGCGACCGCAAGTGATGTGCGTTGCCGACTCGCGCACAACACCGCTTGGCCCTTGTGTACGCCAACCCATCCGGTATTGCCCGCGCCGTGATTGTCTAAGTGCGGACTGACCAGCAGCGTGAGACGGTAGTCGCTGAGCGTGCCACGATGTGGCGTGAAACGCACATGCTGCAGCACGACATCGTAGTCCGGTGACGTGCAAAGACGCTTTTCGATTTCGAAACTGCCGTCTTTCGCTATGCTGCGCAGACGGAATGCGGGCACTCCAGGGGCCAGCCATTCCACGGAGTGCGTACAGTCCCGCTTCTCTTCAAGGAACAGTCCGTCGTCCGTGGTAATAAGCAATCCGGCATCGCGCAGACATGCCGAGTCGACTTCGGGATAATAAATCTCGTTGAGAATGCCGTGGCTCGCCGTGAACCACACTCGGGAACCATCACCGATCGCGGTTCCCACCGCCGTTTTGTTGGAGGTGGTCCAGCGCGGCGCAATGCCGGGCCAGCCGGGTGCCATCCGTAGTGCGTCTGTCATGCGTCGGGGACGATGCGTGGACTCAGCGGCGGCGAAGCTGCGCGCCACTTCATCCAAGGTAGTTTGCGGTGAACGGAGTGCGTACGGTATGATGTGCGATCACAGCAAGGCGTTCCGATTTCCACAACCTCTGACAACCCCGTCAGGCCAGTAAGTTGCGGCTCCCTCGCAACGCAGGCCTTGCGAATACCTGAAGAACTCATGAAGCACACGAACTTGGATAGCGCATCCTTAGACGGCGCGTCATCGCGACGCGTGCTCGTCGTCGATGTCGGCGGTACGCACGTGAAAGTGTTGCTGACGGGGCAGCGTGAGGCGGTACGGTTTGACTCGGGAATAGACCTTAGCCCCGAGCTCATGGTGCGCGGGGTCAAGGACGCCATCGGCACATGGAGCTACGATGTCGTGGCGATCGGTATTCCGTCTCCCGTGTTGCGTGGGCGAATCCTCAACGAGCCGTTCAACCTCGCACCGGGCTGGATTGCTTTTGACTACGAGGCCGCCTTTGGCGCGCCCGTGCGCGTCATGAACGACGCGCTGATGCAGGCGCTCGGTTCGTACGACACCGGCCGCATGTTGTTTCTTGGCCTTGGCACTGGCCTTGGAGCTGCGGTCATCGACGACGGTAGTATGATGCCGTTGGAGATCGCCCACCTGTCGTACAGGCGTCGGACATACGAAGACTATCTTGGCGCACGCGGGCTGAAGCGCGCCGGCCGCGCCAAGTGGGAGCGTCGCGTGCATCGCGTCGCCCAAGAGTTGTGTTCGGCATTTGTATGCGAAACCGTAGTGCTCGGTGGAGGCAACGCCAAGCTGTTACGGTCACTCCCGCCGCGGGGGCGGCTGGGCAACAACGACAATGCGTTTGCGGGTGGATTTCGCCTGTGGACGGACCGCCGTTGATGCCAGCACCTTCGACGACTATTTCGTCGCGTTCGCCTCACGGCGAACTACCTGTCCGCCCTTCATAACAAACCGCACGTCGCGCAACTGTTTGATGTTTTGCGTTGGATCGCCTTGCACCGCCACGAGATCGGCAAACAGTCCCGCTGCCACGCGACCAAAGTCATTTTCACGATGTAAGATTTTTGCATTTACGCTGGTGGCTGCACGGAGCGCCGCGATCGGCGTCATACCGTACTCCACCATTAACTCGAGTTCAAGCGCGTTGGTGCCGTGTGAAAAGACGCCAACGTCGCTGCCATTGCAGATGGTTACGCCCGACGCGAGCGCCAACTTGAACATCGTTTTCTTTTGCGTGATCCCGACAGGCTCGGCGTCGATGCCTTTCTTCCAACCGCGGTAGCGCGTGGTCGATTCTGTGGCCGAAAGCGTAGGGCAAAACGCCGTACCGTGCGTCTTCATGAGCGCGAACGTTTCAGCGGTAGCAGCATCACCGTGCTCGATGGTTTCTACACCCGCCACGATCGCTCGGCGCATGCCCTCCAACGTACTGGCGTGCGCGACAACGGGGCGTCCGCTCGTCGACGCCGCATCGATGATGGCCTTCCATTCGCTCTCGGTAAACGTCGGTCGCGCCTCACCACGCGGGCCCCAACGATAGTCAGCGTAAATCTTGATCCAATCCGCACCGTGCGAAATTTGATCACGAACGACATGTGTCACCCCCTCAACGCCGTCCGCTTCTTCGGCACCTTGTGGCACCCCAATTTCGACACCAAAACCTTTCGGACCGTACGATCCTGTGGCAACAATGGCTTTCGTCGTCACGAATAATCGCGGACCGGGAATGATCCCTTGGTCGACCGCTTCTTTCAATCCGACATCGGCATACGCGGCACCCTCGGTGCCGAGGTCACGCAGTACCGTAAATCCTGCCATGAGCGTCGCACGTAAATGATTCGTTGCGCGCGCGGTTCGCAACGCGAGTGACTCACGTAGCACTTGATCATTCCACGGTGTTTCGTCGTACGGATGCAACAAAACATGACTGTGTAAATCGCTTAAGCCCGGCAGCAACGTTGTGCCGGGCAGTGCAAGACGTTCCGCGTCCGGCGGCACAGAGAGACTGGCGAGCGGGCCGGCGCTGACAATACGTGCGCCACGCACGAGCACCGCCCATCCACGTTGCGGTGCATCGCTCACGCCGTCGAACACCGCATCCGGTAGCAGCAGCATTGTTCTCGCAGCAGGTTGTGGTGCGGTGGTCGCGTTTGTTTGCGCGCGCACGCTATGCAGCGCAGTACTGCCGACTGCAACCGACATCGAAATCGCGATGATGGTCGCACGAGCCCGAGGAAAAATCTTCACGTGTGAGCTACTCCGTAACCGAGGCGAATTCGCCGGTAGAAAGGGCTTTGGGAACGAGTCCGGATACGCCGCCGGATACGATGAACGCCATCGCGTCGGCGCTCGCAACATCCAACGCAAAGACACGCGTTGCAGGCACGATAAACAATTGACCAGCCCACGCATACGAGTGCGGGCAGTACACCGCAACGTCGCCCTCTAAACCAATATGCGCTAGCGAATGCTGCGTGACAAAACCGACAAATCGCAGCGCACCGCCGCTGTCCAGCGCAACGAGCACCGGTTTGTCGAAGCGTCGCTTCTCACCAACAAACGCGTTCAGTAATTCCTTTGTCGAACTGTACAACAGCCGCACAAACGGAAGTCGTGACAGCAAGCGTTCCAGCAGTGCAACCGCCGAGCGTGTAAGTAGACTTGAGCCGAGTAAGCCGACGGCGGTAATGAGGACAATGGTCGCCACGAAGCCAGCGCCCGGAATGGGCAGGCCGAGCCATCCGTCGACGCTCGTGAACAACACCCAGCACACCCACCCAGTCACAACCACTGGGGCGAGCAGTATCAGTCCACGAGCGAAGTAGCCAAGCAAACGTCCCATCGAATCCCTCACGCAGCATCTGCCGCGACGTTAGTCTTTTCAGTCGGCGGCTCTCGGTCCCGAGTTGGGATCACCAGCGTCGACCACCCAACATACCTTAACTCTCCGTCTTCGATGCGCACTCCTTACCGCAGCAGGCCTCGCGCGTTCGCGTCGGTGGTCGCGCTCCTCTTCGCGGCACCGTTGGCGATTGCTCAGCTCCGTGCGCAGTCACCGGCGTCCGTGTCCAATAATCCGTACACGCGGGTCACACCGTGGTCGACGACGCTGGCTCCGGGCAAGAAGGCTATTACGCAAGACACGTACGACGAGTGGCGCACGATTCAAGGCGCAACGGTTTCGCCAGACGGCAAATGGACCGCCTACACCCTGTCGCCGGTCGTTGGTGAAGGCGACGTTATGGTCCGCAGCACATCAAGTACGACGGAGTACCGCGCGACGCGTGGATACACCGGCCGACCACAACTCATGGCCGCCGCAGACTCCGCCGCGCAATTCAGCGCACAGCCTGCGCAATTCAGTGCCGACAGTCGGTTCGTGGCATATCTACAGTACGCACCGCGCGCCGAGTTTGAGCGCGTTCGCGGACGCAAGGGTAGTCCCGCGCCGTCATCTGCACTCGCGGTGATGAATGTTGCCGATGGTACTATTTCGCGCGTTGCGCGTGTGCGTTCGTTTCGCTTGTCGCGTAACGGTGGGCGATTCGTGGCGTATTTGCTCGAGGACACGACGCAGCGGAGTGGGCCGGGCCTCACGCCAGCGGTGCCAGCGATTGTTGCTCCGGGCCCGCGTCGCGAAACTGGTACGACACTTGTGCTGCGCGAACTTACTACGGGTACGGAAGTGCGCATTGATGGCGTGATCAACTACAGCTTCGATGAAAATGAACACTGGTTGGGTTACACGGTGGCGTCGCGCGATGGTGCGACTGACGGTGCGTATGTGCGGGCGTTATCGAGCGGTACGAGCACGGTGCTCTTGAATGGTCGGGGCGTGTATCGCAGTCTCGTGTTTGACAAAAAAGGGGAGCAGGCGGTCTTTGTTGCGGATGTCGGTGACAGTGTTGCGCGCGGACGATTTGCGTTGTATCACGCCGCGCTCGTTCTGGCAAAAGGCAAGAGCATAGTGGCGCGCCGTATCGTCGCCGCAACTGAAGCACCGGCTGGTTTACTCATCGCCGAACGTGGTCGGGTGGATTTCACCCGCGACGGAAACGCGATTCTGTTTTCGCTGGGTACGGTGCCGATGGATTCCATTCCCGCCGACTCACTCATTGATAAAGCGGTTTACGATCTGTGGCACTGGAAAGACACGAAGATCATGCCGCAGCAAAAAATTGAAGCCGCGCGTGATCGCAATCGTACGCAACTGGCCATCTATCAGATTGCGACAAACAAATGGGTCAAGCTCGGTAGTGATTCGCTGTTGCAAGTGACGGTGAGTGATGACGGCCGCCGCGCGCTGGCACTCAATTCGGTCGAGTACGCGGTCGCCCAGATGTGGGGCGAGGGTGGGAGCGATGCGTATCTCGTGGACGCAATAACGGGTGGGCGAACACTCATTGCGCGGAAACTCAATTTTGGTGCACAACTGTCGCCTGGTGGCGGCTACGTCACTTGGTTTCAGGATGGACAGTGGATGGTATTCGCGACGGCGACGGGGAAAAAATCCAGTCTCACCGGCGGCGTTGCTGGTGTGAAGTTTCAAGATGAAGAATTTGATTCGCCCGACGTGCCGCCACCGTACGGAGTTGCTGGCTGGACTACCGGTGAGAAACGGGTGTTGGTGTACGATCGCTACGACGTCTGGGAAGTCGACCCGCTGGGTGTGGCAACACCACGCAACATGACTGATGGCGAAGGACGCCGCCTCGCGATGACGATGCGCGTCGTCGATCTTGATCCGGAGAATCGATTTATCGATCCAGCGCAACCCGTGCTGCTCCGCGCGGTGGACGATGCGACGAAGAACAGTGGGTATTGGCGTGATCGTGTGGGCGTTGAGGCGAAGCCTGAACGCATACTGATGGGTGCGCGAAACTACGGCGCGTTACAGAAGGCGCGCAACGCCGAACAGTATTTGATGACGCAGCAGACCTATCGCGAATTTCCCGACTTATGGACTGGCGCATCCCTCACGCAGGTCGCAAAAATTTCCGACGCGAACCCGCAAGACGGACAGTATGCACGTGGCACGGTGGAGTTGGTGTCGTGGCTCAACACCGATGGTATTCCGCTCAAAGGCTTGCTGTACAAACCGGAAGGTTTCGACGCATCGAAACAATATCCGCTGATCACGTACTACTACGAAAAACTGTCGGATGGTCTGCACAATTACACTGCGCCGACTGGTCGTAACGTCGTCAATCCGATGGTGTACAACGCGCTGGGCTACTTGGTGTTCATGCCGGACATTGTGTACACCGATGGACAACCGGGGCCCAGCGCGGCCAAGTCAATTATTCCGGGTGTGCAGTCGTTGATAGCAAAAGGTTTTGTCGATCCAAAGCGCCTTGGCATTACCGGCCAATCATGGGGTGGATATCAAACGGCGTACCTCGTGACCGTGACCAACATGTTTGCGGCTGCGGTTCCAAACGCCACGGTGGTGAACATGACAAGTGCGTACGGCGGGATTCGATGGCAAACTGGCATTGCACGCTCGTTTCAGTATGAGCACACGCAAAGCCGCATTGGTGGATCGCTCTGGGAATATCCAGAACGCTTCGTTGAGAATTCGCCGCTGTTCCATTTAGATCGTGTCACGACACCAGTCCTGTTCATGGCCAACGACAACGACGGGTCGGTACCGTGGTATCAAGGAATTGAGTTTTACGTGGCGATGCGTCGCCTCCAGAAAGAAGCGTACATGGTGGTATACAATGGCGACGAGCACAATCCAACCAAGCGCGCGAACCAAAAGGACATTGATCGGAAGATGCAGGATTTCTTCGCGACGAAACTTCTCGGGGCTCAACCCGCGTCATGGATGGTGCGTGGTATTCCGTTTCTCGAAAAGGGACAGGATCAGGTACATGTGACAGGATCGTCCACAACCCCTGCATCCGGCGGCAGCAGCACGTCGGGTCGCCCCTCCGGAGGCAAATAAGTGGCTGACGAAATTGATTATCAGGTGATCGGTGATGATCTGCAGGCGGTCATCATCACGCTCGATCCTGGTGAGGCGGTGTTTGCGGAAGCTGGTGCGATGATGTTCATGCGCGAAGGCATTACGATGGCGACCACGCTTGATCCGAACGCTCGCAGTGGTTCGCTTTTTGACAAGTTGATTACCGGCGGGAAGCGCGTGCTGGCGGGCGATTCATTTTTCGTCACGCTCTTCGGCAATGAAAGTACGCGTCGCGCTGATGTCGCATTCGCCGCGCCGTATCCGGGCAAGATTATGCCATTGCAGTTGCGGGATTGGGGCGGCACGGTGATGGCGCAGAAGGACAGTTTCTTATGCGCGGCGCGAGGCGTCGATATCTCGGTGGCCTTCACCCGTAAATTTGGCGCTGGGTTTTTTGGCGGTGAAGGATTCATTCTGCAGAAGTTGCAGGGCGATGGACTCACGTTTTTGCACGCCTCGGGTACCCTGCACGCGATTGATCTAGTCGCTGGCGAGCAACTGCGTGTGGATACCGGTTGTCTCGTCGCCTTTCAACCGTCAGTGCAATACGACATTCAGCGCGTACCCGGTATCAAGTCCGCGCTCTTCGGCGGCGAAGGTTTGTTTTTCGCTCTGATGACCGGTCCCGGTCGGGTCATTCTGCAAACGTTGCCGTTCTCGCGGCTGGCGGATCGCATCATTTCGGCATCGCCGCGCGCCGGTGGTCGTCGTCGCGAGGAGGGCTCGATGCTGGGCGGTATTGGTGCGTTGCTCGACGGCGACCGGTAACAGGTAGCTAGCGCGGCAATATCCATCCGCGCGCTTCGGCATCGTCCGCGAAGCGCGCCGTGGTATCCGACACGACTAAATCGGTACAAATTGCCGCGAGCGCCGTGCGGAGCGCTTCAATGTCGCGTCGTCGCGAGGCATCTCGACGAATCTCGCGAATCCAAATGGCGGCAATGCGCCCCGGATGCTGCAGTGCAACTTTGGTATACAATTCAGGGTCTTCTTGGACGTTGTCGCCGACGAGAAGAAATGGTAACGACGACACGCGCGCCAAAAGCGCAGTTACATGCGCCGCCTTATGCCCGTGCGCAACGGCGTGAAAGCCGCGCGATCGTGAACCCCAATCGTTGAGCAAGATGGCGCCGTGTGGCAATTTGTGCGCATCGAGATAGTCGACCACCATGTCGTATAAATTCCAAGCGCCGCTCGAGATATAGCAGACGGGATTGTCTGCCGTTCCATCAAGACCGCCTTGCAGCGCGCGGTAGAGCGCGGGCACGCCGGGCACATCCTGTCGACGTCGCGCGCTCTGAAACATGACGGTGCGCAGTGAACGAATCGTGCTGATGGTATTCGTGTCCATCGCCGTGTCATCCAAATCGCTCACGATCATCAGCGTCGCGCGCTCGCCCGGCACAAACACGTCAACGTTGATCTCTACACTTTCGACGTCTTCCGCGATGCCAGCGGTATTGCGCAGTCGCACCATCGGGGTATGTCGACCGCTGCGCCAAGGTGCACCGTTCGGCGCGCGTAGGTCCATGGAGAAAAATCCGGACGCGTCACACTCGCCCATTACATGTAATCCATCGAGTGAAACTTCGACCTGGGCAAAGGGCACTTCCAACGCGTCGAAGGCGCGATAGACCGCTGCCAAATGTTCGCGTGCGGGGATCGCCCCAACACCGCGCACTGGTCGACGGTTCGTTGGCGCTTGGCGCACCACGCGGCCGCGCACCGTTAGGCAGGTCGCGTCGCCCACACTGCGGTGCGGAACGATGCGCAGCAGCTTCGCCGTTGGCCCATCGCGCCCCGGGTGGAGTGCGGCGAGTAACGATTCGATGACGTTTCCCACCCTCGCCGCCTTGGCGATCAGCTGCGGCTCCATCAGCGGAAGCTAACGTCGATCACTCCGCCTGGTGCGCTGGATCAAGGCGCCACGGCAACATTGGCTTCGTAAAGCGACCTATCTCGGTCCGCCGCTGCCACCGCACCCGCCAATCCCCTAATTTGCCCGCCATGGCAACCCGTATCCAACCCATCGCCGAGTCCATCGTACCGGCGCCCTGGTCCGTCGACGCTGCTCGCGCCCTCTACAACATTGAAGGGTGGGGAGCGGGGTATTTCGACGTGAGTGACCGCGGTAACGTGATCGTTCGTCCGGATCCCAATCGTCCGCATCTCGTGCTCGACCTAAAGGATCTCGCGCGCGATCTTGAGGAGCAGGGTGTGCAGTTGCCCGTGCTGCTTCGCTTCTCGGACATTCTGCGTTCGCGCATCGAGACGTTAAGCGAGCGGTTCAGCAGCGCGATGAAAGAGTTCGATTACTCCGGTGGCTATACCACCGTCTATCCGATCAAGGTCAATCAACAGCGCCACGTTGTTGAGGAGATCGTCAAATTTGGCAAGTTGCACGGCGTTGGTCTCGAATGCGGCTCAAAGCCAGAGCTACAAGCCGTGCTTGGGTTATCCGATAGCACCGAACACCTCATCGTGTGCAACGGGTACAAAGATCACGAGTTCATGCGCCTTGCCCTGATGGGGCAAAAACTCGGGCATCGCGTATTCATCGTGCTCGAGCAGTTGAGCGAGCTGGATGTCTTACTTGAAGTTGCCGAGGAGCTCGGCGTTCGCCCGGTCTGTGGGGTGCGCATCAAGTTGGCAAGTGAAGGCGCGGGTCGTTGGGCGCAGAGTGGCGGCGAAAAAAGTAAATTCGGTGTGAGTTCGGCCGAATTGGTGAAGCTTATTGATCGCCTGCAGGCTGAGAATCGCATCGACATGCTCAAGCTGATCCATTTCCATCTTGGCAGTCAGATTACGGACATTCGTTTCATCAAGTCTGGGTTGGCCGAGGTGGCGCGATACTACATCGAAATGCGCGCGATGGGCGTGGATATCACGCACGTGGATGTCGGCGGCGGACTGGGCATCGACTACGACGGCACCTGTTCGACCAACAACGCGAGCGTGAACTATACGCCGCAGGAATACGCAAACGATGTGATTTATACCATCGCGGAAGCGTGTCGCGAAGCAGAGTTGCCGATGCCGCACATCATTAGTGAATCAGGACGGGCGCTCACGGCGCATCACGCGCTGCTGCTGGTGAAAGTGATCGACGTGGAGTCGCAAGCTGAGCAGCCGGTGCCGCCGATGGCGGATGATGATCATTCGTTGTTGCACGAGATGTTTGAGGATTGGCGCACACTGACTGAGCGTTCAGCGAAGACCCGGAAGGTGCTCGAAGTGTTTCACGATGCGTCCTTCGATAAGGATCGCGCGCGACAGTACTTCAACAGCGGTGTGTTGGACTTACGCGGTTTGGCAAAGGCTGAGGTGCTGTGGCTCGCCACCATGAATGCGATTTATCGCACCGCCATCGCGCATCGCGATACGTACGAAGATATTTTGCCAGAGCTCGAGTCGTCGCTCGTCGACCGCTACTTTTGTAATTTTTCGCTGTTTCAATCGTTACCAGACAGTTGGGCCATCGATCAGCTGTTTCCGATCATGCCCATTCATCGGTTGAATGAGGAGCCGCTGCGTCGCGGCACGTTGCAAGACGTGACGTGCGACTCCGATGGCAAGATTGATCGATTCGTTGGCGATAAAAAGGGACGGCCCAGTTTAGAACTGCATGAGTTTCGTGATGGCGAGGACTATATCCTCGGAATTTTTCTCACGGGTGCATACCAAGAGATCTTGGGAGATTTGCACAATTTATTTGGCGACACCAATGCGGTACATGTGCGACTCAACGACCAAGGCGCCTACGAGATCACTGACCTCGTGGAAGGCGATACAGTAACGGAAGTGCTGAACTACGTGCAGTTTGGTGCATCGCAACTTCTCGCCACGTTTCGTCGTAAGGTGAATGCGACCACGTCGCTGACGCGCGAAGAGGCAAACGCTTTTATCGCAGACTACGTGGCGGGCCTTGAGGGTTACACGTATCTCGAGGGTGAGGCTGCGCGATAGCGCTGGCAGCGTGCGCGGTAGTCGCCGCGCTCGCATTTGTACCTTCTTGCTCGGAGGACTCGTGACGCTCCCCGTTAATTCGGTGGCGCCTGGTGCAAAGAAAACTGGGTTGATGGACGATATTGTTGATGCCTTTATCCATCCGTCTGCGCTGTTTGATCGCATGCGCGACAGCAGTTTCGTACGACCAGCCCTCATTCAAATGGTGTTGTGTGGCGTGCTCGTTTTTGCGCTGCGTAATCTCATTTCGCCGTATTTCGACGCGGAGTTTGCTCGCGGCATGGCGAAGGCCACGGCGCAGGCGGCGGCACAAGGGCGCGAGCTGCCAGCCAGTGCGATGGAGATGAGTCGAAAAATTTCATCGTTTTCGACGATGTTTGGTCCGTTGCTCGTGCCGTGGTTCATCGCAATTTTCGGTGGACTGGCCACCTGGATTGGCGCACGCATCGTCGGCGCCAAGATTTCCTACGGCCAGTCCGCAACGATCGCGTCGTGGAGTTACATGCCGGGCGTACTCGGCTACATCGCACTCGCGGTGCAGGGCGCGATCGTTGATGGCAACGCTATTCGCGGTGTGAGCGACGGACAGCTTGGACCCGCGCGATTTTTGGATCCAAACACGGCGTCTCCGCAGCTCCTCGCGTTGCTGCAAAACCTCGATGTCTTTGGCATTTGGTCGCTGGTGCTGACCGCCATCGGTGTTGCGGTGGTTGCGCGAACGTCGCGGTCGACGGGCGCCTTAGCTGCGGTCATTCGCTTCGGCATTGGTGCATTGCTCGCCCTCATACCAATGTTGATGAGTCGCTAGCAGTGAGCAACTGCCAATCGAGGTGAAAAACGGGCTCGGCGCAATGCCGAGCCCGTAGTGTTTCGTGAGATAATCACAGGCGACTATTTCGCCGCGTCGTACAGTTTGGCGACTTCCGTCCAATTCACGACGTTCCACCACGCGGCGAGATAGTCCGCACGCCGGTTTTGGTACTTGAGGTAATACGCGTGCTCCCACACATCGACACCGAGGATGGCATGCTTGCCCTCCATCAACGGGTTGTCCTGGTTAGGCGTGCTGATAATTGACAACTTACCACCGTCGCTGACCAGCCAAGCCCAGCCAGATCCAAAACGACCGACGCCCGCCGCTTGTAGCTGCTCCTTGAACGATCCGAATGCGCCAAAAGACGACGCGATGGCCGCGCCAATGGCACCAGTGGGCTCACCGCCGGCATGCGGAGCCATTAAACGCCAGAAGAGCGAGTGATTCCAATGACCGCCGCCGTTGTTGCGCACGGCCGTGCGCACGGCGTCCGGCACCTCACTGAGACGACGGTTTAGATCGTCGAGCGACCACGTCGCCAGTTCCGGCGCCTTCTCGATTGCCGCGTTGAGATTGGTGACGTACGCTTGATGATGTTTGCCGTGATGAATCTGCATCGTTTGCGCGTCGATATGCGGCTCGAGTGCTTCTGCGGCATATGGCAACGCGGGAAGTACATGGGTCATGGCGACGTCTCCGACAACGAACGAGGGTTAGGAAATTTTCGTAGCGGCGCGTTCGCGCCACCATCCGATGAAGCCTGGCAGAATGGACAACAACACGATCACGATCACCATCACCTCGATGTGCTGCGCGACGGCTGGGACCGTTCTACCGAGCACGTACCCGATCGCCAACATGCTCCACACCCACGAGAGGCCGCCAATCACGTTATACCACAAAAACGAGCGGTACCGCATTTGCCCCACACCTGCAACGACGGGCGCGAACGTTCGGATGATTGGCATGAATCGCGCCAAGATAATTGTCTTGCCGCCGTGCTTATCGTAGAATGCTTGCGCGCGAAGTAAATGCGCTTTGTTAAAGAGTAGGCTGTTGTCGCGAGTGAAAATCCGAGGGCCGACTGAGCGACCAATGTGATAACCCACGCTGTCGCCAATAATTGCTGCCGCGCTGAGCAGTGCACCCAACACCCAGAAATTAAGTCCAAAATCTGGCTGTGACGCGAGTAACCCCGCCGTGACCAGCAGTGAATCGCCCGGAAGAAAAAATCCCGCGAGCAATCCTGTTTCGGCGAAAATGATCGCGGTGAGGCCGACATAACCTGCCCACTGGACAAGTGCGGGGAGGTCGCGGAGGCGATGCAAAAAGTCGAAGAGCGCTTGCAAGGGATCGAGAAGGGCGAATGGAGAGGCGCGAACAAGCCCGTCAACGACGGCTCGCGAAAGGTCGACCGGTGCTCCGCGCGGGTCAACGGCTGTAGCTTCCCGTTGTGAATTTCCCGCGCTCATCATGCCCTTTTCGTGACCTGCCGTGACGGTGCCAATTCGTCAGCTCTTTGTTGTGTCGCATACGCATTGGGACCGTGAGTGGTATCACCCAGCAGCTCGATTTCAGCAGCGCCTTATGCCGCTTATCGACGCGTTGCTGAGTCGCCCGGCGACCAATACCGCCCCGTTTCTCCTCGACGGGCAAACGATTCTCCTCGACGATTATCTCACCCTCCGTCCTGATCGTGCTGAACGTCTCCGTGAGCATCTCGCAGGCGGCGCGCTGCATGTGGGACCGTGGTATGTGCTCGCGGACAATCTACTTCCCTCGGGCGAAGCGCTACTACGGAATCTCGCGGCGGGACGACGCGCGCTCGCGCGGTTCAGTGCGCCAGTGCCGCGCGTGATCTACTGCCCGGACACGTTTGGACATCCCGCGGCGCTGCCAACGATCGCCGCAGGCTACGGTTGCGATGTGGCGATCGTCTGGCGCGGACTCGGCGGTGCCGCACATCCGCGTACGGACACTATGTGGTGGTACGCAGCAGATGACGCACGGGTATTGGTGCACCATCTGCCGCCCGATGGCTATGAATTTGGCAGTGCGCTTCCGCTCGAGCGAATGGCTGCGCGCGCGCGATGGCGGGCGATCCGTGATGTATTGCTTTCGCGTAACGAGACGGCAGTGATGCTGTTGCTCAACGGCGCGGACCATCACGCCGCACAACCAATGATCGATGCGCGCGTCTCGACGCTCGCCGAACACGCCCAAACTGACGGCATCCACGTTGTTGCATCGTCCCTCGACATGTTTGCCCGTGCTGCGCTGCGTGCCGCTCAGACGATGGAGCTCCCGCATATTGCGGGCGAGCTGCGTGATTCGTATGGCTACACGTGGTGCTTGCAAGGAACGTTTGGAACGCGCGCGGCGCAGAAGCGACGTAACGCGCGTTTAGAGCGAGCGTTACTACGTGACGTTGAGCCGTGGCTTGCGCTTGCTTGGCTGCATGGTGCGCCAGATGCGAGGCAGATCGCGGATGATGGCCGCATTACGCTCGCGCAAATGCCGCTGCTGCTCCATCACGCGTGGGAAACGCTTTTACAAACGCATCCACACGATACATTGTGCGGGTGCTCGACTGACGTCGTCGCCCGTGCGATGTCTGCGCGACAGGACGCGGTGCAGGCGCAAATTTACGGATTGCGAGAGGCGGCCTTACACCTCGCGCTGAGGTTCGATGTCGTGCACGCGCGCAACGAAGGTGTGCGGCAGCACGCGCCTGTGCTCGTGCGCAATCGCACCGAGCGTTCGCGCCACGGCATTGTCGAGCTGCGGCTCGTTCGAACCATTGAAGACGTGCGTGTAGGTCCAGGCAGCGCGCCGAGCGCTCCACTAGTCACCGCAACATCGAACGATGTGCCAGTCGTTGGCGATCTCGTGGTGCAACGCCTCGGCACGCGAGTGCAACACATGCGGCGTGAGTCTCCGCAGCATTATCCCGACGATGATCTCGTGCGTGCGGAGCGCGTCGTCGCGTGGCTTCCTCGCGCCCTCGCACTTCCCGCGTTTGGCGTTCGCGTGATCGACGTGACGCAAACTGTAACCGAGGCATCGCGCAACGGAGACGCGCCGCCGCGCTTTGTAACCGCAAGGGAAACGGATGATGAGATCACGCTCGGTAACGGCACGCTTTCGCTGCGCGTTTCAACCGCGTGTATTGTGCTCGCGAGTGGTACGCGAACGTGGCAACGGGCATTGACGATCGACAGCATCATGGACGTCGGGGATAGCTACACAGCATCACTGCGCGGTCAAGCGACACAACTGACGATCGGGCGCATCGAGTTGATGGATCGTGGACCGCTTCGCGCGAGCGTGCGCGTGACATGGGTGTTGCGACACGCGAATCGATCGCGTGTTCACGTTCACACGTTGCTCGTGCTCGACGCCGCATCAACGTACCTTCGCTGTGATGTGGTCGGGTTGAACCAGAAGCGCGACCATCGGCTGCGGCTCACGTGGCAGACCGATGTGCGCGGAGAGAAGATCTGGGCAGATGCTGCGTTCGGGCCCGTTCCGCGCGCCACCCACCTGCGGTCACAGTCACGGGTGCACGAGGGGGCCGAACGACCGACTTCGACCATGCCGTTGCATCGGTGGGTCAGCGTGTCCGATACCACGTTTGGCGCTGCACTCATCTCCGATGGATTGGCCGAAGTCGCAGTAGCAGACGGTGCCATCTCCGTCACGTTACTGCGTGCCATTGGTGAGCTCTCGCGCAACACACTGCCCGAACGCCCCGGTCACGCTGGCTGGCCATGCCCCATACCTCAGGCGCAATCGCGTGGTGCATTCCGAGCGCGTCTAGCGATACTGCCGCACGCGGCGTGGAGTCCGACAACCGTCGATCAAATCGAAGACGCAGCCGATGCGGTGCTGTTGCCTCTCGTTGGCGAGACCTGGCGTGATGCGCATGAAATGCCGATTGTGGTGACGGGGCCATCGCTTGAGGGCGACGGCCTGCGTGCGTCTGCCGTGACACTCACTGCTGATGGCGACTCGCTCCTTTTGCGCGCCATGAACTTGCGAGATCATCCGGTCGTGGGAGCCTGGATCCTTCCGGACGACGGTCCATGGATTGTCACGCCGTGTCGTCTCGATGAAACACTCGTTGGCCCTGCGTTCCGCACCCATGCGCGTGTGCCAATTACTGTTGCGCCGCGTGCGATTATGACCGTGATCGTACGTCGCGAGCGGCGCTGAGCGCATCACCAAGCAACGTACACGCGACAACGGTTGCGATGAGCATCACTCCCGGAGCAAGCGCAATCCACGGCGCAATGAGCAGCCACTCTCGTCCACCGGAAATCATGTTGCCCCAGCTCGCGCTCGGCGGTTGAATACCAAGTCCCAAAAAAGACAATCCACTTTCAAGCACGATGGCATTGCCGACACCAAGGGTCATTGCGACAATCGTGCTGCCAAGCGCATTCGGCAGCACGTGACGCCACAGCACACGCGACGGCGTCATGCCAAGTGCTCGTGATGCTTCCACAAAAGGCAACACGCGCACACCGAAGATATCCGCTCGCACGAGTCGCATGACAGACATCCATCCGGTCAGCGCGAGCACGGCAATCACGACGCCGAGACCGGGACCCCAGAGTGAAGCAATCACCAAGAGCAGTACCAATCGTGGGATCGCGAGCAGCGCGTCGCTCACCGCGACCATGACGCTGTCCACCACGCCGCCGTTCCACGCTGCGAGTGCGCCTAGCGTGACGCCGATGGCACCCGCCAAGAGCGAGCCGAGCACGCCGACGCCGAGTGAGATGCGTGCCGCAACCCAGAGTCGAATAACAATGTCACGTCCGAAAGCGTCGGTGCCTAGCCAGTGACGGACCCCATGCGCGTCGTGTGAAAATGGCGGTACGAGTCGCGTCGCCATGACGTCAGTCACGTCAGTGGGTGATTGCGCAGCGAGTAACGGCATGACGATCGCGCACACGATAAATGCAATGAGCACGGCCGCGCCAACGCGAATGCGATTGTCGTGATGCCATGCAGGGAATTGACCCAAACTCATGAGCCACTCGCGCGGCGTCGTGGATCGAGCCGCATGAGGAGCACGTCAGACATTGCATTTGACGCAATCACGGTCGCGGCGTAGACGAGAGTGAGCCCTAGGACAACGGGATAATCGCGCGCGGCAATTGACGTGAGCATTGTACGACCGAGTCCCGGCCACGAAAACACCTGTTCGACGAAGACTGATCCCGCAATCAGCCCCGGCAACGTCAGTGCGAGGAGGACGACCAGCGGCGTCCACGCATTGCGCAAAACGTGGCGCATTGCAACGCCGCGCGTAGACACACCGCGCGCGCGGGCGGCTTGCACATGTGGTTGTGACGACGCGTCGAGCAGTGCGGTGCGCGCATATCGTGCGACTCCGGCCGCGCCCGGCATGGAAAGGACAAGCAACGGCAGCAGGGCATGCCTAGCGAGGTCACGCCATGCAGCAAAGCCGGTGGCTAATCCTGCCGCGTCGCGCATGCCGAATGCCGGTAGTCGCATCCATGACGGCACACCAAGCCACGCCGCGCCACTCGTGACCGCGGCGATGAGCGCGAGCGCGAGCCAGAAGCTCGGTGCCGCGTAGATCGTGGTAGTGACGATCGTGATCGCGGTGTCCGCCGTTCGCGAAGCGCGTAACGCTTGTACGCCGCCAATGAGAATGCCAAACACGAAGCTGGCGAGCAGCGACAGACCTCCCAGCGCAAGCGAGATTGGTAACGCATCCGCAATCACGTTGGTCACTGGTCGCGCCAGCGCCATGCTCATGCCCAAGTCTCCGCGCAGCATTGACGATAGCCATCGCACATATTGCGTTGGCAACGACGCGTCGAGTCCCCATACGGCGCGCTGGTGCAGCGCCTCCGCTGCGGTAGCGGACGGCGCAATCAAGAGCGTCGCGG
Source organism: Gemmatimonadaceae bacterium (assembly GCA_025358925.1). GTDB lineage: Bacteria > Gemmatimonadota > Gemmatimonadetes > Gemmatimonadales > Gemmatimonadaceae > Gemmatimonas. The sequence goes on along the minus strand of JANYHT010000039.1, from coordinate 362,157 downwards.
GATCACCCGGCGCACTGTGAATCAGCGCAAAGGTGAGAGTCGTGACGAGCCAGAGCAGGACCAGCGCGTTTACGACGCGCATTAGGAAACGGCGCACGCGAGGATGATGCGTCACAAAACGCGTGCGTCAACCCGTATGACGCGATTGCGCACTACGCCATTGTCCACGCGCCTACGTGTCTATCCGCTGCTGTTCCAAATAGCGAGCGTATCCGTCGTCTCAGCGTGCGGAGCGCCAACGCGCGATTCCGGCACCGTCGTCATGGCGTCTGGCACCGATCTCGAGTCGGGCAATCCGTTGGTCACGGTTCACCCACTCACGCGCCAAATCCAGCGTCACGCGCTTTTCGTCACGCTCGTTCGACTCGACCCGGCATTGCAACCGACGCCGTACTATGCGCGTCGATGGACTTGGGACGACGCGCATCGGATCCTTACGTTTGTGTTGGATTCGGGGCTACGGTGGCACGACGGAGCGCGAACCTCTGCGGCCGATGCGCGATTTACGATCAACGCTGCGCGCAACCCCAAACTTGGATCACCGCGTGCTGGCGAGCTCGCGGCAATTGACTCCGTGAATGCGCGGAGCGACACCGAACTCACGGTGTATTTCCGTGATCCCATGCCAACGTTGCCAACCATCTTCGCCGAATTGCCCATTGTCCCGATGCACGTGCTCGATACGGTACCGCTCGACCGATGGCGCGCACATGCGTTCTCTACGGCGCCGATCGGCAATGGCCCCTTCCGCTTTCTTGATCGTGCCGCCGGCCGACGCTGGCGCTTCGTTCGCAATGACTCGTTTCCAATCTCGATGGGTGGACCGCCGCAACTTTCACAAATTGTCGTGGCGGTAGTCGATGAATCGGCGACAAAGTTTGCGGGACTGGTGAGCGGCGATCTCGATGTCGCCGGTGTATCGCCAAACATGGCGGCCCTCGTGCAACGCGATCCAACGCTGGTCCTCATGACACCGCCGTCGCTTTTTTCGACGGTGTTGGCGTTCAACACGATGCGCGCGCCGTTTCGTGATGCGCGCGTGCGACGTGCGGTGTCGATGGCCATCAATCGTGTGCAACTCGTGCGCGCGGCGGTCGCGGGCTTCGCCACGCCGGCAGGAGGCGCCATTCCCCCCGGCCTACCATTTCAGTCCACGAGCGCTCAACTGCCCGATACCACGGGCGCGGATGCGTTGCTCGACAGTGCGGGGTGGAAGCGAGTCGCCAGCGGACAGCGCGCTCGCGAAGGTAGACCACTCGCACTCACCCTCCTGAGTGTAGGTAGCGGTGATCAAGCGGTCGAGCAGTTAGTGCAAGCAGATCTTCGCGCGCGCGGGGTGGCCGTGACGATCAGGATTGCCGAATTGACAACCTTTCTGACGACACTGCGCGCAAAAGAGAAAGTGTTCGATTTCGCGCTTACAGGTATTCCCGGCGATATCGCCCTCGGCAACTTGTCCGCAATGTTCATGTCGAGCCAGCGTAGTGGGGCCTTGGACTACACGGGCTTTCACATGGTAGTGCTCGACAGTGCACTGCGAGCTGCGCGCGAAGCGACTGCGGACAACGTAAGCGAAAAGTGGCAGCAGGTAGAAATTATTTTGCGCGATAGCATGCCGATTGCATGGCTCTTTCATGCACGCGGGGTGCAAGGGCGCTCGCGACGTCTCGACCACGTCACCATGGACCTCCGCGGAGAGCTGGTGTCCATCTCGGAGTGGACGCGCCGAGATTCGCTGTGACGACGTCGCCAACACTGCTTCGTTTTAATCTCGAACAACGTCGGCGCGACGCGCGTGTCTCGCGCATTGACGGCATCGCACCGCTTGCGGCGTTGGCCGATAGTCTTTCGGACGAGCTGGAGCCGCTGCTCTTGGGTGCCCTCCCCATTCCTCCGCAGAAGGCGCGACTCACGCGAGGTGGCGGGCGCTGTCCCGTGCACGGTACACTGCTGGAGTTTGACCCGTGGTCACCACATGCGCATCGATGCGATCGGTGCGACGTCGCGTATCGGAGCCGCGAGCACGACGATTGGTGGGCGATGGGTGCGCAGCTCTGGACCGTCGAGCGAGCTGTCCATGCCGCGACGCTCTTTGCGCTGCGCGGCGATGTCGAGCACGCGGCACTCGCGTCGCGAATTCTACAAACGCTGGCGCAACAGTACACAAGCTGGCCCAATCGCGACAATGTGCTTGGTCCGTCACGACCATTCTTCAGTACCTATCTCGAATCAATCTGGCTATTGAACGCGTGTCACGCATTATCGCTACTCGAGCGTGCGCAGGCACCCGGCATACAGGCATTGGGTAACCAAGTGCGCGACCAGCTGCTGGCACCGAGCGCTGCACTGATCAGTGATTTTCACGAAGGCACGAGTAATCGACAAGTTTGGAACGAAGTGAGCGTGCTCAGTGCGCGACACTTGCTCGGCGAGCACCATGTGGTGAGGCAACGTTTAGACGCGCGCGGCGGGTTGCCGTGGCTTGTTGAGCATGGATTGCTGTCCGACGGCACGTGGTACGAGGGGGAGAACTATCATATGTTTGCGCATCGCGGCCTGTGGTATGGCACGCAGCTCTTGGCCGCAATGGATCGACCATTACCAATGGCGCTCGACGCACGGTATCGTGCTGGATTCGTAACGCCATTGTTCGGCGTGTTGCCTGATGACACATTGCCGTCGCGTCGCGATTCCCAATATGCGATCTCTATTCGCCAGTGGCGATTTGCCGAGTGGCTTGAGCTTGGCTATGCACACTCGGTGCAGTCGGCGGCGCCCGATGCACGAGTGGCAGGTATGCTGACGCGACTGTATGACAATCGCTGCGCACGACAAGAGACAGGGCGACGCGTTTCGACCGCCGATGCGGAGCGCAATACAGAGGCAACCGCACTCACCCGCGCCGACCTTTCGTGGCGTGCGTTGCTCATGGCGGATGCAGAGTCGGCGCCGCACGGCGAGTGGTTACAGACCAGTGGTGTGTTGCGAGAGCAAGGGTTGGCGGTACTACGTCGTGACGGTGCGCGCACATACGTGGCGCTCGAAGGTGGACACACGGGCGGTGGGCACGGGCATCCAGACGCCCTCGCACTTACACTGCAATCGGCCGACGCGCGTTGGCTCGATGATCCGGGAACGGGCAGCTACACCGAACGCGCACTCCATTGGTATCGCAGCACGATCGCGCACGCGGCACCGTTGATTGATCGCGCGTCACAGCAACGCGTGCCAACGGAGCTGCTCGCCTTCGAGGATCGCGGCGCGGCCGGTTGGATCTGGAAGCGTGCGAAGGAACTCGCCGTTGGTGTCACGGTTGAACGCACAATTGTTGTCACTGCAAATTATTTGGTAGATGTCCTTGAATGGAGTTCGGACACGGCGCGTGAAATCACGGTGCCGATTGCGGGTGCGGCGCGTCTCGTGGGTGAGGGACTGTGGATGCCCGCAGAGCAGCACGGGGCTGGTGGAGTCGAGGATGGGTTTGATTTTCTTCGCGACGTTGAATCCATGCCGATGTGTAGCACATTGGAATTCCGGGTCGATGCGGCCCATGCAAATCCGGCGCACGCAACCGCCACTGCGGCATCTACGGCGCGTGTCTGGTACGCATCGAGTCACGATGGGCTGCTCGTGCGCGCGACGGCGCCGGGCGCACCGGGGCATGCGGCATCGCCACGCCACTGGCTTCAGGTCTGCGGCCGATCGGGAAGAATTGTCGGTGTCTGGTGTTGGCCCTCGTCCGCGGGCACCGTAAACGCGGTGCGCCTTGATGCCGTAGGCATGCCGTGCGCGACAGTGCAGAGCGACGACGGTACGACAGCGGCACATTCGCGCGCGGCGCACGGTTGGCATATCGATTTGCACGCGCAATCTGCACGGAGCAATATCGAGCTCGGAGGACTTCTCGCGACGACGGAATCGCGACAGACGCCGCGCGATGCGGATCTCATCGACGAACCGACGCTCGCGCTCGACATTCCAACCGTCAGTGCAATAGCGCTCAACGTGCGTCCCGGAACACCGATCATTGGTGCCCTCCAATTTGAGTTGGACGAGCCGCATTACGTGCGTACCGAGCTGCCGTGGGTGGACGCCGGTGCGCCTACCGCGACCGTACAAATCGCAACGACTGCGGTGCATTTCATCGTTGACATCGACGCGCGGACCGGCGCGATAGCGCCGACGTCGGACCTCCTCGAAAATCCACTCGACAACGAACGTACGGACACGAACGCCGACGGTCTGCAATGGTATCTGGGAGACGATGAATCCGCTGCATGGACGGCCGGGGGGCTCATCGTCCCCATACTCGCGGGTGGTGTGCGCGCGACGACGCTCGTGGCCAGATCGCATGTGCCACCCGAGGTCGAATGGCAAGTCACGGCAACTGGCTGGGCGATGCGACTGCGCTGGCATCGCGAGCAACTGCCACGCGTGCGCGACGGCCGTCTCTTGTTCGACGTCATCATCAATGAGCGATCTCCCAACGGGGAGCGTCGACGGGGCCAACTAGTCTTGAGCGGCGGTGGCGGCTTCGGCTACTTGCGCGGTGATCGTCACGAACCAAGCCGTGCGTTGCGCGTTGTGCTCACGTAGCCATGCGGAATTCATTCGTGCGCGGCGATGCCTCGGTGCTGTGATGCCATTATCTTGTGCAGATGCCCGCTTCCATTCTGTCTGCTGTCACCGTGGTGTTGTACGAGTCGCAGGATCCGATCAACATCGGCGCTGTCGTGCGCGCGATGAAAAATATGGGCGCCGACGATTTGCGCCTCGTCCGTCCTTGTGCGTACGACAAAAATCGTCTTGAGCAGATTGCGCACGATACGCGTGAACTCGTTGAGCGTATTCAACATTTCGACACGCTCGACGCGGCCTTAGCGGATTGCGTACACGTGGTTGCGTTCTCCGGTCGACGGCGCGCGGCAAAGTGGGCTCGACATACCCCGCGAACGGCCGCTGTCGAATTGATTTCCAAGGCGGCAATTGGACGAGTGGCGATCATGTTTGGACGAGAAGATCACGGCCTTCCAAACGAAGCGCTCGATCGGGCGCACGCAATCGCCACAATTCCAACCACCGATCACTTCTCGCTCAACGTGGCGCAAGCCTGTCTTTTGGCGCTTTACGAACTGCATTTGCGTGCAGGCGATGCGACCAAGAAAATCGCTCCCGCGAAGAAATCGGCACCGCAACCTTCCATGGCAGAACTTGAGCAGACGTTCGCCGACGCGCAGGCTGCACTCGATGCCATCGCATATTTTCGCACCCGTAATCCAGAGCTGGTCATGCGCACGTTACGATCGCTCGTCTATCGCGCAAAACCAGATCTTCGCGAGCTGATGCTGCTCCGCGCATCCAGTATTGAAGTCTTGCGCACGATCGAACGAGAAACACGCCTTGCCGTCACGCGAGCCTTGAACGATGCGACGGCTCGGAGCGACGCGTGAGTTTCTCGATTCCATTTATTAACGGGCGTGACGATAATTGGCGTGTTCGAGCCGCTGACGTCATTCCCGGTGGTTCGTCTACCGGCAGCAAACAGCCAGCCACGATGTACGGCACGCGAGCGCTCGATGCCGCCGTGCCGTCGCACTTTGCGCGGGCGGAAGGCTGCACGGTGTTCGCCCCCGACGGTCGACGGTACATCGATTGTACGATGGCCCTCGGCGCTGTGGCGATCGGCTATGCTGACGGCGCCGTCACGCGCGCCGTGCAGCACGCGGCTTCGAATGGCAATGTCACGGGGCTCCCGCATACGCTCGAAGTCGAAGTTGCCGAACGACTTGTTGAGGTTATTCCGTGCGCGGAGCAAGTGCGCTTTCTTCGAACAGGTGCGGAAGCAAACGCGGCAGCGATACGGCTTGCGCGCGCGGCGACAAGCCGCGAGCACATCATCGCCTGTGGGTATTTTGGGTGGTTGGATTGGAATAGCGATGCCGACGGCGTGCCGGCAGACACGCGCCAACATCTGACGATGGTCCCGTTTGACGATGTCATTGCGCTGGAGGCGGCAATCGTGGAACACGCGTCCACACTGGCCGCCGTTATTGTTGAACCGCTTATCCATCACGTTGCGAGTCGCGCGTGGCTCGCATCAGCGCGCGCTGCATGTGATCGCGTTGGCGCCGTGCTCATCTTCGACGAAATCAAAACAGCATTTCGCATGCGGACGGGCGGCATACAAGAATTACTCGACGTGACGCCCGACTTGACAACCGTCGGCAAGGCGATGGCGAACGGATATCCACTGGCCGCCGTGGTGGGCCGTGCCGGTGTGATGCAAGCCGCAGCGCGAACGTGGATTTCATCCACCGCCGCCGCGGAAAGTACAGGCTTGGCGGCAGCGAAGGCCGTGTTGGATTGGCATGATCGCGTTGATGTGCCGGCGCGTCTGACGCTTGCCGGTGGTCTCATCCAACAAATTATCGGTGACGCGCTCGACGAATCTCCGTGGGTTGGTGTGCGTGCAGAAGGGCCGCCGCAAATGTGGCGCTTCGTCGCCGATGTACCAGAGCGGCTCGACGCCGTGGTGGCTGCGTGCGCGCGATTCGGTGTGCTGGTCAAGCGTGGCGCATATCAATTCGCGGCAATCGCGCACGACCAAAACGCGCTTGATGTCATTCAGGCCGCCATGCCGCAGGTGATGAAAGCATTGCTTCCCGGTCCTCGTCGCATCGACTGATCAATGCTCACGCCACTCGGCGGGTCTGCGCCGCTCATTGACGTGCACGCGCACTTTCATTCGCCGTTCACCAATCGCGCCGATTGGATGCGCTACAATGCGTCGCGTCTCGACGCCGGGACGCGCATCGGGGTGCGCTATCACGTCGCGTCAATACTCGGCTCGTGGGGACACGCGTCGCCGACATACTTCGCATCACCCGATGATCAGACGCAGGCCAACGACTGGATGCTGCGATTTGCAACAACCGAAGCGTCACGGGTGCGTGCGTACGTGGCGGTGAACCCGAATTTCAAAGCGCACGCGCTTGCAGAGATTACGACGGGTATCGCGCGCGGTGCCATTGGCATCAAGCTCGCGGCAGGGCGTCGTGCGGATGATCATTTGTTGGATGACATCGCCGCTGCCGCCGCCGACTTCAACGTGCCGGTGCTACAGCACGTCTGGCAACACCGTCGACGCGACTGGCCCAATCAGGATGCATCCGACGGACGTGATGTTGCGCGATTGGCCGCGCGACATCCACGCGTGACGTTTGTTCTCGCGCACATTGGTGGTGGTGGCGATTGGGCGCACACCTTGCCAGCGGTGCATGACATGCCAAACGTGGTCATGGATCTGTCGGGTAGCGGGATTGATCGCGGCATGCTCGATGACGCATTGCGCTGGGTTGGCGCACGACGACTGCTGTGGGCGTCCGACATCACGATGTGTACGGGGTTGACCAAACTCTGGGCACTGGATCAGGTGGGTGCGAGCGCGGACGACATCGCGGATATGCGGTCGCGGAATGCGGTGCGGCTCTTTCCGATGCAGTCATTCGATGTTTCTGTGCACGAGGCTCACACATGACTGGGTCCGTCGCCGAGACTCGGCCCGTTGACGTGAATGCGTGGATTGGGAGCTATCCCTTTCGTGATATTCCGCACCCCGACGCTGATGTGTTGGTGCGTGTGCTCGAGCGCGAAGGATTTGCTGGCGCTTGGGTGGGCCACTTGCCCGGCGCGTTTTATCGCGACCCGGCACCGTCAAACCGCACCCTGTATCGCGCGATCGCCGCACATCGCGACACGCTCCATCCCGCACCAATTGTCCGTCCAGACTGGCCGCACTGGGAGTTGGCGTTGGCTGCCGCGCATAGTGAGGGCGCGCCCGCGATTCGGGTGTATCCGGCGCAATGGGGACTAAGCGCGGGTCACACGGCGCTCGCGGAATTGGCGCTCGCGTGCGGCGAGTACGGCATTGTGATGCACGCAACAGTGCGTTTTGAGGACATGCGGCAGCGCCATCCGATGGACGTCGCCGGTGACGTATCCGCCGCCACTCTTCGTGCCATAGCGCGGCTCCCCAATTCGCGTTGTCATCTTTTGGTTGCGAGCGCGGGCCGAGAGCTCATCGAGGAAACGCATTGGGGGCTCACGCCCGATGAACAAGCGCGGGTTGCCTACGATTTCGGATGGCTCTGGGGGCCGCCAGAGGATCACTTTCTGCACTTGGTGCGCACGATCGGCGCGCACCGATTGGCTTGGGGCACGGCGTGGCCGCTGCGCCTTGCACAGCAGTGCCGTGCACTGGTCGCCTTGTTGCCCGATGACGTTCGTGATGCGCTGCGCGAGTCGCCTTTCCTTGATGGTCGGCGTTTCTCGCACCGCGCGCGAATGTGTGCCGAAGCGCCTCGGTCGTTGTAGGGCGCGCGCGGTGGGCGAGTGGGTCGGGAACACGTGAGTGGCCGCAGCGTTGCCCTTCGATGCTGGAACCTTTCGGAAACTCACGTTTTGCGTCTCACATCTGCACTTGCGTACAAATACGGTGCCGGTCATACTTCGCGCTTGCAAAAATCGTGTGGGCACCAACTTACGAGCATAGCAGTGTTCTCGTGAAATTATTCGCGAAGCACAGTTGGCGCGCAGTGTGTTTACATGTCCGGCAACGAAATTTCTCCGTCGCCGCGCACGCTTTACCTTCGCCTTCCCGGTCGCGTCGATGACGGTCAAGAAGAAGTGGACGGTGATTCCTGGATTTCTCGCACTGGCCGCAGCGGCAACGTTGTTGTCAGCCTACAGCGGCGCGTCGTCGTCGCAGGGGTTGCGAGTCGAACAGCCAGTCAAGTTCGTGCACTCACCGCACGTACAGAAAGCTGGGATGAACTGCCTCTACTGCCACAGCGGGGCCAATAAGTCGCCAGATCCCGGCAACGCGTCGGTTGCGACCTGCATGGGATGTCATCTCTTGGTCAAGCCGGGTGCACCGGAGATCAAGAAAGTGGCAGCGTTCTATGCAAAGGGATTGCCCATTCCGTGGAATCGCGTGCACAAAGTCCCAGAGTACGTGCATTTCCCGCATATGCGTCACGTGAATGCAGGTGTGACCTGTCAGTCGTGCCACGGACAGATTCAAAATCAAGGCAAGCAGGGACCGGACACCAACTATGTCCCTGTCACGCAAGCCAACTCGCTCAACATGGGCTGGTGTGTAAACTGCCACGTGCAGGGTTACAAGCCGGCAGAAGGCGCGCGTCTCGCTGGCATGCCGGTCACACCGGCGCTTGAAGCGATGCCCGCAAAGAAGGCGCGTTACGATTGCAGCACCTGCCACTACTGATCGTCGTCTGACCCTCGTTCATAAGGTGATGGCGCGTCGAGTGCGCGCTGTCATTCTTGTGAAGCCGCCCGGAGCGGAGTGACTGCATGAGCACTGAAGCGGGAACCGGCGTTAAACGCCGCGACTTCCTCAAAATTCTTGGCGCTACCGGCGCTACGACAGCCGTTGTGGGTTGCTCCTCCGAAAAGGTGGGGAAGCTCATTCCATACGTCACGTCGCCCGACAACACGGTTGCCGGCATCTCGCAGTATTACGCCACCACGTGCCGTGAATGTGCGACGGCCTGTGGTGTGCTCGCCGAGGTACGCGACGGTCGACCAATCAAGCTTGAGGGCAATCCGGAGCATCCGATGAGCCGAGGCGCCATCTGCGCCACGGGGTTGTCGTCGATGCAGGGATTGTACAACCCGGATCGCTTTCGCTCACCCATGGTGCGCGAGGGCAATTCGCTCAAGCCCACCACGTGGGAGAAGGCGTTGCAACTGCTTTCGCAAAAGCTCGGCGAGACGAAGAGCAAAGGCCAAGCGGGAAATGCAGTGTTCATCAATGCGCATGAATCAGGAACGTTTCCGGGGTTCCTTGACCAGTGGTTGGCAGCGCAAGGCATGCCTGCACACCTCAGCGTCGATGCGTTGGCACCCGGCGCCACGATCGCGGCGAACAAAAAAGCATATGGTACCGAATGGCCGTCGCTTGACTTCGGCGCGGCGAAACTGGTCGTGAGTTTCGGCGCGGATTTCCTCGATGGATGGGGACACGCAGTGCCGCAGCAACTCGATTGGGCCGATGCGCGTGCGAAGATCGAAGGCGCACCGTACATGGTGTATGTCGGCTCGCGTCGATCATTGACTGGGCTGAACGCGGACCAATGGATCGCTGCAAAGCCGGGCAGTGAGATGGCCATCTGCGCAGCTCTCACCGGACAAGGCACCGTGCTTGCTGCGTCCGATGCGTCTGGCGTGCCCACCGCAACGATTGAGTCGCTCGCGGCGGCAATCAAAGGTGCCGGCAGTGGTGTGATGGCCATCTGCGGCGTGAGCACAGCAGACGCGGTCGAATGCGGCGCCATGGTGGCCGACATCAACAAGCGCGGAGGCAGCGTTGGTGTCACGATTAAGCCCGCCGCATCGCATGGCGGTTACACTGGGTTGTCGTCGTACGCGGATCTCGCGGGCGCCGTCCTCCGCATGGCGTCGGGTAGCGTTCCTGTCGCGTTTGTACGCGGTGCAAATCCCGCGCACACAATGCCCAAGGGAGCCGGCTTTATCGCCGCATTTGCTAAGGTACCGTTTAAAGTCTCATTCTCTACGATGCCCGATGAGACATCGTCGCTGTGCGATTTGGTGTTGCCCGACAATCATTGGCTGGAAAGCTGGGGCGACGCGGTGTCGATGCAAGGGCAGATTGGATTGCAGCAGTCCACGCTCGATTCTGTGTTCGACACGAAAGCCACGGCCAACGTGCTCATCGAACTCGCCAAGAAAGATCAGGCGCTCGCATCGAAGTACAACGTGGCCGACTATCGCGCGTGGTACATAGCGAAGTTTCCGGGCGGCAATGCCGCCTTCGTCAGTGCATTGACGAAAGCCACGGTCGCAGGAACTCCGCTCCTCGCAACATCGTCGCGCTCGAACACCGTACTGGCATCCCCTGCGCCCGCGCTCGCGGCCACCGCTGGCGAGTACTTCGTACAGGTGTATCCGTCCGCCACGCTCGGCGATGGACGCGGCGCAAACAAGCCGTGGTTGCAGGAGCTTCCCGACCCGGTCACAAAGATTGCGTGGCAGTCGTGGGTGGAGGTGCATCCGCAGACCTATCGCAAGCTTGGACTCAAAGAGGGTCAGCACCTGACGATCGAAACGGCCGCCGGAAAAGTCACGGTGCCTGTTTACGAATACATGGGTGTGCGACCCGACACCGTGGCGTTGGCGCTTGGTCTGGGTCACACCGCGTATGGGCGCTTTGCGCAAAATGTTGGTGTCAACGCGTACGATCTCATTCCGCATGGTTGGGATGCGTCGGGTGCGCTGACGTTAACGGCGAGCAAGGGCAACGTGACCGTGCTCGCCGAAGCGTCGCAGTTGGCCACGACTGAAGGATCGGCGCGTCAGCACGGCCGTGGAATTGGTCAGGCCACTACGCTCGAAGAATTACGCGGCAAGGCTGGTGATGGTGAGCATGAAGTCATTGCGGGGATGGCGCCCAACGCATTCAAGCCAGGGTTACGGTCTCCCGTGGCAGCCGATGCGCAAGGTGAATTTGCCAACGACTCAAGTAAAGCGACGGGCATGTACGACCCGTCGCACCCATCGGGCATGGAGCATCGTCGCTGGGCCATGACCATCGATCTTGCGCGCTGCACCGGATGCCAAGCGTGCGTGACTGCCTGCTACAGCGAGAACAACATCCCAACGGTGGGCGCACCGTATCAAGGCCGCGCGCTGAGTCCCACCACGTGGGATGAACGTCCGGGCGCGAATATTATCAAGGGCCGCGAAATGGCCTGGATTCGCCTCGAGCGATACTACGAAGGCAACGAGAATACGGAGAACGAATTCTCGCCGGACTTCGACACTCGTTTCGTGCCGATGCTGTGTCAACAGTGTGGCAACGCACCATGCGAACCCGTGTGTCCGGTGTACGCGACGTACCACTCGCCGGATGGCCTCAACGTGCAGGTCTACAATCGGTGCGTTGGCACGCGCTATTGCAGCAACAACTGTCCGTACAAGGTTCGCTATTTCAATTGGTTCGGCTATGGAGAGCCAGCACGCAAGCAATACGCGTGGCCGGAGCCCATGCACTGGGCGCTCAATCCTGACGTCACGGTGCGCGGCAAAGGTGTCATGGAGAAATGCACGTTCTGTGTGCAGCGTATTCGCGAAGCAGAACATCGTGCCACTGCGGAAGGGCGTCCGGTCAAGGCCGACGAATTCACCACCGCATGTGCACAGGCTTGTCCGTCGCGCGCGATTGTGTTTGGTGATGCGGCGGACGAGAACTGGAGTGTGTCAAAGCTCGCCTATGACCGTCGCGCATATCACGTGTTCGAAGAACTCAACACGTTTACCGCCGTGGTCTATCTGAAGAAGGTCAACCATTCGGCGCCAGCGGCGTCGGCCAAGGCCTGAGGAGGCGCAAACAGATGGCGACCATCTCTCAGCCGGTGCGTGAAGGCATTCGTGGACCGAATATCGCGTCGGCCGACGTGCAACTCCCCGCAGTCCGGGATTACGAACAAGTCGATCGCGAAATCATCGCGACCCTTGGCTTTACAAAGAAGTGGTTCATCGGATTGATGTGCGCCGTCACCGCGATGCTGATCGGTGTCTCGGCGTGGATTTATCAGATTTATTGGGGACTCGGACAAGCGGGATACGAGCCGCCGGTGATGTGGGGAAATTTCATCATCACGTTCGTTTTCTGGGTCGGTATCGGCCACGCCGGCACGCTCATCTCCGCCATTCTCTATCTCTTCCGCGCTGGCTTCCGCACGTCGATTTATCGTGCGGCCGAAGCAATGACGGTGTTCGCGGTCATGACCGCCGGACTCTTCCCGATTATTCACATCGGACGACCGTGGAAGTTTTTCTGGCTTCTTCCGTATCCAAATTGGCGGTTGCTGTTTCCAAACTTCAAGTCGCCGTTGGTGTGGGACGTCTTCGCCATTTCGACGTACCTCACCATTTCCACCACGTTCTTGTTTATCGGCTTGATTCCCGATATTGCCGTACTGCGCGATAAGGAAACCAACCCAACGCGTAAACGCATGTTGTCCATCCTGTCACTCGGCTGGCGCAACAGTGATCGCGAATGGCGTCACTTCGCGAAAGCATATCTGTTTTTAGCGGCGTTCAGCACACCGCTCGTGCTCTCCGTTCACTCTGTCGTTTCCTTCGACTTTGCGATGTCGGATGTACCGGGGTGGCACGCCTCGATCTTCCCACCGTACTTCGTCGCCGGTGCAATTTTCTCAGGCTTCGCGATGGTGTGGACGATCATCATTCCGATGCGAAAGTGGTTTAAGCTCGAGCATTACGTCACGCTCAACAATCTCGACGCCACAGCGAAGGTCGTGCTTTTTACGTCGCAGGTGGTTGGGTGCGCCTATCTCATCGAATTCTTCATCGCGTGGTACAGCGGAAATCGCGCTGAGCAAGAATTCTTCTACAATCGCGTGTTTGGTCAGTGGTGGTGGGCGGCGTGGATCATGTTGTTGTGCAACATGGCGCTGCCAATGTCCCTCTGGTCGCAAAAGTTGCGGCGCAATCCCACGTGGTTGTTCGTGCTCAGCATTTTCATCAACTTGGGCATGTGGTTCGAACGTTTTGTGATCGTCGTGCCGTCGCTGTCTCATGAATTTGAGCCGTGGCAGTGGGGCAGCTACATGCCGAGCTGGATCGACATGTCATTTCTCCTCGGCTCGTTCGGATGGTTTTTCATGTGGTTCTTGCTCTTCGTGAAGCAGATGCCGGTCATGGCCATCGCTGAGCTGAAAGAAATTATCGCTCCGCGATTGAAGCGATCGAGCAGTGGGGGGCAGCACTGATGCAAGGCGTCCTCGGTGCGTTTCATCACCTCGACACGACTGTAGCCGCAATCGAAGACCTCAAAGTCAAGCGGTTAGGCGACATCACGGTGTATTCGCCGACGATTCGGCATGAGCTCGAGCACGCGATCGATGGGCCGAACAGTGTTGTTCGACGGTATACACTCATCGGTGGTTTGCTGGGCGTGACGTTCGGCTACTGGATTGCCATCTGGTCGTCCGAATACTGGCCGCTCGTCACCGGCGGAAAAGCGATTGCCTCGTGGATTCCGTACACCATTATCGGGTTTGAAGTGATGGTGCTTGTCGGTGCGCTCGCCACGGTGGCCGGCATGTTTATCCACTCGCGCATTCCGCGTCTCACCACAACGTCAGGCTACGACGTGCGATTCTCTGCTGGCGATTTTGGAATTTTCGTGGCGTGCGATGCATCAAAGGCGACGCAAGCCGAGGCGTTGTTGCGCCAACATGGCGCGGTTGAGGTGCGACGTGAAGCCTAATCTTTCGTCAGGTGTGCAGGCGTTGGCTGCGCGCGTTATGCGCGTGTCGGCGGTGCTCGTGGTGCCGATCGCATTTGGTGCCTGTACGTGGTTCACCGATTTCAAGCGCCAGCCGAAGATCGATCCGTGGGAGCCGCTGTCGCAGAACGATGCTGATACGACGACACCGCCGCGTGGGCAGCCCAAGTTCAGCGTGCCGATGCAAGGCACTTCGAGTGCGGCCTACGCCATTTCCTATGCGCCGCTTCCGGGTGTCATCGATTCGTTCTCGGTTGTGCCAAATCCGGTACCCGTCGACGAGCGCTCGCTCGAAAACGGCCGGAAGAACTTTCAGATCAATTGTTCCGTGTGTCACGGCGTGAACGGCATGGGCAATGGTCTCGCCACGAAATATGGCATGGCCGGTATTTCGCTCATGAATGAACGAGCGTCTGGGTTCACCGACGGCTACATCTACGGCATGATTCGCAATGGGCGCGGTGTGATGCCCAGTTACAATCGCATCGAAGAAGCGGATCGGTGGGACGTTGTGAACTATGTGCGGACGTTGCAAGGCAAAACCACATTTAAGGCGGACACGTCGCCCGCCGGATATCCCGGACAGAACGGGACCAACGTGCCGGGTCCATCACAAACCGCTCCGACTAAGCCCGTGCCATATTTGCACCCGACGATTACGCTCACGCCTGGTTCGTCCGGCGTGAATTCCGCCACGATGGGCGGTGGCAAGGAGAAGCAGCAGTGAGCGGCGCTCAGCATCACTATCCGACGCGCGATGAGTTTGCGCGTCGTCTGATCGGCAAGCCGATTCCTCGCACGGTGACGCTCGTCAGTGCCGTGTTCGCGATCGTGGGCATTGCGACGTTCCTTGTCGGTGTCTTTAGCGGGCAAGAGCGCGCGTGGCATGCATTGCATTTCAACTGGTTGTTCTTCACCACGATTTCTTCTGCGGGTGTCGCCTTCGCGGCGGTGCATCGCCTTGTGACGGCGCGTTGGTCACGTCCGATCATTCGGTTCGCGGAAGGCTACGTCGCGTTCATGCCCGTGGCGTTCATTCTGCTGCTACTCATTCTCTTCCCGGGACGCGAACACATCTTCACGTGGGCGGGTCGCGAGGTCATCGAGTCGCCTGAAAAAGCCTTGTATTTGTCACCGGGTTTCTTCGTTCTACGTGGCATTGTGCTGTTCGGTACGATGACGGTGCTGCAACTGTTGTTCGTGTACAATTCCGTGCGCCTTGACGTGGCGGTGTTGCCGGAATACGGCGCCACATGGGCCGCCGGACTTCGCGCGAAAATGCGTGCGGGTTTTGGAGACGAACGTCGCGAGTTGCATTCGCAGCATTCAACGCAGGGCAAGCTTGCCGTTGCCGTGTGCATGGTTTTCGTTTTCGGGTGGTGCGTCATGGCGTGGGACTACTCCATGACGATTAGCCTGCATTTTCAACAGACCATGTATGCGTGGATTGTGTTCATGGGCGCGTGGGTCAACATGCTTATGGTGCTGTCGCTGCTCACGATGTGGTGGCGCAATCACCTCGCGTCCACCGACGTGGTCTCCATGGATCAGCTGTGGGATCTGGGCAAACTCTGTTTCGCGTTTACCGCATTCTTTGGTTACATCAGCTTCAGTCAGTACTTGGTGATCTGGTACGCCAACTTGCCAGAAGAAACGTTTTTCTATCGCCTGCGGCTCACCGGCGTCTGGAAGACGGTGACGGTGTTGGTGCCGATTTTCATCTTCGTGCTGCCGTTCTTTGGTCTGATTTCCAAGGCCGCCAAGATGTATTTGCCGACGTTTGTGTTGTTCGCGGTGTGCAGCATCATCGGGTTGTATTTGCATAGGTACATCGAGATCTACCCGTCCATTTATGGCGATGCGAAAACATTACCGTTCGGCTTCTGGGAGATCGGCACAACGATTGGCATGCTTGGACTGTGGGGCTTGTCGTACACAGGATTCATGAATGCATTCCCCGTCATGCGGGTGTTCATGATGACGACGCCAGCGCGAGACGAGGTGCAGGTGCCGGTCGATCCGCGTACGATGGAACCATTACCGGCGCACGAGTAGCACTTCCGGTATTAGATTTACTGTTCGCTGTCGCGTCGCCGACGTTCAATCAACGGCCGCGCGCAGCATCGGGGCGTTAGCTCAGCTGGGAGAGCACCGCCTTTGCAAGGCGGGGGTCGTCGGTTCGATCCCGACACGCTCCACTGCACCAACACGAAAGGCCGATGCAGAAATGCATCGGCCTTTTTGTTTTGCAGGCGAGGTGCTCGCAATGCGGCCTGCGATGCTGCGTTATCCGCCGACCGCACCAACGGCACGCGCCGACCGCCACGAGCGCGTGTCGAGATCAGTGAGACGCGTGGCGTTCAGCAATGCCGTCAACCCGCTCTCAGGCAGCGCATCACTGAAGTAGAAACCCTGCTGCTCAAAACACTGGAGGCGCACCAAGCGTTGCGATTGCTCCGCACTTTCAACGCCCTCCGCGATCAGCGCGATACTGAGTCCTTGTGCCAACCACGAAAGCGACGCCACAATGGCCAAATCACGCTGGTCAACCAGCATCTGCGATATGAAGCGACGGTCAATCTTGATGCCGTCCACGGGCGCGGTGCGCAAAAATGTCATGGAGGTGCGACCAACGCCAAAGTCGTCAACGACGATGCGTAGGCCAAGCGCCTTCAGGTCGCGCAACGTCTCAATCGTACCATCGCCATCCTGCAACGCGCTGTTCTCGCTCAGCTCCAACACCAAGGCGTCGCCCGGACAGCCTGTTTCTTTAAGAATCGCCGCCAGGCGTCGATCAAAGCCTTTCTCACGCAACTGCACACCCGAGAGATTCACCGACACTCGAATGTCCCGCGCGCCGACATGCGTGCGCCAACCCACAACGGCACTGCAGGCAGCGCGCAACACCATCTCACCAATGGGAACGATTAAACCAGTGTCTTCCGCAAGCGACAAAAACGACGAGGGCGACATGAGTCCGTGATCGGGATCACGCCAGCGGAGCAGGGCTTCCGCCGCGATGAGATGCTCCGAAATAACGTGCAAAATGGGCTGGTAGTGCACCTCAAACTCGCCATGGTCCAGCGCCAGACGCAGTCGAGATTCCCGACGCTGCGGCACCGATTGTTCGGCGCTCGGCGCGAAGGTCTCGCCGACGTGCGACGTCGCTGCCACACCGAGCGTTGGTGTGGAGGTGCGCGCGCCACGACGGTCAAACTTGTCGCGATACATCGCGGCATCGGCTGCCGCGAGGAGTTCGTCTGCGCTCACGCCGTCAATGGGAGACATCGCCGCACCAACGCTGGCTTCCACAACCAACGACTGGCCGTCACCAAGGTCGAGGGGCGCTTGCAGACAATCGAGAATGGTATCGCGTACGTACGCCACATCGCGACGGCTGGTGACGTCGGGTAACAAGACAACAAATTCGTCGCCACCGAGTCGTGCCACCGCATCCGAACGTCGCACGCACTGCAGCAGTCGACTCGACACACCGCGCAAAAGCACGTCGCCTTTCGCGTGACCTAAAGTGTCGTTGATTTCCTTGAACCCATCCAAATCGACAAAGAGCAGGCCAGTCTTGCGCGCGTAGCGAGCACCGAACGCGAGCGCGCGCTCTAGTTGCGCGAGAAACAATTCGCGGTTTGCTAACCCCGTTAACGGATCATGCGTAGCCCGGTGCGCCGCATCGCTGTGCGCGGCCTCAAGCGTGGCCAAGCGACGCTGACGTTCCATTGCATAACCCAACATGCGAGCGAGTCCGTCGGGTGGCGTATTTTCCTTAGCAAGACATTCCTGTGCACCAGCGCGCAGTGCGCGTAGGGCAAGGGCCTCGTCCAATGAACGAGCAAAGACCACAACGGGAACGGTTGGCGCCGCGCCGCGCACGCCGGCCAGCGTCGCCATGCCACTCGCATCACCGACGGCCAACTCAAGCACGACTGCGTCGAACGGCATTTCCATCAAACTGCGGATCGCTTGCGCCACGGTAGCGACGTGCACGACGGCCAACCGATCACCGAATCGCGCGCGCAAACCTTCCTCGGAACGCTGCGCCTCTCCTGCATCGTTATCAACGAGGAGGACGCGAAGCGCGCGATCAGTGTCGACCACTACGTGTTGCGATGCGGTCAAGCGACGTGTACCTGAAGACATGAACGGAGAGGTGTGGAAGACTGTCAACGATATCTTGGTTTTCTTCGCGCGCTAGACCATGCTGATTCTGTGATAGTCGCTGCCGTGATGAAGAGCACATGTTCAGGCTCCGACAGCGCCTACGTGTGACGGTCATTACCAATTCCGATCTTTTCGCCCTGCTGATGCTCACCACAGACCTCATCTGATGACTACTACTGCAACTCGCACGCCGCAAATCGGCGACCACGCGCCCGACGTTGCTCTCGCATCGACGGCCGGCGGAACCGTCGCCCTCTCCGCATTCGAGGGAAAATCGAATGTGCTCATTGCCTTCTTTCCGATGGCGTTCACGAGCGTGTGCACCAGCGAAGTGTGCGCTTTCAGCGAAGACTTTGACGCATTCACCGGGCATGGCGTCGATGTCCTGCCCATCAGTGTGGATTCGGTTCCGACCTTAAAAGAGTTCAAGCACAAATACAGCCTCAAGGTGGAGATGCTGTCGGATTTCAAACGCGAAGCCTCACGCGCGTTCGGCGTGCTGCGCGAAGACGCGTTCTTTGCAAATCGTGCATACTTTTTACTGGACAAACGGGGCATCGTGCGTTGGGCGCACGTTGAGGAAACACCGGGCCAGCGTCGTGAAAATGCTGAGATTTTGGCCGCTATCTCGACGGCGCTCTCCGCCGCATAAGCAGAGGGAACGCAATTGCAACCCCGCACCGATGCAGCTGCGGCATCGGTCAGCTTGTCCGAAGCCGGAGCTGCGCCTACTTTCCGACTGTGAACACACGCCTCCGCCTACGCCCGTGACATCCGGTGCCTCGCTTGAGGCGGTCGCAGAATTGGCTGCGCTGTTGGCGAGAGCCTCGGATACCGATAGCGGCGCCGTCGCGCTGTTACAGCGCTTGCGCGCCATGTTGGAGGCGGACCAGACCACGATTGAGTTACGCGATACTGCTGGGTCTCGGCAGGCATGGACGCACGATGGCGTAGGACCGCCGCGACGGATCGTTCGTTCGACGCGCACAGAATTACCGCTCAAGTCGGCGGGAGTGGGTCTCGGCGCTCTGGTCATTCAGCGAACGGCACCACTCGCCGAACACGAGCGTGGGTTGCTTGCCACCGTTGCTGATTTACTCGCTGTGGTCGTTGCCCGCGACGCGCGTACGCGTGAACTCGAGAGTCAACTGTCGGCGCGCATGCGCGAAATCGTCGAGCAACGCGCGTTTATCGAATGCGTCGTCGATTCGTTGCCGGTTGGGCTGTACGTCGTCGATCGCGATTATCGTATTCATGCATGGAATCACAAACGGGAAACAGGATTGCAAGGCGTCTCACGCACCGATGCGATTGGGCGCACGATTTTTGACGTGCTGCATCGCCAACCCGCAGCACTGCTCAAGCGTGAGTTTGACGAAGTCTTCGCATCGGGCCGCCTGCAGCAATTTCAAATGGACAGCCAAGCGTTCGGTGATCTGCGTTCCTATCGCATCTCGAAAATTCCTATGCGCATGGGTGATGGTGACGTGACGCACGTGATTACTATCGGCGAGGATATTACGGATTGGAAGGCGGCCATCGATCGCACGGCGCAGTCAGAAAAGTTGGCGGCGCTCGGTCAACTTGCGGCGGGTGTGATGCACGAAATCAATAATCCGCTGGCAACCATTGCCGCATGTGCTGAGTCGCTTTCTCTCCAAGAAGACGTCACCAGTGTGACAGCGCCTAGTCCGTCCGCATCGGGTACGTCGCAACACGAACTGCTTCGCATTATTGATCTTGAAGTGCAACGATGCAAACGCATCGTGAATGGACTGCTCGATTTCTCACGCCCGAAAGCTGCGCAACGAGAGCCGTTGGATCTGAACGGCATTGTTCGACAAGGGTTGTTTCTTCTGCAGCACCATCCGCGTTACAAGCGAGTGAAAATGGTGACGGAGCTGGAAGAAACGTTGCCGCTGCTCGTCGACGCCGACGCCGATCAGTTAGTGCAAGTGCTCATCGCGCTCACGATGAATGCCTTCGACGCGACACCCGAGGGAATGCGGGTGACTGTCCGTACACATCAAGTGATCAGTGAGGACGGCCAGCGTGTGGCCGCGTTGGAGGTCTCGGATGAAGGGCCGGGTATTCCGAGATCGCTTCATGCGAAAGTGTTTGAACCGTTCTTCACGACCAAAGCGCCCGGTCAGGGTACTGGGCTTGGTCTCGCCATCTGTTACAGCATCGTCAACGATCATGGTGGGCAGTTAGAGCTACTAGGCCAAGAACGACTCGCCACCGGGGCCACGTTTCGGATGTCGTTGCCCTTGCTCCGCTCGCTACAGAAGTTGTCCGCGTGACCGAGACGCTGACACCTTCGCGCGGGAGTGATACCACGCGTCCGATTCGCGTGCTCATCGCCGAAGACGAAGCAAATCTTGGCATGATTCTCGAACACTTCATGACCGCGCGCGGCTTTGCGGTCACGATGGTGCGGAACGGTCGCGCTGCGCTCGACTTGCTGATCGCCGAAGCATTTGATGTCGCACTCTTGGACATCGTGATGCCCGAGCTGGATGGCCTAGAAGTGCTCCGCTTGGTACGCGAACAGCCAATGCCCCCAGAAATTATTGTGATTACCGGGAACGGAACGATCGAAACGGCAATCACCGCGCTCAAACTTGGCGCGTATGATTTTCTGTCGAAACCGTATCGTATGGCGGAGATTGACGCGCTGGTGCGCCGGGCATGGGAGAAGCGCATTCTGACGCGCGATAACGCGCTGCTGCACTCACGACTGAAGCGTGCAGCCGCCTCGCCTCGATTTCTCACCCACTACGCACCGCTCGGTGCCGTGCTGTCGCTGATCGAACGCGTCGCGCCGAGTGGTTCGCCGGTACTGGTGATGGGTGATTCGGGAACTGGCAAAGATCTCATCGCACGCATGCTGCACGAACATGGCGGCCATCCGGATGGACCATTTGTCGACCTGAATTGCGCGGCGATCGCCGATGGTTTGTTGGAGACTGAACTTTTTGGCGTCGAGAAGGGCGCGTTCCCTGGTGCGGACCAACGCAAGGTCGGCATCATCGAGCTTGCTGGCGGCGGCACGTTGTATCTCGACAACATTGGCGACTTGGACTTGAAACTGCAGGGCAAATTGCTCCGCGCGTTAGAGACGGGCAGTTTTTATCGCGTGGGTGGCACACAAAAAGTGCAGGTGAATGTGCGCGTCGTATCATCAACCACGCAGGATCTTTCACGCATGGCAGCCTCCGGCGCCTTTCGCGAGGATCTGCTGCATCGCATTAACACCATCCGCGTCGCGCTTCCGCCGTTGCGTGAACGACTCGTGGATGTGCCGCTACTCGCGCAACACTTCCTAACGCAGTTTGGTGGCGTGCAGGCACCAACGTTAAGCACGGATGCGTTGTCCACCCTTGAGCGATATCGGTGGCCAGGCAATGTGCGAGAGTTGCGCAATGTCATCGAGCGTGCCGTGCTCTTAGCCATTGACGGACACGTCAGCGCGCATGACTTGCCGCTCGGTGCGGATGTTGGCGCTGGGGCACGCGCGACGCCGTCGGTCACCCTGACACTGCTTGAACTTGAGCGCCGTCACATTGCCGACGTGCTGGAGCGCAGTGGATGGCATCAAGGACGTGCGGCCGACATGCTTGGTATTTCGCCAAAGACCCTCTATCGAAAAATCCGCGAATTCGGGTTTCATCGACCCACATCATGAAACGCGCGTCGCATCGTAGGATAACGAGATGAAGATTTTAGTAATCGAAGATGATCCAACCGTGGGAGAGTTCGTTCGTCGCGGCTTCGAGGAGCAGCGATGGCAGGCCGACCTCGTCGCGAATGGCGCCGATGGTGAACGCATGGCGCTCTCACAGCCGTACGACATTGTCATTTTGGATATGCGACTGCCTGGTCGTAGCGGCATCGATGTCCTGCGCAGTTTGCGATCGCGCGGATTTGAGCGTCCGGTATTAGTGCTGACCGCGCAAGATGCTGTCGATGCGAAAGTCGAAACACTGCGTGCCGGTGCGGATGATTACGTCACGAAGCCGTTCGCGTTTGAAGAACTTTTGGCGCGCGTGGAAGCGCTCGCGCGCCGACCAAGCGCCATTGCCTCACCGATGCTCCGCATTGGTGATCTGGAGCTCGATCAAGGCACACACGACGTACGAAGGGCCGGCGAATCCATCGAGCTTACGCCGAAAGAGTTTGCAGTCCTCGAGTACCTGATGCGGCATGCGGGACGCGTGATGAGCCGTACGCTCATCACGGAGTACGCGTGGGGATATCACTTTGATCCTGGTACGAATATCGTGGATGTCGTCATCAATCATCTGCGCAAAAAAATCGACGCGAAGTACGAGAAGAAGCTGATCACCACGGTGCGCGGTGTTGGCTACATGATTCGCGCATAGCGGGGCGACGACGCGCTCGTGGGCTCGATTCGGTCGCGACTTACCGCAGCATACACGACCGCGCTGGTCACTACGCTGTTCGTTTTTGCGTTGGCGTTGCTCACAGCGCGTCGGGTCACCGTCTATCGCGACCTCGAGCAGCAGGCGCAGGAAGCGGTGGATCGCGTAGTACGGGCCATCAACATTGCACGCAGCTCCGGCACGGAACCGGTCGTCGCAAAGAATGATCCGTTGGCGGGCCCCACAGTCTCCGTACGACTGCGCGCATTTCTTGAATTGCTGCCCGACTACGTGCTGGTGCAAGACAGCACGGGCTACGATCTCTATGCGTCACCGGATGTCTCCGCTCTCTCAGTGCAAGATCGAGGACTCTTCAGCGACTCCGCACGGAAAACACTGCCGGGCGCGCGCAGTCATGTGGTCACCATGCGCGCGGATGAGGTGCTGATCGCGTCCCGTGATGTGATGCTCGGCGTCAATGCGCGCTATCGCGTCTACGCGGCAACCAGTACCACGCCGGCAACGCTTGCGCCGACCGATTTGGTGAACACGATGCTCGTGGTTGCACCGTTCTTAATCGTCCTGTCCATCATTTTTTCGTGGGTGATTGCGGGGCGTGTGTTTCGACCGATTGACCGCATGGTGGATCAAGTGGAGGCGATCACCGATGGTCGGTCGCTGCATCGGCGATTGGCCATCGGTGCGGCGGGCGACGAACTCGCGCGTCTCTCGTCTACGCTCAACGCGTTTATCGAGCGATTGGAAACATCCTTCGGTGCATTGCGTCGCTTCACCGCCGACGCGAGCCATGAACTCAAAACTCCGCTCACCGTCATGCGCGCGGACGTTGAAAGGGCGATGTCGCCAACGTCAAACCGTACAGAGCGCGCGATCGCACTTGAAGAAGCCTTGCAGCAGTTGACGCGCATGGCCGACTTGGTCGAATCGCTGCTCACGTTAGCGCGTGCCGACGAGGGCCGGTTTGACCTTTATCGTGAACCTGTCGCGCTTGCTGCACTGACGCGCGAGGTTGTTGAAACCGCACGCCTCCTCGGTGAGGATGGGGATCTGATCATCGATGCGCCAATTATTCAAGAAGCAGAAGTACACGGTGATCCCGGTCGGCTGCGACAATTGCTGCTCAACCTCGTGACCAATGCCATCAAGTACACACCCAACGGTGGCCGCGTGGAAATTTCGCTCACGAGGGTCGACGAGCACGCGGTGGTCACCGTGCGCGATACGGGGATTGGAATTGCTGCTGCCGATCTGCCGTTTGTATTCGAGCGTTTTTGGCGGGCCGACCGAGTGCGCTCGCGTGCGGCTGATCGGGGCGGCTTTGGTCTCGGCTTAGCGATTTCTCAATGGATTGCGCAGGCGCATGGTGGCACATTGACGGTACAGTCGCGGCTCGGACGCGGAAGCACCTTTACGGTGATGCTTCCATTGTCGAACGAAACGGCGCATGGGAGCGCTGCAAGTTCGTCTTCACGACTTGAGTCTGAATGGTCAAAACTAACCCCGGATTAATCTGATCCTAATCTTTTCTCCATTGCTCGATCACTAACCGAGGATAAACTCGCGGAAGTCAGTCTACGGACTCCTACCCGTACACTGCGACCCGTACCCCGGACACGCCTGATGTTTAACAATCTGGTTGAGTCGAAGGCCAAGAAGCAAAAGCGGTTGGGTGGGTCCGTTGCGTCGATCATCGTGCACGGGATCCTGATCGTTGGCGGCGTCGTGCTGACGGCAAACGCCGGACTCTCGAACGAGAAGTCGAAAGAAGAGAAGGTGGATTTCGTCGAGGTGAAGAAGGACGAGCCCAAGCCACCCGAGCCGGAAAAGCCACCCCCACCACCAGATCAGGTGGTCGCGCCGCCGCCGCCGAAAGGCTTCCAAGTACTGTCGGCGCCGATCGTGATCCCGGACATCATTCCCGACATCGATCTGTCCAAGAAAGCCACGGATGAAAGTGACTTCACTGGAAAAGGTGTTGCCGGCGGCACCGGTAAGGGCGTTGAGGGTGGTAAGGGCCCAGTTCCGCAGGGCGACCAGCCGTACTTCGACTTTCAAGTAGAGAAGCCTGTCGTCATGGCGCCAGGCGCAGCGGGCCCAACGTATCCGGATATGCTCCGCTCTGCTGGCATCGAAGGCACCGTACTCGCGCAGTTTGTGGTGGATACAACTGGTCGTGCGGAGATGAACACTTTCAAAGTGCTCAAAACCGATAACGATCTCTTCTCGAACGCGGTGAAGAACGCACTGCAGCGGATGCGGTTTTTACCCGCCGAGGTGGGTGGACGTAAGGTGAAGCAGCTTGTGCAGCAGCCGTTCCAGTTCTCTCTGAACCGCTAGTTCTCTCTCTCTTTTCGATCTGCGGAGATTCGTTTCATGAACATGTCCCTGCTGGCGCTGTTTCAGTCGATGGGCGGTTTCGCGAAGGGCATCGTGTTCACGTTGGCCGCGATGTCGGCTTTCTCGACCACGGTGCTTATCTCGAAGTGGTGGGCCATGCGGAAGGCGCAAGCCGAGACGCGCAAGTTCGCTCCAGAGTTTTCTCAATTCCTTGAAGAAGACAACCTCATCGAAGCCATCAAGCTCGCTGAAGGCTACAAGAAGTCGCATGTCGCGCGCGTCCTCGGTGGCGCACTCGCCGAAATTCGTCCGCTCATTCAAGACGGTTCGGTGACAGTTGCAGACATCAATTCAGCAGAGCGTGCGGTCGAGCGTGAAATGCTGATGACGGTTGTTGATCTCAAGCGCGGACTCGGCGTACTCGCAACGGTCGGCGCCACGGCACCGTTCGTCGGATTGCTCGGCACCACGATGGGTATCGTTAACTCGTTCACCGGCATGGCGTCGTCGGGTTCTGGTGGTATCACGGCCATCGCCGCTGGTGTTGCCGAAGCACTGATCACCACCGCCTTCGGAATCGGCGTTGCCATTCCGGCCGTGTGGTCATTCAACTACTTCCAGACGAAGATCGACAATCTCACGGCCGAGATGACGTACACGTCAAAGGAAATGATCGACTATCTCATCAAGGGTGTGTCGGGTGAGTTTGGTCGCTCGCGGTTCACGCGTGAGTTCAACACTGCCGGTCAGACCTCCATCTCGCAGTAATCGTCGCATCACTGAACGACAAGGAGTTTCGCGATGGGTATGAGCGCAGGCGGAGGCCCAGGTGTTAAAGCTGAGCCAAACGTCACACCCATGATCGACGTTATGCTCGTGCTCCTCATCATCTTCATGATCACCATCCCGCAGATCAACGCGGGCTTTACGGCGGTCCCACCGGACGGGCAGAATCTCAGGCCACATCCGGAAATTGAGGGTGATCAGGTGCTCGGCATCGACGATCAGGGCCGGTACTATTTGAACAAGAAGCCGGTGCGCAACGAGGATCTGGAAACGTTAGTCAAGCAGATCTACTCCGTGCGCACCGAAGACAAGATCATGTACGTCAAAGCCCACAAGGATCTGCAGTATTTGAAGGTGGTTGATGCACTCGACCGTCTGGCGAAATCCGGTGTTGCCGTGGCAGCGCTCATCACCGAACAGCTGCCTGGTACGGAATCGCTGTTGGAGAGCGATCACATCATGCCAGGCTTAAAAGCCCCCGGAGCCAAGTAGTATGAGTATGTCAACAGGCGGTGGGGGTAGTAATCTCAGTAACGACATGAACGTCACGCCCATGATCGACGTGCTTCTCGTGTTGCTCATCATTTTTATGATGATCATTCCGATGAGCCGGAAGGCGATCGACACGCAGCTGCCTGATCCAACACCGCAGCCGGCGCAGCCGAACGTCAATCCCGATCAGATCGTGCTCGAAGTGTTGCCGGGTGACAAGTACGCGATCAACAAAGAGCCTGTCGAAAAGGCAGCGCTCTTTGCGCGACTGAAAACCATCTACGATCCGCGTCCCGAAAAGATCATTTTCGTGAAGGGTGATACGACGGTGAAGTATTCGTCTGTCATCTGGGCGATGGACCAAGCGCGTGGTGCTGGCGTCAAAGTCATCGGTGTTCCGCCAAAGTGATCTGTCTCCGTCGACTCCTTTCTGAGTGGGCGGGGTAGCACTCGCGGTCCGCTGCAATGTGGTACGCGTGTACGGCGGACGATCCTCACGGGTTCGTCCGCCGTACTACGTTACGAAGGTTGCGCGCAGCATCTCGCTGCGTCGCGTGTACTCTCGGCTCGCTTCCCGCTCGCATGGTTTCTCCACCTCGGGGTTTAGACAGTTCGTGTGAACCGACGTCCGCACCGCTACCCGGCGAGCGGCCACGATATCGGCCGCCGATTGGCATACCGGTCGCCCGGCAACGGCGAGTCACAAGTGCGATCATCGCGGTGTTATTGCACTTGCTTGTGGTGTTCTTGCTGATCGTCCCGTTCGCGTCACCCGAGCTGCTACACGAAATATTGGGCGCAGGTGGTGCTGGTCCGGCTGGTGGTGGTGGTGGCGGAAATCGTGGCACTGGAGGTGTTCCAAAAAACGAGCGCATTGAGTTCGTAAAGGTCGCGCCCGCCCTCGTGCCGCCGGTTTTGCCACCGCTGGTCAAACCACCCGAAGTGAAGCCCATTGTGCCACCGCCCGTTGTTCCGCCACCGCAACAGAAACCGTCGGAACAGCCAAAGACGGCGTCTCCAGATATTGCGGCAGACGTCAAGTCGGCGGTGACTGGAACCGGCGGCGGTGCAGGGACGGACGGGAGCGCAGGCGCAGGGCCTGGCAGTGGAGGCGGCGTTGGCTCCGGAGTTGGCACGGGCAAGGGTACGGGTGTTGGGCCGGGCACCGGCGGCGGGCCAGGCTCCATTTATCCACCGGCGCCGACCGAGTTGTTTCTGCCACCAATCCCAGTGCCGTCGAAGGCGAAGGGCACCGTGGTCGTGGTGTTTGATGTCGACTCCACCGGCAAGGTGCTCGACTTGCAATTCACACCGACGCGAGACGGCTCGTACAATCGCAAATTGCGCGAAGCTTTGTCGTCTATTCGCTTTCGTCCAGCCGTGAATGCGCTGGGTGTCCCCGTACGCGCAAAAACCGAGATCACGTACTCGTTGTAACGTGCTCGCGAAATGACATTGCCGGGGACATTGGCGTATTGCGGCGTATTGAATGACTCGGTCTCCGGCGAGACGTGCGTTTTCCGTCGTTACGCGCTCTGGCTCTGCTCTGTGCGGGCCGGTAGCTTGACCGAACGAAAATCTGGTCATCTCTCACTCTGACAGCGCGCTCCCTTCTACGCTGCTCTCTGACCGACTACTTGCTTTCCCTATGATGCCATCGACGTCGTCGCTGTTGACCATTATCCTCGGCAGCAGCATCTCCGCCCTGGTCTTCGCCGTTTTCCTCGCGCGCTGGGTCCTTGCGCGTGACCGCGGCACGCCTGCGATGCAGAAGATTTCGAACGCTATTCAGGTTGGCGCTGAAGCGTATCTCAAGCGCCAAAACAAAACGATTGCGATGTTGGCCGTACTGGTCGCGATCGTGTTGGGCGTCGGGTATGGCGTGCTTCGATCGCACAACGCGACAGATCCGGTCGATGACCCGAAGGTCTTCGGCCTCTTCATCGTATTCTCGTTTCTCCTCGGCGCCCTGTCCTCGGGCGTCGCTGGTTACATGGGCATGTGGGTGTCTATTCGCACCAACATTCGCGTTGCAGCTGCAGCGATGACGTCACTCAACGCGGCGCTTCAAACCGCGCTGCGTGGTGGTGCGGTGTCGGGGTTGTTCACCGTGTCGATGTCCTTGCTCGGTGTCGGTGGTCTCTTTGCCATCCTCACGATGCTGGCACCCGTCGGCATTGATGCAAATACCTGGGCGACAAAAATTCCGTTCTTGATTGTCGGCTATGGTTTTGGCGCATCGTTCGTTGCGCTGTTT
The DNA here is from genome assembly GCA_025358925.1 of Gemmatimonadaceae bacterium. Lineage (GTDB taxonomy): Bacteria > Gemmatimonadota > Gemmatimonadetes > Gemmatimonadales > Gemmatimonadaceae > Gemmatimonas. The sequence goes on along the minus strand of JANYHT010000039.1, from coordinate 333,350 downwards.
GCACAGCTCGGTGGTGGCATCTACACGAAAGCGGCAGACGTTGGTGCAGACTTGGTGGGTAAAGTTGAAGCGGGAATTCCAGAAGACGATCCCCGCAATCCTGCCGTTATCGCGGACCTCGTGGGTGACAATGTTGGTGACTGCGCTGGTCGCGGCGCCGACTTGTTTGAATCGACCGCTGCCGAAAATATTGGCGCGATGATTCTTGGCGTCATCCTGTTCAAGTCATTCGGTGTTGCGGGCATTCTCTTCCCGCTCGTCATCGGCTCGCTTGGTTTGATCTGTTCGATCATCGGCGTGATGACGGTAAGCACAACCGAAGATGCTGATCCGATGAAGGCGCTCAATCGCGGCTACTACATCACGGCCGCACTGGTGAGCGTCGCTATTTTCTTCGCATGCAAATGGTTGCTGGTTACGCCCGAAGCGCCCGAGGCGTGGCTGCATTACTTCGGCTGCGCGATGATCGGAGTCGTCACCTCAATCGCGTTTGTTTTTATCACACAGTATTACACCGAGTATCGCTATCGCCCGGTGTTGTCGATTGCCGAAGCATCGCAGACGGGACCGGCGACCAACATCATTATGGGACTCGCCGTGGGCATGGAGTCGACGGTGTTGCCAGTGTTTACGATCGCGATCGCCCTCGTGTCCAGCTTCATGCTCGGCCGCAGTAGCGGCATCATGATCGATGGAATGCCGGCCGGCGGTTTGTTTGGTACGGCCGTCGCCACGATGGGCATGTTGGGTACCGCCGGCTACATCCTCGCGATGGATGTATTCGGACCGATCACGGACAATGCGGGTGGCATCGTCGAGATGTCCAAGCAGCCCGAAGCTATTCGCAACAAAACGGATCGTCTCGATGCGGTGGGCAACACCACGAAGGCGCTCACCAAGGGCTATGCGATCGGCTCTGCGGCCCTCGCTGCGTTCTTGTTGTTTTCGGCGTATCTCGACGAAGTTAAGAACTACACCGGCAAAGCGTTGCACGTTGACCTAAGCAAGCCGCAAGTATTCGTCAGCGCGCTGATTGGCGGCATGTTGGTGTTCTGGTTCTCATCGCTTGCAATGACGGCCGTTTCGAAAGCCGCTCAAAGTGTGATCACCGAAGTGCGTCGGCAGTTTAAGGCGCGCCCAGGCATCATGCTTGGCACTGAAGAGCCGGACTATGCCGCGTGCGTCGATATCGTCACCGTAGGCGCCCTGAAGGCGATGGTGCTACCTGGTTTCTTAGTCATCGCCTTTCCGATCGGCGTTGGCCTCGTGTTCAAGAGCCTCAGCGGTCCGGGCGAAAATCTTGGCGCTGAAGCCGTTGCTGGTTTCCTGATGATTGCGACGGTTGTTGGCATTCTGATGGCCGGGTTCCTGAACAACGGCGGCGGCGCGTGGGACAACGCCAAGAAATACATCGAAACGGGCGCGTACGGCGGCAAGAAATCTGATGCGCACAAGGCTGCGGTCGTCGGCGATACCGTTGGTGATCCGTTCAAGGACACTGCGGGTCCGTCACTGCACGTGCTCATCAAGCTGCTGTCGACCATCACGTTGGTGCTCGCACCGTTGTTTATCTGACCGAGACTCCGATGACACATTCTCCCGCCACGTCATCGGCGTCGGCTCCGACCGGGAAGCGCGGCTTTCTCGGTATCGGATTTTCGCAGTGGATTCTGATCTCGATGGTGATCGGCATCCTGATTGGCTGGTTGGCGCCGGACTTCGCCGTCAACCTGAAGCCGTTCGCGAACATTTTCTTACGCATGATCAAGTCGCTGATCGTGCCGTTGTTGTTTAGCACACTGGTTGTTGGCATCGCCGGTCACGGCGACGATATGAAAAAGGTGGGCAAACTTGCGCTGCGCTCTATCATCTATTTCGAAATAGTGACCACGCTGGCGTTGGTGATTGGGCTCGTTGCCGTGAACCTCGTGAAGCCGGGCGTTGGCGTGCAGCTCGCCACCAGCGGCACCGAAGAATTCAAGGCCATGGCGACAAAAACACCGACGTTTAGCTCGGTGCTTGAGCACACCGTACCGCAAAGCTTTTTTGAAGCGGCGGCGAATAACGAAGTATTGCAGATCGTATTTTTCGCCATCATTTTCGCGGTCGCCCTCGCGCGCGTGGAAGGGCCGTCAAAGAAGGTGATGCTCGACTGGCTGCAGTCGATGAGCGATGTGATGTTCAAATTTGTTGGCGTCGTCATGGTGTACGCGCCGATCGGTATCGGTGCCGCAATCGGTGTGACCGTTGGCAAGAGTGGATTGGGCGTCATGCTTAACCTCGCCAAACTTGTTGGTACGCTCTATGTCTCGCTCATTATTTTCGTGCTCGCAGTGCTGGTTCCGGTTGCGCTTATTATGCGTATTCCAATCATTCGTTTTTGGCGCACGGTACAGCAACCGTGGTTGATCGCGTTTACCACCGCGTCGAGCGAAGCCGCGTTTCCGCAGGCCATGCAGGCGATGGAAAAGTTCGGTGTACCGCGACGCATTGTGTCGTTCGTGTTGCCAACGGGCTATTCGTTTAACCTCGATGGCTCGACGTTGTACCTGGCGGTCGCATCGGTGTTTGTTGCGCAGGCCGCCGGCATCAACATGCCCATCAGTCAGCAGTTGCTGATGATGCTCACGCTGATGCTGACGTCGAAGGGTGTGGCGGCCGTGCCACGCGCGTCGCTGGTGATTCTCTCTGGGGCACTCGCGCAGTTTGGACTGCCACTCGAAGGCATTGCCGTCATACTCGGCGTCGATGCCGTGATGGACATGGCACGCACATCGGTGAATTTGCTCGGGAATTGTCTCGCCACGGCGGTGATGGCCAGATGGGAAGGGGTGTTGGAGATTCCCGCGGAAGGCGCGGTGGCGGTCACGTAGATCGCTGCCGGAGCTTACGAGGAGGAACTAGCCGTGTGAGGATGGTTACATCTATGTATGCAATTTCAACGTATGCGATCGTGGGCGGTTGCGCTTGCGTCGCTGGTCGCGTGCAGTACGCCGACGCCTCCGCGTGCGGATTCGGCGGCGGCACCTGTCGCCGGTGCGACTGCGGACTCAGCGAGTGCTTTACCTAGCGACGCATCGCTCGCGCCAATCATGGAGAAAGCCGACAGCGCGCGGCGACGTTTAACTGCTCATGCGGAGAGTGCAGCAAGTGTGTCAACCGTTCACACGGACATGCGGCATGTGAACATGCACATCGAGCCTGGCATAGTGCTCGCCATTGCGCGCTTGCAGGGCACTGTATTGCCCGCAAAGAAGGGTTCGCCGCCGGCGCTCAATGACAAACGCTCGATGATCATCAACATTGAGAGCGGCGATATTGCCGTTGATACGAACAGCCTAGCCACGTTGCTCAATCGGCACGTGTTTGGTTACGCTGGGTCGCCGTTGCGTAATTTGCATGTGTCAATCGACCGTAATGAAATGGTGCAAACCGGATCAATGCACAAAGGCGTGTGGTTGTCATTTCGTATTCGGGCAAGTGTGGCGTTGACGCGTGACGGTGAGATCCGCGTGCATCCGACAGCGATCACGGTGGCCGGAGTTGGCGTGAAAGGATTGTCCAAATGGTTAGGGGGATTGAGCAAGTTGATCAAACTCGAACCTGGCCACGGCGCGCGCATCGACGGTGATGATTTTGTGTTGAATCCCACTCAGATGTTGCCACCGCCGGAAATTCGCGGAAAGTTGACGGCAATCAAACTCGAACGTGGCGGAATGCGGCAGATCTTTGGATCCGCGGAAGCGGCGAAGGTTGCGCTTGTGCAACGTCCCGGTTCGTCAGCGAAAAACTTTATGTACTTTCACGGCGGTACGTTACGATTTGGAAAACTGACAATGTCGGAGACCGACCTTGAAATTGTTGATGCGGATCCGTCAAATGCGTTTGACTACGCGCTGGATCGGTACCAGGAGCATCTCGTACAGGGGCATTCCAATACGACGCCGGCCGATGGGTTGATTGTCGTGATGCCTGACGTGCAGCGGTTGCAGGCGCCAGCGAAGCGGAAACTACAGTAGTTACGGCCTCCCTACACCTCAACTCCAAGCAATCGCCGCGCCCTGCGCACGGCACCGCGTGCTGCATCTACTTCTTCGCTGCGCACGGTCGCACCAGGCACCGCACTCTTCATTCGCTGCTCCAAACGCTTCCGCACGAGCGAGCCTTTCGACAGCAGACCGCCGGACAACGCGACTGGCACCGCAGCGCGTTCGTCTGTGAAGCAGCGCCGTGCAAGCGTGCGAACGTGGAGTGTGAGTTCTTCTACGCACAAGCTGATCAGCGCATTAGCGCGGAGATCACCCGTAGCAGCCACTTGCCCAATCACCGGCGCGAGCGTTGCAAATATGCCGGGCGTCGCAGCCGCGGCCCACGGAATGAGATCTTCGAGCGACTCAAGCTCCAACGCGGTAAGGACCGCGCCGCCAAGTGCTGTTTCGGGCTCACGTCCGTCTTGCGCCGCGGTAATCACGCTCAGCGCGCGACGTCCAATCCACGCGGCACTACCTTCATCACCAATATTCGGACCCCATCCACCGCAGCGTTCCAGTGTACCGTCCGGCGCGCGCGCGAACGCCACAGAGCCAGTGCCGGCGATAAGGAGCACGCCCGACGAATCGCCAAACGCATCGTCGAGGGCAATGGTGGCATCGGCTTGCACGGAGACGTCATCGGCAATACGACGCGACGCCAACGCCGACCACAACGCTTGTGCCGACCGCTCGTGACCCGCGCCCGCGACGCCGACCACACATACCGCTGGTCGTGTTTCGGAACGGTCGGCCATGGCCAGCACGTCGGCGATCAACGCCCTGATGGTATCGGCGGCATCGGATTCATGGCCCGGCTTGAGCGCAGTCGCGGCTCCCTCCGTTCTCGCCAAGATGGTGCCATTCGCGTCGGCCAACAGCACGCGCGTGCGACTCCCGCCGCCATCAACGCCAACAACGAGGGGCATCGGATCGAGTGGACCGACGCTCATGAGCGAATTCCCGTAATAGTGATCGGCACCGCTGGAGGCTCCGCGTGAGTCAGAGATGAAAGTACGCCAGTCACGAACGTAATCGACGTGCCGATCAACACATACCACGGCCATGCAATCGAGCCAAACGGACCAAGCGTGTCAGCCAACTGCGGAAACGCAACGACGAATTGTTTTGCAAAGACGATGAACGCCATGCATCCAATACCGACACTCATGCCGAGCAGAGCATCGCGCTGAATCGCGCGCTTCCAAAACAGTCCGAGTGAAAATCCCCCCAACAGACCACCGTAGGTGAATGATGCTATCGACAATGCAATCACGACTACCGGCGTTCCCTGTTCCTTGAATAACAGCGCGCCAACCGTAAGCACAATGCCCCACGCCAGTGCAAAAAGTTTGCCCACTTTGAGCGTCCGTGGGTCATCCGCGCGACGGCCCGTGAGTGGCAAGTAAATGTCGTGCGTCGTTGATGCGGCCAACGCGTTAATCGTTCCCGAATGTGTGCTCATCGTTGCGGCAACAATCGCAGCCACAATGAGTCCAACCAAGCCATGCGGCATGCGTTCAACGATGTAGCTCGGAAAGATTTGATCGGCGGCGGCAAACACGCGACCCTGAAACAGTACCCAGAGACCGAGTCCGACCATCAAAAACAGCGTGAACTGCGCAAACACCACAAAGCCACTGCCAATCAGCGCGCGCTGCGCGTCTTTCAACGAGCGACTCGAGAGCAGCCGCTGCACGATCAGCTGGTCGGCACCGTGTGAGGCCATCGCGAGAAACGCACCACCAATTAATCCCGCGTAAATGGTATGCGGTTTGTCAAACCCGGTGTAGGTGTCGATCACTTGCAACTTGCCAGCCGCGCCCGCTTGCCGAAAAATCTCGCTCCATCCGCCATTCACGGATTGGCCAATGAGCACGATCGCTGAAAGGCCGCCGATCACATACACCGCCGCTTGCACAAGCTCCGTCCACACGACGGCCTTCATACCGCCGCGATACGTGTAAATCACGGTGAGCAATCCCAACACAATAATCGCCGTTGGCATCGCATACGCTTTCGGCAACGCCGGACCGATAATCAGCGCCACCGGAATTGCGGTCGCAAAGACACGCACCGAATCGGCCAATGCGCGCGTGCCCATAAACACAATCGACGTGAAGCGACGCGTCGTTAGTCCGAACCGCGTTTCGAGTAATGCATAGGCGGTCACCAGTTGTCCTTCAAAATATTTTGGCAACAGCGTGAACGAAACGACAAATCGACCAATGATATAGCCGGCGACCACCTGCAAAAATCCAAGATTGCCCGTGTACGCGAGTCCCGGAATACTGATAAACGTGAGCGCTGACGTTTCACTCGCCACAATCGAAAACAGCACTGCCCACCACGGGATTGACCGCTCCGCTACGAAATAATCGTTGGCCGATTTCTGCGAGCGTCCAATCCACATGCCGAGCGCGGTGGTGCCGCTCAGGTAGATCAGCAACACCGCCAAATCGACAAGGTTAAAACGACCGGTCACGACGGCGCGTTGCTAGGCGATAACATAGGCTTCCATGGCGAAGTATTCGGCGAGACCCAAACGATCGAGTTGAGCGGAGGTGGCTTTATTGCGCTGTTCAACGCGTTGCCAGAATTCGCGTTCGTCCTGCCCAGGAAACGGCGCAGAATCCTTCTGCGATTGATGCTTGAAGATCGCTTGAATCTTGAGCGTCAGTTCTTCCTGCGACAACGGCACCAACACAGTGGCCTCCGTCACGGGCCATTCCTGCCACGCGCCACGGTAAAGCCACACCTCTGGCGCCGCGACCGATCCGTTCGTCGGTGCACGATGGCCATACACTTCGAGTAATGCGGCATCGATGGCTTCCTTGCACATGCGGTGTGTACCGTGCGGATCCGACAAATCACCAGCCACGAATACAATCTCCGGCTGCAATTCGCGCAACAGATTGGCGACGATCGCAACGTCGGGCGCGCCGATCGGATCTTTGCGCACCTTGCCAGTCTGATAAAAGGGCAAGTTAAGAAAACGAGCGTGCTCACGATTCAGCCCCATCACTTCGATACCGCTTACCGCTTCAGATTCACGGATGACGCGCTTGATGTCTTGCACTTCGCCGATATCAACCTCGCCGGGTCGCTTTGCTTCAAGAAATGCGTGGACCGTTTCCGCCAACGAGCGTACGGCAGTTCCATCGCCAATACGCTCTTGATCAAGGCGCACGAGAAAATCCATGTAGCGTCGCACATCGTGATCGAAGACGGCGATGTTTCCGCTGGTCATGTACGCAACAGTGATCGCGTTTTCGTTTTCAACAAACTTACGAAGAATGCCACCCATCGAAATGACGTCGTCATCAGGATGCGGTGAGAAGCAAATCACGCGTTTCCCGCGCGGCAGTTTGCTCTTGCCGCGAATCTTTGCGCCGAGCACGTTGAATACCAAACCGTTTACCGCGCCGGGTGACCCGTGACGCGCAACGAGCGATGATAGCTGATGATCCGAGTAGTCTTGTTGCGTCAGCTTCAGGATGGCCTTACCAGTGCGGCCTGCAAGCCACGTCACTGCCCGTAACTCAAGCGCGTCTGTCCACACCACCTCGTCCAGCAGCCAGGGGGTTGCGATACGCGACAGATCTGCGGCGGCAGGCTCGTCGACATAAAATGTGGTGGCTGGATGTCGCTGTAAAAATGTGGCAGCAACATCGCGGTCAATCTCTCCTTCCACGGCGCGCAGTACCACTTTCGACTTGTGCTCACCCGTCGCCAAGATCGCAATTTCACGCGCGGCGAGAATGGTGGCGATCCCCATCGTGATGGCTTCGCGCGGTACGTTCTCTTCACCGAAAAAATCCGCTGCGGCGTCACGACGTGTCACGTGATCCAGATGGATGAGGCGTGTACGACTCAACTCGCCTGAGCCAGGCTCGTTAAAACCGATATGGCCGGTTTTGCCGATGCCCAACAACTGAAAATCGATTCCACCTGCCGCGACAATTGCCTCTTCGTACGCGCGACACGCGTCGTCGATTTGCTCGCGTGGCAACGTACCGTCGAGCAAATGCACATTTGCCGGATCAATATCCACTTGTGAGAACAGGTTCTCCCACATGAAGCGATGATAGGAGTGAATACGTTCGGGCGGCATCGGCCAATATTCATCCAAATTGAACGTGATCACATGGCGAAAACTCAAGCCTTCCTCGCGATGCAGTCGTATCAATTCCCGATAGACGCCAATGGGTGTCGAGCCGGTGGCGAGGCCCAGCACGAGCGAGCGAGCGTCGGCGGAACGTGCTCGGATGAGGGTTGCGATGCGCAAGGCGACAAGACGCGCCAGCGCCTCGTGATCGAGCACCACCACAACCGGAATGCGCTCACGCGACACCGCAGCAGCGCTTCCTTGCAGAAAATGCGGAGCTTCCGTATGCAAAGGCCCGCGACTCGAATCGAGTACGCGGGCCTGATGCAGCGGCAATTGCTCCGGATTTCCGATGGCCGAAAAACTCATGGCAACGGGCTCGGGAAATGCGTCCACACGGACGCGATGAAAATCAGGCCGAGAAAGAACTACCGCAGCCGCAGCCGCCGGTCGAGCTGGGGTTCTTGAATGTGAAGCCCGAGCCTTGCATGGATGTCACGTAGTCGATCACGGTGCCGCTCAGGTATTGCGCCGAAAACGGGTCAACAAACACGCGAAAACCGTCGTGGTCAAGCACGATGTCGTCTTCGGCACTTTTGTCTTCGATCACGAGCCCGTATTTAAAGCCGCTACAGCCGCCGGGCATCACCGAGACGCGCAGGCCACCTTGCTCTGGCGTCACACCTTCCGCAACCATGAATTTTTGAACTTCCACTCCGGCGACGGAGGTGATGACGACCAACGTATCCGGCTGCTGCATCGTGCTCATCGTAGTTCTCCGAGGCGGTCGTCAGCGCGACCGGCTTGATGGAGCGCGCCGTTGCCGCTGTCCGCACTACGCGGACTTTTGGCACTACGGCGTCGCGTCATACTGCTAGTACAATAGCGACTGGTTCGCTTTCGTTCAAGAAACACAGCGAATGGCTAGGAGTTCCCTCGCCGGCGCACGAACCGCCTATCGCGGTGGTCGGGCACTGCCCGAGCGCGCATCGGGCCGCAGCGCCAGAATGGCGGCGTCTGCAAGGGCACTGCGGACGGCACCGATTTTTCGGTTCTCTCTCGTCGGATTGACGCGATTTGTGAGGAGGATGATGAAGAGTCCTTGCCCTGGGTCCATCCAGACCGACGTCCCCGTAAAACCGGTGTGTCCGAAGGCGTGGCTCGTCAGCAGATGTCCGGCCGAATTGCCTCCGGTCGGTGTCTCCCATCCTAACGCGCGTCGCGAGATGGACGTGTCTTGCACGGTCGTAAATGCGGCGACGGTGGACGACGGGAACACGCGATGCCCGTCAAGTTCGCCCGCGCGCAAATACATGCGGGCAAATCGTGCCAAGTCCCGACCTGTTGAGAAGAGTCCCGCGTGACCCGACACACCGCCCAAGATGAACGCGTTTTCGTCGTGCACTTCACCGCGCAGTTTGCGATTGCGCCATGGATCTTGCTCGGTCGGCGCAATGCGCGGCAACCAAGATGCTGGTGGCAGGTAGCGCGTATCGGTCATGCCAAGTGGCGCAAAGACATGGGCGCTATCAAACTGCGCGAGCGGTTCACCCGACACGCGTTCAACCATCTTGCCGAGCAAAATGAAACCGAGATCGCTATACAGAAATCGTTTTCCTGGAATGGTATCGGGCCCCGTCGCAAATAACTGTTGCTCCGCCTGCGCGGCATTCGCCGCCTCCTTGTACAACGGTCGCCACGCCGGCAATCCCGCAGTGTGCATCAGCAACATGCGTACGGTGATGTGTTGCGCCGAAAGTGGCGTCCATTGCGGCAAGTATTTTACGACCGGCGAATCAAGCGCGACGCGTCCGCTTCCGACAAGCTGGAGGACCGCGCTTGTGGTGCCGATCACTTTCGTTAACGACGCAAGATCCCAGATGGTATTGGCGTCGGGACGCGTGGCGTCGTTCTCGTCGAGGTGACCGACTCCGTACTCCGCGACAATGCCGTCCGCGTTGCCCACGGCAGCATATGCACCCGGAAAGGCAGTATCGGCAACGGCGCGTTCGAGAACAGCGCGCAGACTATCGCGCAGCACCGTGGCCCGTGCCGCGAATGGGATTGCGGTGTTCGGCGTGACATCCCGCAGCAGGCCGTCACCACGCGAAAAGAACCCAGGCAGCGAGACCGGTATATGACCGCTGATTGGAGCAGCGCCAAACAGCGCGCGTGCGGCGGCGCGCTCGAGCGCATCGCCGCGACCATATGTGGCGAGATACGTGGGAACTTGCGGCATCTGTCGCAGCTGATACGGATTACCGCCCGCAACGACGAGCAACTTTCCGGTTTGCGCAAGTCGACCGACAAACGCAGCGATTTGTGTGGGTATAGCGAGGCGGCCTTCGCCTTCGAGCGTGCGCGTGTAGCTGTACACAACAATACGCTCATATCGCTGCGCGTCGCGCGCTAAGGTGTCGAGTTCGTCGGCACTCGCGTGCGGCGAAAGTCGAATACTGCGCATCTTCGACGTTTGCGCACGCGCCTCCGAGACAAATGTGCTGCCAGTCACGAGCTCCGCATCAGGCGCATACGTCACAAACAACACGTTCGTGTTTCGCGCAATGGGTACTAAGTGTGCGCTATCACGCACCAACGTGATGGCCCGCTGTGCAATGCCGTCGGCGATGGCTAAATGTTCGGGTGTCGCAACACGCTCGCGCAGCGAATCCAGCGGAACGACGGGGCGCGCAACTGCTCCAGTGCGCAACTTCATTTCGAGAATCCGCCGCACGCTGACGTCGATGCGCGCGCTCGTGATGCGACCCGATTCGACGGCGTGGACCACCGCGTCAATCGCCTTGGTGACATCGACGGGCATGAGCAAGATGTCGTCGCCGGCATCGATCGCGCGCAGCACACTCTCTTCCACCCCGTACCCTTTCGCGAGTCCTTCCATCGTCATCGCGTCAGTCAGCGTGAGGCCGTGAAAGCCTAACGAATCGCGAAGCAATCCCTGCATGATGCGAGGCGACAGCGTGGCTGGTGTGCTATCTCCATACGCAACCGGCAAGGCAATATGGGCCGTCATCATACCCGCAGCGCCAGCGCCAATCACCGCAGCAAACGGCATGAGCTCCACGGTATCAAGCCGCGAACGCGGAACCATGATGACGGGCAATCCGAGATGCGAATCCGTGCCCGTGTCGCCGTGTCCGGGAAAATGTTTGGCGGTTGCCGCAGTGCCGCTGCTCTGCACACCGCGTACAAATGCTATCGCCAATCGCGATACGCTGCGTGGATCTTCACCAAATGATCGTACGTTGATCACTGGGTTATTCGGATTATTATTCACGTCGACCACCGGCGCAAACGCCATGTGAATCCCGATGGCGTTCGATTCGATGCCGACGATCCGACCCGCCGCCTCTGCGTCGTCCTCGCGGCCCGATGCGCCGATTGCCATGTTGCTCGGCAAGACGGTTGCGCTTCCGCCCTGATATAGGGACGGTGCAAACACGCCCCCTTCGAGTCGACCGAGGCCGGGCTCTACATCGCTACCCACAAGCAATGGCACACGCGCGCGCTGCTGCAAGTAATTCAACTTGGCAGCCACTTCAATTGGTGAGCCGAGTGACATCACGATGCCACCCACCCCGTCGCGTTGCACTTGTGTGACGAGCTTGAGAAAGCCCGGTTCACGTGCGTTGGTAAAGTCACCGAGCATCCAGATCATTACCATCTGTCCCACACGCTCACGTAATGAGAGCGAGCTCAGCGTGCTATCAATCCATCGACGGTGTGTCGCCGGTAACGGCACGTTGGGATTGAGCGAGAGCGCGGCGGGTGGTGTCGTCGTGCTGCGACGCGGTGTACGATCCGTCGAACGTGTGGCGTTTTGAGATGCACATGCAAACACGACCGTCGTGATGAGGGCAACAGTGAGTGCGCGCACGTAGGGGTGTCGCGAGCTGATGTGTTGGCCGGGAAGGAGGACCCGCGTGCCGTATCGGTACGCTGGCAATTTCTGGAGGAGTGCGTGACGCATCTCGAAAGAAGTCCGGAAGGGTCCGCGCGTTGTGCGCGTGTGAGAAAGTCGGCGCGCTCAGTCCTGCGGCGCGCGCTCGTCGCGTTGAGCATTGGCAGTGGCGTGATTGCGTGCGCGGGCAATAATCGCCCACCGGACAATCAACCGCTGCCGGAAGACGGTATCGATGGGATGCCGTTGCGCATCACTCGTCGCGTCCGTCCTGGTATTTCCGTGCTCATGGACGATAGCATCCGGCTGGTGTCCGGCAAGCGCGTCGCCCTCATCACCAATCAAACGGGTGTTGATGAGCGCGGACGTCGATCCATTGATCTGCTCTTCAGCGACCCTCGCGCACAACGTGCAGGCGTGAAGCTCGTGCGATTGTTCTCGCCGGAGCATGGCGTCGCGGGCACTGCCGATCACGTAAATGTCGCCGACGAAAAAGACGAAAAAACGGGACTTATCGTCCACTCGTTATATCAGAAGTCAACCATCGCTCCTCCGGATAGTCTGCTTACCGATGTCGACGTATTGGTGGTGGATCTACAGGACATCGGTACGCGAACGTGGACATATGTCGGCGTGATGCTCTATGCCATGAAAGCGGGTGCGCGCCGTGGCATTCCGGTCCTCGTGCTTGATCGTCCCAATCCGTTGTCCGGCGTTCGAACGGAAGGCGCAATTCTCGACTCATCGCTGGCGAACGCAGAAGAGCCGAGCCCCACAAAATCAGCCAATGGCTTCGCGTTGTTTCCGCTTCCGCTGCGGCACGGTCTCACCATGGGCGAGCTCGCGCGACTCTTCCAAGGGCAGTTGAAATTGGGGACGCGGTTGACGGTCGTGCCGATGCAGTATTGGCGCCGCGCGATGTGGTTCAACCAGACCCAGCTTCCTTGGGTGCGACCTTCGCCCAATTTACCGAATCAAACAAGTGCGTTGTTGTATCCGGCGTTGGTGCCGTTCGAGTCGTCCAATCTCTCGGTCGGGCGCGGTACGAACGATCCGTTTCAGCGCGTTGGTGCGCCGTGGATGCGTGCGGACACGCTGGTGCGACTGCTCGAAGATCTCGCGCTGACGGGCGTTCGATTTCATGCGGAGCGATTTACGCCGGTACAGCCGGGCGACGGCAAGTATGGCGGACAATCCATTCCGGGATTGCGCATTGAAGTCACCGATCGTGCGCTGGTCCAGCCAGCGCGGGTCGGCGCCGCGCTGCTCTGGGGGTTGGCACGCGTAAATCGAGACTCCTTGCACATCGACGACCGGGGGTTTGATCTGCGTATGGGTTCCGCTCGCGTTCGCGAAGCCATCTTGGCCGGTGCCGATCCTGACGCGGTCATGGATCGACAATTGCCGGCCATTGTCGCATTCGAACGGGATGTGCGACGGTATCATCTCTACCGTTGATGGGGGGCCGGTCCTAGTTTGCTAGGGCAACGCTTCCTCTGCGGTTGGACTGTTCAGTCCGGCCATGTGACGGGACGAGGCTCGCCTCGTCCCGTCACCGCTTCCGGTCCCAACTCTCCAGCATCAGACGAGATGCAATCTCTGTGGGACGCGATTCAACGCGGCTATCTTCGGCTCATCGAGCCGGTCGCCGATTGGCTGGTGCGACGTCGTGTGCATCCGAATACGATCACGACGGTCGGAACGATCTGCACGGTGATCGCCGGCGGCATTTTTGCGAGCGGGCACATCAAAACGGCTGGCTGGTTTCTCGGCGTGACGGCGCTGTTCGACGTGCTCGACGGTACAGTGGCGCGGCGGACGGGGCGTAGTTCGGTATTCGGCGCATTCTACGACTCAACGTTAGATCGCGTCTCCGACGGCGTGCTATTGGGTGGATTGGTCGTGTTTTATGCTACGAGTACGGTGCACGAGAGCAACATCATGCTCACGATTACGCTGCTCGGACTGATCGGCACGTTTGTTACGTCGTACACACGGGCGCGTGCGGAAGGGCTCGGACTCGACGCGAAGGTGGGCCTGCTCCAACGGCCCGAACGCATCACGTTGTTATCCGCGCCGCAAGCATTCTTTGGTCTCGCGTTAAATGGCTGGGTCCTCGCGGCCATCGTCACGTTGCTGTCTGTCACCGCCTGGATTACCGCAGTTCAACGCATTTTGTACGTTTATCGTACGACCACTCAGGGAGAGTTGCCGAAGTGACCGATTCGCTCCGCAGCAGTGCCGCGTCTATCGCCCCCGCCACCGGCAAGTTGGCGATTTTCACTCCGGGTCTGGGCGCCGTCTCCACCACGTTTATGGCCGGTGTCGAACGCGTGCGGCGCGGCCTTTCGGTGCCTATTGGATCGCTCTCGCAGATGGCCACCATTCGCTTGGGCAAGCGCACGGAGAACCGCAGTCCTCTTATTCGCGATCTGGTGCCGCTGGCGTCACTCGATGATATCGTGTTCGGCGCATGGGATCCGATCCCCGATGACGCCTTTACCGCGGCGACGAAAGCCGGCGTGTTGGAAAAATCCGATCTCGAGCCTGTCGCGGAGTTTCTCAAAAGCATTAAGCCGATGCCCGCAGCTTTTGAGCTCCGCTACGTCACGCGCATTACTGGTGCGACCAACGTAAAAACCGGGAAGAACAAACGCGATCTCGCCGAGCAGATTCGCGCTGACATTCGAAATTTTATGAAAGAGCACGGGGCGGCGCGCGCGGCCATGGTGTGGTGTGGCTCGACGGAGACGTATATCAAAGCGGGACCGCAGCATCAAACCATCGAAGCGTTCGAGCAGGCGATGGAGGAGAGTGATGATGCGATCGCCCCGAGCATGCTGTACGCGTGGGCCGCGATTATGGAGGGCGTCCCCTATTGCAATGGTGCACCGAATTTGTCCGCCGATTTCCCTGCGTTGCTCGGTTTAGCTGTCAAGAAAGGTGTGCCGGTGTCGGGCAAAGATTTTAAGACGGGTCAAACGTGGCTGAAAACCGTCATTGCGCCGGGCCTGAAAGCGCGCATGCTCGGCCTCGAGGGCTGGTACTCCACGAATATTCTTGGCAACCGCGACGGCGAAGTGCTCGACGATCCCGCGTCGTTCAAAACGAAGGAAGAGTCGAAACTGTCGGTGCTGCACACCATTCTGCAGCCCGAGTTGTACCCTGAGTTATATAAAGATTTTTCGCACGTGGTGCGTATCAACTACTACCCGCCGCGTGGTGATAACAAGGAAGGCTGGGATAGCATCGACATCAAAGGCTGGCTTGGCTATCCGATGCAGATCAAGGTCAACTTTCTTTGCCGCGATTCTATTCTCGCCGCGCCAATCGTTCTCGATCTTGCCCTGTTCAGCGACTTCGCGATGCGTGCCGGTATGAAGGGCATTCAGGAATGGTTAAGCTTCTATTACAAGTCGCCCCAAACCGCTCCAGGATTACAACCCGAACATGATCTTTTTATTCAGCAAACGAAGCTGAAGAACACGCTCCGACACCTGATGGGTGAGGAGCAGATTACTCATCTCGGGCTCGAGTATTATCAATGAAACTCCTCCGCGCGTGCGCAGTGTTTCTTCTAGCAATCGTGGGCGGCCTGAGCGTGGCCGCCTGCGGCAGCGGGACGGCGCCACTCAACGAACTTCGGTTCGTGACGGATAGCTTTGTTGTCCGGGTGACGGTCGAATCGAAGCCCACGCGCGCGTTGGAGCCCACCTATTGGCGCGTCATCGTGAATGACGTGCACACCGGCAAGCCAATTCAAGGCGGCCAAGGCCGCGTCTTCGCAACGAATAAGGATCGAAAGACGGTTGCCAACGGCCTTGAAGAGACCGGGGAGC
This sequence comes from Gemmatimonadaceae bacterium, assembly GCA_025358925.1. Lineage (GTDB taxonomy): Bacteria > Gemmatimonadota > Gemmatimonadetes > Gemmatimonadales > Gemmatimonadaceae > Gemmatimonas. The sequence continues at coordinate 317,456 of JANYHT010000039.1, read as the reverse complement.
TGGGTACCTATCGCACGAACTTGATGTTTGTGACGGCAGGCATGTGGGCGATGGGACTGCAGTTTCGCGCCGATTCGACAAAAGCGTTGCAACGCACGCAAGACTGGACGCAGGACATTCTCTCGGCCGACGAACCGGGCGACTTTAGCACGCCGCAGTCGGCGCGTCCGGCTGAGCCAACCGTCAAGCCCAATCGGAAGACTGTCACGCCGGATAGTACGAGAAAAAAGGTACCCTGAACGTGCGACATTTCCACCGCACCCCGCTCACGCCGGATGATGTCCTTGCAAGCGCAGACCGATTTTTCCCGACCGTGGGCCTGACGCGAAGTGCGTCAGAAATGCGATCGCGAACTTTTTCTGGCGTGCTCGGTGTGCTGCGACTGATGATCAAGATGGACGGTGGCCACGCCACCCTAGTAGAAGCGCATACGGATCAAGTTGGGGAAAGTCGCCTCGACAAAAACGTGAAGAAATTCTTCGTCGCGCTGCACCGTGTCGATGACCCTCGCCATGAAATCGAGGCGGGGTATTGATGGCGCGTGTGTCTCGCGCGGCGCGCGCAGCACGGGTAGTGGAGCGACCGAGTGACGCGCTCTCGCGAGAGCAAAAGTTCGCGTTGTACTATTGGATGAAATTCACGCGACAACTCGAAGAGCGTCTTGTGAATTTGTATCGTCAAACGAAAGTTGTCGGTGGACTATTCCGATCGCTGGGTCAAGAAGCAGACTCCGTCGGCAGCGCTTTTGCGCTGGAGCAACGGGACATCCTCTCGCCACTCATTCGCAATCTTGGCTCGATGCTGGTGAAGGGTGCGACACCGCTTGAAGTGTTGCGGCAATACATGGCGAAGGGCGACTCTCCGACGCGAGGTCGCGAATTGAATATCCATTTTGGCGATACCGTGCGCGGTTTTATCGGCCAGATCTCGCCGTTGGGTGACATGGTGCCGGTGATGGCGGGAGTGACGCTGTCTTTTAAGATGCGCGGTGAAGATCGCGTTGGACTTGTGTACATCGGCGACGGCGCCACGAGTACCGGCGCGTTTCACGAGGGCATCAACTTCGCGGCGGTGCAACGTTGTCCGCTGGTCGTGATCGTCGAAAACAATGGTTACGCGTATTCGACGCCGACGGCGAAGCAGACCGCCGCCGCACAATTTGTCGATAAGGCAATTGGCTACGGTGTGATGGGTGTGCAGGCTGACGGAAACGATGTCTTAGCGGTCTATGACGTGACGAAAACGGCCGTGGACCGCGCGCGGCGCGGCGAGGGCGTGACGCTTATCGAGCTTATGACGTTTCGTCGAAAAGGACATGCCGAGCATGACAATCAGTCGTATATGTTGCCGGGAGAAGTTGAGCGCTGGGCGACACAGAATGATCCCATCGATCGCTACGTGCGTGTATTGCGCGATGTGTTGCACGCAACAGAGGAGGAGCTCGCCGCTCTCGACGCGCGTATTCTGCACGAGATTGACGTCGCGACAGATTTGGCAGAGACCTCCGTTCCGCCTGAGGCGTTAGATGCGCTCCTTGGTGTGTACGCGAACCCGTCATCTGAACAACCGTTGTGGTTTCGTCGCGATGCCGCTGCTCTCCGATACGGCGACGAGCGGGCGCAAGGGTGGGGCACGTGGGATGTCGATGCCGGTACGAAGGGATGACCGAGATTACATACCTCGAGGCCATTCGCGAAGCATTGTTTGAAGAAATGGAACGCGACGTCAACGTCTTTTGTCTCGGTGAGGACATCGGTGCGTTCGGCGGTGCGTTCAAAGTGACCGAAGGGTTGCTGGCGCGCTTTGGTGCGCAGCGCGTCATCGATACGCCCATCAGCGAGATCGGCATTGTTGGTGCGGCCGCCGGCGCCGCGCACATGGGCCTACGTCCAATCGTGGAGATGCAGTTCATCGACTTCATCGCGAACGCATACGATATGCTCACCAACTATGTCGCGACGGCGCGGTATCGCGCCTTCCTGCCGTGTCCAATGGTCGTACGCGGTCCGAGCGGCGGCTATGTGCGCGGTGGACCGTTTCACTCGCAGAATCCGGAGGCAGGGTTCCTCCATACGCCAGGCTTGAAGATTGTGTATCCATCCACCGCGAGTGACGCAAAAGGATTGATGAAGGCGGCCGTACGCGATGACGACTGCGTACTTTTTTTCGAACACAAGTATTTGTATCGTCGCGTGAAAGAAGTGATGCCATTGGGCGATCATGTCGTACCGATCGGTCAGGCGCGAATCGCGCGCGAAGGTAGTGACGTGTCGATCGTTACGTACGCGGCGGCCGTGTGGAAAGCGCTTGAGGCGGCCGAGCAACTACAATCGGAGTTCGGTATTTCGGTTGAAGTGCTCGACCTGCGCTCACTTGCACCAATGGATGACGAGGCAATTTTTCGCACCGTCAAAAAAACCAATCGGCTTTTGGTGTTGCACGAAGATACGCGAACGGGCGGCATCGCCGGTGAGATTACCGCGCGTGTCTCAGAAACGTGCTTTGAGTGGCTCGACGCGCCGGTGTTGCGCGTGACCGCGGCCGACGTGCCGTTGCCCTTTGCGCCGACCCTTGAGGACTACGTTCTTCCGCAAACGGCGGATATCGTTCGTGTGGTGCAACGACTTGTGGCGTACTAAGCGATGAAATCTGCCGAAAACGGCACATCAGAAATCGGGACAGCGGTCAGCACTGTCTCGGAGGACCGCGTTGGTCGTAATATCGGTGTTGGATGCTTCACGTTTTTCATCGGCGCCACCAGCGGAGCCATGTCGGGCGTCTTTGTGGGTAAGGCGTTCGGGTTTTTCTCGCGATGCGAACCGCAGCCGGGACTACCGGCCTGCGATTGGTGGTGGTTTGCGTTCGCTGGCGGCGTGTTAGGCGCCGTCTCTCTTCCTATTTTGGCACTGTGGCGCTTGCGACGTGCAGATCGACGGACCGATCTCGCCGCGCAGCAGCCTTCGACGCGAGGATGACCGAGTGGCACGTGTAGACATCATCATGCCCCAGATGGGCGAGTCCATCGCAGAGGGTACGGTATCACGTTGGCTCAAGAAGGTCGGTGACGCCGTCAAGCGCGATGAAGCGCTGTTCGAAATCTCGACTGACAAGGTGGATGCAGAGATTCCGTCGTCGTCCGCTGGTGTGCTGCTTGAAATTCTGGTCGCCGAAGGCGAGACGGTGGCAATTCAAACGGTAGTCGCACGCTTGGAGACGGATGCGTCCGCAGCAGCAGCGCTGCCTCCTGCGGCGGCGCCAACGCCGGCAGTCGTGAGCACCGCGACGGCCGCCACAGCGGTAGCGGTGCATGTGCCGCCGCCAGTGGCCTCGAGTACAAGCCCGGTCACAACGGCGGTCGCCGGTTCGTTCGAAGATCGTCTTCGGACAAAATCATCGCCGCTCGTTCGCAAAATTGCGGCTGAACACGGTGTGGAGATTGCGAGCCTGTCGGGCAGCGGCATCGCCGGACGGGTCACCAAGAGGGATCTCGAAGCGTATCTCGAGCACCGACCGGCAGCGCGCGTCGCATTATCCACGCACGCTCCGGTGGGTGTCGACCAGCACGGACCGATGCCCACGCCGTGGACAGGCGATACGGTCGAGCCCATGTCCAAAATTCGACGCCTCACGTCGGAGCACATGACCTTGGCGATTCGTACAGCCGCGCATGTCACCACGTTTTTTGAGGTTGATCTCACCAGAGTCGCGCGCATTCGCAGCGCCATGCGCAAAGAGTTTGAAGCGCAGACGGAGCAGAAGCTCACGTACCTGCCGTTTATCTTTCGGGCGGTCGCGCAGCAGCTCAAACGGCACCCCGTGCTGAACGCGTCCGTCGCGGGCAACGACGTCATTTACCGAAAGCAGATCAATATCGGTATTGCCGTTGCGCTCGATCCATCTGGTCTCATCGTGCCGGTGATGAAGCGCGCGGACGAACTGTCATTAACCGGGCTTGTTCGAGCGGCCAACGATCTGGCGTTGCGCGCTCGCACGAAGAAGTTGAGCCCAACCGATGTGCAAGATGCCACGTTCACGGTGACCAATCCTGGTGTGTTCGGTTCGCTGCTTGGTACACCAATTATTCCGGTGGGCACCACGGCGATTCTCGGACTTGGTGCGATTGAGAAACGTGCGAAGGTGATCACCGGCCCGGATGGCGAAGATACCATTGCGATTCGCACGTGCGCGTATTTCTCATTGTCGTTTGATCACCGCGTGGTGGACGGTGCGGACGCCGATCGTTTCATGGGTGATCTGAAGAAGGCACTGGAGTCGGTGTCAGACGTCGGGATGTGATGTCGCGCGTGCTCGCCACGACGGAACGACATGTTCACGCACACGCACGCGAAGCCTACTTCGCGGCACTACAGCAGCGACGTGTCGACTTTGAGGAGGCGCACGTACACTTTTGGGTCTTTGAACACGCGACAGAGGACGGACGATTCATCGAGTTTGCCGAAGGGGCTGATGTTGTGGCGCTGACGAGTGCGCTCAGTGGATCGACGCCGACCAACGTCTGGCGTGAAGTACAAGGAGGGTAGCAGCATGCCTGCGAGAGTGATTTCCATCGAAGGACGCGTCTGGCACGTGTATCCGTCCGGATTCCTTACACAGTCGGTCGGCGACGAATTCGGACTGATATTTGTCACGGGTCACGACGACTCGCGAGAGGTGCGTGTGACGCGCTACTCGCCGACGTCCGCGCGAGCGCGCGAACAATCGATGGCGGAGCTTGATGATCGCGCGCTGATCACGTTATTCGGAACGTCGCAATCGAGCGCGCGCTCTCCCGAAGCGGGTTATCGCGCGTGACCGATAGCGTGGATGGGCGTGACACCGCAGTACGCGCCGAAACGGTTGGGCAGTTTGTCGACTTGCAGGTGCATACCACGGCGTCCGACGGTGCGCTCGTACCAGCGAAAGTGGTCGAGGCCGCGAGCGCCGCACAACTGTTCGCCATCGCCATCACCGATCACGATACCGTGGATGGTCTCAGTGGGGCGATCGAAGCGGGAAACCGACTCGGCGTACGGATCGTGCCGGGCGTTGAACTGAGTTCGCATTTTGAAGGCGAAGAACTCCATTTGCTTGGTCTACATCTGAGCAATCGCGATACCATGCGCAGTGCGCTAGCGGAGCTTCGCCTTGGTCGTATCGAGCGTGCGGAGCGCATTGTTGCGTCACTAAACGCGCAAGGAATTCCGGTCACGATGGACGCCGTGCTGCACGAAGCTGCTGACGGTGCCGTCGGACGTCCGCACGTGGCGCGTGCCTTGGTAAACGGCGGATGGGTGCGCGACTTCCGCGAGGCGTTTGATCGCTGGCTTGGGTGGAACCGACCGGCGTATATGGCGAAGGCGCCGTTTGAAGTTGCCGACGCAATTACGCTTGTGCATCGCGCCGGCGGACTCGCGGTTTGGGCGCATCCAGGCGAAGCGGCAACCGCCGCACGCGTAGAGAAGCTTGCAAAAGTCGGTCTTGACTCGGTAGAAGTGTTGCACCCAAGTCATGCGCCATACCTGTCGCAACGTTTGATCGATATCGTCGAGAAAGCGGGGCTGCTTCCCAGCGGCGGTTCCGACTGGCACGGTACGCACGAAGGACCACGTCGACTCGGCGGACAGTTGGTGCCAAAGATCTGGCTCGACTGGCAAGACGCGCGCGTTGCAGCGCGCGCGATAGGTGCGTCGTGAGCAACAGCAAGGCACCCCGTCGCACCACGTTAGTGACCGGCGGTGCACGACGACTGGGCGCCGCCATCGTTCGCAGCTTTGCTGCACGCGGCGACGCGATTGTTCTGCATCACGGAAATTCTCCCGTTGAAGCGGAAGCGTTGGCGACTGAATTACGTGCCGCCGGTACGCTCGTGCACGTGGTACAGGAAGACCTCGCCGATCCAACCGCGCCCGCACGTCTTGTCGACGCCGCAACACGTGCCTTCGGTGCGCTCGATGTCGTTGTGAGTTCGGCGTCGGTGATGAAATGGCACTCGTTCGATGCGGTCACGCCTGCTGAGTGGGATGCCGTCGCTGACATCAATTTGCGGGCACCATTTTTTCTCATGCAGGCGGCCGCTCCCGCAATGCGCGATGGCGGCGTGATTATTCAACTCTCCGATCATTTGGCGTTCGAGTCCATTCACCCGCGACTCATTCCGCATCAAGTAACCAAATCGGCGTTGACGCAACTCGTGCACACCGTCGCGTCATTGCTTGCGCCTCGTGTTCGTGTCAATGCCGTTGCCCCTGGACTCGTACTAGCCCCAGAATCATTATCGCCTGAAACGCTTTCCAAGTTTCTCGCCGACGTTCCGCTTAAGCGAAGCGGCACACCGGACGATATCACGCAGGCCATTCACTACCTCGTCGATGCCACGTATGTCACCGGCACTTTGCTGACGGTAGATGGAGGTCGGCATCTCTGGCGCTGATGCGCTGACACAATTGACGAATCGCGTTGGCCAAGTCCGCGAGCCACTGCGATTCGGTCGCGTCGTCGTGATTGGTGGCGGATGTTACGGATCGTGGTATGTGCAGCAGTTGGTGAAGGCGTCACAGCGCGGGGCGTTTTCAGCGAATGAAATTGTGGTTGTTGACCGCAATCCGTCGTGCCTCGTTGCCGAGCGCTTGGCAAAAGAAGGGTACCATGACGTCGCGGTGACGCTCGTGCGTTCAACATGGGCGGACTACATCGCCGAATGGATGTTGCTCGGCTCGCACGCGCTCCGTGACCATGCGATGGTACCTTCTCCGCTCATGCCGCATTTGTGTTTTGATTGGCTGCTTGCGCGCGCGCAGGAAAGATGGCCGCATCGCGAGGTGCGCGTGTCGCCGCTCACGCGAGCGCCCGACATGCCATGGGAACGCGGCGCACCGGACGGTCGCCATTACGTGAGTTTTGCCACATGGACGTGTCCGGTGAACTGCATCGAACCGGCACGCTGCCCAGCGACGCGCGGTGTGCGTGATTGGAGTATGCCGCCTGCCCTCGCTGCGTTCGTGTCCGCTGCGCCGCCGCTCTGCGGTCCCGTTACTTTTCACTGTACACACCGCACATATGGTGTTGGAATGATCGACGCCGCAGCGATCGCCGATGCCGATGCGCAAGTGGCGGCATGGGGCGAGCAAGGTCCGTTCGCTGTGTTGGTCGGTACAGTGTCCCATTGTCACGGGGCACTCGGTGTTCTCGAAGTCATCTGACGCTCGCACTTCACCTCGTCTCAGATAATGTCTGTTCCTGGCACTGAAAACATCGTCATTATCGGCTCGGGTCCTGCTGCGTGGACGGCTGCAATTTATGCCGCACGTGCGAATCTCAATCCGCTTGTTTTTGAGGGGGAGGCAGTTGGAACCGACCTTCCTGGCGGCCAGTTGATGTTGACAACCGAGATCGAAAACTTTCCAGGATTTCCCGAACCGATCACCGGTCCGGACCTGATGGAGCGCATGAAAAAGCAGGCGGAGCATTATGGCACACGGGTCGTGTCGGAACTCGTCGATTCGGTGGACTTCACATCGAAGCCGTTTCGGATCATACCGCACTACAGCGACGCTGTCGCGGCGCATACCGTGATTGTGGCGTCCGGTGCTGCTGCGACGTGGCTTGGGCTGCCGAACGAGCTGCGGTTAGCGATGACCGGTGGTGGAGTGTCGGCGTGCGCGGTCTGTGATGGTGCACTGCCGTTCTATCGCCACAAAGTGCTCGGCGTCGTTGGCGGCGGCGACACCGCGATGGAAGAAGCGATGTATCTCACGAAATTTGCGAGCGAAGTGGTGATCATTCATCGTCGTGATAGTTTTCGCGCGTCGAAAGTCATGGCCAATCGCGTGCTGTCGCATCCCAAAATTCGCGTGCTGTGGAATGCGCAGGTGACGGACGTGATCGGTGAGCACGAGATTACGGGTGTGCATCTGGCGGACACGGTAACGAGCGCGCCCAGCACGTTGGAGTTAGGCGGGCTATTCGTCGCGATCGGACATAAGCCCAATACGCGTTTTCTCGGCGGTCAGCTTGAACTGAGTGAGCATGGGTATGTCCGAGTCACTTCATGGCGCACCGAAACGAGCGTGCCTGGTGTGTTCGCTGCGGGTGATGTGATTGACGATTACTATCGCCAGGCAATCACGTCCGCCGGCACGGGGTGTATGGCTGCGCTCGAAGCAGAACGCTGGCTTTCACATCACGGTATCGGCGAATCGCCAATACTGGAAACCGCCGAAGCGCCCGTTGCAGCCGAGCCAGAGTCTATTTTTTCGTGATCATTCAGCAGCTCACGGTTGGCCCGCTGCAAGAAAACTGTTGGCTTGTTGCCGATGAGTCCGCGCGTGAGGCGGTGCTCATCGATCCGGGCGACGAAGCAGAACGGTTGTTGCGCGCCGTCGATGGAACGGGGTGTGTGCTGTCCGCCATTTGGCTCACGCACGCACACTTTGATCATCTCGGCGCGGTTGCCGAGATACAGCGACGCAGCGTGGTTCCGGTACCCGTGCACCTGCATCCGGCCGATCAGCCATTGTACGAACGCGCGCACGAAAGCGGCCTGTTGTACGGATTAAATATCGAAACGCCCCAACCGGCCAGCGACAAATTGGCCGAGGGAAGTAGGGTGAGTGTGGGGAGCATTGTTTTTACGGTGTGGCACGTCCCGGGGCATTCCCCGGGACATGTCGCTTTTATCACGGGCGAGCACTGCTTTTCGGGCGATCTAGTGTTCGCCGGTTCAATTGGGCGAACCGATTTACCGCTCTGCGATCCGCGTGCCATGCAGGCGTCGCTACAACGTGTGGCGGGTTTAGCACCCGATGTACGCGTCTTTCCCGGACACGGGGAAGCAACCACGATCGCGCGTGAATTGTCGAGCAATCCGTTCTTGCGCGGCGTCGCACGCCCGATAGGCACGTGAGCGAACCCACTCTCTTTCTTCGGCAGGTCACCATGCTGTGTCGCCTCGTCCTTCGCGTTACGCGCACGCTAACGCTGCTTTTTACGGCTCCGATGCTGAGCGCGTGTACGAAACTTACGGAATCGACGCCCGTGCTCAATCGATATGGCGCGGTGAATATCACGGCAAAGCCGACGTCGATCACGCGTGCGACGGCAAACGCCACGGTAATTTTTTTTCAGTCGTACTCGGCATCGGTTCCAAATAGCGCAACGCAGCAGTCAGATCAGTGCACATTCGCGACAGTAGACACAACAACCACCGTGACGCAGGGCGTGAAGAAGGCGGGCGACGCCGTGGCATTGACGATTGGCGCGACAAGCTTGTCGTTACCGTATGATTTATTGCTGTTCCGTTATGCAAATCCGACAACGGCGCCGATTACGTATGCGAGCGGTGATCTTGTGCAAGTTGTTGTGGCGGGGGCGACGGATGTATTTCCCGCGTCCAACATCAGCGTTCGATTAGCCGAACCGATGATACCAGGTGCGATCGCGTTGCCCGCATCTGGGCTGCCGTTGTCAGTAACGTGGAACGCTGGAAGCGACACAACCTCAGCAGTGATTCTCTCGCTGCGATACGCGAATCCCAGCACGAGCGCGTATGGAAACGAGCAAATTTTCTGCGCGCTGCGCGACGACGGAAAGTACGACATTCCCGCGTCGGCGTTGACTGCATTTCTTGCATCGCCAAACAATCGCCGGTCGTTGCAACTCACGCGCTGGCGCACCAATCAATTGTTGATCGATGCGCACACGTTGCTGCACATCGCGACCTCGGTTGATTCGACCGTGGTATTCCCTTGACCTCTTCCGGATTGCTCTCGCGATGACTACGCGTATCGAGAAGGATCCGCTCGGCGAACTTGCTGTTCCGGCCGATGCACTTTACGGCGTGCAGACGGTGCGCGCGACGCAGAACTTCCCCATCAGCGGATTGCATCCGCTGGCGCCGTTTGTTCTGGCGCAGATTTGGATTAAGAAGGCGGCAGCACTGTCCAATAAAGAAACAGGTCGTCTTGACGCACGGCGCGCGGACGCGATCATCGCTGCCGCTGATGAAATTCTCGCTGGCCAGCATCGCGATCAATTTATTGTCGATCCGTATCAGGCTGGTGCCGGCACGTCGCATAACATGAATGCGAATGAAGTGCTCGCCAATCGCGCGAACGAATTGCTGGGCGCGGCGCGTGGGAGTTACGCACCGGTGCATCCCAATGATCACGTAAACATGGCACAAAGCACGAACGACACGATTCCAACCAATATTCGACTGTCCGCGCTTGGTCAGCTGCCGTCGCTGCTCGCGTCTATTATCTTTTTGCGCGATTCGCTCGCGGCAAAAGGCGTCGAATTTGACGGTATCGTGAAGGCGGGCCGCACGCATTTGCAGGACGCTATGCCAATTCGCCTGGGGCAGGAGTTCACCGCATATGCCGGATCGCTTGAACGCTGCCGCCGCCGCATCAGCGAAGCAGCAGATTATCTCAACGATCTGGGCATCGGCGGCTCTGCGGTCGGCACGGGTGTTACCGTTGAGCCGCAGTATCCGGCCTTGATGAACAAGTATCTCAAGGCAGTCAGCGGCATCAGCACGTTGCGCATTGGCGAGGATTTCATTCAACTCATGCAGAGCATGGGCGATCCGGCCGCGTTTTCTGCGAGCTTGCGCGGACTTGCGATTGATCTTTCAAAAATCGTCAGCGACTTGCGGTTGATGGTCTCTGGTCCGCGCACTGGGCTGGATGAAATCGTGCTGCCGGCCGTGCAGCCCGGTTCATCAATCATGCCTGGTAAAATCAATCCTTCGATTCCCGAGATGGTGAATCAGGTGTGCTTTCAGGTGATCGGTTGCGACACCACGGTAGCAATTTCTGCGGAGCACGGGCAGTTGGAATTGAACGTGATGATGCCTGTAATCGCGCACAACATTTTGTTGTCGATGCAGATTCTCACGAGCGCCATGACGGTATTGGCGGAGCGATGCGTGCGTGGCATTACCGCAAATGCTGGAATGTGCGAGTACTGGGTCGAACGGTCGGCGGCTCTTGCGACCGCATTGATGCCACAAATCGGTTATGCGGCGGCGGCGGAAATCTCGAAGCGTTCAGTCAAGGAAGGCACGCTCATTCGCGAGATGGTTAAACGCGACCATTTACTTCCCGATGACGAAATCGACAGCATCCTCGATTTGCGCAAGATGACTGAGATTGGTGTCCCGTCTGGCAAGCACGCCGCGGTTGCGGGTGGCTGACAAATTTACGCCAGTGCTTGTCGTGAAGCCTAAGGCGTCGTAGACTCGTTGCATGCGGATCACAACGTGGGCGGAGTACGGGCTGATCTGTGCGCTTCATTTGGCGCGTCGGGCGGCGGACGGCCCCGTAACGGGTCGAGAGATTGCGGCGCGCGAGCGGTTACCGGCGGACTATGTCGAGCAAATTCTTCTTCGCATGCGTCGCGCCGGTATCGTGAACAGTACGCGCGGTGCGCGCGGAGGGTATGCGCTGGCGCGACCGTCCGCCGAGATCACGGTGCGCGATGTCATCCAGGCCTCCGAGCATACCACGTTTGATTTGCACTGCGTGAGTCATCCCGTCGATGCGGTGCGATGTGGTGAATCCGAAACGTGTAGCATTCGACCGGTCTGGGTGATGCTGCAGCAGCGCATTGACGAAGTGCTCGACGGAGTGCGTTTAAGTGATTTGTTGCAGGATGAAAATGCTGTACGAGATCACGTCGGTTTGTCATCCACGCGAACGGCTGCAACGTCGCGCGGTGGCGCACTCCCGATTTTGCAAAACTAAGTCGCGCGCATGAGTTTTCTTTCGGAATGGCGCGCATCCCGCGAACGACGTCGGCGTGCAAACGCGTACCTCGTCGCGGTGCTCGTCGATGCTGAAGCGCGTGACGGCGAGTGGTTAGCGATTGCCGCCGGTCGCGACGTGGCGTCGCGTGAGCTCACGTTTGCTCGCCGCGCGCTGGCGCTGATTGTGGCCGAGCGCGATGCGCTCGATGACCGCACCGCATCTGACGTAGCGCGCGAGCTCGCGACAGTCATCGAACGAGAAGCGCGGCGTGATCCGCAGGTTGGGCGTGCATGGTCCGAGCGCGCGCGTGCGTATACGGCAGCGTTTGTGGTTCGTGGGACCGTGGACTCGCCGGCGGCGCGCTTCGCCCGTGTGCTGCTCAACGGTGCGTCGGTCGACAGCGCGGATGGTGCTGCGTTCGCGTCTGCGACACAGTTTGTCCAAGTCTCCCGCGCAAAAGCGAATGAGGCACTGCGCGCCGCCTTCGGTGCGGCGTCTCTGCCGGAAGACGTGCGACCAAGCGCAATTCAGCACTGAGCGCAGTTACACAATCGACGAAGGTGGTCGCATGTCGCACCGTGCTTGTGTGCTCGATGGGCTTCGTCTCGTTCAATTCGGCATCATCGTGCTGTTCTCTGCATGCATATCGTCTGGCGCACCCAGTAGCACATCGCCTACACCGTCACAGCGAACATTGGTCGTGACCGCCGATGGCACGCAGCTCAAAAATGACGTACCAACTGACGATCACGCGCGCTTCGACGCAACGCCAAATCGCGTCTACATCGCGCTCATCGCGGCGTTCACGCAGGTAGGCATGGAGCCGACGCTACTCGACCCACAGGCACGACGCGTCAGCACGTTCGATTTGAAACGCACTCGGCGACTTGGCGCGTCCGCACTCTCGTTGTACTTCGTGTGCGGGACGAGTATGACCGGCGCCAAAGCTGACAACGACCGCTTGACGATTCGATCGACAGCTACCGCTACCGGCGCAAATGCTACAGGCGGCGATGCGGGAAAGACCGACGTGACTCTTCGCATCAGTGCCATCGCGCAGTCGCTGATCGGGACGGATACGGCCCCGGTCGAATGTGGCTCCACTGGCCGATTGGAACGCGCCATCTTCTCCGCCGTCACTGCGCGACTCGCATTTCGTTGAGACCAAACGCACAAACGCCACCCCAGTCGATGCGGTGGCGCTTGGCGCTGCGATAACGAAACGTTGAGTGCCAGAGGGGGGACTCGAACCCCCACGAGCGTGAGCTCACTGCGACCTGAACGCAGCGCGTCTACCAATTCCACCACTCCGGCAACGTTCGGCGTTTTTCCGCCGCTGTCCAGCAGACATACTCAGGGTCGGGAAGAATAGGCAGCGCTACGAGCGGAGTCAACGCGCCTTGGGATGCATCGCGCTCTGCGCGTCGCTAAATTGCTCGGTCGGATGGCCAATCAAGACACGGAAGAACCGACAGAGCTGATCGCGCGCAATAGGCGCGCACGTCACGACTATGAAATTCTGGATACTTGGGAAACCGGTATCGTGCTTGCCGGCACCGAGGTCAAAGCGCTTCGCGAAGGCAAAGCCAACCTGACGGACGCATTCGGGGTCATCAAAGAAGGCGAGGTGTTCTTGCTGAACCTGCACATCGGTGCTTACGGTCAGGCCAACCAGTTCAATCATGAACCCACGCGTACGCGAAAGCTGCTCCTGCACAAACGCGAAATTCGCCGCATGATCGGTGCAGTCGAGCGCCAAGGCCTCACGTTGGTGCCGCTAGAACTGTACTTCAAGGGTGGACGCGTCAAAGCACGCCTCGCGCTGGCACGCGGCAAGCAACAGCACGACAAGCGCGACGATCTCAAGAAAAAAGACGCGCAACGCGAAATCGCCCGCGCACTCAGTCAGCGCTAATCAGCATGATTGCCGCGCTCATGCTCGCGCTGCAACTGGTGACGGTGACCGTGCCGTCGCCGTCCCCACGACGTAGCGCCCGTGCGCTCACGCGTCCGCGTGTCGTCGTGGTAGACGCCGGGCACGGCGGGCGCGATAACGGCATGAGCGGACCCCTTGGTGCGTCGCCGAAACTTTTCGAGAAGGACATCACACTCGACATGGCGCGCGCGCTGCGCGCGGCGTTGATCCGGCGTGGCATCAGCGTGATCATGACCCGCAGCACCGACACACTGATCGCGTTGGGCGATCGTGGGCGTATCGCCAATCAATCCAAGGGCGACTTATTTATCTCCGTGCATGTCAATGCGGCCAATCCGCACTGGAAGGAGCCAAGTCTGGCGCGCGGCTTCGAGACGTACTTTCTCTCAGAGGCAAAAACGGAAGATGAGCGGCGCGTCGAGGCGATGGAAAATCAAGCCATTCGATTTGAAACGTCGGTGGATGCAACGCGCAATGACCCGCTCAGTTTCATCATTCGCGACATGGCGCAGAACGAACATTTACGCGAGTCCGCGCGGCTCGCGAGCCTCGTGCAAAATGGCTTGGCGGGCATGCACCCGGGCACTAATCGTGGTGTGAAGCAGGCCGGGTTCATGGTCCTCGTTACCGCGTTCATGCCGGCCGTGCTGGTCGAGGTCGGGTTTGGCACCAATCGCGCTGATGCTGCCTACATCAGCAGTCCAGTGCATCAACGAGAACTCGCCGAAACACTTGCCGCAGCGGCCGTCACCTATCTTGAACAATACGAGCGCAAGGTGGGCAGTGCGCCGTGAGCGTCGCACCGCGGTCGTCCAGGCGCGCGCTTGCCGCCGTGCTGCTTGCGTGGATGCTCGGCCAGGGCTGCGTGTACTACAATGGTGTGTACAACGCGAAGGCCGCGTCGCATTTCGGTGATGTACAGTTGCGCGCTGACGCCGAGGGTGAAGCAGGCGCGCAGTTCCAGGTCGCCGCTGCAAAGGCGGAGAGTGTGTTGCTTCGTCATCCCAGTTCGAAATGGCGTCCGCGTGCCTTGTACTTGGCCGGACGTAGCCAAGCGTTGAGCGGGCAGTGTGATCGCGCAATGCCACGGTTAACGGAGTATCTGCGACTCGGTGGAAGCACGGTCGACGATCGTGATCGTGCACGCGTGGCACTTGGCGCGTGCGAGCTGCGATCCAATCGCATTCCCGCCGCGCGTATCCGTCTCGATTCGCTGGTCGATGTGCGCGACGCGGAAACAGCGCGTCAGGCACGCTTGTGGGCGGCACGCGCTGCGCTTGCGGCGGGTGATCGCGACGCGGTACCTCGTTACCTCGCGAACGCGCACAGCGGATCAGTGCAGTGGGAACTACTAAGCGCGTCAGTCGCTGCCCGTGAATTTGTTCGTGTTGAATCCCTGCTCGTTGAGCGTGCGGGGCAGGCGGACTATCGCGATGATGTGGCGCGTGCAGTACGAGAGCTCTGGAGTGCCGGGTTTTTCAACGCTGCCGAGCATGTGGTGGATCGGTACGATGTCTCGCGTGTACGTGATGCGAACCGCGTCGCGCTGCATTACACCATCGGTGATCTCTACATGCGCGCGGGCCGAGACACGCTGGCGCGTCACCATCTCATCCTCGCGCGGACACTGGCTGGACGAGACACGGCGATTGAGCATGAGGCCTCCGCACGATTGTCGCTACTCGGCTTGGGTCGCGTCGCAACGATGCGCGAACTCGACACGTTGTTTGCCCGTCAAGACAGTGTGGTCCGACGCGCGCAATACACGCGTCGTGTGAACGAGCCATTATTGTTATTGCGACTGCTGCAGCAGAAACCCGATACAACGGGTGCGTCACTTTTCCTCGCTGCCGAAGTGGCACGTGATTCGCTGCGCGCATTCGCGGTCGCCCGCACGATGTTCTTGCAGGTGGCGCGTGAAATGCCAACGTCGCTCCTTGCCTCGCGCGCGTGGTATGCTGCGGCGTTACTATGGCCGGATAGCGCGGCATCGTGGAATGCGCGTGTGCTGACATCGTACGCGACAACATCCGTCGCGCGTTGGATGCGCGGCGAAGATCCCACACTTGCGCCAGACTTTTTATCTGCGGCCGATGTGCTCAGAGTCAGCTGGGCAGAAACGGTGCGCAGATGGACCGATAGCCTGCGCATTTTACAAACGCCACCAAAACCGGTCGCTGTGCCGACCAGGAAATAGTCGACTCGATATCACCGTTGGTGATTCGATCGTCCGCAAACGCGATGACTCAGACCGAGATTTCTCGAAGTCGCATGGAGGTGATGGGACTGCGCTTCCGCAATCCGATCGTGCTTGCGGCGGGCACCGCGGGGTACGGACGCGAAGTCGACGACGTGCTGAACCTCAACGCCATTGGCGGCTTGACCACGAAGGCGGTGAGTGTGGCACCACGTCATGGCGCGCCGCCGCTTCGTGTGAGCGAATTTGCAGGCGGTATGATCAACGCCATTGGACTTGCCAATCCTGGAGTGGACGTGGTGTGCGTCGACGCAATGCCATGGTTGATGGCACGCAACGCTGGGACGCGCGTGATCGTGAATGTCGTTGGGAATAGCATCGATGATTTTTCGACGGTCGTGCAGAAGCTCCAGGACACGGACGGGGTGGATGCATTTGAACTCAACGTGAGTTGTCCAAACGTGCAGGCCGGCGGCTTAGAGTTTGGCGCAGACCATGTGGCGCTTGCAGCGCTCGTTCGCGCATCCCGATGCGTGACGACGCGGCCCATCTTCGTCAAACTTTCGCCAACACTTGGCACGGGCATTGTGGATTCGGCGCGCGTGGCGGTGGATGCAGGCGCTGACGGCGTGACACTCATCAATACGATGCCCGGACTCGTGGTGGATACGTCGCGCCGACGACCGAAAATCGGCTTTGGCACGGGGGGTATAAGTGGTCCGGCGCTGCTCCCCATGGGTGTGCTCGCGACGAGGCGCGTGAGCCGTGCGCTGCCCGCAGTACCGATCATTGGCGTTGGTGGAGTCTCGACGGCCGACGACGCGGTGCAGTATCTGCTTGCCGGCGCATCCCTGGTTGGCGTTGGTACTGCCGCGTTGCGTAACCCACGGGCCCCAGAGCGGATCGCGCGCGGTCTCGCGGCGTGGGCTGACCGCGAGGGCGTGAGCGATTTGCGGACTATCATTGGCACGTTGCAGTGGCCCACATGAGCGCGATACCGATTGTTGCGCTCGATGTTGCTGATGCGGAAGCCGCGCGCGCGCTGGTGAGGCTGTTGGGCGACACGTGCAATTTTTATAAGGTTGGACTTGAGCTCTTTTCGGCGGAGGGTCCGTCTACGGTTTGCTGGCTGCGCGACGAGGGTAAAGAAGTCTTCGTTGACCTCAAGTTGCACGATATCCCAAGCACGGTGCACCGCGCAGCGCGGAGCGTGGCGCGACTCGGTGCGTCTTTACTGACGGTGCACGCCAGCGGCGGCGAGGAGATGGTGCGCGCCGCGGTCAACGGCGCCAATGATGAAACGGGCACCGGCACGTTCTGCGGCGTGCTTGGCGTGACGGTGCTGACCAGTTTCGACGCGGACACCTTACGACAAGCGTGGGGACGCGACGATGCCCTTGAGGTGGAGACGGAAGTGCGCCGTTTGGCCGCCATCGTGGCGAACGCCGGTGGAGCAGGCGTCGTGTGTTCTGGTCATGAGGCTGCGGCCGTGCATGGCGCGTTCGGTGCTCGACTCGGCGTACTCGTGCCAGGCATCCGCTTGGGGGGCGGTGATGGTCACGATCAGCGTCGTGTCATGACACCAGCTGCGGCCGCTGCGGCTGGCGCGAGTTGGATCATCTTGGGCCGCGCCGTGACGGCGGCGGCGGATCCGGTGGCCGCTATGCGGCAAGCGAAGGAGTAGGACGAATGGATAGTCCCTCCCTTGCTTCCCCCCCCCAAGTCCATTAAGCTGAGAGTCTTGCCCATTTCAGGACAAGATTCTTAGGCCGATCCGCCGGCCACCTTCGCTTCACGCGTGCGCGGAATCAGTTGTGCTGTTCTTTTTTCCAGCCTTCGCGATGCTTCACGCGTGATGAACACATGGGGAGTCCAGCCGGCCGAATCACTTCGGTGCGGGAGGCTCCGTCGATGCTGATGCGTCGAGGTATCCCGTGAAAGTTCGTAGCAGCGTAAAGCCGATTTGTGAGCACTGCAAGGTCGTGAAACGACAGGGCGTGACTCGCATTATCTGCAAGCGAAACCCCAAGCATAAACAGCGTCAAGGCTGAGGGGAGCGCTAACACATGGCACGTATCGCAGGCGTCGATCTCCCACGCGACAAAAAGGTAGAGATCGGCCTTACTTACATTTTCGGAATTGGCCGCGCGATGGCGCAGCGTATTCTCGAAGCGGCGGGCGTGAGCCCGGCGCAGCGCGTCAAGGATTTGTCTGACGTCGATGTCAACAAGCTCCGCCAGGAAATTGAGCGCAATCATCGCGTCGAAGGGGCCTTGCGCACCGAAGTCGCGATGAACATCAAACGCCTCATGGATATCGGCTCCTATCGCGGCACGCGTCATCGCCGTGGGTTGCCGGTTCGTGGTCAGCGGACGCACACCAACGCGCGCACCAAGAAGGGGCCGCGCCGCGCTATCGCGGGCAAAAAGAAGGTGACCAAGTAAGCCATGGCAACCGCAAAGAAATCCAAGCGCGTCGTCGAGGCCGAAGGTATTGCCCACGTCAGCGCCACGTTCAACAACACGACCATCACCATCACCGACATGCATGGCAACACGGTGTCGTGGGGATCGTCTGGAAAGGCCGGCTTCAAGGGATCGAAGAAGTCAACGCCGTTCGCTGCAACCGTTGCCTCCGAACAGTGCGCGCGCGAAGCGCTCACGCTCGGCGTGCGTCGAGTGCATGTGCGCGTGCAGGGTCCGGGCAGTGGCCGCGAGTCGGCCATACAGGCTCTCGCTGCCGCGGGTCTCCAAGTGAAGTCCATTCGCGACGTCACGCCGATTCCGCACAATGGTTGCCGTCCCCCCAAGCGTCGGAGGGTCTGACCATGGCACGTTATACAGGTCCCAGTTGCCGTCAGTGCCGTCGGGAAGGCACGAAGTTGTTCCTCAAAGGCACCAAGTGCTTCACCGAGAAATGTCCGGTGGAACGTCGCCCGTACGCGCCTGGCCAGCACGGCCAGTCCACGGCGCGTCGGAAGAAGGTGTCCGAGTACGCCAAGCAGTTGCGCGAGAAGCAAAAAATCAAGCGCATCTATGGCATCAGCGAGAAGCAGTTCCGCAACACGTTTGATCGTGTGGCGTCGACGCCAGGCATCACGGGTCACAACCTGTTGGCCGCTTTGGAAACGCGTCTCGACAACGTGATCTATCGGATGGGATTTGCGCCGAGCCGTAAGGCAGCGCGTCAGCTCATTCGGCATCGTCACGTTGAAGTCAAGCAGCGTATCCTTGACGTCCCGTCGTACCAAGTGCGTCCGGGCGAAGAAGTGCGTGTCAAGCAGTCGTCGCGAGAGATGATTCTCGTAATGGCCGCGATGGAGCAGAGTGCCCGTGGCACAACGCCGTCGTGGATCGCCGTTGACAAGGAGTCATACAGCGGTCGCGTGCTCGAGAAGCCGCAGCGTACGGCCATTCCGCTCGCCGCACAGGAACAGCTCGTCGTCGAGTTGTACTCGAAGTAGTGTGTCGCAATGTCGACGCGCCGTCGTGCGCGTCGACATGGTAAAAGTAAAAACTTGTTGGTGGTGTGTGCCTGCACAGATCACCAACGGTCGGGACCCGAACTCCCATACGGATCTGCCGCGCGTTCGGGGCGGGGCAGAGCGTCGCCGGGGCCGCATTTCCCCGGTGTGACCATCACAGGACTTTCTACGTTATGGCGAATACGATCGATCTCAGTGGGCTCGTCCGTCCGCAGCTCGTCGAAGCGACGAAGCGCGAGGATACTCCCAACGTTGCAGAATTTCGCTTACAGCCGCTCGAGCGCGGTTTTGGTCACACGTTAGGCAACGCCATGCGTCGACTGTTGCTGTCGTCGCTGCGCGGTTCCGCCGTGTGGGCATTCCGTATCGACGGCGTCGTCCACGAGCACCAGACGATTGCAGGTGTCGTCGAAGATGTGCACCAGATTATCGGCAATCTAAAAACGCTCACGCTCGCGTTGCCTGATGATGTCGAGCAGACCGTGCTCCGCATCAACAAGACTGGTCCCGGTCATGTCACCGCCGCAGATATTCAGATTGAATCGGTTGGCGGCGCGAAGGTGATCAACCCGTCGCATCATTTGTTTACGATCACAGACGATCGTGAGTTGAACGTCGAATTGTACGTGAACAAGGGACGTGGGTACATCGAAAGCGATCAGCATCCGCCGGAGAAGTCACTCTCCGTCGATGTCGTCAAGATTGATGCGATTTACAGCCCGGTCCGTCGTGCCAACTTCACCGTCGCGGAAACTCGCGTCGGTCAGCGCACCGACTACGATCGTTTGTCGCTCACCGTCGAAACCAACGGCACTATGTCGCCGGAAGAAGCGGTCAGCTATGCAGCAGCGCTCGCGCAAACCCACTTCCAGTATTTCGTGGGCTTCGGATCGTCTGCTTCAGCCCAGCCCGGCGCGGCTGGCGATGGCGCCAACAGTGACGCGCTTCGTCTCGCCGAGTTGTTCCGGACGCCAATCGATGATCTCGAATTGTCGGTGCGCTCGGTTAATTCACTCAAGAACTCCAACATCCGCTCGCTCGGTGATCTGGTTCGCCAGACCGAGGCGCAAATTCTGCAAGTCAAAAACTTCGGTAAGAAGTCGTTGCAGGAAATCGCCGCGCTGCTCGAGAAGGAAGGGCTCAATTTTGGCATGCGCTATGAAGAGAGTGCGGACGGTGTCCGTATCCTCGACATGGGCACGGCGCCCAGCCGCGCTGCCGAAAATGCGCCAGACGACGACGAAGACGAGGAGTAATACCCATGCGCCACCGTAAGGCCAATCGCCAACTTCGGCGGACCAGTGAGCAGCGCTTAGCGTTGCTCCGCAATCTCGCCACCTCGCTCATCGAGTCCGGTGCGATCGAAACGACCGAGGCCAAGGCCAAGGAACTGCGTCCGTTCGTTGAAAAGCTCATCACCAAAGCCCGCACCGGCACGCTTCACGCGCGGCGGCTCGCGGGCAAGCATATCTCCAAGCGCGAGGCAGCCGACAAGCTTTTTCAGGAAGTCGGTCCGAAATTCGCCACGCGTCAAGGTGGATACACGCGCATTCTGAAGACCGGTCACCGCAAGGGTGATGGTGCAGAAATGGCGCGGATCGAATTGATCCTTAGCTGACAGGACGCACGCACATGGCCATCAACCGCAGTCGTTGCTACCACTGTGACAAAGGCGTCGCGTTCGGCAACAGTGTCTCGCACGCCAACAACAAAACGCGTCGTACTTGGAAGCCGAATCTTCAGGTCGTGCGCACCGTCTCCGGCGACAAGATCATCAAAGTGAAAGTCTGCACGCGCTGTCTCGCGGCTGGAAAGGTGCCGCGCGCGCCGCGTGGACAGGTCGCCGCCGTCTGAGTTGTTCGTGAGCACATCAAAGCGGGGAGCTCGCAACATTCGGGCTCTCCGCTTTTGTGCATCGGTACGTCGCACCACGCATAGGATTCTCACTCTCTGCTTTCCACTGTCATGAAGACTGCGCTCATTACCGGCATCACGGGCCAAGACGGTTCCTATCTTGCCGAGCATTTACTCAAGAAAGGATATCGCGTGGTTGGCGTCGTTCGGCGCTCGTCGACGACACCGTATGAGCGGATCGCGCATCTCGTCGATCGCGTCGAACTCGTGTCGGCCGACTTGCTCGATCAGACGTCGCTCACCGATGTGGTGCAAGCGGCGGAGCCGGATGAGATTTACAATCTCGCCGCGCAAAGCTTCGTACAAACGTCGTGGACACAGCCTGTCCTCACTGGCGAATTTACGGCACTTGGCGTAACACGGATGCTCGAAGCGATGCGAAAAGCGGCGCCGAAATCGCGCTTTTATCAGGCGAGTTCGAGCGAGCAGTTTGGCAAAGTGGTCGAGACGCCGCAACGCGAATCCACCCCGTTTTATCCACGCTCGCCGTACGGCGTGGCGAAAGTATACGGACATTGGATTACCGTGAATTATCGTGAAAGCTTCGATCTCTTCGCGGTCTCAGGCATTCTGTTCAACCACGAATCGCCGCGTCGCGGCCTTGAGTTTGTCACGCGAAAAATCACCGATGCCGTCGCCCGAATCAAACTCGGCAAGGCCCACGAAGTGCGACTCGGCAACATCGACGCGCGTCGTGATTGGGGATTTGCCGGTGACTACGTCGATGCGATGTGGCGCATGTTGCAGCAGGACGCGCCGGACGACTTCGTCATCAGCACGGGCAAGACGTATTCCGTGCGTGAATTCTTGGACGCCGCGTTCAGCGTGGTCGATCTCGACTATCGCAATTATGTCGTACACGATGAAAAATTCTTCCGTCCGGCGGAAGTCGATCTCTTGGTGGGTGATCCTTCCAAGGCGAAAAACAAACTGGGTTGGGAGCCGCGTGTCGCACTGCCGGAGCTCGTGCGCATGATGGTTGAAGCCGATCTCGAACGGCATTCAAAACCACGGTGACACAACGCACGGCGGCCATCGGCGCGCGGCCTGAGGTATGACATGCGTGTCCTGGTAACGGGCGCCGCCGGTTTTGTCGGTCGTTGGTTGACGGACGCATTCCGGCGCGATGGCGTTGCCGTCACCGCGCTCGCAACCGAACCGAACACTGTCGGTGCGCCGCTCCTATCGCACGCGCGTATGGCACCGATTGCGTGGATGTACGGTGATTTGCGCAGTGACGCATACGTGAGCGCCGTGGTACAAGCGGCACGTCCGGATTTTGTCGTGCATTTGGCCGCTATTTCGCACCTGCCAACCGCGGCGGCCGATCCGGCGTTGGCGTGGGACATCAATGTGACAGCGACGGCGCGATTGCTGCATGAATTGGGACGCGCTCGCGATGCGGGGCACGGTGATCCCATGGTGCTAATTGTTGGCAGCGGCGAACAGTATGGTCGACATGACGATGCTGACGTTCCGTTGGTGGAAACGGCACTGCTGGCGCCTCGTACTGTGTACGCGGCGACGAAAGCGGCACAGGAAATTTTGGCATTGCAACTCTGGCGGTCCACGGCGCTTCGCGTCGTGGTGGCGCGCAGCTTTAACCACAGTGGACCCGGACAAGAACCGCGCTTCCTTTTGCCGGCCTTGGTCGCCCGCGCGATTGCGCTGCGAAACGCGCCTCCGGGCACTCCGCTCCTGCTCGGAAATACGTCGCCCGTGCGCGATTTTCTCCATGTAAGCGACGTCGTCGCTGCGTATATTTCCCTCTGTCGGCGGGGCGTGCCGGGTGAGGTGTACAACGTCGCCAGCGGTGTAGGGCACTCGGTTGCCGCGATCGTAGCGCGCGTGTTGCGGAGAGCGCAGGTGTCGGCCTCGCTCGCCGAAGATCCCGCGCTCGTGCGTACCGTCGATGTACCCTCGCTGGTTGGCGATTCTCGCAAGCTGCAACTCACGACCGGATGGCGCGCGACGCGTACATTCGACGACATCATCGACGACCTTCTTCATGCCGCGACGCACTGACCTGCACCGTATTCTTGTGATCGGCTCTGGGCCGATTGTGATCGGTCAGGCTGCCGAATTTGATTACTCCGGGACGCAAGCGATCAAAGCGCTGCGCGAAGAGGGGTACGAGGTCATTCTCGTGAATTCCAATCCGGCTACCATCATGACGGATCCGGAATTCGCTGATCGCACGTATCTTGAGCCGGTCACACCAGAGTTTGTTGAGAAGGTCATCGCACGTGAACGCCCCGATGCCATCCTCCCAACGATGGGCGGTCAAACGGCGCTGAACGTTGCACTCACGCTCTCGGATCGCGGCGTGCTTGCTCAATACAGCTGCGAGCTGATCGGCGCCAACGCGCGTGCCATTCGCGTCGCCGAAGATCGGGCACTGTTTGCGGAGGCAATGGCGCGCATTGGACTCACATGTGCGGCCGGTCGCACCGTCACGACGGTCGATCAAGCGTTCGACGCGGTCGAGGAAACCGGATTTCCGGCCATTATCCGTCCGTCATTTACGCTTGGTGGCACGGGCGGCGGTATTGCATACAATCGCGAAGAGTTGGAAACCATCGTGCGCCGTGGTCTTGATCTTTCTCCGGTGCATTCGGTACTCGTCGAGCGTTCGTTGCTTGGCTGGAAAGAGTACGAACTCGAAGTGATGCGCGATCATGCGGATAACGTGGTTATTGTGTGTTCGATCGAGAATCTTGACCCGATGGGCGTGCACACGGGTGACTCGATTACGGTTGCCCCATCGATGACGCTCAGTGATCGCGAATATCAGATCATGCGCGACGCGGCCGTCGCGATTATTCGCGAGATCGGCGTTGACGCCGGCGGCTGCAACATCCAGTTCGCGGTGAATCCGATCAACGGGGACTTGATCGTGATTGAGATGAATCCGCGCGTCTCTCGCTCATCAGCGCTTGCCTCGAAAGCTACGGGGTTTCCGATCGCGCGCATCGGAGCAAAGCTCGCCGTCGGGTTCACGCTTGATGAAGTGCCAAACGATATTACGCGCACCACCCCGGCCAGCTTCGAGCCCGTGCTCGATTACGTGGTCGTCAAGTGTCCACGCTTTGCGTTCGAGAAGTTCGCGGCCGCCGATCCCGGACTCACCACGCAGATGAAATCCGTTGGCGAGTCGATGGCCATCGGCCGTACGTTCAAGGAAGCATTCCAGAAGGCGTTGCGCGCGCTCGAAACCGGTCGTGCCGGATGGACGATCGCTGAACGATTGGTGGATGATCGTCTCACCGATCGCACGCCAGAGACGTTGCGCGCCGCGCTTCGCAAGCCAACACCAGAACGCGTCTTTCAAGTGAAGCGTGCGATGCAACTCGGCATGAACACTGCCGAGCTGCACGAACTGACAGCAATCGATCCGTGGTTTCTCGATCAGTTGCGTGAACTTGTCGATGCCGAACAGTGGTACGCCGCGCAGCCGCTCATCGACGCGGACATCATGCGTCGGATGAAGCGCTTTGGATTCTCTGATCGTCAACTGGGCGCGTTGCGCGACGAAAGCGAAACGGCCGCACGCGAACGTCGCTGGTCGCTCAACGTACGACCGTCGTATAAAATGGTTGACACGTGTGCCGGGGAGTTTCCCTCAAGCACACCATATTTATACAGCTGTTACGACGAAGAGAGCGAAGCCGCAACGCACGGCAAGCAGAAGGTTGTGATCTTAGGTTCTGGGCCGAATCGCATCGGGCAAGGTGTGGAATTCGACTACTGTTGCGTGCGCGCGGCCTTAGCGCTGCGTGAGCAAGGGTACGAGACGATCATGGTGAATTCAAATCCCGAAACTGTTTCCACCGATTTTGATATTTCGGACAAGTTGTATTTTGAACCGCTCACGTTTGAGGACGTGCTGGAAATTGTGCAGCGCGAGCAACCCGTTGGCGTGATTGTGCAGTTGGGTGGGCAGACGCCACTGAAGCTCACCAAGGCGCTTGAAGCCGCCGGTGTACGAATTCTAGGTACGTCGCCCGATGCCATCGATATGGCGGAAGATCGTCGTCGCTTCGAAAAACTTGCGCGTGAGCTTGGGATTACGCAGCCCGACAATGGTACGGCTACGAGTGTCGACGAATCACTCGCGATCGCCGAACGCATTGGCTATCCCGTGCTGGTTCGACCGTCGTATGTCTTAGGCGGTCGCGCGATGGAAATCGTCCACGATGCGACGTCACTGCGCGGGTATTTCGAGCGCGCGGTCCTTGTCAGCGAAGATCGTCCTGTCCTCGTGGATCGATTTCTCGAGGATGCGTTCGAAGCGGACGTTGACGCGTTGTCCGACGGTATAGATGTGGTGATCGGCGCTGTGATGGAGCATATCGAGAGCGCGGGTATTCACTCTGGCGATTCGGCGTGCGTCCTACCGCCCTATCTCATTCCCGTTGCGGCGGTGGAACAAATGAAAGCGCACACCGTCGCATTTGCAAAAGCGCTCGGCGTCGTGGGCTTGATCAACGTGCAGTACGCGTACAAGGACGGCGTGGTCTATGTGATCGAGGTCAATCCTCGCGCGTCGCGCACTGTACCATTTGTGTCGAAGGCCATCGGCGTGCCGCTCGCATCAGTGGCCGCACGGTTAATGCTCGGTGAAACGCTCGGCGAAATTGGTTTTACGCAAGAAATTGTGCCACCGTATTTCAGCGTGAAGGAGGCCGTCTTTCCGTTTAACAAGTTCCGTGAATTTGATCCGGTGCTTGGACCGGAAATGCGATCGACCGGTGAAGTGATGGGCATCGACGATACGTTTGGTGCTGCGTTTCTCAAGTCGCAACTGGCAGCGGACAACGCGTTGCCACGCGACGGTACTGTGTTCCTCACCGTGAATACGTCAGACAAGCCAATCGCTGCAGGACTCGCGGCGCGATTTCATGCGATGGGTTTTCATCTGGTATCGACGAGTGGTACCGCCGCGTATTTGCGCGAGCGTGGCGTTCCGGTTGAAACGGTGCTCAAGGTGCACGAAGGGCGACCCAACGGCGTCGATCTCATTTTGAATGGTGATGTTCAATTGCTCGTGAACACCCCGCTGGGCAAGCACGCGCAGGTGGATGACGAGCGGTTGCGGCAAGCCGCGATCGGCAATCGCGTGCCCTACACCACCACACTCTCTGCCGCGAGCGCGGCGTGTGAAGCGATTGCGTCACGGCAAACGCAAGAGCCAGACGTGCGTCCGCTGCAGGAATGGCACGCACGGTTAGCAGCGCATCTTGCGGCCGGTGTGGCGTGAGCATGGAAAGTGCGACGGTGACAACGCCGGGAGCGGGACACGTTGGTGTGCGTGTGATACTCGGTGCGGGAGCGACGGTGCATGAATCGGCGTATGTCGATGACGGCGCGAGCATCGGTGCCGGAACGCGCATCTGGCATTTTTGTCACGTACTCGGCGGCGCGGTAATTGGAGCGCGCTGCTCGCTTGGACAAAATGTTGTCGTGATGAACGGCGTTCGCATCGGCAATAACGTGAAGATTCAGAACAACGTGTCGGTGTATGAAGGGGTGACGTTAGACGATGATGTTTTTTGCGGACCGTCGATGGTGTTTACGAACGTGTTCAATCCGCGCAGCGCGGTGTCGCGAAAAGATGAGTATCGATTGACGCGTGTGCAACGCGGCGTGAGCATTGGCGCGAACGCGACCATCGTCTGCGGTATCACGATTGGTGAATATGCGTTTATCGGTGCCGGTGCTGTCGTCAATCGCGATGTACCAGCCTACGCATTGATGGCCGGCGTGCCTGCCCGACGAATCGGGTGGATGTCTGCCGCTGGCTTTCGGTTGGAGTCGGTGGACCTGATACCGCGTGCCGATGGCCGCGAGCAGCTCCGTTGTGCTGGGACTGGCGCGTTGTACGCGCGCATTGGCGACGACGTTACTCGCATACTGGAGCAGGCATGAACGAGCACGTCGTTCCCATGGGTCAGACCATCCGCATCGCGCTCGTGGGGTGCGGGCGTATCAGTCGCAATCACTTCGACGCGATTGCAAAGATTGACGGCATGGAACTCGTGAGTGTCTGCGACACGGTGGAACAGCGAGCACGCGAAGCCGGCGAGCAGCAACAGGTACCGTGGTTCACGGAGATCGAAGCGATGCTTGCTGCGGTACCGAGCGATGCGTGTGTGATTGCAACGCCATCGGGACTGCATCCGCAGCACGGTATTCTCGCCGCGAAAGCTGGGCGGCACGTGATCTCGGAAAAACCGATGGCGATATCGCTCGCCGCGGCTGACGCGTTAGTACAAGCGTGCGACGACCATCGCGTGCAACTGTTCGTCGTGAAGCAGAACCGGTTGAATCCGCCCATTCAATTGCTGAAGCGCGCCATCGATCGCGGACGCTTCGGTCGGATATTCATGGCCAACTGCACCGTGCGGTGGACGCGTCCCCAAGATTACTACGATCAAGCGCCGTGGCGCGGAACGTGGGAGTTTGATGGCGGTGCGTTTATGAATCAGGCATCGCACTACGTCGATCTGATTCAGTGGCTTGTCGGGCCGGTGGAAAGTGTGATTGCAAAAACTGCCACGCTTGCGCGTCATATTGAGGCCGAAGATTGTGGCGTTGCGGTGCTCAAGTTCCGTTCTGGTGCGCTTGGAACGATTGAAGTCACGATGCTCACGTTCCCGAAAAACCTCGAGGGCTCGATCACTATTTTGGGTGAGAAGGGTACCGTCAAGATTGGCGGCACGGCGGTAAACAAGGTCGAGCAGTGGACCTTCGCCGACTACGATGACGATGACAAACACATCGAAATCGCGAACACCAATCCGCCAACGGTTTATGGTCACGGACACGAGGCGTATTACCGTAACGTCGCCGCGGTCCTCCATGGCGACGCGCAACCGGACACCGATGGTCGCGCGGGACGCAAATCGCTGGAATTGGTGCTTGGCATTTACGAGTCCGCAAAAACGGGTCGCGACGTACCGTTACCGTTGCGCGTCAATATTTGAACCCTTTACTGACGTCCCCGACTATGTCTGTACCTCTGCTCGATCTCAAAGCACAGCACGCGACCATTCGCGATGACGTGGTGGCGGCGCTCATGTCGGTTGTCGACCAACAAACGTTTATTCTTGGCGACGCGGTGGGTCAGCTGGAGTGCAGTGTGGCTGGACTATCGCATACGAAGTACGCGATTGGCTGTGCGAATGGCACAGACGCGTTACTGCTTGCGCTGCGCGCGCTGAACGTCGGGCGCGACGACGAGGTGGTGACCACACCATTCACGTTCTTTGCGACGGCTGGCGCGATTCACAATGTCGGTGCGAAGCCCGTGTTTGTGGATATCGATCCACGCACGTTTAACATTGCGCCCGATGCGGTGGCTACGGCGATTGGGGCGCGCACGAAAGCCGTCATTGCCGTGGACCTGTTCGGGCAGATGGCTGCAATCGAGCGCATTACGTCTGCTGCGAACGGTGTGCCGGTCATTGAAGATGCGGCGCAGACCATTGGCGCGAGTCGCGTCATCAACGGCGTACGCGTGATGGCCGGCGAAGCAGCAACGATTGGCACGTTCAGCTTCTTTCCGTCAAAAAATCTCGGCGGTTACGGCGACGGTGGAATGATGGTCACGCAGGACGAGGCCTTATTCGAGACCTTGATGAAGCTGCGTGTACACGGTGGTCGAAAAACGTATTATCACGAGATTGTCGGCTACAACAGTCGGCTGGACACGCTGCAAGCGGCGGTGCTGCAGGCCAAAATCCCGTACCTCGACGCCTGGAGTGGAGCGCGTCGGAAAAATGCGGCGTACTACGACGCGGCGTTTGCTGATCTTCCGGAGATCACCACACCCTACATCGATCCGGCCAACACGTCGATCTACAATCAGTACACCATTCGGCTGGCGGGACGTGACGCGCTGCAGGCGCATTTGAAGCGCGTCGGCGTGGGGAATTCAGTCTATTATCCGCTGCCGCTGCACTTACAGCCGTGCTTCGCGTACCTTGGCTACTCGGAAGGGCAGTTTCCGGAGTCGGAACGGGCTGCGAAAGAAGTGCTGTCCCTGCCAGTATACCCTGAACTGACCACCGCGCAGCTCGATGAAGTGATCGCTGCGGTTCGCACTTATTATGGCCGATGATCCCATGTCTATGACGGAGATGTCCTCGATGAAAGCGGCTGTGCTAGGCAAAATTCACGATCGAAGTGCCGTCATCGGTGTGGTCGGTCTTGGCTATGTTGGTTTGCCCTTGGTCATGGAGTTCGTACACGCTGGATTTCGTGTGATCGGCTATGACGTCAGTCAGCGCGTTGTTGATCTGCTGATGTCCGGTCAGTCGCACATCCAAGATGTGCCGAACGCCGATGTGCTGGCGGCCGTGTCGGCAGGCAGCTTCGTGGCCACCGCAGTTGAAGCGCGCTTGAAAGAGTGTGACGCCGTGTCGATTGCTGTTCCCACGCCATTGTCAAAAACGCGTGATCCGGACATGGCGTTCGTCTTGTCTGCTGCCGATGCGATTGCGCGACAGGCGCGTCCGGGGATGTGCGTGGTGCTCGAGAGCACCACCTATCCAGGGACTACTCGCGAGTTGTTGCAGCCACGACTCGAAGCACAGGGATTGGTCGTTGGCAAGGACGTCTTTGTCGCGTTCAGTCCGGAGCGTGTTGATCCAGGCAATGCGGTTTACAACACGCGCAACACACCGAAGGTCGTCGGCGGCATTACACCCGATTGTGTCGAAGTCGCATGCGCGCTCTATGCCAGTTGCATCGACACGGTCGTGCCGGTGTCGTCGCCCGAAGCCGCAGAGTTGGTCAAGCTGTTGGAAAACACATTCCGCGCCGTCAACATTGGTTTGGTCAACGAGATCGCGATTGTGTGCGATAAGTTGGGCGTCGATGTCTGGGAAGTCATCAACGCGGCGGCAACGAAGCCGTTTGGCTTTATGAAATTCACGCCGGGTCCGGGGATTGGCGGCCACTGCATCCCGCTCGACCCGCACTATCTCGCGTGGAAGATGCGAACACTCAACTATAAGACACGTTTCATCGATCTGGCTAGCGAAATCAATTCGCACATGCCGGATTATGTCGTAGAGAAGGTGTCGTATGCACTCAACGAAGTGCGGAAGGCAGTGCGGGGCAGCCGTATTCTCGTGCTTGGCGTCGCGTACAAGCGTGACATCAACGATGTGCGTGAAAGCCCGGCGCTTGATGTGATTCGGTTGTTGGAAGAGCGCGGCGCGCACGTGGAGTTCCACGATCCCTTTGTGCCCGAATTCCGCGAAGAAGTTCATGTACGCAAAGGCGTCGAGCTGTCCGATGAGATGCTCCGGTGGGCGGATGCCATTGTTGTGATCACCGATCATCAGAGCATCGACTACCAGCGCGTCGCTGATCATGCCACCCTCGTAGTAGACACGCGCAATGTTATGGCCGGTACAACCGGCGGTCGGGCGCGAGTCGTTGGGTTGGCCACAAAAGGTCGATGGTCGACCGGAGCAAAAACGTGAGTACCGCAAGTCCGGACCTGTGCAGCTCGCTATGGGTATTAGTCCTCGCATGAATAGTCGAAATCCACGTCTCGAGTGGCGCGTGTTGGTTCTGCTTGGCATCGTTGCCGCGCTGGCCGGATGCTCAGCAGGCTTCCAGCCACGCAATTTTTCCAATCCCGAATCGCTCTTCCGTGCGTCGCTGCTGGAATTCCAGCGCAAGCACTGGGAAAACGCGCAACTTGGCTTTGATCGCCTGACCACAGATCTGTCGGCACGCGATCCGTTGCTCGCGCCCGCGTATTTCTATCTGGCATTGGCGCACGAGCGACAGTCGGCGTTCTTGTTGGCCGCCCAGTCGTACGAGCGAGTGACCGATGGTTTCCCGGATGACACACTCGCCCCAACTTCTATGTTGGGTGTCGGGCGTAGCTATCAAAAGTTGTGGCATAGCCCGTCGCTCGACCCGGAGTATGGACAGAAGGCGGTCTCAATTCTGCGCGCGCTGCTGTCGTCGTATCCAGACGCGAAGGAAGTCGCCGAAGCCAAAACGCGCATCGCCGAGTTGGAAGAATGGATGGCGGAAAAGGATTATCTGACCGGCATTCACTATGTGAAGGTGCGTCGGGCGATCGATCCCGCAATCATTTACTTCAAAGACGTCGTCACCACGTATCCGAATACCAAGGCAGCACGACTGTCTTGGATTCGATTGCATGAGTTGTACACGCGCATCCGTTGGAAGGAAGACGCGGCCGAAACGTGCACCGCGATGTGGAAGGCCTACCCCGCGGACGCTGACGTCAAGCTCGCCTGTGGTGTCGCGCCAAAACTGCCCGTTGCGGCGCCGAACACCGTGCCACCCGCCGCCGTGGCCAGTATAGTCGGCTACGCGCGCCCCGCGCCGCGCTAGTTCGCGTCGTTTCTGATCGAGCAGCGCATGCGTGTGGGCATTTTCGGCGGCAGCTTCGACCCGCCGCACGTGGGTCATCTGCTCGTCGCGCAAGACGCTCGAGAAGCGCTGCAGCTTGATCAACTCCTGATCATTCCTGCCGCAACGCAACCGCTGAAGCTCGGGCACGCCACGGCTGCGATACACCGGCTCGCGATGGTTCAGCGCTGCTTCGACAGCGTGCCGCGCACCGTTGTCGATACCATCGAAATGGAACGAGGCGGGTTATCTTTCATGGTTGAGACGGTGGACACGTTGCGGCGGCGCTGGCCGTCGGCATCGCTCCACTTGCTCGTCGGTGAGGATGTGGTCGCAACGTTTCCGCAGTGGCGGGAGTGCGAGCGGCTGTTGACTATGGTGCAGCTGGTGATGCTCGCGCGGACCGACGGGTCTACCGACGTCAGCAGTAGCATTGCTGATCACTCGAAAAGTTTGTCGGCGTCATTGAACGCAGTCCCGTTGGCAACACGTCGCGTTGATGTGTCGTCAACTGAAATTAGAGCGCGTGTCCGCGACGGACGCTCCATTCGGGGCTTCGTTCCAGATGCCGTTGCTGCCTATATCGCATCCGCTCGTTTGTATGTGCAGGAGCCGAGCACCGAGGCTGTCGTCGAACGCGCGTGATCGCGTGAGCGAGAGTGTGGTGGTGCGGTCTGCACTGTGCATCACGGGTCCACTCGTCGCCATCGAGGTTGTATGCTGAAGGGAATGATCAGTCGCGTGTTTGGCACGCGGCACGAACGGGAACGGCGTCGCGTGCAGCCGATCATCGACGAGATCGTCGAGGTCGAAGCGCGCATTGCGTCCTTCTCGGATATCGAAATCCAAGCGCAGACGGCGGGTTTTCGTGAGCGCATTGCGGCGCGAACGGGTCCGATCGAGCTGCGCATTACCGAGTTGAAGGCGGCGAAGCTGAGTGCGGCCGCGCCAGAAGAGCGCGAGCGCATCGACAACGAGCTGCACGGCGTAGACGGTCGCGCGGGCGCCGAGAGTGAGCTACGAACGGCGATCGCGGAGATGCTCGACGAACTCTTGCCGGAAGCCTTTGCGACGGTGCGTGAGGCGTGTCGACGGCTCAAGGGTAGCACCGTGCAAGTGACTGGCAACGCGCTCGTGTGGGATATGATCCCGTACGAAGTGCAGCTTATCGGCGGTATTCAGCTGCACCTCGGACGCATCGCGGAAATGGCGACCGGTGAGGGAAAGACGCTGGTCGCAACGCTGCCGCTGTATCTCAATGCGCTCACGGGCCGCGGCGCGCATCTTGTGACGGTCAACAACTATCTCGCACGACGCGACTCGCAATGGATGGGACACCTCTACCGGTGGCTCGGCCTCACGGTAGGCTGTTTGGATGACACGGAGCCGGGTTCCCATGAGCGTCGCGAGGTGTACGGCAGCGACATCACGTACGGCACCAACAACGAGTTCGGATTCGACTATCTGCGTGACAATATGGTGGTCACGTTGGACCAGCGCGTGCAACGACAGCACGTGTACGCGATCATCGACGAAGTGGATTCAATTCTTGTCGACGAAGCACGTACGCCGCTCATCATTTCGGGCCCGGTGGGTAACGAGAGCGACGGACAGTATGCCGAATTTAATGCGTCCGTGGTGCGCCTCGTGCGTCGTCAGTCCGATCTCGTAAATACGTTGGTCGGTGAAGCGGAGCGCGCACTCGAAGCGGGAGAAACGCAGACGGCGGCGCTCCAATTTTACACGGCGCAGTTGGGCGGCCCGAAAAACAAGAAACTGATGAAAGCACTGCAGGAGCAAGGCGTGAAGCAGCTCGTGCAACGGATGGAACTCGACGTGATTGCGGATCGAAAAATTACTGCCAGCAAGCAGCAATTTCGTACGCTCGAAGACGATTTGCTGTACGTGCTCGATGAGAAAGGACATACGGTGCACCTCACCGAGCAGGGACTTGATTGGTTATCGCCGGACGCACATGACGCGTTTGTGTTGCCCGACATCGCCACCACAATCGGGCAGATTGATCGCGATCATGATCTCACCCCCACGGAGCGTCTCGAACAGCGTGCGGTGATCGAGCGGGAGTACGCAATGAAGAGCGAGCGGCTGAACATCATTCACCAGCTGCTACGCGCGCATGCGCTGTACGAGAAAGATGTCAATTATGTCGTACAAGATGCGCAGGTGCTCATCGTCGACGAGTTCACGGGCCGTACGATGCCGGGCCGTCGGTGGAGTGAAGGACTGCACCAAGCCGTGGAAGCAAAGGAAAACGTGCAGGTGAAAGGCGAGACGCAAACGCTCGCCACGGTGACGATTCAGAATTATTTCCGCATGTACGAAAAGCTGTCTGGTATGACCGGTACGGCGGAAACAGAAGAAAACGAATTCCACGAGATTTACGGTCTCGCGGTGTCGGTGATTCCGACGAATCGCGATATCGCGCGCGATGATCGACAGGACTTGGTCTACAAGACGCGGCGCGAGAAGTACAACGCCATCGTTGAGGAGACGAAGCGACTCCACGAACTTGGCTATCCCGTACTTGTCGGTACCGCCAGCGTCGAAGCGTCTGAAACGTTGGCGCGGTTGTTTACGCGCGCGGGGCTCAAGCACAACGTGCTCAATGCGAAGTACCATCAGCGCGAGGCAGAGATTGTTGCTGGTGCTGGACAGCCGGCCGCGATCACCATCGCGACCAACATGGCTGGCCGCGGTACGGACATCAAACTCGGTGGCGGTGTGACCGAGTCGAAGCCCTCGCAGGTGTTAGACGTCGACGGCAAAGAAGTGGAGATTCAGGAGACGGGCGGTCTGCACATTATCGGGTCTGAACGGCACGAATCGCGTCGCATTGATCGGCAGTTGCGCGGACGCGCAGGTCGTCAAGGCGATCCAGGTGCGTCGCAATTTTTCCTGTCGCTCGAAGACGACTTGATGCGATTGTTTGGCTCGGATCGTATTGCCAAGTTAATGGATCGAATGGGTGCGCAAGATGGGGAAGTGCTCACGCACGTCCTCATCACACGATCCATCGAACAGGCGCAGAAGCGTGTGGAATTGCAAAATTTCCAATCTCGCAAACGGCTACTTGAGTACGATGACGTGATGAATCAGCAACGTGAGGTGATTTACTCACTGCGCTCGTTCGCGCTGGAAGGCGGCGAAGAGTTGAAGGCCGAAGCGCTCAAGATGATTGATCGGGGCGTGCAACGTCGCGTGGAGCAAGCCTTGGCCACGTTTGATCGACCGGAAGAATGGGATTTCGAGTACGTGCAGCAGGACTTGTTGATGCACTATATGCTGCAGGTGCCGGAGTTTACGGGGGAATTCAAACCGACGTCGGTTGAAGATGCGCAAGCTGCGGCGGTTGCCGCAGGACGCGCGGCATTTGATATGAAACGTGAAAGCCTCAATGCCGTGCAGGATGAAACCGGCGAAGGTTTCGCCGCGCGCCTGCTCGCGCTCGTGATGTTAAACGCGCTGGATGAAAAGTGGAAAGATCATTTGTACGATCTCGATCAACTGCGGGCGTCGATTCACTATCGTTCGTGGGGGCAGAAGGATCCGCTGGTAGAGTACAAACAGGATGCGTACGGCATGTTTGTCGATCTGATGCATGATTTGGCGAACACGTTCACCGAGCGCTTCCTGAAGGCACAGTTGGTGTTCGAGCCAACGCCCGTCAATGACACCATCGCGTCGCCGGACGCACGAGGTCGTCCCAGTGATGGGCGTCCTGCCAAGCGCTTTAACGCGATGGGTATTCTCGAAGATGTGCCCGACGACGAGGCATTTTTTGATAGCGAGGATGCCGGCAACAACACGAACGGACACGTCATCACACCGCTGGAGCCCGTGCGAACGATGGCGCGTGGAATACCGGCTGTGGTAGGCGCGGGCAGTGTGCGGTCGCTCGAGGTTGGTGGTGGTGCAATGCCTGCAGGCTGGGAGACGACGCCGCGCAATAACGCCTGCCCATGCGGATCG
Organism: Gemmatimonadaceae bacterium; assembly: GCA_025358925.1. Lineage (GTDB taxonomy): Bacteria > Gemmatimonadota > Gemmatimonadetes > Gemmatimonadales > Gemmatimonadaceae > Gemmatimonas. Next base: position 281,784 of record JANYHT010000039.1, on the reverse strand, counting down.
GGAAAGAAGTTTAAGAAGTGTCACGGAGCCAATTTGTAACGTCTGATGACGGCGTGTTCCACGACGAAGGGCCGACGTGGTACGTCGGCCCTTCGTCGTTTCGTGCAGCGTCGCGCCTCCGTTCGTTCGAGAGGGGGCGCGATCGCATGATGACGCGTTGTCTCTCGCAATCGTGCATGCTGGCCGTTCCGGGGTGCCACTCATGACGAGGGGCGTCGGCCGGCTGCAGCGGCGCACGACGTCGCAGGAGTTTTAACGTGATTGTTCCCCATAGCCGTCCGCCGGATACGCCGCTAAGTATTCGAGAGCTCCCGCACACGGAACGACCGCGCGAGCGGTTACGCTCGTTGGGCGCTCAGGCGTTAAGCACGACCGAATTGATCGCTACCATTATTGGAACGGGTGGTGCGGGTACGTCCGCGTTAGGATGTGCGCGGTATGTACTCGATCTCTCGGGAGGGTCACTGGGGCGCTTGGCCGCGACGCCGCTCGCGGCTCTCACGCAGGTGCACGGGGTAGGAGCAGCACGCGCGTCTGCCGTACACGCAGCACTCGAACTCGGACGGCGGATGGCCGTGGAAGCACGGGACGCCGGGGTGCCGTTGCGCGGCCCACGCGATGTCGCCGAAGCGTTCGCTCCTCGCCTCCAAAACCTCCCGGTCGAAGAATTTCATGTCGCTATTCTCGATGCGCAGCATCGACTCGAACGCGATGTGCTGATTACCCGCGGGTTACTTAGCTCGTCGCTGGTCCATCCGAGAGAAGTCTTCCGCGAAGCGATCGCCGAACGTGCGGCAGCGGTAATTTTGGTGCACAATCACCCGAGCGGCGATCCCACGCCGTCGGCGGAAGATCGCTCCGTCACCGAACAAATGGTTGCTGCAGGGCGTTTACTTGATATCCCTGTGCACGATCACATCATCATTGGGCGAGGGCGTTACATGAGCTTTGCGGAGGCTGGACTGTTGTGACTACGGTGGCGTTGCACGAAGCGATTCCCGGATTCGGCCAAGGGGCGGACGGTGCCTATGATCGACTCGATCATGAGTTGCTCGTGCGCGCCTATCGCTTTTCGGACGCGGCGCACGCTGGCCAGGTGCGTCACTCCGGCGAGCCGTACGTGTCCCATTGTGTGGAAGTCGCACGCATTCTCGCCGACCTGCAACTCGATACGACCACCGTGACGAGCGGTCTGCTCCACGATATTGTTGAAGACACTGACGTTACGATTGAGGACGTAGAGCGGGAGTTTGGTGCGGAGATCGCACAGATCGTCGATGGACTCACGAAGATTGCCAACTTGCCGTTGTCGTCTCGTGAAGAACGACAAGTCGAGAACTATCGTAAGCTGCTATTGTCCATCGCGAAGGATGCGCGAGTCATTCTGATCAAGTTGGCCGACCGTTTGCATAACATGCGAACGCTCGACTGGCTAACGCCAGAAAAGCGGCGTCGCATTGCGCAGGAAACGCGCGATTTGTATGCGCCGCTTGCGCATCGGTTCGGTATGGCGAAGGTTCGATGGGAGTTGGAAGATCTCTCGTTTAAGCACCTCGAACCGGACGCGTACAAAACGCTCGCGAAGTTGGTGGCGGCAAAACGCGGCGAGCGTGAGTCACTCATCGCGCAAATGCGTGAGCCACTCGTAAAGCGACTGTCGGACGCGGGCATTCTTGACGTCGAGGTCACCGGTCGACCCAAACACTTGTGGTCGATTTACAAGAAAATGCAGCAGCGTGATCGGCCGTACGAAGATATTTACGATTTGCTCGCCATTCGTGTCATCGTTCCCAATGTGTTGGAGTGCTATCACGCGCTGGGTGTGATTCACGATGGCTGGACGCCGGTGCAAGAGCGCATCAAAGACTACATCGCGCAGCCGAAATCCAACGGCTATCAGTCGTTGCATACAACGGTATTCGGCCCTGGACGACAGCTTTTCGAAATCCAGATTCGCACGCGTGATATGCATCGGACGGCCGATTTCGGTATCGCGGCGCACTGGCTTTATAAAGAAGCCAATAAAACGTCGGGTGATCTCGATAAACAGTTGGCGTGGTTTCGCCAAGTATTGGAACTGCAGCTGGATGCCGAGACACCAGGCGAATTTCTCGAGTTTTTGAAGCTCGACTTATATCAAGATGAAATCTTTGTGTTCACTCCGACGGGCGACGTCATCCAATTGCCCAAGGGTGCGACGCCCATCGATTTTGCGTTCGCCGTGCACACGCAAGTGGGTGCACGTTGTGCCGGTGCGAAAATCAACGGACGCATTGCGCAACTGTCGAAAGAGCTGAAAAACTCCGAGACGGTAGAGATTCTCACTAATCCAAACGCTCGGCCAAGTCGAGACTGGCTTGCACACGTGCGCACGGGTCGCGCGCGCCACAAGATCCGGCAGTATCTACGCTCTGAAGAGCGCACGTCCGCGATTCGCCTCGGTCGAGAAATTCTTGAGCGGGAACTGCGACGTCGACGCTTGCCGAAAGTCGATGACGTCGCGCTGACGCCGGTTGCGAAGTTGTTAAAGCTGAAGGACGCGAATCAGCTGGTTGCGGCCATCGGGCAAGGTGAGGTGCATGTGATGCAAGTGCTGAAAGCACTGCATCCGCACTTGGAATCCGCAACGGAAGCTGTCGAGAAGCCGAGTACACTCGAACGCATCGTCGATCGCGTGCGCGGCACTGGCAAGGGCGTGCGCATCCAAGGCGCTGACGGCCTCCTTGTGCGATATGCCCAATGTTGTCAGCCTGTGCCTGGTGACAAAGTGGTTGGCTACGTTACGCGAGGACGTGGAGTAAGCATTCATCGTGGAGACTGTCCCAATTTGCTGCTGCTCGTGCATGAACCGGAACGACGCCTCGATATCGACTGGCATGAGATGGCTGGCGAACGGTTCATTGTGAGGCTTGCAATGGAAGGCAATGATCGGCGCGGCTTGTACGCCGATCTCGCCGCCGCCGTGAGCGCGACAGGCACTGACATCAAAAGTCTCGAACTCAAAACCATTGATGGACGTGTGACCGGCGCCGCCATGGTCGAAGTCGAAAATCTGGCGCATCTCGAGCGCATTATTAAGGCGGCGCGTCGCGTGAAGGGCATCGGCGCGGTCAGCAGGCGCGAACGACTGACCTCCGAGGAGTAGGCGGCAGTGCAGCGGATGAAGCGCGCATGAGGCCGCCCGAACAAACGCCGATGTTTTCTGCTATACTACGCGATGGCCGCTGACTTCAGACTCCACGCACCGTTCGAACCCGCAGGCGATCAGCCGCGCGCAATCGCCGAGCTCTCACGTGGCCTTGATCGGGGCGACAAGTATCAAACGCTGCTCGGCGTGACCGGTTCGGGAAAGACGATGACAATTGCCAACGTCATCGAGTATTACAAACGACCGACGCTTGTGCTATCGCACAACAAAACGCTTGCGGCGCAATTGTACGGAGAGCTGAAAAGTTTTTTCCCAAATAATGCGGTTGAGTATTTCATCTCGTATTACGACTACTATCAGCCAGAGGCGTACGTCCCCTCGAGCGATACGTTTATTGAGAAGGATGCCAGTATCAACGAAGATATTGATCGATTGCGCTTGCGCGCCACGTCGTCGTTGATGGAACGTGAGGATGTGGTGATCGTTTCTACCGTGTCCGCGATTTATGGCCTCGGCGATCCCGTCTCGTATCGCGATCGCATGGTCTCACTCACGGTCGGACAACAAATTGCGCGCGACGATATTTTGCGAGCACTTGTCGGCATTCAATATCAACGCAACGATGTCGCGTTTGATCGCGGTGCATTTCGTGTACGTGGCGACACCGTGGAGATCTATCCCGCCTACGAAGAGCAGGGAGTGCGGATCGAACTATGGGGCGACGAGATCGAGCGCATCTCGAAGATCGATCCGCTGACCGGTGAAACCATTGCGGCCCTTGAACGCACGGCCGTATATCCCGCCAAACATTTTATCACTAATCGGCCAACGGTTGAGCGCGCGATTGTCGCTATCAGGGAAGAGCTGGCGGCGCGCTTAATTGAGTTGCGAGAGGCGGGCAAGTTGCTCGAAGCGCAGCGGCTGGAACAGCGCACGCACTTTGACATTGAGATGTTGTTGGAGATTGGCACGTGCGCGGGTATCGAGAACTATTCACGGCACATCAGCGGACGTGAAGCAGGAGAACGACCCGCCTGCCTGCTCGATTATTTCCCCGACGACTATCTCGTCGTGGTGGACGAGTCCCACGTGTCGCTGCCGCAAGTACGCGGCATGTACAACGGGGATCGTGCGCGGAAGCTGACGCTTGTGGACTACGGCTTTCGCCTGCCCAGTGCGTTGGACAACCGACCCTTGGTCTTTGAAGAATTTATGATGCTCGCGCCCCGACTCATCAATGTGTCGGCCACGCCGGGCGAGCTCGAATTGCAGCTCTCAGAAGGTGTCGTGGTTGAGCAAGTTATACGACCCACAGGCCTACTTGATCCCGAACTCGAAGTACGCCCAGTCAAGGGACAGGTGGATGATTTGTTACACGAAATCCGCTTGCGCGAACGCAAGGGTGAACGAGTCCTCGTCACCACGCTGACGAAACGCATGTCGGAGGATCTGACCGACTACTTGCAGCAAATGGGTGTGCGCGTGCGGTACATGCACTCCGACATTGATGCGATCGAGCGCGTCGAAATTATTCGCGGATTGCGACTTGGTGAGTTTGACGTGCTCGTGGGCATCAATTTGCTGCGCGAAGGACTCGATATGCCCGAGGTGTCCCTCGTTGCGATTCTCGACGCCGATCAAGAGGGGTTTTTGCGTAGCGACCGCTCACTTATTCAAACAATCGGACGTGCGGCCAGACACCTGAACGGTCGCGCAATTTTGTATGGCGATCGCATCACGGGGTCGATGCAACGGGCGATCGATGAAACAACGCGGCGTCGTGGTATTCAGCATGAACACAACCAGTTGCACGGCATTATTCCGCACGGCGTGGTGAAGAGTGTCGACGAAGTGCGGTTTATTACGCGTGTCGCGGACGCGCGCGTGGAAAAAGATCCGGGCGCGGCACCTGCGCCGCGGAAGATCGGCGGTGAGTCGGTTCCGAGGTCTCGCGAAGATCTGCAAACGCTGGTTGGTGAACTGGAAACTGCCATGCGCCAGGCCGCGATCGCGTTGGATTTCGAGGCCGCCGCGCGATTGCGCGATCAACTGTTTGAAGTGCGCACGGCACTGGGTGACAAACCGTCGCAAGCGCGTGGCAGTGCGCAAGCACCGAAACGGCCACCCGGCAGTTCACCGTCGCGTCGATTTGGTGGTAAGCGTGGTCGCTGATGTGGAACAATCCGACAGCGCGCGCTTGGCGCATCTGCTCGAGCGTGGCGCGCCGCGCGCTCCCGACCTCGACACGCTCGAAGCATGGGGGCGCGCGCTCGGTGCGGTGCTCCCTCGACCAAGCGTGATTACCCTCGCCGGTGATCTTGGCGCAGGGAAAACCACACTCGCGCGCGCCATTTGCGCGGGACTCGGCGTGGTTGATTTGAGCGCGGTGACTAGTCCGACATTCTCAATCGTCCAGCAGTATGACGCACCGCGCGGACGCGTCGTGCACGCCGATTTGTATCGCGTTCGCAGTGATGCCGAACTCGACACGCTGGGATGGGACGAAGTTGTTGAATCGGCGGCCGTCCTCCTAGTGGAGTGGCCCGATCGTGCTGCATCAACCTTGCCGCGCGATACAATTGCGATCACGCTTACACACGACGCGCTTGCGTCCGATCGACGCGTATTGCGGGTGCAAGCGCCGCGCCTCTAACGCACAGGGAACGGCCGCCCACGCGTCGGTGTGACCAGAGGATTGTTCAAAGCGTCTGATCATTGCACTCTGGCTTGGCCCGTGCTCCGCGTTGCCGTGCCGCATTCCTCTGTTGCTTCGGCCGTGTCTGCACTCGAATTCTCGTCGCCCAATCCCGAAATCGGACGCGCCGAAACCGGACGCGCCGTCACGGTGCGTCTCGCTGAAGTCATCTCCGCGCTGACGTACGCGCTGGATCTGACGGAAGGGCAACGGCCTGGCCACACGCTCCGCACGGCGCTCCTCGCCATGCGACTGGGCGTCGAACTTGGGTTCGATGCGCCAACAATGGGCGCTCTGTATTACGCAGCGTTGCTCAAAGACGCTGGTTGCTCAAGTAATGCGGCGCGCATGGCCGCGTTGTTCGGCACCGACGACCAGTCCGTCAAGCGTGATATGCGCCTCGTCGACTGGCATGATCGCTGGCGACTCGCGATGCGCACGGCGCAAAATTGTGCCGTGGGTCGAAGTCCGATTGCACGCATTCAACATTTCCTGCGTATTGCGCGCACGCCGCAAATGACGCGTGAAATCATTCAAGCACGGTGTGAACGCGGCGCGCAAATCGCCGTCTCGCTCGGTTTTCCAATCGCGAGCTCGGAAGCAATTGCGCACGTCGATGAACATTGGTGCGGGCTTGGACACCCCGTCGGGCTGGCCGGTGACGAAATCCCCATGCTTTCGCGCGTGTTGTTGCTCTCGCAGACGGTGGAAGCATTCTTCACGGAAAACGGCATCGATGCTGCCGTCGCCATGGCACGACAGCGTCGCGCCACCTGGTTTGATCCCGCGTTGGTTGACCGTGTCGTAAGCTGGCGCCGAGACAAAGTATGGTGGGCCAGCATCGCTGATGCGGACCGGCTCGATGCGGCGGTTGTTGCACTTGAACCGGGCGGACTGCCAGAGCACGCCAGCGACGATCGCTTGGACGCTATCTCGTACGCGTTTGCCGCAGTGATCGATGCGAAGACCCCGTTCACGTATCGGCACTCCACCAACGTCGCGCGCTACGCCGTTGGTATTGCCCAAGTACTCGGTGCCAAGACAACGCTGTCGCGTGACATCTTGCGCGCCGGCCTGTTGCACGACATCGGAAAATTGGGTGTCTCCAATCGTATTCTCGACAAACCCGGACGGCTCACCGAGATAGAGCGCGACGAAATAAAAAAGCATCCCGTGTGGACATCACAAATTCTGGAACGTGTCCCGGCGTTTCGACATTTCGCGGACGCGTCGTCGCGGCATCACGAACGCATTGACGGGAAAGGGTATCCGTGGTCATTGAGCGGTGAGCATTTGGATTTCACGGCCCGCGTGCTCGCGACGTCCGACGTGTACGAGGCGTTGACGGCGGATCGACCATATCGCGCTGGCATGAGCATCGCGCAGGTGCTGGGCATTATGAAACCCGATCGTGGGAAAGCGTTTGATCCGCAGATCTACGATGCGACCATTGCGCTCGCACACGATGGAACCCTTGCCCGTCTCGCGTCGTCGGCGGATGACGCCATTGAACGGCTCCGACCACAAGGTGCCGCCTCGCCATTGCGGCGCTTAAGCGCGGCGTAGCGACAGTTCGAGGGCGTCGCCCTTGCTTCAGAGCTACCCGCAGGGAATTCTCCACGGCGTGTCCTCGCCAATTCCGTCTCCCGTCCTCGCGCTTGAAGCCGCGGCATCGTCTGGGTCTGTCGCCATTGTGGCGGACGGCCGAGTCATCGCGCAGGCGAGTGTGGCAATGGGTGTTACCCGTGATGACACGTTGTTCCCGGCCATTCAGTCTTTGCTGCACAACGCGAATCTCACGGTGCAAAATCTGCGCGGCGTGGTGTGTGGTGCCGGACCCGGAAGCTTCACCTCGTTGCGCATAGCCGCGTCACTCGCGAAAGGTCTGGCACACGCGACCGCCTGTCCGCTATTCGCCGTGTCGTCGCTCTTGCTCGCTGCCGCCGCGTGCGATAAACCCGGACGATACGTTGTGCACGCAGATGCGCTGCGCAGTGAACGCTTCGCACTTCCCGTGGTCATTGACGAGAATCTCACGGTGCGCGCCGAGGGTCCGATCGCTCGGGTTGCGTTCGATCACATTGACGACACGTTTAATGGGCGTCGTCGCCTTGCGGTACAATCATCTCCGGTGGTCGACCAAGAATTTGCGCTGGTCTTGCCCTTGGCCGCACACCTGACACGCGTTGACGCGTGGTGGCGCAGCGGCCCCGTTGGACTCGCCGACTGGGAGCCGACGTATGGCCGACTCGCGGAGGCTCAGGTGCAGTGGGAGGCATCACATGGTCGTGCGCTCCCGCTGGTATGACCGCTGTCTCGGAAATTCGTGTGCGCCCAGCGACCCTGATCGACGTCGTCGTCATGGCCGAGATCGAGGTCGTTGCGTTTAGCGACCCGTGGCCACCGAGCGCGTTCCGCGACCTGCTCTCGGCGCCACACGCTCGCATAACAGTGGCGGTCGATGCGCTCGACTTGGCGGTGGGTTACTGTGTTGTCCTGCAGGCGGCCGACGAAGCGGAGATTGCCAATATTGCTGTTGCACAGACCCGTCGTGAGCAGGGCATCGCGGGGCGTCTGCTCGATGTGGCAATTGAGGAAACATCGATCTCTGGTGTCAGTACGGTGTATCTCGAAGTCCGCCTGTCCAACGCCTCGGCGCGCGCACTGTACCTGTCACGGGGTTTTCGGCAGGTGGGACGACGAGCCGCATATTATCGATTCCCCACGGAAGATGCGCTGGTTTTTCGGCGAGACCAACGGGCGATGCAATAGTAAGCGATTCATGGCAGTATTTTGGTGATGTGATATCCGCGACCGCTCCTAGCTTCGATCACAACCGCTACACCAACGCATAGCAATAGGGGGTACCGTGAGTCGCAGTCTCAACAAAGCCATTTTGATCGGTAACGTCGGCAGTGATCCCGAAATTCGCGCGATCGGGAATGGCGGACGTGTTGCGTCATTCTCGCTCGCCACCGGGCGGGTGTGGAATGATGCAACGGGTGCTAAGCAGGAGAAAACTGAGTGGCACAAATGCGTCGTCTGGAACAACAAGGCGTCGTCGTTGGCCGATGTTGTCGAGAAGTACGTGAAGAAGGGTGAACGCGTTTATGTCGAGGGCGAAATCGAGTATCGCCAGTGGCAAGACAAAGAGGGACAGACGCGCTACACCACCGAAATCAAAGTGCGCGAACTCATGCTCCTCGGCGGTCGTGCTGGCGGCGGTGCCGGTGACGATTCAGAGGGTGGCTCGGCTCGACGTGCAGCGTCGCCGACGCGTGCCAAACCTGCGGCGACGGCGGCGGGTGCGGCCGGCGGCGACGATTTTAGTGACTTCCCTGGTGCACTGGAAGATGAGGATGACGATTTGCCGTTCTGATTGCGGTCAGTTGCGGCAGATGTACCATGTGAACCGGCGACTATTCAATGTGATAGTCGCCGGTCTGCATTGAGCGCATCATCGGCGCTCTACCGGCAATGAAACGATGTACGCTTTCATCGTGACGTCGCGCACGTTACCGGAACGGCGGGAAGGCGTCTCCCATTGTAACCCTCAGTGCGAGGGCACCCCCCTGTCGCAGTCGTATGATGCACCCTTATTCCGAGGCCCGCCGATGCGCGCTGCCATTCAGCCGCACCTGTCCACCAGTCCCGATGCCGCGCGCCTAACGCTCTTGCGTTCGACGCTGCTCCGCGCGGTACTCGCGATGCTCGTCACGTTGGCCCTGGTTGTCGTCTGGCGGCCAACAGTTGTACACGCGCAGAAAGCCCCAATGAAAGCACCGGCGAGCGCTCCAGCAGCAGCCGTCGACACCAGCAGTAGCTCGCACGTAGTGCGAGCTGGAGAATCGCTCTGGAGCGTCGCGGATCGCTTTTACGGCGACGGTCATAAATGGCAGGAGCTGGCGACGCGCAATGGTATTTCGCTCTCACAAGACAAGCCGTTGTTGGTTGGGATGAAGCTTAGGGTGCCAGCACGCCACGGCATCGTGACAAACGCCGCCGCCCCAAGTGCCGACCCATCAGTACCGAAAGTTGCACTTGTTACGGCAACGCCGCCGTCCAACGCACCAGCAGTGGCAGTGAGCACCGAATCGCTCGCGGCGCAGACATCAGGAAAGGCCGACGCTGTCGCAACGCGCATCGCCAGCAGCGCACGTGCATCAACTGCCACGGGGCCGCGCCGGGCGCCGCGAAAAGGTGCGCCGCTACCAAAAATACGTCGTACCGACGCGAACTCGACCACAACCACAGCCTCGAACGACACGGCTCGCATGGAACCGCCCTCCCGCGGACGTTTGGGCATCGGTTCGTCCGACTCGACACTGACGCCCGTGGTCGCGCACATGGGCCTCGTGTCACAAGCAGACATGCGCGCGGCGCGTGATAACGCAGACGTGGCCACCGTGTTTTTGCGGCACGTTCCAGATGCAGCGGAAACCGAGGCGCAAGAACGCGCAGCCGCATACAAGAAGGCACCGGCACCTCGTCGCGGCGAATACGAAGCAGCACCGTTCGTAATACGCGACGGGAGACTCGCGCAAGGCGGACGTATCGTGCGCCGCATCGGCGCTGCAAGTCCTGGATCACTCGGCGGTATCACCCGAGTGCTCATCGCAGACGAGGTCGAGATATCTGCGCCGGTTGCTGCACATCTCACGATTGGTGACCGATTGGTCAGCATCAATGCGGAGCGGCTGCTGAGTAAAGACGCGCGCGTGGCGGTACCGTCGGGGATTCTGGTCGTGATACGCGCAGACGCCGGTAAGCCAATCATCGCGTCCATTCACAGCCAATCCGGCGTGATTGAAATCGGACAATTGCTGTTCGCCATCGAGGGTGCCGCGCCTACAGTCGCGCAGCGTGCGGAGCCGACCGCGACGAGCGACGTGGATACGAAGGTGCTCTGGGTGGACGACGTCGCGCTTATTCCTACCCTGCAGAGCTACATCCTGCTCAGCGCTGGCAGTACGCAAGGGGTGAAGGCCGGCGATCAGTTCGCGCTCGTGCAGCACGTTGGGACGGGGGCTGCCGCGCGCGAAGAGCGCATTGCCGTGGCGCGAGTGGTGCGCAGCGGACCTGAGGGCAGTAGCGCGATTATTGTACGCCAAGAGCGTGCAGACATTGCCGTGGGTGGTGCCGCCCGACGTGTGGCGCGCGTGCCCTAAATGCAGTACCGCTGCATGTAGCGTTCGCGCGTCAGTGACCACAAGGTCGCTGACGCGCGTTTACATTCGGTGGCGCGTGCGGTCGTCGAGTGCGTGGCCGATACACACGTGCGTCCCCTATTGCAAGGATTCGACGGCATGGCGAAGACGGTGTTAGTGACGGGTGGTGCAGGCTTCATTGGCTCGCACGTGGCAGATCGCTTTCTGACCGAAGGATGGCAGGTCACCATTCTCGACGATTTCTCCAGCGGTCGTGAGGAAAACCTTCCATCCGCCGCGCAGGTCGTTCGCGGCGACATCACAACGCCCGACGCTGCGGCACTGGTGCGCGATGGCAAGTTTGACGCGCTGTGCCATCTTGCGGCCCAAATCGATGTGCGACGAAGCGTGCTCGATCCGATCTACGACGCCACCCGCAATATCCTCGGCTCGCTCAATATTCTCGAAGCCGTCAAATCGGGCGGGCACCCAACGCGTGTCGTCTTTTCGTCCACTGGTGGTGCGCTATACGGCGATTTCGATCCGCCTCCTAGCGCCGAAACGTTGTCCAAAGATCCCGAAGCACCGTATGGCATCGCGAAGCTGTCCGTCGAGTACTATCTGGCTTATTACGGTCGCGTACACGGTCTACACACCGTCGCGTTGCGCTACGGGAATGTCTACGGACCGCGACAGGATCCGCACGGCGAGGCGGGCGTTGTCGCCATCTTCTGCAATCGGTTGCTCGACGGTCGCGCCATGACCGTTTACGGCGATGGTGAACAAACGCGCGATTACGTGTATGCGGGTGATGTGGCGGCGGCAAATTTCGCGGCCGTTACGAGAGATGTCCCGCCTGCGGGCCGTCTGGACGCACGCGCTTTCAACATCGGCACCGGAATCGAAACCTCCGTGAACACACTCTCGAACACATTGCAACAGGTCTCCAACGCGACGACGCCGATCGAGTACGCGCCAGCACGTGCGGGCGAACTTGCGCGCTCTGCACTGAACACGGCCAAAGCGCGTTCGGTCTTGGGATGGACGCCGCAAGTGCAGCTTGCCGAAGGACTCACGCGCACGTTCGAATATTTCGCCAATCGACGCAGCGGTGCGGCGACGCGATGAGCAACGTGGCGTTGCCCATCGCCTTGTTGCAAATCGGCACAAAGTCGGGCCCGATCAGCGGATCGATCTCGTCGATGTTGCTCGATGCCGATCCGATCACTAAGGCCGTGCTCGTGCTGTTAACGGGGCTATCGTTGATGTCGTGGGGCATCATGTTTTCGAAGTGGCGCGCGTTTCGCGTTGCGGAAGTGAATGGTCGTGCATTTGAACGCGACTTTGAGCGCGCGCGCGGCATTGATGAGGCCGTCGCGATGTCGCAGCGTGCAAAACCAAGCGCGTTCACGGCGGTCCTTGATCGCGCCGTGCGGTTTCTCGCCGCGACACGACCGGCACTGGGTGCAACGACAGATCGCACAGCGCGTTTGTCGGGATCGCAGGTAGAAGCGTTGCGCCTTGTCCTTGATGCCGAGAGCGGCAAAGAAAGTGAAACCCTTGGCCAATTCATTCCGTGGTTGGCCACCGTCGGTAGCGTCAGCCCGCTCATCGGATTGTTCGGCACAGTATTAGGCGTGATCAGCGCGTTTACCGGAATTGCGGAAAAAGGTTCTGGCAATATTGGTGTGGTCGCGCCGGGCATCGCGATCGCGCTCACATCCACGGCGGCGGCACTCGCCGTCGCAATTCCGGCCGCATTCGCGTACAACATGTTTGCCGCGCGATTGAATCGTTTCGACAATGCGCTCGAAGGTTTTGGTTCTGAGCTGATCGCGCTGATGGTGAGCGAAGGCCGCATTTAATCGCCATGCGCATGCGTCGACGTGGGCACCGCATGAATTTGAACGGCGAAATCAACGTCGTGTCACTCATCGACGTGATGATGTTATTAATGGTGATCTTCATGATCACAGCGCCGATCATGCAGGGCGGAGTGGACGTGTCGCTTCCCAAGGCGGATGTACGTCCACTCGAAGCGAAAAACGGACTCGTCGTCACGATTGATCGACGCGGACAGATTTATGTCGACGACAAGCCGTATTCGTTTGACGAGTTCAGTCGTGGCATCAAAGCATTGTCTGAACGAAAAGGTGGTGGGGGCATAAGTGTGCGAGGCGATGCGTCATCGCCGTACAGCGCAATCATGCGCGTCATTGGTGCCATCACCAAAAGCGGCATCACGGAGATTGGGCTGGTCGCCGAGCCGGAGGTCGTTCGATGACCGCGACGGCCAACGCGATGGCAACGCGAGCACACGGGCCAACCTTGCGCAGCGGTGTGGTATTCTCCATTGCGATTCATTTGGCAATTCTTGGCACTGTGGTGTTGTGGAGTATGCGAGCTACGCCACTGCGGCCTCCGGTGTATCGTGTGAATCTGCTCGGCGCACCCGCCGGCCCGCGACAAGCCGGTGTTGTGCGTCCAAACCCCGCGCCACCGGTACCGAGTCCGGCGCCACCAATCAACGGCGCAGAGCGCACACCGGTGGAAACGGCACTACCGAGTGCAAAGCGCGCAACAACGACGGCATCGGCGAAAGCAACTCCATCGCTGGTCAAATCGAAGACCTCTGGCGCGAAGGCGGCGATACCGCCGAAAACCGCGCCCGTTGCGACAGCGGGTGCCGGCGCGGTGGGCGGGAAGGGCGCGGACGTGGTCAATGCGGTGCGAACGAACGGGATCGAGTTTCCCTTTCCTGGGTACCTGAGCAACATTCAACGACAAATCGCGCTGAGTTGGACTCCACGTCACGTTTCCGCAGCGCTCGTTGCCGAAGTAAAGTTTCTCATTCGTCGTGATGGGTCGGTGATAGGTATCGAAGTGGTCAAAAGCTCTCGCGACCGCACGTATGACACCGATGCACAGGCGGCAATCGAGGCAGTTGGCGTGGTTCGTGGCTTTCGCGCGCTGCCAGATGGATTCAAAGACGATGTGCTGATCGTCTATTTCACCTTCGACTACGCCCTGCGGCCCTGACGACTTGATACGTCATCGTTTTGTACGCGCCTATACGCTTGCGTTGCTCGCCATACTATTGCCTGCGTCGCGCTCGTATGCGCAGGCGGGTGTGAGCATTGGCATCACCTATCGGCCTGGGCAAAAGGTCGCGTTGTTGGTGTTGCCCGTGCGCGGCGTGTTTGGCGATTCCATAGGGCTGGTACTGACGCGCGACTTCGACTACAGCGATCGATTCACCGTCGTGCCGAGTTCGAGTGCCGCTGAAGGCGTCGGCACGCCTAACTACGATCTCTTTGCGAAGTTGGCAGTGGACGGAGTGGTGCAGGGTACTCTTTTGCCATCCGGGTGGCTGCGCATTGTACTGCATGACGTCGCGAAAAAGACCATTCAGAATTCAAAAGATTTTCCGCTACCATCACCTGCCGGTTCGCCCGCGTGGCGTTTAGCAGTGCATGGTGTTGCCGATGGCATCGAAGAATGGATTGTGGGGCAACGCGGCATTGCGCAAACGCAGGTCGCGTTCTCCCGCGATAATCGCATATGGTTGGTCGATAGTGACGGTGCCAACGCACATGCGGTTACGCCGTCAGGCCTCTCCGCCGCATGGACGCCAAACGGACGCTCGCTCGTCTACAACGTGATGAGCACGGTGCAGAATCTGCTTTTGGTCACCGATCTTGGCACAGGCGCACAACGAACGCTCACGTCGTCTCGCAATGATCACGACTTTTCGCCGGCGGTCTCACCGGACGGACGCACAGTGGTCTTCGCACGTGACGCCGAGGGTGGAACGGACATGTACAGCGTTCCGATTGAGGGGGGAACACCGCGTCGGATCACGGTTGGAAACGGTCGAGCCAACCTCGGTCCTTCGTTCAGTCCAGACGGACAGCGACTGGCTTTTTCGTCCGACCGCTCGGGCCACAACGAAGTGTATATTTCCGATCTCGACGGAACGAATCAGGAGTTGCTCACGTCGGGTGCGTTTGGAGATCGAAATTTTCGTGTTTCGCCGGATTGGTCGCCCAACGGGCAGATGGTAGCGTTTAGTTCGTTGAACGGGACAGCCGGTCAGATCATGATCGTCGGTCTCAAAGATCAGTCGATGAAACTGGTGACCACTGAGGGGAAGAACGAGGACCCGAGTTGGGCGCCAGACGCGCGACATCTTGTCTTCACGTCAAACCGGAGCAGCATTCGTCAGTTGTGGGTTGTTGATATCGAATCGGGTCGAACACGACCGCTCACGCGTGGCTCGAGTGCGCGATTGTCGGCATGGTCCCCGCGGTTGTCTCCCTGAGTAGTTCGCGCGTCTTCACCCCTGAGCTTTGGAGTCATTCGACATGACCCGTCCGTCTCGTCTGACGTTGCTGATGGTTGCTGCCCCACTCGTGTTCGCCGCGTGCAAAAAGAAGCCGGTAGTCGCTCCAACGCCGACTGCTGCTCCGGTCAGCACGCCAACGGCACCTCCACCACGAACAAATCCTGCGCCCACGGCCACGCCGGTTGATCCAGCAATCGCCGAGCGTGAGCGCATTGCGAGCGCGCGCGCGAAGATGCTCGAAAGCATCTATTTCGAGTACGATGTCGACGAGCTACGCGACGATGCGCGCGCCTCACTCGATGCGAAAATTCCACTGCTCAATCTCAACAAGCAGCTCCGCATTCGCATTGCCGGTCATACGGATGAGCGCGGAAGCGATGAATACAACATTGCGTTGGGACGTCGTCGCGCTGAATCCGCAAAGCGATACCTCACCGATCGCGGAGTTGACGCATCGCGCATCGAAACCACGTCGTTTGGTCGCGAGCGTCCCGCGGTACAAGGCAGCACAGAAGACGCATGGGCGAAGAATCGCCGCGATGAGTTTGAGATCATCGCGGGTGGCGATCAGCTGCGCGCACCGTGATGCAGGCGTTTGCCCGCGTCGCCCGCGTGGGGCGGTTCGCCCCCATCGCGTTTGTTGCGATGGGGGGTGCGTGCTTTGCCACGCGCAGCGACGTGCGCATCGTGCAAAGCGATGTGGCAGCAATGCGCACGGAGCTGTTGCGAAACGATGTGGAACAGAAAGACGCGCTTACGGCGGCGGTTAAGCTGTTGCGCACCGCCAGTGATTCCATCGCGTTGATCAGCAATCGCACCGTCTCCATTCAGGGTGATGTGCGTGGCGAGATGCGCGCCGTCAAAGAGCAATTGCTCCAATTACAAACGTTGCTTGGGCAAAGTGCCGCCACCATTGCGAAGCTGCGGAGTGCGCTTGAAGAGCGTACCTCGTTGCCGACACCGACATCGTCCGCAGTGATGGTACCGCCCGTTGGTACTGGCGCCGTCGAAGCAAACACGCCGCCGCCACCGGAGATGGGTCCTAGTGTGATGTATTCACGCGGTCTTGATCTTATACGCGGTGGAAGTCTTTCCACCGGTCGTGTCGTGCTGTTGGACTTGATTAAGTCATATCCAAACTTCGAAAATCTGGCCGAGGCGCGGTACTGGGTCGCGGTCTCATTTGAGCGCGAAAATAACGTCAGTTCTGCCGACGCGGCGTATGCCGCCGTCGTGCAAACGCACCCCGACTCACCGTTCGCTGCGTCGTCGTTGTATAAGCGCGCCGAGCTCTTCGCCAAACAGGGGAACACCGCCCGCGCCCGCGAGCTATACACGTTAGTGCTCTCCAAATATCCGCGCAGCCCAGAAGCTGGGTTCGCCGCTGACCGACTTAAGCAGCGTTAACGCGCAGCTCCTCGCGACACCTCGATTTCTCACGCAACGATGGCAGCACCAACGCACTCTGAAATGCCTTTCCTCGATCACCTCGAGGAATTGCGCTGGCGGCTCTTCCGCATTGCCATCGCGGTCGCACTCGGCGTCGGTGTCGCGTTTGCATTGTTGGTCACACAAAAAATTGACGTCATCGGGCTGCTTGCACGGCCCGTGCAACCCTTTCTGAATCGCAAATTGATGGTGACGCATCCGAGCGATCTGTTCGACATCGTCATGGATGCGTCCATCGCCATCGGATTGATTGCGGCATCGCCGGTGATCGTCTGGCAGATCTGGGGATTTCTTTCGCCGGCGCTATATAAGCACGAGAAAAAGGTTGTCATTCCAACACTCGTCGGCGCTGCCCTGCTATTTCTGTGCGGAATGGCACTCGCGTACTTCTTTGTGTTGCCCGTCACCCTACAGTTCTTTTACAGTTTCCAAAGCAACTCGGCCGAGATTACGCCAACGGTGCATGAGTACGCCGGTTTCGTGATGGCCATGTGTCTCGCCTTTGGCGCGATTTTCGAATTGCCCATCGTGATTGTGCTGTTGTCGGCGCTTGGTCTCGTCAAGTATCAATTCTTGGCAAAGTATCGTCGGCACGCGTTTGTTGGCTGCATTATCGCAGCGGCTCTGATAACGCCCGGCCAAGATCCAACGTCGCTCTTCGCGCTCACCGCGCCACTGTATTTCTTGTACGAAATTTCGATCATCTTGTCGCGCCTCATCTCGAAGCGCCGCGAGCGACGCATCGCCGCGCAGGACGCGCTCGAACTCGCGTGAGACGTGTGAGGAATGCCTGCCGCGTTGCAGGCATGTTGGTGACGCTGATCGCTTCGTCGGTGCACGCGCAGCGACCAACCCGACAGCCATCGCGCACCGCGCCCGGACAAGCGCAAGACACCGCCGCGAAGAAGCTGAGCAAAGATCGGCTACTGGTAGACTTCGAAGCGCCTGACTCGGCGATGACGGAGTTGATGCAGCGCAAGGGGTACAATTCCGTGCAGTATCAAGGGCGCAGCGTGCGGTTTGACGCCGTGACCAAAGAACTGTATATCAAGGGAAAGTCGGCGGCGGTGAAGCGCGACGAAACGATTCTGGTCGGCGATTCTATCTCGTATAGCGATTCCACGAAACTGGTGATCGCCAGTGGCGATACGGTGATCCTTCGCGACCCCAGCAAGGCTGATGCGGACGACATCATCGGCCTCGGTCGAATTGAGTATGATCTGAATACGCAGCGCGGCGTCACGTCATCGTTTTCTACGTCGTTTACGTCGGGACAGCGCTTGTTTCTCAGCGCCGAAAAAGGGTCCATCTTTACGGACACGCTGGTGAGCGGACGGCACATTGTGTTCGCGCAGAATGGGTCGTTCACCTATTGCGATCATGATGAACCGCATTTTCACTTCACGACGAAAAATATGAAGTTCGTAAGTGAAAACATCATGGTGGCGCGTCCGGGAATTCTGTACATCGGCGAAGTGCCGGTGTTCTGGATTCCGTTTTTCTTTCAAGATGTGCGCAGTGGTCGACGCAGTGGTTTACTCACGCCGAACTTTGGTATCGCCGAGCTATTTCGTAACAGTCCATCGTATCGGCGCGCGGTGTCAAATATGGGTTACTTCTTTGCAATTAACGATTACATGAATGCCGAGGCATCACTGGATTGGCGTAGCGGGGCGAGGGGCACCGATGTCGATCCTGGATTTTTGCGCAGCAATATTGAGTATCGCTATCGGTGGCTCAATCGATTCATCACCGGAGAGACCGCGATCTCGTATCTCGCGCAGCGAAACGGCACGACGAACACGTCGGTCACATGGAACCACAATCAGGATTTCTCGAAGCAAACGCGTCTTACCGCGCGACTCAACTGGGTGCAGAACACGCAGATTCAACGCGCGTCGACGATTAGCCCGGTGGCCGCCAACGCAACGATTCGCTCGCAGCTCAACTACCAAACGAAAATCGGACCGGCGCAGATCAATCTCGGTGGCTCACGGGTGCAATATCCCGGGCGCTCGCAAGTCGACATGGATTTCCCGTCGCTCAACGTAACCACTGGAACCCTCGGCAATCGCTTCGTTACGTGGACACCGTCGCTCGCGTTCTCAGTCGCCGAACAGCAAAAGATTGACCAAGGGCTGCAGTTTCCGTACATCTACAACGTCACCAATGCGGGTGGACTCGATAGTGCGCGATTGCGCGCGGACAAGCGCAACATGACGTTTCGCTTTGATACGCCACTTAAACTCGGTGATTTCGTCTGGCAGAATTCGTTCTCGATCAACGAACGGTACAGCAATTTCCCGGAGCAACGCGAAATCGTTGGCGTGCGAGACACATCGCAACGGAGCACGCGAGTCTTTGCGCGAACATTCGAAACCGATGCTGATTGGACAACGTCGTTCAATCTGCCGCGCTTCTTTCAGAACACGTGGAATGTCTCACCCTCCGTTAACGTTTCGAACGTGGATCCCGCGTCGGGACTGTTCGTCCGCACCGAGCGTAGTGGAGGCCGGTATGTCATGCAATCCAAGCGATTGAGCTATGCCGTTAGTTCATCGCCGACGCTCTATGCGAAATTTCCTGGACTCGGTCCGGTCGCAGCCTTTCGTCACTCCATTTCGCCGGGCATCAGCTTCTCGTACTCGCCGCAGGCGTCCGTCAGTGATGAATATCTTTCCGCGCTTGGGCGCACACGCGTCGGTTATCTCGGCTCGCTCAAACAGAATCGCGTGTCGCTGAACTTGTCCACCAATCTTGAAGCCAAGCTGCGCTCCAAATCGGATTCGGGGCCTGAGTCCGGACAGAAAATCAAGCTCGTCTCATTGCAATTTTCACCGCTCACGTACGACTTTGTGCGTGCGGATTCCGGAAAAAGCGGTTTCACGGATCGCACCTTCAGCATTTCGGGACGTACGGATTTGCTCCCCGGACTCGATTTCCGTTCTTCCTACGAATTGTTCCAGGGCGACCCAATCTCTGATACGGCGGTTTTCAAACCGTATCGGACGGATATCGGCGTTACGTTCTCGCTCAATGGACGCTCGGGTATTTTTGCTATTCTCGGTAAATTGCTCGGCGGACGAGCGCAACTAGAAGCGATCCCGACAGATTCCACGCGTCAACAGAACAGCAACGACGCCAATATCAATACGCAGGCGCGACAGCAGAACGCGGCCGGTGGTAGCACGATGCGCGGGATGCAGGCATCACTGCCGTCGGGCCAAGGGTGGAGTCTCAACCTCCAGTACAACGCGGCTCGACAACGACCTCCGGTTGGTGGAACTCAAATTCGAAACGATCCAGCGTCACTCTGCGAATCGCAACGCGTGTTTGGGTTGTCCGTGTACGACCAGTGCATTTTCAACGCGCAGAGTGCTCCAGCAACGGGGCTGACCACCGGCCAAAGCGCCATCGGTGCGCCCGTGTTCATCTCGCCGGCCACCCAAAACGTCACGTCTGCGCTGTCGTTTAACATCACGCAAAATTGGTCCGCGCAGTGGTCCACGCAGTACGATGTAGAGCGCAATCGGTTCGCGAGTCAGCAAGTGGGCTTGCAGCGGCAGTTGCACGATTGGAACGCCGTCTTCTCCTTTACTCAGGCGCCCAACGGTAATTTTGCGTTCAACTTCTTCATCGCGCTCAAGGCCCAGCCCGAACTGAAGTTCAACTATGATCGGCAGACATATCGGGGTAGCAGTTATTGAGCGTATTCGGCCAAGGTAGATGATGGTGCTGCAGCTTGATGGTCAATCACTACGCATTGCCGACGTGTTGGCCGTTGCCGACGGACGTCAGCATGTCGCACTCGCTCCTGCCGCGCGAAACAAAATGTTGCGCACGCGCGCGGTCGTAGAGCGTGCGGTGCGGGCCGGGGTGCCGGTCTATGGCGTCAATACGGGGTTCGGAAAAATGTCCGAAATCACAATCCCCAACTCGCAGCTTGCGGCGCTGCAGCGCAACCTGGTGCGAAGTCATGCGGCTGGAGTTGGCGATGCACTCCCCGAGCGCGAAGTGCGCGCGATGATGTTGCTGCGCGCCAACGTGTTGGCGACGGGCTTTGCGGGCGCGCGTGCTTCGGTCGTGGACGCCCTGCTGGCGCTGCTCAATGCCGGCATTTGGGCAGTTGTGCCGGAGCAGGGGAGTGTCGGCGCCAGTGGCGACCTCGCGCCGCTCGCGCATCTGGCCCTCACGCTGATTGGCGAAGGTCGTGCGCGTGTCGGTGTGTATGAAGGCGACTCTGCGGAATTGCTGGCAAAGGCTGGTCTCACGCCCGTCGTTCTTGAGGCGAAGGAAGGGCTCGCGCTGATCAATGGCACACAGGCACACACGGCGGTCGCGGCGCTCGCGTGCGCAGAACTCACCCGACTATGGCATGCCGCGCACATCGCGACGGCCATGAGTCTCGACGCATTGCTCGGCACGCCCGACGCGTTCGATGCGCGGATTCAAGATGCGCGTGGACAGCCGGGACAAAAAGTGTCGGCCGCGCTGCTTCGAGCACTTCTGAAAGGCAGTGCGATTCGTGAATCGCACAGGCACGGAGATCCGCGCGTCCAAGATGCATACGCGCTGCGATGCGCACCGCAGGTACACGGGCCGGCGCTCGAAGCGCTGCGCTTTGCACGCGATATCATCGAGCGTGAGTTGAACGCCGCTACCGACAATCCGCTTGTGCTCGAAACGGGTGAGCTGTTGAGTGGCGGAAATTTTCATGGGCAAGCGGTGGGCATGGCGAGTGATCTGTTGGCGATCGTCAGCGCAAATCTCGCGGTGATTAGTGAACGACGCACCGATCGCCTCGTGCACCCGGATTTTAATCAAGGGCTGCCCCCGTTTCTCGCGGGCTCTCCGGGACTTGAATCGGGGTTTATGATGGCGCAAGTCACATCTGCTGCACTCGCGAGTGAGTGTAAAACGCTGGCCCATCCAGCAAGTGTCGATTCCATTCCAACCGACGGCAACAAGGAAGACGTCGTGCCCATGGCGATGGCTGCAGCGACAAAGCTGCGACGTTCCGTTCGCAACTTGCGCCACGTGATTGCCATCGAGCTCATCGCCGCTGCCGAGGGCTTTGAACATCGCCGGCCACTTCGGAGCACTGACGTGCTCGAACGCGCGCACGCGTTGATCCGCACCATAGTTCGCAAGGCTGATGGAGATCGCGCGCCCGGACCAGATATCACCCGACTCGCTGATGCACTCGCAACGGGCGTGTTCGACCACATCACTGAAGGCTTCGTGTCGTGACGCAACCGCGACCAGTGCGTGCACCGCGCGGAAACGCGCTCTCTTGCGTTGGCTGGGAGCAAGAAGCCGCACTTCGCATGTTGATGAACAACCTCGATCCAGAGGTAGCCGAGCGGCCTGATGATCTCGTGGTGTACGGCGGAACCGGTCGCGCCGCGCGTTCGTGGGAAGCGTTTGACGCAATTGTGCGAACGCTCCGCACGCTCGCGAACGACGAAACGCTGTTGGTGCAGAGTGGGAAACCGGTAGCCGTCTTCCGCACGCACGCCGATGCACCACGCGTCCTCATCGCCAATGCGAATCTTGTTGGCCGTTGGGCGAATTGGGATGAGTTTCGTCGTCTCGAGCGGCTGGGCCTCACCATGTACGGACAGATGACCGCAGGCTCGTGGATCTACATCGGCTCGCAGGGCATCGTGCAGGGGACGTACGAAACGTTTGGCGCAGTTGCCACGAAACATTTCGATGGCACTTTGGCAGGGCGATTAGTCGTCACCGCGGGCTTAGGCGGCATGGGTGGAGCGCAGCCGCTCGCTGCCGCGATGCATGGTGCCGCTGTGCTTGGCATTGATGTTGATCCGACGCGCATTCAGAAGCGCATCGACACATGCTACTGTGATCGCATGACGACGTCGCTCGACGAAGCGTTGCAATGGCTTGCCGAAGCGCAGCGCGCTCGTACGGGATTGTCCGTCGGGCTCGTTGGCAATGCGGCAGATGTTCTGCCGGAACTCGTGCGTCGCGGTGTCGTGCCTGACGTCGTCACCGATCAAACAAGCGCGCACGATATGCTGGTTGGCTATGTGCCAGCCGGCATGTCGCTCGCGCAAGCTGACGTGCTGCGCGAACAAAACCCACGCGAGTACGTCGCGCGAGCGACGGCTTCGGTCGTGGACCACGTACGCGCCATGCGCGCACTGCAGGATCGCGGATCTGTCGTATTTGACTACGGCAATAACATTCGTACGGTCGCCTTTGACGCGGGGTTAGACGATGCGTTTCGCATTCCCGGGTTCGTACCTGAGTACATTCGGCCGCTTTTCTGCGAAGGGAAGGGTCCGTTTCGCTGGGTTGCACTCTCCGGCAATCCTGCGGACATTTATCGCACCGATGACTTAGCGCTCGAACTGTTTCCTCACGACGCGCACCTCCGGCGCTGGATCGCGTTGGCGCGCGAGCGCATCGCGTTCCAAGGACTACCAGCGCGCATCTGCTGGCTCGGTCAAGGTGAACGCGCGCGATTCGCTCTGGCAATCAACGACCTCGTTGCATCTGGTGAACTCTCCGCGCCCATCGTGATAGGACGCGATCACCTCGACTCGGGCAGCGTCGCGTCGCCCTTCCGCGAAACGGAAGGTATGCGTGACGGCAGCGACGCCATTGCCGATTGGGCGATTCTCAACGCACTGCTCAACGTCGCGAGCGGTGCATCATGGGTCTCGTTTCATCATGGCGGTGGCGTTGGAATCGGCAATTCACTCCACGCTGGGCAGGTCATTGTGGCTGACGGTTCAGCAAGGATGCGCGCGCGCTTGGAGCGCGTACTCACCAATGATCCGGGCATTGGGGTCGCGCGCCACGCTGATGCGGGATACGACATCGCAATCGCCACTGCTGCGCGTGAAGGCATCCAGTTGCCGATGCTGGACCATCACCTGTAATGCTGTCAAGCCGATACCGGCCGTGGCATGTCCCCATCTTCCTCGGTAAGTACGCGTGGCTTCGGCTACGACGTAGACCCGTGTTGCTCAATTTCGAAGTGACCATGCGTTGCAACGCGCGCTGCGGATTTTGTGACTACTGGAAAACCCCCGCTGAGACGAAGCATACCGAAGTTGCGGAGTTTGGCGAGATCGCACGTCGGTTCTCGCCCATGCTCGTCACGTTCACGGGCGGTGAACCCACACTTCGCAAAGATCTTGAAGATGTTGTCGCGTCGGTGCGCAAATCCGTGCGTTACACGTACGTGCAGCTGATCACCCACGGGGCGATGCTCACGCTCGACCGCGCGCAGTCGTTGTGGCATGCGGGTGTCGATCAGTTCAATATCTCCCTTGACTATTTAGACGAGCGGCATGACCTGGCCCGCGGCATTCCAGGACTGAGTGCGAAAATTCTCGACATCGTGCCGCGGATGCGGGCGGCCGGTATCGGTGGCGTGCGATTCAATACCGTCATAAAAAACGATAACCTCGATCAACTGATTCCGATCGTCGAGCGTGCGGCAGCGTTGGGTGGCGGTGTCAATTTCTCGCTTTACACGGATTCAAAAAACGGGAATCGCGACTTTTTATTGGACAACACGCAACACGCCAATCTTGAGCGTGCGATTCACGGCCTCCTGGCGTACAAGAAACGAAAGCGTGGCATCATTACCAACTCCGACTATTACCTCGAACAAATTCCACGGTACGTCCGTGGTGAGATGACCGAGCCCTGTCAAAGCGGGATCACGACCATTCATATCGACCCGCAAGGTCGCGTGCGTCGCTGTCCCGATTTTCCGCCCGACGGTCCGTGGCAGGAGTATCGCGGTTATAAGCCGATCGATTGTAACGCCTGTTACTACGCGTGCCGCGGCGAAGCACAGGCCCCCATTCGCATTGTCTCGCGAATACGCGACGTGATGGCCTGAGGCGCTCATGAACGATGCCTCCAACGTCACGCTGTTCGTAAACGCGCAGCAAACCGTTACGTGTGCGGGGCCAGCGCGCGCGCGACGCGGCGCCGAAATGCTTGATGCGGGAGTGCATCATGGTGTCGGCGTTGCCGTACAGGGAACGAAAATCGTGGCGGTTGAAAATGACGACACACTGCGCCAACGCTTCCCCAATGCCGACGAAATTGATTGCAATCGCGGACTGCTTGCACCAGGGTTTGTTGATTCGCATACGCACGCGGTGTTCGGCAGCGCGCGTTATGCCGAACACGAACAGCGTGCTACCGGTGTGCCGTACTTGGAAATCGCGCGACGTGGTGGCGGTATTCACGCATCCGTGCGCGATTTGCGCACAAAATCCAATGATGACTTATTTGCACTTGCGCAGCCTCGCATTGCGCGGCTCGTAGCGAGCGGCGTGACGACCATGGAAATCAAATCTGGTTACGGGCTTTCAGTCTCCGATGAACTGCGTACCTTGCGCGTGATTCGTCGCTTGCACGAATCGTCGTCGCTGCGAATCGTTGCGACGTGTCTGGGTGCACACGAAATACCCATCGAATATCGAACAGTGGCAAACGGTCGAGAAGCGTGGATTCGCGTGCTGATCGACGAACTCTATCCGGCAGTCGTGGCGGAGTCGCTGGCACAATTTGCGGATGTATTTTGCGAACCGGGTGTGTTCACGCTTGACGAAACCCGGCGATTGCTGGAAGCTGCGGCGCAGCTTGGTCTGACCGCGAAGCTGCATGCGGATGAACTGCATGACGGGGGAGGCGCCGCACTTGGCGTTGCGCTGCACGCGGTAAGCGTCGACCATCTTGCCGCGATTTCGGCCGAAGGGATTGCTGCGGTGGCGTCGTCGTCCACGGTGGCGACGTTGCTCCCGGCTACCATGCTTTTTCTTGGCACAGGTCGTCACGCGCCCGCGCGCGCGCTCATTGCAGCGGGTGCGGCGGTCGCGATCGCCACGGATTTCAATCCAGGCACGTCGCCACTGCAGTCGTTTCCCTTAGTACTCACCTTGGCGGTGAGCGAGCTCAGGATGTCTGCTGCAGAGGCGTGGATTGCAGCGACAGTGAACGGCGCGGCCGCGCTGAATCTCGCCGGCAAGACGGGTCAATTGGCGCCCGGTTTCAGCGCCGATATCGCCGTGCACGATGTCGAGGACTACCGGGCGTTGCCTTACTGGTTCGGTGAGCGTCTTTGCCGAGTAACGTGGGCCCGCGGAAGCGCTTGTCACACGACGGGATGAGTCCTAGCTTCCGCCGATTGAATGATCTGCTCGCGCGCCGCCGCGTGAGCGCGAGTTTCGCCCCCGGGAGAGTGTCTCGAACGCATGTCCAACGCCGCGAAGCATCGGAAAAAAGCGGCTGAGTTCGAGCAGCTGAAACAGATCGATCGTGCGATCAGCGCCTATGTGCGGGCGATCGAGGAGAGCGAGGCGGAGGGCGAAGACGTTGATGTCGCGCTGCTGAACAAAGTCGGCGACTTGGCGTTGCGGCAAGGACGTGTGCCTGACGCGGTGACGTATTATGAGCGGGCCGTTGAGCATTACGCCACGTTTGGGCTCTTCAATAACGCCATCGCGCTCTGCAATAAAATTTTGCGCAACGCGCCCGGACGTTCGAATGTCTATTTCACACTCGGTCGAATTTGCGCGCGCAAGTCGTTGCGAGGGGACGCGACTCGGAACTTCCTCGAGTACGCGACGCGCATGCAACAGGAAGGACGCGTGGACGAGGGGATGCGCGCGCTCGCTGAAGTCTCCGAACTTATGCCCGAACTTGTCGAAGTGCGACGTCTGGTGGACGAGCATGCCGCGCGAGCCGGCATTTTGCTTCGGCGGCGCACGCCGACCGCTTCAGCGGCACAGGGTACGAGTGACGGCGGGCGTTTCCCAAACGACAAGTCGTCCGATCTTGTGTATCTGGATGTGGGTCTCAATGCCGCCGCTGCGGCCTCAATTACCGCCGCCGCAAAAGCTCGCGCTGCGCATACGTCGGCGATCAGCGCATCTGGGCCGATCGACAGACCGACAGAGCCCGTGGTCGCATCACCACCAGAGCTCCACGGTGAACTCGATGCGCTCGCAGTATTGGAACTGACGCCAGTCGATCTCGCGCCGACGTTCGAATCGCACGTTGCGCACATCGACACGCTCGTCGAAACCGATGTGATAGAAACCGGCGCCATCAGCATCGACGCGACGAAGATCGAAGCAAGCGAGATCGAAGCAGGCGAGATCGAGGCAACCGCACCCGATGCGATAGAACGCGTGTCAGTTCACGAACGTCCGCTCCCGTTCCGCATCGACCCACACGATTTCATCCTCCAAGGAGAACTGCCGCCGCTCCTGCTTGACGATCTGTACGTTGAGCGCGGCCTCGCGCTGACACCGCAGGTCAGCATCACCAAACCAACACCGTCGCGGGGCGTCAGCCTTACCCCGTCCGTACCAATCGCGTCGGTCGCAGCGGAAGCCAACTTGGTCGCGGCCTCTCGTCGCGATGAATTCCAAGCAGCGGTTGAGCAAGCGCCACGTGATTGGGCGTTGCGGCGGCGTCTCGCCGAAGCGCTCTTCGAAGCCGGTGAGCGAGATGCGGCCTTGGCGGAAATGGAGCGCACCCTCAAGGGGTTCGCGCTCAGTGATGACGTGGTCGCCGCGGCCGACGTCGCTGACATGCTCGTTGGCATCAGTCCTGACCGAGTGCCCTATCATCAAAAACGGGTGGAACTCGCGGTCAAGATCAAGGACAACAGCCGCCTGTGCGTTGCGTATCTCGATCTTGCCGACGCCCTCGTGCGGAGCGGCGATGAGGGACGCGCGCGCGCGGTGTATGCGCGGGTACTTGAGATGGATCCGTGGGATGATCGCGCGCGGTCGGCGCTCGGCGATGCTGCACCACCCCCCCCCTCTGCGGTGGCGGTCGTCACTGCGTCCGACGGCGAGTTCATGAACCTCGCTGAATGGCTACGCGACGAGGACCAACCGATCTCCACGCGCATGCGTATGCGCGAGCCCGCCGTAAGTGGCGACGAACAAGCTGATTTTGATTCGCTGCTCAGGCACTTTAAGCACGGTGTCTCGCGTTCAATTGGCGAGGATGATTTCGAGAGTCGCTACGATCTCGGCGTTGCATACAAGGAGATGGGTCTGCTCGATGATGCCATCGGTGAATTTCAGCGTGCGTTGCGCAGCAAAACGCATCGACTTCCCGCGTACGAAGCACTCGGCCAATGTTTCGTCGAGCAGGAACGATTTCAAGTTGCGGCCACCGTGCTTTCTCGAGCGTTGCACGAACCGGGGCTTGATGATCAACAGCGGGTTGGCGTGCTTTACTTACTCGCATATTCGTGCGAAGCATTGCAACGGTTCGACGACGCCCGGAGTTATTTTCATCGCGTGTATGCCATCGACATCAATTTTCGCGACGTGGCCGCCCGCTTGGCGGCGCTCGATCAGCTAGCGTGACGTTCACAACGCGCACTCCGTCCGCATTGGCAGCGGCTTTGCGGGACATTCAGGCACCCGTCCGCGAGGAACTCGCGATGGTGTCGGATGAACTGTGGCGCATCGTGTCCGCCGATGTGCCACTGGTACAAGAAGTACAGGGGCATTTGATGGGCATGAAGGGAAAACTTTTTCGACCCACGTTGCTCTTGCTGTCGGCCGCGGTAGATGATCAGCCGCAGTCCCGCGCGGTCACCTACGCAGCGGTGGTCGAGCTTATTCACTTGGCGACGCTTGTACATGACGATGCCGTTGATCACTCGGCGTTGCGACGCGGAATGCCGACCGTCAACTCATTGTTTAGTCATCAAGTGTCGGTGATTATGGGTGACTATCTCTACCTGCGTGCGCTGCGCGAACTCGTGACACTCGCTGACCTTGAGGCGATGCGCGTCATCACGATGGCGTCAAACGAAATGACTCTCGGCGAAATGCGTCAGCTGTCGGCCTTCGATGCGCTCGCGTTTACCGAGCGCGATTACGAAACGCTCATTCGCGCAAAGACCGGCTCCCTATTTATGGCGGCATGTGAGGTTGGCGCGTTGTGCGGGGCACCTCAACATCGCGATGCGCTCGTGCGATTTGGTGAGCGGCTCGGCATGGCGTTCCAAGTCGCCGATGATTTGCTCGATTACACCGAAGGCCAAGAGATGACGGGAAAGCCCAGCGGTCTCGACCTTAAGGAGCACAAGATGACGTTGCCGCTCATTGCCGCGCTCCGCGAAATGCCAGATCATGATCGTCGACGCGTCGAAACGCTCTTCGCGACCGTGACACCTGACGACGATGCAATCAGCGATGTGGTTGCCATCGTGCGTGAAAACGGCGGATTAGACTATGCGCGCCGTCGTGGCGACCTTTTTGCACGTGAAGCGGAAGACGCACTTTCGGAGTTGCCGGATAGCCCGGCCCGCTCCGCGCTCGTTGATGCGATCGCCTATGTCGTTGAGCGGCGTTGGTGATGGCTCGCGGACCTTCGAAGCATCGCCCAGTGTTTCATTTACTGGTTCTAACCAGCGGCTTTGTCGCGGGTGGCGTATTGCAACAGGTGTCGCGTCGATTTCTACCCGCTGGTGCCGTGAAGGAGTTTCTGACCACAGGCGTGACGCCCTCCATCGGACCGCTCCCGATCGACCTTATTATATTGAAGCTGACCATCGGCTTCGCCCTAGATGTCTCGTTGTTGAGCCTACTGGGAGTACTGATCGCTTACCTCATCGCTCGGTCCCTGTTTTAGGAGCCTCACATGAACTTCGGCAACTTTGGTTTCGGCGAGATCCTCATCATTCTCGTCATCATTCTACTACTGTTTGGCGCCAAGCGCATCCCAGAAATTGCGGGCTCGCTCGGCAAAGGTATTAATGAGTTTAAGCGAAACATTACCGATGCGCAGAAGTCCATCACCGACCCCGCGCCGCGCAATGATCGCGTTGGTGGTGCCACTCCGGTTGACGAGGCGAGTGAAGAAGAACGTCCCGAGCCGAAGCGTCTTATCGGTTGATGTGGGATCGCCAGATGGATCTTGAACAAAGGGCCCCGTGATTTTCGCAATCACGGGGCCCTTTGTGTTGACGTCCATAGGGCGATCGTCTACAACGCTCCGGTCTGGCGACGCATCGCGTTCATGACTTTCGTCCGATGATCGTCCACCTTCACGCTCTCGCGCAACGACGTCAAATACTCTTCGACTTTTTGCTGACGCAATGATTGTAGCAACTGCTGCCGCTGTTCAGTCTTTTGCGCTTCAAACGCCACACGATTCGCGTCAGTACGTTTCTCCACACGCATCACCACCATACCGTCAACAGCAGGCACTGGTCCGCCAACTTGGCCGACCGGAATGGTGAATGCAGCGCCGAGCGCTTCGTTGAACTGCCCGAGCCCCGGTACTGCAGTGACACGTGAGAAATCGGCGGTTTTTTCCACGGGCAATTTCCACTGCAAGGCTGCTGCTTCGAGGGAACTCGACCGCGCGACCTGCAACAACTGCAACGCGATCGGACGCAATTTTTCAATGCGCTTCTGACGTGCTAAACGACCGCGAATTTCCGTCGTAACGTCGGACAACGGCTGCGGTCCGCCAACGTGCAGCGAATCGACGCGAGCCAAGTAGTATGCCTCGGGCGAGTCAAACAGATCGCTCGTCTCACCCGCGTGCACACCCGAAAATGCCCACGCGCTCACACTTGGCACATAGCGACCAGCCCACGAAAGCGGCTCCTTCTCGATGGCCACGACCGATGCTGGCGTCAAGCCAAGATCTTTCGCTGCTGCGTCAAACTTTTTCGGATCGTCAGTGCTGCCGGCCTTTGATGCCAAGGAATCGGCGCGTCGATCAGTGCGAGTTGCACTTGAATCGCTTTGCACGACAGACACGAGGATGTGATGCAAATCAAGCGTGTCGCCTTTCCGCGCGTCGAGTCGAATGAGGTGCCAGCCAAATGGGGTGAGCACGGGTTGTGAAAGCTCACCGGGGTTCAGCGCCGCAAGCGCCTCCTCAAATTTCGGGGTAAAACGTCCTTTCGGACCTTTCCCAAGGGCGCCACCCTTTGCGCCGGACACAGAGTCCATCGACTCACGTTTGGCGACATCCTCGAACTTTGCACCGCCCACAATCTCCGCGCGAATCTTCTCAATACGAACCTTCGCGTCGGACGAATCTTTCGCGCTGATCGACCGGGGTATCGACAACAGCGACACGACGGCGCGACCCGGACGCTCAAACTTCTTCTTATTCCGATCGTAAAACTGGGATATCTCTTGGTCTGTGACAGTGACTGCCGTGTCGGTGAGAGTCTCCAAGCGCAACAGCACGTAACTCACCTGCGCAGAGTCATGACGGTCCCGATATGCCTGCCAGACACGCTCATCAGACATGTACACGTCGGACGAGACCTGATCAAACAGTTTCTGCTTTGGAATTTCTGTGCGGTAGTACGACTCGAGGCCGGCGAGCATGCCCGACTGCCGCGCCATGGGGCTCGCTAGGAGTCGGCGGTACTTTTGGATGTCAAATCTGCCATCCGTTTGAAGTTCAGACGACTGCATTGCCTGCGGCGGCGGAGCGTTACGTGCCGCCTGAAGGATTTCGTCGTCTGTAACTGTGATGCCTCGACGCTTGAACTCCTGTTGCAGTAGCACGTCGTTCACCAGTTCGTTGAACGCGTTGTCTTCGATCGTGCGACGTTCGTCGAGCGTGATCCCACGCCCAACGCGCTGTTGCTCTTGCTGTTCGAGTGTACTGACGGAGTTCTGCCACGAGGTGAGCAGAATGTCTTCACCGTTGACCGTTGCAACCGCCGTGGTTGTAGTCACCGGGGTACGTCCAGAAAGTCCGGACGTCTGGTATAGCAGGAAGCTGCCGACAAACGCCGCGATCAGGATGATCCAGATGTATTTCGCAGCGCTCCGCATCGTTTGCAGCACGGGGCGGGACTCCTTAGGTCGAATGAACTGGGAATGGAACAGATCCCGGAGGGCTCGACCAATTCGACGACAAGGCGCCGACGGAAGGCCGAGGATCTGGCGGAGGCCGTCGCGAGCCACTCGCTCGCGAGCAGTGAAGGCGCAGGACCCTCCTAGAGAGAGTGCGCATCGCGCGCAGTCGGGAAAAATAGCCGCCGCGATTCGCTAAAAGCAAGAGACGTCACGACTTCAGCAGCACCCGCGCAATTGACTTACCCGAGAGACGACGGCTAACTTGGCCCGCGATTGTGGCGAAGTTGACGAGCCTCCGTTGCGACGGGACTACACTTGAGAGCACTCGACGGATGAGCATTGCTACCCGCATCGACGAGCTTCGCAAGAAGTTTGAAGAGCACCCGCGCCGCTACTTTGCGCCGCTAGCCAACGAGTACCGGAAAACCGGCGAACTCGCGCAAGCGATTGCGCTGTGTCGCGAGCATTTGCCGAAGCAGCCCGGTCATATGAGTGGCTACATCGTCTTCGGTCAGGCCCTGTTCGAGTCTGGCGCGTTGGACGAGGCACGCACGGTCTTCGAGCAAGCACTGGCGCTCGATCCGGAAAATCTCATTGCGCTCCGACATCTCGGCGACATCGCAAAGATGAGTGGCGATGCGAGCGCTGCGCGTCGTTGGTATGAGCGCGTACTCGATGCCGATCCGCGCAACGATGACATTGCCTCGCAACTTGCAACGTTGGTCGTCGCGGCGACACCGCGTTTTTCTTCGGCACTCACACCGTCCTTTGGTATGTCAGCGCTGGGGCTCACCGCGATTCCTACGCCGGACGCGTCCATGCGCGCCGTCGACTTTGATCGGGTGAATGCGCGCATCGCGCATCATAGTCCGCTCGACCTCGAAGCAATCGAAGACGCCGAGCGCGACACCGACGCGGCATTCAATTTTCCGATCGCCGCTGAACTCGCCGATGCCGCATCCGCCGATGCCGCATCAGCCGATACGGGTGCTGATGCACCCGGCGGTGATTTTGAAGAGGGGTTAATCGCACCGGAATGGCCTGACACGTCAGACCTCGAAGCCCGCGTCGTTACTGCTCGGAACTTCACGCCGGTGGATGTGCCAATCACGTTTGATGAAGCCGCCGCCTTTGGTCGGGAAGCAGGTGATCCGCCGTCGCCGCACGACGAACAGCGCGTCGAGGCAGCGCTCGTACACGAGAGCACGGACGCCGATAACGAGATCGAGAAACCACCGCATCTGACGTGGCTTGTCACGCCCGCATCTACCGAAGCACTACAATGGATCACCGCACCTGACCAAGCGGTTGCGGTCGACGAGGAGCGTGAAATTGAGGAGATAGCGGAGGCGTTTGCCGAGGATGCGCATGGCGTCGGCGATCACGATGCGGTCACCATGCAGACGGTGTCGAACACACCGCCGCCAAGTGTCGAAACGTCGTTTGCTGACGTGATGGACGAAGAAGTGCCGTATGACGAGACCGCGACCGATTCACCAGCATTCGTGACAGAGACGATGGCGGAACTACTCGTCGCGCAGGGCTTCGTGGCACGCGCGGCGGATATTTACGAAGAACTCGCACGACGTCATCCAGATGATGGTGCATTGCGAGTACGCCTAGCTGAGTTGCGCGTGAGTCGTGATGCTGCGGTCGCTGCGCCGGTACCAACGCCACTGTACGGCACGCCTGTGGACGGGGAAATAGTAAGCGAGACACCCGTGTGGACGCCGGTGCTGACGCCACCGACCGCGCGGAGCACATTTGCGCGGCTTTCGGCGCGGCGCGTGCCACGACGCACACCACTGCAGCCCCTCCTTGCCATCGAAGATCCCGCTGACGGTTTGTCGATGTTGTTCGGCTTTGCCGCAGCGCCACTGGACGATGCTGCGGCGCGTTCACTGGCCGATGCGTTTGTGCCGATTAGCGCCGCGAACATGGCCGACGGTGCTACGCTCGACCTTTCGTTTGCCTCGAGTACGCCGTTGTCGACTCCCACTGTTGCCGCGGTAACGCCGACCTACGTTTCAACCGCAGTGTCCGCAACACCAGCGACATCTCACGACGCGTTTTCATTCGATCGCTTCTTTCCCGACCCCGCCGCGACGTCCCCAAGCACCGATCCATCGGTGCCGATGGCTCCGGCTGCGGGCGACGACTTAGCGGAGTTCTCCGCGTGGCTAAAAGGACTGGGCACCCGGTGAAGATCGGCATTCTCAACGGACCAAATCTCAACTTGCTTGGTGTTCGCGAACCTGCAGTATACGGACACACCACATTGCCGGAGATTGAAGCACAGCTAGCACGTATTGCGACAACGCTTGGCGCACAGCTCGTCACCGCGCAGTGCAACGGGGAAGGGCAGCTCATTGACGTGTTGCACGCGTGGCGCGGCGATGTTGATGGCGTCGTGGTCAATGCGGGCGCCTATTCCCACAGCAGTTTGGCATTGCGCGACGCATTTGCGGCAACATCGCTTCCCTTTGTCGAAGTGCACCTCACGAACGTATATGCGCGCGAACCTGAGCGTCGACATTCAATGCTCGCTCCCACAGCAATCGGTGTGGTGTGTGGTTTCGGGGCAGTCGGCTACGAGTTCGCATTGCGTGGATTGGTGAGCGCGATACGCGCGCGGATGTGAGTCGGCCGCGCGATGACTGATTCGCGATTCCAACGCCTGACTGCACTGCGTGACGCGCTCGCACGAGCTGATCTCGACGCGTTATTGGTGACGAGTCTTGCCAACATTCGCTATTTGACCGGTTTTTCGGGAAGCAACGCGCTCGTCGTAATAACCGCCAAGGAGTCCCTCTTACTGACCGACTTTCGCTACGCCACGCAGGTGCAAGCGGAGGTCGGCGCGGCCGCCACTATACGCATTGAGGCGTCAAATTTGTGGGCGGGACTTTGGGCGCACTTGACGGCTTCGCCCGCAATCGCGCGGCTTGGTTTTGAATCGTTCCACATGGTGCATCGTGATTTTCAGCGACTCCTTGAACAGGGTGCGCGCTGGCAGTGGCGCCCCACGACCGATCTGGTCGAGGTGCTCCGCGTCTGCAAAGATTCTGACGAAGTGGCCAAAATCGAGCGCGCAGTAGCAATCGCTGAAGCCGCACTGCACGCGACGCTGCCGCAGATACGGCGAGGACTCAGCGAAACGCAGTTGGCCGGGATTCTCGAGCACAATCTCCGCGACGCCGGAAGTGAAGCCTTTCCGTTCGCGTCCATCGTCGCCTCGGGTCCACGATCCGCGTTACCGCATGCGCGCGCCTCGGAACGCGAACTACACGCGGGTGATTTCGTGCTGCTCGACTTCGGAGCGGTCTACGAAGGCTACTGCTCAGACATCACGCGCACGGTCGTGCTTGGGAGCGCCAGCGAGGCGCAGCGCGACGTCTATGCAATCGTTCGCGAAGCGAATGCGCGCGCTTCGGGCGCGATTCGGGTTGGGATGCCCGGGATGGCTGCAGATGCCGTCGCGAGAGAGTACATTGACGCCCGCGGGTATGGGGAGGAGTTCGGGCATTCTCTTGGTCATGGTATTGGCCTAGAAATCCATGAGGCTCCGCGACTCGCGAAGTCGATCGACGCGCCGCTGCTAGCTGGTACGGTCGTCACCATTGAGCCTGGGATCTATCGGGCGGGATGGGGCGGGGTGCGCATCGAGGACGACGTGCTCCTCACCGACAATGGTCCGCGCCTCCTCACGAGTTTCGCGCGGGATCTGATCGAGATCGACTGACCCGTAGGAAATTCACTCGGCTCCCGTCGCGCCAGTTCGGCTGCGAGAGGCGTCGCCCCGTTCCCCCCGCCTGTCTTCCCTGCCATGATCGACCTGCGTTACGTGAAAAAGCTGATCGAGATGCTCGACGGCTCCACGGTGGACTCTATTGAGATCTCCACCGACAAAGGCATGAAGCTGCGTATTTCCAAAAGCGCACAACAGCGTGCTGCCACGATGACCGTTGCCGCGGCCGCTGCGCCAGTCGCCGTGTTGCCCGCAGCGCCGCCAGTGCGTCCTGCCGAGGAGGGAGTGGTGGCGGCGCCGAAGGCCGAGGCACCGAAGGTCGCTCTCCTCGAGATCAAGTCGCCGATGGTGGGGACGTATTATTCTGCTCCAGAGCCAGGTGCCAAGCCGTACGTGTCGATCGGCGATCGCATCAGCAAAGGACAGATCGTCTGTATCATCGAAGCGATGAAGATCATGAATGAGCTCGAGTCTGAGTACGATGGCGTGGTTCGCGAAATCGGTGTGACCGATTCGCATCCCGTCGAGTATGGACAAGTGCTCTATCGCCTCGATCCGACCGGCTGAGACACGATGACATGACGATGGTCTCTGGCGCCGTCACGGGCGCCGTCACGGGCGCCGCGCCTGCCACGGGCCTTGATCTCAAGGCCGCATTGCAGCGGATGGTGCGCGAAGGCGCGTCCGACCTGCATTTGAAAGTGGGGCGACCGCCAACATTGCGGTTGCATGGAGATCTCGTTCCGCTCGCCATGCCGTCGATGCGCCCAGAAGAGTTACGGACGCTCGCCGAGCAGTTACTACCGCCCGCGCAATTGCGCGAGTTCGTTGAAATGCGCGAGGCCGACTTTGCCATCAACGTCCCCGGTATCGGTCGCTTCCGCGTCAACGTTTATCAGCAAAAAGGCACGGTGGCTTTCGCAATGCGCGCCATCGCGCACGCGGCCGCCACCATTCGCGATCTTAATTTGCCGCCAGTCCTCGAGCAAATTGCGCTGCGACCGCGAGGGCTCGTACTAGTCACCGGCGTCACGGGCTCCGGCAAAAGCACGGCGCTGGCCGCGATGGTGCACCACATTAACGAACGCCGCTCCGCGAATATTATTACGATCGAAGATCCGATCGAATTTGTGCATCGCGATGTGCAAAGCCACATCAATCAACGCGAAGTCGGAACTGATACCGCCACGTTTGCGCAGGCCTTGCGTCGCGTACTGCGCCAAGATCCCGATGTGATCATGATCGGCGAAATTCGCGACCTCGAAACACTTGACGTCGCGCTGAAAGCCGCTGGGACGGGGCATCTCGTGTTCTCAACGTTGCACACGACGAATGCCACGCTCACGATCAATCGCATGCTCTCGTTCTATCCGCCCCATCAACAAAATGAAGTGCGATTTGCACTGGCGAATGCTTTGTCCGCCGTTGTTTCGCTGCGCCTTGTCCCGCGCGCGGATGAGCCAGGGCGTGTGCCGGCCTGCGAAGTCCTAGTAAACACCGAAGCGGTGGCAGATCAAATTCGTGACATCTCGGCGACGCTCAATATTCCTGACTTGATCAAAGAGGGCAGTGTTGCCTACGGAATGCAGAGCTTTGATCAATCCTTAATGAATTGGTACACGCGGGGCGTGATTTCGTACGACAATGCGCTGTTTTACGCGACCAATCCAGCGGAATTCGGATTGCGCGTTCAAGGTGTGGATGGTGCGAGTGATCAGAGCTGGGACGGCTTCAAACAGGGTAGCGGCCGAAGCTAGGTGCGGCGTGCTTCGGGACTGGCGCGCACCTAGCGTCAATGAGGGGACCACGCCACCATTCGGCGTGGCTCGACACGGGACAATGCGCGATGCGTGTGTCTCGGCGTCCGACGGTGACTGCCGTTGGCACGCGATGCCGGCCCCCTGCCCATCGACATGTTCAAAAAGGTTCTGATCGCAAATCGCGGTGAAATTGCTCTCCGCGTCATCCGTGCGTGCCGAGAACTCGACATCCTTACGGTCGCAGTGTACTCCGAGGCTGATCGCGAGTCGTTGCATGTGCGCTTCGCCGATGATGATGTCTGTATCGGTCCGCCAGCGGGTCGTGACTCGTATCTGAAAATTCCCCGTCTCATCGCGGCCGCAGAAATCACGGGCGCGGATGCCATTCACCCGGGGTATGGATTCCTTGCCGAAAACGCAGAGTTCGCGGAAACGTGTCGTGCGTCCGGGATCGCGTTCATTGGCCCCACGCCCGAACAGATTCGCGTCATGGGTGACAAGGCGTCAGCCCGCCGCGCAATGAGCGATGTCGGCGTGCCCATTGTGCCCGGAACACCGGGTCCCGTCGAAGACGTGGACGAAGCGTTGGAGTATGCTCGCGGTATCGGTTTTCCCGTGATTATCAAGGCGGCGGCGGGCGGCGGTGGAAAAGGCATGCGTGTTGCACGCGATCCCGACGATTTTGCGCGCTCGTTCCAACTCGCACGCTCCGAAGCACTGTCGGCGTTCGGTAATGGTGATGTGTACGTGGAGAAATTCCTCGAGCGGCCGCGCCACGTCGAGTTCCAGATCATGGGCGACATGCATGGCAACATAATTCATCTTGGCGAACGCGATTGCTCGGTGCAGCGTCGTCATCAGAAGCTTATTGAAGAGGCGCCGTGTCCGGTGATGACGCCGGAGTTGCGCGAACGCATGGGCGAAGCGGCTGTGCGCGGCGCGAAGGCGATCGGCTACGTTGGCGCAGGTACGGTCGAAATGCTGCTCGACGAAGACGGGTCGTTTTATTTCATGGAGATGAACACCCGTATTCAGGTCGAACACCCCGTGACGGAAATGCTCACCGGCGTGGATCTTGTAAAAGAACAAATTCGTGTTGCAGCTGGACTTGAGTTAAGCGTGAAGGAAACGCCCGCATTTCGCGGTCACGTGATCGAGTGTCGTGTGAACGCGGAGGATCCGTCGAGAAATTTTCAGCCGTCACCGGGTCGCATCGAGACATTTCATCAGCCCGGCGGCCCCGGCGTGCGCATTGATACGCATGCTTACGCGGGTTACACCGTTCCGCCGTACTACGATTCGATGATTGCCAAGTTGATTGTGCAGGGTTCCAATCGAGAAGAGGCACTCAAGCGGATGCAAATCGCGCTCGAAAGTTTTGTCATCGAGGGTGTGAAAACCACGATGCCGTTTCTCGCTCGCGTGATGCAGCATCCCGGATTTCAAGCGGGCAAAGTACACACAAAGTGGTTGGAGTTCGAAGGCGCGGAACTCTTGAAGGAACCGGTATAACGGGGCACGGTAACTCGCCGACGATGGAGACGCACGTGTTGCGCAGAGAGTTCTCCGCAGTGGCGCTGACCTTGTTGTCCGTCTTCGTCGCGGGCGCACTCATATTTCAGCGCGTGCCATACGGCGCGGGTTGCCTCGACGCCGTCGGTGCGTTTGGACCTGTGGGTACGTGGGCGCGCTGTGCACTCGTGATGACCGTTGGCGTGCCTGGCGCAGCGTTGGTGGCACTTGGTTGTCTGTGCATCGCACTCACGCTCTTCGGCCGTTTGCAAAGCGAGACGGACGAAGTGCGCGAATGGGGAGTGCTGTTGGTAGGTGTGGTGTTGCTCGTGCCGATCGCGATCGGATTGGCGATTGGTGGCGAGCCCACTGCGTCAACGGCAACGGGTTTGTGGGGAAGCTTTGCGGCGCACTATCTGCGCAAAGGATTTGGCGCAGCGGGCGCGTGGGTCTTCTCCTTGTTGGTCACGAGCGCGCTCACAATTGCGACGCTTCGTTGGAATCCGATTCGAGTCCTGCTCGGCCCGTCGCCAAAGCGAGAGGGAGCCGCGGTTGTGCGCGAATCACTGGTAGTGCGCGCGACGCTGGCCGAACGCCTCGCGCCTTCGCCGGAAGAAATGCCCGCGATTGATCCCGGTCTTGCGCGCGATGCGTTAAACGACACCTCGACATTGCCTCGTGATCAACACATGTCGGAGAAGCGTGCGCGCAAGTCGCGTGATGCCGCGCGCGAGGCAGCGGTGGATGTCGCACTGCAGGCGGATGACGTTGCGCAGTTTAGCGATGAACTACCGCCGACGACGCTGCTAGCGGAGGCGCCGCCGCGCAACGCGGATGCGGGGCGACGCGAGCTGGATCTTGCCGGCGAAAAGCTGATGACGTCGTTGCGTACATTTAAGGTGGATGGCGAGCTGGTCGGACGCACCACCGGTCCAACAGTGACGCAGTTTGAAATCGAGCCAGCGGCTGGTGTGAAGGTGCGGCAGATTGCTGCGCTCGCTGATGATCTGGCGCTCGCGATGCGCGCGCAAAGCATCCGCATTGTTGCGCCGATTCCTGGCCGCGGTGCGGTTGGCGTTGAAGTGCCCAATCCGACGCCTGAGATGGTGGTGCTGCGCGAAGTATTGGAGTCCCGCGAGTTTCAGCAAGCGCGCGCGGCACTGCCAATTGCGCTTGGCAAGGATCTCGAGGGGCGCGCCGTCGTGGCCGATTTGGCGAAGATGCCGCATTTGCTGATTGCCGGTGCAACGGGCTCTGGCAAGTCCGTGTGCGTGAACACCATCATCACAAGTCTGGTCTATCGGCATACGCCGAAAACGCTGCGTTTCTTGATGGTGGACCCGAAGATGGTCGAGCTCAGCGTGTACAATACGTTGCCGCATCTCCGCCATTCCGTGATCACGGATAATCGTGATGCCGCGGCGGTGTTGAAATGGGCAGTGATGGAGATGCAGGATCGCTATCGATTACTCGAAGCGAATGCGTGTCGGAATCTCCAAGAGTTCAATCGACGCGTGCAGCAGTTTGACGCGGGTGAGGGGTCGGCGCCGCAGCGACCGAAAAATCCAGATACCGCATTCGAAGACCGCACGTATGGTGGCGGGATTCTTCCGTACATTGTCGTCGTGATTGACGAAATGGCGGATTTGATGATGACGGTGCAAGGGGAAGTGGAAACACCGATTGCGATGCTGGCGCAGAAAGCGCGTGCAATCGGCATTCATTTGATCCTGGCAACGCAACGACCGAGCGTGAACGTGATTACGGGATTAATCAAGGCAAACTTTCCGTGTCGTATCGCGTTTCGCGTGGCCTCGCAGATCGACAGTCGCACAATTATCGATGGCGCCGGAGCGGAATCGTTGCTTGGTAATGGTGACATGTTGTTCATACCGCCCGGGAAGTCCGAAGCAGCGCGGTTACAAGGCGCGTATCTCTCCAGCGAGGAGACCGAAAAGCTGCTTGGCTGGTATCGCGACGCGTCCACGCGGCGGCACGCTCTGAACGCGGATCCGGCGGTATCAGCCGAACCGGATATTTTGCTCGTGGTAAAAGCACAGGAGGCACGGGCGTCTGGCGATGGAGACGACGACGGCGAGGCGAACGGTGGTGATCGCGATGCGCGTTTTCGCGAAGCCGCAGAATTGGTTATCCAGCATCGACAAGGGTCAACGTCGTTATTGCAGCGTCGCCTGAAAGTTGGCTACGGGCGCGCAGCGCGCATGATTGATCAATTGGAGGAAGCTGGAGTGCTTTCGCCATCCGAGGGCGCTGCGCGTCCCCGTGAAGTGTTGGTAGGCATGCAGGACTTGGATCGCATTTGCGGAAATCCGTAAGCAACATCTGTGCAGTTTTGCCACGCGTGACGTATTGACGCTGTGCGGTTGTTTAACGAACATAGTGGTATCCCCTTCCTACTACGGCTCAACTCCCTCCTTAGAGCCCCGGACTTTCCGACGTACGTCTTCTGCCCACCCGAGGTGTGCGATGTCCCTGTTTCGCGTCCGTCGTTTCTTGTTCATCACGTTACTGACACTGTGTGCGCTGCCGTTCGCATCGAGGCAGGTATACGCGCAGTCTGGCACCATTACCGGTAAGGTCACCGACGCGGCAAGTGGTCGACCGCTTGAGAATGCACAAGTCCAAGGGCAGGCGCCCGGCGGCCAAGCGTTCGGCGCCATTACGAACGCTGAAGGTGTGTATCGCCTCGTAAACCTTCCGGACGGTGTGTATGCCGTCACCGTGCGCTCAATTGGATATGCGCAGCGCATGTTCGCTGGCATTCGACCGGGTGCGACGGTCAATGCGGCGCTCAACGAAAAGCCCACACAACTGAATCAGACCGTCGTCACCGCGAGTCGGAGTCGTCCAGAAAAGGCGCTTGATGCACCAGCGTCCATCTCCGTTGTGACAAGCGAGAAAATTGAAGAGCGGCCAGCGATCACTGTGACAGATCATTTGCGCTCAACGCCAGGTGTGGACATCAACAAAGGCGGTATCACGCAGGCCAACATCGTCGCTCGAGGATTCA
This sequence comes from Gemmatimonadaceae bacterium, assembly GCA_025358925.1. GTDB lineage: Bacteria > Gemmatimonadota > Gemmatimonadetes > Gemmatimonadales > Gemmatimonadaceae > Gemmatimonas. The sequence goes on along the minus strand of JANYHT010000039.1, from coordinate 240,088 downwards.
ACAACGCGTTCAGCGGCTCGATGCTCATGCTGCAAGATTATCGCTTTGCAGGTGTACCGTCGCTGCGCGTGAATGTGCCGTTTCTGTTTACTGGCACCAACGAAGACATTGATCGCATGGAAGTCTTGCTCGGCCCCGCATCAGCGCTGTACGGACCAAACAGCGGCAACGGTGTGCTGCATGTAATCACCAAGTCGCCGTTCAATTCGCAGGGTACCACGATCAGCGTGGACGGCGGTGAGCGATCGATCATTCGCACCGGATTGCGGCACGCGGGAAAAGTGAACGATAAATTGGCATATAAAGTATCGGGCGAATACATGCAGGGCCGCGATTGGGAATACAACGATCAGTCGGAGCCGGCAAAATTCCCCACCTCGCTCAACGTGCCGGCATCACGCCGCGGCGCGACAAACCAGCGTGACTTTGATGTACAGCGCATGACTGGAGAGGCACGCGTGGATATCCGCCCCTCCGAGTCCACCGAATTGATTTCCAGCGTTGGCTACACCAAGATCGGCAGTGCGATCGAATTGACCGGTGCGAACGGCTCCTCGCAGATCAAGAATTGGTCGTACACCAGCTTGCAGCAGCGCTTCCGTTGGAATCGATTGTTCGCCCAAGCGTTCATCAATCTCAACAACGCTGGCAACGACACGTCCACTTCGGATAAGGGTACGTATCTCCTGCGCTCGGGTCAGCCAATCGTTGACAAGTCGCGTGTGGCGGCTGTGCAGTTGCAACACGGATTTGACCTCGGCAAGAAGCAAAGTTTCACGTACGGTGTCGACTACATCTGGACCAATCCGCAAAGCGGGGGCACGATCAACGGTCAGAATGAAGCAGTCGACAACACGACCGAATATGGCGCGTACATCCAGTCGTCCACTAAGCCCACCAAGCAGGTGGAGATTTTGCTCGCGGCGCGCGCCGACGCGAACAATGTGATCAAAGGTTCTTTCTTCTCGCCGCGCGCAGCATTGATTTTCAAGCCGACGGATAATCAAAACATCCGTTTCACCTTCAATCGCGCCTTCTCGACACCGGCCAACTTTTCGTTCTTCCTTGACCTTATTCAAACGCCAAACGCTGGCGGTTCTGGTTTCGATGTCGTGGCACGCGGCAATCCACCGAAGCAGGGCTATCAGTTCAATCGCACGTGCACCAGCAACAGCGCCTTCGCCAACTACTGCATGAAGTCGGCATTTGCGGGATCGGGTGCGTTCGTCAGCACGAGCGCTGCCGCCGCCTTCCCAGGGGCGATTCAAGCCCTCGCGCCGAGGTTGACGCCGGGAATCGCGGGTGCGTTGCAGCAGGCGGGTTTACCGGCCACCATTGCCGCGCAATTAGCGGCCGGTGCGGTGCAGTTCCTCGGCACGCGGGCGCCAACAAATACCGACCTCGCCACACGCGTGTCGTTCTTGACGAGCGCCACAGTGCCCGTGACTGGGCTCGACGATATCTCTCCATTGTCGGCATCGTTTAACAACACCTATGAAATGGGGTATAAGGGCATTCTCGGAAACCGCTTCCGCTACGACGTGTCGTTCTGGGGTCAAGAACGGGGTGATGTCGGAACATCCGCAGCACTGTCCACACCAAACGTCTTCTTCGGCAACCCGCAGCAGCTCGGCGGCTACCTCGGCGCGCAGTTAGGCGCGAACCTCGGACCGCAGCTCGCGGCCCTCGGTCTCACACCAGCGCAGATTGGCGCGATTGTCACTGGAGTCGCTGGGGCGCTCACCCCTTCTGTCGCTTCACTGCCGCTCGGCGTCGTCACGTTCGCGAACGGTCAGACATCTCCCACGGCGATTTACGCAACGTATCTCACGTCAAGCCAGAAGCTGTGGGTGCGTGGACTTGACCTCGCAACGGACATCGTGGCCACCGACCGTCTCACGTTGGATGTGGCGTATAGCTGGCAGAACAAGAACGTGTTTGACGGCATCAACGGTGGTAACGGCGCGGCCCTGATGTCGAATTCACCGAAATCGCGCGGCTCTGCCGGTGGTCGCTATCGGAACGAGGACAACGGCATCGGCTTCGAACTGCGCGGCCGATACAACGATGCATATCCGGTGAACTCCGGTGTGTACGCGTCAAATGTTGCATTTCCGATTGCCGCAGGATTGCCTGGCGCACCAACCACAACGCCAACGACGACCGGATTCGGCAAGTGCCCGGCAACCGGTGGCACGTATTGCTACGAAGGTGTCTCACAGGCGTTCACGGTTGACGCACAAGTGTCGAAGCGCTTCAATATTGGCGCGCAGAAGTTGCTGTGGTCGATCAACGCGACCAACGTCTTTGACAACCGCGTGCGCACGTTCCCGGGCGTTCCGGAGATTGGACGGCTCGTGATGACGCGGTTGCAATACTCGTTTTAGTCACACCGTTACGCGTTACCTCGCGGGGCAGTGCGCAATCTGCGCGCCGCCCCGCGTCGGACAATTTCGATATGATTCTTCTCGATCCAAACGCTCGCCCTGTCATCGGGCACCGCGGCAATCGCGCGCACGCACCAGAGAACACCTTGCAGTCCTTTCGTGAGGCGGTAGCGCTTGGTGTTGACGGACTCGAATTTGACGTACATGTGTCGCGCGACGGCGAACTTGTGGTGGTGCATGACTCCACATTGAATCGCACGACGAATGGACACGGCGCGATCGCGCAATACACTGTTGCCGAGCTACGAACGTTCGATGCGGGCGCGCAATTCACGATGGACAACGGGCGAACGTTTCCGTGGCGCGGGCGCGGCGTGACAATTTCGACATTTGATGACATCATCGAATCGCTGCCTCGTGATTTGCCCTGCATTGTCGAACTGAAGACGACGAACGCAACTGAACCAATACGTCGCGCGATCAAACGTCATGACATCGCACGCCGCGTCATTGTCGCCGGCTTTGATCCAGCCGCAACACGTCCGTTACGCGATGCGGGGTTTGCGCTTGGAGCGAGCACGCCGGATGTTGCGAAGCTCTTACTGTCGGCGTTGCTGAGACGAAACGTGAAATCAACATCGTTTCAAGCACTGTGTATTCCGCCGCGTTGGCACAGGATCCCGTTACCCATCGCCGCACTCACCTGCTCACTGCGCACGAGCGGTGTCGTGACACATGTTTGGACTATCAATGATCCGGCGCAGGCCATGCGGTTATGGGCGGATGGCGTGAACGGCATCATCAGCGATGACCCTGCGCTTATGCTCGCGACACGACCCCAGTGACTGCACGCGCCGCACTCCACGCGAGCACGACCACTAAGCCAAATGCGAGCGCCAACACAAGAATACCTGGCATCGAAAATAGTTTGCCTAAGCGATCGATCAGTGTCGCGAATGTCGGCTGTGACATGACACGCGAGAACAGCAATAACCAGGCAAGGAGCGCCGCGAGCATGGCCTCACGGGGCGCCGTCGCATTGCGTCGCAACAACGCATATACAGCGGCGATGACCGGCACCGTCCACCACCCGATAAACAGCGTTCCTGCGGCAAGCAGCGCGGCCAAGAGAAGCAGTCGAAGAAATTTCATCGCGATGCGCTCCTGGATGGCGTGAGGAGAAGCGTGGCGCGTTTTTGCGCTGCGGACAAATCGACCTCTCTGGTCGGCAACCGCAATGTGTCTAACTCACCGCGAGACCATTTATTCAGCCGATCGTCGTAGCGCGCGCTCAGTGGATTTCCCGACTGTCCACCGGGATAAATTGCCCACGCGCGTCTCGGCGTACTCATCTCAACAACCATGCGCCAACTTGGCCCATGATGTCCGTCACCCGTCGACGGCCAGAGCGTTGCGCCGCCGCCTTGCACCGGCACATTCAAGCGAGAGAATGCAGACAATCGCGTGAGATGCAGAATGTTTGCGAAACGCACCTTCGACCACAACCAGCCATCACTGGTCGGTGCGCCATGCTGCGCGATTACGCTATCGAGCGCGCTTGCCATCACCTGTCGCAATAAGTCATCGCGCGTCTCGTGCATCGGAGTGCCAAGGTCGTCCCACCATGTACTCGCGGAGTCACGTAACAGCGCGGCCGTCATCATGTCATTTGGCACCGGTCCAGGCGTTGAGTCGTTCCGAAACTCATCCCAGAGTCGCAGCGACAGTTGTCGCATCATCTCTTCAAAGAGCACCGCCCGTCGGTTGTCTTTCACATACCGTCGATCCCACTCGCCGAGGAGCGTGGCCGCTTGTGTGACTTTAGTGTCGACGAGAGTTGCTCGCGCCGCGGCAAGAAATGCGGGCACAAACACATCCGCACGCGCGCTACCCGGATCCGACTGATAGCGACGCATTGCATCAGGTGTCACGGCCGCATCGGCGCGCAACAGGGTGTTGATACGCATCGCGCGCCACGGGCGCTCCCACTGCGCGCCGAAATAGTGCGACTGCACGTTCGGATCGAACGGTTCCTGATTGGCGGACGCCAAGAATCCCTGTGCAGGTCGAAATGATTGCGGATAGTCGGTCACCGGCCAATCGCCCAGCCAATCGTTGGCACTGCGTGTCCCATCGCGTAACCAATCGCCACGCCCGTCACCCGGTCGAACGGGGTAACGCCCAGTTGAGCGAATAGCAATTGTGCCCGCCGTGTCGGCCGTGAGCACGTTCTGCGCAGGTGCTTGGTAGCGATCGGCCATACCTGCCAACAATTCGTCTGCCGTTTTCGCATGTGCCGCCGCATCAAATGCGTCAATGCCGCGCGTGGTCTCGAGCACGGTCCATCGAACTGAAATCCATTGCGCGCCAACTCTGCGCAACGGGCCACGGTGCGTAAAGCGCAACGTATCCTGCGCGATTTCATGTCCGTTGCCCGTGCGATAATGCTCAATCGTTAACGCGACGGGTTTCCATGCACCGTCGAGCTTGTACTTCGTGGGCGACCGGGTGTTGTCGACCTCCTCGGCGTAATAGTCCATGACGTCGCCGCCCGTGTTGGTGAACGTCCATGCAACGGCCTGTGTGAAGCCGATCACGACGCCAGGTGCACCGGGGATCGTCACGCCGTACACATCGAGCGAGTCTTTGACGACGAGGTGTACTTCATACCAAATCGATGGCAGGGTAAGCTCTAAGTGCGGATCACCGGCGAGGAGCGCATAGCCAGCCTTCGTACGCGTTGGCGCGACCGCCCAGTTATTGCTGCCGATCGCATCGTCACTGCGACGCAGTCCCAACGCAAGCATGGACTGCGGGTCGGCGCTGCGCATAGTCTCGAGCATCGCGACGGCCGTCGCGTCCGGTGCCCCTGGCGCGGGAATCGCGACGGCATCATAGCGCGTCTGCTCTTGACCGTTCGGTTGGATGGGTTCAACAATCGGTGAATGCACAGGGAACAGGGCATCTGCAGCCGCACGTCCAACGCGCGCGCTCGCCCGCAAATGCACCAGCTCATCCGACGTTGTAGCGAGCGTCGCGCCCATTCGATTCAGCAGGTGCAAAATGTCAATGATCTGCATCCGGGTCGGCGTGCGACCGAGCAATTTGTATTCAAGCGGATACTGCGCGGGTGTGAGTGCATCGATGTACGCATTGACACCGTCGACATATGCGCGTGACATGCGCCATGATGTGTCGGTGGTATCCATCAGCGCGAATCGCCGCGAAGCCGAACGCGGCATACCAGAGGCGCGTGTTTCACGGTCAATCGGCAGCGCACTCGCCCCGACAAGCTCCGTGAGCGTACCTGCGCCAGAACGTCCTTGTAGTTCTAGTTGAAACAAGCGATCCCGCGCAACGACGTATCCAAGGGCACGGTATGCGTCTGCTGTTGTTGGCGCAAAAATGTGCGGTACCGCGCGATCATCATAAATGACGCGCGTTTCGGCCGAGAGCCCGGGTATTGTGGCGCTTGCATCAATCGGCAAATCCACGGAGTTCACCGCACTCCAGATACCGTGCACAGGATCGAGGAACGGGCCAAGTGCCGGCAGAGGTCCGGTAGGCCGTGCGGCGATGAAGCTGGTCGCGCCAAGCAACATGACGGCGACGGCGGTACCGAGTGGAGAAGGACGCATGCAGTGGTGTTGGGGAAGACGCGTTTCCTGCGCCAAATGCGTAATGAGACAGAAGATGGGGCCGGCGTGGCGCCGATGCCACCAGCAAGCTTTTGGTGACGGACTATCGCCGCATTGCCGCTAGCGTGTCTCCATGAGCAAACATCGACAGGCGTTGGGACTCTTGGGCGAGCGCGTCGCAGCGCGCTGGCTACGGCGCGATGGCTGGTGCGTTATCGCCCACCGTTTTCGAAGCGGACATCGTGACGTGGATTTGATCGTGCGCCGTGGCGACTTGGTGGCGTTCGTTGAAGTGAAGGCACGACGCGGTGATGGGTTTGGAGGGCCGGTGGAAGCGGTGCACTACCGCAAACAACGGGAGCTTGGGCGCTCAGCCCGCGTCTGGGTTGACCGATTCGGCTCGCCGGAGCTTTCCTACCGTTTTGATGTCTTTGGCGTGCTCGTGGACGGCCCGAGCGTTCGCGTCCGACACATCCCAGACGCGTTTCCGCTTCCTCAGCCAGCGTGCTGAGGCGTCCAGCAGGCTCAGCAACCGGTCGAAGTCAGTCAAAACTGGCCAAAAAGTGGGAGTTGTCCACATCGTAGTTTGTTCGTACTTTATTCGGGTCTTGGTCCTGCTCGCGCTTCCGGTAGATTCTCGCGAGCCAGGGCATGGCGGCTTCACCTTTCACAACGGCGGATTCATGGCGGGCACAGTGATGACAGAGGAGAAGCGCAAGGCCCTGGCGCTCGCAGTTGCACAAATCGAAAAGAGCTGCGGCAAAGGCTCGATCATGCGTCTCGGTACCGATTCAAAAGTCCGTGTCGAAGCCATTCCCACCGGCGCAATCAATCTCGACGCAGCAATCGGTGTTGGTGGTATTCCGCGCGGACGCATCAGCGAAATTTACGGTCCGGAGTCAAGCGGAAAAACCACGCTCTGTTTGCATGTTGTCGCCAACGCGCAGCGACTTGGCGGTGTGGCGGCGTTCATCGATGCTGAGCACGCGCTCGATACGGAGTACGCAAAGAAGCTGGGCGTCGATATCGAAAACCTGCTCATCTCGCAGCCGGACACCGGCGAACAAGCGCTCGAGATTTGCGAGATTCTCGTTCGCTCGGGCGCTGTGGATGTGATCGTGATCGACTCCGTGGCGGCGCTGGTACCCAAAGCAGAAATCGAGGGCGACATGGGTGAGTCACACATGGGGTTGCAGGCGCGCCTCATGAGTCAAGCACTCCGCAAGCTCACTGGCGCTATCGCACGCTCCAAAACGTCCGTCATCTTCATCAATCAGTTACGCGAAAAGATCGGCGTGATGTTTGGCAGCCCAGAAACCACCACCGGTGGTAAGGCGCTCAAGTTCTACGCGTCCGTGCGCCTCGACATCCGTCGCATTGGACCCGTGAAGGAAAAAGAGGAAGTGATCGGGTCCCATGTGCGTGTGAAAGTGGTGAAGAACAAAGTTGCGCCGCCGTTCAAGCAGGCAGAGTTTGACATCATGTACGCCGAAGGCATCAGCCACACGTCACTGCTCGTCGACATTGGCGCAGAGTCGGGCATTATCGACAAGTCGGGCGCGTGGTACAGCTACGGCACGCAGCGCATCGGACAAGGACGCGAAAACGCCAAGATGTTTCTCAAAGACAACCCGGTGCTGCTCGCCGAAATCGAAGAGAAAGTAAAAGTCGTACTTGGCATCAAGCCACCAGCGGAAACAGCGGCAGAAGAAACGGAAGAGTAAACGCCGCGCATCCATTCGGATGCAAACGGAAAGTGCGGGCCGAGGGGTGGCTTGCGGTGAGAAGTGGTGCCCGGATCACCACGGCTCATCGTGAGTAGCCCCTCGGCTCTTTCCTCTGGTTTGAATCACGAAACGCCGGACGATGGTTCTTCGCTTGAGCTAATTGGCGGCGTTGTGAAATCGCTGCGCGAGTCGCCGCGCCGCGTTGGCCGTTATGAATTGACGCTCGATGACGATCGGCATTTTCTGGTCGACGTTGACACTCTATCGGCCTTGGGTGCGACGCGTGTAGGTGTATCGCTCAATGCGACTGCGGTCGGTGCGCTCATGCGCGCCAGCCGCGTTATCGCAGTTGTTGATCGGGCGCTCGCGACGCTTGCCCGCGGTCGACGCACCCGTCGTGAGCTTGAGGTGCGGCTCCGACGTCGCGAGGCTGAAACAACGATCATTGCGGCCGCGCTGGATCGACTGGAAGCATCCGGCGTGCTCTCCGATACTGACGTAGCACGCGCGGAAGCGGTCTCCCGATTGCGTCGGGGCGAAGCGCCCGCGCGTGTGAAGCAAACGCTTCGGCACAAGGGTATTACAGCTCGAGAGGCCGATGAAGCGGTGGTGGCAGCGATTGAGGAGAATGGGTTTGACGAACTCGCATCGTGTCTGGCGGTCGCCCAGAAACGGTCTCGATCGCTGGCGTCACTCACTCCCGATGTCGCGCGTCGTCGCCTCGTTGGTTTTTTGCGGCGGCGAGGATTTAGCGGTTCAGTCATTCGCACCGTGCTGGACGAAATCAAACGAGAACGCCACGCCCCCTGAGACGAAGCGGGCACGTCGTCTATATTTCCGCGCCTATGCTTGCGTCCGAAATCCGCACCCGATTCCTAGCCTTCTTCGAGAAGAATGGCCACGCCGTCCGTTCGAGCTCCTCGCTCGTTCCAGCCGACGATCCGACCCTGCTGTTTACAAACGCAGGTATGGTGCAGTTCAAGAAAGTGTTTCTCGGCATGGAGGATGCGCCGGATGGAAAGCGGCGCGCTACCACGTCGCAGAAGTGTGTGCGCGCCGGTGGCAAACACAACGATCTCGAACAGGTGGGCCACACCGCCCGGCACCACACGTTCTTTGAGATGCTGGGAAATTTTTCGTTCGGCGACTACTTCAAGCGAGAGGCAATTCGGTTCGCGTGGGAGTTTATCACCGAAGATTTGAAGATTCCGCGCGAGCATTTGCGGGTCACCGTGTTTCATGAGGACGACGAGGCACGCAACCTCTGGCAAGAGGTCGCCAACGTACCGGAATCGCGCATCTACGGACTCGGTGCACGCGACAATTTTTGGCAGATGGCGGACACTGGCCCCTGTGGACCGTGCACAGAGATCTACGTTGATCTTGCCAAAATCGCGCCCGACTGGGCATTCCCAAAAGACGCGCACGGCGAGTGGACGCGCACCGACCTTGAGGAGTATTCGCTCGACGCCTTTGTCGAGGGCGCCGAGGCCGGTCGCTTCCTTGAGATATGGAATCTTGTGTTTATGCAGTTCGATCGGCAGATCGACGGCACACTCGTTCCACTGCCGAAACCGTCGGTCGATACTGGTGCGGGACTAGAGCGTATTGCCGCAGTAATGCAGGGCGTCACAAACAACTTTCACACCGACCTTTTTGCACCGCTAATTGCGAAAGTTGAAGACGTCGTCGGCATCAAGTATCCGTATCGGCCCGGTGTTGGACTTGGTACGGCACACTTTCCCGACGGTCGCGAGACCGATCCTGCCTCGTTCCGTGTGATTGCCGATCATGCGCGTGCAGTTTCGTTTCTCATGGCGGATGGCGTGTTCCCGTCAAATGAAGGCCGGGGCTACGTGCTCCGTCGTATCCTCCGTCGCGCGGTGCGTCACGCGTGGCTGCTCGGACGACGCGAGCCAACGCTGGTACACGTCGTTGAAGTGTTGATCGACACAATGCGCGATAATTTTCCGGAGTTGCAGACCCGTCGCAAACACATCATCGACACGACGCGCGCCGAGGAAGAACGGTTCCTCACAACCATCGATGCCGGCATGTTTCGCTTCGATGAGCTGGCGCCCATCGGTTCGACGCAGGGGTCGTCCGCACTCCGCGGCACGATTGCGGGCGACGACGCATTCCGACTCTACGATACCTTCGGCTTTCCGTTTGATTTGACAGAGTTGATGGCGCGCGAACGGGGGTACCTCGTTGACAGTGCGGGTTTCGAGCAAGCGCTGGCGGCACAACGCAAACAATCACAAGACGAACGCAAATCACGGCAACTCACCGTAAGCGCGGACGATTTCGGCGATCCGACGCAGTGGTCGCATGACGCGCAGCACGCAGCGGCGCTCGGTCGCTTCGTTGGGTATGACCAGCTTCAGATCGATACGCTTGTCACCGCCGTTCGCTCGCTGCCCGACGGGCGCGTCGCGGTCATGCTGAGTGAGACGCCATTCTATGCGGAGTCAGGCGGCCAGGTGTCAGACCGCGGTTCGATAGCGGGAACCGGTTGGTCCGTCGACGTTACTGAGGTGCGGAAGCTTGACGGACGCATCGCGGCCATCGGTACGCCAATTGGCGAAATCACGTTTGGTGCGGCGCGCGCGGTAGTGCCTCGGGAACTTCGACATGATACGGAGCGTCATCACACCGCGACGCATTTAGTGCACGCGGCGCTTCGCATGGTACTCGGCGAGCACGTACACCAGGCAGGGTCGCTGGTTACGCCTGATCGATTGCGCTTCGACTTTACACATCACGGTCCGCTCACAAGCGCGCAGTTGGCCGACATTGAACAGCGCGTGAACGCTGGCATCTGGACGGCAGCGCCGGTTCGTATTCGCGAAGAAGCGTATGCCGATGCAGTGGCGCAAGGCGCGATGGCATTATTCGGTGAGAAATACGGTGATGTTGTGCGCGTGGTAGAAATCGAGGCGCTGTCCGTTGAGTTATGCGGCGGCACCCATGTGCGTAACACGGCCGAAATCGGATTGCTGCGCATCGTGTCTGAGGGGGGTGTTGCCGCCGGCGTGCGACGTATCGAAGCAGTGACTGGGCCACGTGCGTTTCAATTGCTGGCCGAACGCGATCATGCTTTGGTGCAGGTCGCGTCCCGGTTGAAGGTGCCGATGAGCGGTACGTCCAACAGCCTCGACCAAATTGAGCGCAAGCTTGAATCGTTGTTCGAAGAACGCAAGCAATTGGAGAAGCGTTTGGACGAGGCGTTGCTCGGAGGTGCGGGCGCGAATGGTGTGGTACAACAGCTTTGCGCGAAGGCCGTTCAGGTAGATGGCACTCGCGTCATTGTCTCGCGCGTTGACGTCGCCGACGTCAAATCGCTGCAATCGCTTGGCGATGCGTTGCTCGAAACTATGGGCGGTGGCGTGGGCGTGTTGGCCGCTGCGTTACCAGATGGGAAAGGCGCGCTGCTCGTCGTCGCCGCTGAGGACGTTCGTGTTCGTGGTCTACGTGCGGATAGCATCGTGCGGGACATCGCGTCCACGGTAGGCGGACGCGGTGGCGGCAAAGCGCACATGGCACAAGCAGGGGTAGACAGTGCGCAGCTCGATGCGGCACTGGTCTCAGCTTTTGATGTGCTCGCGCGCGTGATAGGCAACGGGTGACCACCGTTGCGGCGTGGCTTGCTGCGGTACAGCCGGCTCCGCCGCCGGCGCTCGCTGCGCGTCTGGCCGTACTGCTCGAACCATACCAGTCCTTAGGTGCGACGCACGTGCCGGAATCGTGCCTAGCGGCTGGCGAACATTTACTCGACGCACTATTGGCATCCGGTGCGACCACGCGGGGTACGGCGCTCGATCTCCTGGCGGTTGATGCGTTGGTGACGTATGCGTTTCAAGCGGCCGCCGATGAGCCGCAACGACTTGAAGCGCGCGCCGCGCGCGCGATGGCCCGCATTGCGTCGCTGCCGGAAAACCGACCTGACTGAACGGGCGCCGTCTTCATTCTCGCTTCGACCTGCATGATCGACATCCACTCGCATCTGCTGCCCGGCGTTGACGACGGCTCTCCGTCGATCGAAGTCTCTGTACCAGTGCTCGAGCGCTTCGGGAAGGACGGCGTGGCAATACTGGTCTGCACGCCGCACCTGAACGCGTCTCAGGCGCGCAGCGCGCCGCACGCCGAGTATGTGGACATCCTCGCCGAGCTGCGACGTGCGGCTCCCCGCATGCCTGAACTGCGGCTTGGCTGGGAGATCATGCTCGACAGCCCGGGTGTGGATCTCACGTCGCCGACACTGACACTCGGTGACTCGCGCGCCTTGTTAGTGGAGTTCACCAGAGGCGGTATGCCGAGGGGAGCGACGGCGGAATTGCGACGCATCATTCGCAGCGGCCGGACGGCTATTCTTGCACATCCCGAGCGGTATTTTGGCTGCACTCTCGAACTGGTTCATGAGTGGCGTTCGATTGGCGTGGTGATTCAGACTGATGCGTCCATGCTTAACGCACGGGGAGTACCGGGCGAGATTGCACGCGCCATGCTCGGCGGTGGACTCATCGACATCCTTGCCTCAGACAATCACGGGGATCATCGAAGTCTCGCTGCAGTTCGGGACTGGCTTATCGAGCGCGGCGGTACGGCGCAGGTGGACTTGCTGACGAACACCAACGCCATGCTGGTGCTGAATGATGAAGATCCGCTGCCCGTGCCACCGCTGAAGCCGGGACTTGTTGATCGCTTTAGGCGTTTTTTCGGCGGTTAGTTCCATTTCCTCGAATACAATTCCATGATAGAACCCTCGTCCGCTACCCTCGTGAACGCCCTGCTCGAGCTCGCGCGCACGGCACAACGAACCGCACGAGACATCGAACCAGATATCCAGCGCGCTTTGGCCATGGTGAGCGAAACCGTGCGGGGTGGTGGCACGCTGTACTTCTGTGGGAACGGCGGATCTGCTGCTGACGCCCAGCACTTGGCCACGGAGTACGTTGTGCGATACATGCGCAATCGACGCGCGTACCCCGCAGTTGCACTGACGACTGATACGTCGCTGTTGACGGCCGTGGGCAATGATTTTGGATTCGATCACATTTTTGCACGCCAGGTAGAAGCACTCGCGAAGAAAGGTGATCTGCTCATTATTCACTCCACGAGCGGTAACTCACCCAATGTTTTGAGAGCGGCGGAGGCAGCGCGCGGGCTGAGTGTCCCGGTGCTCGCATTCTCGGCGCGAGATGGCGGTGCTTTGCGGGCGTTAGCAGATCACAGCGTGATCGTTCCGACAGATCGAACCGATCGTGCGCAAGAAATTCATCTTTGTATCCAACACGCGATCTGTGAAATTATCGAGCAAGCACTGTGACACTGGTTGTCACGCAAGAGATTGTTATTGTGGATTTTGCGGTACATCACGTCAACCAGTTTTCGAGGTAGCACAGGGATGATCAACCTGACTGGAAAGCGCGCACTTATCACTGGCGGCGCGCGAGGTATCGGAGCGGCAACTGCCCGATTGTTCGCAAAAACCGGTGCGAATGTTGGGGTCGCATATCGATCTCGCGTGATGGAAGCCGAGGCATTGGTGGCTGAGCTGGAGCGTTCTGGTGTGCGCAGCTTCGCTTTTGCGGGCGATTTATCGACACGTCTGGCCAATGATGAGTTCGTAAGTCGGGGCGTAGAAATTTTCGGAGGTGTGGATATTTTTGTCGGTAACTCTGGTGTTTGGCCTCCAAATGCCGTAAATGTTGAAAAATTGGCTGATGATCGTTGGCAGAGTACAATATCGACAAATCTTGATGGAATGTTTTACGCGGCTCGTGCGATAGCGTCGGTGATGACTGCGGGTGGTCGGATGATCTTCGTGTCGAGTACGGCTGGACAACGCGGAGAGGCAGGGCACGCGGATTATGCGGCGTCGAAGGGCGCCATGATTTCTTTCGTGAAATCGCTCGCCGTGGAGCTGGGACCTCGCGACATCACCGTTAACTGCGTGGCGCCAGGCTGGGTAGATACCGAGGCCGTGGAGCGTCCATTTGCCGACGGTGGCAGGGCGCGTATTGAGGCGGGGATACCGCTGCGACGGGTGGCATCGGCCGAGGATATCGCGGGGCCCATTCTGTTTTTGGCGAGCAGTCTGGCGCGCCACGTGACCGGCGAGGTGTTGAACGTGAATGGTGGCAGCGTGCTCTGCGGGTGACGACGAACGACGTGTCACTTGCACTACGGCCGCCAGATGGGGTGGTCGATATTGCGCGCACGCTCGAACACGCGGGTTTCTCAACGTGGTGTGTTGGAGGCGCTGTGCGCGATGCGCTATTGGGTCACCCCAGTTTGGACTGGGATCTCGCGACCGCCGCGACGCCGCAGCAAGTACAACGACTTTTTCGACGGACCATTCCAGTCGGCATTGAATTTGGAACGATTGGCGTGTTGGATCGCAGAGGGATCATGCATGAGGTGACCACCTTTCGCCGTGACGTGGACACGGACGGCCGACACGCGGTGGTGGAGTTTGGCGTTTCGCTGAACGACGATTTGGCGCGGCGCGATCTCACGATGAACGCGATTGCCTTTCATCCATTAGAGCATCGAGTGCATGATCCGTTTGACGGTCGAGGCGATCTTGACCGACGGGTGGTGCGGGCCGTCGGCGACGCCCGCGAGCGTATGCGCGAAGATCGACTGCGTGCGTTGCGGGCGATTCGATTTGCGGCGCGTTTTGCGTTCGAGATCGCCCCTGAGACGTGGCGCGCGATTGAAGAGAGTGCCCCGCATCTCGGACGGTTGTCGCCAGAGCGCGTCAAGCAGGAACTGCAGAAAACCATGGAGCAAGTGACGTGTCCATCGCGGGCGTTTGCACGGTGGCGCAATGCCGGCGCATTTGCCGCGCTCGTGCCTGCACTCGCCTCCGTGAGCGACGAGACGTTGCTGGCGGTCGATATGATTCTGCCACCGCACGGAGCGAAAGCGGCACAGCGACGCTCGCTGCGGCTGGCGATGTTGTTTAGCGAACTCGATGGCGCTGGAACCGCGAAGGCGTTACGCGCGCTACGTTTTTCAAATGCCGAGATATCGTGGTTGTCCGCGCTGGTGGAACGGTGGGACACATTGCACGGTGACGTGGAGGGCATGATTCGCGATCAGCGAGTGACTGATGCGACGTTGCGCACGGTGGCCGCACGGATCGGTCGGCTCCGCGTCGCCTCATTTGCGCGCATGGCGCACGCGCGTTGGAGCAGCGCGCGACTGCGCAGTGAGCGTCTGCCAAGTGCGTATCCCGCGCCTACCGCGCACGACACGCGCGCGCTCTACCGGCGGTTGCATCGCGCGGCCTTTCACGATGCCATTGAGGTCGCTGACCTCGCCGTCGATGGCGACGACCTGCGTGCGGCGGGGATTGCGCCAGGGCCGCAATTGGGTCGCGTCCTCGCGCTGCTGCTCCAGCGCGTGTTGGTGTCGCCGACGCTGAATACGCACGTTGAATTGCTGCGGCTCGCGCGGGAGTTCGCGGCGCTCCCGCCGACGGTCGACTGAACTCGACATGGACGTGGTGAGCGAAGGCTCTGATGAGACCGCGCGATTTCGCCGCGACGCAGATTGGTTTATCTCGTCGATCGTTGAATCCATTTGCGTGACCACAATTGGAGGGAGCGCCGAACGGCTGCTCGAGTTGTACTTCGAACTCGCGTCTCACGTGTCCCCACGGGTCGATCTGGCGATTGTGAGTTTTCGCAACGATACGGCGTGGCGCGGTGACACCGTGGCGATAACCGATATGGTCGCCGCGTTTGAGCGCGCGCGATGGTTACTCGCGGCGCACGGCGGTGTCGAAGTGACGGCGTTCACAGAAAATGATCAAATCTCGCTGACCGCGGAGCTTGGTATTGTGATCTACGCGCGCAGCGAGCGCTGGACAGAGCTATTGCTGACGTTGGGACTAGCGCAGCGCCAAGTGCCGCCGCTTGCCGTTTGGTCTCCTCGTCGCCAAACGTTGCGTGCAGTTGAGGAGCTGACCGAGACGCTCGCGACCGTCGTCACGCGTCTGCATCTGCGTCCCGTTTCGTTGCTCGCGGATGCACTGCCGTGAGTCGAGGCAACGTCCGACCAACGGCGGGGCCGTCGCTGTTCGCGGCGAAAGTGCCAGAACCGCTCGCGGCGAGATTGCGTCCACGAACATTGGACGAATACATCGGCCAGCGACATCTGCTTGGTCCGGGCATGCCGCTGCGTGAGGCGCTCGCCCGAGGCATCGTGGATTCGATGGTGTTGTGGGGGCCGCCTGGTGTCGGCAAGACCACCCTCGCTCGCCTATTCGCGCAATTGGCCGACGCCGCATTCGTATCGTTCTCCGCGGTCAGCGACGGTGTCGCACGCGTGCGCGAAGTCGTGGCGGAAGCGGAAAATCGTCGGAATGGTGGGCGAGGGACAATTCTGTTTGTCGATGAAATCCATCGCTTCAATCGAGCGCAACAGGATGCGTTTCTTCCGCATGTTGAGGCGGGCACGGTCACCTTGGTGGGTGCCACCACCGAGAATCCATCGTTCGCGTTAACGGGCGCACTGCTATCCCGCATGCGCGTTATAGTGCTGCACGCCATCGCGGTCGAGGATCTGGAAGCGCTGATCGAGCGCGCGCTCACGGACGTTGATCGCGGACTCGGTTCGCGGACGCTCAGCATCGATCACGACGCGCGAACCTTGCTTGCGGAGCAGGCCGACGGTGACGCGCGCCGAACGCTCGGCATCCTTGACGCCGCCGCGTCGTTGCTCGATGACAATGCCACCATTACACGCGCGAACATCGAGGCGGCCGTACAACATCGCGTACCACACTACGATCGCAGCGGAGAAGCGCATTACAATGTCATCTCGGCGCTGCACAAGTCGTTGCGCGGAAGTGATCCGCAGGGTGCACTGTATTGGCTCGCTCGCATGATCGAGGGCGGCGAAGATGCGCGTTACATTGCGCGACGCATGATTCGTATGGCCAGCGAAGACATCGGCTTAGCCGATCCACATGCGCTTACAATTGCACTTGCTGCTGCCGACACGTTTGAGCGGTTGGGTTCTCCCGAAGGGGAGCTCGCGATTGCCGAAGCGGTGGTGTACCTCGCAACGGCACCAAAGTCAGCGCGTGTATACGAGGCATGGAAAGCGGCGCTCGAAGCCGCACGAGCAACGCCGGCGGCTCCGGTGCCCATGCATTTGCGTAACGCGCCTACCGGCCTCATGAAGGAACTCGGATATGGCGATGGGTATCAATACGCGCATGCAGTGCCTGCGGCATACCTTCCGCAAACCTATTTGCCACCGGCACTCGAGGGACAAACGTTTTACGAGCCCGGACCATTCGGTTTTGAGCGAGACATTGCGAAGCGCTTGGCATGGTGGGCACAATTGCGCGAGCGCACGACCGATTTGAGCGACGCTGCTGCATCCAGCAGCTTCACGGACACTTCCGAAGGAGCACCTACATGATGTCGCATTCTCCGTTGTCGCGTCGATGGTGCAGCGTCGCTGTGTTGACGTTCGTGGCCGTCACGGCGAGTTGCGCCTCGCTTGGGCGAGCGAGTTTTAAAGAGCCAGTCGTGAGCTTGAAGGAATTTACCGTCACCGGTTTGGGTTTGACCGGCGGCAGTGTTGACGTTGTGCTATCTGTCTACAACCCGAATCGCTTTAAGCTCGACGCTTCGAAGATGACGTATCGCGTCGACGTTGACTCGATTCAGTTGGGCAGTGGTGAGCTCGCCGACCGGTTCGTCGTGCAAAGCGGAGATTCGTCGCTCGTGCGATTACCCGTGCAATTCACGTATGCCGGTCTCGGTGCGGCTGGTCGATCAATGATCACGGCGGGTTCAATTAATTATCGTGTCCGCGGCGACTTCACAGTCGGGACACCCCTTGGCAGTTTCACTCGACCGTACGATCGGACAGGTCGGTACTCGTCGATCGCCGGCAAGAGCCGATAACATGCGCTTCGCTCTCTCACGTCGTCTCGCTTAAGGAATCCGCTCATCAGTCGCGATATTATTTCTCTGACGCCGCAAATCGAGAAGGCCATTCTCGTGAGTGCGCCTGCCAAAAGCAGTCGGGCGCGCATTCATGCGGACGAACATCTCGAAGAGTTAGCGCGGCTGGCTGACACCGCGGGCGCCGTTGTCGTGGGCACGCTGACGCAGCAACTTGACCGCCCCCATCCAGGCACGTATCTCGGCAAAGGTAAAGTCGAAGAGCTGAAACAACGTGTGCTCGAACTCGGTGCAACGCTCGTAATTTTTGACGACGAGCTATCTCCGGCGCAAGGTAAGAATGTCGAATTGATGGTGAATACGCGCGTGATGGATCGTGCAGAACTCATCCTCGATATCTTTGCGACGCGCGCTCGATCAAGCGAGGCGCGCATGCAGGTGGAGGTTGCGCAGTTGGAGTATTTACTGCCGCGACTGACACGTATGTGGACGCACTTAGAGAAGATGCGCGGTGGCATTGGTATGCGCGGGCCTGGCGAGACACAGCTTGAAACAGACCGTCGACTCATTCAAGCGCGTATCAAAATTTTGAAGCGCAATCTCGCGGACGTGGATCGCGCACGCGAAGTCCAACGGCAGGGACGCAAGGCACACTTCCGCGTTGCACTTGTCGGCTATACCAATGCGGGCAAGTCATCCATTTTGCGCACGCTTGCCAACGATCAAGATGTGTTTGTGGAAGACCGACTCTTTGCGACGCTCGATCCGCTCACGCGTGAAATCGATGTTGGCGATGGATACACCGTACTTCTCACCGACACCGTTGGGTTTATTCGCAAGCTGCCCCATCATCTGGTCGCCTCGTTTCGTGCCACGCTCGCGGAAGCACGGGAGGCCGACCTGTTGTTGCACGTAATTGACGCGAGTGCATCGGTATGGGAGGAGCAGCGACAAGTTGTCGATGCGGTGCTCGCGGATCTCGAACTGGCCGAGCAACCGACGATGTACGTGATGAACAAGATGGATTTGTTACCGGCCGACGAAGCAGAAGCGATGCGACTCCGTGTCGCGAACATTATGCCAGATTCAATTTTCGTTTCGGCAACGGAACTGCATGGAATCGATCCGCTGCGCGACGCACTGCGGACGGCGTTGCGTCAACAACGACCGTTGCTGGAGATCCGCATTCCGGCGTCCGATGGTCGCCTACTGGCCGAATTGCATCGCGATGGTGAAGTGCTTGATCAACGCAACGAAGACGACGTGATGGTCGTGCGTGCGCGTCTCGACGAGCGATCCATGGGTCGAATGCGCCAGGCTGGCGCGCGCATCACTGTGACGAGTGTGTCGCATAGCACGGAGCGTCGGATTGCCGCGGCCGTTGCAGCGAGCACAACACCGGAAGCGTAACGGGGAGCGACGCATTGAACAGACAAACACTCGGGGCCGATGATCGTTCGATCGTCGGCCCCGAGTGTTTGCGTAAATGGTCGCGCAGGGACTCGAACCCCGGACCTCTGCTGTGTGAAAGCAGCGCTCTAACCAGCTGAGCTACGCGACCTTCCCGACCTGCATCACAACGACTGCGCAATACGTGTAGAGGAAAAAACGTAACGGTAACGCGAGGGTCATGGAACCCCCTGATAAATGGTCCGGGTGGGACTTGAACCCACGATCCTTCGATTATGAGTCGAGCGCTTTGACCAACTAAGCTACCGGACCTCCACACTTCGCGGTGACCATCGTGCACGGTGAATCTGTCGTGTGCGCTCACGCGAAGCAACGCACAGGAGCACCGCCGAGCCGCACTTAACCGTTGTCCGTATGTCCGTCGAAGGCTTCAAGCACCTCTTCCGGCGTCACCGTCGCGGCGCCCAGTTTTCCCACTTCGACGCCTGCGGCATAATTCGCCACAATCGCCGCTTCAAACGCCGTCGCACCTGCGGCGAGCATTGTTGCAAGATATGCCGTGACGGTGTCACCGGCACCTACGACGTCGTACACCTCGCGCGCAGTGGTCGGCACGCGATGAACCACGCCATCGACCGACATGAGCGCCATACCGCGTTCACCGAGGGTCAAGAGCAGATGCTCGACGCCGAGCCGCGCGAATGTGGTGGGAAGGGCGGCAGGGTGATCCAAATCCACGGCCGCCCCAAGCGCATTCTCGAGTTCGCGACGGTTCGGTTTAAACACGGTCGCACCGCGGTACGCAAAGAAATTGCGAAACTTCGGATCCACGACGATGGGCAATCCGCGACTACGCGCGAGTGCGATCGCGCCTTCAATCACGGCGGGCACGAGGACGCCTTTGTTGTAGTCTTCGAAAATAAGCGCCGTCGCCTGCGGCAACACACGCGCAATCGCGTCGAGCACGCGCGTTACCTCGGCAGCGGTGAGATCACTGTCCTCTTCCTCATCGAATCGCACGAGTTGCTGCGAACGCGCCATCACGCGGGTCTTCGTTGTTGTCGGGCGTTCAACATTCACGAGGGATCGCGACTCCATGCGACCCGCCTGCAATTGCTCACGCAGCGTGTTACCGGCAACATCGTCACCGACGACGGCGACAAGATCGCACGCGGCGCCGAGCGCGGCGACATTTTGCGCCACGTTCGCTGCGCCGCCGAGTGCGAACTTGCGTTCGCGCACGCGCACGACCGGTACGGGCGCTTCGGGCGAGATACGATCTACGTCGCCGCGCAAATACACATCGAGCATCGCGTCGCCCACGATCACCACATGTTGTTGATGCGCTGCCGCAAGGAGCGTGCGGAGCCGGCTACGAGCAATCGTTGGTATCATGGCGACAAAATGTAGTGGTGTTCGGTGAACCCTGCGTCTGTGGCGCGAACATTTGTGGGTGGTGCGCTGCCAATTCGTGCAGCACGCGTTACGTTGCCCGCCGTGACGACACCATCTCGAACATCCCGTCCTCAGCGCGCCGAAACTGTTGATTCGACCGCGCCCGGTCGCTCGCCGCTGCTCGTGCTCGCGGCTTCTCTTTTGGGCATTTCGTTCGCGGCACCGCTGGTGCGGTTGTCGCATGCGCCGGCACTGGTGATTGCAGCGTGGCGGCTCGGATTTTCGCTAGTCATCGTTGCCATTGCGCTCGTGATCGGCGGAGAATGGCGCGCCTGGCGAACACTCGCCCGTCGTGACGTCGCACTCGCCGTTGGCGCAGGCGTGTTGCTGTCGCTGCATTTTTGGAGTTGGAACGCCTCGTTGCGATACACAAGTGTGGCCGCGTCGGTTGCATTGGTGAACCTGCAGCCGGTGGTGATCGCGCTTTTCTCAGCGCGATGGCTCGGAGAGCACGCGTCACGGAAGCAGTGGTATGGTATCGCCCTCGCCGTGTTCGGCGCACTCGTGGTGGGGCTCGCGGACGTTCCTGGCGGCGTGTCGGGCCTGTTCGAGGCCTTCACCGCTGGGGCGATCGACAATCACGCGAAGGGCGCTAGCGTCGCGCGTGTGCGCTCACTCTTTGGAGACGTGTTGGCCTGTATCGGTGCAGTCACAGGAGCGTTTTATTTTCTCATCGGTCGGCGAGTTCGACAAACGTTGGCCTTGTGGCCGTACGTCGGACTCGTCTACGGAGCGGCGTTCCTCGCTTGCGTTTTTTTCGCGACCGTCACCGGCGCATCGCTCAATCCGCAGCCTCCGCGTGAGCTCGCGATCTTTGCTGGATTGGCTCTAGGTCCGATGCTGCTTGGGCATACGGGTATGATTTGGGCGTTGGGGCACCTCCCGGCCTACGTGGTCAACCTCACCACCCTAGGAGAACCGATCGGGGCAACGTTGCTGGCCGCGCTGCTACCCGGCATCGCCGAGGTGCCCGGAATTGGAACGATTGTGGGAGGCGCGCTTGTGCTGACCGGCGTCATGTTCGCCGCCCGACGTTAGCGGGCGGTTATCTTTCATGCGTGCATACGTCCTCCGCTTTCACCGTATCTTCCGCCCGCCCGACCGGCGAGCGTTTCGATCTCTCGTTTGACGCGTTGCCGTCGCTTGACGTCCTCGTCAGTCGTGGCGCGTTAGTTGAATCGCGCCATCGCGTGCACGCGGCTGTCGTGTCGGCGGATGGCACACTGGTGCACGCATGGCGTGATCCGCATCTCGTGAGCTGGTGGCGGTCGTGTGCGAAACCATTTCAGGTCTTGCCATTTGTGCAAGACGGTGGAATGGCGCGAGTTGGTTGGGGGCAAGACGAGCTCGCCCTGTCCTGCGCATCGCATGGGGGCGAACCGGAGCACGTGGCACTCGCGGCATCAATGTTGGCGCGACTGGGACTTGAAGAGGGCGATCTCGCGTGTGGCGCGCACGAACCGCTGACGGCGCGCGGTGCTCGATTGCTGCGGGAGTCGGGCCATCCGCTTTCGCGGCTCCACAATAATTGTTCGGGTAAGCACGCGGCCATGCTTGCGCGCGCGGTCGATGCGTCGTGGTCGACTGCGGGATACGAGCGCGCCGATCATCCGGTGCAGATCGCGGCGCGCGCGGCGGTCGCGGAGTGGGCGCTGATGCAACCGGCGGCATTAGAGCTCGCGATTGACGGATGCGGCGTACCGGTGTTCGGACTACCGCTTGCGAATATGGCGCTTGCCTTTGCGCGGCTCGTGTCCGCTGCGTCGCGCGGTGATGATGGACCGGCCCTTGTCGTCAACGCGATGACGCGCAATCCATTCTTGGTTGCTGGTACAGATCGCTTTGATACGTTGCTGATGGAGGCATGCGACGGTCGCGTGCTGTGCAAGATTGGCGCGGAAGGCGTGCATACCCTCGCGTTGCTCGATCGAGGCATTGGCATTGCGGTAAAAGTCGAGGATGGTGCGCCGCGCGCACAGTATCTCCCCGTGCTGGCCATTCTCACGCAACTCGGCGCGCTGCCTGACCCGCTCCCCGAAACGTTGCGCGATTTCTCGTCTCGCGTTGTGCGTAATACGCGAGGTGAGGTGGTGGGAGATATTCAATTTGGTGATGCGCGCGTTGGTCATCCGGCGTGAATGCAGACGCTCTGGTGCGTTCCGATGTCACGATAAGCGATCAATCGGTGCTGCAGTCGGTTGATGGCACGGTCATCCTTCGTGAGTTAGATAGCGAGACGATCGCACTGGTGCGTTTGTCCGCGTTGTTAACCGTCGGCAGCGAGGCAGAGATTCGCGGTGCGCTGACAGCAGCGCTGCCGTGCGTCAATCCGGTGTGGGTCGAAGAGCTGATCCTGCAGACCTATCTCTTTGCCGGCTTCCCACGCGCGCTTAATGCAGCGCGAGAGTGGCGTCGCGTATCGGGCCGTCTGGCGGTACCCGACGTGGAGACTGGTACGGAAGACAACACGTTTTTTGTTGCGCGCGGCGAAACAACTTGCGCGAAGGTGTATGGGCCGTTTTACGAGCGACTGCGGGTCAATATTCGGGAACTGCATCCGGCGCTCGATACGTGGATGATTGTCGACGGCTACGGCAAGGTGTTAGGACGTCCGCAGTTGGATCTCGCTCGGCGCGAACTCTGCGTCGTTGCGGCGTGTGCCGCCGCGCGGCAAGATCGGCAACTGCATTCACACTTACACGGTGCGCTCCACGCGGGTGCGTCGTCGGCCTCAATCACACACACGCTGGATGTCGTGTCTGATCTGCTCAGCGACGATGATCGTCGCCGCTATCAAGGGCTGTGGGCACGCGTGATTGGAAAGTAGGTCGCACCGCATCACCGTCGATGATTTTTCGCAGCTGCGGCTGCTCTCTCGTTCAACACAAAATCCATGTTCGTCGATCGTGTCATCGTAAAGGTAGAAGCGGGTACCGGAGGCTCCGGCCAAACGTCGTTTCGTCGCGAGCGGTTCACGCCGATGGGCGGACCGGATGGCGGTGACGGCGGGCGTGGCGGCAATGTGATCGTGTGCGCCGATCGCAACCTCACTACGCTGCTCGACTATACGTATCGCGATGCGTGGAAGGCCGAGCGTGGGCAGCATGGCGAGGGCTCCAACCGGACGGGTCGCTCGGGCGAGGACATTGTGTTACCGGTGCCGCAGGGCACGATCATTCGTGACGCGGCAACACAGGAGTTACTGGGAGAAATTCTCGACATCGGCGATTCATTCGTCGTTGCGAAAGGTGGTCGAGGCGGTAAAGGCAATGCATTTTTCGTGACCGCTACCCATCAGTCGCCGCGCGAATGGCAGCCGGGCGAAGAAGGCGATGTTCGCTCGCTCGAACTCGAACTGAAGCTCATCGCAGATGTCGGATTGGTCGGTCAACCCAACGCCGGGAAGAGCACGCTCCTGTCGGTGATTTCGGCGGCTCGACCAAAGATCGCGAATTATCCGTTTACCACGCTGTCGCCGAATCTTGGTGTTGTTCCGCTCAGCGATCATCGCTCATTTGTCGTCGCGGATATTCCGGGCATCATCGAAGGCGCGCACGAAGGCAAAGGACTTGGATTGCAATTCCTTCGGCACATCGAACGCACCCGCATGCTCGCGTTTGTCATCCCGATCGAATCCGACGATTGGCAAACAGAGCTCGATCAACTGCGACACGAAATAACGGAGTACTCTGCGGAGCTGGCCGCAAAACCGTACTGCGTGGTCTTCTCAAAACTTGATTTGCTCGGCGAACACTATATCCCGGATATCAACGCGCCCGGTGCTTTTGGACTGTTCGCCATCTCCGCTCCAGGGCGCATTGGTCTCGACACCATGCTCGACGCGTGGTGGCGACAACTGTTGTCGATGCGCGCCGTTGAAGAACGCCCGACCACGCAGGATGACGCACCTCTCCCCTAACGCTGCGCGGACGCGGGCGATGGTCGCGCTCAGCGCATTGCCAGGTGTTGGCGATGTGACGATCGCACGACAACTTGCGGAGTGCGGGAGCGCGGAGGCAGTCCTATTGCGCTATCCACTGTCGGCGCGCGAGGCTGCCGTCGCCGTCGCCGACGCTGTGCTTGTTTCGGCGCGCAGGATTGGCGCGCGCGTACTTATTGGTGCCGATACCGACTACCCGGCTCGACTCAACGAACTCCATGATTCGCCTGCGGTGCTCTTTGCGCGAGGTACCATTGCCGCCGCTGAGCCTCCCGCAGTGGCCATCGTCGGCACACGCATGGCGAGCAATTACGGCATTCGCGTCGCTCGTGCGATTGCTACTGCATGCGCGCGGGCGGGTGCAACCGTTGTGAGTGGTCTTGCGCGGGGTATAGACGGTGCGGCGCACGAGGCCGCACTCGCGGCAGGCGGTCGCACGGTAGCTATACTCGGCACCGGCCTCGATGTGTACTATCCGCGCAGTCATCGATCGCTCCAAGAGAATATTGCACGTGATGGACTCTTGCTCTCTGAACTATCGCCAGGCGCCAGCGGACATAGCGGCACATTCCCGCGCCGCAACCGGATTATCGCGGCCCTTGCCGACGTGACCGTCGTTGTCGAAGCTGGGCACGGCAGCGGTGCGCTCATCACGGCCGACCAAGCCATCGAACTCGGACGCATCGTTGCGTGTGTGCCCAACGCGATTGATGTGGCTGGGGCCGCCGGGAGCAACGCGCTCCTGAAACGAAATGCAGAGCCCGTGCTCTGTGCGGACGACGTACTAGCGCTCCTCGATCTCCGCGCCGCGCCAAGCGCGCAACCAATCCTCGACGATGATGCGGCGTCGTGTTGGGACGCCGTGCAGCATGGGGCGCCCGACGTCGCGTCAATCACGCGTGTCACGCGATTGAGCATGCGCAGCGTCTCAACCGCGTTGAGCGCGTTAGAACTTGAAGGATTAGTTTTTATCGATGCAGATGGACGCGTGCGTTCGACCATCACGTCGGCGTGAGCGAAACCCAACGAGCACCGGTGCGCAGTGCGGTCGCGTATCGGCATCTGTATTTGCACGTTCCGTTTTGCACGCGTCGCTGCAGCTACTGCGACTTCTCCATCTCGGTTCGCCGCGATGTACCGGTGCGAGCATTCGTCAACGCGGTGGCGAACGAATTGACGTTGCGCGAAGCGAGTTGGCGATGCGACACGCTTGATACGCTGTATCTCGGCGGCGGCACACCATCGCGCCTCGGCGAAGACGGCGTTGTCGCCTTGCTTCGCACAGTGCGTCATGCCGTGCAAATCGCGCCAGACGCGGAGGTCACGCTCGAGGCAAATCCGGAGGACATCACACCGTCCGCCGTGCGAGCGTGGCGCGACGCTGGCGTCACGAGACTCTCGATCGGCATTCAAAGTTTCGATGACCGGGTGCTCTCGTGGATGCACCGCGCGCACGATGCCGCCACGGCACGGCGCGCGATTGGCATTGCGCGCGCAGGCGGCCTCGTTGCGTTTTCCATCGACCTGATTTTCGCGATCCCCGATGCGTTGTCGCGCGACTGGCAGCGCGATATTGACGAAACACTCGCGCTAGATCCAAATCACGTCTCGCTCTACGGGCTCACAATTGAAGCACACACGCCGCTCGGCAAATGGACCGCGCGTGGTGAGGTAAACGAGAGTCCCGAAGAGCGCTATGAGGGAGAATTTCTTGCGGCGCACGCGGCCCTTGTCCGGTCGGGCTTCGATCACTACGAGGTGTCGAATTTTTCAAAACCTGGCCATCGCGCGCGGCACAACAGTGCGTATTGGACGGGCGCGCCCTATCTCGGTATCGGCCCATCAGCGCACGGATTCGACGGAAATGAGCGTCGCTGGAACATTGCTGCCTATGCGGCGTGGGAACGCGAGCTCGGACAACATCGCGACCCGATTGGCGGCGCTGAGCACTTGTCCGTCGAGAACCGCATCGCGGAATCGGTGTACCTTGGATTGCGCACGCAAGACGGCCTTTCCATCACGCTCGACGAGCACGCGCACGTGTCGCCGTGGCTGACCGAAGGCTGGGTAGAATGGAATGAGGACCGCGTTAATCCGCGAGTGCGCTGTACTCCGCATGGATGGCTCAGGCTAGATTCGTTAGCCGCCTCCTTGACAGCCATTCGAAGTCGTTGATAGCCTTACACTTATGACGCAAGTCGGAGAGCTCTCGGAGCGGGAGCGACAGGTCCTTGAGGCCGTGATTCATAGTTACGTCGCGACCGCCGAACCAGCGGGATCGCGCATGTTGTCGCGACAATTCGCGTTGGGAATTTCACCGGCTACGATTCGAAACACGATGAGTGATTTGGAAGAGAAAGGTTATCTCTTCCACCCGCACACGTCTGCTGGTCGAATACCCACCGACAAAGCGTATCGCGTTTACGTGGATTCACTCATTCGCGTCGACCCGATCTCGCGCGCTGAAAAACGAATGCTGGCCGAGGAGATTTCGTCGGGCGGCTCGGCGATTGAAACGATTTTACGTCGTGCGGCACAGTCTCTCGGTATTTTGACGCAAGAGTTGGGTGTCGCGCTGGGACCTCGGTTTGAACGCGCCACCTTGCGTCAGCTCGAACTGGTTCGCGTGGCTTCGGATCGGCTGTTGATGGTGTTGGCGCTGACGGGCGGTGCCGTGCGCACTATTTTTGTCGAGGTGCCGGGCATCATCGCCGACGAAGCGCTGGTGGAAGTCACCATTGTGCTCAACGAACGTCTCGCTGGGTTGACGCTGGATCAAGTAAAAACATCTTTAGCCGCGCGATTACGCGACGTGCAAACCAAGCCCGGTTCAGCCGAGCTGCTCAATATTTTCGTGCAAGAAGGTGAACAAGTTTTTAGCCGTGCGGCTGACCCGTTAGAAACGGTGGTCATTGGTCAACCGTCCTTACTCGCGGAGCAACCAGAATTCGCCAGTGGCGAACGGTTGCGGCAACTGATCGAACTCACCGAAACGCGGCAGCAGATCGCCACGTTGATGGGAGTGAGGCCAGGATCGAACGGCATCTCCATAACGATCGGAAACGAGCATGGTGATCCACGCCTTGAACCATTTACCGTTGTGACAGCCGAATACACTGCTGGATCGTTGAGCGGCGTGATCGGTGTTATCGGTCCCACGCGCATGCCGTACGACAAGATCATTGCGTTGGTTGGACACACCTCGCAGTTGGTGTCTGACTTGCTTTGCTGACGAAGTCCGTCGCCGGTTACTCTTGCTCCACCGGCGATGGTGCTACGACGTTGCCTTCCTGGGATTTCTACATGGCCGATTTTTACGCGGTGCTCGATGTGCCGCGCGATGCTTCCGACGACGACATCAAGCAGTCATACCGACGACTGGCGATGCAGTGGCATCCCGATCGGAATGGCGGTTCAAAAGACTCCGAAGAGAAGTTTAAGACAATTACCGAAGCGTACGACGCGCTGCGCGATCCGCAAAAACGCGCCGCGTATGATCGATACGGCGAGGCAGGATTGCGCGGTAGCTCGCAAGCCAACTACCAACATGTCGACCTATCGGATGCGCTGAACATTTTCATGCGCGACTTTGGGGGATTCGGTGATCTGTTTGGTGGCAATGCTGCCGGCCGACGCTCGGGCCCACGCGCAGGTGCTGACATCAAGTTGCCGCTCGCACTTACGCTCGCGGAAGTGGCGATGGGCGTTGAGAAAACGGTCGTTCTCAAGGTGCTCGAAGCGTGCGATAAGTGCGAGGGGTCGGGCGCGGAACCGGGCACCAAACCACAGACGTGCGCAACGTGTGGTGGCGCCGGTGAAGTGCGACGCGCGCAGCGTTCGTTCTTTGGACAGTTTGTGTCGGTTGCGCCGTGTCCAACGTGCGCAGGTGAGGGCGTGGTAGTGTCGGCGCCGTGCAAGAAATGTCGTGGCGAAGGACGTGCGCGAGCGGAACGGACGCTCAAGATTGCGGTGCCTGCTGGCGTAGCGACGGGCCAGTATATGACGATGCGCGGATCGGGCAACATCGGACCGCGCGGCGGTACGCGTGGCGACGTCCTGGTTGTGTTCGAAGTGGAGGATGATGAACGCTTTGATCGCGATGGCGAAGATCTCTTTTGCGAAGCACTCGTGACGTATCCGCAGTTGGTATTCGGAGCCGACATTCGCGTGCCGGGTGTGCTCAGCGATTTGTCGCTGCGAGTCCCGACGGGTACGCAAAGCGGCGCGGTTTTTCATCTGCGTGGACGCGGGTTGCCGCGCGTGAACGCCACCGGC
Source organism: Gemmatimonadaceae bacterium (assembly GCA_025358925.1). Classification (GTDB taxonomy): domain Bacteria; phylum Gemmatimonadota; class Gemmatimonadetes; order Gemmatimonadales; family Gemmatimonadaceae; genus Gemmatimonas. The sequence goes on along the minus strand of JANYHT010000039.1, from coordinate 211,321 downwards.
GTGGGTGACTTGCATGTCAAAGTGCAGCTGTGGACGCCGCAGGCGCTGCAGGCCGAGGAAGAGGAATTGATCAAACAGTTGTCGTCATTGCAGGGGCAGGCGCCACCGCAGCGCGAAAAGAGCATTTGGTCCAGGATGAAGGAAGCCCTTGGCGCATAACGATGGGGTGACCTGGACAAGCGTGCGAGCGCGTCCATCTGCGGAGAGCGAGAGCGCGCGACGTGCATGTCTCGCGGCGCTCTTTGCGGTCGGCGCGCAAGGCGTACACGAAGATGGCACCTCACTCGTGACGCACTTCGCGCCCGGCACTGATTTAGTTGCCGTGCATGAGGCGTTGTCGCTGGCGGACAGTAATGTGATCATCGAAACGGCAGCGGTCGCGGACATCAATTGGAGCGAGGCGTGGAAGACGCGAATAGGAGTGCACGAATTGGGTGCGCTCACTATTGCCCCTCCGTGGCTCGCCGAGGGTCGCGATCCGTCGCGTACGATTCTTATCGATCCTGGGATGGCCTTCGGCACGGGCGATCACGCGACCACCCGTGGCGTTGTGCGATTGCTCCCGGCGGTGCTGCGCGTCGGGGATGTTGTTGCGGATTTGGGCTCTGGTAGTGCAGTGCTAAGCATCGCCGCAGCAAAACTCGGGGCACTTCGTGTGTATGCGGTGGAACTTGATGGCGAGGCGACGACAAATGCGCAGGAAAACGTGGAACGCAATGACGTGGTTGGACAGGTGCATTTGTTCGAAGCGGATGCGGCAGCAATGTTGCCGTTACTTGCCCCGGTACGCGTCGTGTTGGCCAACATCATCTCGTCGGTGTTGGTCGAGCTGTTGCCAATTATTGCCGCGTCGATCACGCCCGATGGTGGGGTGATCATCAGCGGGATTCTGTTGGAAGAGCGCGACCAAATGTTGCAGTATCTGCACACAACGGGTTGGACGGTGCTCACCGGAGATGCCGAGGACATCTGGTGGTCGGCGTCGATCGCGCGGGCCTAGCAGCCGGCAAGCCAACGTTTGTCACCGCAGACGCATTTGCGGTTGGCAATAGTTGCGCGCTTGACGAGCAGGCCGCACGGCACATGCGCGTGTTGCGGCTCGAAATCGGCGCCATCGTGGGACTGCGCGATGGGCAGGGTCGCATTGGCTCAGGGCGAATCGTGCGCTTGACCAAGTCGCAGGCGGTGATTGACGTCGAAGAATTGCGCATCGTCGATCTAGTGCCTGCGGTGCACTTGCTGGTGCCTGTCGCCGATCGAGATCGCATGTTGTGGTTGGCCGAAAAGGCATGTGAATTGGCGTGTACGAGCTGGCGACCAGTGCTCTGGCGGCGCTCACGCAGTGTATTACCGCGAGGCGAAGGACTTACATTTCAAACGAAAGTGCGCACTCGGATGGAAGGCGCGCTCGCGCAATCCGAGGGCGCTTGGCTGCCCCAGCTATTTCCGGAGGCCAATCTCGAACGCGCACTCTTGGCGTCGCCGCCCGGGAATCGATTGGTGTTAGATCTGCGCGGAATGCCGATGGGCGATGCGGTGCATGCGAACGCAGCGCCGGTGGTGATTGCCCTCGGTCCGGAAGGGGGAATCGAAGACGACGAACTTGCCGCACTCGAAGCAGCCGGTTTTCGCCGCGCACGATTAGGACCTACAATTTTGCGCTTTGAAACGGCGGGTATCGCAGCACTCGCCATTGCAAGAAGCGCGGTCTCCTTTCCAACGCGGAGCATGGTTGATGAGTGACGATTGCCTGTTTTGTCGTATCGCGCGAGGCGATGTTCCCGTGTTATTTGTGGCAGAGAATGCGCTGGCGGTTGCATTCCGGGACATCCACCCGCAGGCGCCCGTTCACGTTTTGGTGATCCCTCGTGCCCACGTCGAGTCCATGCTCGAGGCCACAGACCCGGCGCCAATGAACGCGGTGATGCAACTGGCGATCGAAGTTGCCCGCGCCGAAGGTGTGGCGGGGTCTGGGTTTCGGCTGGTACTGAATACGGGTGCCGACGGGGGGCAGTCGGTGTCCCATCTACACGCGCACGTGCTGGGCGGTCGGGCGATGCATTGGCCGCCTGGATAGGCGGAAGCGCCTTGACCGTCTCGCCGACTATAGGTAAGATACAAGGCTGTCGTGCCTTTACTTAGGACGCGCGAAGCCCTCGGCACCTCCTGCCGTGAGCGATCGCGCGAGCCGCGTTTCCTGCCGCTGTGTTCTTGCCGCCTCGTGCGAGAGCAGTGAACGGGACCCCCAGGGAGAGATCGAGTTTGTCCGAAGTCATCATCCACGAGGACGAGAATTTTGAGCGGGCCCTTAAGCGCTTCAAGAAGAAGTGCGAGAAGGCCGGTATCCTGTCCGATCTGCGCAAGCATCGTCACTATGAAAAGCCATCCGAGCGTCGCAAGCGCAAAATGAACGCGGCTGTTCGTAAAAATCGTCGCACGCGTCAGGGTTGAGTTTCCTCGTGACCGCTGGCGGCGCTGCGCTGCTTGTGCGGTTGCAAGCGGATCAAACATCGGCTCGACGTGCGCAAGACAAGAATCAGTTGCTCCTGCTTGGCATGGTTATCTCGGAAGTCAAAAACCGCGAGATTGAGCTACGACGTGATGCGGTCGACGAAGACGTGGTTGACGTCATTCGAAAGGGTATAAAAAAGCGCAAAGAATCGGTCGAACTGTACGGTAAAGCGGGGCGAACTGATCTCGCCGATAAGGAGCAGGCCGAAGCGCTAGCCCTCGAAGCGTATTTGCCTGCCCAAGTGAATCCGGACGAACTTCGCGCGGCGATTCGCGAGGCAATTGCTGGAGGCGCAACCAACGTCGGCGCGGTGATGGCGCGCGTGATGCCTCTCTTTAAAGGGCGCGCTGATGGCAGCACGATCAATTCGATAGCTCGCGAAGAACTCGCGCGCGGTTGACAGCGACAGCACTCTGATCTACGAAGCAGCTTTGCCTGATCCCGGACCTGCGTATACGCCGGTTCGGGTTTTTGGCTTCGGCACCCCGCTATCCCGATGAACGCGCACGCCCTCGGTATTTTAGATTTTCCGCGTCTCATGACGCACGTGGCCGGACGCGCGCACTCCGCGCCGGGAGCCGCCGCCGTGCGTGCGTTGGAGCCACGCACGGATCGTGGTTGGATTGACGGCGAGCACGCGCGTGTAAACGCGGTGCGATCATTAGTCACGTCCGAAAATGGCTGGCCCGCCGAACCAATTCCTGATCTTGCCGACGCGCTCAAGCGATTGCGTATTGGCGCGCTGAGCTGGACCGCAACGGAACTGTTGCAGGGTGCCACACTGCTTCGGTCGTCACGACGTACACGCGATGCGTTGCGCGACCCGCGTCGCCCGCCTGTCGTGCTCGCGTTCCTCTCACACCTCGTCGTTGCGCTCGTCGACCTGCGAGCCATCGAGGACAGCATCGCACGGGCCATCGCTGATGACGGTACGGTACGAGACGATGCATCGCCGAGTCTCCGTCGTGTGCGTCGAGAGCTACGGCAAGCGGAAGGGGAACTTGTTCGGCTGCTCGAGCGCGAAATGCGCAAGCTCGAACCACACCATCAAGTCAGTGACCTTTCGGTCACGGTTCGCAATGGTCGATGGGTCATGCCGATGCGTCGTGGTGGACGCGGCTATGTCGGCGGCATTGTGCATGACAGCTCGGGTACGGGCGAAACGATTTTCGTGGAACCGCCAGCAGCCGTTGAGTTCGGGAATCGACTGCGCGAGCTAGAGCTCGAAGAGCAACGTGAAGTAGAGCGAGTGTTGCAGGCGCTCACCGAAACGCTGCGACCGTATCACGAAACGATGCGTGGCGCGTTCGATGCACTGGTCGCGCTCGACTCGTTGTACGCACGGGCGCGATACGCGATCGACAATGGTTGCGCGCCGCTGATGTTCGGTGCGGCGTCTGACGGACTCGTGATTGTTGATGGACGTCACCCACTCTTGCTTGCGCGCGGCACCATCGTAGTGCCGTTCGATTTGACATTGCATGCCGCTGAACGCACGATGCTGGTCTCGGGCCCCAATACCGGTGGTAAGACGGTGTTGCTGAAAGCCATCGGTTTGCTCGCGATGATGGCGCAAGCGGGCGTGCCGGCACCCGTTGGCCCGACCAGTCGACTCCCCGTGTTTGACGATGTGTTTGCGGATGTCGGTGATGAGCAAAGCATTGAAGCGAGCCTCTCCACCTTCAGTGCGCACGTCAAAAATCTGGAGGAAATTTTGCGCATGGCGTCGGCAGCATCGTTGGTGTTGGTCGACGAATTGGGCTCGGGTACGGATCCGGCAGAGGGCGCTGCGCTTGGTGGGGCTATTCTTGAAACACTCACACAACGCGGAACGCTCACACTCGCAACCACGCACCTTGGCCAACTCAAATTATTGGCCACCGAAGTTGACGGCGTGGTGAATGCGTCGTTGCAGTTCGATGCGGTGCAGCTTGCACCAACATATCGATTGTTGAAGGGCGTGCCCGGGCGCAGCTACGGCATCAGCATTGCACGACGTTTGCAATTGCCAGAGGACGTGCTGCAGCGGGCGGAAGACCGACTCCCGACGGGAGAGCGTGACCTCGCGGTGTTGTTGGCCGACATTGAGGCGCGCGAAGCACTGCTCACCGATCGCGAACGGTTGATGGATACCGAGCAGTATAAAGTTCAGTCGCGATTGGCCACGGTCGCGGATCGTGAACTCAAGGTGCGCGAACGAGAACGCGAGATTGAGCGCAGTGCGCGGCAAGATGCACGTAAGTATCTCCTCGAAGCGCGCGCGGAAGTGGAGCGAGCGATCGCTGACGTGCGTACGACCGCCGTCGAACAGGCAGACGCGTTCGATGAATCGGCACGGGCCGCACGTCGAGCGATTGAAGAAGCGGCCGCATCGCAGGGCGAAGCCGCGCGGCGCGTTGCGTTGCTAGAATCTCGCGCGCGAGAACGCACGGCAGCGAAGCAACGCGAAGAACGTTCCGGCGCGGCGGTTCCGGGTACCGTGCCAGCAGTGCGCGTTGCAAGTGCCGCCGAATTACGTGCCGCCGCACCGCTCACGACAGGCGACGACGTGTTGGTCGAAACGCTCGGCGGTAAGCTCGGACGTATCGTGTCGGTGCGCGGCACCGACGCACGGGTGGCAGTTGGTTCCATGACGTTGTCCGTTCCCGTCAGTGCGTTGACGCGCACGGCGGCTCCACCACCACCGGCGTTTCGCCTGTCGCTGTCAGGCAATCTTCCGGACGTCGAGCCCGTGCGCGAAGTCGATGTACGCGGCGTTCGTGTGGACGAAGTCGATGAGCGCGTCATGCAAGCGCTCGACACAGCCATTCGCGCGGACTTGCGCGAACTGCGAATTATTCACGGCAAAGGGACCGGTGCGTTACGCTCGCGCGTGAGCGCAATGCTCAAGAAGGACACACGCGTCAGCGGATTCCGTCTTGGTGCGTGGAACGAAGGTGGTGCTGGCGTAACGGTCGCCGAACTGGCATGATCGACGCATGATCTCCGACGAAACTGTTGAGCGCGTGCGCTCTGCCGCTGATATCGTGCAGATCATTTCGGAGTATGTGCCACTCAAGCGCAGCGGCGCGGACTATCGAGGCGCGTGTCCTTTTCACGGCGGCACGAAACCAAACTTTTCGGTATCGCAAAAAAAGGGCAGTTACCATTGCTTCGTCTGCTCGGAAAGCGGTGACGTTTTTACATTTGTGCGCAAGAGACTTGGTCTCGATTGGCCGAGCGCGATTAAGATGATCGGTGAGCGAGTGGGCATTGAGGTGATTGACACGCCGTCACGCATGGTCGTGGCCGATCCGAATGAACGAAACTGGGAAGTGTTGGCGACAGCCGCGGAGTGGTTTCGCACGCAGCTGGCCGCTGAGAGTATTGGTCGTGATGCGCGCGAGTATTTAAGCGGACGTGGCATTGACGAGAGTGCGTGCGCGCGATTCGGTATTGGTTTCTCGCCTCGTGATCCGCAGTCACTGCGCCGTTATTTGCACGGTCTCGGCTTTGACGATGCCCGTTTGCTCGAAGCCGGACTCCTTGTTTTGCGTGATGGCGAGACCGAGCCGCGTCAACGGTTTTTCGGTCGGATCATGTTCCCTATTGTGGATGAACTTGGCCACCACGTGGCGTTCGGAGGTCGTGCGCTCGGTGACGAGGCACCGAAGTATCTGAATAGCGGAGAATCGGGCGTCTTTCAAAAACGTCGCACGTTGTACGGTTTGTACGCGGCAAAGAACGCAATGCGACGGAATAGTCGCGCCATCGTTGTCGAGGGATATCTCGACGCGATTCGTCTTGCGCTCGCGGGTATTGAGGAGGTCGTGGCGCCACTTGGCACCGCGTTAACGGAGGAGCAGGGTGAATTGCTCGTGCGATATGCACCCGAAGTCTTCTTACTGTATGACAGCGATGAAGCCGGGCAGAAGGCGACGTTTCGCTCCGGGAAGGAGCTGCTGCGTCATCGTGCGTCGGTGCGTGTCGTCACGCTCCCTGACGGTGATGACCCAGACACCTTTGTGCGTAAGCATGGACGCGGCGGCTTGGAGACCCTGCTCGCGCAGGCCATTGATCTCTTTGATCGACAAGTGCAGGTGCTTGAGCGACTCGGATGGTTTGCGAATTTGCGGAAACAACGCCTCGCGATCGACAAGCTCTTGCCAACGATTCGTGCAGCGCGAGATCCGCTCACACGTGAATTGTATCTCGCACGCTTGGCTGACGTCTCGCACCTCGATAAAAACATGCTCGCGAGTGAGGCCGACGAACCACCGACAACGTCGCGAACAGCGCGTGGCGCCGTAGCGCGTGACGATGGTGATCCAGGACCATCCGTAGAGGCATCGTCGGAGCTGGGATCGGATCGCGCGCCTGATGCTGCGTCCGCTCCTTCTCCGTATGCAAACGCGCAAGCGCGCAACGCTTGGAAGGGAAAGCGAGGGAGAGTCACGGGACCCGAATGGCAAGCCACTAACGTGCCGCCACGTCCGCGTAAAGACCAACCGGTCGAGCGCACATTGTTGCGCGCTATGCTGATTGATCGATCGCTGGTCGAACGCGTTGCCGAACGTCACGGGTCTGACGTATTTCGAGATCTCAGTTATCGCGCGGTATTTCAGGCGCTGCTCTCGGCTGGTCATGACGACGACTTGGAGTTCATTGCTGAGGGGCTGAGCGCGCAACCGCTACAGGCACTGCGCGACCTCACCAACACGGCAGAGGGAAACGCCACCGAAGCCGCGCTCGATATCAGCATGAGTCTCGCACGACTAAACGCGCGACCGTTGGAAGCGCGCATGGACGAAATACTTGCCGAGATGTCACGTGCGACCGTTGAGCGTCAGAACGAGCTTATGCGCGAACGGATGGAATTGGATCGAGAACTGCGTTTGCTCTTGCCGATCCGCAGCCCACGAACTAAACCGAAAGGGTGAAGACGTTGGTCAACTTTCTGGAGGCGCAGTGAATTCGGAGCTGGAAGCACTATTGATCGTTCAGCAGGACGACGAGCGGATCCGTGCTATCGAGGCGCGACGTGATGCGTTGGTGCCGCGATTGGTGGCACTCGACAAGGCCAGACAGCGTGTCGCGGACGAGGCGACACGAAATGAGGCGGCATTAGAGCGTGAACTCGAACGACTGCACGTGCTCGAGGCGCGCATGGTCGAACATCGACAGCGACACGAGAAAAATCTGGCGGTGCTCGATCAGGCGCATAAACTCAAAGAGGCGACGGCGGCACTCGCACAGGTTGAGGCCGCGCGCAAGGTACTTGCGGACGAAGAGAGTGAGCTCCTCGGCATCACGCGGCGTATCACGGATTTGCGCACGGCGGCCATCCTGAGCCGTGGTGCCATTGACACGTTAGCGCTCGAACAGGTAGATGCGCGCACAGCACACGCCGCAGAGCGCGGGTCGATTGACAGCGAAATCGCTGATGCACGGGTGCGCCGAGAGCGATCCGCACACGGCGTTGAGCGTACGTTACTCGTTCGCTATGATCGCGTACAAAGTCGTCGCAACGGCGCAGCAGTTTTTGCGCTCAGTGCCGACTATGCGTGTGGAAGTTGCGACACGGCGATCCCGCGCAATCGACGTCCCTCAATGGCGAGCGGCGTCGTGATAGAAACGTGTGAGGGATGTGGAGCACTCTTGTACGTTGATGTCGCGCGATCGACCGCATAACATCTGCGGCGAGGGGGCTTTCCGCTCACGGCGGCGTTCGCGTGACCCATGCCGCACGTTTTTGGGTGCCTGTTTGGCGGTGCGCTCGATACATTCTCTGCGGTGACGGTCTTTTCTGCTTCTGATCCGCGGCCAGGGCCGCGCCGAAATTCGCCTCTGTCAGGCTCCCACGCCGACGCGGCGGAGTCCGTGCTGCGAATGCGGCCGAGCGCGCGTTGGGTGCCCATCGCCGAACCGTCAACGGACTGTGTTCGCACGTTGATGACAGCATTGTTATTGCCAGAACCCGTGTGTCGCTTGCTCGCGAGTCGCGGGTACGTCGAGCCCACGCTGGCCATGCAGTTTCTGCGACCACGTCTCGAGCAACTGGCCGCGCCGGAGACCATTTACGATTTACCACGCGCGGTAGAGCGCATTGCGAATGCGGTGCGGGCTGACGACATAATTTTCGTGCACGGCGATTATGATGTCGATGGAATGAGTTCGACCGCACTCATGACCCGCGTGTTGCGCGGACTTGGTGCGAGGCACGTGATCCCGTTTGTGCCAAACCGACTGACCGACGGCTACGACTTAGGGCCGGCAGGTGTCGCGGCCGCCATGGCAGCGCATGCGACATTAGTGATCACGTGCGATTGTGGCACGAGTGCACGCGACGCGGTCGACACACTGCAGGCGGCGGGCATCGACGTCATCATCACGGATCATCACTTGCCCGGCGGACCGCTGCCATCAGCGTATGCGGTGTGCAACCCGCGTCGGGTGGAATGCTCATCGGCGGATAAAGATCTCGCGGCGGTCGGCGTCGCGTACAAGATCGCACTCGCGTTGTGCGATGCGTTCAGCGTGTCACGCACTTTAGCGCATCGGCAACTCGATCTCGTTGCGCTCGCGACAATCGCGGACGTTGCGCCCTTGCGCGGCGAAAATCGAGTCATGGTGCGGTACGGCCTCAAGTTGCTCGCAGAATCGGAGCATCCCGGACTTCGCGCACTCATTCGCTCGTCGGGCTTAGACGGAAAGCCGCTCACCGCAGGGCGCGTTGGTTTTGTACTTGCTCCCCGGCTCAACGCCGCGGGACGCATCGCTGATGCGAAGCTGGGACTCGCGCTGTTGCTGTCGGAACGCGAGGACGAAGCGAATGCAATTGCGCGCGATTTGGAAGAGTTGAATCGCGCGCGGCAAGATTTGGATCGGGCAGTGCTCGATGCTGCCATGCGGCAAGTTGAGGCACCAGACATGCGCGATCGGTTCGCGTTTGTGCTGGCGAGTGAAGGTTGGCACGCTGGGGTGATTGGAATCGTGGCTTCGCGTATTGTCGAGCACACGGCGCGACCGGCAGTGCTCGTGGCAATCGAAAACGGTATCGGCAAAGGCTCAGGTCGATCCATCAGTGCCTTTGATTTGCACGCCGCATTAGGTGAGTGTCGTGCACACTTTTTGCGATACGGTGGGCATCGCGCGGCGGCAGGTCTGACGATGCACGCCGAACACATACCCACGTTTCGGGACGCGTTTGATGAAGTCGCGCACGCACGACTCTGTGCTGAGGATCTGGTGCCAGAACTCCGTGTCGACCTCACCGTGCCACTCGATATGGTTGGTGAGGAGTTAGAGAAAGTGGTGCGCCACTTTGAACCGTTCGGCATGGGAAATCCTGCGCCGCTCTTTCAGGCGCACGACGTGCGACTCGTCGCGACGCCAAAACGGATAGGCACGGATGGCGTGCGCCTAGCGCTTGATGTGGGGCATGGATCGCTCGAGGCCATCGGCTGGGGAATGGCACAACGCGCGCAGCAACTCGACACAGCGCGTCCGCTCGAATTAGCCTTTCGCTTAGAGCGGGATGAGTATCGCGGTGCGAATCGTCTGCAACTGAAGTTGGCGGATTTCCGCCAGCCCGAGTTGGAGAAATAGCGCGATGCGTATTATTGCGGGGCGTTGGCGAGGTCGTCGCATCGACGCGCCCGACGGAGATTCGGTGCGACCCACCGGTGATCGTGTACGTGAATCGTGGATGAGCATCGTGCATCATCTCTTACCGGAGGCGCGAGTGCTTGATCTTTGCGCTGGCAGTGGCGCGCTCGGACTTGAAGCGCTCTCACGCGGTGCGGCGTCGTGCGATTTCGTCGAACGCGCGCCGCGATCACTGCTGGCCATTCAGGCAAATCTCGATGCCCTTGGCGGTCATGATGGCGCGGTAATTCATCGTGCGGACGCGCTGGACTTTGCGACGACGCTCGCCGCCGGTGCCTATGATGTTGCGTTTGCAGATCCGCCGTACTTGGCGGAGACGGGGAGCGTCTTGGTGGCGCAATGGTTGACGGTTCCGTTCGCACACGTGTTCGGTATTGAACACTCGGCCGACGTGGCGATGCCGGCTCCTGGGGAAACGCGCCGCTACGGTGCGAACGCTCTCACCTTTTATCGCGCGACCTCCAATTGATGCCGTCACCGTCGAGTCCCAACGCTCGAATTGCCATCTACGCCGGTTCGTTCGACCCGATCACACACGGGCATGAGGATCTCATCAAACGCACGGCCGCTTTTACGGATCATCTGGTCGTTGCGGTGGCGGTCAACGTCAGTAAGCAGCCGCTCTTCACGATCGAGGAACGTGTGCAGTTCATCCGGGAAATTACGAGCGACAGCCTGCACGTTGAAGTGCGCGCCTTCTCCGGATTGCTTGTCGACCTCGCCAAAGAAACGGGCGCGCGTATCACGGTGCGCGGTTTGCGGGCAGTGAGCGATTTCGAGTACGAATTCCAAATGGCGTTGATGAATCGACATTTGTTACCCGATCTCGAAACGATCTTCATGGCTCCGTCGCTTGATACGACGTACATCAGCTCCAGTATGGTGCGCGAAGTGGCGCGATTCGGGGGCAACGTGTCCGACCTGGTGCATCCGCTGATTGCGCGCAAGCTCGCCGAACGCTTCGCACGCTAACCGTCATGTCGCTTGCTGCCGCGTCTGCGTTCTTGGATTCCGTGCACCGGCGCGCGGCGGAAAGACCGCGTCGAATTTTATTTCCCGAAGCAACAGACGTTCGCACTGTAGAAGCGGTGATCGCACTCGGACGACGCGGCTCAGTAATTCCGGTCCTCGTGCGCCGCAGCGACGCAGCAACCGGCGTCGTACCAGCCGGGCGCTCAGAGATTCTCGATCCGCTGACGGACACACTTACACCGCGCGTAGTCGAGCACTTGTTGTCGCGTCGAGGCGATCGAGGGCTTGTGCGGAGTGAAGCCGAACGACTTGCGCGCGATCCGTTGTACTTCGCTGACGCGTTGGTCGCGCTCGGTGAGGCCGACGGATGCGTTGCCGGTGCATCGCACACCACGGCGGACGTGTTGCGAGCCGCTATCTGGACGGTCGGTGCGGCGCACGGGGTTCGCACCGTGTCGTCCGCGTTTTATATGATCGTGCCGTCGTTTCGCAGCGGGGAGGGCGAGGTGCTCACGTTCACCGATTGCGCGGTCGTCCCTGATCCCACCGCGCGACAACTTGCTGATATCGCATTAGCTGCTGCGGCAGATCGTCGTCGCATTGTTGGTGATGAACCCCGCGTTGCGTTCTTGTCGTACAGCACGATGGGAAGTGCGGATGGCCCATCAGTGAGTCGCGTGCGCGAAGCATTGGCGATGGTTCGTGCTGAGGCACCGGAGCTACACGCGGTGGGCGAGTTGCAGGCCGACGCGGCATTAGTGCCCGACATTGCACGCCGCAAAGCGTTTGGCGAAGCGGTCGCTGGTCGCGCGAACGTTCTCGTTTTTCCGTCGCTCGACGCAGGCAACATCGCATACAAGCTGGTGCAACGATTGGCGGGCGCGACCGCCATCGGACCAATTGTACAAGGACTCGCGAAGCCGTGCAGTGACTTGTCCCGAGGCGCTACAACGGACGACATTGTGCATGTTGCGGCGATTACGGCACTCCAAGTGGGGACGCCGGGAATCTCCCTCGCGTCCGGTGCCTCCAGCTGAGCGACCTATGAGTTTCATTCTTGCGCGCGACAACGAGACGTTGCTTGTCGAAGTTAACGGTCAGCTGGTGGTAACGAATCGGCATGAGTTTAAACAGGCAGTGCTTGACGAGGTCGAACGAGGCGCGCGTCTGGTAATCGTGGACTTCGCCGCGTCGCCGTACATCGATAGCTCCGGATTGGGTGCACTCGTGTCGCTCGGTAAACGCTTGCGTGAACTGGGTGGCGATTTGCGCTTGGCGGGTCTCAATGACGATTTGCGAACGCTGTTTGAGTTGACCCGGCTTGATGCATTGTTTCCGTTGTTTGCGACGCGCGCTGATGCTGTCGCTTCGCGCTAAGCCCATGGCCATGCGTCGTTCTCGCCAACCGACGCTCGCCATACCGCTCCCAATCCAACAGCACACGTGGACTATCGCGTCCGACGTCGCAGAGATCGGTGCGGTTGTCGAGGCGGTGACGCAACTGTGCGTCGCTGCAGGGTTTTCATCGCGCCTCTGTCGACTCAATGTGCCCGTCGCGCTCACTGAAGCGCTCTCGAATGCCATCATTTGTGGCAATCGCGGTGATCGAACGCGCGCCGTGCGCGTGTGTGCAGCGATCGAAGCAGAGTCCCTCGTGCTTGACGTCACTGACGAAGGGGATGGGTTTGACGCAGATGCGGTGCAACATTCGCCCGCTGACGCAGATTGGCTGGAACGTGAAGACGGGCGCGGCATTTTTCTGATGCGTGCGCTGATGGATCACGTGGAAAGTCGTTGCGAAGGCGCCACGCAGGGCCATACCGTTCAGCTCAGACTGCGCCGAGCATGATGGAGGTCGCCACCCTGATGGCCGCGTTCCACGAGGCCACCGGGCGAGAGGCGGCGATATGGGAACGTCGAGACGGCACGGTTGCGCTGTCGCTACTCGGCGCCTCGTCAATCGCGTTCGCGGCGCTCACGGAGACGGGTGCGTTGGCGTGGGACGTCAACGCGTGGGCACGCCAGCGTGGACTAAGCGCGCAGCTCGTCAACACTGGCGATAGCGCAGGCTGGTTGTTCGCTGAACCAGCCATAACGTCAGAGGGCAATCGATTGCTCGGTCGGTTGGTACCGTTCGTTTGGCGACTTGCCCGTGAACGAGATGGCGCTGCGCGCGAGTCGGTCGAGCGTTACCAAGAAATCAATCTGCTCTACGCGATTGGAGAACTGCTCGGTGGCGCCGCTGCGGTGGAAGACGTTGCCGACACCCTGCTGCATGAACTCGCCACAACCGTCGGCGCAACACGCGCGGTGTTCTTGCTCACGCGACGTGTACCGATGACGCTCGCTCCCGTGGCGACGATGGGCTTACGCGATCGCGAGTACGCGTCGATCGCGCTGGACGATGCGTCGCACATCGCGGTTCGCGCTTGGCGCGCAGGTGGTGCGTGCACGGAGGACGGTGTTTCATCGCGCCTCGCTGATCCGTTGATCGCCGAAGACGGGGGTCCACTGTTGGCCGTGGCTATTTCGCGGCCAAGTACCGGCATGAACGTCACCGGACAGTTTCCCGTGGTCTCATCACGTCGCGTCGGCACACCACATTTTGAGAGCGTCGGTGCTGCACCATCAGGCGTGTTAGTCTTGGGGGGACGCGCGCACGGTGCGCCATTTACGGCGGGGGATCGCAAGCTCGCAATGGCCGTCGGCATGCAGATTGGTGTGGCCATGCACAACGCGTCGCTGGTGCGAGCGGCGGTCGAGCGACAACAGCTTGTCCGCGAAATGCGCGTGGCTCACGAGCTCCAGCTCAAGCTGCTCCCGAAGCCGTCCGTCGTCGAGCCAGAGGCCCGAGCTGCAGCGCGCGTTGTGTCGGCGGAAAGTGTCGGTGGCGATTTTTTTCTGCTGGCGCGCCTTGATCGAGATCGCACGGGTGTCTTGATCGGCGACGTCTCAGGACATGGTTTTCAAGCCGCATTGGTGATGGCGCTCGCGTTAAGCGCGGCCGCGATTCACGTGCAGGCGGCGTTCGACCCGTCCATCGCTTTGGAAGCCGTGCAGCGTTCACTTGCGGACGAACTCGCGTCCACCGAAATGTCGTTGTCATTGTGTTATGCGGTGATCGATTCGCGGGTTGGTGAGCTGCGGTTCGCGAACGCCGGACATCCGCATGCCTTTCGATTGGGCGCTGACGGCGTGTGTGAGCGACTATCGGCGGTTGCGCCACCCATCGGGTTTAGCAACGCACCCATCGACGAGTGTGTGATGGCATGGCGACAAGGCGATCGCCTTGTGTTATTCACGGACGGGCTCGTTGACGCGCTCGATGAGCGCGATCGGCGACTGGGTGAAGCGGCGATGGTGCGCGCGTTGTCACGGATGTCGCATGCCGAATCGCCCGAAGTAATATTGACTGAGATGTTTGCGGTCGTGACTGCGCATGCCGGTGAAACACCGCTGCGCGATGATCAAGCCGTAGTGGTGGTGGATCGGCCATGGTAAGGCATCGGCCACGACCGAAGGAGCCGCAGATGCTGCCGATTCCGCGTAAACGATTTGGTCAACACTTCCTGCACGACACGCGTGTATTAGATACGATTGTCGATGCCCTCGGACCGCTTGGCACCAAGACGGTCGTGGAAATCGGACCAGGTCGCGGAGCGCTCACCGATCGACTGGTGGAGCGCGCTGCGCGCGTGGTAGCGATTGAGCTAGATCGCGATCTCGCGGCACACCTGCGACAACGCTACATCGATCGTCCGCACGTCACCATTATCGAAGGCGATGTATTAGAAACGTCGCTGGCTGACGCGGCGGGCGGCCCGTTCGTGCTGGCGGGCAACGTCCCGTACTACATCACGACACCGATACTCTTTCATGCGCTCCAACGTCCGCGCGCTGACGTTGCCATCTATCTCGTGCAGAAAGAGGTGGCGGATCGCATGGCGGCTCCGCCCGGCGACAAAATTTACGGCGCGCTCAGTGTAAACGTGCAGGCCGTCGCACGGGTCGAGGTCGTGAAACGCGTACCGCCGGGCGCGTTCAATCCGCCGCCAACGGTTGACTCGGCGATCGTGCGCGTGACACCGCGCGCGGACCCCGTCGTCAATGAGATGCTTGAGCAGCGATTCGGTCGCTTTGTGCAAGCGGCGTTTGGCTTGCGACGCAAGCAACTTATCCGCGTGGTGCGAACGGTCACGGCACTCGACCCTGTGGCGGCCGGCGAAATTATCGAGCGATGTGGATTGCGACCAGATGCGCGTCCGGAAGTGCTCTCTCCGGAAGACTTTGCCCGTTTGGTGGGTGCGTTGAACGCGTAGTACGCGGCCGCGCCACCCGCCTAAGCGGCTCCTTTGCTCGTCATCGTATTGGTCAGCGCAAACGACAATCCTTCGAGTTCCATTGCCATGTTTACGGACTTGAGCGAGACGTGCGACGGCACGGTGATTTGCGCTGGTGCAAAATTAAGGATCGCGCGTATGCCCGCTTCAACCAGTCGATCCACCACACTCTGCGCGTCATCCGACGGAATTGCGAGTACCGCAATCAACGCTTCTTCGGCACGGACATCGCGTTCGAGGTCGACGATGTCGCGCACGATTGCTTCACCCCAAGGCTGCCCGATTTTTTCCGTGCTATTGTCATAGACACCAATCACTTTGAATCCGCGTTGGCGAAATCCGCGGTAGTTGGCGAGCGCCGCACCAATTTTGCCCGCGCCGACGATAACGACCTTCCATTCGCGTTCGAGGCCGAGGATCTCGCGCAGGTGCGACGTGAGTTCGTGCACCGGATATCCGAGACCGCGTTTCCCAAAGGAGCCGAAGAACGACAGGTCTTTGCGAACTTGTGCCGGCGTAGTGCCGCACAAATGCGCGAGTTCGTCACTCGAAGCAGTGTGTTGGCCTCCAGCGTCGAGATCCTCCAAGTAGCGGAGGTACATCGAGAGGCGACGGACGGTAGAGTCGGCTATGCGTTTCACGGGGCGTTGGCTTGTGAAATACTTCACAAAGGTACGCTTGCGTTCCATGATTTGCTAGACGGAAAGCGCAAAAATACCGTCGTTACACGCAGCGCTCTGCGGAGGCTATCTTCTCCGCTGATGACTATGCCTCCGTATGCGGATCCCTTCTCGACCTCGGTACTCCGACGTCCGACCACACTGTCCGCACGCGCGGCGGACGCGCTCGTTCATGGACCGTTGGATGCGGTCTCGCTGATGCGTCACGTGTGCCAAGTGCCGCGATTGCATGAAGACGCCGCCGAACGTATGGCGGTGGCGCTGCTGTCGAGTCATGCGCAGTTCGTGTGTTTGCCGTCCGGACACTGGGCGTTGCGCGGAGATGACGGCGCCCTCGTGACGCGCGCGCTGACCGCGTTACGAATGGACACCGTCGCACAGGCAGCATCACCGTCGCTCACCGATATCTCGTTTGCCGTGGTCGACGTTGAGACCACGGGCACACGCGCCTCCCACGGTGATCGCGTCACCGAGATTGCCATCGCGGACGTGCGGGGGGGTGCCGTGTGCGACGTGTTTACGCAGCTCGTCAATCCGGAACGAATGATCCCTCCGCATATCACCACGTTGACGCAGATTTCGTGGGCGATGGTCAGAGAGCAGCCTGCGTTTCGGCAGATCGCCACGGAAGTCACGTCGCGCTTGGCCGGTCGCGTGTTCACCGCGCACAACGCGGCGTTCGATTGGCGCTTCGTCACTGAAGAGCTTCGGCGCGGAGTGGGTGTCCAGTTATCCGGACCGCGACTCTGTACGGTACGCATGGCGCGCGTATTGCTGCCGCAGTTGTCGCGGCGCTCGCTAGATCACGTGACGCACTACTTCGGTATCAACATCGGCGCACGACATCGCGCGGCGGGCGACGCAGTGGCCACTGCCGAAGTGTTGTTGCGGCTGTTGCGTGTCGCGGCCGATCTCGGACTGTGCACATGGTCAGATCTTGAGTCGTATCTCGCAACTCGTCGAAACAGTCGTGGTGCAAGCGCAGCAGACCGACGTCGCCGAGCCTTCCCACATCCCGTTCGCGAGGATTACAGCGCGTGAGCTTTCCCGGTCCTCTTCATGACATGCGCACCGTTGGACGATGGCGCGTACACGCGATTCAAGCTGGCGGCCAACAGTTAGATGGCGGCGCGATGTTCGGCGTCGTGCCGAAGCCTCTCTGGGAGCGACGACTCGCCGCCGATGCGCGCAATCGTGTGCCGATGGGCATGCGCTGCTTGCTCGTCGAACACCAAGATGAGCTGGTGTTGATCGACACCGGTGTTGGCAACAAGGAGAACGCGAAGTTCCACGAGATTTACGGCATTGAGAACACGGTCGCCGATGGTCCGACGGCACTCGAAGATGGCATACGAGCGGCCGGTTTTTCGTTGTCCGATGTCACGCTGGTGTTGAACACGCATCTCCATTTTGATCACGCGGGAGGCAATACGACGCGTACACCGGATGGCCTCGTGCAACCGACTTTTCGTAACGCGCGCTATGTCGTCCAGCGGGGAGAGTACGAGTACGCATCGCGACCCAACGAGCGGACGTCGGCGAGCTATTTCCCACACAACTGGGATCCCGTGATCGCGGCCGAACGTTTTGAATTTGTTGACGGCACCGTAGAAATTCTCCCGGGCATCGTACTGCACCCCACCCCGGGGCACACCCCTTATCACCAAAGCGTGCTACTGCGTTCGGACGGTGCGACCGCCTGCTTCTTGGGCGACGTGGTGCCGACAACGCATCACCTGCCATTGCCGTGGATCATGGGGTACGACGTTGAACCGCTGCGAACGTTGGAGAGCAAGCGTACGCTGCTCGCGGATGCGTTGGTCGAAGAGTGGTTATTGGTGTTCGAGCATGATGCACATCATGGTTTTGGTCGCGTGGCGCAGGATGGGAAGGGGTATCACTTGGCGAGCGCCGGGTAGTGACAGTGGTGGCCTCGATCGCCCCGTGGGCTTGCCCAACCGGTGCTGGTTGCGTAGCTTATGGGTTGAGTTGCTGTTTTTGATTTCAGGTCGGATTGGCGGCAGGTTCGTTGACACGACTAATCGGAAAGCGGGATGGCAGCGACGCCATTCTCACCCTTCGGCCCTCGTAGTGGAGTGTTCGCATTCCCCGAGGCGCGCTGTAGGAGTCCATCGAACAGGCATTTTTCTACTATGCGAGCCACGCGTGGGTAGGATCGTGACTGTGCCGACGCGGATTCCTCAGGGGTCCGCGTTTTTTGTTTCTCTCCAAGGGAGTTCGGCGTATTCAGGATTCCACGAAGCGTCCGCCACGGGTGAACCGGCAGATCCGGATCAGCCCCGTCCGCGTGATTGCGGCCGATGGCAGTCAGCTCGGCATCATGGAAGTCGATGTGGCACTGGCCCAAGCTGTCGAGCAGGGGCTCGACCTAGTCGAAGTCGCGGCGACGGCTCGTCCGCCAGTAGTCCGCATCATGGATTACGGGAAGTTCAAGTTTGAAGCAGCGAAGCAGGCGCGTATCGCGAAGAAAAAACAGCACGTGATTCATCTCAAGGAAGTGAAATACCGTCCTGGGATTGACGATCACGATTTCGAGACGAAAACGCGACACGCGCGACGTTTTCTCGAGGAAGGAAACAAGGTGAAGGTGACGCTTATGTTCCGTGGGCGACAGATCGCGCATCCCGAGCTTGGGAAGCAGGTGGTTGACCGCGTCGCCGTGGAGCTTGCCGATATGGCGAAGATCGAGAGCTCGCCCACCATGGAAGGAAAATCGATGACGATGATTCTCGCGCCGAAGTAGTCAGCGCGCGATCCAACGCAGGGCCGCCTGATCGTCAGGCGGATTACCGCAGCCGCGAGCATGTCATGCCGAAGATGAAGACCCACAGTGGTGCCAAGAAGCGCTTTTCCGTGACCGGTACGGGAAAGATTCGGCGCCTGAAGGCCTACAAGAGCCATATCCTGACCAAGAAGGACGCCAAACGGAAGCGCGGTTTGCGTCGCCCGACGATCGTGACCACGGTCGGCGAAATCAGGCGCATCAAGCGTCTCATTCTGGCCTGAGGAACTCAATCCATGCCTCGCGTCAAATCAAACGTCGTCCGCCTTAAGCGGAAAAAGCAAATCATGAAGCATGCGAAGGGCGCCTACGGCGGTCGGAGCAAGCTTTGGAAGGCAGCAAAGGAAACGGTCGAGCGCGGTTGGCGTTACGCATATCGCGATCGTAAAAATAAGAAACGCGATTTCCGTCGCCTGTGGATTATTCGTATCAACGCGGCGGCACGTTCGCACGACATGTCGTACAGCGTCTTCATCAACGGACTGCACGCCGCCGGCATTGAGGTGGATCGTAAGGTCCTCGCCGATTTGGCCGTACGTGAGCCGGAAGCGTTTACGGCTATCGCCGAGTTGGCTCGCAAAGCCTACGAGGCGAATAAGTCCGCCGCCTGATCGCTCGTCGCACTATGATCATAATCGGGGCCGGCTTCTCTCAGTGAGGCCGGCCCCGCGCTTATCTCCGCTTCTTCCCCAACCTTGTGCAACTTTCTGAGTACCTCGCGCAAACGGACGCGCTCGCACGCGATGCGCGCGTCCTGTTGGACGCATTTGATCCGGCGATGCGTGTCGACGACGCGAAAGGGCGACTCAACGCGTTGAAAGACGCACGGGTCGCCGAACTACAGGGAGCGTTGCGTGCACTTGCGCCAGAAGATAGGCGCGCCGCAGGAGGGGCGTTCAACGCGCTGAAAGCGACGTTGCAGGCGAGTCTCGACGCCTTCGTTGCGCGCCAACGCACCACCGCCACCGCTGCCACATTTGATGCAACGATGCCGGCGCGACGCACGTGGCAAGGCTCATTGCATCCTGTCACGATTGTCATCGACGAAATCTGCGAAATCTTTCGAGAGCTTGGTTTTACGATTGCGCTCGGCCCGGAAGCAGAAACGGAACGCTACAATTTTGGCGCGCTCAACTTTCCGCCCGATCATCCGGCGATGGAGTTACACGACACGTTGTACTTGTCTGATGGTACGCTCCTTCGGACACATACGTCGCCTGTACAAGTCCGCACGCTACAACAGTACGCTCCGCCGGTGCGCGTGCTCGCGCCGGGCCAAGTGTATCGCCGCGATTTCTTTGATTCGACGCACGCCCCCGCGTTCATGCAGCTTGAAGGCCTTGCCGTTGACGAAGGGATTTCGTTCGTCGATTTGAAAGCCACGCTCGCCGAATTCGCGCGACGTTTCTACGGTGCGACTCGACGCGTACGTTTTGGCCCATCGTACTTTCCGTTTGTCGAACCCGGTGCGCAAATGGATGTGGAGGTGGATCTGCGCGACGGCAAAGGCCTTCGTTGGGTCGAAATTCTCGGCTGTGGCATGGTGCATCCCAATGTGCTTGACGCGGCTGGACTCGATAGTGAGAAATTCACCGGTTGGGCGTTCGGCATGGGTCCCGCTCGCATCGCGATGACACGATACGACATTCACGACATTCGCGTGCTATACGATTCCGATGTTCGATTTCTGGAGCAATTTGCTCGATGATCGTTTCGCACGAGTGGCTTAAACAGTTTGTCCCGCATGCCCTATCTGCGGAGGAGATCGGCGATCTACTCAGCCGACACTGCGTAACACTGGACGGTATCCAATACGTCGGCGCCGATCTGTCCGCGTTTGTCGTAGCGCGTGTCGTGGAGGCAGGGCGACATCCGAATTCCGATCATTTGTGGGTGACAAAGGTCGATGATGGAAGCGGTACACTGCTCGACGTTGTGTGTGGTGCCCCAAACGTCGTCGCTGGTGCGGCGTATCCGTTTGCACGGAGCGGCACGGTGATGCCTGGCGGACTCAAAATTGAGAAACGAAAAATTCGAGGCGAGACGTCCAACGGGATGCTGTGTTCAGCTCGCGAACTGGGCTTGGGTGAAGAACACAACGGCATTCTGACACTTGAAACGGATGCGGCTCCAGGTACACTGTTGCTCGATGTGTTGTCAGCCGGTGATGCACGTCTTGAGCTCGACGTGCTACCGAACCGACCAGATCTGCTGTCGCATCGTGGCGTTGCCCGTGAAATTCGGGCCATCACGGGCGCAGCATTTTCACCGACACCGACGCAGGATTTCGGCGACTTTGCCGCTCCGGCGCATTCCCAGCACGACGAACACGAATCCTCGCACAACGGCGTCAGTGTGCGTGTCGATGATTTGGTCAGCTGCCCGCTTTATATCGCGGTTGTGATTCGCGGCGTGAAGGTTGCCCCGAGTCCATCGTGGCTCGTGCAGCGGCTCGAAAGCGTCGGCGTGCGTAGCATCAGCAATGTCGTCGATGCAACGAACTACGTCCTGCACGGTCTCGGGCAGCCAGTGCATGCATTCGATCTCGCGAAGTTAGCTGGGCAGGCGATCGTGGTTCGTCCAACGCGCCACGGTGAATCCATCGTAACGCTTGATGGGGTCACGCGTGCGATCGCGGAGGGCACGACAGTGATCTGCGACGCAGAACGCCCGGTCGCACTCGCCGGCGTGATGGGCGGGCGCGAGTCGCAAGTGACCGAGACGACTACGGATGTGCTGCTCGAAGTAGCTGTTTTCGCGCCAGGCTTCGTACGTCGTGTGCGACGCGGTGTTGGGTTAAGTACTGATGCCAGCTACCGATATGAGCGCGGCATCGACGCTGGCGCGGCAAGTGAGAGCGCGATGTTTGGCGCAGCGATGATTGCCAAGGTTGCTGGTGGTCATCTCGAGACGATGCTTGTCGTGGGTGCGCATCCGGCCGCGCAGGCAACCATTCAATTGCGCCCGTACCGACTTGCACGATTACTCGGCGTTGTCGTACCGGTGGAAGAGATTATTGCGCGGTTGGAAGTGTTGGGGTGCGCGGTCGCGGAGGCCAGTGACGTGCTGCACGTGACGCCACCGTCGTGGCGCCACGATCTCGGGCTCGAAGTTGACCTCATTGAAGAAGTTGCGCGACTGCTTGGTTTTGACGCGCTGCCGAACGAGCTGCGTCCGTTTCGCGTTGGCGCCACGCCGGATCATCCGCTTCATGTGATGGGGCGTCGCGTACGAGACACGCTCGTTTCGCTCGGACTTGCGGAAGTGCGACCGATGCCCTTCACGAGCGTCGGCACGGTCGACACGCCTCGTGTGCGAAATCCGCTGGCGGACGACGAACCATTTCTACGTGCGTCGTTGCTTGATACGCTCGCGCGCCGGGCGGAGTACAACTTGTCGCGCATGCAAGGGAACGTTCGCCTCTTCGAGGTTGGCAACGCATTTGTCGCATCGCGTGATCGACTACCGCGCGAAGAGACGCGTGTCGCCGCACTGATTATGGGTGCGCGTCGACCATCACATTTTACGGAACCGCAACCGCCCGCCTTTGATGTGTGGGATGTGAAATCCATGGCCGAACGGCTGCTTGCAGCGGCATTTCTCGGGCAAAACGCAACGTTCCACGATGGCGACGCTGAGTGCATCTGGACATTACGCATCGAAGGACGTGGTACAGTTGGTCGCGTTGTGCGCGTGATACTTGATCAGCCGGTCTGGGCGAGCGAGGCATTCGGTGTTGAAATCACGTTGGGTGTTGTCGACTCAACCGATGTCGCCGAGCACGGGGCACACGCGCACGTGTGCGCAGCAAATAACGCGCAGGCAATCCAAGCGGTATCATCGCGGCGTTTTCGCGCCCTGCCTGATACACCGGCCGCCGAGTTTGATTTGGCGCTCGTCGTGCCAGACGGAACGACGGCAGCGACCGTTGAACATGCTTTACAACGTGTCGGCGGCGACCTGTTGGAGCGCGTCGCGCTTTTTGACGAATTTCGCGGCACGGGAATTCCTGATGGACATCGCAGTCTTGCCTGGCGGTTGACCTTTCGACATCCTGACCGCACCCTCCGAGATAAGGAAATTGATGGTCGTCGCGCGAAACTCCTCGAAGTGCTCGACACCGAACTAGGAATCCGTCCGCGTGCGCCCTGAAGTCATCGCGTTTCGTGAACTTGATACGCTCGTTCGCAATCTGAGCGATCAACTGGCTGGCTATCGCCGTCGGGCGTTGTCGGCGGAAGCGCGTGCCAAAGAATTACAGCACGAGATGGACGGGTTCGACACGCTACTTGGCGACGGTCGGACGGAAGTGGAGTTGGCCCATGCGGCGCGCGACGTGGCAATTGCGAACGCCACCGAAGTTGCGGCGCGTGACATGGCGCTCAAGGACGCCGTGCAACGCATGACGCTCGCGCGAGATTTGGCGGAAGCGATGTTGGCCGAGCGTCGAGCCGCTGATGTGGCGAGTGCCGCGGCGGCCGCCGCCATTGCAAAAGGTGAGGCGTCGCCTGTGGAGACGGCGCTCTTAGCAGAGAATGCGCGATTGCGCGCGCGGCTGGCCGAGGCTCGTGATCGCACAGCGCAAATGGTCGAACGGGTGCGTTTCCTCCGTCAACAGATGACCGCCGGGGCAGAACGGTGATGGAAAGCAAGAGTGTGGTCCGAGTGCGTATTGTCGGTGAGGAGTACACCCTGCGAACCGACGAGACCGCCGAGCACACGCAAGCGGTGGCCGAGCATGTCGACCGGACCATTCGCGCCATCTTGGCAGCTGGAGTATCAATGGAAACGCAGAAAGCTGCGATTCTTGCAGCGCTGCAGATCACGGACGAGCTGTTTCGCGAGCGCTCGGCGACGTCGTCATTGGCAGGTGAAATTCGGCAGTTGGCCACTGATATCCGTCCGTTGCTTCCACCGGCGAAACGGGGAGATGACGCTGCCGTCGGTTAAAGGAATGGGGCGCAGCATGATTGTCAGCAGAGGGTGCAGGTTGCGGCGTGACAAGCATTTCCGTACGTTCACGCTGTAAGGCGCAGCGGGTGCCGCTACCGGTACAACGCGTTGGTTTTTGCGATGTATCGAGGCTCTGATAGCGCCGGTGTGTTTTTAACGCACAACGAATCCGCGCCCCGACGCGGTGGAGCATAGATCCCCATGGGAGATTCTCTCCTCGCCGCGCTCATCACTGGCGCGCTGGGACTGATCTCGTCTGTCGTGTGGCACGCGGTTGGACGACGATCGGGACGAAAGGAAGAAGTCGCCGAACAACGCCGAGCGAAGGCGACGGGCGAAGAGATGGCGGTTCGCCTTGTGGATGAGGCGCGCCGTGAAGTTGAGACGTTGCGCAAAGGCGCCGTCGTGGCGGGTAAAGAAGAAATCTTGCAATTGCGCGAAGGCATCGAGCAAGAGATGCGGCAGCGTCGCGGGGACGTCGAACGCGAGGAGAAGCGCGTGCTCGAACGTGAAGGATTGCTGGATCGGGCGCGTGAATCACTCGAGGGACGCGAGACCGAAATGCAGCGTCGATTGGGTGACGTTGGCAAGCGCGAACTTCGTTCCAACGATCGGGAAACCGAACTCACGCGCCTCGTTGAGGAAGAGCGACGCCGGCTCGAACAATTGGCGGGGCTGTCTGCCGAATCAGCGAAGACGGAGCTGATGCGGCGCATGGAGGATGCGGCACTCGCCGACGCAGCGTCCCGGCTCCGAGAAATACGCGAGAGCGCGAAGCGCAACGCCGAGCGCGAAGCGAAGAAAATCGTTGCGCTCGCTGTACAGCGTGTTGCCGCAGAAACTACGGCCGAAACGACAGTCTCGGCCGTCTCGCTGCCGAACGACGAGATGAAGGGGCGTATCATTGGTCGCGAAGGTCGCAATATTCGCGCGTTTGAACTCGCGACCGGCGTGGACGTCATTATTGACGACACGCCCGACACGGTGGTGGTGTCGTGTTTCGATCCGGTGCGCCGCGAAACGGCGCGCCTTGCGCTCGAGAAATTGGTGAGTGACGGGCGAATCCATCCAGGCCGCATTGAAGAGGTTGTGGCCAAGGCGCGCAAAGAAGTCGAGGTGATGATCGTTGAAACGGGTGAGCAAGCGGCGTACGAAGTTGGTGTGGTCGGGTTGCATCCCGAGCTCATCAAGCTGATTGGACGTATGCGGTGGCGCACCAGTTATGGACAAAACATTCTCAATCACTCGAAAGAAGTTGCGTGGCTCGCCGGTATGATGGCGGCAGAACTTGGACTCGATGTTGCGCTCGCGAAGCGCGGTGCGATCCTGCACGATGTCGGGAAAGTATTGACGCACGAGCATGAAGGAACGCATGTGCAACTCGGCGTTGAGGTTGCGACGAAGTACGGGGAAAACCCACTCGTGGTGAATTGCATTGCCGCGCACCACGATGACGTGCCGCACGAGAGCGAAGTGTCGGTGCTGGTTCAAGCGGCTGACTCGATTTCCGGCTCGCGTCCCGGTGCGCGGCGCGAAGCGTTCGAGACGTACGTCAAACGCCTTGAGGGACTTGAAAAGATTGCCTCGAGTTATCGCGGTGTTGAGCGCGTGTTTGCGATTCAGGCGGGACGTGAGGTGCGCGTGGTAGTCACGCCGGAACAAGTGGACGACGCGCGCATGACAACACTGTCGGAAGAGATCGCTCGTCGAATAGAATCCGAGCTGCAATATCCGGGGCAAATTAAGGTCGTTGTGATTCGTGAGAGTCGAGCGGTAGACTTTGCTCGCTGAGCTTATTGACGGCAAAGCAATCGCTGCAGTGATTCACGCTGAAGTCGCGCGCGACGTCGCCGACCTCACGACACGGGGCGTTGTCCCGGGCTTGACAGTTGTGCTGGTTGGTGACGATGCCGCAAGCGCGACATACGTCAGTGGCAAAGAGAAAGCGTCACGTTCGGCTGGGATGTCCGGTGCAACGATCCGCTTGCCTGCGACCACATCGCAGGCTGCGCTACTCGCCGTCGTCGAACAGCTTAACGCCGACAGCACGGTACACGGTATTCTCGTGCAGATGCCCTTGCCGTCGCAGATCGATCCAGACACCGTCATTCGACACATTCATCCACGCAAAGACGTGGATGGATTCCATCCAATTAATGTCGGGAAATTGCTCATTGGCCACACCGACGGTTTTGTGTCGTGCACGCCAGCCGGAGTGATTGAGTTGTTGGTGCGTAGTGGCGTGCAAACGCGTGGTGCGGAGGCGGTCATCATTGGTCGAAGTAACATTGTCGGAAAACCGATGGCGGCGTTACTCATGCAAGGTCGGTCGCATGCGGATGCAACCGTGACGGTGTGTCACAGCCGCACTCGAGATTTGTCGGCGCATACGCGTCGCGCCGACATTCTCATCGTCGCAGCGGGCCGCGCAGAGATGATCACGGGTGACATGATCAAACCGGGCGCCGTGGTGATCGACGTGGGGATGAATCGCGTGCCCGACGCCACTCGCGCACAAGGCACTCGTCTGTGTGGCGATGTGCATTTCGCGAGCGCCGTAAAGGTCGCGTCTAGAATCACGCCAGTGCCGGGCGGCGTTGGCCCGATGACCATCGCCATGTTACTCAAAAATACCGTTCGCGCTGCCGAACGCTCGCTGCACTGAATCGGGCGATGGCTGATCGTCGAACAAACGCGTATGGTCCACCACCACGCTTGGATAGCGCGCCGGGCAGCGCGCCCGATGCGGCGATTGCGGTGCACATGCTCACGTCGGCCGCGAAAGATTTGATCGAAGGCGCGTTCCCGCCGCTATGGGTGCGCGGCGAGATCACCGACTTCAAGGCGCATCGGAATGGTCACTGGTATTTCGCGTTGCGTGACGCAGAAGCGCAGGTGCGCTGCGTGGTGTGGAGTTCGCAGCAACGTCGTATCCCGGCTCCTCCAGACGATGGGATGCAGGTGCTCGCCCTGGGCCAGATGACCGTCTGGCCGGTGCGTGGTGATCTCCAATTTTCGGTGAAAGCGATTGAGGCCGAGGGTGATGGACTGTGGCAGAAGGCGCTTGAGCGTACGCGGCTTCGATTGGAAAACGATGGCCTGCTCGATCCCGCGCGGAAGCGCGCGTTACCGGTATTTCCACGTCGCATTGCCATCATCACCAGTCCCGATGGTGCAGCCATGCATGACATCATCACGGTGGCGCGTGCGCGCAGTGCGGATGTGGAGATTGTGGTTATCGCCGCCAAGGTTCAGGGCGAGGGTGCACCCGAATCCCTCATCGCCGCGCTCGCGCAATTGGAACGATGGCATGACGCGGATGTGCTGATCATCGGACGAGGCGGTGGGTCGCGGGAGGACTTGTGGGCGTTCAACGATGAACGGGTGGTGCGCGCATTGGCCGCGTGTAGCATTCCCACAATATCGGCGGTCGGACATGAGGTGGATTTCACGATCTGCGATCTTGTCGCCGACGTGCGAGCGGCCACCCCGTCGGCGGCGGCTGAACTTGCGGTGCCCTCGCGGAAGGATGTGATTGCGCGAGTGGCGTCGCTGAGCACGAGATTGGCGTCGGCAGCACGTCGCCGGGAAGAGCGTGCCACATCGGCGCTGTCGCAAGTGCGGAAGCGATTGTCACTGGCAGTGGAACGCGCTGTGGAACGACGCCGTTCTCGATTGGAGGCGACGGCGGGGCGACTGGATGCGTTGTCTCCGCTCGCCACGTTGGCGCGAGGTTTTGCGGTGGCGCGGACGTCAGCGGGCCTTACCTTGAGCGGGCGGGCGCAGTTTACGCGCGACACGCCATTCGAGCTCTGGGTGAGAGACGGCATCGTCAATGCTGTTGCGGGTGAGAGTCGCAATCTACCCGACGGAATTCCAACGATTTCAGTAGAGGAGGGCGCATGACGTTTGAAGAGAATCTGCAGCGCCTCGAAGCGATCGTGCGAGAACTTGAGCGGAGCGACGTGGATTTGGAGCGAGCGCTCACCCTTTTTGAGGAAGGCATCACACACCTGCGCAGTGCAAGTGGTGCGCTGCGGCACGTCGACGCGCGTGTACAACAGTTGGTGGAAGCCGCTGACGGTTCGTTCTCCGTCAGTGAGCTTGGGAGCTAGGCGCCATCGTGTCCACGACGGATTCGGTATCGAATCTCTCCGCGTCGTCGTTCGCGAGCGAGCGTGTTGCGGTACAGCAAGCGCTCGATGTGTTTTGCGTGCGTTGGCTGTCTGATATTGCTCCGCTCATCGCGGAAGCGATTCGCTACTCGCTGCTCGGGGAAGGCAAGCGACTGCGCGCGATTCTGCTCTTGGAGGCGTATCGCGCGTGTGGCGGATCCGGCGACGCGCGCGAACTTGCGGCATCGGTCGAGGTCGTGCACGCGTACTCACTCGTTCACGATGATTTGCCGTGCATGGACGATGATGATGTTCGACGTGGACGACCCACGGTACATCGCGTGTATGGTGTGCCCGTCGCGACGGCCGCGGGCTTGACCATGGTACCGCTAGCAGCGCGCAGCGCGTGGCATGCGGCCAAGGCGCTTGGCTTGCCTGACGACGAAGCGGCGGCGATCGTTCGCGATCTTATGAATGCCTCAGGTGGAGGCGGGATGATTGGTGGCCAGCTGCTCGACTTGGAGGCCGAGGGCGTACATCTCACGCTTGACGCGCTGGAGCGAGTGCATCGATTGAAGACGGGGGCCTTGATCATGGCCGCTGTGTCCTTAGGCGCGCGTGCGGCTCGTGCGAATGAGGCGCGGCGGTTGGCGCTGGCGCGGTATGGCGCGGCGATCGGACTGGCCTTTCAGATCGCTGACGACGTGCTCGACATCACTGCGACGACGGACCAGCTTGGAAAGACTGCGGGACGGGATCTTGATCTCAACAAGAGTACATATCCGGCGCTGCTCGGGGTGGAAGGAGCCGTTGAGCGCGCCGTTGCGTTAGTCGAGGACGGATGTGCCGCGCTTGCGGAGGAGGGATTGCTCACAGCAACTCTCGAACAGCTGGCGCGTTTTATCGTCGAACGTCGTTCTTAGCCTCGCGGTGCGTCCCGCGTCGTCACATCAGCCTTGATCATGTCCATCCTCGAAAGAATTCAGTCACCGGCCGACTTGCGCGGTCTCACTCGCGACGAGCTGCGTACACTCGCCGATGAGATGCGGACGCGTTTGATCGACGTCTGCTCGCGCACTGGCGGCCACATTGGCGCCGGACTCGGCGTCGTTGAATTGACGATTGCGATGCACACCGTCTTTCAGACGCCGCGCGACCAAATCGTGTGGGACGTCGGACATCAAGGTTATCCGCACAAGCTGTTGACAGGTCGGAACGCCGAAATGGAAACGATTCGTCAGGAAGGTGGACTGTCTGGGTTTCTGAAGCGCTCCGAGAGTCCGTACGACACGTTCGGCGCCGGTCATGCGGCGACCGCAATATCCGCAGCGCTTGGCATGGCGGCGGGACGTGACGTGCTCGGTGAACAGTTCAAGGTGGCGGCGATTCTTGGCGACGGCGCACTCTCGTGCGGACTCGCGTATGAAGGGTTGAATAACGCGGGGCATTCGGAGCGCGACATCATTGTTGTGCTCAACGATAACGAGATGTCAATCGCGCCCAATGTTGGCGCGATGCACAAATATCTCACGTCGATTCAACGCAACCCGTTGTACAATCGCCTTCGCTCGAAGATTGGAGAAATTGTCGACAACGCACCAGGGCCTTTTAAAGGTGCGAGTACGTTGTTGCGAAAGTGGGAAGAGAGTGTAAAGTCTTTTCTCACGCCGGGAGTGCTATTTGAAGAACTCGGCTTTCGTTATTTCGGACCGATCGACGGTCATGATCTTGATGTGTTGCTGGAAACATTTAGCGCCGTGCGCGACATGAATACGCCACGGTTGGTGCACGTCATCACGCAAAAAGGCAAAGGATTTCCCGCTGGCGAACACGGCGAAAAATGGCACGCGTTGCCGCCGGGACATGATCCTGCCACCGGCAAGCAGTTGAAAGCGTCAACCGCGAATCCCGCGTACACGGCAATTTTTGGCAAAGGTTTGGCGGACTTAGGCGCTGAGCGGGCTGATGTTGTGGTTATCACGGCAGCGATGCCAGGTGGCACTGGCGTCAACGCGTTCGCGAAGGCTTATCCTAATAGATTTTTCGACGTCGGCATTGCTGAAGGGCACGCGGTCACGTTTGCGGCGGGCGTCGCAACGCGCGGGTTGCGTCCAATCGTCACGATCTATTCCACGTTTCTGCAGCGCGGTTTCGACAACATCATTCACGACTGCGCTTTGCAGCATTTGCCCGTTGTGTTTGCGATGGATCGTGCAGGACTTGTTGGCGAAGATGGCGAGACCCATATGGGTATGTACGACATCGCTTACATGTTGACCATTCCGGGCATGACGGTGACCGCGCCGAAAGACGCGACGGAGATGCTTGGATTGTTGCGTGCGGGTGTTGAACACACGGCGGGTCCATTCAGCCTGCGATACCCGCGTGACGCCGCGCCCGACGTGGTGCCGGAGATGAGTAAAATTTCGGCAGTGCCGTACGCCACGTGGGAGGTTTTGCAACGTGGCCGTGAGGTCGCGATACTCGCCGTGGGCACGATGGTCAACATGGCGCTCGCCGCCGCAGACGCGTTGCGCGTGGAAGGACTGGATGTGACCGTGGTGAATTGTCGCTTCCTCAAGCCATACGACGAAGTCACGTTGAACGCCGTACTCGCAGATCATACACAGGTACTCACCGTCGAAGAGGGGGCGTTAGTGAACGGATTTGGTGCCTACATGAGCGCCATCATTCAACGGCTTGCTCCAAGCGTCCGTGTGACCACACATGGCGTGCCGGATCGGATTGTGTACGCGGCATCGCGCGCGAAACAGTTGGCGTCGCTCGGTCTCGACGCGTCAGGAATTGCCGATCGCGTGCGCGCGTTGCACGAATCGGAAGCGATGGCTGGCTGATGCGCGTCGGCGTGATAGGCCATCGCGGCTATGCTGGACTTCCTGAAATTCTCGGCACGCTACTCGACATCGCACCCGAGTTGGGGCTCGAGCTCGCGTTCGAAGAGGCGTTGTGGGACATCGCTGAGGAAGGCGGTCGACTGGATCGTCCATCGCAGGTCGATGCGCTGTTCACGCTGGGTGGCGACGGGACACTGCTGCGCGGTGCACGTTTTCTCGATGGTCACTCGGTACCGATTCTCGGGATCAATCTTGGACGCCTTGGGTTTTTAACGAGTTGTAGCGGCGAGGAATTTGAAGATGGCGTTCGACGTTTTGCGCGCGGAGAGTTTACGTCCGTCGCACGAATGGCTTTGTCTTCAAGCGCGCTTGATCGTGACGGTGTCGAGCGGTGTGCGTGGCTCTCGCTGAACGATGTGGTGCTGCACAAAGGCGGATTTGCGCGCGTCGTGCGCTTCTCGGTTTTCGTGGACGACGAGCCGATCGGTTCGTACTCCGCCGATGGTCTGGTAATCTCCACACCAACAGGCTCCACGGGATATTCACTCTCCGCTGGCGGACCAATCGTCGTGCCTACCGTTGAGAGCATCGTGCTCACGCCGGTCTCGCCGCATACGCTGGCGATGCGACCCTTGGTACTGCCGCCGTCAGTCGTGGTGAAGGTGCAAGCAGATGATGGGCCTGCGGAGCTTTTGGTAACTATCGACGGGCAGGTCGGTACTACGTTCACCTCCGGAGAGACACTCGTCATCCGTCGCGCACCAAACCCGGTTCAAATTGTTCGTTTCCCTGGCACAACTTTCTTCAATCGACTCCGTCGAAAGTTGGGTTGGGGTGGTCTCTCCGAACGCGATGGCGACACGACCTAATCAGTCGCTGCGGCAGAGACGCTGATGCTTGTTGAGCTGCGCATTCGGAACGTTGCAGTCATCGACACAGTCTTGTTGCCGTTGGCCGCGGGGCTGAACGTGTTAACGGGGGAAACTGGCGCCGGCAAATCGTTGATTGTGGGCGCCCTCGGCATGCTGTTAGGTGAACGTGCCGCATCGGATCGCGTTCGGAGTGGTGCGGAGAAGGCGACCGTCGAGGGCGTGTTCGATGCCCGTCAGCTCGTCAACGTTCGCGCACTCTTAGATGAGCGCGGCATTGAGGTCGACAATGACGTGTTGGTACTCAAACGCGAGATCGGCAGCAATGGTCGATCTCGTGCGTGGATTAATGGCTCTTCGGTCACCGCAACGGTGCTGGCTGATATAGGATCGCAATTGGTGAGCGTGCACGGCCAACACGATTCGCGTCAGTTGCTCGACAGTGATCATCAGCGCACGCTGCTCGATGCATTTGCCGGTGCGCAAGCCCAGGTTGCGCACGTCGCGCTCGCGTTTGATCGGGTTGCCGCTCTACGAGCGCGCGAGCGAGCGCTGGATGTGCGTCGAGTCGAAGCGAGTAAACGTGCCGACTACCTGCGCTTTATTGCGCGAGAAATCGAGGACGCGCACCCGGTAATCGGCGAAGATGAACTGCTTGATGTCGAAATTCGACGGCTCGCAAACGCCGAAGAACTGCGGTTGCTCGGCGCGCAGGCCGCAGGAACAATTGCTGGCGATGATCACGCGGCACTTGGGCAGCTCGCACTCGTGCGGCGTGTGCTCGTACATCTCGCACGCATCGATCCGTCAACAACGCGGTGGCAGACGCTGTTTGACAGCGCGGTATCCGCGCTCGACGAACTTGCGCGCGAACTCGAAGATTACGTTGATGCGATTGCGGCAGATCCGATGCGACTGCGCGCTCTCGAAACACGTCGTGATGTGCTGCTCTCGTTGTTACGCAAACATGGACCCACGATCGTCGAAGCCTTACTCACTGGCCAGCAAGCGCGCGAAGAACTTGATCTCGTTGATGGCGGTACGCTCGACCTGCACGCCATCGCCAGTGCGCGCGCTGCAGCAGAGCGCGAGCTGGCGGAGGCGGCAGCAACGCTCACGCGCTTACGTGAATCTGGTGCGCAACAGTTAGGCGCTGCGGTGACTGTACTGTTGCCAGAACTTGGAATGCCGGACGGAATATTCAATGTTTCGCTTGTTTCCCTCGATCACGTCTCCGCTGATGGCGCCGAGCAGATTGCATTCCTCAGTACGCTCAATGCGGGTACTGATGTGCGACCGTTGCAACGGATCGCGTCAGGCGGCGAGCTGGCGCGCATCCTATTAGCACTGAGCACCGTACTCGCGCGGATACAACAGGTGCCCACGCTTGTTTTCGACGAAGTCGATGCTGGTGTTGGTGGTGCAGTGGCGTGGCAAGTAGGCGCGCTGATGCGACGTGTCGCGGGGCATCATCAAGTGCTCGCCATTTCGCATCTCGCGCAAATAGCGGCGCGAGCACATCATCACGTGGTCGTGCGCAAAGGTGCGATCGGAACGGTGACCACCGCCGATACGACGATCGTAACAGACGACGCACGCGTCGTTGAAATTGCGCGGATGCTTGGCGGTGACGCCGACCGCGAAATTAGTCGCGCGCATGCGCGAGAGCTATTGCAGCGTGGATTGACGGACGATGCGGCAATGGTGAATACGAACGCGACAAACGTGACGAAGAAGCAACGAGCCGCGACGTAAAAATCTGACGTTAGTGCCGAACGAAACCGGTAAACACGCGTAGCTCTAGACGATCGGTCGAGACTGCGGGAACAACACCGCCGGACGCGCTCAGCGGCTCGACGTGCACGAATCGTACTTCCACCGGATAACGCGAACGTCCACGCGCATAACTGTTCAGCGACGAATACGTCAGGCCGAGCGACGCCGCTTGAAATGAACGCGAGGGCGCCGTTGTCGTGGTCGCAGCGGCGGATTGCACCGCGAAAGCATCCCGACTTACCTGTCGATACATGTACGCGGCGGACACGCCGAAAAAATCACCAAGCACCAAACGCGGTGCGAGTTCAATTTCCGCACGTTGGCCGAGCGATCGTCGCGCGATTCCACGCGTGAACGCAGCGAATACGAGCGAGTCTGGGCGCACCGGAAGCGACACCGTCACGTTATCGGACAACGGATGAACGACACGCACGGAGGCACTCAACCAATAGCGATGGTTGAACACGAGGTCCGTCGTACTTCGTAAAAGCAGTGCATTCGCGCCGTCGCCAATTGGGATGTCAAAGGGATCTTCTACGCGACGACCACCGGCGCTACCAAAGCGCCACCCGCCAGAGAGCGAGCTACGCACACCACGACCGCGATTGAGCAATCGCGGTCGCTGGTTGGCGGCGAATGTATCGTACAACAGCAGCGTTGCGGTCAGGTCTATATCACCGATTCCCGCACGGCGTTTTCCGCCAAGATCTGTGTACCCGAGACCATACGCCGAGTCACCTGCAATTTTCGCGAGACTGGCAGGGCCAGAAATTATCGTGGCGCCAACGGGCAGCGACGTTACGGCGATACTGTTAATTCCAAAGCCAGAGAATGCCGTGCGCAAACTCCCGAGCGCTGTATTAATTGTCGTTTGTAGCGCTGAGCCACTGATCGGCACTACGGGTGCACCGCCTCGAACGCTGTCACCGTAGACCGCCGCCAATGCATTCTGTGTAGCCAACGCTTGTTGAACAAGCAGTTGGGCGGCCGCTCCGTTCGCTCGAATCGCATCGCAGCCGACTGCGGCGTTTGGGGTACATCGCGTAATTTCTGCGATGAGTTGCGCGCGCGCTTGACTGAGCTGTAACAACAGCAGACCATTGGCCGAACGCGCAGTGTTTCCGCCAAGAGTGGAGTACGTAGGATTCTGTCCGACCGTCGCGCCAATACCTGATCGATTGAGCACCAGTTGTGTACTCTGTTTCGATTCGACGTACGGTACAACGAGGCCAATCGAAACGCGTCGCGTGATGCCGACGTCAACGGAGAATGGCACCACAGTTTGGCGCACAATTCCATTGGCCTCTAAGGTGCCGAGCGAAAGCGAAAAGTCAGTACGTCCGCTGAGTGTGCGAATAGCCTGTTCGGTGGCGCTGAGTTGTGGAAGCGCAGCCGTGCCTAGGTTGCCTGTCGCCACTCCGCCAAGCAGCGGTTGGCGCTTGGAGCGTCCTTGCGCGTCCGTCGCGAACACGCTGCCCCACTGATTCCACGTCGCACCGACACTGTAACGCACGCTGCCTTTAATGATCGGGATTGCGTCGTCGCCCACGCCGCTCACAGCCTGCGCGAGAAGGGAGTTTGTTGCGAAAGTCAGTAAGGCGAATGAACGTGCGATGGCGAGCCATCGACGGCGAAAGGCACTGGGAAGCGACAGAAAAAAGACCATGCGGAGAGTTAGGGCTGGTAGCGAGCGAACCGGCTAGATTAGCCCTCGGTTGGGGAGTCGTCAACGAACCCCACATGCACGCGCGGTGCGCTCGTGTCATGTACCCGCCCGCTGATCGACGTTCCCATCACCTGATCCTGTGCAAATACCATCTGTACCCTGGCAGCTCACCGGCAATCACTGGCTCACGTTGCCGTGCATTAATCCGACCGATGGGGCAATTCACGCGGTGGGAGTGTTGCACCGCGGTGCGCGCGCGGCCATCGAATTTGCGGGAGCGGCCGGCTTTGAGCAGAGAGCGGGAGCGCCGCTCTGTGGACCAGTGCTGCGAGTCAATGGTCGTGTCTTGACGTTGGCGACTGAGGGCATCGCGTGGGAGCGCGCGGTCGGTTGGCTGCCAACCTTTACGTGCACTGTGGGAGAATTGGTGGTACGCGGCACGGTGTTCGCGCCTTATGGTCGTGATGCGGATATGGCGGGCGCGGTGTACTCGATTGCCGTAGAAAATCGTGGAGGGACGGACGTTGCCGTTGAAATTGCACTCGAGGGGCAGCTCGGACATCGGCAGCAGCGCGTGCGCAGCGCGCGGCCGTTCGACGACGCGCACTTGGTAAGTATTGGCGCCGATGAGGTGCTGCTCTTGGAGGGAGCGGGCATTCCAGGACTGGCAGCACTCGCGATTGGGAGCGACGGCCCGGCGCGATTGGAAGCACCTGACGGTCCGTCGCGTGACGCAAGACCTTTTGCGATTCGACGGGACCTGATTGCTCCTGCCGGTGGTGCCGCACAATGCGCGTTCTATCTGGCGGTGGGGCCCGAGCGCGATGGCGCACAGGCCACGGTCGCTGTGTTGCGCCGCCGTGGATGGCGGGCGCTGCTCACCGCGACACGCGAGGCGTTGTCGGGGATGGAGCAGAGCACCGGCAGCGACGCTATGGATCGGCTCGTGAATCGCAATTTGATGTTCGCGTATTTCTACGGCGTGGGCCGTGCCTTGGACGACGCGCACTATTACCTCGTACGATCGCGCGCGCCTTGGCACACGGCGGGATGTACGGTGCGCGACTGGGAGGCGCTGATGTGGACACTCCCGGCGGTGCAACTTGCCGACACGGGACTGGCCCGCGAGCTGCTGGTGCGCACCTGCGAACTGCACGGGTACGCGCCGGGGCAGGGCGTGCATTACATGGACGGCACGCTCTTCCAACCGGGTTTTACGCTGGAAGGTCCGGCCGCGTATGCAATCGCCGTTGATCGCTACATTCGCGATTCGAACGACGAACAGATTGTCGAAGAACCTGTGGTCGCGGATACGCTCTATCTTGCCGCTGATGACATTGCGGCGCGTCGAGATGAGCGCATTCCGCTGTACTCGACAGAAGTGATGCCATCCGGCGCACCCGCGCCGTTCCCGTTCACGCTGCATGGGAATGCGGTGGTCGCATTGGCACTCGACGTGTTTAAACGGACCCTCGATGAAGAGGCGGCAGCCGCGGTCGAAGACCCGGCTGCTGTTCGCGCGGCGTTGCTTCGGCACTTCGCGGTAGATCGTGGTGGGAAGGCTCGACTTGCCGCAGCAGTGGACCTCGCCGGTGGAGCGTCGTTGGACGATGATGCGGTCGGCTCCCTTTTATGGTTGCCGCTTTACGAAGCGCTCGACCGTGACGATTCGCTGTATCGCCGTTCAGTCCGGGCGGTCACGATGTCAACCGATCAACCGGGAGCGCTCTTACCGCAAGTCGCGCGACTGCTCGGTCCCGACGCCGCCGAAGTCTTCGCGTGGTTACGTCGCGCGCCATTGGACAACGGGATTGCGGCAGAGTTTGTCGATGCGGACGGCCGAGCGGTGGGAAATGGTGGCGATGCGGCATTGGCTGGATTGCTCGCGCATACGCTGTGGTATGCCGCGCACGCGCTCGGGCTGCGTGGATAACGCGCGCTTGTATAGCTGGAACGACGTCGATAGCTTGCGCAGCACGCGGGAATAGCTCAGTTGGTAGAGCACAACCTTGCCAAGGTTGGGGTCGCGGGTTCGAGTCCCGTTTCCCGCTCTTTGGTTAACACACGTCGATGACCACGGGAGCGCTTCGGCGTTCCCGTGGCCGTTCGCGCGGCACACCGTGAGGCGCGACTGCTGCACCCGGATGGCGAAACTGGCAGACGCGAGGGACTTAAAATCCCTTGGCCGCAAGGCTGTGTGGGTTCAAGCCCCACTCCGGGTACCTTTTTTTGAGATTCTATGCGAACCGTACGCGATGCGCGCGGCATTTCCTGGATCTGTCTGGAAATGCCTGTGGTGCCAGTAGACTATCGGGTCGTCGCAACGGCCAGCCCAACTGACGTAATTGCCGTTGAATGCAACTCTGGTGCGGAGCATGTGCTTGTACTTCTCGCGCCCGGGAGGGATGACCACATGACGGACGACGAGCTGTCGGCAACGATTACCTCGGCGACGCGGTAGCTCGACGTAGCGATGGTCGTGCTTGAGATCAGTCGTCACGGATTTACCTTGCGGCATGTCTGACGTCGTCACGCTCGCCACAGAATTACTCTCCGTCGAATCGACCACGGGCCGGGAACGGGACGCGGTGGAATTTGTATCGCGTTGGCTTATCGCGCGCGGATGGAATGTTACCCTGCAGGAAGTCGAGTCCGGACGTTCAAACGTCTGGGCGACACGTCGCGGCGGTGGCGTCACCTTGTCGACGCATCTCGACACAGTGCCACCATTCGTTCCTCCACGTCTCGACGGAGATCGGTTGTACGGACGTGGCGCGTGTGACGCAAAAGGCATTGCGGCGGCGATGATGATCGCGGCACAAAATCTTTCGGTTGCTGGTGAGGACCGGATCGATTTACTCTTCGTCGTTGGCGAAGAAAAAGGTTCGCCCGGCGCACGTGCCGCCAATCGTTTGCCGGCCACCAGTCGCTTCCTGGTCAATGGCGAACCAACAGAGAGCAAGCTCGCGTCGGGTGGAAAAGGCGCGCAGCGGGTGATCGTTCGGGTGCGGGGACGCGAGGCACACAGCGCCTACGCGCACCTCGGACGGAGTGCTTTAGAGCCGTTGCTCGAGATGTTGCCGGAGTTACGACGACTCCCACTGCCCGTGGATCCGGTGCTCGGCACGACCACGTACAACATCGGTGTGCTGCGGGCTGGCACGGAGGCCAACATCGTGCCTGGTCTCGCCGAAGCCGAGATCATGATTCGCCTCGTCGGTGACGTCGCGCCGGTGAAGCAGGCGTTCGAACGCTGGGCTGGCGATCGCGCGGAGTTAGTGTGGGGATCGCACATTCCGGCGCAACACTTCCACCTCATCGAAGGATTCGAGGTGGAAGCCGTCGCGTATACGAGTGATATCCCGTTGCTTACACGATGGGGCACACCACTGCTGTTTGGTCCCGGTTCCATTCACGTCGCGCACACTCCCATCGAATACATCAACGTGACTGAACTTGAAGCTTCCGTGGTTGCGTACGAACACATCGTGCGCGCCCTCCTCGCATGAGTACGCGGGACCATCTCGCGGTACGGTGGCCGGTCGCTGTGCTGGGTGCAACAGGTGCGGTCGGACAAGCGTTTATTCGCCTGCTCGAAGGCCATCCGTGGTTTGATCTCGTCGAAGTCGCGGCTTCCGTACGCAGTGCGGGTAAGTCATACGGTGATGCGGCGCATTGGCTGGAGGGGCGCCTCGCGCGCAACATCGCGGCACTCACCGTGTTGCCATGTGATCCCACCATTGTACGCGCGCCGATCATCTTCTCGGCACTCGACTCTTCCGTCGCTGGCGAAGTCGAAACCGCGTTTGCAGCAGCGGGTCGCATTGTGCTCAGCAATGCGAAGAACTTCCGCATGGCCACCGACGTTCCGCTGGTCATTCCGGAAGTCAACGGGGATCACCTTGCGCTCCTCGATCATCAACGGCAAGCGCGAGGTTGGCCCGGTGGCATTGTCACCAACGCGAACTGCGCCGTGACGGTCATCGCAATGGCGCTCGCGCCGCTGCACACGGCATTCAAGGTGCGCAAACTTTTCGTGTCCACCATGCAAGCGATATCCGGCGCTGGCTATCCAGGCGTGCCTGCGCTCGACATTCTCGGTAATGTTATTCCGTGCATCGGCGAGGAAGAGCCAAAGATCGAAAGTGAACTCGTGAAACTGTTCGGCACATTCAGTGGCGATCATATCACGTCGGCCGATATCATCACCAGCGCACACGCGAATCGAGTTGCAGTTGAACACGGACATACCATGACCATGTCTGTCGCATTTGACCATCCGCCCACACCTGCGCAAGCACTCGACGTATTGCACACGTGGCAAGGTTATGCAGCAGTGAACGGTTTGCCGTCAGCACCGTCGCCCGCGCTCATTGTTCGCGATGAGGAGAATCGTCCGCAACCTCGACGCGATGCAAACGCTGGCGGCGGTATGGCCGTCAGCGTCGGACGGGTGCGGGCCGATAATATTTTTGATTTACGCCTGGTGGCGATGTCGCACAACGTGATTCGCGGCGCGGCCGGGGGATCTATTCTCAATGCGGAGCTGCTGGTGTCGACTGGCCGAATCGCCGCGCTGGCGCCGTCGTGATTGTCTGCAAGTTTGGCGGAACGTCGGTTGCCGATGCGGAGGCCATTGATCGTGCGTGCGCAATCATTCACAGCAAGCGTCATCGTCAGCCCGTGGTGGTTGTGTCGGCGTTGGGGGGTGCCACGAATGCGTTGCTCGATCTTGCGCCTCGCGCAGCTGCCGGCGATCTCCTCGCGGCACTCCAACTGATCGAGCAGCTTCGTGATCGGCATTTGCGCGAAGCCGCCGCGTTGCTTGTCGGCTCACCGGAGGCGGACGATATTGCCGCGGAAATCAGCACCACCTTTGACGAGCTCGCGCATTTGGCGGAGGCATTTCGTACGCTGGGATATCTGACTCCGCGCTCGCTGGACACGGTTGCCGCCGTCGGCGAACTGTTGTCGTCCCAAATTGTCGCGGCGGCGTTTCGCCATCGTGGTCTTCCTGCGGAGTGGATCGATGCGCGCAAGGTGATGATCACCAACGACCTGTTCACGCGCGCCGAACCCGATATCGACGAGCTCTCGCAAACCGTACAAGAGTTTCTCGTCCCCGTGATGACGCGTGGCGCTGTTCCGGTGATTGGAGGCTTCGTTGGTGCCACGTCAGCACACGTCACGACCACGCTTGGCCGCGGCGGTTCTGATTATTCTGCGTCGCTGATCGGGGCGGCGCTCGCTGCCGAAGCGATTGAGATCTGGACTGATGTGGATGGTATGCTCACCGCCGATCCCCGTATCATTCCGCGTGCTCGTCTCATCGAACGAATCCGGTTTGATGAGGCCGCTGAGCTGGCATCATTCGGCGCAAAAGTGTTGCATCCCAGCACAATTTCGCCGGCCGTGCAACGGGGCATTCCCGTGTACGTATTCAATTCGCGGAATGCCGCCGGCAAGGGCACGGTGATCGCGCATGATGCGCCGCGTCACCCGGTACGCGCCATCGCGGGTAAACGCAACACAACGTTGGTGAATGTGAAATCGGCGCGCATGCTCCTCGCGCATGGGTTTCTTCGTCGTGTGTTCGAAGTGTTTGAGCGGCATCGAACCTCTGTTGACGTCGTCACCACCTCCGAAGTGTCTCTCTCGGTCACGTTGGACGACCCGGCCAATCTCGAATCCGTCGTCAGCGATCTAATGGAGTTTGGTGATGTCTCGGTCGAGCGGAATCGTGGCGTGGTGGCGATTGTCGGCGCAGGTATCGCCGATGGAAGTCGTGCGTTGGCGGATGCACTTGGTGCACTCGGTCCCGTGCCTGTTCACATGGCATCGTTAAGTGCAACCGGCATCAATTTCACGCTCGTGATCGACGACGCTGAAGTGGTACCCGCGATGCAGCGTCTGCACGCAAAATTTTTCGAGACCGAGGCGTGAGTGTCGTGCCGGTGCGTGTGGCGCTCATCGGGATGGGGCGCATGGGGCATGCACTCGACGCGCTTGCGGTCGAGCGAGGATGCGCGGTGGTTGCACGCTTAGACGCTGTTGCGATGGTGAAGGGTCTCTCGCTGCACGACCTCGCGCAGGCACAAGTGGCCATCGACTTCACCACGCCAGAATCGGCCATCGACAACGCAGTTGATTGCCTTCGTCTCGGCGTTCCGGTCGTGATTGGCACCACGGGTTGGAGCGCACGCATCGCGGAGTTAGAGCGCGCGGTACACGAATTTCGTTGTGCAGCACTGTGGTCGCCAAACTTCTCGATCGGCGTGCAACTCTTTATTGCCATTGCCGCCGATGCGGCGCGACGTGCACGTCGTCTGTCCGCGTTCGATGCGCATATTGTCGAAACGCATCACGTGGCGAAATTAGATGCGCCCTCCGGTACGGCGCTCGTGATCGCGCAGCAGGTTGCTGGTGGACTTGCTCGTGCGGTGCCGATCACCAGCGTGCGCACCGGATCGGTGCCCGGCACACATGAAATTATTTTCGATGCGCCGTTTGAGCAAATTCGTCTCGTTCACGAGGCGCGCGATCGACGCGTTTTTGCTGATGGAGCGCTCGCCGCGGCCCGATGGTTGTCAACCGCCGAACGGCCAACCCTCTACACCATGCAGGATGTCCTCGCCGACGGCGAAACAGGAGCGTGATGTGATCGCATCGACGTCTGGGTCAGCAACCGCCGCGCCGCATACGCAGAGCGGCGCGCGTCTGTCGGGTTGCGGTACCGCACTGGTTACGCCGTTCACACGCGAGGGTGCGATCGATGAGTTGGCGCTCCGGACGTTCGTTGAGTGGCAAGTCGTCGACGGCGTGCATTTTGTTGTGCCATGCGGCTCAACCGGTGAAGCAGTCACGCTCACGCCACGTGAACATCGGCGCGTCGTCGAAATCACGGTCGAGCAGGTCGCCGGACGTATCCCCGTCGTAGCAGGTGCGGGATCGAACGATACGCAAAAAGCCATTGCACTTTCGCGAGAGGCAGAGTCAGCAGGGGCGACGCATCTGTTGCACGTCACGCCGATGTACAACAAGCCGCCACAACGCGCCCTGATCGCGCACTTTCGGGCCATCGCGGATGCGTGTGATTTGCCGATCGTTTTGTACAATGTCCCCGGCCGAACCGCGATCAATCTTGAAGCGCATACATGCCTCGAACTTGCCGCTGATCCGCGTTTCGTTGCCGTTAAGGAGGCCTCAGGAAATCTGACGCAAATCACCGAGATCCTTCGCGGGCGTCCGCCAGCGTTCGGCGTATTCTCAGGCGATGACGCACTTACACTGAGCGTGATGGCGCACGGAGGCGATGGGGTCATTTCGGTGGTGTCAAACCTAGTACCGCGTCTCGTCGCAGATCTCGTGAACGCGTGCGCGCGTGGCGATTTTGCGGTAGCGCGCGCCATCGATGCACGGCTCGCTCCCGTAGTGCACGCGACATTTATCGAATCGAATCCCATTCCGGCCAAAGCCATGTTGCACCTCATGGGCCGGATGGAAGATTCACTACGCCTGCCTCTCGTTTCGTTGAGCGATGCGCATCGTGCGCTCGTTCGAGCGGCGTTGATCGACGTGCGCGCCCTGTCCTGAATTCTTATCCCTCCTGACGATGCTACTCACGGTGCACGAGCTTGAAGCTCGGCTCAACGACCCACAATTGCTCGAGTCGGGCGCGCCACTGCCACCAGATGCGCAGCAGTTGTTCGAACATTGTTTGGCGTTGTTGGAGCGAGGTGACATTCGCGCGGCGCGAAAGGACGATGACGGACAGTGGCACGCGGTACCGTGGGTGAAGCGCGCAATTCTGCTCGGGTTTCGTATCGGGAGGGTGGTGGAGATGCCAGCTGGCGCGACGCCATTTCACTTCTTCGACAAACATACATTTCCCACGCGTCAGTTTCGCTTGGAAAATCAAGTACGCATCGTGCCTGGTGGTTCAACCGTTCGACGCGGTGCATATCTTGCGCCAAGTGTTGTCTGCATGCCGCCGATGTACGTGAATGTCGGCGCGTACGTTGGACGCGGGACAATGATCGATTCACATGCACTTGTTGGATCATGTGCGCAGATAGGCGAACGCGTGCACTTGAGCGCCGCTGCGCAGATCGGTGGCGTCCTTGAACCAATTAACGCATCGCCCGTCATTATCGAGGATGACGTGATTGTTGGCGGAAACTGCGGCGTCTACGAAGGCACCGTCGTGCATACTCGTGCAGTGCTCGGCGCCGGCGTCATTCTCACGCGTGGCACGCCCGTGTATGATCTGGTTCGCGAAACAGTCTATCGGTCAACAGCGGAGCATCCGCTCGAAATCCCGGAGGGCGCGGTCGTTGTGCCCGGTGCGCGTCGTGTCACGTCAGCATTTGGTGAGCACGAGGGACTCTCGTTACAAACGCCGGTCATTGTGAAATACCGTGATGATCGGACCGACGCGGCGACGGCGCTCGAGGCGTGGTTGCGGTGAACGTGCGCCATGGCGACGTCATATCGCCGTTGATCGTGCACGGCACTATACGCGCGCCCGGCGATAAATCCATCAGCCATCGTGCGTTGATTTTCTCCACGATCGCGATCGGTGCGTCGCGCATTACGGACATCCTCGAGTCGGCGGACGTGCATGCCACCGCGAACGCACTGCGGGCGCTCGGCGCGCGTATTCCGACACTCTCGTCCGACTTTACCGTGGTAGGAGGCGGCACCGACGCACTGCATTCACCTGCGGAGCCGCTCAACTGTGCAAACAGTGGCACGACGACGCGCCTACTAGCCGGACTCGTTGCGGGGCTCGTGGGAGTGACAGCGCGCTTCGAGGGTGATGCCAGCTTGAGCCGTCGACCCATGCGGCGCGTCACGCAACCTCTTACGACAATGGGTGCACGCATTGTTTTTGAAGGAGCGCGCAATCACGATGGCTTGCCGATGCGCGTGACGGGCGCTCCGCTGCACGCACTCGTGTGGAAAAGCGAACATGCGAGTGCACAGATCAAGGGTGCGTTGCTGCTCGCGGGGTTGGCGGCCGGCGTATCCGTGGAGGTCCACGAACCAGTGCGTTCGCGCGATCACAGCGAGCGGATGCTACTGGCGCGCGGCGTTGCGCTCTCCGTGCTCGCCGATGGCGTGCGTCTCGACGCGAAGCAAACAATGTTGTCGATGGACGTACACGTGCCAGCGGATCCGTCGTCAGCGTCGTTCTTCGCGGCACTGGCCGCACTGGCGACTGACGGCACGCTGCGGCTTACTGACGTGTGTTTGAATCCTACGCGCACGGGCGCGTTTGATGTGTTGCGGCGCATGGGCGCGTCAGTGCGCATCGAGGATCAACGCGATGTCGGAGGTGAGCACATCGGTACGGTGGT
This sequence comes from Gemmatimonadaceae bacterium, assembly GCA_025358925.1. Classification (GTDB taxonomy): domain Bacteria; phylum Gemmatimonadota; class Gemmatimonadetes; order Gemmatimonadales; family Gemmatimonadaceae; genus Gemmatimonas. The sequence goes on along the minus strand of JANYHT010000039.1, from coordinate 166,774 downwards.
GGTGCATCCGGGCACTCTCGTCGCGACGCGTATTGCCGGAGAGGAAATACCGAGGTGTATCGACGAACTTCCACTGCTCGCGTGCGTTGCCGCGCGCGCTGTAGGCGAGACAATTATTGCCGATGCAAGTGAGTTGCGTGTCAAAGAAAGTGATCGCATTCGCGCCGTCGCGGACAACTTACGCACCATCGGTGTCGAGGTCGAGGAGCACGCGGCAGGGATGCGCATCGTCGGCGGAACGCATGCGCTCGTGGGCCGCGTGGTCACGCACGGTGATCATCGACTGGCGATGGCGTTTGGAATTCTCGGTGCATTGCCTGGTAACGCGATTGAGATCGATGATCCGGATTGTGTAGCCGTTTCATATCCCAACTTTTGGCGGGATCTCGCGCGCGTCAGTGCACCGAATACGAGCGGCGCGGGTGCAACAAACGCGTCTGCACTCATCATTGCCATCGACGGTCCGGCTGCCTCGGGCAAAAGCTCCACCGCACAGTGGGTCGCGCAACGCATTGGAGTGCGTCACGTCGACTCCGGTGCGTTCTATCGCGCGTTGACTTATCTCGGCGTGCAGTCGGCGGTTCCGTCGCTGGAATGGACAGCCGAGCACCTGCTTCTCATGTCCCATCGTATAACGCAACGCATGACAGATCGCTCCGTCCTGCCACTTATCGATGGTGCCATGGTTGATGAAGCATTGCGCGACTCGCCGGTGACGCAACACGTGTCACTCGTGGCGCAGATGCCCAAGGTGCGAGTGTGGGTCAACACGCAAGTGCGGCTTGCGGCGGAACGATCAGACGTGGTCGTCGATGGTCGCGACATTGGCACGGCCGTGTTTCCGGACGCTGCACTCAAGGTGTTCCTGATCGCCGATCCATGGGAGCGCGCTCGGCGGCGCCTGATCCAACGTCTCGCCCGCAGCCCGTCGGATGGTGAAATTGCGCTGGAAACAGAAGCCCTCGTGTTGCGCGACGCTCGCGACGCGACGCAAAGCGCTCCCGCGCGTGATGCCATTACGATCGACACCACGACGTTGACGCAGGAAGAACAAGTGGAGCGGATTGTGGCGTTGGCCGAGGCGACCAAGGGAAGAATAGGGAGTAGGGATTAGGGTTTAGGGACTATTCCCTATTCCCTATTCCCTATTCCCTATTCCCCCACTTATCTTTTTGGGCTCTCATCGCTGCGCGTCAACAGGGATCTCCCCATTGCCGCGTAGTGCCGTGCGTCCGTGCTGATCGGCGTCCGGATCCTTCACCCCCAGCCTCGACGCGGCGAGCGCAGTTCCCGCGATTCTGGAGAGACACACCGGTATGAATACCGAAGCTGAAGTCGAGACCACGGAAGAGCTCGACGAGACCTCAACCCCCGCGATCAACAAGTTGACGCCGCGGGAAAAGCGCGATCTTCAAAAGGCGCAGCTCCGTCCGCTCGCCAATCGACGTCCGGAACTCTACGAGGAAGACGAATTCTCCTCCGAAGAGTACGAAACGATGATGGAGATGTACAACGGCACGCTCGCCTCCATTGAAGAGGGCGAAATTGTAAAATCGCGCGTTCTGGAAATTCGCGAAAACCTCGTCGTTCTCGACATCGGTTTTAAGTCCGAAGGAACGATCCCGCTCGAAGAGTTCAAAGACATGCCCGACCTCAAGGTCGGTGACGAAGTCGAAGTCCTCCTCGAGCATCTCGAAGATCAAGAAGGTTCGGTTGTACTCTCGAAGAAGAAAGCCGACTTCATGCGCGTGTGGGAGCGCATTCGCGTTGCCTACGAAAGCGACATGCCCGTCGAAGGCACGCTCATCAAAAAAATCAAAGGCGGAGTCGTCGTCGACCTCATGGGCGTCGATGCATTCCTTCCGGGTTCGCAGATCGCCTTGCGTCGCGTTCCCAACATTGATGAACTGCTCGGCCAGAAGTACGAATTTAAAATCATCAAGCTCAACAAGCGTCGCCGCAATATTGTCGTGTCGCGCCGCGTGATTCTTGAGTCCGAACGCGCTGGAAAGCGCGAGAAGCTCATGAAGGAGTTGGCCAAGGATCAGATCCGCAAAGGCGTCGTCAAAAATATTACCGACTTCGGTGCATTCATCGATCTCGGTGGCGTTGACGGCCTCTTGCACATTACCGACATGTCGTGGGGACGCATCGCGCACCCCAGCGAGATGGTACAGATCGGCATGGAGCTCGAGATCAAGGTGCTCGACATCGATTGGGAGCGTGAGCGCATTTCACTCGGCCTTAAGCAGCTCCAGAGCTATCCGTGGAAGGACGTCGCGGCGAAGTACCCAGTTGGGACGCGAGTGAACGGCAAGGTCGTATCCATCACGAACTACGGCGCATTCATCGAGCTTGAACCCGGTATCGAAGGCCTCGTCCACATCTCCGAGATGAGCTGGACGCGCAACGTGCGGCATCCCTCCAAGATTGTTTCGATCGGCGAAGCAATCGAAGCTGTGGTGCTCAAGGTCGACGAGTCAGAAGAAAAGATTTCTCTCGGTATGAAGCAGACCGAGCAGGATCCGTGGGTAATTCTTCCGCTCAAATATCCGGTCGGCACGCGGATTAATGGTAAGGTGCGTAACCTCACCAGCTTCGGTGCGTTTGTCGAAATCGAACCGGGGATCGACGGTCTCATTCACATCTCCGATATGTCCTGGACGAAGCGCGTTCAGCATCCGTCGGAAGTGGTCAAGAAGGGCGATGCCGTTGACGTTGTGATCCTCAACATCGATAGCGAAAACAAGCGTATCTCACTCGGCCTTAAGCAGGCCGAAGAAGATCCGTGGCTTCGCATTGGTGAGACGTATCCGGTTGGTACCGACCTGCCGGGTAAGGTCGTGCGTTTGATGGATAAGGGTGTCGTCGTCGATCTCGGTAACGATATCGAAGGCTTCGTTCCTGTCAGCCAGCTCAACCCAGAAGGCACCGTCACCAACCCTGCAGACTTTGCGTGGGAGACGATGAACCTCACGATGCGCGTGTTGGAAGTGGATCCAATCCATCGCCGTATCGTGCTGGCCGTAACGGGCGTTCCTGAAGAGCAGCCGCCCAAGCCGGAAACACCGAGTAAGGTGCACAGCTCTGAAGAAGAGTTAGGGCTGTAAGCCTCTCACCGCACGGCACAAAAAACGCCCCCCGGATTCGAATCCGGGGGGCGTTTTATATCGAGTATGTCCGCAACGTTGTGGATCAACTTTGTCCGACAATCAATCCAAGTCCTTCTTCTGCCACCTTACCTTTCCCTTTGACAACGGGGCTTCGCATCGTCGACCCACGAAGGAGCGTCAGCGCGAGCATCGCAAAGGCAATGGAGAACGCACCAACGGCCAACGCGATGCGCAAGCACGTCTGCTTAAATCCATCCATCTGTTGCGATTGTACGATGCTCTTTAGTTGCAAGGCATCCAGCACAAACAACGCGAAAGATGCGATCAGCAGAATCGTCGAGACGAGCGCGATTCCGCCAATGACCCGTTCCAATCCGCGATGCGCAGAGACGCGCGCGAACGTTCCGACAAATGTGAGTCCAAGATACGGAAGCAAGAGCACGGCTGAACCAACATTCGCCGCTTGGAAGCGCCATTTGATCGCACCAAGCTGGAGCGGCATCAATTGTGAGATGGCTTGCAGGAGCGGAATAAATACTAGCAACAGCCCTGCGGTAATAATGATGCGTCGCGCGGGCGCGTCGTCTTCAAGGCTATACGTGTCGGGCATAAGAAGGGAGTGAAGGCGTCGGTAAACAAGAAGGCTCGGACAAGGACATCCGACCGGACATTGCAGGGCACACCGCAGAGCAGAACCGTTTCTTGCTAGACGTTCAGAAGGCCCAACTCGTCACGTTGGTGGCAGCTCCAAGAAATGCGTGCTGCATCACCAAGTTAAAAGGGCCGTCGGTGTGACGGTGGCGCAAGGGCCAGTGACAATCGCTCAAGCCCGTGGTGTAAGACGCCGACAGTTACAACCGTGTGGTTCGTGTACTCCGCTGCGGGAATGCAGAAACACACAGCGGTGCCAAAAGCGAAATTAAAGAGGATTCCACGATGTCATTGTCGTCCGTTCGCCCACTCTTGCTGCCCGTCCTCATCGCGGCTATCTTCTGTGGACCACGTGCACGTTCCGCAGCAGCACAAGAAGACAAAGTCTATCCAATTAGCGAGCTCTCAAATCCGCCTAAATTAGCGTCCATGGTCCTTGCCGCTCGACTCATTCAGGAATCGTATCCGGTCGAACTGAGAAGCCGCGGCGTAGGTGGTATGGTTGAACTTCAGTTCATTGTCGACTCGAAGGGGAAGGTCGATCCCACATCCGTGGAGATTGTTGACGCAACGCAAACGGCACTCGCCGAAGCCGCAAAAAAAGTGGTGACTCGACTTGATTTTTTCCCGGGAAAGTTGAACGGCGCCAGCGTTCGCACAAAAGTTGTACTGCCCATCATCTACAAACCGTAGGCACAGGGACAATAGGCCGCCCCTTCGGCTGGTCGCTCGTTCGACCCATCGCTAGCTTCTCGCCACATGTCCATGCGAGAAAAACTCGATCGGCTCGCCGTTGCGCGTGACGCAGCCGAGCAAGGCGGTGGCGCCACACGCCTCGCCGCACAGCACGCCAAAGGCAAACTCTCCGCGCGCGAGCGCCTCGATGTACTCCTCGACGAGGGGTCGTTCGCCGAACTTGATCGCTTCGTTACGTCGCGATCAACAGCGGATGGTGAAACGCCCATCTACGGTGATGGCGTGGTCACCGGACACGGTCGCATTGAGGGACGTACGGTCTACGTTTTCTCGCAAGACTTTACGGTGTTTGGTGGATCGTTGTCCGAAGCACACGCCGCCAAGATTTGTAAGGTGATGGATCTCGCTGTGCGCAACGGCATGCCGATCATTGGACTGAACGACTCCGGTGGCGCACGTATTCAAGAAGGAGTTGTTTCGCTCGGCGGGTATGCGGACATCTTCCTGCGCAACACCATGGCATCGGGCGTCATCCCGCAAATCTCCGCGATCCTCGGACCGTGTGCTGGCGGCGCGGTATACTCACCTGCGATTACCGATTTCATTTACATGGTGCGCGGCACGAGCTACATGTTCGTGACTGGCCCGAATGTGGTGAAGACGGTCACGCACGAAGACGTTACGATGGAACAGTTGGGAGGCGCGGACACACACGCAGGAACCAGCGGTGTGGCGCATTTCGCTTGCGACTCAGAGCTTGCATGCTTGCAGCAGATTCGCGACCTGTTTCGCTTCGTTCCCTCCAACAATGTTGACGCGCCGCCGCGAGGCGCTGGGCGTGATCCTGCCGATCGTCGCAATGAGGCGCTTCTGGACATTGTTCCGGACAATCCGAATAAGCCATACGATATGCACGAGGTGATCAAGCATGTTGTTGATGATGCGGAGTTTTACGAAGTGCAGCCGGACTATGCGGGCAACATTCTGGTCGGCTTTGCACACTTGGGGGGGTACAGCGTAGGCATTGTCGCGAATCAACCAGCGGTGATGGCAGGCGTGCTTGATATCAACTCGTCGATGAAGGCGGCGCGCTTTGTCCGCTTCTGCGATTGCTTCAACATTCCGCTGCTTACGTTCGAAGATGTTCCTGGTTTTCTGCCCGGACTGGCGCAAGAACACGGTGGGATTATCAAGCACGGGGCGAAGCTACTCTACGCGTATTGTGAGGCAACCGTACCGAAGCTGACGGTCATTACACGTAAGGCGTACGGCGGCGCGTACGATGTGATGAGCTCGAAGCATATTCGCGGCGACTTCAACGTGGCGTGGCCGACTGCTGAAATTGCGGTGATGGGCCCGAAGGGCGCGGTGGAAATTCTGTACAGGAAAGAAATCGCGGAAAGCGATAATCCAACCACCGCCGCCGAACAGCGTGTGAGCGAATACACGGAAAAATTTGCAAATCCGTACATCGCCGCCGCGTATGGATACGTCGATGACGTGATTGACCCGCGCGACACGAGACCGCGATTGATTGCCGCGCTTGAAACACTGCAGGGTAAGCGCGATCGCAATCCGCCAAAGAAGCACGGCAATCTTCCGCTGTGAGTACGCGCATGTTCACGAAGCTGCTCATCGCAAATCGCGGTGAAATTGCCCTGCGCATCATTCGAGCGTGCCAAGAACTCGGCGTCACCACTGTGGCCGTGTACTCCGAGGCGGATGCGCGTGCACCGCACGTGCGTGAGGCTGATGAAGCCGTGTTGATTGGACCACCGCCATCGAGCCAAAGCTATCTCGTCGGCGAGCGCCTTATCGAGGTCGCACTACGTGTTGGTGCCGAGGCCATTCATCCGGGGTACGGCTTTCTATCCGAACGCGCATGGTTTGCGCGCGCGGTGCGTGAGGCTGGACTTGCGTGGATTGGACCGCCCGCCGAAGCAATTGAAGCGATGGGGTCCAAGACCGCTGCGCGGCAGCTCGCGATTGCTGCGGGGGTTCCCGTTGTTCCGGGAACGACAGAAGCTATTACGGATGTCGATGCTGCCATCATGGTCGCCGAGTCGTTCGGATTTCCCGTGCTGCTCAAAGCGGCGGCGGGCGGCGGCGGAAAGGGCATGCGTATTGTGCGCGCCGCCGCTGAGTTTGCCGACGCGCTCGCGTCGGCGAAACGTGAAGCACAGAATGCCTTTGGTGATGATGCGGTGTACATCGAGAAATACATTGAAGGACCGCGGCACGTAGAGATCCAAGTACTCGCTGACGCATACGGACACGTGATCCATTTAGGCGAACGGGAGTGCTCCGTGCAGCGCCGTCACCAAAAGATGATTGAAGAAGCGCCGAGTGTCGCCGTGAGCTCGGAGTTACGTGCGCGGATGGGTGCCACAGCCGTCGCCGCCGCGCGCGCCGCCGGTTATGTCAACGCGGGCACGTGCGAGTTCTTACTGGATAAAAGTGGCGCGTACTACTTCCTCGAGATGAATACGCGGATTCAAGTCGAACATCCGGTCACAGAGTTGGTGACCGGCCTCGATCTCGTGCAGTGGCAAATTCGCATCGCGGCCGGTGAAGCATTGCCCTTTGCGCAGAAGGAGTTCACACCGCGCGGCTGGGCGATTGAATGTCGCATCACCAGTGAAGATTCGACCAACGGATTTTTGCCATCGACCGGACGTATTGAGTATCTGCATGTGCCAAGCGGCCCCGGTGTCCGCTGGGATAGTGGTGTCGAAGCTGGCAGTGAAATCGGATTGTACTACGATCCGATGTTGGCGAAGCTGATTGTGCACGCACCTACTCGGGCGTTGGCAATAGCACGCATGCGTCGCGCGCTGTTGGAGCTTACGATCGATGGTATTGAAACCTCACGCGGGTTTCATCTGCGCGTGATGGATCATCCCGCATTTCAGAGCGGCGACATTTCGATTCAGTGGTTGGAGCAGACGCTTCCGGAGTTGACGTCCGTGACAGCAAATCGCGAGACTATCCGGCTCACCGCAATCGCTGCCGCGCTCCTCACACACGAGGAACGCCTTGCGTCCCGACCGCTCGCGGCGGCGTCGCCACCCGGCGCGTCGTCCAACGCTCCGCTTCTTCCCGTGCATGCGTGGGCGACACTTGCCCGACGCGAAGGACTCCGCTCCTCATGAACGCTATCGTCAACCGTCAATCGTGCGTCCGTGTGCACGCATGGTAAAGCGTGCGGGCCGTCCCGCTCGCGGAGCGCGCGCCGCTACGGAGAAGGTAGCGCGAGCGAAAGCCAGCGCCGAGTCGGTAGCGACGATCACGATTGAGCGTATTGCGGCCGGTGGTGATGGCGTTGGTCGCGTACATGGACTTGCGTGCTTCGTTCCACGGACAGCGCCGGGCGATGTGGTGCAGATCGCGTACGTGACTTTTGCGCGCCATGCGCGAGGGCGCGTGTTGCAACTCGTCGACGCATCGTCAACTCGTGTTGACGCCGCGTGTCAGCACTATGTGGCGGATCGGTGCGGTGGTTGCCAGTTGCAACATCTCAATGCTGAGACGCAGGCTGACGTGCGGACGAGCATTGTGCAGGACGCGTTGCAGCGGATTGGCAAGCGTGACGTGGCGCGGCCCGGCCTCGTCTCTGGTTCCCCGTGGGCCTATCGCGGTCGTCTCACGCTCACGTTGAAGGCGCGTGGTGCCGCGTGGATTGGTGGGTTGCATCCGTTGGACGATGCGTCACGCGTCTTTGCGTTAGAGACATGTCCAATTGCGAAACCATCATTGGTGCAAGCGTGGCATGCGGTGCGCGCTCGCGCGCGCGGATTGCCTAAGGCTGCGGAGTTGCGCGTTGCCCTTCGCGCAGTAAACGGCGATGCCTCTCACATCGCGATTGTGATTGTCGGTGGTAGCGAATGGCCGGAGGCGCGTGCTTGGGCTAGTGCACTGGCGCGCAGTGACAGCAGTATCGTAGCGATATGGTGGCAACGTGCCGATGGCACGCGCGTGTCGCTCGCGGCAACGGACGATGCTCACGCGGAGACACACACCGACGCGTCACTGACGATGGACGACGTATCTGCCTCGCGTGATGCGCAACAGGCCGGCGGGATCGATGACCTCGCGCCGTCGATGGACGAGGCGTTGGCGTTCGCGCAAGTGAATGGCGAAGTCGCGCAGGTGATGCGTACGTATGTCGCCGAGCAATTACGCGCGCTGCGTCCGGCGCATGTCATTGACGCGTATGCTGGATCGGGCGCGTTGAGTGAAATGCTCGCACGCGACGGCGTGCGCGTCACCGCTATTGAGGCTGATGCAACGGCAACGGCTCACGCGGTCGAACGGCTCGGTGATCTGCCCAACCTGCGCGTGGTGACCGACACCGTCGAGTCGTCGCTTGCCAGCGCACTGCCGGCCGATGCACTCGTGCTCAATCCACCACGGCGAGGATTGGATATTCGCATCCCCGCATTGTTGAGCACGGCGACGGCGCGGGGACTGCGCGCAATTATTTACGTCAGTTGTGATCCGGCAACATTGGCGCGCGATTTGTCGCGATTGCCTGCGTGGCGCATCGCATCGCTCCAGTGTTTCGACATGTTCCCGCAAACGGCACACGTGGAGACGGTGTGCGTGCTTGTTCCGGAGACGGCGTGAAATACATCGTGGATGTAAACGGCGAGCGCATCACGGTCGATCTCGATGGCGTGCACGCGACCGTTGACGGCGTTCAATTTGATGTGGCGCTCACGCCGATTGTCGGCACGCCGGTGCGACTTGTGCGCGTCAATGAGCAGGTGCACCGCGTCCTCGCACAGCGCGATGGAGCGCGCGGGAGTTGGGTTCTTGACGTTGACGGTGAGCGGATGCAGGCCGACGCGCTTGACGAGCGGACGCGGGCGTTACGCGATCTGAGCGTGGCGTCCCGCGGTGCAACGGGTCCAGCGCCGCTGATCGCACCAATGCCCGGCTTGATTGTGCGGGTGCATGCCGTAGCCGGTGAGGTTGTTTCGGCGGGGCAGGGCCTCGTGGTCATCGAGGCGATGAAAATGGAAAACGAACTCCGCGCCACTGTGGCGGGGGTGGTGATTTCGGTGCGTGCGGTGCCTGGCACCGCCGTCGAGAAGGGTGCGATCCTCGTGGAGCTTGGACCGCTGCCCGATTCGGTGTAATGCTGGACTACTTGATCAGCGGGACGGTGCGACGGGTGCGGTTCACAGCTTTGATCACCATGAAAATCGAAAATGCGATGATGAGGAAGGTGAGAATCTGATTGACGAACTGGCCGTAGTTCAGCGTGGCGACGCCCGCTTTTTTCGCGTCCTCTAGTGTGGTGAATGCGCCTTGCCCGAGCACGACAAATCTGTTTTTAAAGTCGACGCCGCCGGTGACGAGGCCTACCAGTGGCATGATGATATCCGCAACGAAACTCTCAACAATTTTGCCGAACGCGCCGCCGATCACGATGCCAACCGCGAGATCCATCACGCTGCCTTTCATCGCGAACTCTTTGAACTCCGACATCATTCCCATCGAAATAACTCCGGTGGCAGCAGGGTAGACGGTGCGAGGCTGATCGGTGCGGTCCCTCGTACGCAGAGACAGATCATGGGCTCCACAAAGACAGATAGCAAGAGCTCGCCACGATAAGCGTGACCCCAATCAGATTGACAGCGACCAACTCGTTGAGTATCCTACGAGTCTGTTCTAAATACGCCTCGGCCCACTGGCTTGGGCGTCTTCGTTTCTGTCGTGCTCGATGGACTGTGACGGCAGTTATAACTCGCTTGTGTTGTTGCACGACTTCAGCAGGTTGCGCCCGCTCGGGGCACACCTCAGTTCCGGGCGCCTCCGGCTGCCCCTCCAAGACGCACGCATGAAGACCTACAGCGCGACTCCGAAGGATATCGACCGGCAGTGGTACATCGTCGATGCAGAAGGAATGGTTCTTGGCCGGCTCGCTTCGGAAGTTGCGAAGATCATCCGTGGCAAGCACAAGCCCATGTTCACGCCGCATATGGACACGGGCGATTTCGTCATCGTGATCAACGCGTCCAAGGTGCAAGTCACCGGTCGGAAGGCGGAGCAGAAAACCTATTTTAGCCATACCGGTTATATGGGTCATGAGAAGCACACGCCCTATGCATCGGTATTGGCCAGCCACCCGGAACGGGTGATCGAGAAGGCCGTTTACGGTATGCTGCCGAAAACCGCGCTTGGTCGCCAAGTGCTCCGTCGCAAGCTGCGCGTCTACCCGGGCGGCGAACATCCGCATGTGGCACAGACGCCGTCGAAGTTGTTGTTCCCCAACGCTGAGGCCAAGTAATGTCGGACCAGATTCAGTCCGTTGGCCGTCGCAAGCGTGCCGTGTGCCGTCTGTATCTCAAGCCCGGCTCCGGCAAATGGGACGTCAACGGTCGGACGCTCGGTGACTACTTCCCGCGTCCCACGTTGGTGTCCGCGATACAGCAACCGTTCACGCTCACCGATACGCTCGGCCGATTTGATGTGAAGGCCGTGCTTGATGGTGGTGGTGTTGCTGGTCAGGCAGGTGCGGTTCGTCTGGCTATTGCGCGTGCGCTCGTCAAACTCGACGAAACGAATCGCAAGAAGCTGCGCGAATTTGGTTTGCTCACACGCGACGCACGTGAAGTCGAGCGTAAGAAGCCAGGTCGTGCTGGCGCTCGTAAGCGCTTCCAGTTCTCCAAGCGTTGAGCGCGGCGGCTTCGGCCGTCCCTCACCGTATCCTTCACGCTTCCTGAACCTGTGGCGGGTGCCGCGATCCTTACGGATTCGGTCGCCACAGGTCGCGACGGAAGCGGACGATTTCAAAACCCCACTCATTTATCATGGCCAATCCGTCCCTCGAGCAGTTGCTCGCCGCGGGTGTCCACTTCGGGCATCAAACCCGCCGTTGGAATCCCAAGATGCGCCGGTTCATTTTCGCCGAACGCAATGGCATTCATATCATCGATCTGCAGAAGACGCTGCGCCAAATTGATTTGGCGCAGAAACTTGTTCGCGAGGTCGTCCTGCGCGGTGAGCAGGTATTGTTCGTTTGCACTAAGCGTCAACTCGCGGCCATCGTGCAGGCCGAAGCCGAATCGTGCGGCGCGATGTTCGTGACTGAGCGCTGGCTTGGTGGCATGCTGACCAACTTCCAGACCGCCAAGAAGCAGATACGGAAGCTCAAAGATCTGGAAGCCGGCGCCGAAGATGGCACGCTGACGAACTACACGAAAAAAGAGCAGCTCCTCATGTCGCGTCAGCGCGAGAAGCTCTCGAAATATTTGTCGGGCATTAAGACGATGACGCGCCTGCCAGGGCTGCTTTTCATCATCGATTCCAAGAAAGAACGCATTGCGGTCAGCGAAGCGAACAAGCTTGGCGTGCCTATCGTCGCTATCGTTGACACCAACGCAGATCCTGATCTCATCACCGTTCCGATTGCCGGAAACGATGACGCCATTCGCTCGGTCGAACTGATCGCGAAGGTCATCTCCGAAACGATCATGGAAACTCGGCGCGAAGCGCCAGCGCGAGCAGCGGATGACGAGCAAGAGAGCTACGTGTATAGCACGGATCGTGGTACGGAACCCGCTGGTCGCGGAGACCGAGGCGATCGCGGTGATCGTGGTGCCAACGCCGGTGGTGCCGGCGCCGGTGCTGCTGCTCGTGATGATGAGGCCAAGCGTCGCCGTCCGCGTCGTCGTCGTGCCAAACCGGAAGCGATCGCCGCTCGTCTCAAGACGGGCGCCGAAGGCGCTGCACCAGAAGGCGGTGCCTCAGACACAGCAGCGGCGAGCGCGGATAGCGGTTCCGATACGGCGGACGCACAGTAAGGCAGCAGTCGTTGCAGTCTCAACAAACGAGACATTGTCTTCGTCTCTTTAGCAATTGGGCGCCGCCGGCTTCTACCGGCGGCGTTCGCACACAGAACCCGATAAAGGCCTCGCCTGAAACCCGGGCGTACCGATACAGACCGACATTTAGATACAGGGCACGTCGATGACTACACCGGTTACTGCGAAAGCCGTCCAGGAGCTGCGTCAGCGCACTGGCGCAGGCATGATGGACTGCAAAAAGGCGCTTGATGAGAATGGCGGAGACATGGACGTCGCCATTGAGTACTTGCGTGCAAAAGGCATTGCCAAAGCCGAAAAACGCGCGGATCGGTCGACCAGTGAAGGTGTCATTGGTGGCGAAATTTTTGCCGATGGCGAATCGGGCATTCTGGTCGAAGTTGCGTGCGAGACGGATTTCGTTGCTCGCAACGAAGACTTCATAACATTCGTCGGCACGCTCGTCGCGCAGATGAAGCAATCGAGCGCCTCCTCGACCAGTGCGTTTCTGGCGGAGAGCTATCACGCCGACGCCGCCAAAACGGTCGACGAGTATGTCAAGCTCACGGCATCGAAGACCGGTGAAGCAGTTAACGTAAAACATGTCGCGCGCTTCAACGCTGGCGCGAACGGTCTCGTCGGCATGTATCGGCATCACAACGGCAAGCTCGCTACACTCGTGCAGATCACCGCGTCGTCGTCGGCCGTGGCCAAGCATGAATCCACGCGCGAACTTGTCAAGTTCATCGCCGAGCACATTGCCGCGACCGCTCCACTCGCCGTTGATCGCTCTGGAGTTTCACCGGAGAAAATCGAGAGCGAGCGTCGTATTGCCGAAGAGCAGGCACGCGAGGCGGGCAAGCCGGACGAGATGATCGAGAAGATTGCAGTCGGCAAAGTTGAAGCGTTTCTCAAGGACGTGACGTTGATGCCCCAGCCATGGGTACGCGAGCCAAAAATCACGATTACCGCGTTGGTCGCGGAGCACGCGAAACGAGCAGGCGGCACAGTCGTTGTTGATGGATTCGCCCGGCTGCAGCTAGCTGTGGACTGAGCGCCCCGATGAGCTGCCAGTCGTCTGACAATGCAGTGCAAGGCGCGTCGGTGGCTTCGGCCATCGGCGCGCTGCGTTATCCGCGCGTGCTGCTCAAACTTTCGGGAGAAGCGCTCGCCGGCGACAAGGGCGTTGGTTTCGATTTTGATCGCATCGGATTTTTCGCTGACCAGATCGTTGAAGTTGCGTCGCTTGGCGTGCAACTGGGCCTTGTGATCGGCGGTGGCAACATCGTGCGTGGGACACAGCTATCCCAGATGGGTATGGATCGCGTGGGTGCCGATTACATGGGAATGCTAGGCACGGTGATCAACGCGCTCGCGCTACAGGATGTGTTAGAAAAGAAGGGGATGGATACGCGCGTGATGACGGCGATTCGGATGGAAGAGCTGGCCGAACCGTATATTCGTCGTCGTGCATTGCGACACTTTGAAAAAGGTCGCACGGTGATCTTTGCCGCAGGAACGGGCAACCCGTACTTTTCAACGGACACCGCTGCCGTGCTGCGGGCCATTCAGATGAAAGCTGACGTCATCATCAAAGCGACAAGTGTTGACGGTGTGTATTCTGCAGATCCCAAGAAGGACGCAACCGCGCGGATGTACGAGTCGATCAGCTATCGTGACGTGATGCTTGAAGAGCTTCGGGTGATGGATCAGACCGCCATCACACTCTGCAAGGAGAACCAAATGCCGTTGATCGTGCTCAATATCCACCGCCCCGGCGCGATTATTAGCGCCGTTCGTGGCGAACGTATCGGAACTCTGGTCTCCTGAGCACGCCATGACCACCATCGCACAGATTCTTAAAGACACAAAGACCGGCATGGACAAAGGGTTGGAGAACTCAAAGCGTGAGTTCTCGGGCATCCGGTCCGGCAAGGCGTCACCCAACATGCTGGACTCGGTGCGTGTTGAGGCCTACGGCTCGACGGTACCGCTTAACCAAGTTGCTTCGGTCTCCGCACCTGAACCGCGCATTCTGCTCGTGACACCGTTTGATAAAGGGCAAGCCAAGGCCATCGAAAAGGCCATTCGTGAATCCGAACTTGGTCTCGATCCCGCGCATCAAGGTGGCGTGATTCGCGTACCGCTGCCCTCGATGAACGAGCAGCGACGCAAGGAGCTCGTGAAAATTCTCGCCAAGCTGGCCGAAGATGGTCGCATAGCGATACGTCACGCACGTACCGATGCTCGAGACAAAGTCAAGAAACTTGACAGCATTTCGGAAGACGACAAGAAGCACGCCGAGAAAGACCTGCAAAAAATGCACGATGAGTTCATCGGAAAGATCGACAACATGTTGAAGTCGAAAGAAGCCGAAATCATGGAGGTCTGAGTCCGCGCGCGGACCAGAGTGCGATGTGCCCGACTTTACCCGCCCCCGTGCCTGAATCCGAAACGGATCTGCTTGCGCGCATCCGCGTGCATGGCGCTGTGCCGCGGCATATTGCAATCATCATGGACGGGAACGGACGGTGGGCGCGCGAACGTCACATGCCGCGACCATTTGGTCATCGCTCGGGAATGAAAGCAGTGCGTGCCGTCGTCGAAGGTTGCCTCGACGCGGGCGTTGAGTGGCTGTCGCTCTTCGCGTTCTCACAGGAAAATTGGCAACGTCCCGAAACGGAAGTCTCCGCGTTGATGTCATTGCTCGAAGAGTACATCGCTCGGGAAGCATCCGAACTGCGCGAGCAAGGTGTGCGCGTGCGCGTGCACGGTGATTTGGGACGATTGAGCGCGCCTGCGGCGGCAGCCGTTGAGCGAGTCATGCGCGATACGGAAGGCGGCGATAAGCTCGGCCTGAATTTGTTTATCTCGTACGGTGGTCGTGCGGAGCTGGTCCGCGCGGCTCGGCTGTTGGCCATCGATGTGCAAGCGGGTCGATTAACGGTTGATGGCATTGACGAGGCAGCATTTCGAGAGCGTTTGTTCACGGCCGGATGCCCCGATCCTGACCTCCTGATTCGCACGTCAGGCGAGCAACGGCTCTCAAATTTTTTATTATGGCAAGTGGCGTACGCAGAACTCTACATTTCCAGTGTACTGTGGCCGGACTTCGGACGTCTCGCACTCTTCGAAGCTATTCTCGATTTTCAACGTCGTGATCGTCGCTTTGGTCGAGTCACGGCGTGAGTGAACTTCCGCGCCGAGTGATTGTCGCAGTGATCGGAGCGCCAATAGCCGTGGGTTTGATCTGGTTGGGTGACGCTGCGCTGGCGACGTTTGTGAGTATCCTCGCGGCGATCGCGGCGTGGGAGTTTTATAGAATCGCGAGCGAGTCGGGGGGGGCTCCACTGTCCGTCGTGGGCATTGCTGTATCGGCACTCGTACCGATTGCGGTGCACGCACAGTTTTTGGGTGTCATTCGCGTGCCAGAAGTGACCGTTACGTTGCTCGCGCTCGCGATTATTTCCGCGACTATCTGGCTACGCGGAGCAAACGGAAAGCCGTTGCTCTCGGCCGGCACGACGATCTTGGGGATTGCCTACACCGGTGGCACCCTCAGTTTTGCCTATGCACTGCGGTACTTCAACTACGCAGTCGGCGATACGGCTGGTGCACTTGTGCTCATCCTGCCGGTGCTACTCACGTGGGCGAGCGATACCGGCGCCTATTTTGCTGGACGCGCCGTGGGTGGTCCAAAACTGATGCCCTCGGTGAGTCCAGCGAAGACCGTCGCGGGCGCGATTGGTGCCGTGCTGACCACCATCGGCATTTGCGCGCTCTATGTGCACTATCTCTTACGCCCAAACGCGCAGCTCGCCTTTACTCCGTGGGGGTTGGCGATATTTGCCGTCAGCATCAGCGTCGCTGCGCAAATTGGCGACCTTGCCGAATCGCTATTCAAACGCGAAGCGGGCGTGAAGGACAGCGGGATTATTTTTCCTGGTCACGGCGGTATGCTCGACCGATTGGATTCGCTGTTCTTCGTACTGCCGGTGGCATACGTGATGTATGGGTGGCTGTTAATCCCAGCGCCATTGTGATTCACGTCCAACGAGGGCAGGAAGGTGCTGCCGCTTCTGATTCGCCGCGCACGCGGAAGGGTGTCGCCATACTCGGGGCGACCGGATCGATCGGCACAAGCGCGCTACGTGTGCTCGCGCGACAGGCTGATCGCTTCACTCCCGTTGCACTCACCGCGCACGCCAACGTTGATGCGCTTGCGGCGCAAGTCGCACGTTGGCGGCCAGCGTTCGTCGGGCTTGTGCGTGGTGTCGTACCCAGAGGGAGCAACTGGTCAAGCGGAGCCGAGTGTTTGATTGCCGCAGCGACACGCGACGACGTTGATATTGTGTTGAACGCCGTAGTTGGTGCGGCAGGACTACCGGCCACACTCGCCGCGTTACGCGCGGGAAAACGCGTGGCCCTCGCCAACAAGGAGACGCTTGTCGTGGCCGGCAGCATTGTTACGGCGCTAGCGGCGGCGCATGGTGGCTCGCTGGTACCGGTCGACAGCGAGCACTCGGCAATCTTGCAATGCTTGGCGGGCCGGGAATCGCACGAAGTGAAACGACTTGTGCTCACAGCATCCGGTGGACCGTTTCGCACATGGAGCGCAGATCGTATCGCCACGGCGACGCTCGCCGATGCTCTGAAGCACCCCACCTGGCAAATGGGAAGCAAGATTACGATCGACAGCGCGACGCTGGCCAACAAAGCGTTGGAAGTAATTGAAGCACATCACTTATTCGGTGTCCCGTATGATCGGATTGACGTCGTGGTACATCCGCAAAGCATTATCCATTCATTCGTCGAGTTTGTGGATGGGAGCGTTTTAGCGCAGATGGGCGTTCCGTCCATGGAACTTCCGATTTTGTTTGCGCTCACGTGGCCGGAACGGGTGGCTGACAACGGCGTACCACAGTTTGATCCAGTTACGCTTGGCACGTTGACGTTCGAAGCCGTGCGCACGTTCGATTTTCCGATGCTCGCGCTTGGAATTACCGCTGGTCAATCGGGCGGTTCTGCGTCGGCGGTGTATAACGCTGCAAATGAAGTTGCGGTCGAACACTTTCTTGCCGGACGCATCATGTTCGGCGAGATCCCGTTGCACGTGGAGAGCGCACTCGTGGCGCTGAGAGAAATGTCGGGCGAGTCGTTGGATGCGTTATTGGCCGCTGACGCGGCGGCGCGCCATCATGTGAACGCACAGGTGGGCTTGTGAATCTGTTGTCGAGGTTTTCGCCGTATATCGCACCGCTGGTCGTGTTCGGTCTTGTGGTATTTGTTCACGAGCTCGGGCATTTTCTTGCGGCGAAATTGAGCGGCGTTTACGCGCCCGTTTTTTCGTTGGGTTGGGGGCGCCGACTGTTCGGAATTCGTCGCGGCGAAACCGATTATCGCGTTTCGATGATCCCATTGGGCGGGTACGTGCGCATGGCGACGCGCGACGACGAATCAATGGCCGGTATCGAGGGCGGAGCAGATCGTGGTTCGCTAGCGCCACCGCTCGAACGTCCAACAGATATTCCGGCGGAGTTGTGGGATGTCAACGCAATGGCACCGTTTGGACCGAAGCCGGTGCCGGTCAATCGGTGGGTGGAGAGCAAATCGGTGGGTGCGCGGGTGTTCATTCTGTCCGCTGGCGTAATCATGAACATCCTGCTCACGCTTATGGTGTCGACGGGGATCTTTTACGCGTACGGCAATGCGTATCGTCCGGCCGTGATCGACTCCGTAATGGTAGGGCTACCAGCGGCCACCGCAGGCTTAGCGCGCGGCGACCGCATTGTTTCCATCAACGGTTCGCCGGTGCGTGCCTGGGATGAAGTCCTTGATCGCATTGCGCCCATCACGCACGGTACCGTTACGATCGAAGTTGAACGGAACGGCACGCGACTGTCGCGAACACTCACGCCGCAGCCCGCCGAAGTTCCTGATCCAGCCACGGGCATCAAGCACACGGTGGGCCGGGTTGGAATGCAAGTGCGTGACTCCGTTGCACGCGATCCAGTTGGGTTGGGCGAGGCGATTGCATCCGGTGGGCGCGCGACATGGGGAATGGCCACGAGCGTCGTCAGCGTGCTTGGTGGACTTGCCACGGGTCAGGTCTCGGCGAAAAACCTCGGTGGACCAATCGCGATTGCTCGCACGTCCGTGCAAGCCGCGCGCAACGGTGCAGAAACGTTGTGGTCATTGATCGCCTTCTTGAGTTTGAATATCGCGATCCTCAATCTTGTGCCTATTCCGGTATTAGACGGTGGGCAGATTTTAGTCGTGCTCGCGGAAGCCGTGAAGGGCAGTGCGTTTAGTTCGCGCACGCGCGAGGCATTTGCGCGTATTGGCGTACTCGCGGTGCTTGCGCTCATCGTGCTCGTCACGTTCAACGACATTCGTTCGTTCTTTACACGCTGATTGCGTGCGGTCACTCCCGATGCGTCGTTTGTGGTCAATCGGGCTCGCGTTCGGACTTGCTGGGTGTCGTGGTGCCGCAGTACACGCCGGAGCGACAACAATAACGACGGCCGCACGCATACCGCGCGATGCGGCGCGTTTTGAGATCGACGCCGTCGATGACAGTACGGCGCGTTTTCGTCCGTTGGAGAGTCGATGGTTGCGGACAGGTATGCTCGCGATCATCGTCGATCCCAAAAATCGCGACGCGTTAGTCGCGCGCGTCCGCATTGTAGCGGCCGACAGTACGTCCGTAACGGCGCTCGTTATCGGACAGGTTGGGCGCGTGACCACCGATCACTTTCTACTCGTGCCGCATCCCAAAACACCATGGTGGCATGATCGCCGCTTTTGGATCGGCGCGCTCGCTGGTGGTGTCATCGGTACCGCTGTCACAAGCATCGCGCGTTAGTGGGTGGCGCACCGCTAGCAGAGCATCGGGATTCTGATCGCCACGACGCCATCACGCACTTTTTCCATCGTAGTAAACGTTTCCGAAAATGGACCGCAGTTCGGTGCGGTCGCATCAATGCGATACTTGCCCGCGACAAGCAACACGATGCCCGTTGTATCCCCGCGCGCACTGAGCGACGTGCCACCATCAAGCGGCGTAAAGATCACGCGCGCATCGCGTGGTGTGACGTTAAAGGTGAGCCGCACGCACGTGCGTACAGGCAGTGACAGCGCAATGCGATCGCCGTCGCGCACACGCAGCGTCGTGTCGCGACGCGCGGCACTGCATCCAATAGGCGCATTTGCAATTTCTGCGCGCACCGACAGTCGCGATGTGGCCGCGTGCTCGCTGTTCCAACGCGCGACAGCAACCTGCTTGTCATCAACGAATATTGCTGCCGATTCTGATGCAGTTATGCGCAATTGCGCTCGTGCGAGTACGGCGGGTCGTACGCCTCCGACCGTTTGCGGCGCCGATACAACCGATCGTAGCGTGTCCGACGTGCGCACGGTGTCGGGACGCACGATTCGGGCAGACGTGTCTGTTACGGCTGGCAGCGACATGACACTCGCGACGCGACGGTGCGTGAACCACTGCTGCGTCTCGGGTCGCGTGCCATCGAGATACCATGCGGCGAAGATCGCGACGGCAACGGTCAGTACGCCGATCAACGTGCGCCGCGTCCGGCTCGAGTGCATGACGATCGGCGAGAGCGCCTCTACGGTGTTCATCGACACAGCAGGCGTCATCGTGGCCACGCGATCACGCGGAGCAGCGGGAAGCGCGGCGAGCGCGTCACCGAGTGCCGCCGCGTTGACATACCGATCATCCGGACGCTTGGCGAGTAGTCGCAGGACGATCGCTTCGAACTCCGTCGATAGCTCCGGAACAAGCGTGCGCAGTGGCGTGACCGGCGCCTCGATGTGTGCCCGTCCCACGACGTACCAGTCGTCACCTTCAAACGGCAATCGACCAGTGGCAGCGCGATACATGGTCACGCCCAGCGAATACAGATCGCTACGACCGTCGAGCGTGCGACCACGCGCTTGTTCTGGACTGAAATAATGCGGGGTGCCGGTGACAGAGTTTGTCGCACTTGCCGACGGACTATTCGCAAGCGCGCGCGCAAGTCCGAAGTCGGCGACGATGGCTTCACCATTCGCGCCGAGCAAAATGTTGTCGGGCTTAATATCGCGATGAATGACGTTGGCGCCGTGTGCTATTGCGAGCGCTGCTGCGACATCGAGGGCGATGCGAATCACTTCCGTTTCGGACAAGCGTGCCAATTCGTGCAAACGCCCCGCGACGGAGCGCGGCAGCAAATCCATCGCGACAAACGACGCGCCGTCGCTTTGTCCAACATCGCGCACGACCACAATGTTCGCATGACGCAGTCGTGCGGCCGTCGCGGCCTCTCGTCGAAAGCGTGCTTCGGCCGCCGTATCACCCGCAAATTCTGGGCGCAATACTTTCAGCGCGACAGGAATTTCGAGGTCGAGATCAATCGCTTCGTACACCCAAGCGAAGGCCCCAGCTCCGAGGAGTCTAATGACCCGATACTTGCCGATTTGCCGCCCAAGAAAACGATCTGACACGTGCGGTCCTTTACAGGAGGGGCGGGGTGAACTAAATATCCATGCTTCCTACAATTGCGCGCATTCTGCTGCGCACGTACATGATGCGCCGAGAATTTAACGACGATGGCGTTCGAAAAGGCACCTACGATCGACAAGTACCGGGCCCACGAAGGGGACACCGGTTCAACGCGTGTACAAATTGCACTGCTCACTGAGCGGATCAATTACCTCACGGGTCACTTTCGCACCCATGCCAAAGACCATCATGGTCGGCGGGGTCTCCTCAAGATGGTTGGCAAACGTCGCCGTCTCCTCGACTATCTAAAGCGTACCGAGGTGCAGGAGTATCGCACGCTCGTCCAAAATCTTGGTCTCCGGTACTAAGCCGGACCACGCCACTTCGTCGCGCGGGGGCAGTCATGCCTCCCGCGCGATTTGCGTTCTCGTGAGGTAACAAAGCAGATGATGCATCGCATTGAGCGGACGTTCGCCGGTCGCCCCCTGTCCATCGAGACCGGTCGTATGGCGAAGCAAGCGGCTGGTTCCGCGCTGGTCCAGTTTGGGGAAACGATGGTGCTCGCGGCCGTCACGGTCAGTGATAATATGAGCGCGCTACCGTTCTTCCCACTCACGGTCGAGTACAAAGAAAAGACATACGCTGCCGGTAAGATTCCGGGCGGTTTCATCAAGCGTGAGGGTCGGCCCCATGATCATGAGATCTTGGCTTGCCGCATCATCGATCGCTCAATCCGCCCGCTCTTCCCCGAGGGCTTCAAGAACGAAGTCCAAGTATTCATTTACGTGATTTCGGCCGACCAGGAAAACGCGGCAGATGTGTTGGCGCTGCTAGCCACATCATTCGCGCTCAACGCGTCGAAGATCCCGTTTCTCGGCCCTATCGGCGGTGTTCGCGTTGGTCGCGTGCAAGGAAATTGGGTGCTCAACCCCACGTTCCAGCAGCTCGCGTTCTCCGATCTCGAACTCATCGTCGCGGGCTCGCAAGATTCAATCGTGATGGTTGAAGGTGGCGCGTTGGAAGTCACCGAAGCCGACGTGCTCGAATCGTTGAAGATTTCGCACGATGGCATTCGCGAACTGATCGACATGCAGAACGAGTTGCTCGCGAAGGCGAAGCAGCCCAAGATGACATGGAAAAAGGCCGAGCCAGCGGAACACGTTGTCGAACGCACAAAGGCTGCAGGCTCGGGTCCGATTCGCGAAGCGCTTAACCAGAAAGACAAGCACACGCGCATTGAAGCCATCGAAGCGGCAAAGAAACTTGTTGCTGAATCGTTAGCGGCAGAATTCCCGGATCACGCGAAGGATGTAAGCACGGTGTTAGGCGACGTTGAATACAACGAGCTACGCGCGCAAGTCCTCGCGTCAGGGTTGCGTGTAGATGGTCGCAAGCCTGCCGAAGTGCGCGCGATTTCCATCGATACAACAGTGCTGCCTCGCGCGCACGGATCAGCGCTCTTCACGCGTGGCCAAACGCAAGCGCTCGTCGCCGCAACACTCGGCACCGCGAAAGATGCGCAGCGTCTCGACTCGATTAACGAGCCGGGTGAAACGACGCGTTCGTTCATGCTGCATTACAACTTTCCGCCGTTTTCCACGGGTGAAGTACGCCCGATGCGCGGTACAAGTCGTCGTGAAATTGGTCACGGCAACTTGGCCGAGCGCGCACTGCAAGGGGTGCTGCCCGACTTCGCTGATTTCCCGTACACGATTCGTATTGTCTCCGAGGTGTTGGAGTCGAACGGATCGTCGTCGATGGCGTCGGTGTGCGGCGGCTCGCTCTCGTTGTTCGATGCTGGCGTGCCGATGAAGGCCGCAGTGGCCGGCGTGGCGATGGGTCTGATCAAGGAAGGAAAGAAGTACGCGATCCTCACGGACATCTTGGGTACCGAAGACCATCTCGGCGACATGGATTTCAAGGTCGCCGGTACCAAGGACGGTATCACGTCTATCCAAATGGACATCAAGATTGAAGGCCTCGACATCAAGATCATGGAAGAGGCACTCGCGCAAGCGAAGGAAGGCCGCTTGCATATCTTAAGTGAGATGGACAAGGCGCTGGCCGAGCCTCGCGCTGACCTCTCCAAGTACGCGCCGCGTATCGTGACGGTGCAGATCCCGGTCGACAAGATCGGTGAGTTGATCGGACCGAAGGGTAAGAACATCCGCGGTATTCAGGAAGAAACGGGTGCGGAGCTGTCGGTTGAAGACGATGGTACGGTGACGATTGCCGCCGTTGGTGGTGAGGCGATGGAGCGTGCGCGTCAAATGGTCATGGCCATCACGGCCGAAGCCATTGTCGGCGAAACGTACGAGGGTGTCGTGAAAACGGTGACCGCGTTCGGCGCGTTCATCGAGATCATGCCGGGCACCGAGGCGCTGTTGCACGTCTCCGAGATGAAACATGAGCGTGTTGACAAGCCGGAAGACGTGGTGAAGAAGGGCGACCGCGTGACGGTGAAGCTCATCGATCGTGATGAGCGCGGTCGTCTGCGTTTGTCGATGAAGGCGCTGTTGCCGCGTCCTGAAGGCATGCCAGAAGAAGTGGAGCGTCCGCGTCGTGAGGAGAGCGCTGGAGGAAGCGGTGGTGCCGGACGCAGCGGTGGTGGTGATCGTGGACGCGGCAGACGCTAGGGTAGTACTGCCCGGGCTGCGCCGAACTGATCTGCCAAATGGACTGACCGTGCTCTCGGAAGAAGTTCCGGGAGCGCGGTCAGTGGCGTTTGGGGCTTGGGTGCGCGCGGCGACATTGCACGAAAGTGCGGATGAAATGGGGGTGTCGCATTTTCTCGAGCACATGGTATTCAAGGGTACACGCTCGCGTACGGCGCAGGAGATTGCCTTGTCGCTGGAGACCTTGGGTGGGTCGTTGGACGCGTACACCGAGCGCGAACACACCTCGTATCAGGCGCGCGTACTCGACGAGCATCTGCCAGAAGCTGCGGCCGTCATTGGCGATCTTATTTTTGAGCCATTGCTGCGAGATGCCGATCTCAAACTCGAGCGCAAAGTAATTCTCGAAGAGATCAGCATGGTTGACGATACGCCGGACGACGTGATCTTTGACGTGCACAATCGCGCACTGTGGGGTGATCATTCGCACGGCTTTCCGATTCTTGGCACGCGCGAAACCGTGAAGTCGCTGAAGGTGTCGCATCTGCGGGCGCTGCACGAGCGCGCGTATCACACCGGTCGACTCGTTGTCGCGGCCTCTGGTCGCGTGGATCACGACCAATTGTTGGACACGTTGCACACGTCGGGCTGGCTGGCGCGTGCTTGTGGCGATGTGACGCCGTTGGCGGTTGCTCCGGCCGTCGCGGCCGCACCGAGTGCACAACACATCGAGCGTGCGGATATTGCGCAAACGCACGTGGTGTTGGGTCGCACCGCCATTGCGCACGCGGACCCGCGCCGATACGCGTTTGCGTTGTTGAGTATGCTGTTGGGCGGCGGTATGAGTTCGCGCTTATTTCAACGTGTTCGTGAAGAACTGGGGCTCGCGTATAGCGTGTACACGTTTAGTTCGTCGTACGCCGATGCGGGTGTGCACGGCGTCTACCTCGCGAGCGCGCCGGACACGGCACAACAGGCGCTCGATGCGGTGCGAGAGGTGCTCGAGCGCGTCGTGGCAGACGGATTGCCGGATGCTGAGATCGCGGCTGGCAAACGTCAACTCCGGGGCCAGTTGGTGTTGTCGATGGAAGGCGTATCGTCGCGCATGTATCGCGCTGCGACGACCGCGCTGTACGGCGAGCCACACCGCAGCATTGATGAACTCCTCGCATTGGTAGATGCGATCGATGCGGAAACGGTGTTGTCGATCGCGCGTGAGTTTTTCGATCCTTCGCAACATCTTCTAGTTAGCCTCGGCCCGAAGGGCGTTCGCTGACGTTTCACTATTTGCCTAAAATCCCATCATGCGTATCGGCGTACCGAAAGAAATCAAAACCAACGAGAATCGCGTTGCACTTGTACCGGCTGGTGCTGAAGCGCTCTCTGCGGCGGGACACGAGGTGTTCATCGAAGCGGGGGCTGGCATCGGCAGCGGCTTTGAAGACGACACGTTTCGCGATGTTGGTGCGCACATTGTTCCTGATGCCGCGACAGCGTGGGGGAATGCGGATTTATTGCTGAAGGTGAAGGAACCTATTGAAAAGGAATGGGGATTCTTACGTGACAACCTTACGTTGTTCACGTATTTCCATTTTGCCGCAGATGAGCAACTGACGCGCGCGCATTTGGCCAGCGGCGCAACGTGTATTGCGTATGAAACCGTCGAATTGCCCAATCGCGACTTGCCGTTACTCACGCCGATGTCCGAAGTGGCTGGACGTATGGCGGTGCAGGAGGGTGCCAAGTATCTCGAAAAGTTGTACGGCGGCCGCGGTGTGCTGTTGGGTGGCGTTCCCGGTGTTGCGCCGGCGAAAGTGGTGATTCTTGGTGGCGGTGTCGTCGGGATCAATGCCGCGAAAATGGCGGCGGGACTCGGCGCAACGGTCGTGTTGCTTGACCTTTCGCTTGATCGGCTGCGCTACCTGTCGGACGTGATGCCGGCCAACGTGCAACTGATTCACTCCAATCGACACAACATTCTTGAGCAAATTTCGACCTGTGATTTGCTGATCGGCGGCGTGCTCATTCCGGGGGCGAAGGCACCCAAGCTGGTACGTCGCGCGGATCTGGCGCGCATGCGTCCTGGCGCCGTCATTGTGGACGTGGCGGTCGATCAGGGCGGTTGCGTAGAAACCATCAAACCCACCACCCACGAAAACCCCACGTACGTCGTGGACGGCGTGATCCACTACGGTGTGGCCAACATGCCGGGTGCGGTGCCTCGGACGTCTACGCTGGCCCTCACGAACGCAACGTTGCCATACACGTTAGCGCTGGCCAACAAGGGCTGGAAGCGTGCGCTGACCGAGAATCCAGCACTTTTGAAGGGGCTTAACATGTCGCACGGCAAGGTGACCTATCGTGCGGTTGCTGATTCCTTCGGCATGGAATTCGTGGAGCCGGCGACCTGTCTGGTATGACGTGACGCCGCGCCGGTGACGTGCTGCATGTCACGCACTGACAATCGCTTGTTCGCACTTGCTTCCACCGATACCTTATCTCTCGGATCCCGCTTAGCCGTCCCCATTTGGCGCACCGCGCCGTCGAGTACATCACTGGATGTTCTGGCCCTTTAAGAAGGCAAATTCGTTTTTCCCCGCAAACGCGATCGCGGTGGATCTCGGTACCGCTAACACCCTGATCTATGTGAAGGGTGAGGGCATCGTACTGAACGAGCCATCGGTTGTTGCGCTCGACCGCGAAACGAAGAAAATCCGTGGTGTGGGACTGGAAGCGAAGCGTATGTTGGGACGTACGCCAGAGGGCATCATGGCGGTGCGTCCGATGAAGGATGGCGTGATTGCCGACTTCGATGTGACAGAAAAAATGTTGCGATATTTTCTGACGCTCGTGATCGACAAACACGTTTTCAAAGTGAAGCCCCGCGTCATTGTGTGCGTGCCGTCGGGTATCACCGAAGTCGAGAAGCGCGCCGTGCGCGACTCAGCGTTGGGAGCAGGCGCGAAAGAAGTGTTCATGGTGACGGAACCTATGGCCGCTGCGATCGGCGTTGGATTGCCGGTCGAATCACCAACAGGCAACATGGTGATCGACATCGGCGGTGGTACGACGGAAATTGCCGTGATCGCATTGTCGGGCATCGTCAGCGATACATCGATTCGCACCGGTGGCGATGAACTTGACGTGAGCATCGTGCAGTTCATGCGGAAGAATTACAACTTGCTAATTGGCGAGCCAACGGCTGAACAAATCAAGATTCAGATCGGCTCGGCGTATCCGGTCGGCGACGAACGGGAGATGGAAGTAAAGGGACGCGATCTCGTATCGGGCATTCCAAAAACGGTACGCGTGCACTCGAGTGAAATTCGCGAAGCCATTCAAGAACCAATCCAGCAAATCGTCGACGCCGTTCGGCGTGCGCTCGAAATTACGCCTCCAGAACTTGCGTCGGACATCGTGGATCGTGGTATTGTGATGACTGGAGGTGGCGCTCTGATTCGCGGACTGGATGTGTTGTTGAGTCAGGAAACCGGACTACCAATTCACGTGGACGAGGATCCGCTCACGTGTGTGGTGCGCGGCTGTGGTAAGATCTTGGACGACGAAGAGAAGTACTGGTCAGTTCTCACGACCTGAGAGCGCGGTGGCACGCAGCGTCCGGAGTGGAGGGCGGTGGGACACTGGATTGATGGTAGGGTGTCTGGCACTTGCGCTCGTGGCCTTGGTAATGCCAAGTCGTGCGCGCGAGTCCGTGGCGCAAATACTGCGCAGCACGGTGTTGTCGCCATTGGTTTTGCTTGAGAGTCGCGCCGCCACAATTCGAGCGTCCGTCGTTGCGCGCAATGATGTGCTCGTGACGCGCGGCGGTGTGGCAACACTCGCACTGTCTGCTCGCGCGGTGTCCGATGAGAATGCGACGCTGCGACGTTTGCTCGGACTGTCGGCCCGCCTGCAAGATGGGTTTGTGCCGGCGGAATTATTGCCAACGCGAGGTGCCGATGACGACTTCACACTCACGCTGAACGTGGGCACTGCAGCAGGCGTGCAACCGTTTTCCGCTGTAGTGACAGCCGATGGTCTGGTCGGGATGGTGCAAAGTGCCGATGCCCGGACGAGCTTTGCGATCACGTGGGCGCATCCTGATTTTCGCGTGAGCGCGATGAGTGTGGACAACGCCGCCTATGGTATTGTGCAACCGCATCTTGGTGTGGGTGCCGAGCGCTGGTTGCTTGAATTACGAGGGGTGCCGTTTCGCTCAAAGCTCGACACGGGCGTGCTCGTCGTGAGCTCAGGCCTCGGGGCGACGTACCCGCGTGGAATTCCGATTGGTACGGTGCTTGGTGAGATTTCCACGCCGGAAAAATGGGCGCGAACATATCTCATCAAACCGTCGGTGCTGCCGGCAGCCATCGGACCGGTGCTGGTGTTACTGCCGTCGCGTGCTGCGCGCGGCGTGAATCACATCTGGACGAACGTGACGTCGGCCGACAGTGCGGCGCGGGCCATTGCCGCCACCGGTGATTCAATCGCGAAGCGCGCAGCGCTGGACGAGCTTTCAGCGCGTCGTGCAGCGCTCGACTCTGCAGTGACCGACAGTTTGCAGCGCGACAGTACCGGTGCACTGATTCGAGGGTTGGTGCCAGACAGCGCGAAGGCCACGAAGATCGTTCGTCCAGATTCGTCGCGACTTCGTCCACCTGTTGTCACGCCAACCGTACCTCCGCGCACCGGACCTCCGCCTGAGCGCGTGCGATGACTCGTCCGCAACCACCGTCAGCCGTTGGTTCCGCCACGCAAGCGGTCCTGGGCTTCGTACTGCTTGTGGCGGCGCACTTCGGTATACGACCACTTGTGAGTACTCGCGTGTCGGTCGATTTTCTTGCAATTGCCATTCTGTTCGCGGCAGTTCGCGTGCGTCCAGGTTTCGCAGCGGTGATTGGATTCCTCGCTGGACTCGCGGTCGATGCGCTTGCACCAGGGGCGTTTGGTGCGGCAACACTGGTATTTACGATTGTCGCATTCGCTGCCTCGTGGACCAAAGCGGTGTTTTTCGCTGATCATGTTGCGCTCACCGGACTCTTTATTTTTGTCGGGAAGTGGACGTTTGACGTGGGCTACACGTTGGTCGGCGGCGGCATTCGCGGCATTCGACTGGTTGCGGAGCTGTTGCTATGGGCGCCGTTATCCGCCGCGCTTACGGCGCTTGTTGCCGTGGTCCTGCTTACGGCATTTCGACCGCTCTTTCGCCCACAGACGGTTTAGAATCGTGACAACGCGATGAGCCTGCACCCCAACGAAGTGTTGCGGCGGGCGCGTATTGCGCGGGGCATCCTGCTCGTCTCGTTCGGCGCGTTAGCGATAGGTTTTTTTCGCGCACAGGTGCTACAGAAGGCGGCATACGTGTTGCAATCGGAGAATAATCGGCTGCGTGAGGTGCCGTTACCGGGAGCGCGCGGGATCATTTACGACCGCAAAGGCGAGATCATTGCGGAGAATCTTCCGGGTTACTCGGTGTCAATTTTGAGTCCCACTGAAGACTCGTTGCGCATCGCACTGACGACGCTAGCGAAAGTGACGCCCATCGACTCAGCACAGCAAGAATTCATTGTGCGGCGCTTTCGACGCGCACCGCAGCGACCTGCTGTGATTTTTGGCGATGCATCATTTCAAGTGGTATCGGTGTTGGAAGAACGTCGTGTAGAGTTTCCGGGACTGATTATTCAGAGTGCGCCGAAACGGTACTACCCTGATGGCGAAGCGATGGCCGCCATCGTCGGTTACACCGGCGAAATTTCAGAACAACAGTTAGCGTCGACAAAATTCGAGGGATACAAAGCCGGACAGCAAGTAGGTAAGCTCGGATTGGAGCAGCAGTACGAGGCCGAGTTACGCGGCAAGGAAGGTCGTCGCTTCGTCGAAGTCGACGCGCGGAATCGCGTGGTGCGTGATGCCGGTGTGCGCGCCGAAGAGCAACCTGAAGCACCGCCGCCGCTGCAAACCAATATCGATCTCGATTTGCAGAGGTTTGCGCACGCGTACTTTGGTGACTCGTTGCGAGGCGCGGTGGTTGCGTTGGATCCGAATACGGGTGGCGTGCTCGCGATGTACAGCGCACCAACCTATGACGTGAACAAGTTTATTGGCGGCGCGCCAGCGAGCTACTATCAAAGCCTGCTCGACAACCCGCACACGCCGTTGAACAATCGCGCACTCAACGGACAGTATGCGCCGGCATCCACGTTTAAACTCGCAACCGCAATTATCGGGATGCAGCGGGGGCTTGTGACAATGGATTCCCACATGCCGCAGGCGTGTACCGGAAGCTTCTACTACGGTCGCGTGTTTAAGTGTTGGGATCATCGCGGGCACGGCGATATCACGCTCGCACAAGCCATCGCGAAGTCATGCGATGTGTACTTCTATCAACTGGGGCTCAAAATCGGGCTCGCGAGCTTGTTGGCTGGTGGTGTCTCGCTTGGTTTCAAAGACAGCACGCGTATCGATCTGCCGGGCGAAAGGCGACCACGTTGGCCGGAGAGTGTGGCGTATTTCAACAAGCGTTACGGCGCGCGCGGATGGAATGCATCGGTGGTGCTGAGCTTGTCCATCGGTCAGGCGGACAATGCGCAAACACCGCTCAATATGGCCCGCTTCTATGCGGCGTTGGCGACGGACGGCGCAGCACCAACGCCACAAATCGTCACGCAAACCGTCGCCCGAAAACAGGTGGTGAACCTCTCGTCGGATCAGCTTCAAGGGCTGCAGCTTGCGTTGGCAGACGTGGTGACACGAGGCACTGGTGCCAGCGCGCAAATTTCCGGGTTGACCATCGCGGGAAAAACCGGAACGCAGCAAAATCCACCCCATCCCGATAATGCGTGGTTCGTTGGATACGCACCGGTGCTCAAACCACAAATTGTGGTGGCCGTGATTCTAGAGGAGGGATTGCATGGGACACACGCGGCGCAGGTTGCAACGAAAATCATGGAACGCTTTCTCAAAAAACGATTGTCGTTGAACATTCTCACGCCTGACTAACATGGCCGTCATGTTGCGTCGTCAGGGTATCGACTATCCACTGCTGCTGATCGCACTCTTGCTCTCCGCCTTTGGCATTGCAATGGTGTTTTCTGCGGGACAGACGGACGTGCCGTCCAGTTTTATTGCGCATGCGTGGCGACGGCAACTGGGGTGGTTTGTGGTGTCGCTCGGCATGTGTTGGATCGTGATGCGCGGTTCGGTGCGCTTGATCGAGTGGAGTGCATGGCCGCTCTACATTTTCTGTTGCGCACTCTTGGTGGTCGTACTGTTTGTCGGTACCGGCGCAGGGACGGCCGCGAGTGTCAAGAGTTGGCTGACGATTGGCGGCATTCGCATTGGACAGCCGTCGGAGCTCGCCAAGTTGGCTACCACGTTCATGTTGGCGCGGGTCTTGGCGTCTCAGCGGGACACCCCACGCTCGTTGCTCGACCTCTGGCGACCGCTGATGGTGGTGGGGTTGCCGTGGCTCTTGGTGATGGGGCAACCCGATTTAGGTACGGGCATCGTCTTCATCGGCATCTGTTTCGCGATGCTCTTTTGGTCCGGCGTGCCGTGGCCGCTCTTGCTCATGCTCGCGAGTCCAGGCGTGAGTTTGGTACTCGCATTCAGTACGGGAATCTGGGGCGCGTGGTTTTTGATTCTCGTTGCGTTGGTCCTATGGTATCGACCGTATTTGCTTGAAGGTGTGCTGCTCGTCGTGGCCAACGTGTCGATGGGTGTTGTTGCGCCATTGCTCTGGGACAAACTCAAACCGTACCAGCAGCGACGCCTACTCGTTTTTCTCGATCCATCATTCGATCCGCGCGCCTCCGGCTACAATGTGACCCAATCGAAAGTGGCCATCGGATCTGGTGGGCTGTTTGGCAAAGGTTTCACGCTGGGTAGCCAGAAACGGTTACAGTTTTTGCCGGAACGTCACACTGATTTCATTTTTTCCGTAGTGGGTGAAGAGCTCGGTTTTCTGGGTGTGTCACTGGCGCTCGCGCTTTTTCTTGCGCTCTTTCTTCGCGCGACACGCGTTGCCACTCGCGCGAACGATGCATTTCCGAGTCTCGTGGCGTTTGGTCTCGTGGCGGCCTCCTTTATTCACGTCATGGTCAACGTCGGCATGACGCTGAATCTGATGCCGGTCACGGGCATTCCCTTGCCGTTCTTTAGCTACGGCGGTTCTTTTTTGCTCGTAAGCTGGATCGGCGTGGCCGTTTTACTCCGCATTTCGGCCGAGGGCCGCGGTCAACCAGATGCTCTTGGGCTGTAGCACGTGAGAATGCGGGAATTCCGCGTGCGCAAGCCCTAGCCTTGCTCTTCTCGGTTGTCGATCTTTCGCGTCTATGGCCTGGTTCCGGAAAGAAAGAAAGCCTCGGCAGCCCCGTCGCGAGCGACTCGAGATTCCCCCTGATACGTGGGAGAAGTGTGAGGCGTGCGGACACACGGATATCCGCGCCAAATTTCTGCGCAGTTTCAACGTCTGTCCGGCGTGCGACTTTCATCGTCGCCTTCGTGCATGGGACTATGCGGCGATGTTGCTCGACGAAGGCACGGTCAGCGAAGAGAGTGGTGAGCTGCGCTCCGTCGATCCACTCGGATTCCCTGAGTATCCGGCGCGACTCAAACGTGCGTTGACGAACGCGGGCGATGCCGATGCGATTGTGACCGTCACTGGCTTGCTCGAAACGTTGCCCGTTGGCATCGGCATCATGGATTTCGCGTTTATGGGCGGGTCAATGGGATCGGTCGTCGGTGAGAAGATCGCGCGGCTCGGGCAGCGATCTCTGGAGAAGAAGCATCCGCTGGTGATCATCTCCGCGTCGGGCGGTGCTCGCATGCAGGAAGGTGTGCTTTCGCTGATGCAGATGGCAAAAACATCAGCCGTCCTCTCTCAGCTCGCCGAACGCCGCATTCCCTATATTTCGGTGCTGACCAATCCGACGACGGGCGGTGTAAGCGCGAGCTTTGCAATGCTTGGTGATGCGATCCTCGCTGAGCCGGGCGCGGTGATTGGCTTCGCAGGTCCGCGCGTGATCAAGCAGACGCTGGGACAGGACTTGCCCGAAGGATTTCAAACCGCAGAGTTCTTGTTGGATCACGGCATGGTGGATCAAGTGGTGCATCGCCGTGAACTTCGACCGACGCTGTCGCGGTTGTTGCGCCATATGACTGGACGGCCCGCTGCGGCGGGACACGTGCAGGAAAGCTGACGCTGCCGTCCACCGTGGCGTACGAAGCGGCGCTGGAGCGACTCTTCGCATTGACGGGCGGCGCATGGCGACTCGGATTGGGTCGCGTGTCCGAAATGCTGTCGCTCGTGGGGAACCCGCATCTCGCATATCCAGTCTTTCACGTTGCCGGCACGAATGGCAAAGGCAGTACGGTTGCGACGTTGGACGCGATGCTGCGCGGCTCTGGGCTGCGTGTTGGACGATATACGTCACCGCATCTCGTTGATTTTTCTGAACGCATCGTCGTAAATGGCGCACCAATGCCGAAGGCGTCGATTACGACTTGGCTTACGCATTGGGAGCCAGAGATGGCGCGGATCGGCGCCACGTTTTTCGAAGCAACGACCGCCATGGCGCTCGCATATTTTGCGGAGCAATTGGTGGACGTCGCGGTAGTCGAAGTTGGTTTAGGTGGACGGCTTGATGCCACGAATGTGGTGCAACCGCTTGTTGCGGCCGTCACACAAATTGGCTTCGATCATGTGGAGTATCTCGGCGAGACACTGGAGGAAATTGCTGGCGAGAAGGCCGGCATCTTTAAGCGTGGTGCCGCCGCGGTGGTGGGCGACACGCGTGTGCACATTCGCGATGTGTTGACCGCGCATGCGACAACAGTGGGCGCGACACCGATTTTGGTGACAGGGCGTGATTGGCACGTGAGTGACGTGCACGTGGACGGCGCTGGAACCAGCTTTACGCTCACCGCGCGCGGCGCCTCGCGGCGGCTTCAAACGCCGCTCATCGGCGAATTCCAAGCGCACAACGCGGCAGTGGCCATCGCCATGCTACAAGCGGCCGGTGGCCGGTGGCGCGCAATTGCCGAGAACGCGGAGGTGCTCCTCGCTGGCGTACAGTTGGCCGGACGATTTCATCGATGGAACGCGTGGCTTTTTGATGTCGCACATAATCCCGACGGCGCCGCAACCGTTGCGGCGAACCTCGTGAATGTTGGCGTGTCGACCCCGATTGCTGCGGTAGTGTGCGTGCTGAAGGACAAAGATTGGCGTGGCATTTTGCTCGCAATCGCAGCGGTTGCTGAGCAAATCTTTCTTACGGCCGCGCCTACCGCTCCGGCGTCGCGTGCGTGGAATCTGGATGAGGTGGAAGCGTGGGCCGTAGCGGCGGGTATCCGGGCCACGCGTGTGGACCAATTCGACGTTGCGTTGCAGCGCGCCGCCGCGTTTGGAGCGACGGTCCTCGTGTCCGGATCGTTTCATACTGTGGGAGACGCGATGGAGCGCTTGCAGGTCGATCCGCTCGCTCGGTAACTTGCAGGGATGCCACCACAACCATTACCGGGGTTTCGAGACTTCTACCCGGAGCAGTTCGCAGAGCGAGCCCACATTTTTGACACTTGGCGCCGCATCGTGCGGCGCTATTCGTTTGTCGAGTACGACGGGCCGCCGCTTGAACCGCTGGACTTGTACACGCAAAAGAGTGGCGATGAGATTGTCACGCAGTTGTACAGTTTTGTCGACAAAGGTGAGCGCGCTGTGGCGATGCGACCGGAGATGACACCGACGTTCGCGCGCATGGTTGGCGCACGTGCACAGGCACTCCGAAAGCCGGTGCGATGGTTCTCCATTCCACAACTGTTTCGGTACGAGCGTACGCAGAAAGGGCGATTGCGCGAGCACTATCAGCTCAATGTCGATCTCGTTGGTGAGACCGATGTGACGGCCGATGCGGAGTTGCTGTCGATCGCGATTGAGATCATGCGTGCATTTGGACTGACGTCCGACGACGTACGGGCGCGCGTGTCAGATCGACGACTCCTCAATGGGTTGTTGGAGCATTTAGCGATTCCCGCATCGGCGTGGGATGCGGTATATGCGGTGCTCGATAAGTTGGACCGCCAGCCGCGCGACGTGTCATTCGAAAGGCTTGCAGCGGCCGCGATCGCCCCTGATGTTGCGGAGTGCATTCTCGGTTTCGGCGCGCTCGATTTTTCCGCAGTGCAAGCCCGGTACGGCAGCGCGCCTGCGGTCGCGGAGCCCATCGCTCGATTCGCCACATATCTCGCGCACGCCGATGCATTGGGTGTGGCGTCGTGGGTGAAGTTTGATCTGACAATCGTGCGAGGGCTCGCGTACTACACGGGCATTGTCTTCGAACTGTTCGACGCCAAGGGTGACTTTCGCGCGATCTGCGGTGGTGGTCGCTACGACGCGCTGTTGGCGTCGCTTGGTGGGACAGAGTTGCCCGCGCTTGGCTTTGGCATGGGCGACGTCGTGCTCGGCGAGTTGTTGCGGGATCGGGGATTGATGCCACGCCTCACATCACCGGTTGAATACTGGGTTTCGCAATCGCCGCTCGACGCAGATTTTCCGTCGGCAATGTTGGGTACGGCAACTGCGCTGCGACAGAGCGGCCGGGTCGTGGAGTTTTCGCTCCGCGCACAGAAATTGGACAAGCAATTCGAGTCAGGTCGAAAGGCGGGCGCTGCGGCGTTCGTGATCGTCGATCCCGAAGTCGCAGATGCACCTCCGGTGCATTCACGGAAGTGGCGAGTACGCCGCGCCGGACACGACGATGTCACATTCACAACGCTTGACGA
The DNA here is from genome assembly GCA_025358925.1 of Gemmatimonadaceae bacterium. GTDB lineage: Bacteria > Gemmatimonadota > Gemmatimonadetes > Gemmatimonadales > Gemmatimonadaceae > Gemmatimonas. The sequence continues at coordinate 131,610 of JANYHT010000039.1, read as the reverse complement.
CCTAGTGACTTGGGTGTCGACGACGACAGGAACGAAATCATGAGTGACGACAAGAAGTTGCCAACCCGTGCTGAAAACTTCAGCGACTGGTATAACGAACTCGTATTGCGATCCGAACTGGCCGACTACTCGCCGGTGCGTGGATGCATGGTGATTCGTCCGCATGGGTATGGTGTCTGGGAGCGCATGCAGCGCGCGCTGGATGACATGTTTAAAGCGACTGGTCATGTGAACGCGTATTTTCCATTGTTCATTCCCGAAAGCTTTCTGTCGAAAGAAGCGGAGCATGTGGAAGGCTTTGCTCCGGAGTGCGCGGTCGTGACGCATGGCGGAGGTAAGCTGCTCGAAGAGCGATTGGTTGTGCGTCCAACCTCGGAAACAATCATCTACTCAATGTTTGCGAAGTGGGTGCAGAGCTATCGGGATCTTCCATTGCTGTACAACCAGTGGGCCAACGTGGTACGGTGGGAAATGCGCACGCGGTTGTTCTTGCGAACGATGGAATTTTTGTGGCAAGAAGGGCACACCGCGCACGTGACACACGACGAGGCGGAACACGAAACCCGCAAGATGCTTGGAGTCTATCGTACGTTCATGGAAGCGTACATGGCCATGCCCGTGATCACGGGATTGAAGACCGATTCGGAAAAGTTTGCTGGAGCGCTCCGAACATATTCGTGTGAAGCGATGATGCAGGACAATAAGGCGTTGCAAGCGGGCACGTCGCATAACCTTGGACAAAACTTCGCGAAAGCGTTCGATCTCAAGTTCCAAACAGAGCAGGGCACCGAAGCCTTTGCGTGGAACACGAGCTGGGGGGTGTCGACGCGCATGGTGGGTGGATTAGTGATGACACATGGCGATGACGCGGGCCTCCGGCTCACGCCCAAACTCACGCCCATTCAGGTTGTGATCGTCCCGATCTACAAGACGGACGATGAGCGTGCGGCCACCATCGAAGCGGCGAAGCGTATCTCGGACGAACTCGGCAGCTTTACGCGTCCCGATCATGAGCGTATTCGCGTGCACGTGGATGAACGGGTCGGCATTAAACCGGGCGCGAAATATTATCACTGGGAGTTACGGGGCATTCCGTTACGTCTCGAGATCGGTCCACGAGATTTAGCCGCTGCGTCGGGCATGTTGGTGCGGCGCGACACACGAGAGAAGCGCCCCATCGCGTGGGATGCGCTGCGCGCCGAACTCCCAATCGTGCTGCAGCAGATCCAGGACGACATGTTGGCTGCCGCACGCGCGCGCATGGAAGCGCACACCATTCGCGAGCGGATTAGTTACGATCGCTTCAAGGAAATCATGGCCGGTGATGGCGCGTTCGTCTACGCTGGCTGGAATGGTGACCCAGCAGTCGAAGCGCGTGTCAAAGAAGAAACCAAGGCCACGATTCGCTGCATTCCCGACGCGGAGTTTCGGTCGCAGGTCGCGCCAACCACCTGTATGGTGACCGGGGAGCCCGCCAAATTTGAAGTGCTGTGGGCGCGGTCGTACTGAATGCGCACGTGATGCCGGTCGGTGCGTTCCCGCGCGTGGACGGCGCGCTGCATGCCGAAGGTGTGCCGCTGGGCGTAATCGCCGCTGCCGTCGGCACGCCATGCTATGTGTACAGCGCCAACAGCATTCGCGCGCGCTACCAACAATTGGCACAGGCTTTCGCGTCCGTACCACATCGCATCCATTTCGCGATGAAGGCAAATTCCAGTCTCGCGATTCTTCGGCTGCTACACGAACTTGGCGCTGGCGTGGATATCGTGTCGGGTGGAGAGCTGTATCGTGCACACGAAGCGGGATTTGCTGGCGTCGACGTGGTGTTTAGTGGCGTCGGGAAAACGGCGCGCGAAATTGACGCCGCACTCGACGCGCGCGTGCAACTGATCAACATCGAGTCAGAAGCTGAACTCGTGACCGTAGCCGCACTGGCGCGACGACGCGGCGTCGTCGCGCCGGTGGCATTGCGTATAAATCCGGAAGTCACCGTTGACACGCCGCATGCGTACATCAAGACTGGGGAGAAGGGGCAGAAGTTTGGCATTCCGCGTGATGACGTTGAGCGTATTGGCGCATTGATTCATGAATTGCCCAACGTTGCCTTGCGTGGGCTCGGCATGCATCTCGGTTCGCAGATCGCGAATGCGGACCCGATGCGCGAGGCATTGCCACGGCTGTTGCAGGCTATTGCCGTAATGCGGGCGCAAGGGCACGAGTTACAATGTATGGACGTCGGTGGAGGGCTTGCGGTGCCTTACGCGCCCGGAGATCCCGAAGCCGACGTCGATGAGTACGCGCGTCTCGTCCGCGACGCGGTGAGCGCGAGCGGGCTCTCGCTGGTGCTTGAACCGGGGCGTTTCATCGTCGCAGAATCGGGCGTGCTCCTCACTGAAGTCTTGTATCGCAAACATGCAGCCGGCAAAGATTTCGTCGTCACGGACGCGGCGATGAACGACTTGATGCGCCCTGCGCTGTATCAGGCGTATCACGGCATTGTTCCAATAAATATCACCGAAGGCACGGTGATTGCCGACGTCGTAGGCCCAGTGTGTGAGTCGGGCGATTTCTACGCCAAGCAACGAGAACTACCGGATGTGCAGGCGGGCGCCTTGCTCGCGGTGCTCACAACTGGCGCGTATGGCTACACCATGGCGTCAAACTACAACTCGCGGACTCGTCCAGCAGAGGTACTCGTGGATGCCGACCGCTTCGCCGTGATTACTGAGCGCGAACGTTACGAAGACTTAGTGCGCCTTGAACGCGCGCACCTCCAGTGGAGAACTGCCTGATGCGCATCGGATTGTTGTCGGACACGCACGATCGTTTACCTGCTATTCGTGAACTGCTCGAGCAGATGATTGCCGGTGGTGTGTCACTGATCATGCACGCGGGAGACTATTGCTCACCGTTTGCGCTTCAGCCGTTTCATGATCTCTCGGTGCCGTTGCTCGGCGTGTTTGGACGGAATGATGGAGATCGTGACGCGCTGCTCGCCGCCGCGCAAACTGGATTCGGTGCGGCTGAGTTGTATGAGTCACCGCACAGTTTTGACTTGCAGGGCAAGTCCGTATTGCTCATTCACGATCTCGCTGATGTCCACCAACGATCGATCGATGGTCATGAGGTGATTGTGCACGGCTTTACGCACGTCCCGGAAATGAAAGCGCGTGGTGATTCGCTGCTCGTCAATCCCGGTGAAGGGTGCGGGTGGCTACACGGTGCACCGACAGGTGCAATTCTCGATCTCGACACAAAATCGGTCGAGTTTCTGAAGCTCTCCGGTCCAGAATGGAAGTACTGATGGGGAGTCGCATACTGATTCTCGATTGCGGATCGCAATTCACCCAACTTATCGCGCGACGTGTTCGCGAAGCGCGCGTGTACTCCGAGATCCATCCACCCACGCGCTCCCTCGAATGGATTCGCGAGTGGAAGCCCGACGGCATTGTGTTATCCGGTGGACCAAGTTCCGTTACGGATATTGACGCGCCAACGATTCCGCGTGACGTCCTCGATGTCGCGCCCGTCCTTGGGGTCTGTTACGGGATGCAGCTCATTGCGCATCTCGAAGGCGGTGCTGTCGTTGGCGGTGGTCGACGGGAATATGGTCGCGCGGAAATTGTGATCGCCGAGAATGCTGGAGTCTTTGCCGGCTTCGATGTTGCCGAACGAACAACGGTCTGGATGAGCCACGGCGATCACGTGGAGCTCGTTCCGCCGGGGTACGTGGTGACCGCGCGGAGCGGACACAACGTGGTGGCAGGGTTTCGGCACGCATCGAAGCCTATACACGCGGTGCAATTTCATTCTGAGGTCGCGCATACGGTGCGTGGCGCAGAGATTGTTCAGAATTTCCTATTCGAGATTTGCGGGTGCACACCCGACTGGACGCCGGGACATTTCGTCGATCTGGAAATCGCTAAGATTCGCGCGCTCGTCGGTGATCGACAGGTCATTTGCGGTTTATCGGGTGGTGTTGACTCGAGCGTTGCGGCGGCGTTGGTGCATCGCGCGATCGGTGATCAGCTCACCTGTATTTTTGTTGACACTGGTTTACTCCGGTTGCATGAACGAGAACAAGTCGAACGTACCATGCGCGCGCACCTAGGGATGAAGCTCATCACTGTTCGTGCGGAGGATCGGTTTCTCAGTGCCCTGGCTGGTGAAGGGGATCCCGAAAAAAAGCGGAAGATCATCGGTCACACGTTTATCGATGTCTTCGAAGATGCGTCGGCTGATGCTGGCGAGCAGGCCACGTTCTTAGTTCAGGGCACCTTGTATCCAGATGTGATCGAATCTGTGAGTGCGAAAGGCGGCCCGTCAGCGACGATCAAGACGCATCACAATGTTGGCGGCCTCAAGCCCGACATGATGTTCACGCTCATCGAACCGCTGCGTGAGTTATTTAAGGACGAGGTACGCAATGTTGGTCGCGAACTGGGATTGCCTGAAGAGATGGTTGGGCGACATCCGTTTCCCGGTCCTGGCCTCGCGATTCGCGTACTCGGTGACGTAACACCACATGCACTCGATATTCTGCGTCGTGCGGATGCAATTTATCTTGACGAGATTCGCTCGGCGGGCCTGTATGATGACATCTGGCAAGCGTTCGCGGTTTTTCTTCCCGTGCGCTCTGTTGGCGTTATGGGCGACAGTCGCACATATGAGCACGTCATCGCTTTGCGCGCCGTCACCAGCACGGACGGGATGACTGCTGACTGGTACGCCTTCCCTCCCGAGGTGTTAGGACGCATTTCTAATCGGATCATTAACGAAGTTGACGGCGTGAATCGCGTGGTATACGACATTAGCTCGAAGCCACCGGCAACCATCGAGTGGGAATAATACTGGAGACAACGATGCTTCGTTCGCGTGCAGTGATCCGCCAACTTGCGGTGTGGAGCGTGGTGCTTTCGTGCGCTAGCGCAAGTGCGCTGCTTGCACAATTGCCCACGCACGGGGTGCGGCCAACGCGATTGGTGATCCGCAACGCGATGGTGATTGAAGGCAACGGCACGCCGGCGGAAGGTCCCAAGGATATTGTGATTGAAGGCAATCACATCGTCGATATTGTTGCGATTGATCCGGTGGCGGTGAAGAGCGGAACCGCGCAACGGCCCTCGGCTGGCGGCGCCGAGTTGGATGCAACGGGCAAGTATGTCATGCCGGGCCTGATCAATATTCACGGTCATGTGCAAGACGAGCGCGCAGGAATTCCGCAGCCATTGGACTATCAACTCAAGCTTTGGCTCGGCATGGGCATCACGACCGTTCGCGACGTGTCCAGCGAAACGGCCAAGACGTTGCAGCTTCGTGCGCGCAGTTTGTCGGGAGAAGTAGCGGCGCCGCGCGTGTATGTGTACGCGCGCTATGCGTACATGCCGGTACCGCGCAATGAGGTCGAAGCGCGGCAGCGCGTGCGCGACTTGAAAGCGATGGGTGTGGACGGGATCAAGTTGTTTGGCATGGATAAAGACGTTTACGGCGCCGTGCTCGACGAAGCGAAAAAGCTGGGCCTCCGCACGGCACATCATATGGCGGTGGATGAGACGAATGCCTGGGACGCAGCAGCGGGCGGCCTCACAAGTATTGAGCACTGGTACGGTGTACCGGATGCCGCCATCATAGGCGGCGCACAACATTTTCCTTCGAATTTCAATTATGCAGACGAAGGGATGCGCTTTCGGTGGGCCGGTCATTTATGGCAAGAGGCTGACCCGTTGAAATTGCAGGAGGTGTTGCGCGCGATGGTGAAAGGCAATGTCGCGTGGAACCCCACGTTCGATATTTATGAAGCCAGTCGCGACTTGCAACGTGCGGAAACACAGCCATGGTTTGCGCAATACTTGCACCCCACACTCGACAAGTATTTCAAGCCCGACGCATCCAACCACGGATCATACTTCGCCAATTGGAGCAGTACCGACGAAGCGTTTTGGAAAACCAACTATCAAATATGGTTCAAAGCCGTTCGGGACTTTGAGCAGATGGGTGGCATAGTTGGCGCTGGCGAGGACGCGGGCTTCATCTATCAAGTTTACGGTTTCGGTTTAGTTCGCGAACTTGAATTGCAGCAAGAAGCCGGATTCCAGCCCATCAAAGTGCTGCAGCACGCCACGGCCAACAATGCGAAGATTCTTGGTGAGGACGTCCGCTTAGGTCGTGTTCGCTCCGGTTACTTGGCCGATCTTGTGGTGTTGAATGGCAACCCATTGGAAGACCTTAAGGTCTTTTATCCTCCCCGCGCTGACGCGGCGGCAGGATCGGGCGGTGGTGTAGCGTGGACAATCAAAGACGGTATTCCGTACGACGCGCAACGTCTCCTGCGCGAGGTCCGCGAGCTGGTGGCACGAGCGAAGGGCTCGGCAACGCGTTGAAGCGCTTGGTCGCGTGGGGTCCCGACCTGCGCGATATGGCACGGTTCGCTGCACCAATCGTGCTCATTTTTGTTGGAATGCAAGCCATGGGTGTCGTTGACACGCTGATGGTTGGACGCCTCGGCGGCGCCGCGATTGCCTCCGTTGCGTTGGGAAATTTGTACTTCTTCAACGTTAGTATCTTTGGTATGGGGCTATTGCTCGCCATTGACCCAATTGTCGCCCAAGCCATCGGCGCTGGTGCACACGAGGACGCTGCGCGCGCGGTGCAACGAGGGTTGCTTATCGCGCTTGGATTGGCCGTGTTGGTCACACTCGTGCTCATGCCTGGAGAATTTGTCCTCGGTGCGCTACGACAGCCGAGCGAGGTGGCACGCGACACGGCGCTGTACATGCGCCGTCGTGCGATCGGCGTACTGCCGTTTTTCGCGTTCGCGGTGCTGCGTCAAACGCTGCAGGCCATGCGACGCATTACTCCTGTGCTGGTTGCGGTGTTCGTTGCGAATATTGTGAATCTCGTCGCCAACTGGCTTCTCGTTTTTGGTCATTTTGGCGCCCCGCGACTCGGCGTTATTGGCTCTGGCTATGCAACGGCGTTTGCCATGTGGGTCATGGCGGTACTTACGCTCGTGATTGCGTGGCCTGCGCTGCGCAACGTGCTGCGACCGTGGCATCCGGAAGCGACAGCATGGCTACCGCTGCAACGCACACTGCGCATTGGCGCACCGATTGGGACACAGTTCTTTTTTGAGTCGTTCGCGTTTGGATTGACGACGCTCTTCATGGGATGGCTCGGTACTGCGACGCTTGCGGGGCACGAAATTGCGCTCAACATGGCGTCACTCACCTTTATGGTGCCGCTCGGAATTTCCGGTGCGGCGACCACGGTCGTTGGACGTGCGATTGGTCGCGGTGACATGATTGCCGCGCGTCGTGATGCCTTGGCGGCGATTGCCTGCGGCACCGGTTTCATGTGCGTGAGTGCGGCCGTATTCTTAAGCGCCCCAACGTGGCTCGCCACGATCTATACGCACGAAACTGCAACGGTTGCGGTGGCAGTCTCACTCATTCCACTGGCTGGTATGTTTCAAGTGTTCGATGGGTTGCAGGCAGTCACTGGCGGCGTCCTACGCGGTACGGGCGACACGCGCGTGCCCGCAATTCTCCACCTGGTCGCGTTCTGGGGTGTAGGGATACCACTTGGCGTGTATCTCGGTTTTACCACGCCGTTGCGTGAGCGAGGACTGTGGATTGGTCTCGTGGCTGGACTGGCGGCTGCGGCGTTGATGCAGTCGGCACGCGTCGTCAGTCGTCTGCGCGCACCGATCGCACGTCTCGTGGTGGAGCGGTAGCGGATTGCGACGCCTAAGTATTCGTGAACGCCTGTTTTTCATGGCCTGCAGTCTCGCGATTCCGCTCGCAGCGTTTGCCGGTTTTCGCGCGGTCGAGCGCTTGCACACAGAACAACGCGCATTGTCGGAGCGTAGTCGCGCTGCTGCAGTTGGCGCGGCGCGATCATTGAGTACTGAGTTTGAACGCTCAGGCGTTCTGCTCTCCAGCGTCTCACATTTGCTCGACGTCCACGGCTCAATTGCGCGTAACGATTCAATTCTTCGAGCGCTATTTCAGACGGACGGGTCGCAGTTCTCCAATGTGTGGCTCGTTGATACGGCAGGATATTGGCGCGGGGGTCTGGTTGCACCGACCCCCGATGCAGCGCGCCTGCCTGTCGATGCGCGTGAACTCGTACACCGTGCGGCAGAGACGCGCACTGTCGCCGTTGCCGCCGCGCGTCGATCCAAAATTTTTCCTGGAGCACCATTCGTTTTTCCGTTCGCCATTCCACTGCGAGACGCGCGTGGACAGGTTTCGGGCGTTATGGGCGCGGCTATGCTCATGGATTCGATTGACGTGATGCGTATGGCCAGCGATCTGCCGAAGAATTCCGTCATCACGCTGATGGACGGTCAGGGGCGTGTGCTGTTACGCAGTGCAGATATGGATTCGTGGAGCGAGCGAACTTTTGCGAGCAACGCTGAGCTACAGCGCAACTGGACGTCGAGTGATGCTGCGCGAACGGTAACATCGATTGATGGCACGGAACGCCTTGTTGGACACGCTGCGGTGCCGTCGATCAATGCATTTCTCTACGTCGGCATTCCCACCAGTGCGACGCTGCTCATCGCGCAGCAACAGTTCGTGCGCGACGCGGTGCTCGCGCTGCTGGCAACGCTACTCGGTGTGCTGATTGCCGTGGTTATTGCCGGTCGTATTTCTGGACCGATCATTGCGCTTACGGCAGACGCTCGTGCACTCACCGCCGGGGAACGCGGGCATCGTTCGCACATGAGCGCCGACGATGAAGTGGGAGTATTGGCACGCACGTTAAATCAGCTCGCGGACGCGGCGGAGGATCGCGAGCATGCGCTCGAAGAAAGTGAAGAGCGCTACCGACAACTCTTCAACACAAATCCGCTACCGTTGGTCGCGTGGCTGCACGACACTGGACATCTCCAGAGTATGAATGACGCCGCGTTGACATTTTACGGCATTGCGCACGCGGCGATCGCGCGTCATCGGGTCACCGATCTCTTCGCAGCACGCGAGCACGACCGCTTGCACCGCTTGCCACCTCCGTCGCCTCAAATGATACAGCCAGAGGGCACGTGGTGGCAGCAGGCAGCCGACGGTTCCGAACGCGAAGTGGAGATGGTGCTCGGCGCGTTTCGTCGAGAGGGATCGTCTATTGTTGTGGCGTTGATGATCGACCTGACAGAACGCCACGAAGCGCAGCGGGCGTTGGAGGCATCTCGTGAAGCACTGCGTCAGTCGCAAAAAATGGAAGCGCTTGGCTCATTTGCGGGAGGTATCGCGCACGATTTCAATAATTATCTCACAGCGATCATTACCAACGCGGAATTGTTGCGTGAGGAGTATCCTTCATCATCGCCAACGAGTGAAAGCGAAGAAATTTTGCGTGCCGCACGACGTGCGGCAGATTTAACGCAACAAATTTTGGTGTTCAGCCGTCGACAAGTCGTCGAGGATGTCCGACTCGATGTGCACGTCGTATTGCGCGAAGTAGAACTCCTGCTGCATCGCGTCATAGGGGAACACATCACGATGCAGTTGGTGCTTGCTCCGGTGATCGCGCCGATTATGTTCGATCGCGGTCGATTGGAGCAGGTGCTGATGAACCTCGCGGCGAATGCACGCGACGCGATGCCGCGGGGCGGTACTCTAACGGTGCGTACGCGACTTATTGAAGACAACAGTACGTCGCGCTTTATGCAACTCACCGTCGAGGATACAGGGATTGGGATGTCTGCAGACGTTCAAGTGAGAGCCTTCGAACCATTCTTCAGCACGAAGGAGCGCGGACGCGGTACCGGACTTGGACTTGCTATGGTGTACCGTATCGTCACTGGTGCTGGCGGCAACGCGCGAATCGAGAGTTCGCTTGGGCAGGGGACTCGCGTGACGATCACGCTACCGGCGGTGACGGGTGAGCACGCAATTCCGGCCGTCGCGATGCCTTCTCGTGAGGTGCGCGGCGGCAATGAATGCATTCTGCTGTTGGAGGATGATGACGCTGTGCGCCGCAGTGTTGAAGTTGTCCTGAGCCGCGCCGGATATCGCGTGCTCTCAACGACGGGTGCGGATCCCCAGCAGGCCGTACGTTTGTTGCGGGAGCATCCCACGTTGCTGCTGACCGACGTGGTAATGCCCGGCAATGGCGGTCCAGAAATGGCCAATCGGTTACGCGTGATACAACCGACACTGCGCGTACTTTATATGAGCGGATACGCTGACGACGATGTGTTACTGCAAGGTATTGAAGGCCAAACCGTCGCATTTCTCGCAAAACCGTTCGCGAATCACGAACTGCTCCACGCGGTGCGACAGGCACTCGATCGTACCACTTCAGATGCCGTCTACTAGACGCGTTTCTCTTCTAACAGGGCCATAAACGCCGCTGGCGTGGCAACGTCGAGTAACCGCGCTGGCACGTCACTCTCTTTGCTAAATTGTGCAATTTTGCCGAGGACCGGCAGATATTGATTGGAGACTTCGAGCGGCGGCGCAACGATTAGAAACAGGAAGTGCACCGGCTTATCGTCGATGGCCTTGAAATCCACGCCGTTGCGCTTCCGACCAAATGCGACGCGCAATCGGTTGACGACGAGCGACCGGCAGTGTGGAATCGCGATACCGCGGCCAATCCCAGTTGAGCCGAGATTTTCGCGACGCTTGAGCATCTTGAACAACATGCCTTCGGCCTTCTCATCGAGCTTCAGTAGCCCGATAAGTTCCTTAAGCACTTCGTCTTTGCTCGTGCCTTGTAGCTCGAGCTGGACGGCATCTTCTGAGAAGAACTCGCGCAGTTCCATAGCCTTGGATGATAATCGTGGTGCAAGTCCTGTCAAACGATTGCGTTGCCCGGGTCCAATGCCACGGCTAACTTTGACCTATGGCTTTCAAGTCGTTCCCGTTTCGCACACCAAACGCGGTTCCGATGTATCTCGCGCCCATGGCCGGGGTGTCGGAATCGCCGTTTCGTCGATTGTGCCACGAGCACGGCGCGGATGTGGTGGTCACCGAGTTCTTGTCCGCCGAGGGAATTCGGCGCGAGAATGATGCCACGATGGACAAATTACGCTTTTCGCCAGAGGAACGACCAATTGGCGTGCAAATTTTTGGCGCTGATCCAGCCGCGATGGCGGATGCGGCCGCAGTGGTGACCGACCTGTTCCAGCCAGATTTTGTCGACATAAATTTTGGCTGTCCAGTGAAGAAAGTGGTGCGCCGCAACGGTGGGTCCGGATGTTTGCGCGACCTTGATTTGGTACAGGAAATTTTGCGCGCGGTGTCGAAGGCGACGCCACTGCCGGTCACGTGCAAAATTCGTAGCGGATGGAGTGAGGAGATGCGCGACCCCGTCGGCATTGCGTTGCGATGCCAAGACGCGGGCGCTCGCGTGCTGGCGTTACATGCGCGAACACGAACGCAGATGTACACGGGCATGGCCAATTGGGATGAAATTGCGGCGGTGACAGCGGCGCTCGACATTCCAGTGCTTGGTAACGGAGATATTAAAACCGCGCTCGACGCGAAACGCATGCGGGATCACACGCAATGTGATGGGATCATGATCGGCCGCGGTTCATATGGGCAACCATGGATTTTCCGTCAGACACGCGCACTGCTGGACGGCGAGGCCTTGCCTGAGACGCCGTCCGTTGCGGAGCGGTTTGCGGTCGCGTTGGCTCATGCGCGTATGGTGCAGCAATACGAAGTTGACCCGATTGGCGCGGCCCTAGAATTTCGGAAACACCTGGGATGGTATGTAAAGGGACTTCCCAATTCGGCAGATTTGCGAAAATTGTTGCATCAAGTGAAAGATTTTGCGGAGGTGGAAAAAATTTTCTCGACATATCTTGAGAACTTCGAGATGTATCGCGAACGGGCGGCGGCGGAGAACCGGGATTGGGTTGCGGGAACTTCCGTTGACAGTTTACAGTATCTGTAAGAGATGGGGCTGGATGTGGTGTGGAGGCCGGTCGCGGGGTCTGGCGATGCAGCGACTGGTAGCGGGTGCAGTTGGGGGGTGACTGGCTTCGACGGGGTTGGTGAAGCTTTGGTTGCGTGCTCAGGTCCTCGAGAACCTGGCTAAACACTCGGGAAAATCACAATCGCCAACAACAACCTGGCGCTCGCCGCGTAACTTCGTAGTTACGTAGGCGTCTGCCCGACATGAAGCCCGCCCGGGGCGGCGTGACGGGTATCGAAAATCTGGGCTAGTCCTGCGGTGTGTCGGCCGCAGCGGGGCGAAAACTTAGTCGACTTGTTCGGCCGTGGGCTTCCTGTTGGCCAGCGGACGGAGACCTCAATCAATGGGATACGCACGTAGACGCTGAAGTCGATCTAGTTTCGGACAGGGGTTCGATTCCCCTCACCTCCACTAGTGCGACCAAACGCCCCGCCGAGAAATCGACGGGGCGTTTGCGTTTCGGTGGCGAACCGTGGCGGTGTGCTATCGCGCGTCCGCCAACGCGGCGTGCGCGGCCGCAAGCCGAGCTATCGGCACGCGATATGGGGAACAGGAGACGTAGTCCATGCCCACTTGATGACAAAAGGCGACCGACTGCGGTTCACCACCATGCTCACCACAAATACCCACCTTGAGTCCGGGACGCGTGTCACGACCGTCGCGCACGGCCCACTTGATCAACTTACCGACACCTCGCGTATCGAGCACTTGGAAGGGGTCTTCGGCGAAAATTCCTTGCTCGAGATACTGCGGAAGAAAGCGAGCCGCGTCATCGCGACTTAAGCCGTACGTTGTCTGCGTGAGATCATTGGTGCCGAACGAAAAGAAATCTGCGTCGGCCGCAATCTCGTCGGCTAATAGTGCGGCGCGCGGCAACTCGATCATGGTGCCGATGAGGTATGGAATGCGTTCACCCATCGCATCCATTACCAATTCGGCCGCGCGTTCAATCACCGCACGCTGATGACGCAGCTCCGATACGTCCGACACTAAGGGTACCATGATTTCTGGCTGCACATCGAAGCCACGTCGCGTGGCCTTCACTGCTGCCTCAAAAATCGCGCGTGCCTGCATATCCGTGATTTCTGGATAGACGATGCCGAGCCGACAGCCGCGATGCCCGAGCATGGGATTGGTCTCACGCAAATTTTCCACAACGCGTCCAAGCTCGGCGCGCGTGAGACCCAGCGATTTGGCCAACATGGTGGACTCTTCACCGCCATGCGGCAAAAACTCGTGTAGCGGCGGATCGAGCAATCGAATTGTGACGGGCAGGCCGTCCATTGCTTCAAAAATACCTTCGAAATCTCCGCGTTGCATCGGCAATAGTTTTTCAAGCGCACGTCGACGACCGCTCAAATCGCGCGCAACGATCATCTCGCGCATCGCTAGAATGCGTTCACCTTCGAAGAACATGTGCTCCGTGCGACACAAGCCAATCCCTTCCGCACCGAAGTTCCGCGCCACGCGTGCGTCACGCGGTGTGTCAGCGTTCGCGCGCACACGCAATCGTCGATACTCGTCAGACCACGTCATCAATCGTGAGAAGGATTGATAAGTGGGCGAGTCCTTCGCATTGAGCACACCAGAGTTCACGCGCATGACTTCACTTGGCACCATCGGTAGCTCGCCGAGGAATATGCGACCAGTGGAACCGTCGAGTGTAATCCAATCGCCTTCGTTCACGACCACGCCGCCAACGCTGAGCCGCCGATGCTCATGCGAAATCTCGAGCGCTGTGCAGCCAACGACCGCACATTTCCCCATGCCACGCGCAACGACCGCCGCGTGACTGGTCATGCCGCCGCGCGCCGTGAGGATTGCACGCGCGGCCACCATGCCATGAAAATCTTCCGGCGTGGTTTCGTCGCGCACGAGAATCACCAACTCACCTTTCGCCGCACGCTGTTCGGCGGCGTCGGGATCAAACACCGCGATGCCGCTGGCGGCGCCGGGACTTGCCGGCAACCCAGTCGCGATAGCCGTTGCACGGACGGACGGACTGATCACGCGATGCAATAACTGGTCAAGCTGCGCGGGTTGTAAGCGGCGCACAGCGTCCTTCTGTTCGATGAGTCCTTCTTCAACCATGTCCGTCGCAATGCGCAGCGCCGCCGCCGTCGTGCGCTTGCCCGTTCGCGTTTGCAGCAGATAGAGCGTGCCGCGCTCGACGGTGAATTCGATATCCTGCATATCGCGAAAGTGTCGCTCGAGCAGATTCTGTGTCTCCATCAGTTGCGTGTGCGCAGCGGGGAGATGCTGCGCCATTTCGTCGATGTGCAACGGTGTGCGAATGCCAGCCACCACGTCTTCGCCCTGCGCGTTGACTAAGAACTCGCCATAGAAACGTCGTTCGCCAGTGGATGGATCACGCGTGAACGCCACACCAGTGCCCGAATCATCACCCATGTTCCCAAACACCATGGACACGATATTCACCGCAGTGCCAAGCGTGTGCGAAATAGCGTTCACCCGACGATAGTCGATTGCCTTTTTTAGCGTCCATGAACGCCAGACCGCTTCGATTGCTCCCCAAAGCTGCGCGCTTGGATCCGTCGGGAAGTCGGCACCAGTGACCCGTCGAATTAATTGCTTGTATTCCTGCACAAGCGCTCGTAGGGCATCCGCGCTGAGTTCGGCGTCCGTCGTCACACCTTGGGTGATGCGCTTCGCACCGAGCAATTGCTCGAACGAATGCATTGGGACCTCGAGCACCACATCGGCGTACATCTGTAGAAAACGACGATACGAATCGAACGCGAAGCGCGGATTGTCGCTGGCTGCGGCGAGTCCAGCCACCGTCTCGTCATTCAACCCGAGATTCAAAATGGTTTCCATCATCCCGGGCATCGACACGGCGGCACCAGAGCGCACGGACACCAGCAGCGGATTTCTTGCGTCGCCGAACACTTTTCCGCTGGCTAATTCAAGCTGCGCCAGCGCGGCCGCGACTTCCTCGCGCAATGCGGGCGCAATTCGTCGATCATCCAAGTACGTCACGCACTGCGCGGTCGTAATGGTAAACCCTGGCGGGACTGGTACACCAAGATTGGTCATCTCGGCAAGGTTTGCCCCTTTGCCGCCGAGTGTTGTTTTCATCTCGCGTGTACCATCGGCCGTACCATTGCCAAACGAGTACACGTTGCGCGTCACGGCTGATCTCCTGCTGTGCGCGTGAGAGACATGTTAAGCCACACCGACTGGACTGCCGATAGGTTGGCCGACGGTAACGCCTGCTCGCAGCAACGCTGGCTCGGACGGGATCGCCGTCGGATAGCGACCGGAAAAACACGCGTGACAATACCCGCCTGGGCCACCCGGCATCGGCGACAACATGCCTTCGAGGGAGAGATAGCCCAAGGTGTCGACGCCGAGATGATGAACGAGTTCCTCATGTGACATAGTAGCCGCGATGAGTTCTTCACGGCGTGGCGTATCGATGCCGTAGTAACACGGACTAATGATTGGCGCACTACTGACGCGCATGTGCACCTCACGCGCACCGGCAGCACGCACGAGAGAGACGAGACCGCGGGTGGTTGTCCCACGCACAATCGAGTCGTCCACCATGACGACGCTCTTGCCTTCCAGCAACTCCCGTACCGGATTGTACTTGACTTTCACTTTCGCGTCGCGACCAGCTTGCGTGGGTTGAATGAACGTGCGTCCGATGTAATGGTTGCGAATGAGTGCGAGTTCGTACGGAATGCCCGAGATATCCGCGAAACCGAGGGCCGCAGAGTTGCTTGAATCAGGTACCGCAAAGACCACCTCGGCGCCCGGTGCCGGGCACTCGATGGCGAGTTGCCGACCGAGCGCGCGACGCGATTTATCAACCGATCCATTGAAGACCTTGCTGTCAGGACGCGCGAAATACACATGTTCGAACACGCAGCGATGGATGGTCGCCGATGCGACGCCTTGTGTCGAGCGGAGTCCATGCGCGTCAACGGCGATGATCTCGCCTGGCGCGACTTCGCGATCAATGGTGGCGCCGACAATGTCCAACGCGCATGTCTCTGACGCGAACACCCACCCTTCGCCAAGGCGGCCAATGACCAGTGGACGCCATCCGTGCGGATCACGCGCGACGATGACTGTATCGTCGATCACAATCAACAAACAGTATGCACCCTCGACGCCAACGAGTGCTTCAGCGACGCGTGCTTCAGGGGTGGCGCCATGCGCGCGCGCGATGCGATGGACGATCACTTCGGAGTCCATCGTTGACGCGAAGATGGCACCTTCATCTTCGAGTTCGCGACGCAGTTCGGTGGCGTTCGTCAGATTGCCGTTGTGTGCGAGCGCGATATGACCGCGCCGCACGCGCGCCAAAATTGGCTGCGCATTTTCAATTGCCGAACCACCGGCCGTGCTATACCGCGTGTGACCAACCCCGATCGACCCGCGCAACTCCTTCATCTCCTCATCGCCAAACCCTTCCGACACGAGTCCCATCGCGCGACTGATGCGCGCACGACCCGCGCTATCTACCGCAACGATACCCGCCGACTCTTGTCCACGATGCTGCAAGGAGTAGAGGCCAAGTTGCGTGAGCGCCGCCGCGTCACGATGACCGTATACACCGAAAATGCCACACATGAGAAAACTCCCGATCAGTCGTAGGAAGGAGCGTGCGACGAACTCACCGCGTGTTCCGCTGGCGAATCGCCATCCATCGCTACCGGAATCGCGTGGTGAAATGCATGCGCGAGCCAATCAATTGGCGCCGCGAACGACTCGTCGGCGATAGTAAAGCGCGCCCCGTCACTGGCGTTGCTCACGGATCCAATCACGCGCGCCGCCACACCATGGCGTGCCGCGATCGCAAGGATCGCGTCCGGTTGCCCGGAAGACAGCACCGCACGACCGTGTGCTTCTCCAAAGAGCACGGCTCGATGCGGAAGGGATGCCCACGTCGAGAGATCAACCGAAAATCCGAACATCGCGTCGGGTTCGGAGATTGCGCATTCCGCGAGGGCAACCGCTAAGCCGCCGTCGCTGCAGTCGTGCGCTGAGCAAACGCATCCGCGGCGAATGGATTCAAGTATCGTTTCGATGAGCTGACGTTCTGCGACGGGGTCGCACACCGGCGGTTCGCCGATCGTAAGCCCGTGAATGGCGTGCAGATATTCGCTCGCGCCAAGCGCCGCCGTGGGTTCGCCCAACAGGACAATCGCGTCGTCGACATTTTGAAATGTTGATGGGGTGACGTGCGCGAGCGATTCGATGAGCCCAACCATGCCGATCGTCGGCGTGGGATGAATCGCGCCGCGCGGATTCTCGTTGTACAGCGACACGTTACCGCCAGTGACCGGCGTGTGAAGCACGGTGCATGCTTCACCGATTCCCGCAATCGCTTCGCTCAACTGAAAATACACGTCCGGTTTTTTGGGATTGCCAAAGTTGAGATTGTTGGTGATGGCCATTGGACGCGCGCCGGTGCAGGCCACGTTGCGCGCGGCTTCACACACGGCCGCACGACCGCCGTTACGCGGCGACAATGCCACGTGGCGCCCGTTGCCGTCAATACACAGGGCGAGCGCCTTGTCGGTGCCACGCAAGCGCACAACGGCCGCGTCGCTGCCCGGTCCTCGCACGGTGCTTGTGCGCACGGTGGAATCGTATTGTCGCCATACCCACGCTTTGCTCGCGATCGTTGGCGATGCTAGCAGCCGCTCTAACGTCCAACCATGATCGCGTTCGTCGACCAATGGCTGCACGGCAAGGGGATCGCGCGCACGTGCGGCTTGTACCGCATCACTCTCCCGGCCGTCGATGATGTACTGCGGACACTCCGTCACCAATCGAGAGCCTGGAAACTCTGCAACGATCACGTCGCCTTCAGTGACGCGATAAACGGGTTCGGCGATGACCTCACCGATCACTGCGGACTCGAGATCCCACTTACTGAGAATGGCATGCACGTCCGCCTCATGGCCTTTTTTTGCCACTACCAACATGCGCTCTTGCGATTCCGACAACAGAATTTCGTAAGGCGTCATCCCAGCTTCACGCACTGGTACCTTGGTGACGTCGATCGTCACGCCGACATCGCCGCGCTCCGCCATCTCTGCCGACGACGACGTGAGCCCCGCAGCGCCCATGTCTTGAATCGCGACAATGTGCCCGCTGCGAATGAGCTCGAGCGACGCTTCCAACAACAGCTTTTCCGTAAACGGATCACCCACTTGCACCATCGGACGCTTCGCCTCACTCGACGCGGACAGATCTTCGGACGCGAATGAGGCGCCATGAATCCCGTCTCGTCCGGTCCGCGCGCCGACGGCCATGATCGGATTGCCCACGCCCGAGGCCACCGCGCGAATGAGTTCGTCCTCGCGCATAAGTCCAACGCACATCGCGTTCACCAACGGATTGCCCTCGTACGACGGATCGAACACCACTTCACCGCCAACGGTTGGAACGCCGATACAGTTACCGTAGTCACCAATCCCTTTGACCACGCCGGCAAACAACCAACGAACGCGTCCTGAGGTGAGGGGCCCGAAACGCAATGAGTTCAAGAGCGCGATGGGACGCGCGCCCATCGTGAAGACATCCCGCAGAATACCGCCCACGCCCGTCGCAGCGCCTTGATACGGCTCGATCGCCGACGGATGGTTGTGCGACTCAATCTTGAACGCGACCGCCAGTCCGTCACCGACGGAGATCACGCCGGCGTTTTCGCCCGGACCTTGCAACACCCACGGTGCCGTGGTGGGCAATGATTTAAGCAACGGACGGGAATGCTTATACGAGCAATGCTCGCTCCACAGTGCACTCACGACCCCAAGTTCAGTGAACGTTGGGGTGCGTCCAAGCATGTTGATCAGCCGTGCGTACTCGAGCTCCGTGATCCCATGTTCGGCGACAAGCGTTGGTGTGATTGCGGGATCGCCGACGCGCGGCAATACCTTACTCACGCGGCCACCACGGTTAGTAGCGACTCGAGCAGTGACGCGAACAATGGCAAACCGTCGGTCGAGCCAAGTGCATGCTCCATCGCCCGCTCTGGATGCGGCATCATCCCCAACACGTTACCCTCGGCGTTGACAATCCCCGCGATGTTGCGCTGCGCACCGTTGGGATTTGCCGCCGCGCTTGGATCACCGGCCGACGTGACGTAGCGGAACACCACCTGACCCTCACCTTCGATGCGTTCGAGCACATCGGCATCGGCAGTAAAGCGCCCGTCACCGTGCGCAATGGGCACCGTGAGCACCTGTCCGTGGTGATACTGTGACGTAAATCGTGTCGCGATATTTTCAACACGCAGTTGCACGGGCGCGCTGACAAAGCGCAGGCCGTCGTTGCGCAACAGTGCACCGGGCAGCAGGCCTGCTTCGCACGCAATCTGAAAACCATTGCAGATGCCAAGCACGGGTCCGCCGCGCTTCGCGAAGGCGATGACTTCACGCATAATGGGGCTAAAGCGCGCGATGGCACCGGGGCGTAGGTAGTCCCCGTAACTGAACCCTCCCGGCAAAATGACGACATCGACACCTTGCAGGTCATGCTCTTTGTGCCAGCAGAACACGGCCTGCTGGCCAAGGATGTCGGCGACGGCGTTGTAGGCATCTTCATCGCAGTTCGAACCAGGGAATCGAATAACACCCGCTTTCACGCGTGCTCCACCGACGCGATGTCGAAATCTTCGGTGACGGGATTGGCGAGTAGCTGCTCGCACATGGTTCGCGCATCAGCGCGCGCAGCGACAGCGGAAGTGGCATCGAGATCAACAACGATGAAGCGGCCCACGCGGACGTCGGTCACCTGCGCGAAGTCGAGCGAGTGCAGGGCATCCGCGACGGCTTTCCCCTGTGGATCGAGAATCCCACGGCGTGGCACGATGTGGAGCGCAATACGAAATCGGGTCATACGGTCGTATCCTCTGATGCTACGGTGCGGTCGGGAATAGTTCGGGATTGGCGCCGACGGCGACGACGCCGTCGGCGGGCCAGTGTGTCTTCATCGTCGTCATCATCGGTCGTCTCGTCATCACGCCCCGCTGGAAGCCGTTCCATAAGACCTAAAAACACGGTGCGTCCAATACCGTACAACACGTAAGCCATCAGCGCCGGGAAGAAAAATTGCTTTGGCAAAAAAATCACGCCGACAAACGCGCCAATCACGAGTACCAAACCCAACAAACCCTTGAGTGATCGAAAGCCGACCGTTGGCACTTTCGCGTACTGGACGCTACTGATCATCAACATGCCTAATCCGAGCATGACCCAACGTAACATTTGATGCCACGGGAGATCAGCAATCACCGTTTCGGTGTACAACGATGTTTGACTGAACCAATAGTACGTGGCAAGCGTCAATCCGGCGGCGGGGCTTGGTAACCCAACAAAATGCTTGATAGGCCGACCGGCTTGCTCGACATTGAACCGCGCGAGACGCATCACAGCACACGCCGTGAAGAAAAAGCAAAAGATCCAGTCCCAGCGTGTTTCGTTGAGCGCCAAGAAATACATGATCAAAGCGGGCGCCGTGCCGAACGAGATGGCATCGACCAGCGAATCGAGTTCGGAGCCGAATTTACTGCCTGAATTTGTCGCTCGTGCAATACGCCCATCGAGTGTATCGGCAATCGCACCAAACACGATGTACCGCGCGGCTGCGTCAAACTCGCCGCGAGATGCAGACACCACGGCAAAGATGCCGAAAAATAAATTCGCCAACGTGAAGCCGTTGGGCAGCGCGACCGCTGCGCGTGGCCGCAGGCGCCGCACCGACTTGTCATTCGCGTCGCTAATCACGCGACCGGAAGATCGGCGAGCACG
Source organism: Gemmatimonadaceae bacterium (assembly GCA_025358925.1). GTDB lineage: Bacteria > Gemmatimonadota > Gemmatimonadetes > Gemmatimonadales > Gemmatimonadaceae > Gemmatimonas. The sequence continues at coordinate 110,887 of JANYHT010000039.1, read as the reverse complement.
GTGACACCAGCCTGCATGCGCTGACCAACCGCGACACGCAAGACCGCAGTCGTCGGGAGAAAGACGTCAACGCGCGAACCAAAGCGTATAAGTCCCATGCGCGCACCTTGCACCGCGACATCACCGGCCTTCGAGTCGGTGATGATGCGCCGCGCGATGAGTCCGGCAATCTGCCGCACCAGAATACGATGGGTGCCACTGACCAATCCCACGGATGCCTGTTCGTTGTCTTCGCTCGACGCTTCAACGGCGGCGTTGAGAAATTTGCCCGCTTTATGTACGACGTACTGCACGGTGCCACTGAGTGGATACCGATTGACATGTACATCAAACACGTTCATGAACACTGAGACGCGCAACGATTGCCCGTGTACGAACGTGGGTTCGTCGACCGTTCGAATGAGCACAACACGTCCGTCCGCTGGCGACACCACCACCGACGGTCCACGCTCGCCGACGCGTACTGGATTGCGGAAAAACCACGCGACCCATAGCGCGATAATCGTGAGCGCATATGCCGCGAGCCACAGCGGCCACAATCGAAAGCGCAACGCGGCCACGTAGGTGAGGGCAGCGAGGGCGGCGGCACCAAACATGAACGGATATCCTTCGCGAGCAAACATCAGTGCCGATCCTCCGGCAGGCCAAGCCGTGCCAAATCAAGTGGAGTGCCCGTCAAACGCGTAAACGCGTCGCGGTAGCGAAGACTCGTGGCGCGAATAACGGCGTCGGGCAGCGACGGCGGTGGTGCATCTCCATTCCACCGACCGGCGGTTCGCTCAACGTCCAACCAATCACGCAATGGCTGCTTGTCAAAACTTGGTTGGCTGCGCCCAGGTGCGTACGTATCCAACGCCCAAAAACGCGAACTGTCGGGCGTCAGCACTTCGTCTATCAATACCAAGTGTCCGTCGCGAAATCCGAACTCAAACTTCGTGTCGGCAACGAGAATGCCGCGCGCTGCCGCAGTTGCGCGTCCAAACTCGTACACGGTGCGCGACAGTCGCTCCAATTCAGCGGCGGTGTCGGCTCCCACCGCGCGGGCAACACTCGCGACGGTAATGTTTTCGTCATGGCCAGTGTCCGCCTTTGTGGCCGGGCTAAACAGGGATGGCTCGAGTCGGTCACTCTCCAACAAATGCAACGGCAACAACTGACCCGCCAGTGTGCCTGAGGCTTTGTATTCCTTCCACGCGGAGCCCGACAGGTATCCGCGAATCACACACTCGATCGGCACAACGTCGGTGCGCACACAGAGCATGGAGCGCCCCACGAGTGCATCACGATGCGCGGCGAGTAACGGAATCTCGCGAAGAATCTCGTCGGTTTCGGCCGTCAGCAAATGGTGCGCCACGCGTGTGCCAAGCTGGCCAAACCACCACGCGGAGAGTTGCGTGAGCACGGCACCCTTGTATGGAATGGCTTCGCGCATCACGATATCAAACGCGCTGATGCGATCCGTTGCCACCACCAACAGTCGATCGGCATCGACTTCGTACACATCGCGCACTTTGCCCCGCCGCACAAGCGGTAGCGGTAACGATGTTCGGACCATTGCGCTGGTCATACGCGTACTTCGTCGATACTGGGGGCAGCTCGCTCGCGCGCTAACCACGGTGCCACTACTTCATCGAGAAACTCATCAACTTGTTGTGGTGCACGCCCCACGAAGCGCGAGGGATCGGCCGTTTCCTGCAAATCCGTTAAAGGAACGCCGAACGCCGGGTCAGCCGCCAACCGCTCGAGCATATCATTCCGCAGACCCTCATCTTTCACCACGCGTGCCGCCGCAATACTGTGACCGCGAATCAGCTCGTGCGCCACTTGACGATCCCCACCGGCCCGCACAAAGCGCACAATGAGTTCTTCCGTGGCCATAAACGGCAATTCGTCATCAACACGACGGCGGATGCGCGCAGGATGCACTTCAAGACCGCGTACCACGTTGTGCATCAATACCAAAATCGCATCCGTCGCCAAGAACGATTCTGGTATCGACAATCGGCGGTTGGCTGAATCGTCGAGCGTGCGTTCAAAGTATTGCACCGCGTGCGTGTGATTCGCGTTGGGCTCAAGCGAGAGGACAAATCGCGCGAGCGATGCGATGCGTTCCGAGCGCATCGGATTGCGTTTGTAGGCCATCGCCGACGAACCAATCTGATGCTTCTCAAACGGCTCTTCGATTTCGCCAAACGCCTGCAGCATCCGAATGTCGCCTGAAAATTTCGACGCAGTTGCCGCGACTCCCGCCACTGCTCCCAACACCTGCGCATCGATCTTTCGCGAATACGTTTGACCACTCACCGGAATCGATGTCGCGAAGTCCATCCGCGCAGTGACCATGCGATCCAATTGGCGCACACGCGCATGATCGCCGTCGAACAACGACAAAAAACTCGCCTGCGTACCGGTGGTGCCTTTGACTCCGCGAAACGGCATTTGCGCGATCCGATAGTCGAGATCTTCGAGATCGAGCACGATGTCCTGCATCCACAACGTCGCCCGCTTGCCAACGGTGGTCAGTTGCGCGGGTTGCAAATGCGTATATCCCAACGTTGGTACGTCGCGCCACGCTCGCGCGAACGTGCCCAGTTCGTCCAAGACACCAAGCAACTTCTCACGTAACAATGAGAGGCCGCGTCGCATCAGTATTAACTCGGCATTGTCGGTGACGTAGCAACTCGTCGCGCCCAAGTGAATGAACGCTCGCGCCGCTGGTGCGACATCACCAAAAGCGTGTACATGCGCCATCACGTCATGGCGAAATTTCTTCTCGTACTCGGCAACAAGTGAAAAATTGATATCGTGCTGATGCGTCCGCATTGCGGACAGGGCTGCGTCAGGGATTGGCACGCCGAGCGCGCGCTGTGATTCTGCCAGCGCAAGCCAGAGTTCGCGCCAAAGCGCGTAGCGCGTTTGCGGGCCCCACAGTGTAAGCATCGCGCGCGATGCATATCGCTCCGACAGCGGAGACGAGTACACCGTAGGATCGGCAGCAGACATCATCAACGCAGCGAAAATGAAGCTTGGAGCAACTGACGTCCGCGGTAGAAGTAGACGAGCACCGGGCCACGACTGCCATAGGCTTCGATGGCTTTTGATGCGGATTCGGCCGTCGTAATGCGCGTATTACCAACTTGCACAATCAGATCACCACTTAGAAAGCCGATCTCTTCCGTGATTCGATCCGACGTTTTATACACAAGCGCACCCGAGGTCGCGTCAATGCCACGCTCTTGCCGAATCACGTCGGTCAACGAGACCAATTGTAGTTCGCGCAAAACGGTAACCTTGGGGGCGCTGACCTCCGGGGCATCAGCCACCTTCAAGCTCATGCTCACGTCACGCGTGCCGCGTCGCACCACGATCGGGAGCGCGTCCCCGACGCGCAGATCAAGTAAACGCGCCTCCCAGTCGAACGGGTTGCGAACGCCTCGCGTTCCGGCGCGAACAATTTGATCACCCGCGGCCACGCCGGCACGCGCGGCCGGGGAACCTGGCACGACGCGTTGCACAATCGCCCCCGCCGTTGCCGCCGCGCGCGCACTCTCAACTTGTGGAACGAGCAATCGAATACCGACCCACGGCTGGCGCACGGAACCATGCTCCAACAAATCTTCGACAATGCGCTTTGTGCGATCAATTGGAATGGCAAAGCCCAAACCGATAGAGCCACCACTTGGCGAGTAAATCGAACTGTTCACGCCGATGACCTCGCCCATCGCATTTACGAGTGGTCCGCCCGAATTGCCGGGGTTGATTGCCGCGTCGGTTTGAATCATATCCACGTACACACCGCCGCCGTCCCCCCGGCCCGCCAAGTTCCGACCAACGGCGCTCACAACGCCGACTGAGACACTGGGCTCACTGTTACCGAGCACAAATCCAAACGGATTGCCAATGGCAATCGTCCACTCGCCGACGAGTAGATCGGACGACGTGCCCAGTGTTGCGACAGCAAGCTTCCTCGCGTCGATGCGTACGACGGCGAGATCGTTGGGCTCATCGATGCCCACAATCTTGGCATCGTACGTCGTGCCATCCCGCATGGCCACTGAGACTTTTGATGCACCGGTGATGACATGCGCGTTTGTCACGATCACCCCGTCATCACGAATCACAAATCCAGACCCGATCCCCGCGCTTCGCCGCTCGCCGCTGCGGCCGCCGGAGAAGTACTCAAAGAAATCGGCCGGGACACGTTCGGTTGTTTCTGTCTGCACGGTGACAACCGCCGGCGACACCCGTTCCACGGCCGTTGTGATCGCCGTGCGGCGTGCATCGGTGATGCTCGTCGCGGGTACAACGCTGGACACGGGACGCGACGACGATGTTGTTCGCGATTGTGCGTTCGACGGCACGGGCGTTGCACCTTCGCAACCGACGGCGCACACCGACGCGGCGAGCACAAAGTACAAGCGAGCGCGCGTCACAATGACGTCGCGCGAAGTCGCTCGCCCTGCGGAGGCCGTCGCGCACCATCCATGAGCGATTGTTCGGTAAACGGATACGCGATCATGGCACGTAAGGCGGCGGTTCCAATCACTGCGGCATCGGCGCCTGCGAGTGCGCAAGCCGCAAGTGCAGTGCCCGGCGAGGGAAACACGGCTACCAAATCGGATTCGGACGCCGCGCTATTTAACAAGCGTCGTGCGTGCGATAGTGTCGACGAGGCATCGGCTCCCGCTGCATCAATGCGATCAACATCTACAAAAATAAAAGCGGCGCCCGTTCGCGCCGCCAACATGGCTTGTGATGCCGAGCCAACAAATGTTGACGCGACTTTCACGCCGGTGCTCGCCAGCCGATGCATGAGTGGGATGTACGGGTCCGCGAACGGCAACTGCACGACCACGTTGTCGGCAACGCGACCGAGTTGTTCGGCTTCATCGGCGGCGAGTTCGGCCGACGCCGCGTTCAGCGTGACGAAGATCGGCATCGCGGCGGCGCGCGCGAAATCCGCGAGCCATGCCAGCGAGTCGGCAGGGGTTAACCCGCTACGCAGCGCGGCGTCTGGGAGCACCACACCGTCGATCAACCCGCGTTCAGTTGCCCAACGCACGTCATCGAGCGCGTCAGTGGCAAGGAAAAGTCTCATGGCGTGTGATGCTCGGCCAGAAAAAGCGTTGACGGATACGTCACCTCTCGCAACGACAACCCTTGTGCGGGTGCCGGTGCGGAAGTGTCGGCGTTGTCTGCTGCAACGAGGAGCCGCGCGATTGTGCCGCGAGGCCTGCGTTCTTGTCCCACGTCGATCATCGTGCCCACTAGAAATCGTACCATGTGATGAAGAAACCGATTCGCCGCTATCTCGAAGACCCAGCCGCCATCGCGTTCCATCCAGCGTGCGTGGTGAATTACGCAACGATGATGATCATCGATTGGCGCCGTGTGTGCGACGGCGAAAGCACGAAACGTGTGTTCTCCTATCAGCGCGGCGGCTTCCTCATGCAACGCATCAACATCGAGCGGACGGTGCATCGCCCACTCAAATCGCCGCCGAAACGGTGACCGTGCGGCAGCATCCGTGCCCACAAGGTAACCGTACCGTCGCGCCGTCGCGCTGCGACGCGGATGAAATGATGGGTCCATACGACAGGCGTCGGCAATCCAAATATCATCGGGCAGTAACGCATTCATCGCCTTGCGGAGTGCTGCAGGCGTCCATTGCGACGGTACCCGAACACCCACGCCTTGCCCATGCGCATGTACGCCCGCATCAGTCCGCCCTGCGCCGATCGCGGCGATCGGTTCGCGACACAGCTTGAGGAGGACCGCTTCCATTGCGCCTTGCACCGTGCGCGCCGATGGCTGTCGCTGCCAGCCAGAGAATCGCCCTCCGTCGTACTGGGTTACCAAAAGGATTGGGCGCGGGTCCATAGACGGCGCAAGTTAGAGGCACAGCCCTCGCGCTTCAACTCGCTCACACTGGCGATTCTGCTCGATCTTGCATGCGCCATACCGCCAACAAGTATTACCACGCGCATTGCGCGGTCGCGGTCGTCGCTGTTTGATCCATTTCGTCCATGCCTCCTCGTTCTCTCGCCTCGCTCGCCCACGCTCTTGGGGCCATTTCCGATCTCGACGGCGCGCTCATCGCGCTCGGCGAATGTCTGGCTGATCTTGATCGCGGCGCCGTCTGCGCGTTTGTGCATTACGACGCACGACGTGATATGCTGCGCGAGCGTTTGTCCCCGGTCGGTGGTCAGATCGCCCGGTCGTCCATTGAAACGACATTGGACCACTTGCCGGAGCCGTTGCGCAGCAAAGTGACGGTGGGCGCGCAATTCGTGGACGTCACGGATAAGTCGGCTGACTATGCGCGCCTTTTCGGATTTGCGACACCGTTGGACGGTGGTGTCCTCGCGCTCCGCGGTTTGCGAATTGAAGGATCACTCGCTGCCGTCTTGGCGCTGTATGAACCGCGGAAGATCTTCGGCACACGAACAACCGATCGACTCGCGCCAGCCATTGCGTTGTTCGATTTGGCGTTTGGTCGTCTCGCGGAGCGCGATGCACGGGAGGAGGCGGTGCGCACGCTTGAGGACGTTACGCAGCGTGTGCATGGGGAATACGTACGGCGACTCGGCGCGTTGGAATCGGAGCTCCGCGTGGTGCGCGATACGCCGCGCGACACATCCGTGCTCGACGTGGCAACCTCGATTGCGCTGCAAGCCGACGCAGCGCGAGCGAGCGAAGAGGCGCGCCGTGCGATTCGTCGCGCGGAACTGACCGACCAACAGCTTACGGCGGCCGTCGGGCAACTTGAGCAGGCACATATTGAATTGCATCGACGCAGTGAGGCACTGAGGCAGCGTACACGAACGCTCTACCTCGTGGATCGCGTGCTGTCCCTCGATGCAACCACGCGCGATGCACGTACGTTGGTTGATGGGCTCTTGGCGTTGGTCGGCGATGATATGCAAGCGCAACGCTGTTCGCTCATGCTGCGCAGCCCCGACCCCGAGTATTTGTACCTCGCGGCGGCGCGTGGCATCGCACCCCACATCATCGAAGGAATGCGCATTCGCATTGGAGAAGGCGTAGCGGGCCGCGTAGCAGCAGCGCGCGAACCATTATTGGTGCAGGATGTACGGGAGGCGGCGCAGCATCCGCTGCTACGCGATCAATTTTTTACGACGGGGAGTTTCATCAGTTTTCCACTCGTGTATCACGACGAGTTGGTCGGTGTGTTGAATCTTACGAACCGCGCACAGCGTGGCGTGTATACCGACGAAGACGTGGAGCGCGTGCGACTGCTCGGACTGGTGATCTCGCTGGTCGCGTCCCGCAATGCATTGGCTGAACGACTGCTGCAGGTAATGCGTGTCAACTGATGCGCTGACGACGGCGATTCGTCGGCTGGCCGCGCATGAGTCGCTCGATGCCGCGTCGCTCACCAGCGCGTTTGGGGTGATCATGCGTGGTGAGGGCACGCCCGCCCAAGTTGCGGCTATTCTCATGGCCCTTCGTGTGAAGGGCGAGACTGCGGCCGAGGTGGCAGGCGTCGTCGAAGCTTTGCGTAACGCGATGATCGTGTTGCCGACCACCAACCCGGAGGATTTGGTCGACACGTGCGGGACTGGCGGTGGCGCGCTGACAACGTTCAATATTTCCACGGCCGCTGCACTCGTGGCGGCAGGGATGGGTGTGCGCGTGGCGAAGCATGGCAATCGTTCGTTCACGTCCCGTTCCGGCAGCGCGGACGTGCTCGAGGCGCTCGGTGTGGTGATTGAGACCACGCCGGCAGCCATGGCCGCGACGCTCGCCGAAGCCGGCATTGTGTTCATGTTTGCGCCGCTGATGCATCCCGCGTTGCGCCACGTGGGTCCGGTGCGGCGTGAACTCGCCATTCCTACGGTTATGAATATCGTCGGGCCGCTCGCCAACCCAGCGCGCGCCGGTCGCCAAGTGGTGGGTGTCGCCGAGCGCGGGCGGTTAGAGTTGCTCGCAGACGCGCTCGCGGTCCTCGGCGCGCGACGCGCCATGGTGGTGCACGGCGAACCTGGGCTCGACGAAATTTCGCCGCTCGGCGTAACGGCCGTGGCCGAAGTCGAGAACGGGACCACGACGTATTGGGAAATCGATCCGCGCGTAGCAGAGATTTCGCATGTGCGCGCCGAAGACTTGCGGGGCGGCGACCCCGCCGAGAACGCCGCGATCATCGAACGCGTATTGCAAGGCGACGGTCCGCCCGGTGCGCGCGCGGCCGTGCTGCTCAATGCCGCAGCAGCGTACTACGTAAGCGGACGCAGTCCGACGTACGCTGACGCCGTTGCGAGCACGCGCGCTGCGCTCACGTCGGGCGCGGGTGCGACCGCGTTGACGCGGTTGCGACTTGCCTCACGTCGAGCCGCCGGCCTGATCTAGAGGCCAACTAGTAGCGCCGCAGCACTCCAACAACGATGCCCTGAATGCGAATGTCGTCTTCGTGTACGTACAACGGTGACATCGTTTCGTTGGCCGGCTGTAGCCGAATGCGACCATCGCGCTCCCGATAGTAGCGCTTAACCGTGGCCCCCGCGTTGTCGAGCAATGCGATGACCATCTCCCCGTTGTCCGCCGTTTGCCGATCGTTAATCACGACATAGTCGCCATCGCGAATCTGCTCCTCGATCATCGACTCGCCACGTACACGCAACACATAGTGGCTGCCGTTTCGACGTAAGAAACCGTCGGGAACGGCCATCGTTTCGCCTGACGTCATCGCTTCGATTGGGGCGCCGGCAGCCACCGTGCCGAGGAGTGGCAGCTCGACCGCGCGCTGATACACTTCCGACGGCAAAATTTCGATTGCGCGGCTCTCGTTGTACGACCGCTTGATGTAGCCCTTGCGTTCGAGATTGGAGAGATGCTCATGAACGGTCGCAAGCGAGTTATAGTTGAACTGCGACGCGATTTCTTCGAAACTTGGCGCGTAGCCATTTGCTTCGTTGTATTCGGACAGGAACGACAAAATCTCCCGCTGGCGCTTCGTGAGCGACATGGCGCCTCCAGATGAGGTCGAACACACCGAATACCCGATAAGCGTCGAATCACGCTCCGTACTCGGGACCCCGAAAAGGGGCCAAATCCACGCTAACCGAAGACAGGCCGAAGTGCAAGCATTTTTTTCGAGCGCCCCTTGGATGCCTCCCACTGGCACCCTAGGAGAGCTTACCGCCGCATCGCACCAACGCGCGGCGATTGTCGCCGCTCGTGTCCATGAGTTGCGCGCTGCAGTCCACGATCTGCCGCCACCACCGCCCTTCGCCCAAACGCTGCGCGGCTCGACGGTACGGGTCATCGCCGAGGTGAAGCGCTCGTCACCGTCCAAAGGGGTGATCGCGCTCAATCTTGACGCCGCTGCGCAAGCGGCGGAATACGTGAATGGTGGAGCGGCCGCCATTTCGGTGCTCACCGAACCGCAACGTTTTGGCGGTAGTCTGACGGATCTGCGCGACGTTACCCGCCAAGTCACGGTGCCTGTCATTCGGAAGGATTTCCTGGTACACCCGGTACAACTCTGGGAGGCTCGGCTCGCAGGCGCGTCAGCCGTCCTGCTGATTGTTCGCGCGCTGTCGCCCGAGCTCCTTCGCGAACTGATGGACGCGATGGCGGAGACGGGACTTGAAGTCTTGGTCGAAATACGCGACGAGCGGGAACTTGACCTCGCGCTGCAGGTCAATGCACAAGTGATTGGGGTCAATAATCGCAACCTCGAGAGCCTCGTGATCGATCCAAGCACCGCGCCGCGAATTATTCCACTTATTCCGCGGTACTGCGTTGCCGTGGCCGAAAGTGGGATGCGGGACAAGGGCGATGTACTGCCGTCGGCGCTCGCGGGTGCCGACGCGATTTTGGTTGGCAGCGCAATTTCTGCCTCGCATGATCCCGCCACGGCCGTTCGCGCGCTATCGTCGATCCACCGACACGAGCGATGACCGCCGTCAAAATTTGTGGGATTACGCGTGCGGAAGATGCGATGTTTGCGGCGGAATGCGGTGCGGCCTACGTGGGCGTCATCCTCGCGAGCGGGCCGCGGCTGCTCGATGTTGGCCGCGCCGGTCACGTGCTGCGTGCGCTTCGTCACGGTGTGCGACGAGTGGCCGTTTTCGATGCGCAATCGGAAGCTGAAATTATTGCTATCGCGCAGGCGCTTTCTTTGGACGTGATTCAGTTGCACGGCACGACGTCCAGCGAGGCAATAGCGCGTCTCATTGCCGCAACCGGGTGTACCGTGTGGCCCGTGATCAGGCTTGATGGGAGCACGTTGCCCCTCGATACGGAATTCTTGGCAGCCGCGGCGGGGTGGTTGGTCCTCGATGCCAAAGTACCCGGGCAATTGGGCGGCACCGGAGTTGCACTTGATTGGTCTGGACTGGTCTCGCAACTCGCGGCTTTACGTAACGCAATTCCATCGCTGCGCATTGTTCTTGCCGGCGGATTGCGTCCAAGTAATGTCGTCGAAGCAATTCGACTCCTCGCGCCCGATGTTGTGGACGTATCTTCCGGTGTGGAGATCAAGCCCGGTGTGAAGAATCCGGAAGCAGTGCAACAGTTCGTGTCGGCGGTGCATGCCGCGATGGAGAGTCGGTGACAACAGCAGAGACGTTAGCGATAACCGCATCCGATCGATTCGGTCCGTTTGGTGGCCGCTACGTGCCCGAAACGCTCATTCCGGCGTTGGATGAGTTGGAGGTCGCGTTCGCAACCGCGCAAGCAGACCCCGTGTTCAAAGCGGAGCTCGACGGACTGTTGCACGAATATGTCGGACGGCCAACGGCACTTAGTTTCGCGCCGCGGCTTTCGGCGCGTATCGGCGCGCCCGTTTGGTTGAAACGCGAAGATTTAAATCACACCGGCGCACACAAGATCAATAACACGGTCGCGCAGGCGATTCTCGCGCGTCGCATGGGCAAACATCGCATTATTGCGGAAACGGGAGCCGGACAACACGGTGTGGCGACGGCAACGATCTGCGCGCGTTTCGGTTTGGAATGTGTCGTGTACATGGGCGAAGAAGACATGGCGCGACAACAGTTGAACGTGTTTCGGATGCGACTTCTTGGCGCTACGGTGGTGCCGGTGTCATCGGGCACCCGGACACTGAAGGACGCGACGAGTGAGGCGATTCGCGATTGGGTTACATCGGTCAATCACAGTCACTACATCATTGGATCCGTCGTTGGTCCGGCACCGTATCCGCGCATGGTGCGTGAATTCCAATCCGTCATCGGCCGAGAGTCGCGCGCACAAATGCTCGCGCGTGCTGGCGTCCTCCCGAAAACCGTCGTGGCCTGCGTGGGTGGAGGGTCGAATGCGATGGGTATGTTTGCGGGATTCGTCACCGACCTAGACGTCGAGTTGGTTGGCGTCGAGGCCGCCGGAGAAGGGCTGCACACTGAGCGTCACAGTGCGTCGATCACCAAAGGCACGCCCGGCGTGCTGCATGGGGCGTTGAGCTACCTTCTGCAGGATGCGAACGGACAAATACATCCCGCACACTCGATTTCGGCCGGTTTGGATTATCCTGGTGTTGGGCCTGAGCATGCATGGTTGCACGACACGGGACGCGCGGAATATGTCTCAATCACCGACACCGAAGCGCTGAAAGGCGTGTCCATTCTCAGTCGCCTCGAAGGCATTATTCCGGCGCTCGAAACGGCACACGCGGTCGCGTGGGTGGAGCGCGAGGCAGGTCGGTGGAGCGAGAACGAGCCAGTGCTCATCTGCGTGAGTGGACGCGGGGACAAAGATGTGGCCACCATTAGCCAGTACGAACTGCCGCCAGCGTGACCACGGCGATCGACGACCTGGAGCTTTCGCCGCAAGCCGTCGCTGCGGTTGAAGATGCGTTGCGCGCCTTTGCGAAAGCGTTGCGCGCCACGCAAATGTATTTGGCGAATAGTCCAACAAGAGCCGCGTCAGTTGAACAGGCGCGCGTGGCGTTCGGCAAAGTGTGGCGTTACGCGAACCCTCTCGAACTTCAGGTGCGCGAAGCACAGTTCGTGTGGGAAGATCGCGTGGTGTATCACGACGCCGAACGCGGATCCGAAGGGTTACCGTGGTTGTTGTATCGCGATGGGCTTCGCGCATTGTCTTTTAGCAATGGTTTCGAGAACGCTGACCTCGACACGCTGCTTGGCGTGTTTCATCACGCGCGAACAGCATCGCAGGATGAAGACGATCTGGTTACGCTCCTGTGGCTCGCCGACCTATCGGCGTTTGAGTACCGTCACGTGGAAAGCGGTGGCGCCGTCGACCTTCCAACATTGAGTATCGACCGGAACGGTGATCGGGCGGGTGTGGCGACGTGGGGTGGTGGCGTCGCACCATTGGCGGTTCCGGCGGCCGAAACCACCGCGCCAGGCGACGGTCCGCCCAGTGGACTTTTGCGCACGGAAGACTTCGACTCAACCCTGTATTTTTTAGATGCGCGGGAGGTCAGTTATCTGCAAGACGAATTAAAACGTGAGTATGCCGACGACGCGCGCAAGCAAGCGTTGATCATTCTGTTCGATATCGTTGACTCGCCCGTCACGCGTAAGGCACAACTCGACGCCGTGCATCACATCGATCTGCTCATGCTCGACTTTCTTTCGCTTGGTGAATACGAACTCGTGTCCTATGCATTGCGTGAGAGTGCCGGCACGCGTCGCTCACCGGCCGTCGATGCCGCAGTGATTGAAGCGCTGGATGCGCTGCCCGCACGCCTCAGCGAGACTGCGGTCATGTCGCAAATGTTGCAGGCGCTGGATGATAGCGCTCGCACACCTGTCGCATCGCTACTCGAAGGCGTGTTCGCGGAGCTACGGGCAACCGCGCTCATTCCGCTACTGTCGTGGCTTGGTTCAGCACCGTCGTCACCGGCACGCGCGGCGATCGAGCGTGCGTCGCTGCGGTTAGCCGGCGCCCACACGGCGGAGCTAGCGCGCCTGCTCGAACACACAGACGAAAGCGTCGTCCGCGGCGCACTCCGCGTGGCGGCACAGCTCGCGACCCCGGCGGCCGTGCCGGGCCTCGCACGCATTCTACGCGGATCCGATGCAAAGCTTCGTGCTGACGCGGTCGCCGCTCTCGCCGACATTGGCTCACCAGGCGCGCTGCAAGCGCTTGAACGCGGGATTGATGATACGGATCGTGATGTGCGCGTCGCGGCGCTCCGTTGCGTCGCATCGCGCAAGCACGCGGGCGCCTTGCCGAAACTCGCGCAGGCCATTCGACGGAAAGAAGTGCGTGATGCCGACCTTGGGGAAAAGATGGCGTTGTTTGAAGCGTACGGCACGTTGTGTGGCGACGCCGGAGTCGCCGAACTCGACACGCTTTTGAATGCCCGCGGACTCCTCGGTGCACGCGAGCCTGCTGAGGTTCGCGCGTGTGCCGCGCGCGCCCTCGGGCTGATTGGCTCTATCGCGGCGACAAGTGCGCTGCAGCGCGCCGTCGAAACGAAGGATGTGGTGGTACGCAGTGCCGTTGCACGCGCGCTGCGAGGCGGCACGTGAACGATACGTCGGCCTCGACAGAACACGCGGTGCGCGAACATGTCGCGACGGAACACAGCGTACAACGCACATCGCGAGCATTGATCGTCGCGTTGCACGGTGCTGTTCGCGCCGTGCGGATGTATCCTGTTGAAAATAACGCCGTGCAGAAGGCAATGAGTGAATTGGCAACAGCCGTCGCGCGTGTTACGGATACCGACGGTACGTGCGGAGTGCGCCGCATTGGCGATTATCTGTTCATCAACGAAACGCGACTCCGCCTAACACTGGACAACTATGCGGCGGTCGCACATGTGCTCGGCCTCTTTCGCGAAGCGGGTATCGGCGGGCTAACTATCGTTGGTGCGCCAGCGGCGCGCTCGTGGGTGGTGGTGTTATCGTTCTTGCAGGCGCCACCAATCACCGTGCCCGAAGAAGATCGCATGGGACTTTTGGCGGCACGCCTTGAGCAGGCGTCAATTGTCGGCTTCGAATTATCACCGCCGAGCGACGAGCCGGGCGGTGATGACGCGGAGCTGGACCAGAAGGAACGAGCGCGTCAAACTTATGTGCGCTCGCTCGATGTTACGCGCGATGTCATGACATCCGCTCGACTCGGGAAGAGTCCAAGCCTGAAGCGAGTCAAACGCGCCGTGCAGGGCATTGTGGATGCGATTCTCACTGACACCGCGTCCATGCTCGGGCTGACAACGTTGCGCGAGTTTGACGAGTACACATTTGTGCACAGCGTGAACGTGTGCATTTTGTCAACCGCGCTGGGTCGACGCATTGGACTATCCAAATTGCAGCTGTTGGACCTCGGACTCGCGGCGCTACTGCACGATATTGGGAAATCGCGCGTGCCGCTCGAGGTATTGAACAAACGCGGCGTTCTTGACGAGGCGGAGCGCGCCCTTCTGCAGACGCATACGTGGCAGGGCGTATTGGCACTCTTGTCACTACCCGCAGGTACCGGGCGCGCGTGGCGCCCGATGATCGCGGCGTTCGAACATCATATGCGTACGGATTTGTCAGGTTATCCCCGTCCAGTGCGCGCGCGCCGAATGTCATTGTTCAGTCGCGTCATTGCCGTTGCCGACGGCTTCGATGCCGCAACCACGACACGTGTGTACCAAGCCTCGCCGTGGTCACCAGCGGATGTGCTACGCGGTATGCGCGACAACGCACGACTCGGACTCGATCCTGTTATCGTCAAAGCATTTATCAATTTGACCGGTATCTATCCGGTCGGGACGGTCGTCGTCCTCGACAGTTTTGAATTGGCATTGGTACAACAAGCGAGCCCAGAGCCCACGGCGCTCTCGCGTCCCATCGTTCGATTGCTCTCCGATGCGCAAGGCAATCGCATCGTCGATACGACATTGTGCGATCTGACGAGACGCGACGACAGCGGACATTTTTTACGCACCATCATTCGCACTGAGGATCCGGAACGATATGGTATTAGCATCAGCGACTACTTCGCCTAAGGCGGTGCCCACCGCATCGCCGCTGAGCGCACGATTCGTCGCACTACGGGTAGAGGGACGCCGTGCGCTCGTGTGCTACGTGACGGCGGGGCATCCCAACGTCGCAAAAAGTGTACAACTCTTACGCGGTCTCGAGCAGGCTGGCGCGGACGTGATCGAAGTCGGCGTTCCATTTTCCGATCCACTGGCGGACGGACCTGTTATTCAGCGTAGCTCGCAAATGGCGATCGAGCAGGGCATGACCCTCGAGCGTACACTTGCACTTATAGCCGAGGCGGCAGTGACAGTGCCCGTGGTACTGTTTAGCTATTTGAATCCGATCATCGCTGCGGGTCCGGACGTACTCGCTCGCGCGCGCGCCGCTGGAGTGAGCGGGGTGCTCGTAACGGACCTCCCCGTCGGTGCAGATCCCGCGCGCGAGGCGTGGTTCGGTGCCAGTGGGCTCGACTTTGTGCGACTCGTGGCGCCGACTACTCCCGCCGCGCGCATGGCGGAAATCGGCGCGCATGGTGGCGGATTTGTCTACCTCATTAGCCGGATGGGAGTCACTGGAGAACAGGATTCCCTGTCGGACGAATTGCCCGCGACGGTCGCGCGATTGCGTGCGTCAACAACGCTTCCCATCTGCATCGGCTTTGGCATTTCGACACCAGAACAAGCGCGCGCGGCGGCAGTGCTTGGTGACGGCGTGATCGTTGGCAGCGCGCTTGTTCGCGCCGCAGAACGGTCGGTCGAAGAAGCCATCGCCCTAGCCGTGAGTCTTCGCGCCGCGATCGACGTGGCATGACGAGGCTGCTGTGAGCACGCGCTCGTGAGCACGGCAGTGGGCCGGGTGTTGCTAACGTGGTCGGTGATGTCGCCGAAACGTCGTGAGCATGTGCAGCGCGTCGTCAGCCTGCTGGCGCGATGGGCGTCAATCATGAAGCTGAGCGACGTTGAAACAACAGCATGGATCGATGCGGGAAACTGGCACGACGCGCTACGCGATGCCGACGAACCGCGGCTGCGTGAGATGACAGGCGATCTGCAACGACCCTTTGGCATGCTGCACGGTCCTGCGGCCGCGCTGCGCTTGTACGAAGAGGGCGAACTGCGCAATGATGTGATCGAGGCCATTCGTTGGCATACCATTGGCAGTGTGGAATGGACGCGCACCGGACGCGCGCTATACATGGCGGATTTCTTAGAGCCAGGTCGAGGATTTATGCAAACGGATCGACGCTTTCTTGCCGAGCGCGTCCCGGAGGCCTTTGATGAAGTGTTTCGCCAAGTGGTGCGGGTGCGTATCGAGTGGGCACTGCGCGAGGGCAAAGGCCTCGCACCGGAAACCATTGCCCTGTGGAACGCCGTACGATGACATCGAACATGCCATCGTTACCGCCGCCCAACGAGAGGCCGCGACCGCGCGGCCGCGGTTGGCTCGCACTGGTTGCCGTGGGGGTTGTGACCGGCGTCTCCGTCGCCGGCTGGTTTGCCCTGCGCCCGCCAATACATGTCGACGCAGAGATGCGCGTGGCGGCAAACGTAACCGACTCGCTCGCGCGCGCTCCACGTGGCATTCGCATTCGCGTGCGCGTCGTCAACACGACGGTGACACAGGGACTCGCGAAACGCGCAACCTTTGCGTTACGCGACTATGGATTCGACGTTGTGGATTTCGAAGGTGACGCGGCGTTACATCGTGCGTCAACGCTGATCGTCACCCACACGGATCACATCGATTGGGCGGATCGCATTCGACGTGCACTCGGCACTGGTACGATTGAATCACATGCAGATAGCTCACGCCTCGTGGACGTGACCGTCTTCATCGCGGACGACTGGAAGTCGTCGACCCAACCGTTCCGTCCGTAACTGCCCACACGCTGCCGCGATATCGAGTCCGCGACTACGACGCACCGCAGTTTCGACATTTCGCGCACGAAGCGCACGCGCGAACGACGCGATCACGGCGGGCGATGACGGTGAAAATCCCATTGACCCACCTGGGTGGAGCGGAATGAGATTGACGAACGCGCGACACTCGCGAGCAAGCGCGGCAAGTTGCGCCGCGTGTTCCGCCTGATCGTTCACGCCACCTAGTAACACATACTCAAACGTGACACGACGATCAAACACGCGCGCGGCGTCAATCACATCGGCCAATGGATATTTGGTGTTGACCGGCATCAGGGTGTGGCGCAACGCCTCACTCGGCGCATGCACCGAGATCGCCAGACGAAATTGCTCAGGCCGAGCGGCTAACGCCACGATTCCCGGCAAAATTCCTACGGTGGAAATCGTGATGTGTCGCGCCCCGATGCCGAGGGCGCGCGCGTCGTTGAGCAACGTGAGTGCAACACTCACGGCCGACCAATTCATTAACGGCTCACCCATGCCCATAAACACGATATTCGTGGCGACTGACGAGGATGCAAGGAGGCGCAGTTCGCGCACCTGTCCGGCTATTTCCGACGGCGTGAGATTGCGTTGAAAACCCATCGCGCCCGTGGCACAAAACGCACACTGCAGAGCGCAACCGGCCTGCGAGGAGATACACACAGTGAGTCGATCCCCGTCCGGAATCGATACGGTCTCGATGAGCTGCCCATCGGTGAGTCGAAACAGAAATTTCTGTGTACCGTCCGTCGATGTTTGACGCGTAGCCAACTCGAGCCGTGGCAACATGAAGCTGCTCGTCAACTGCTCGCGCAAAATCTTGGGGAGCTCTGTGATCGCGTCGAATGAGTCCACGGGGAACTCCCATAAACGACGAAAAATCTGTGCAGCGCGATATGACGGTTCACCGTGCTCGGCGAGCCACGAGCGCAAGCGCGCAAGCGCCGTTTCTGGATCGAGGTCCAACAAGTTTTCTTTTACCACCGCACCTGGCGGTGCTGCGGTACCATCAGGCATGGCGATCATCACCGAATGGTGGTACTAAGCGTGAATTGATACAACGGGCCTAAGCCAGATGCGCCTTCCTCACGAGCGAGTCCCACCACGTAGCGCGTGAAGTGCAAGGCGAGACCCGATCGAATGCGTGATACCGCGTGCCCGGCGGAGGTAGTGCGCAGGAAGGCCGCACGCGCCTCCAGGAGATCAAGTCGCATTGACGCAAATGGTCCGTCTTCTTGTGCGCCCCGTGTCACACCATTGTGGCTGTACCCTGCACGAAATTCGCGACCAGCTGTGCCAGCCACGCGGGCATCAATTGCGGCTAAAACCGCTGGCCGATCATCGATTTCACGGCCCGGTCGCCACAAAAAACTCGAAACCGCGACGCGCGCGTTTCGCCATGGCAAATCGTGAATGACGAAACCCAGATCGGCGGCGACTGCATCGCGCACTTCACGATCAGCCCGTCCCTCACGCCAGCGTGCGGACACACCCACCGTAACATTCGGAATTACGTCGCGTGACGCGCCAATCGAGACAAGCAGACTGTTGTACGTCACGTCTCCGACGGCCGTGGGATCGGATTCGGTGCGAATAATGTTGGCGATGGCAAATCGCGCAATCGACGCGTTCACGGTTACGCCATTGCGACGTCGCCATGCAGCAGAAATGAGGCGTCCGTCCACGCCTTGATCGGCGGTGGGCGTCAGTGCGGCCACGCCGAAGCGCCAGCGATCACCAGGAGCCAACGTGCCGGCCGCTGGATTCCACAACCCCGCACCGGGCTCAGCGGCGAACGCTGCCGGCTCGAGCACGGCGCCCAGTGGAAATTGTAATAAATCGCGAGCGGGCACCGCTTGCGCCCAAAGAGCCTGGGCCAAGAACAGTGCGGAAAAGCTGCAGAAAAACGTGTGAGGCATTGCGGAGGAGTGTAGCGGCGTTCGCTGATGAAGGTCAAGCAAGGGCGTAAAGTCGCTACCATGATGGACGCAGGCGACTTAACTTGAGTGCTTGAACTTATCTCGGACAACTTTGCCCTTTATCGCCTCGCTGACTCCCGCTCACGTAGCCGTTCCATTGCACGCGATTACCAAAGACGCTGTGCTCGCCGAACTGGTCGCGCTTGCTGCACCCGATTCGCCGATGCAGTCCGAATTGCTACGTGCCGTCATGGCGCGCGAAGCGGAATGTCCGACAGCCCTTGACGACGGCGTAGCATTTCCACATGTGCGAACGCCCCTCGTGCGCGAGGTGTTGCTTTCTGCTGCGGTGCTCGATCACCCCATCGCGTTTGGTGCCACCAACGGCAATCCGGTGGACGTGCTATTTCTGCTCCTCAGCCCCACGCAATCACCGTCGGAGCATCTGCAGGCGCTGCGAGCCCTTTCACACGTGGTTAGCGATGCGACCGTGATTGCGCGATTGCGGGCGTCAGCTTCTGCAGAGCAATTCGTGACCGTGGTGCGCTCCGTCACGCGCTGACGATTCGCGCCGCCCTCCTGTTCTTGTGCATACTCACCCCGTGGCGCGCCGTCGCCAGGAGTTCCGTTCGTGATCGAGCCTCCGTCTCACAATAACGAACTTGCAACATCGCTTCGCACCGACGTGTGTGGCTTGCTGCGGCGCGGCGATGTTGGGCGTACAGTTCGGCTAGGCGGATGGGTGCATCGCAGCCGTGATCTTGGTGGGCTGGTGTTCATCGACTTGCGGGATCGTACGGGATTAGTGCAATTGGCCTTTGGTCCTGCGTGGACGGAGGCGAATGTAATTGCGCTCGCCGCGTCAGTCGGCGTCGAGTCAGTCGTGTTGTGTGAAGGTGAGCTAGTGGCGCGCGAGGCGGATCGAGTCAATCCGGAGATGTTGACCGGCGACGTCGAGTTGCGCGTAACTTCGCTCCGCATTGTGGGTCCCGCTGTCACTCCCGCATTGCAAGTCGCGCGCGGTCGTGGAGAAAAGCTCGCGGCGGAGGAATTACGTCTTCGTCATCGCTATCTCGATTTGCGCCGACCGGAATTGCAAGAGAATCTTGTCTTGCGACATCGCTTGCTACAGGTCAGTCGGAGGTTTCTCAGTGATCGCGGCTACCTCGAACTCGAAACACCGATTCTCACGAAGCCAACGCCGGAAGGTGCGCGCGATTATCTCGTGCCGAGTCGGGTCCATCCCGGCGAGTTTTATGCGCTGCCGCAATCGCCGCAAATCTACAAACAACTGTTTATGTGTTGCGGTTTTGATCGGTACTTCCAAATCGCGCGTTGCTTTCGCGACGAAGATTTGCGCGCTGATCGGCAGCCAGAATTCACACAGATTGACGTAGAAGCTTCATTCGTCGAGCAGGAAGATATTCTGCGACTAGCAGAAGCACTCGTGGGAACGCTTTGGAAGGAAGCAGGTCACGATATTCCAACGCAGTTTCCAAGAATGACGTACGCGGAGGCGATGGAAACGTATGGATGTGACCGACCAGACCTCCGATATGCACTGCCGATTCGCGATTACAGTGTATCGTTCGGCTCGGTCGACTTCGGTGTTACACGTTCGGCGCTCGCTGCTGGCGGTCGCGTGCGCGGCATTGTGCTGCCGAATGCCGCGTCGTGGAGTCGGAAGCAGGTTGACGAACTGGAGGCTCTCGCGAAGGGAGCAGGCGCGGCGGGACTGCTGCGCGTACGGCATGTGGATGGTGCGTACGATGGACCACTTGCAAAATTTCTCACCGACGACGTGCGTGCCGCCCTCGCGTTGCGTGATGGCGATCTCGCACTCTTTGTAGCCGCCGCGGATCGCTTCGCGAATCCTGCGTTGGATCGCGTGCGACAGGAATGCGCGCGTCGGCTCGAGCTCGTCGATGATCAAGCGCAACATTTTTTGTGGGTCTTCGATTTCCCGATGTTTGAACAGGATGCGGAGACGGGTGCGCTGGCCGCCGTGCACCATCCGTTTACGGCGTCGCATCCAGCCGATATGCTCGCTTATCCAAACGAGCCTGCGCGTTGGCGCGCACTCGCATACGACGTCGTGTTGAACGGTACAGAGCTCGGCGGTGGTAGCATTCGCACCAGCGATCCGGCCGTACAGTCACGCATGTTCGCGCTGCTTGGCATTGGTGAAACAGACGAACAGGAACGACGTTTTGGCTTTCTGCTCGAAGGGCTTCGCGCCGGTGCGCCGCCGCATGGTGGAATTGCGCTTGGCTTTGATCGCATTGTGATGTTACTCGCGAAAGCACCGTCACTGCGAGATGTGATTGCGTTTCCTAAAACAACGGCGGCGCGATCGCTCTTCGAAGGAGCACCTGTGTCCGTGCCAATGAAGGATCTCGACGAACTTGGTCTCAAGCTGCGCGTGAACGGAGTAATCGCATGACCGAACACAAAACTGCGCGAGTGTCTGTCGAAGGTGCGGATTTGTTGGTGCTCGCGGGCGTGAACGATGCCAATCTCGCGGAACTCGCGCGCGCGACAGGCGCACGGGTCGCTCTTCGCGGTGATGCGCTTACACTTAGCGGAGAACCGGACGTCGTTTCGCGCGCGGAACACATCGCCACGGCCATGGTGCACATGGCGCGTGAGGGGCGAGCAATTCTCGCCGACGACGTTTTGCGACTGTCGTTGACAGACCGCCCCGCTGATGCGCCTGGCGCCACCAATGGCAACACGCTCGTGTTGCCCGGTGCGCGTCGCGCGGTGCAGCCTAAAACGCCGGGGCAGGCCGAATATTTGAAGCAAATTGCTGAACACGATATTGTGGTGGGTATCGGGCCGGCTGGTACTGGTAAGACATATCTCGCGGTGGCTGCGGCAGTCGACGCGTTAATGCGCAAACGGGTGCGCCGCATCATTCTCGCGCGGCCCGCCGTCGAGGCAGGCGAAAGTCTCGGCTTCCTGCCAGGCGATATGCAAGCCAAAGTTGATCCGTACTTGCGTCCCTTGTACGATGCGCTGGATGACCTCATGCCGGCCGAGCGGATTCAAAAAGCCATCGAGTCACGCACGATTGAAGTCGCACCACTCGCCTTTATGCGTGGTCGTACGCTCGGCGATGCATTCGTCATACTTGACGAAGCACAAAATGCGACGGGCCTCCAGATGAAGATGTTCCTCACACGTCTCGGCGTGAACTCAAAAATCGTTATTACCGGCGATAAGACGCAGGTGGATTTACCGAAACGCGAAGACTCTGGCCTCATGCATATCGAACGCATTCTGCATGGCATCGACGGTATCAGCTTCCATTACTTCACCGATGCTGATGTGGTCCGCCATCGGTTAGTGCGCGACATCATTCGCGCGTATAACGAGGACGCGGTCGGCGGCTGAGCCGCCACCGATATTCTATGGACGCCGAACCTCCGCGACGCACCTCGCGCTCCGTTGCCGTACAAGCCGATGGCGTACGTGCGCCAGTCGCTGTATCCCGCCTTACGGTGTTCTGCGTGCAGTTGTTGCGCGCGCTGAAAGTGCGAAACGCGATGCTTTCCGTCACGCTAGTGAACGCCAAACGAATGGCTGTGCTGAATCGAAAGCACTTAGGGCATCGCGGACCCACCGATGTCCTTACGTTCGCGCTCGGCACTGATCCGAGCGGCGTTGTCGTCGCGGACATTTACGTGTGTCTCGATGTCGCGCGACGGCAGGCCCGGGATAATGGAGTTGGCGTACGTGAAGAGATCGCGCGCCTTGTGGTGCACGGAACACTGCACGCGTGCGGATGGGACCACCCCACCGATGACGCGCGCATGACCTCGCCAATGTGGAAACGCCAAGAGCAACTGCTCCAACGCTTTTGGCTGTCCACGGCGTCGCCCGCGTGAGCCTCCTCGCCTGGAGTATCGCCGGCTTTGGTGCGGGGATCGCCGCCCTCTCGGCGGTCGCGGACGGTGCGTTGTTCGCAGACCCTACGCCAGCGGCATTACCCTCCGAGCGTACGGGAGTGTTGCCACCATTACCGCTTGTTCCGCGCGCTATTCCGTCACGCGAACGCACGCATCGCGCGTTGGCCTTCGCGCGTGTCTTAGGCCACGGTATGGCCGGTAGCGCTATAGCCATTGCCCTTGGTCTCGCGGAGCGCGCTACACCGCAGGCGTTTGCCTTGCTCACGTTCTCTGCACTCGTGACAGTCGCGATCGCCGAGAGCGTTGCGCGGGCCATTGGTGATGCATTCGGTGAGGATGCTTCTGGCCGTTTGCGCTGGTTTACGCATCCAATCGAGCTGCTGCTCACGCCTGCCGTGCGCATCGGTGAATGGATTGAGTCGGCCTTTACCGACGTCGTCTCGGACGCCGACGCAACCAGTGAGCGACGCGACGAGGCGGCCGCGCAATTTCGTGAAGTCATCACGAGTGAAGCCGACGTCTCACGCGACGAACGCGATCTGTTGCTCGGCATTTTTGAGTTCGGGGAAACGACGGCCGAAGAAGTTATGGTGCCCCGCGTCGACATGATTGGTATCGAAAAAGAGACGCCGTGGTCAGAAGTGATTGATCGCGTGCGCAGCGCCGAGCATTCACGCGTGCCGGTGTTTGAAGAGACAGCGGACGAGATCATTGGCATTTTGTACGCGAAAGATTTGCTGCAGCCGGTGCTCGCCGACGAAGAGCCTGCTGCCGGGTGGCTCTCACTCATTCGACCTCCAACTTTTATCCCCTCATCGAAGCGTATTGCTGATCTGTTGCGTGAATTTCGGGCAACCGGTCGGCATATCGCGATCGTGGCAGACGAGTACGGTGGCACTGCCGGGCTCGTGACCATTGAGGACGTGTTGGAAGAGTTAGTGGGTGAGATTCGCGATGAGTATGACGACGAAGAACGCGTTGTGGAATCGGAGGCTCAGGCACGCTTTTGGGTGTCCGGTCGGATGAACCTGGATGATCTGTCCGACGCACTGGACCATGATTTCACGCGTGATGACGTCACGACTGTGGGCGGATTGGTACTTGAACTCGTTGGTCGAGTGCCGCGCGCTGGAGAATCCTTAACGATTGGTCCGTTTCGCGTCATTGTTGAACGTGTCGTCCGTCGAAAGATAGAGCGTATTTTTCTCGAGCGCATTGTCGTAGGAGACGGCTAAATGCCCATCCTGCTGATGATCATTGTGATCCTGATCGTGGCTGTGCTCACCGCAGGTGCGACAGCGGTTCGTGCGGTAAGCCGCTTGTGGCTGCGACATTGGATCGAGCACCGCCACGGCGATTCCGGTGCGATGGCGCGCTACCTCGAACGACCGGCTCGTCTCGCGCAAGCCGCCGGCACCGGCACCATGCTGATGGTCTTCGCCATGGGCGCGGTGTTGGCGGGCAGCGAAGGTGCAATGCCGTGGGCGTTCGCGCGTGATGCGGTGATCTTCCTTTTGCTGATGCTACTTTTTGGTCAGTTGCTACCGCGCGCGATCGGCCGTCGATGGGCGCCGCAACTCGTCCCCGTGCTCGTACCTGTGTTGCGGATCGTCGATCTTATTGTGACGCCATTCGGTCGTCTTGCACAGTCGGCGAGTGCCATCGTTGTCCCACCAGCGCAGCGCTCCGCCGAGGCGGACGCGCGTGAAGGACTTGAAGATCTCCTTCGCGATGGCGCGTTCGATAGCATTGGTCAGACGGAAGAGATGGCAATCATTTCTGGCGTCATGCAGTTTGGTGATAAGACGGCGGCGGATGTGATGACGCCGCGCCAAGAGCTGTTCGCACTCAGCGAAACACTCGGACCAATGGAAATTGCACGTGGTGTCGCGCAGTCCGCCTACAGTCGAGTCCCCATCTATCGTGGAACCGCAAACGACATCGTCGGCATGATTCACGCCTTCGACGTCTTCAAACTTGCTGGCGAGCGGATGCCACCGTTGCGTCCAATCACAGTGACCACGCCGACTAAGCCGGCGAACGAATTGTTATTCGAGTTGCTGCGCGCGCGTCGACAATTAGCGGTGGTGCGCAGTGATGCAGGCGAAGTGTTAGGTCTGGTGACGATGGAAGATCTTCTGGAGGAGTTGGTGGGCGATATTCGCGACGAGCATGATGAGCCGTTGCCGCGCGACGGAGACCGAGTGTGACCGTGAAAAGCGGAAGTCCCGCACTCGCGCGCCTGCTGACAGATTTTCGGACGGGTAAACCCGCTGCGCTCGCGCGTGCTGTCAGTATCGTCGAGAACCATCGCGTCGGATTTGACACACTCCTTGCGACGTTGCATCCACTCGTTGGTCGTGCGCGTCGTGTGGGCATTACTGGACCCCCCGGAGCGGGTAAGAGCACACTCACAACACGCTTAGCGCTCGCGTATCGTGCGACAGGATTGCGCGTCGGTATCGTTGCCGTTGATCCCACCTCACCCTTTACCGGTGGCGCGCTGCTCGGCGATCGCATCCGCATGGAAGAAGTGGCGCTCGACCCTGGCGTGTTTATTCGCTCGATGGCCACACGCGGTTCGCTCGGCGGATTGGCCATGGCCACGCGTGAAGTCTGCGATGTCCTCGACGCGTTTGGTATGGACGTGATCCTGCTGGAAACGGTCGGCGTTGGGCAGAGCGAGCTCGATATTGCGCGCGCCGCCGACACCACACTCGTTGTGCTCGTCCCGGAGTCTGGCGATGCCATCCAGACGCTTAAAGCCGGCGTGATGGAAATTGCCGACGTCTTCACGGTCAACAAGGCCGACCGTCCAGGGGCCGATCGCCTGCGCAATGACATCGAACTCATGCTGGGGCTGCGCACGGGTTTATCCACCCATTTGCCGGCGCATCATGGCGTCGATCGGCGCAACATTTCTGATAAAGACGCCATGCGAGATGCAATGAATCCCGCAAGAGCTGCTCGCGCCGCCGCGCTTGAGGCAGATCCTGAGCATTGGACGCCGCCGGTCCTTCGCAGCGTCGCGGCAAATGGTGAGGGCACTGCCGACATCATCGACGCCCTTGACAGGCATATTCGTTATCTTGAACGCAGCGGTGAACTTGTTCAACGGCGTAGGCAGCGGCTGCGTGAACGAGTCATGGAAGTGGTCGAACAACAGTTGCGCGAGCGACTCTGGCAGGATGCCGAGACGCGCACGTGGTTGGAAGCGCAAATTTCTGCGCTAGCAGCAGGTGACATAACGCCGTTTGCCGTCGCCGATTCGCTGCGCGCACGGAGCGGAGCGCTCCTCACCGGCGTTTGACCTGAACACGCACGCGTTAACTACGGGGATCAACTGATGACGACGATTTCGAATCTCGAAGACGTGGTGCGCCAACAGCAAGACGAGCTCGATGAGCTTCGCCGTGAGGTCGGCGTCTGGCGGGCGCAATTCGACGCGGGACGGAAGCGCGATATCGCGTTCACGAATTCGGCGACGGAAGTGCCGCCGTTGTACACGGCGCTCGACCTCGAAGGATCAGCGGGCACGGCATTTGAATTGCCTGGGCAATTCCCGTTTACGCGTGGCATTCATCCCACTGGGTATCGCGGCAAGTTGTGGACAATGCGACAGTTCGCGGGATTCGGCACGGCACGGGAGACCAATCAACGGTACAAGTATTTGTTATCGCAGGGACAGACTGGTTTATCGGTTGCGTTCGACTTCCCGACGTTGATGGGATACGACTCTGATCATCCGCGATCAGAGGGCGAGGTGGGCAAGTGCGGCGTCGCAATTTCATCGCTTGCTGACATGGAGACATTGTTCGAAGGCATCCCGCTCGACCAAGTCTCAACGTCAATGACGATCAACGGGCCGGCCATCATATTGCTCTGTTTTTACGTCGCGGCCGCCGAAAAGAAGGGCATTAGCTCGCGGCAACTTCAGGGCACAGTGCAGAATGATATCCTGAAGGAATACATGGCGCAGCACGCGTGGTGTTTCCCTATTGAGCCGGCGCTACGCCTCATTGTTGATGGGTTTGCGTGGTGTGCCGAGCACGCACCAAACTGGAATACCATTTCCATTTCGGGGTATCACATTCGCGAAGCGGGATCGACCGCAGCGCAGGAACTCGCGTTCACGCTCGCGGATGGTTTTACGTACGTCGAACGCGGCCTCGCTCGTGGATTGGATATTGACGATTTTGCGCCGCGTCTCTCGTTCTTCTGGGACATTCACAACGATTTCTTTGAAGAGATCGCGAAACTGCGAGCCGCACGTCGTATTTGGGCAAGGCACATGAAAGAGCGGTACGGCGCAAAGAATCCGCGCTCGTGGATGATGCGATTTCATTCGCAAACCGCTGGCGTCACACTCACCGCGCAGCAACCCACCAACAATGTGGTTCGTGTCGCCTACCAAGCGCTCGCAGCGGTGCTCGGCGGTACACAATCGCTGCACACGAATTCGCTCGACGAAACGCTGTCGCTGCCAACCGAATCGGCCGTCGAAGTGGCACTGCGCACGCAACAGATTTTGGCCTATGAATCCGGCGTGCCCAACGTCACGGATCCGCTCGGTGGTTCGTATTACGTCGAGGCGCTGACCGATCAACTAGAACGCGAAGCCGAGGCCTTGTTCGAACAAATTGATGGGTTTGGCGGCGTCGTGAAGGGGCTCGAAGAGGGATGGTTTCAAAAACGCATCTCCGAAAGCGCAGCGCGACAGCAGTGGGAGATCGAACAGCATCGCAAGTTGGTGGTTGGTGTCAACGAATTTGTGACGGATGATCAGGGGCTCTCGATTGAGACGTTGCGTATCGGCGAAGAAGCAGACCGCGAGCAACGCGCCCGGTTAGCTACGATGCGTGCGTCACGCGATAGTCCACTCGTCGCGCAGCGCCTTGATGCGCTGCGTGCGGCGGCGCGTACCGATGCAAACGTCGTCCCATTCATTCTCGATTGTGCACGCGCGTACTGCACCCTCTACGAAATTCGTGCGGCACTAGAAGACGTGTTCGGCGCGTACCGCGAACCGGTATTTTTCTGAGTTCGGAGCCGTGGTGGGCAACGCAGTTCGACGCGCACTATCTGCATGAGTACGAACCGTTGTTCAACCTCACGCGAGATCGGCGCGAAGTCGCGCGCTTGATGGAACTCGTCGAGCTGCCGTCCGGCGCACGCGTCCTCGATTGTCCCTGTGGTCAGGGACGGCACGCGCACCTGTTGGCCGAGGCGGGATTTAATGTCGATGGACTCGACTACTCCCAGGATTTGCTCAACATCGCCATTGAACGCGGAACCGGAGCGCGACTGCGCTACACGCGTGGTGATATGCGCAAACTGCCTTCGCGCTGGACGTCACGATTCGAGGCAGTCGTCAATCTCTTTACGTCGTTCGGATTTTTCGGCACGCCACGTGATGATTTGCGCGTGCTCGCTGAATTTGCGCGCGTGCTTAAACCCGGCGGAATGCTGGTGTGGCATGGAGGCAGCCGCGACGGCGTCATGACGCGCTTTCTCTCGCGTGACTGGTGGAGCACCGCAGACGGCACGGTGTTCGGTCAAGAACGTCGTTTCGATCCACTATCCGGATTTCTCGAAATCACGTCCACGTGGCGTGGTCCCACAGGCGATGGAGAGCGTGCGCATCGCATTCGCTTATATACCGCATCCGAACTCGCGGCGCGTATGCAAGAAGTCGGACTTGTTGTTGAACAAGCTTTCGATGCGTGGGAGGATCGCCCGCTCACGCGTCGTTCGAGTGAAATGCTGTTGGTAGCCCGTAAGGACGGATAGCGCCGTTCATGCCACATTCGCGTGGCCAGCGCCGTTGCTTGCGTCAAAGCGCGATGACTACGTTCCCGTATTCCCCTCGATGATCGAGGGTTTAACCGATCCCCACTCGATGACCCGACCGATTCGCGTTTTGGTGGCCAAACCCGGCCTGGACGGACATGACCGCGGCGCGAAAGTTGTCGCGGCTGCGCTCCGCGATGCCGGAATGGAAGTGATCTACACCGGACTTCATCAAACTCCAGAGATGATCGCCACGGCCGCCATTCAGGAAGACGTGGACGTGGTCGGCTTGTCCATTTTAAGTGGCGCGCACATGACGCTCTTTCCGCGAGTGCGCGATCTGCTCGTCGACGCGGGACGCGAGGACATATTGATCACGGGTGGCGGCATCATTCCGAAAGAAGACATGGATGCATTACAGCAACGCGGCGTGGCGCGTCTCTTCGGACCCGGCACCAGTACGCAAGACTTGGTAAACTACATTCGCACGTGGTTTGCCGAACGTCAGCAGCAGGACGCGTGACGTCGAGACTTCGCCAGCTCGCCAGCGAAGTTCGCGAACTGGAGACCCGTCTCCGAATGGGCGGCGGTCCCGACAAGATCGAGAAGCAGCATAAGCAGGGAAAACTCACGGCCCGCGAACGGGTCGAGCGTCTCGCAGATCCAGGCACGCCATTTTTAGAAATCGGGCTGCTCGTCGCGTACGATCGCTACGATGGACAAGCGCCCGGTGCGGGTGTCATTACGGGCGTTGCCATCATCGACGGACGCGAGGTTGTTGTCGTCGCCAACGATGCCACCGTGAAAGCGGGTTCGTGGTGGCCAGAAACAATCACGAAAATTTTGCGCGCACAAGAAATTGCCATGCGCTGCCGCATACCCATCGTGTATCTCGTCGATTCTGCCGGTGTAAATTTGCCGTATCAAGGCGGCGTTTTTCCGGGGCAGTATGGCGCCGCGCGCATTTTTTACTACAACTCCATCATGCGCCGTTATCTGCGCATTCCGCAGTTCGCGGCGGTGATGGGACAATGCGTGGCGGGCGGTGCGTATTTGCCGGCATTAAGCGACGTCATTCTCATGGTGAAGGGTTCATCGTTCATGGGGTTAGGTGGACCCAATCTCGTGAAAGGTGCGACCGGTCAAACCATAGACGGTGAAACCCTGGGTGGCGCGGTAATGCACACTGAAGTGTCAGGCGTCGCGCACTATGCGCTCGATGACGACACCTCGTGCCTCGAGAAATTACGCGAACTCGTCGCGCGTTTGCCGCGCAAAACGCACACAGTGCAGTCGACATTTCGTCCGCCAGCAGTGCCACCGCACGCGATGTACGATCTCCTGCCTGCCGATCATCGCATGTCGTACGATATGCACGGCCTGTTGAAGGCGGTGCTCGACGATGGGGTGATTGATGAGTTTCAGCCGCATCTCGCGAAGGAGATGATTTGTGGCGACGCGCGTATTGAGGGTATCGCGGTCGGCATTGTCGCCAATCAACGCGGCCTCATCAAGGGACGCGCGGGCGAGAAGCCACGCTTCGGCGGAATTATCTATGCCGAAAGCGCGGAGAAGGTCGCGTTTTTTCTCGAACGCTGCGATCGCCAAGGTTTGCCGATTCTTTTCGTGCAAGACGTGTCAGGTTTCATGGTAGGTCCCGAAGCGGAGCACGAAGGCATCATTCGCGCCGGTGCTCGATTCGTTGAAGCGATGGCGTGCGCACGCGTTCCCAAAATTGTGCTCACCGTAAATCACGCCAGCGGCGCGGGCTATTATGCGATGGCGGGGCAGGGATTCGATCCCGACTTCGTTTTTACTTGGCCCACGGGGCGCATGGCCGTGATGGAAGGCGAAGCCGCTATTCAAGCGGTGCACGGCCCAGCATTACAAGCCGCGAAGGCCGCAGGAACGGCGCCGTCGCCGGAAGTCACGCAGGCGGTCGATGCAATGCGCGCGGACTACGATGCCCAGCTTGACGCGCGCTACGCAGCCGCACGCGGGTTTGCCGATACCATTCTCTATCCCGAAGACACCCGGACCATGCTCGCCCTCGCACTGCGCGCAGCAAGTCATAATCCGGGACCGCACCTTGGTGCATTCGTGCTGCCGCAGATGCACGGCGCCAGCGACTGATCACACATGAAACGCACACACGTACTGGAGTGGTTATGAGCGAAGCACCACGGGTAGTTCGCGTGGCAAGCGGGCAGGGGTTTTGGGGAGATTGGCCAGAGGCGCCACGTCGGCAAGTGGAGGGTGGTCCTATCGACTACCTCATGCTGGACTATCTCGCCGAAGTCACCATGTCCATTCTGCAAAAACAGAAAGAGCGCGATCCGCGCATGGGCTACGCGCGAGATTTTATCGGTGCGATGGAAAGCATTTTTCCAGCAGTCGCTGATCGTGGCGTAAAAGTCATTGCCAACGCCGGTGGCGTAAATCCCACCGCTTGCGCCGATGCCTTACTCGAAGCTGCATCATACAGTGGTGTGCGCGGAAAACTTCGCATTGGGGTCATCACCGGCGACGACATTTTGAGTCGCCTCGACGAACTTCTTGCCGCCGGGCATCTCCTCGCGAACATGGATACCGGCGAGCCGCTGTCCAGCATTCGCGATCGTGTGCTCTCCGCCAACGCATACATCGGATCGACGCCAATTGTCGAAGCACTTGAACGAGGTGCCAACGTCGTCGTGGTTGGCCGCAGCACCGACACCGCACTCACGATGGCGCCGCTGCGACATGAGTTTGGATGGAAGCCGGACGATTGGAACGCGATGGCGGCTGGCATCATCGCTGGTCACATTCTTGAGTGTGGCGCGCAAAGTTCTGGCGGCAACTGTCTACACGAGTGGCGCACCATTCCCGATCTCGCCAACGTTGGCTATCCGATCGCGGAAGCGTATGCCGACGGTAGTTTCGTGATTACCAAACACGCCAACACGGGTGGCCGAGTGTCGGTGCCGAGCGTGAAGGAACAGTTGGTGTATGAAATGGGAGATCCGCACGCGTATATCACACCCGATGTCGTCGCGGATTTCACAAGCATTCAACTCGAACAGATTGGCGACAATCGCGTGCGCGTGCATGGCATCACCGGTGCGCCGCCAACACCGTATCTGAAAGTGTCGATTGCGTATCGCGCAGGATTCAAAGCCGTTGGCTCACTCGTGTATTCGTGGCCCGATGCAATGGAGAAAGCGCAACTGGCCGATCGTGTACTCCGCGAGCGACTCGACAATTTGGGCTTGAAGTTCGACCAAGTGTTGAGCGAGTTTGTTGGCGCGAACGCCACGCACGGTGCGATGGCCGGCGACGGCCATGACGCACCCGAAGTGCAATATCGTATTGGTGTTCGCGGGAGCGATCGCGCCGCCGTTGAGCGGTTTACGCGAGAGATTGTGCCGTTAGTGCTCAATGGTCCGCCCACCGTCACTGGGTTTGCTGGCGGTCGTCCGAAAGTCGAAGAGATCGTTGCTTACTGGCCGGCGCTGCTTGATAAGCGCGCAGTTTCCACCGCTGTTCGCATTCTGGAGTAGTCGCCATGCACGTTCGGTTACTAGACATTGCGCACGCCCGCAGCGGCGATAAGGGCGACACGGCCAACGTCGGACTCATCGCGTTGCGGCCAGAGTGGTACGCCATTCTCGATAGGTACGTCACGCGTGATCGTGTTGCGGCGCACTTCGCGGGTCAGATTCACGGTGCGGTGGATCGCTTCGAATTGCCAAATCTTGGCGCGCTCAATTTTCTGCTGCACGGCGCTCTCGACGGAGGCGGCACGTTTTCGCTCAAGACCGATGCGCAGGGCAAAGTATATTCCACTGCCCTGCTGCGCATGGTGATTGACGTACCCGATGCAGAGGCCACCGCCGTCGCGTTGCCCGCGTTCGCATGAGCAGCGCCAAGCTGGGCCTCGTCTTGCTTGGCGTTGTCTTCTTTACACTGGCGCTGCGCACGAACGCAGCGTGGGCGCGCTGGGCGGGCATCGCCTGCGTTGCGCTGGCGCTCGTACTCCGCGTCGTCGAGCGACTGCGCAGCAAGTTGTAGGTCGTCCTCGCATCGACGGTTCGGTGAGCTGCGATGTCGGCATCCGTGAGGCGAACGACAAAATGCACGAAACACCGTACCCCAGCCACGATTTATGACTGGAGCGCTCATTCTCATAATGTCGTCCGATTTCGTTGAAATCGCAGTCGCGCTAAAAGCGTCCCAATACCGTACGCGAGGAGAGCGCCCGCAGTAAAAAGCACGACTAGCGAGTTCCCAATTGTTCGAAGCGCGTAATACATCGCGATGACACACGTTACTAACACAGCGCCGCTCACAAAGCGACGTCGCTTGGATCGTCCTCTTAATACGTCGACGGCGCCAATGATGAAACTCAGCACTGCTAGGACGCCCAGCGCACCAAACGTCAGCAAACGTCCGCAAACATGCTCGCGGAGTGCGAAGCAGTTCCAGTGAGCGACAGCGGTGGGCCAGAGTACGGTCGTCAAGTTCATCTACCCCTGTGAATTCCTGTCCCAAAGGCAGAATGACAACCTTCTGCATCGAGTGCTCTCACTTGCACTCGGTATCCGTCAAACGACAATTCGCAGATGACGATATCGGTTTTGCCCATTCCACTGCGCAGGAAGTCCGCTTTGCTGTTAGCAGCGCTCTCGAGTTCGAGAGCTACAAGCACGCGTTGGCGCTCAAGATCACTAGCCCAATAGTTGTCCAGCCCTTTCGCGTCTAGGTTCGTCGACACCGAGCGCGAACGTCAGTTACGGAGCAAAGCGGGCTAGATTTCTCAGATGCCCGCGCTCACCGTCCCCGAACTCCTCGCACCAGCCGGTTCTCTCGATGCCGTCCGCGCCGCCGTTGCCAACGGCGCCAACGCCATTTACCTCGGCGCATCGATGTACAACGCCCGCGACGAAGGCGCGCAGCTCTCACTCGAAGAGTTAGCGCAAGCCTGCGCGCTGGCCCATGCACGCGGCGTGCGCATTTACCTCACGTTCAACGTGCTCATCAAACCCGCCGAACTCGCGGACGCGTTGTTCTACCTTGGCGAATGCGTGGACTGCGGGATCGACGCCGCTATTGTGCAAGACTTAGGGGTGGTGCGACTCATTCAACGCATTTACCCAACACTCGAAATTCACGGCTCCACGCAAATGACCGTGCATGACGCGTCTGGTGCACGAGTCATGGAGCATTTGGGTATTGAGCGTGTGGTGCTGGCGCGCGAAAATACCATCGAAGATCTCCGCGCCATTCGTGCAGCCGTGCCAACGCTTGGCCTCGAAATATTCGTGCATGGTGCACTGTGCATCGCGTACTCTGGCCAATGCTTCATGTCCGGTATGATCTCCGAACGGTCGGCCAATCGCGGATCGTGTGCGCAATCGTGCCGGAAAGATTATGTCCTGATCGACAACGAAACCAACGCTGAGCTCGATCGCGGCTTCTTGATCTCCGCCAAAGATCTCGCTGCGCACGATCACCTCGAGCAGATCGCACTCGCGGGCATCGGATGCCTCAAGGTTGAAGGGCGCAAGAAGAAGCCCGAATACGTCGCAACCGTTACACACGCGTATCGCGAATGGTTGGATCGCCTGGCAGCGGGCAACGTCACACCGCCTCCACGCGATGAAGTCGAACCACTGGTGCAAATCTTCAGTCGCGGATTTACCGGCGGCATGTACGGTGGGCGCCAAGGGCGCGACTATATCACGCGCACGCAACCGGACAATCGCGGGTTACCATTGGGAACTGTTGTCGGACGAGACGGCAACGACATTATCGTCGACGTGTCGCATCCCATCGTCGTCGGCGACGGCATTGGCTTCGAATCACCGGAGCATAGCGACAGCGAAACTATTGGCGGTACGGTATCCGCGGTTCGAACGCTTAACGTCCGCAACGGCATCCACCGTCAAGCGCTCGCAATGCGCGTGCGAGTGTCCGACGGATGGCGTGTCGTGCGCTCAAACGACGTCACGCTCATGCGCACTGCGCAGGAAAGTTTTGCCAACATTGTTATTCCAGATCGTGTCAGTCGACGTCGCGTTGATGTGCGCGTATTCGGGCACGCCGGTGGCCCGCTCAAAACCATTTGGCGATCTGGTGAAGACGAGATAACTGTGCGCGGCGACGTACCGCTCGCTCCCGCATCCAAACGCGCACTCGATCTCCCGCAACTTCGTGAGCAACTCGGCCGACTCGGCGAAACACCATTTGTGCTTGGCTCGCTCGACGACACGGGATTGTCCAACGGAATGTTTGTACCAGTGAGCGAACTCAATCGATTGCGGCAACAGGCCGTCGAACAATTGCAAGAGCGATTGAGTTGGGAGCGCATGGCGCTGGTGAACACGCGCGAAACCGCAATCGCAGAAGCCATTGCCGACCTCACAGTGCGCACCTCATTGCCGCAACACACCTCGACGTTTGCGCTGCGCGCCGTTGTCTACGATGTCGAAACAGCGCGCGCGGCCGCAGAGGGTGGCGCGACGGAAATTGTGTTGGATCCGTTCTTACGTCATCCGGCACCGCCGCTCGCGCGGGTGCATGCGTTGCATGAGGAGCTAACAGCGCTTGGCATAACACTTCGCCTCCGTACGCCAACCATTGTGCGTCCGGAAGAACGCAAGAAGCTCGATAAATGGCTCAACCTTCCATTGCCATTGCTCAGCGGACATCTCGGTTTGGTGGCGGAGCTGGGTGGCGCCGGGCGGGATGTCATTGCCGACTACGCCACAAACGCGTTCAATCAACACACGGCCGCGCTACTGTTCGAACTTGGCGCCTCGAACATCTGTGCGTCGATTGAACTGACGCTCGACGAACTTGGCGCACTGATCGCGCCGTGGCACGGTCGCAATTTCGACGTGCTCGTATACGGCCGTCCCGAGGGCATGACCATCGAGCATTGTATTTTGTCTGCCGCGTTTGATCGTGAGCCAACGACGTGCCGAGATCTGTGTGTGCAGAAGCATCCGAACGTGTCGATC
Organism: Gemmatimonadaceae bacterium; assembly: GCA_025358925.1. Lineage (GTDB taxonomy): Bacteria > Gemmatimonadota > Gemmatimonadetes > Gemmatimonadales > Gemmatimonadaceae > Gemmatimonas. Next base: position 75,435 of record JANYHT010000039.1, on the reverse strand, counting down.
ACCGATCCTGCAGGGTATACATTTGCCGTGGCCACCGATTCCGATTGCCGGAATCGCCTCTTGCATTCGCGACCGATCGATGGGGCGGAATATTTACCAGCACTGTGGTGCAACGGTGTTCGCGGATACCAGCTGCAATTCAACGTTCCCGGTGATCCGATCGTCGCCATTACCCGAAGCTATCGCGAGGCATTGGATGCACTGGCGAGCGATAACGCACCAAATCTGACCGCGTCGCGCGCACTCCTAGCGGGTGCGTTCACGCGCGGACATTTCGCGCGCGCAGTCTGAGGTGACACGTCGCAACATTTGGGTGATGCACGAATGCGGTCCGTGCGCTTGCATGCGCGCATGACCACGCGAGAACAATTCGGCACGCTCGAGCAAGCACGTTCCACGTTACGCACATCGTTTGGCTATCCAGATTTTCGGCCGCCACAAATCCGTGCGGTGCAATCGGTGCTGGCGGGGCGCGATACACTGGTAGTGCTGCCAACCGGCGGCGGAAAGTCGCTCTGTTACCAAGTACCGGCCCTCATGCGCCGTGGCCTTACGGTTGTGGTGTCGCCGCTTATCTCGTTGATGAAAGATCAAGTCGACGCGCTCGCACGTCGTGGACTGCCTGCCGCCTTCATCAACAGTACGCTGAGTGCAAGCGAAGTGGCGAATCGTATGGCGCAAGTGTCGGATGGATCGCTCAAACTGTTGTATCTCGCGCCAGAGCGCCTTGACGCTGGCCGCACGCTACAAAAATTGACGGACATCGGCATCGCGCTGTTGGCGGTCGACGAAGCGCACTGTATCAGCGAATGGGGACACGACTTCCGGCCAAGTTATCGTCGGATTGGGCTCATTCGCGAACGAATGGGCGCTCCACAAACTGTCGCGCTCACGGCCACCGCCACGCCCGATGTGCGCGCCGACATTGTACGACAGCTCGCGCTACACGACGCCGAGATTGTTGTGGCGGGGTTTGATCGCACCAACCTCACATATCATGTCGCACCAACGCGTACGCAGGCTGACAAGGACAAGGCCGCCGTGCATTGGCTCCGTGAAAGCGAGGGTCCAGCCATTGTGTATGCGCCAACGCGAAAAGCCGTCGAGCGCGTGACGGCGGTCCTTGTGCGAGCACGAATTAAGGCCGTGGCGTATCACGCCGGACTTGATGACGGCCTTCGGCAAAATGCGCAAAATGCATTCATGAACGAGCGCGCACGTGTGATTGTCGCGACGAGTGCGTTTGGGATGGGCATCGACAAGCCCGACGTGCGATTGGTTGTCCATCACGCCATGCCCGGCTCACTCGAATCGTATTACCAAGAGGCGGGACGCGCAGGCCGCGATGGTGATCAGAGTACGTGCGTTTTGTTGCACGCATATCCAGATCGATTTACGCATGAATTCTTCATCGAAAACGCCCATCCTGATCGCACGCTGATCGAGCAAACGTGGCGCGTGATGCGCAATCATGTCGATGCGCAGGCGTTTGTCGGCTTATCCCTCGACGACATCATCGAGAAACTACCGCCCAAAGCGGGTGATCGCAAAGCCGCTGCCGCCCTACGTATTTTGGCTGCTGCAGGTACGCTCGCCATCGAACCGCCGGCATCAGGCCGCGTTTGGGTCCGGCTGCTTGCGGCCCCAGCGCGCATTACGCAAGAGCTTCAGGGCGAGCGTGAGTTCGATCGCGAGGTCCTCCGCGCACTATGGCGCGCGGTCGGAAAGCGCCTCGAAACCGGCGCGTCCATCAATTTGGACGGGTTGCCACCGGGTTTTGGCGGCGCGATGGGCCTCGTCCCCGTGCTTGAACGGCTCGAAGCTCAGCAGTTTGTGACGTGGACGCGTATTGGTGCAGGGTTCCGTCTCGATACGCGTTGCCGAGACGCGAAATGGCTGCCGGTCGATTGGACGGCGCTTGAACGGCGACGCCAAGCGGATCTCAATCGTCTCGACGCAATGCAACGATATGCGCAAACTCGCGCTTGCCGACGCGCGTTCGTTCTGCGCTATTTCGGGGATCCCGACGTTCGACCGCAATGCAACGCGTGCGATCGCTGCCTCGGGATCACCGAAGAGGCACCATCTCGCGTTCCTGCGACACTCTCACGCCTTCGGTCTCGCTCACGCCGTACCTGATCAACAACGAATGGACGACAGTCTGTACTTTTCGGAGCAACACCTCGCCGTGCGCGAGATGGTTCGCTCCTTTGCACGCGAGCACGTGGCCCCAGTGGCTGCGAAGCACGACGCCGACTCCACGTTTCCGTGGGAGAACGTCAAGGCGATGGGTGAACTGGGGCTGCTCGGCATCCCGTGGCCCGAAGACATCGGGGGTGCGGGCTTCGACACGCTGAGCTTCATGATCGCGATCGAAGAGCTCGCGCGCGTCGATGCCTCGCATTCCATCACTATTAGCGCCCACACCACGCTTGGCACGTCGCCGATCGTCAACTTCGGCACGCGCGCGCAAATCGAGCGCTACGTCCCACTGCTCGCGAGCGGCAAAGTGCTCGGCGGCTTTGGCCTCACGGAAGAGAGTGCGGGCAGCGACGCAGGTGGCACGCGCACCACGGCCGTGCGCCACGGTGATCACTATGTGCTCAACGGGTCCAAGCGCTTCATCACGCACGCCGGCGTTGGCGAAATCTTCGTCGTTACCGCCGTTACCGATGCGTCAAAAGGCACGAAGGGCATTTCGTCCTTCATCCTCAACAAAGACAGCGTCGACATCGACACCTGTCGCGTACTCGGTATCGGTCACGACGATTCGCTCACACCGATGCCCGGCTTTCGCTCTGGGAAAAAAGAAGACAAGCTTGGATGGCGCGCGTCGGATACCCGGGAGTTGCTATTCGACAACGTCCAGGTTCCCGTTGAGAATTTGCTTGGTACCGAAGGGTTGGGTTTCATCAATTTCATGAAGACGCTCGATGCAGGTCGTGTTGGAATTGCCGCGCTGTCATTGGGTGTCGCACAGGGTGCGTTTGAAGAAGCACTGAAGTACGCGTCCGTGCGGAAGCAGTTTGGGCAAGCGATTGCCAGCTTTCAGGGCATTCAGTTTCAGCTCTCGGACATGGCGACCGAACTCGAAGCCGGTCGACATTTGGTGTACCACGCCGCATGGCTTGCGCAAAACAAAAAGCCATTTGGCAAAGAAGCGGCCATTGCGAAACTCTTTTGTTCCGAACTCGCGATGCGCGCCACGCTCAAGGCTGTACAGATTCATGGTGGGTACGGCTACACCAAAGATTATCCCGTCGAGCGTTATATGCGTGACGCGAAAATCGGGGAAATTGGCGAAGGCACAAGCGAGATTCAGCGTATCGTTATTGCGCGGCATTTGCTCAAAGGCTTGGTCGACTAACGCTCATTTTTCAACGACATTCGGCGGCCGCGTGACGGTCGTCGAGTGCGTCGTGTATTGCGGCAAACGTTCCGTCCCGTGTAACGTTCACTGCTGGTAGTTAGTGCTTCCCGCTTTTGTAGCTATCGTAGCCGTCTCATCAGGCGCCGGTGGTCCGTGCGACTCGCGGATCGCTCGCGTTTCGGTCGGGGGCCGGATAAGGCCAGCGCGCCTTGCCGACGCCCACTGAACGCCCCATCGCGCGTCACGCCAATGTGCGTCGATCGCATGCTGTCGCGTTTTCTCCAGCAACTTGTGCTGACCGCCGCCTCGCGCGCGCGTCGTGCGTTTTGCCGGGCGCGAGCAGTATGAACGATTTGACGCGTTGCGTGGGGGAGCCCGTGACGTCGTCCGTGGTGCCGCCACTCTGGCGTGCGTTCGGGCAACTTGTGGTATCACAGTGTGCGTCGCCGGTCGGGTCAAGCGGGGTCGCCGCCGCCCGAGCGAGAGACTTTACAGAATGAAGCGAGAAATCCTGGTGAACGCGACGCCGCGCGAAACGCGCGTTGCGATCATTGAGGACGGCCAGTTGGTGGAACTGTTGGTTGATCGGCCTGACGCGCGTCGCATGGTTGGCGATGTGTACTTGGGTAAGGTCGAAGCAGTGCTACCCGGCATTCAGGCCGCCTTTGTGAATATCGGTACCGAAAAATCCGCGTTTCTTCACGCCGCCGATGTGGTGGTAGACGATGCGTCCGTCTCAGATGACGAAGACGAAGACGAAGAAGAGAGCAGCGAAGAGGCCGCCAGCGGTGGCGCAGGCGGTGGGCGACGTGGACGGCGCGAAGTGCGGCCCATTCAAGATTTGCTCAAACGTGGCGACGACATTCTTGTGCAGATCAGCAAAGAGCCGATCTCCACCAAAGGTCCACGTGTCACCGCGCAAGTATCACTGGCCGGCCGATTCATCGTCTACATGCCGTTTGCGTCGAAGGTGGGCGTGAGCCGCAAAATCGATGAACGAAGCGAACGCCAACGGTTGCGTCAAATGATGCAAGGTATTTTGCCAGACGATGTGGGCGGCGTCATTGTGCGCACCGTAAGCGAAGACGCAACCACAGAGACATTTGAGCGCGAGCTGCAATCGCTCATGGGCAATTGGAAACGCATTAAACGGAAAACGCAATTTCTTCGCGCCCCCGCGCTGGTGCATCGCGAAACGAATGTGACACGTGGGCTCATTCGCGATTTATTCAGCGCGAAAGTAGAGGGCGTCACCGTCGATTCCAAGCAGGTGTTCAACGAGATTACCGAGTACCTGCAGAGCATCGCGCCAGAATTAGTTGAGCGCGTCAAGTTGTACGAAGACACCGTGTCACTCTTCGACAAAGCGGGCATCGAAACGGAAATCCGGGATCTGTTCAAGCGTCGTTGTGATTTGCCATCCGGCGGCTACCTCATCATCGAGCCCACCGAAGCACTCGTGTCTATCGACGTCAATTCCGGTCGATACACGGGCAAGCGCGACCCCGAAAAAACCATTCTCAAAACCAACACAGAGGCCGCGCGAGAAATTGCGCGTCAACTGCGTTTGCGGGATGTCGGCGGCATTATCGTCTGCGACTTCATCGACATGGAGACGCAGTCCAATCGGGATCGGGTGCTTAATGAGTTACGCGGGCATCTAAGCCGCGATCGCGCCCGCACGAAGGCGTTCGCTGTCAGTGATCTCGGCCTCATCGAGATGACGCGCCAGCGCGTACGACAGAGCCACTGGCAGAGCATGACCGAGACGTGCCCCACCTGTAATGGCACCGGTCGCGTGTTCACGCCCGAAACTATCGTGCGCCGGGTGGAGCGCGCGGTGCGTCGTATGGCCGCCGAGGGCCGTAAAGAGCCGGTCACGTTGCGTTTGCATCCCGAAGTGGCGCTCCACGTGCTCGAGCAAGAGCACGACTTTGTGAAGCGCCTCGAAAAGCTGGCCGGGTTTGCCCTCGACCTGCGCGATGACCCATTGCTCAAGCCCGATGAGATGAAACTCGTCATGAAAGGGGCCCAACGAGACGTCACCCAACAGTACGCGCTCGCTTGACTCCTAAACCGAAGTGGGATAACCTTCTAGGCTACGTTTCAGACGCCTTACACAAGATAGAATTATGAGCTACGCGATCATTCGCACCGGCGGCAAGCAGTTTCGTGCCGAGCCGGGCAAGACACTTCGCATTCCTTCGTTGCTTGGGGATGCTGGAACCGCTGTTGAGTTCAACGACGTCCTACTCGGCTCCGATGGCTCGTCCATCCGCACGGGCGTTCCAACGCTCAGCGGTGCCAAGGTGACAGGGGAGATCGTGAAGCATGGCCTCGATGACAAGATCATTGTCTTCAAGTTCAAGCGCCGCAAAAATTACGCGCGCAAGCAGGGACATCGACAGAAGTTCACGGAAGTTCGCATTAAGGACATCACCCTCGGCTGATCGCCGGCGGCGCGCCACCTCGGCTGCGCCCCTTTTCTGGAGTTACGGTCATGGCACATAAGAAAGGCGTCGGCTCTTCACGCAACGGGCGCGACTCAAACCCAAAGTACCGGGGCATCAAAAAGTACGGCGGTGAGTTTGTTATTCCGGGCAACATCATTCTGCGTCAATGTGGAACGAAGTGGCATCCGGGCACCAACGTCGGCATGGGCACAGATTACACCATCTACTCACTCGTTGAGGGTGTGGTGCAGTTCGAGCACCACAACAAGCGTCGGTATAAGGTGAGCGTCGTGCCGGTGGTGTACGAAGAAATTGCAGACGACATCGCTGTAACCGCGTAGTCAAAGGCGCAGCGCATCATCAGAGGTCCTCGATCATTCGAGGGCCTCTTTTTTGTTGTCAACGAATACGCGGTCGTAACTCTCGTCACGCCATGACGTAGGTTTCTATGGACACACACTCACACCATTTGCGGAGATGACGATGGCAATCTGGGACAAGGTCAAACAGGGCATCGACAAAGCCGGCAAAGCCGCGCAAGACGTGTTTGATGAGGGCAAGCTTCGCATTGATGCCTATCGTGCACGCGAGTTGGCCGACAAGGCGGCGGAGGCCTTGGGGTACGCCGTGTTTCGCGCCAAGGAAGCGGGGCATGAATTGGAAGCGAACGCGCTTGATCTGCTCACGCTCGCGTTACGTTCGCGAGAAAGCGAAGCCAAGCGTTTGGAAACCGAACTCGACGCCGCGCGGGCACATGCCAGCGCTACGGCGACGGACACGGCAACTGCCGCACCGCACGAGACACCGCCAGCGTCAGCCCCCCAAACTGGCCCGTAACACTCCTGGGGTGTCGGTGCACAGGGCATCGACACCCATCGCGACGAGCGCGCGCGCGTGTGCGGCATCGTTCTCGGTCCACGCAATCACGCGCGTTCCAAAAGAGTGAGCGGCCGCTATCAAAGCGTCGTCGATCAAATGCGTTTCCTGCCAGAGTGCATCGACGTGTGCGTCGAGCAAGAGCGCATTGAAATTGAGTGGATAGCTCGCACTCAAAAAGCCTATGGCTGTTTGCCGACGACGAGCGCGGATGGCAACAGGAATGCGATGATCAAATGAATGCACGGCGACATGCGATGCTGCGTGATGCGACAGGCACCGGACCAGCGCGTCCTCCATCGCATTCGCCTTGATCTCGATGTAAACCGTCGCGCGCGTTGCAACGAGATCGAGGACCTCGTCCAGCGTTGGGATCGCATCGCCACTTGCCAATCGCACTCGGCGTAGGTCGCCAGCGGTTGTTGCTGCGAGCGCGCGGCGACCTAGTTCAGGTGCACCTGCGTCCCGATACGCGGCATCGTGATGCACCACCACTGTTCCGTCGCTCGTGACATGTACGTCCAGTTCAATGCCGTCCGCGCCCTGTTGCAGTGCCCGCTCGAACGACGGCAAGGTATTCTCCATGCATTCCTGCGGAGTGCCGCGGTGGGCGATGATCTCGGGAACACGCATCGGGCACTCGGTTAAGGAGAGGCGACATGGCTCGGGGGGCAGCGCACAGGCACCACCGGCTTATTTATCTGAGATTAACGTTGTGCTCGACGGAGCGTCCAATTTGGCACAGTGTATGATCGAGGCTGAACAAGGCGATGACGCGTCGATCGACCAGGCGCTGATCAAACGGTGGCGAGAGGGCGACGAGCGCGCGGCAACGGCGCTCGTCGAACGGCATGCGCAGTCGCTCTCGCGTTTTGCAGTGCGGTTAGGTGTTCGGGACGATGTTCAGGAGTTGGTACAGGACACGTTCGTGCGTGCGTTCGCGGCGCTTGATGGATTTCGTGCGGACAGCTCGTTGCGCACGTGGTTGTTCACCATCGAGCGTCGGTTAGTGATCGACAAGCGACGCTCGGCGGCGCGACGTGGTATAGACGTTGAAGTAGAAGATGGACACGCGGCGTCAGAGTTTGATGCGCTTGATGCGCTGATCGCTGATGAAGCGTCGCAACAGATGATGAAAGCTATTGCGCAACTCACTCGTATGCAGCGAGAGGTGTTTGCGCTTCGAGTACAAGAAGGACGTAGCTACAAGGAGATCGCGGATATTCTCGACACTTCCGAGGGCGCGGCTCGTGTGCACTATCACAACGCCATGCGCGCGGTGAAGGAGTTTCTCGATGACTGACTGCAGCAACGCTGAGATTCGTGACGTACTCCCCGACTATGTCGCGGAGTTGCTCACGCATGACGAGATGAGCCGCGTGCAAGCGCACGTGCGTGACTGCGTCGATTGCGCGAGCGAGGTGGCGCTGTTACGCGTCGCGCGTGCAGTACGACCGCAAGCAATTCACATTGATGTGGCACGTATCGTGTCGGCGCTGCCAAGTACGTCGTCGTCGCAGCGGTTGTCCGCGCCGCCGTCGATGCGTGAGAAATCACGCACGCCGATTTTTGCGCGCAGTATGTGGCGTGCAGCGGCCGCAATTGGACTACTTGTCGTTGGTGGGTGGTCGCTGTTGATGGTGCGCAACGGTGGCGTGGCGATGATGGGCACAGCGCATTCCGACACGGCACGCATGGCGGAGGTGGCTGAGCAGCTGCCATCGGTGCCCGTCGCTTCGTCGCGACAGATTGCGGTGTCGGTTGGCGATCTCAGTGCATACTCGGATGCGGAGTTGAAGCGCATGTTGTCGCGATTAGAACAGTGGGATGGTGCAACGGCCGCCGAACCATTGTCGCAGGTGCCCATTGTGTCCGTCGCGCGTAGCGGGAGTGAGCCGTGAAGACCGTGCTGAGGTCTGTTGCGATTGCGTCGGGGCTGTTGTGCACGTCTGTCTTGCCACTGCGTTCACAGGGCGTGCTTGCGGTTGCACCAGTACTTCAGGCGCAGCCGCCACGGGTGACGGAAGCCACGCGCGCGATGCTTGAACGTCGTGTGCAGGATCGCGTGAATGAAATCGTGCGAGTGCGACTCGCGCTGTCCGACGAGCAGTTTCAGCAACTCCGCGCGCTTGCCACGCGCATTGAAGACGACAAACGCGCGTTGCGGAACGACGAGCTTACCACGCGCTTTTCGTTGCGCCAGGAGTTGCTTGCGGGCGATCGGGTGAACGAAGCGCGTGTTGGCGAACTGCTCGACAAGATGCCAAAGCTTGAGCGACGGCGTTTGGATATCATGGAGGCGGAGCAGCGCGATTTGTCGAAGTTTTTGTCGCCGTCGCAGCGCGCGCGGTATTACGCGTTACAGGATGAGTTGCGTAAGAACATGCAGGACATGCAACGTCGGCGGTTGGGTGGCGAGGGCGATAGTGCAGCGCCCAGCCTCGGTGTCAAGCGGCCATTGGGCGCTGGCCGACGCCTCAGAATGCCACCCGCGCTGCCGTAGGGAGCGCGCGGCCAGCGAAATTGAGGCGGAAACGTGTGTGACCGGTGGCGGGTTGCGATGGTCGCGACTACACTTGCTGGAGTGTGACGCAGATGTTTGCGCATGCGCCCGGGTGGCGGAACTGGCAGACGCAGGGGACTCAAAATCCCCCGACCTTACGGTCTTACGAGTTCGACCCTCGTCCTGGGCACTGTAGTGTTGTGCGAAATTGGTGCGACTGATTGATCATTAATGTGTACTGTTCGCATGGTCAGATAGAATTCGTCAGATTGGAGATGGTGCGCATCATCGCGCCATCGCGTTGCCTTGCGTTGGCGTGGTCGAAAGTACCTCGAGCAACGGATCGCGGAGCAGCGCCTCGATACAACGATACGAACCGCCAACGTATGTCCATTTCAAATCGATTTCTGTCGCGACGCACCAAGCACGGTCGTCGGGCCACCAGAGATTCACAGACTGATAGCTCTAACGTTTGCTATCAAACCTTATCAATGCGTTTTCGATAGTCTGTCGAGGGATCGTCGCGAACACATCGCCAAACCAGAACGTGGTGCTTTGGTGTGCCTGCTGAATCGCTTTGATCGTGTATTACGCGCTGCAAAGACCGTTGTCTGCAGTTCATGCGTCTACATTTTCCGAAATTCATCTTTTAGTTACGACATTCTCTATCCACTGCCGTTGGCAACCACGTGCTATCCTGTGCAAGGGTTGGACGAACCGCCGGGCATTAGCTTACGTGATGGCTCCGCGTTGTTTGTGCGCACGTAGCGGCGCGACCGCACGTGGTGCGACGCTGTCGTTTGTTGTGCGCCGAAGGCAGCGCTTCACAACTTCAAGCGCAGCGAGCGCTCGGTCATCGAGCGCGACGTACGTTGGTCGCGTCGCAATCGCGGCTGTACGGCACGGCAACACAGGCTGACTTGACTGGCATTGCACTGCGAGGTGGCGATGCGCGCTTGGCCATTGAGTTGGACGTGCGTGTGCAACTCAGCAGGGCATGAAAGGCCACTGTGCTTGGCGGCATCACGTCACAATCCAGTGACCGCACCGATTACGTGGCGCAGAGTGGCCTGTACACGAAAGGAACTGTTCCGCTTGTCGGCGTCGAGATTGCGCGTAACGCTGGCCCCGCGCAGGTCACCATGGGCGCATCGTTTGCGAGCACGTCCACGGCGTATCGAGCAACTCGTCGGTGGCACCTTCCAGCGCCGCGCGCGCTTGCGCCGCGGACTTCTCAAGAGCCGCTAACAACTCCGCACTGGTGTGCATTGGCTCGGATTTGTGCTGCGGTGTAGCGGGCGCGACATCCAATTCATCTTGCGTCACCATCATCGCAATCCACGATGGCATCGTGGCCAACCATTTCCGAGAGATATCCAAATGTCATCGATTTTTCGTGTGGCGTCCATTCGTACTGATCTTCTGGAAACTCTAGGAGAGCTCGCTTCGAGCGCTCAACCTCGCTGTCGAGCTGCGACAGAAACATCGCGTTCATCTTCATGCGTCAGTACTCCGTGTCATCTGGGTGTGTGATTACGTTTTGCACTATGCATCATCAACAAGAGCACCGTAGTTTACCAATAGTTCCTCTCCCTCATCTATATCGCGCAACGCTTCAAAGCACTCCCCGTCGTCGATGGACACAATATTTGGAGTGTCCGAATGATTCAAAAAGAACACCAAGTCCATGCGCTTGAAACCACGCACCGGCACGAATTAGCGTAGGGCATCATACAAGCAATAGTTTTGAATGAGCAGGCGCGCATGGTCCGGCAAGTGCGCAACCTGATCGCGAGTCAACGTTGTCCATTCATCGTCGCGCTCCGCCGTACTGAACATGGCGCGACACCCCAGCGGAATGTTGCGAATGGCGAACACACCAATGCCTTCGACGCGCGATGGCTTGAGCATCACATACGTATTGTCGCACAACTCAGCCAACAGTTTGTCATTCACTGAATGAGCAGCATCAACGCGTCACCTGTGTAGTAACGAACATCAGCGACACGCCAAGCACTACGTTCTTGGGCGTAACACGTACACCGCGACGCGATCGCGATCGCCATGACTGAAGCGCACGGACACCGTGGCACTCGTGCCAAGGACCACAGCGTTGGCTACAAAAAACCGCGTCGGATACTCTTGCGCGTCCGTAAATGGATCACCATCAATGATTGGTGTTTCGTCATTTTGTGTGGGCCGAGCAAAATACGCGGCGATCGCGATGCGCATGCGGTCGGTCATCCATCGGTGCTTTTTCGCCACCGCTGCGCGATCAAATCCCATGGCCCCAGCGAAGTGCCGTTCCAGAAAGTCCTGCACAACACCACTTGCCCAAGTCAAGATCGCAATGGCACCAGGCGCTTTGGTGAGTGTCCAGACAACGTTGTTCACGGCAATGAGTATCGCGCTGCGATCAACACGATGAAAATCAAACGAGCCTTTGTCGCAATCGAGCCGCACCCCGGGCACAGGAAAGCGTACCATGCCAAGCAATTGCGCGGCGGTGTAAGCTGGTTGTGGAAGGTTTCCTTGAAACAAGCCGCGCGCCGGTTGTGCGACGGATTCGTAATGCGCGCGAACGCACGTAAGCGCGCCTAAACCGGTCACCGTGCTCGCGGCGAAACGTACGGACTTGCCAATCCAATCATTCGCGTCCGGTTTTTTCTCGTGGAGACGGGGAGCATTGACGTCCACTTAGCCATTGCGCGCTATGCTCCGACATTCGTATCAGATGAAGAGCGGCCGGCCATGCTCGTACGCGCCCTGCAACTCGACGAGCTGTCGGGTGACCTCTCACTCGCGCTCGACCAAGTCGGAGCTTTTCATCCACCAGCGATCGTTGACGCGCTGTTTCGCGGCCTCTTCGCACGCCCCGGTGATGTCCGTGCCATTTCGCAGCCATGCTGGCATTTGTGTTTGAAAAGGTCGATTCCAGTTTCGATTGGGAATTTCGACCGCTCTTCCTCCGATTCAATACGGACCTCCACGCGGAGCGAGCAGACGCATTTCGCGAACTCTGCGCGCTCATCGGCCTTGACGCGGTGCCGCTGATGGCGTCCATTGGCGTCGTGGCATCGCCAAGCGCATAACTTGACATACACCCTTCTCACTGAGACTTCGATGGGGCTGAACGAACGGCGCGCGATTAAAGAATTACAGGACGTCACCTTACCGGCCCGCGTGAAAGAAATCGAAGAGATTTGCGGCAAGGCGATCCCGTACGATGTGGATTGGGAAAGTCTCGCTGAGGATGCCGACGCGCTGAACTTCATTGATAATGCGTCGTGCCACCGCCTTAACATGGCGCTCCGGATGATCTGCCAGGATGAGATGGGTAAGCAGGCAGTGCGCGACGGTTTGACCATGATCACACTCAAAAACGTGAAGGAAAACTCTGACATGTCGATGACCTTCGAGAAGGGCGTGCTCTCGATGCACTGCGCGTATGCGCTTCGCACGGACGGCATGTTTCGCGATGACGAGATTCGCGCCCTCTTGGTGAAGAAGCTGTAAGCGCGCGATGCGCGTCCTCCTGATACGCACACTCCTGTTCACGCTGAGCGTATCGGCCATTTGGATCTTTGCGGGATCGGTGCTGTCGTCGATGATCGATCGCGTATTCACCGTGGTTGATACGACGCTTCCGATGGGTGTTTTTGAGTTATCGGCGGATCAATTTGTGATCGGCGCAAAAGGATGGTTACTGACGGAGGCCGTCCACGTCGAGTGCAATGCGCGAGGTGAGGTGTCGCTAACGAGTGACGGTCGCTCGTTTGTATTTGGCCCGATGACATCGGGCCGCACGGAGTCTCCTGGAGCCTATTATCGATTCGCTCCGGAGGTCGGTGACAGCGTGACGTTTGTTGCGCGCCGGAGTTGGCTGGCGTGGCCAACACCGTTTCATTTCAGCATCATGAACGCGCCGATGACGTCGTGGCGGAGACACGCGTATCGTCACTTGCGTTGGTCCAAACCTTCGGGGGCGGCCATCGAGTTGGTGTGGGGCGATGAGCAGGGATTTTTTGCGCGCGCCGGATGGGTCGACGACAATCTGCAGAGCGCGCCTAAGGTCACAATCACGACGAGTCCATAGGGTGATTGGTCGACTGATGCTGGTTCTATTCATTGCGACCTCGGCGCACGCGCAACCATCGCCCACAAGTCAGGCGGCAATATTTGTTGGAGCGCTCACTTTTCGCGAGAGCCAACGCGCGACAGCGAATGCCGCCACCGTTCCCGCGTTTCGTACATTATTTTGTAAGACCAAAACCGCGTGGGCGTCGATTGGTAACAATGCGAACTGTCGTGCGCCAACCGCAGGCACTTGGACAATGTGGTACAATGGTCAATCCGTCGGCGTCTTGCTCACGCGATCTGCTCGCATTCTGTCGAGTATCGCGTCAATACCACATATTGCCGTGGGCGAGGAGAGATTCGAAAGTTGGCTCGGTACGGTACATGACCGACCACTGGCACTCGCGACACAGCGCGACGTGCGCGACACGAAAGGATGGGTTGCGAGTCGGTTGTCAGACCGCGAACGTACGCTCTTTTTACGAGCATTTCGCATCAGCGTTGCCTTGCCCCACTGCGACGGTACTCCGCACGGCGCGATGCCAGCAGCGGTTGATGGGTTTTTCGACCGTGATGTCTCCGTTATAAAGGTGATTCGATCGTCTGCCGGTCAGCTGCTTGTCGGAATGGCGATCAACGAATTATTAAAACCGTGTGACGATGTTCGAGACCCCGCTCGCACTACACACTGGTTCGTTAAGCGCGGAGCCGAATCGCCGCACTTCATCGGTAACGAGATGTATGTGGTCGACGCGTTCGATTTTGACAACGACGGACGCACAGAGTGGCTTTTCTCGCGGTCACGTTACAACGAAGACGGGTTCATTCTCTTCTTCGACGAATTCCGAAAATCCGTGTCTTCAAGTTGGCACTACCACTAATAGTGATTTGTATTCAGATACGATGTTTTCGAGGAGCGCGTCATACTTCCCCGTTGCCGAGACCGCGTTAAACCGCGACGCGATTTGCGGAATGATTTCGGATCGACTGCCGTCAGCCTGGAAAATTGAACCCTACTGCTCGGTATCGTAGTCGAACACTGACAGATTCACGTCGGTAATGCGCATCAATACGCTCGACGATGACTCGTGGTCGTGAACACGCTGCGCCTTGAATACATTGTGTAGAACTCAACGAGCACGTTTTTGCATGGCGATGCCCTAAAGCACCGGATCCTGTCACACCGACGGCAGATTTGGTGACGTCACCGGCACACGTAGCGTCATTCGATCATGCGAAACATCTTCTGGGCCATTTCCATCTCCCTCCTTGCCCTCGTGGCGATTGCAGCGCGCTTTTGGCCACCGGCGCTCTGGTCCCTCGTCATCATTCTGCCGTTGATCGTGCGCGGTGTTGCCGACATTGTGCAAACGCGACAAGCCATTCGGCGCAATTTTCCGGTGATTGGTCACGCTCGCTACTTGTTGGAGCTGATCCGACCGGAGATCAACCAATACTTCGTTGAGTCCAACAGCGACGGCAAGCCGTTTAGTCGAAACGATCGCTCTGTTGTATACCAACGTGCGAAAGGTGAAGTCGACACGCTGCCGTTTGGAACACAACGCGATGTCTATGCGACGGGATACGAATGGATCAATCACTCCCTCGCACCAACACACGTTGATCCGGTCGACGCACGCGTAATCGTCGGTGGTCCGGATTGTCGCCAGCCATATTCGGCGTCAGTACTCAACGTCTCCGGCATGAGCTATGGCTCGCTCAGCAAGAACGCCGTAATGGCGCTCAATACCGGAGCAAAGTTAGGGAGCTTTGCCCATAACACCGGTGAAGGTGGACTTAGTCCGTATCATCTGTCACCCGGTGGCGATCTGTTCTGGCAAATTGGTACCGGATACTTTAGCTGTCGCGATATGCAGGGTCGTTTCAGCATTGAGGAATTCGGTAAACGCGCGGTGTTGCCCAATGTAAAAATGATCGAAATAAAACTCTCGCAGGGTGCAAAACCCGGGCATGGCGGCATTCTTCCCGCGCAAAAACTCACACCAGAAATTGTCGCCATCCGTGGTGTGGAACCTGGGAAAGATGTTATCAGTCCGCCGGCGCATTCTGTCTTCTCGACGCCGTTAGGATTATTGCAATTTGTCCAACAGTTGCGTGACGCATCCGGCGGCAAACCAGTTGGCTTCAAACTCTGCGTCGGAAAACGGCACGAGTTCTTAGGCATCGTGCAGGCGATGCTGCTTTCCGGTATCACGCCGGATTTCATCACGGTTGACGGTGGCGAAGGTGGGACGGGCGCCGCACCGCTGGAGTTTTCTGATTCTATAGGAACGCCGCTCAACGAAGGGCTGTCGTTTGTACATAACGCGCTGATTGGCGCGAACCTGCGTGATCGCGTACGGGTCATCGCCTCTGGCAAAGTGAATACCGGATTTCAGATTGCGACGAAGGTGGCGTTAGGCGCGGACATGTGTAACGCGGCGCGCGCGATGATGTTTGCGATTGGATGCATTCAGGCGCTGCGCTGCAATACCAACCAATGTCCGACGGGCGTCGCGACACAAGATCCGGGATTGGTGCAAGGTTTACACGTGGGCGATAAATCACAGCGTGTCGCACGCTATCACGCCGAAACCGTAAAAAGTTTTTTCGAGGTCCTCGGCGCCGCCGGACTGCACCACCCGAAAGAGCTGAAACCGTGGTTCATTCTCAAGCGTGTGAGCGCCATGGAAACTCGCAGTTATGCGGATATCTATCCGCAGGTCGAACCGGGGTCATTGTTGGCGGAGTCGGTGACGGGCGTGATGGCAAGGGCATGGAGCCACGCAAATCCGAACCAGTTTTAACAGCAGGGATTAGGGATTAGGGATGAGGAATCATGAAGAGCCGCAGAAACACAGTTCCTTCCCTACTCCCTATTCCCTTATTCCCCTATTCCCCATCCTCTAGCGCGCTTTTACCTTGCATCGCAGCAGGCACTACTGCCGTTCCGATGGGGTGTAGCTCAATGGCAGAGCGCTCGACTGTTAATCGAGTGGTTGGAGGTTCGACTCCTCCCGCCCCAGTGCATCGCACCAACACGCGCCCGGTTCACAGCAATGTGGATCGGGCGCGTTGCATTGGAGTACGCCATGTGACCCGCATCGAGTACACGACGCTTTCGGCATCCTACTAACTTTCACGCCGTGACGCGACATTCCGTCGTCCGGACGCCGACACTCTCCCAACCCTCACTCGCATGTCGCTTTCCCTCCACGCCAGTTACGCTAGTCCCGCAGACACCGACACACCGCTCTTGGTTGTCATTCTGCCGCAAAATCCCCTGATGACTGCGCCGTTGGTGGCCATCGACGCCAATCTTGGCGGCGCGATGGCCCGCACAATTGCGCGACGAGATTTTCGTGGGGCGCGTGACGAGACGCTGTTGCTGGTTGGCGGTGATTCGGGCGCACTGCGCGTGTTGCTAGTGGGTCGTGGCAGTGTGGCGCTCACGCGTGCGACCGCGCGACGCGCAACCGCGATTGCTGCACGTCAGGCGGTGAAGTTGGGCACCGGCGCGATGCACGTCTTATTACCTGATGCCGATGGCGAAGCAATCGAAGGTATGGCGCTTGGCGCTGCGGCCGGCAGTTGGGAGTATCGCGATCTTCGAGCGCCGGTCGCCGAGAAAGAGCAGCGAGCCACGTTGGCGAACGCGACCATCTTTATGTCCGATTCCGACGCGGCCCGCACGTCTTTCGACGCGGGAGTCGCAGTCGCTGAGGGGCAGGCCATTGCGAAGCGCCTCGGTATGATGCCGGGCAATTATTGCACGCCGGACACCTTTGTCGAAGTCGGTCGCGAGATTGCGGCTCGCCACGGTATGACACTGACCGTATTGGGTCGCGCCGAGATGACGCATGAAGGCATGGGGTCGTTTTTATCTGTTGCGCAAGGAACTCCCGAAGAACCAAAGTTGGTTGTGCTCGAGTACCGTGGCGGCGCGGTCGATGCGCAGCCCGTCGTGCTCATCGGCAAAGGACTCTGCTTTGACAGCGGTGGAATTTCAATCAAGCCGGCGCCCGACATGGAGTGGATGAAATACGATATGTCGGGCGCAGGTGGCGTGATGGGCGCCATGGAAGCAATTGGACGACTGAAGCCCCCGGTGAACGTAGTGGGCATCATTGGTTCTACCACCAACATGGTGTCGGGCACCGCCGTGAAGCCGGGTGACGTGGTGCGTGCATCGAATGGCAAGACTATTGAGGTTATCAACACCGACGCCGAAGGTCGACTGGTGCTGGCGGACCTCTTGGTCTTTGCAAAACGGTTTCATCCGGCCATCGCGATTGATGCGGCAACGCTCACCGGTGCAATTGTAATCGGGCTTGGCAGTGGCGCCGTTGGCGTCTTTGGCTCCGATCAGTCGGCCGTAGATCGCGTGCTCTCGGCTGGTGAACGTGCTGGTGAGCGCGGGTGGCCAATGCCAATGTGGGACGAGTATAAAGATCAGATCAAATCAGAGGTCGCTGATTTGAAGAACACGGGTGGACGTGCGGCGGGCTCCATCACGGCGGCGTTATTCCTGCAGGAATTCGTTGACGGATATCCATGGGTGCATCTCGATGTGGCGGGCACTGCATATTCGCAGACCGATCTTGGATGGATTCCGAAGGGACCCACCGGTACGCCAGTCGGCACGTTTGTAGAAATCGTTCGCGCACACGCACGTTGAAGAGTTGTCCGTGAAGCGCGCATTGAGTGGAAACGTACGACGCACCACATGGTGGCTTTGTGCGTTTCTCGTCCTCGGCGGTGCACAGGGTCTGAAGGCACAAGTGCGCGCGGATACAACGAAAAAGAAGCCGCCGGTCGATACACTTCGCAAAGACACCGTGACCATCGCCGTGCCGGTACCGACACCGGTGTCGGCGCGCGCAGACTCACTCGCGCAAGCACGGGTACAAACGCGCATTGACAGCGCGGCGCGCGCACGGTTGGCCGATACGCTGCGCGCGCCCATGGCCCAATTCGAAAGTCCACGCGCCATCGATGTGAGCAATCGATTGCACTTCACGCGAGAGCAAATTCTCTCGTCGGGCGCAATCAATCTCGCAGATCTGCTTGACCATGTGCCCGGTGTCACCACGTTTCGCTCGGGATGGCTCGTCGGCATTCACGCGGCGTCCATGCACGGTGACTTTGCACGCATCCGCATTTTTATTGACGGCGTGGAGATGGACGCGCCTGAAATACGAAACAGTGGTGCACTTGATCTTGATGACATTCCCCTTTGGACACTCGACGACTTAGTCATCGAGCGCGCCGCAGGCGAAGTGCGCGTCTGGCTGCGTAGTTGGACCGTGCGGAGCATTACGCCGTATACGCGTGCGGACATCTTCACGGGTGATCTCAACACCAATGCATTTCGCGCGCTCTTTGCGCGTCGTTACCGCAATGGCGCAATTTTTCAAGTAGGCGCACAGCAGCTCGCGACGCAGTCCGGGCAGGTGTCAGCATTTAGCACGTCAGGTACACGGCGCAGCGCAGGAGATGGCAATCAGCAAGTGATCAACCTGCGGCTTGGTTGGTCTCGACGACGATTTAGCGTCGATTTGTACGGCACGTCAACGGCGCGCGACCGTGATCCGCAAACAGCACGCGAGGGCTTTGTTGCGTTACCCGCATTCAAGGGCGCTCGGCGTGATGCGTACGTGCGCGTTGGTTACGGCGATACGCTGCGCGGTTTTTGGTCGCAGGCCATGTTAGGCATCGTACGAACGCGATTAGACGGTATTCGCGACACCGCGGTCAAGGCGGACACCGGGAAAACGCTCGCCAGAGCGGATACGATTGGATCCATCACACAGCAGATCGTGGCCGTTGGCTATCGCGCGTCGCGTTACGAATGGTCCGTCACCGATCGAGCGCGTCCAACTCGCGGTACGTGGTTTCACGCACCGGCACTGCGACTCGGTTACGGACTTGCCGGTTTTAACTTCGGGGCATTCGTCGAGCATCGCGGTCTCGACTCGACCACCGGTATCGATCTATTTGCCCGCGTTGAACCGCGCTCGTGGCTTGTGCTCACGGCAGCGCAGAGCAATCGCGCACCGTCGAATACGACCGAGCGACCGTCATTCAGCACCACTCGTGCAGAAGGCGCCGTTCACGTCGTTGGACTTTGGTTTGGCGGGGGCGTTGTGCGGGAGGGAGCCACCGTGTTCAATTCGCCGTCGCTGTTTGCCGTACGGTCTATCCAACTACCGGCCAACGCAGCCACGGGCGTGCTCGGAAGTATTCGTGGACCGCTTTACAAAGACGTGAGTCTGGATGTGCAAGCGGTCAAGTGGAACGGATCGCAGTACGGACGTCCGCAATTGCATGTTCGAACCGAACTGTCGATGGTAAGCAACTGGCTCTCAAAGTTTCCCAAAGGACAGTTTGGCATTAACGCGCGATTCATTTACGAGCAACGCGATCCCGTGCCCTTCTACTTTGGCGTCGACACCAAAGGCGTGCAAGACGTCCGATTTACGCAAGCGTCGCAGGTACTTACAGGTATGCTGCAAATTCGTATTCAACGCGCGTCCATTTTCTATCAATATCGCAACCTGACGGGCGGCGACTATGAGCAAGTGCCCGGGCTCACAATGCCGCCAGCCGTGCAGATGTACGGGGTGCGTTGGGAGTTCGCCAACTGATCGCGCGTGAGGACGCGTCGCAATTGACGTTGCTCGCGCCCCGAGTTTCATTGCCGCGCACATGATTCGGTCAATGACGGGCTTCGGCCAAGCAGATGGCATCGTTGGAACCGCGCGCGTGAGCGTTGAAGTGCGCACGGTTAATCACCGCTTCTTCTCACCCAGCATCAAGTTGCCGAGCGCGTATTCGCGTTGGGAGGTTGACGTGCGTGAGGCGATGCGCCTCAAGGTGAGCCGTGGACACGTGACGCTCACCGCGCGGCTGGAGCGGGTGCCTGGCGCAGCGTCGATCATTGACAACGCGCGTTTCGGAGACGTCGTCGCGCAACTGCGTTCGTTGCAAATGCAACACGGACTTGATGGTGGCGTTGATATCGCCGCAGTTCTCCGCATGCCAGACGTCATCGCGGTGCCGCGTGAAGACGAGGATGCCGGCACCGCAACGGAGCTTGTCGCCATCGTCGATCGCGCGTTGGATGCTTTGTCGCGAACACGCGACGACGAGGGCGCGCGATTGGCTGACGTGCTGCTACAACGCCTCGATATTGTGGCGGGCGCTTTGGCGCGGATTACCGAACGCGCGCCCACCCGCATTGTGGCGCAACGCGACCGCTTGCGCGCCTCCGTGAAGGAGCTCACCGACGGCCTAGCGATCGACGAACAACGGCTGGCGCAGGAAATCGCCATACTCGCGGATCGGTTGGATATCAGCGAAGAAATGGACCGATTTCGCGCTCATATCGCAGCCTTCCGTGACGCACTGCAGCAGCGCGCAGCGGGCGACGCGGTCGGTAAACGATTGGGTTTTCTACTCCAGGAGATGCTTCGCGAAGCCAATACGACCGGCAGCAAGGGTGCGGATGCTACTATCTTACACGATGTGGTCAGCGTGAAAGAGGAGCTGGAACGTATTCGCGAACAAGTCGAGAACCTCGAATGAGTCCATTTCCGGTCATCCTGTCCGCTCCATCTGGCGGAGGCAAAACAACAATCGCTCGTCGATTGCTGGAGAGAAGGCCGGATGTGGGTTATTCTGTAAGTTGCACCACGCGTCCCCCCCGTGACGGAGAGGTCGAGGGGCGTGATTATCGGTTCTTCAGCACGAGCGAGTTTGAGCGGGCACGCGACGCTGGTGAATTCGCCGAATGGGCCGAGGTGCACGGGTGCTATTATGGTACGCTGCGCAGTGAAGTGCGCCGCGTGCTCGCCGCCGGACAACACGTGTTGATGGATATTGATGTACAGGGAGCGCGACAGTTCGCTGCGGCGTTTCCAGACACGGTGTTGGTATTCGTCTTGCCGCCGTCCGGCGAGGTGTTGAAGTTGCGATTGGCGGGTCGAAAAAGTGAAAACAGAGAACGACTGCTCACGCGACTTCGAAACGCTCGCGCCGAGCTTGGTGAGGTGGGACGCTATCACTACGTGGTGGTGAACGACGAATTAGAACGTGCGGTAGATCAGGTGGGCGCCATTGTCGATGCCGAGGGGTTGCGGCACGATCGGGTGCACGCGGTGGAGGCGCAGGTTGAGGCGCTGATCGCGCAGCTCGAACAGGAAATCAACGTTTACAGCAAAGGCGAGTGACTTATGCAGGTTTTTACGCCCGGCGATGTCTCAAAGCACGCAACCAACAAGTATCTCAGCGTTCTCATCGCAGCGAAATTCGCGCGCGTGCTGAACGAATTTCCGCGTGATCGTTCCATCCACGAGAAGAAGCTCACGACGCGCGCGCTCGAAGAGCTCGCAAGTGGCGAAATTGACTACAAAGTCATGCCACGTCGTCGCACCCCCTGACGTCACGGCACGTTCCAAGAGGCGCACGTGCGCGTAGGGAACGTGCGTCGTGGACGCTAAAGATCGGCTCCGGCGCTACCTCGAACAGCGTCGCGAGCTTGGGGAATCGGAATTAGTGTTGGACGCGATGTCCGTCGACGATTTGATGTCGATGATTGGCGCCAAAGACGTAAAGAGCGCGCCGAAACCGGCGACCGTGGGGCGTGCTGAGCCAGTTGCGCCAATCGAACCAGCGATCGTGCCGATCGTGCCGACACCGCAACCCAGCGTGCGTTTTGATGCGTCCGTCACCAGTAATTGGCGTGACGTGTTGATACAGCCTGAATCCGCGTCGGAGTCCGTTGTGGCGCCAACGTCGGCGGCGCTACCGCTACGTGCGCGCGCCGACGTCCAAGTCCCCGCATGGTTGAGTGCACTCGAACTACCGATTGGTCTTCACGTGATGCATGCGGCTGCAGACGACCATGCTGCGCAGGTCGCCCCGCACGTCACGACATTGCAAACACTCGACGAGGTCGCCGGATCGGCGCGCCAGTGTAAGCGCTGCGCATTGCATACCAGCGCGAAGCACGCCGTGCCCGGTGAAGGGAATCCGTTTGCTGATTTCGTGTGTGTAGGCGAAGCACCTGGCGCGAGCGAGGATGAGCAAGGACGACCATTCGTCGGCGAGGCCGGTGGGTTGCTTACCAAGATTCTCGGCGCCATTCAACTCGAACGCAACGACGTGTTCATTTGCAATGTGTTGAAACATCGACCACCGATGAATCGCGATCCGTTGCCAGACGAAGTACACGCGTGCCAGCCATACCTCATACGTCAACTGGAGCTCATCAAACCGCGCGTCATTCTCGCGCTCGGTCGTTTTGCAGCACAAACATTGTTGCAAACTACCACGCCCATCGGCAAGCTCCGCGGTCAACTGCACGCATTTCACGGCATTCCACTCATTGTCACATACCATCCCGCGGCGCTGCTCCGCAACGAAGCGTGGAAGCGTCCAACGTGGGATGATGTGAAACTGGCGCGTCGCGTTCTCGATGCGTCTCGCGCAGAGTCGCTGCGCAGCGCAGCCAGCGAATAGCTTGCGACTGTCATGACAAATCTTCCGGTGCCCATTCAGTCGGCACTCCCAGCCACGCGCGATCCGTACAAAGAACGTCGTCCGCCGTGGTCGGAGGAAGCGGAGCAAGCGGTACTGGGCGCCATGCTCCTCGATGCGGACGCCGCCCTGCGCGCCGCCGAACATGTGGACGACACAATGTTCTACCGCGAAGGTCATCGCCGCCTGTTCCGCGCAATGTTTTCGATAACAGAGCGTGGTGGTGCCGTTGATCCGCTCACGCTCGCGGACGAACTCGATCGTCGCGGTGAATTAGAGGGTTCTGGTGGGCGCGAATATCTCGCGTTCTTGCTTGATGCTGTGCCCACCGTCGCCAACGTCGAATACCACGCGCGTATCGTCAAAGAAAAAGCGCTGTTGCGTCGGCTCATTGAAGTGTCGACAGAAATTGTTGGTGAGGCGTTTGAAGGACGTACTGAGGCCGCAAAGTTGCTCGACATCGCAGAGTCTCGCATTTTCGAGCTTGGGCAGTCGAAAGAGCGCAGCGGTTTCTCGCGCATCAAAGAGTTGCTTTGGCCGGCGATGGAGCGGCTTGAATTACTCGCACAACGTGAGTCCGCGATCACGGGCGTGCCCAGTGGATTCCACGAACTGGATAGTCTCACGTCGGGCTTTCAACCGGCCGATCTTGTCATTGTCGCAGCACGTCCATCGATGGGGAAAACCGCATTCACGCTGAACATCGCGCAGCACGCCGCGATCACCGCCAAAACAGGCGTGGCGTTTTTCTCGTTAGAGATGAGTAAAGAGTCGTTGGTACAGCGCATGCTCGCGAGCGAAGCCCTCATCGACGCGCAGGCGCTGCGTAAAGGTGGTAGGGCTCTCGATGAATCGATGCCGCGGTTGGCACAAGCCGCAGGTATTCTCAGTCATGCACCCATTTTCATCGACGACACGCCCGGCATCACGCTTCTTGAAATGCGCGCAAAGGCGCGTCGACTGAAGGCCGAGCACAATATCGGCCTCGTCATGGTCGACTATCTGCAGCTGATGAGCGGCCCATCGAACTCTGAAAATCGTCAACAAGAGGTTTCACAAATTTCCCGCGGCCTCAAAGCGCTCGCGAAAGAATTGAAAGTGCCCGTCATCGCGCTCTCGCAGCTATCGCGTGCGCCGGAACAACGCACCGGTGACGACAAAGGACGTCCGCAGCTGTCCGATCTGCGCGAATCAGGCGCCATCGAACAAGACGCCGACGTGATCATGTTCATCTTTCGCCAAGAAGTGTACGCCGAGCGCGACGAGACCGGTCGTCTGAAAGACCCAACGCTCGAAGGCAAAGCGGAGATTATCATCGGCAAGCAGCGAAATGGTCCGATTGGCAACATCCGATTGTTCTTCCATAAGCAGTACACGCGCTTTGACAACTTCTCCAGTCGCCAACCGCCGAATGATTTTGGTGGTCCGAAATTGGTCAGGGCACCCGACGATTCTGGTCCGCCGTACTGATGGCGAGAGCGCGTACGGTGTATCGCTGCACGGACTGCGGCGCGGAATTCCCGAAGTGGGCAGGGCGGTGTGAACGCTGCAACGCATGGAACACGCTGGCTGAAGAAACAGTGGCCGTCGTTGTCACCAGCAAGCGATCCGCTGCCCGCGCGCAATCGGGCGTTATCGGGAACGTCGTGCAACTCGGCAACGTCACGGGTGCGGAGACGCATCGCTGGAAGACTGGTCTGGACGAATTCGATTTTGTTTTAGGCGGCGGCATCGTCCCAGGCAGTATGGTGCTCGTTGGCGGTGAGCCGGGCATCGGCAAGAGCACACTCCTCCTGCAAGTGGCGGCGCGACTTGAAGCGGGCGGTCATCCCACGCTCTACGTGTCTGGCGAAGAATCAGCGTTGCAGGTGAAGCTGCGTGCGGATCGGCTCAGCGAAGATGCAACAGGCGTTGAACTCCTCACCGAAACGTCGCTCGAAACAATTCTCGCCACCGCCAGCAGCGGCGCACACAGCGGCGAAGCACTCGGCGCGCTCATTATTGATTCCATTCAAACCGTACACACCGAGCTGCTCGAAGGGGCACCAGGTAATGTCGGACAAGTGCGCGAATGCGCCGCGCGTCTCATGCGCTTCGCGAAAGATTCGGGCACCACAGTATTTGTTATTGGTCACGTCACGAAGGATGGCGGCATCGCTGGTCCGAAAACGCTCGAACACATCGTCGACACTGTGTTGTATTTCGAAGGCGATGGGACACTCGAACATCGCATTTTGCGCGCAACTAAGAACCGCTTTGGGTCCGTCGATGAGATTGGTGTCTTTCGCATGGTGCCGAGTGGACTAGTTCCGGTCGAAAATCCGTCGGCGCTGTTTGTTGGTGATCGTCGAGATGTGGCAAGTGGCAGCGCCGTGTGCGCGCTGATGGAAGGCACACGACCGGTGTTAGTCGAAGTGCAGGCACTTGCCGCACGTGCTGGCTTCGGTACGCCGCAACGGGTGGCGAGTGGTATTGATTCGCGTCGCCTCGCATTACTGCTCGCGGTACTCGATAAGCGTGGTGGCTTTTCGTGCGCGCAACTGGACGTCTTCTGCAATATCGTTGGCGGCATGCGCGTGCAAGAGCCTGCTGTTGATCTTGCCGTGGTGGCGGCGATCGCCTCCAGTGTGGTTGATCGGCCCCTCCCGGCCCACGCGATTTTTCTCGGCGAGTTAGGCTTAGGTGGTGAAGTGCGTCCGGTCTCACAAGTCGAACGCCGCCTTTCCGAAGCGGCCAAACTGGGCATGACGCAAGCGTTTCTCTCGGATCGCGCAATGCCACGTCGTATTCCCGGTGACATGCGCGTCATCGGCGTACGTACATTGAGTGATGTTCTGCAACGCACCGTTGGCATCGCCGCGCCTAAGCCGACATGACCACTGACACTCGACCCCCCCGGCGTATCATTCCGCCGCCAGTTGTATCGTCACGTGGCGATGATGCAACGCCGCACACCAATGTGGTGCGTGACGTTGGTGTGGTGATCGTGGCCGGTGGCTCGGGCTCCCGCGTCGGACTCGGTGAACTCAAACAGTTTCGGTGGGTCGCCGGCAAACCCGCGCTGCTGCACAGCGTGCAAGCGTTCATGTCGCGCGCTGACGTTGCAATTGTTGTGGTCGTGCTGCCAAAGGCCTACGCTGCCGATCCGCCACCGTGGCTTTTTCAATGCGATGTGGATCGCCTGCTGGTGTCGACCGGCGGCAGCGAGCGTCACCAGAGCGTGGTGAATGGCCTCGAAGATTTGCCGGAAGAGGTCGTCATCGCTGTCGTGCATGATGCGGCGCGACCGCTCGTCACCGACGCTACGATTGATCGGGTGATTGCCGAAGCGCGCCGCGGGCACGGTGCGATTGCCGCGTTGCCCGTGGTGGACACGTTGAAAGAAGTTGATGCCGATGGTCGGATCGTGCGCACCGTTGATCGCACCTTGCTCTGGCGCGCGCAAACTCCGCAGGCGTTTCCGCGCGTGATGTTGGAACAAGCACACATTGCGGCAAAACGCGATGGCGTCGGTGCAACGGACGATGCGGCGTTGGTAGAACGACTCGGCCTGCCGGTAATGGTGGTCCGCGGTAGCGAGCGAGCGCTCAAAATTACCGACGAGTCGGATTTCGCGCGCGCCGACGCACTCAGCGCACTCCGCGAATGAGCATCGCTCCGCTCACCGTTCCGTTTTGGTCGACCGCAGAAGTTGAAGGTGCGTTGCGCGGCGTGATTGCGCATCTCGCCGAAAAACGCGTCCTCGCATATCCAACGGAAACGGTGTACGGCTTCGGCACCGCCGTCGATCATGCGTCGGTTGAAGCATTGGTACGCATGAAAGGTCGCCCGGCAACGAAACCATTTCTGTTACTCATCGGTGATCCATCACAGATTGCCAGACTCGCGCTGCATCTGCCGTCGCACGCCGCTCACCTTGCCGCTCGCTTTTGGCCTGGCCCCCTGACGTTGGTATTGCCAGGCGGCGATCACCGCGTACCGGCGCGATTGCGTGGCCCTGAAGGTGGCGTGGCGGTGCGATGGACTCCGCATCCGGGATTGCAGCGACTCTTGGCCGCATACGGAGAGCCAATCACAAGTACGAGCGCGAATCGTCCCGGCGTACCACCAGCGATGACCTCTGCGGAGATTGTGCAACAGTGGCCGGATGAGATTCATCGTGGGCTTCTCCACGTGCTTGATGGCGGTCGCCTGTCTCCTTCTCGACCATCCACCGTGGTAGACTGCACGGGACGGCGCGCGCGAGTCATTCGTCCTGGTGTGCTCTCCGCGAACGTGCTCCGTGAATGCGTGCCCGACCTCGTCGGCGATACCTGAGTACTCGCAACCTTTCCCATGCATCTGCTCTTCGTCTGCACAGGCAACACGTGTCGCAGCCCGCTCGCGGAGGCAATCGCGCGCCGTCTCATTCTCGAACGTCATTTAGTCGACATCGACGTGAGTAGCGCGGGCACGAGCGCGTGGGCCGATGCACCCGCCTCCGATGGGTCGCTGCTCGTGGCGCTCGAACAGGCACTGGATCTGGGTGATCATCGCGCGCGTCCACTCGCGCCGGAGAGTGTCGCGAAGGCAGACCTGATACTCACCATGGGTCCGCATCATCTTGATCGCGCGGAAGCGTTAGGTGGAACCGGTCGCAGTTGGTTGCTCACGGCATACGCCGGAGGGCCGTCCAACGCACGCGCCGTGAGCGATCCGTTTGGCGGCGATTTAACTGTCTATCGCGCTACATTCGACGAACTCACGCGTGAAATTGGCGCCGTGCTTGATCGTGTTGAGGCCGAACGGTCTCGCCCGTCCGCCTGATCACGCACATGCGTGCGCACGCGCATCCGTCCCGCCTTGTCATTCTTGGCCATCCCGTCGCGCAATCCCTCTCGCCGATATTTCAAAACGCGGCGCTCGCAGATGCCGGCTTTGCGCAACGCTACACGGCGCTCGACGTCGCACCGAACGCCCTCGCAGGAACGTTGCGCTTGCTCGCAACGGAAAACGTTGGTGGCAATGTCACCATGCCGCATAAACAAGCTGTGTTTTTAGCTGCGGATCGCACCTCAGCGCTCGCGGCACGCGTTGGTTCGGTCAACACGTTTTGGCATGAAGACGGTGCGTTAGTTGGACACAATACCGATGTCGCCGGCATACTTGCGACGTTGCGCGCGCTCTGTCCAACCGGCGTTCGGGATGCGCAATGCACCTTGCTTGGCGCGGGCGGATCAGCGGCGGCCGTGTTCGTCGCCCTCGATGAATTGGGTTGCCGTAACATCCGCGTTTGGGCACGTACCGCGTCGCGCGCAGAACTCGTTGCCGAGCGCGTTCGCGTGAACATCAGCGTATTCGAAAACGTTGAAGAAGCCGTGCAGGGCAGTGGGCTCGTGATCAACGCGACCCCCATCGGCATGCTGGACAATGCGGTGCCCATCGCGCCAGCACTCTTGCCACCCCACGCGGTCGTGTTTGACCTCGTGTATCGACCCGGCACCACACCATGGGTGCGTCACGCTCGCTCGCAAGGACTTCGCGCGGACGATGGACTTCGCATGCTCATCGAGCAGGGAGCGGAAGCGTTTCGCACATGGTTTAGTGCAGAGCCATCAACGGACATCATGTGGCGCGCAATCGATGCGCACGCTGTTACATGAGGCAGCCGTGAAACTTCCGCTGCTCTCGCAAGCGCGTGTACTTTCCAACGGGCTCGCGGAGTTCCTCCTCCCCTCGGCGTGCGCGATTTGCCGAGCGCCGCATCGACCCGATACCGACGGCATTGTGTGCGGTTCGTGCCTCGCTCGACTTGTCCCACTGACGCTGCCCCAATGTCACCGTTGTGGGCAACCGCGATTGTCCGCGAACGCACCGCTGCCACTCGACGACACGGGCCGTGTTTCGTCATTGCCGCCGTGTCGCTGGTGCGTGCGATTGCCAACGATCGTTCGAGCCGCACGATCCGTTTGCCGAATGGACGTCGGCACTGGTGCGGCCCTTGTACACGCGCTCAAGTATGGGGGGTGGCCTGCCGTCGCGCGGCCGATGGCGCGACGAATGGCACGACTGCAGTTTCCGGACGACGTGACACGGGAGCGTGCGATGCTTGTGCCAATGCCACTGGCCGAGACGCGCTTGCGCGAACGCGGATACAACCAAGCGGAGCGACTTGCCACCGCCCTCGCCCCACTGTGGCAAATGCCGGTCATCCACACTTGTCTCCGCCGAGTTCGCAATACGGCGTCGCAAGTGCAGTTGACACCATCGGCGAGGATGCGCAACGTTTCCCGTGCGTTCGCCGTGCGCGCAGAGTCGCGATCAATGCTGCGCGGTGCGCATGTACTGCTGGTCGATGACGTGATCACGACAGCCGCAACATTGAATGCAGCGGCGCAGGCATTGGCAGACGGTGGTGCGCGTATTATCAGCTACGTGACGTTTGGACGGGCGCCGGATCCAGGCGACCGTATCGACTCTAACTTCGACTCTGACCGGAACAACCACGAATGACCATTCGCGTAGGCATCAACGGCTTCGGCCGCATCGGTCGCCAAGTGCTTCGCGCCGCGAAGCAACAGGGCGTTGCGGATATCGATTTCGTTGCCGTCAACGACCTCACGGACACGCTGACGCTCGCGCATTTATTCAAGTATGACTCGGTGCACGGGGTATACGACGGCGAAGTAACGCACGACGCGGACAGCATCACGATTGACGGAGATAAGATCCGGATTTTGGCGGAACGCGAGCCGTCGAAGCTGCCGTGGAATGATCTTGGCGTTGATATCGTTCTCGAATCAACAGGGCGATTTACCGTGCGTGCCGACGCCGCCAAGCACTTAGCAGGCGGGGCCAAGAAGGTGATCATCTCTGCACCGGCAACCAACGAAGACATCACGCTGGTGATGGGCGTGAACAGTGACAAATACGATCCGGCATTACATCACGTGATTTCAAACGCGTCATGCACGACCAATTGCCTCGCGCCGATGGTCAAAGTAATCCGCGACAATTTCGGTTTTGTACACGGCACAATGGTCACGATTCATAGTTACACCAACGATCAGTCCATTCTAGACTTACCGCACAAAGATTTGCGGCGTGCGCGCGCGGCGGCAGTCTCGATGATCCCAACGTCGACTGGTGCCGCGAAAGCCACGGCGTTAGTGATTCCCGAAGTGAAGGGAAAGATTGATGGCATGTCCGTACGCGTGCCAACGCCCGATGTATCGTTTACCGATCTTACGTGCGTTGTCGAAAAATCCGTAACCAAAGACTCCGTGAACGCCGCGTTCAGGACGGCAGCGGCGAGCGGCGCGCTGTCTGGCGTGTTGGACTACAGCGAAGTGCCGCTCGTGTCGATTGACTATGTCGGTAACCCGAACTCGTGCACGCTCGACGCGTTGAGCACGATCGTGATCGATGGCACTTTGGTAAAAATCTCCGGCTGGTATGACAACGAGTGGGGTTACTCGTCGCGCTGCGTCGATCTTCTCCGCTACGTCGGCGCGCGCCTCTAGTCGGTCGCTGTATTTTCTCTCAAGGCTTGGCCAAGCCCCGGTGCATCGCGGCCGGGGCTTCTCCCTGAACTCCTATGAAAACACGCACGATTCGTGATCTGTCAGTCGCCGAGTTGCACGGCAAACGTGCGTTAGTGCGCGTGGATTTTAACGTGCCGGTCGATGCAGGAGGACTCGTGACGGATGACACGCGCATTGTCGCGGCTTTGCCGACCATTAACCTGTTGCTCGACGCCGGAGCGCGCGTCGTGCTGCTCGCGCACTTCGGTCGTCCCACTGGCGCGCCCGAGGCGAAGTACTCGCTCGCGCCTGTCGCGGAACGACTGCGCGCGCTGCTTAAGCGGCCGGTGCAATTTCTCACGAACACCATCGGCGCGACCGCCGTGGCAGCGTCCAACGCGTTGCCGTTTGGCAGCACACTGTTGCTGGAGAATACACGCTTCTTGGCGGGCGAAGAAACGAACGATGATGCGCTTGCGCAGGCGCTTGCGGCGCTCGGCGATTTGTACGTCAACGATGCGTTCGGCGCGGCTCATCGCGCCCATGCGAGCACAGCCGGCGTTGCACACTATCTCAAACCCGCAGTAGCGGGATTGTTGATGGAGAAAGAATTGGCTTATCTCGGTAACGCGCTTGCCACGCCAACGCGTCCATTCCTGGCGATACTTGGCGGCTCAAAAATATCAGGCAAGATCGATGTCGTCGAAGCGTTGCTACCCAAGGTCGATCAATTGCTCATTGGTGGAGCAATGGCGTGCACGTTCTTTCGCGCAATGGGATTCGAAACGGGAACGTCGCTCGTTGAGCCCGATCGACTGGACATGGCGAAGGACTTGCTAAGTCGCGCTGGCGAAAAGCTGGTGCTGCCGAGCGATGCGATGGTCGCCGCGAAGATGGATTGCGGTGACGCGTTTCATGTCGTCTCGCGAGACGGGATCCCATCGGACGAAGCGATGTTTGACATCGGCCCTGTCACGAGCGAAAAGTATGCGCAGCTTATCGCGACGGCGCAGACCGTGCTGTGGAACGGACCGATGGGTGTCTTCGAAAAACCGCCGTTCGACCGCGGCACTATACGCGTAGCGCACGCGATGGCGAGCGCCACAGATCGCGGAGCAATCACCATTGTCGGCGGTGGCGATTCCGCCGCCGCGGTCGCGAATGCGAAACTCGAGGCGCGCATGTCGCATGTGTCGACAGGCGGTGGTGCCTCGCTGGAATTTCTCGAGGGCAAGGCGCTGCCCGGTGTCACCGCCCTCGACACGATCTGATCCTCTGTTCTCGACCCCTTCTCACACACCATGCATCTGAAGCCCATCATCGCGGCCAACTGGAAAATGAATCATGGCCCAACAGACGCGCGTGCATTTTTGCAACGATTTCTCGCACAAGCGCCGCGTCAGCATGATCGAACTTTGGTTTTTTTTCCATCGGCACTGACGTTTTCTGCGGTCATGGAGTCCGTCCGCGAGCGACCAGATATTTGGGTCGGCGTGCAGAATGTGTACAGCGAGGCGCAGGGTGCATACACCGGCGAGAACTCCGTGCTGATGGCGCGGGACGCCGGTGCGCGCGTTGCGTTAATTGGGCACTCCGAACGACGTCATGTGTTTGGGGAGACCGACGCCGCCACGACGAAAAAATGCGCGCTCGTTTCACAGGCGCGCCTCGTACCGATGTTATGCGTTGGCGAAACCCTCGCGGAACGCGAAGCAGGCGCCACGGCAGCCGTGGTTGAGCGACAGTTGACGGCCGGCATCGCTGAACTTGAAGATCCAAGCGTGGCCACGATGATGTTGGCATATGAGCCCGTGTGGGCCATCGGCACAGGGCGAACGGCCACGCCCGACGATGCGAGTGACATTCACGGTGTACTGCGTCGTGCGTTGGCTGCCCGCATTGGCGAGAAGGCGGCCGCGGGCGTTCCCATTCTCTACGGCGGCTCGGTCAATCGTGGAAACGCCGCGACACTGCTCGCCGCGCCCGAGGTTGACGGGCTCTTGGTGGGCGGCGCTTCGCTCGATCCAGACGCGTGGAGTAGCATCGTTCGCAGCTAGGCACACACGGTGCCGAACGCGCGTGGCGCAAGCGCATCCCGCGCAAGGACTTGAATCCAACCGCTCGACGAGTGATCTTCCAAGATACTGGCCACGCTCACCGCAATAATTTGCCGCTCGACAGGCGGCGTCTCCGACTTCGTGACATGTACACGTTTCTGCTTGTACTCCTCATTCTTGATGCGCTCGTTCTCGCCGCCGCCATCCTCCTGCAGTCGGGTAAGGGCGGTGGCTTGGCCGCAAACTTTGGCGGCGCGAGCTCGTCGTCTGACTCCGTCATGGGGACCCGGCAAGCGGGTAATCTCCTGACCAAGTCGAGCTGGTGGTGCGGCGGGATATTTTTGGGATTGGCATTCGTATTGCAGCTCATGTCGACGCGCACCGTCGCACCAAAATCAGTGCTCGACAAACTGGCAACGCCCGCCTCGTCGACGTCGGCACCAGTCACGAACGGTGCCGCGGCTCCGGTAGCTCCGCTTACGCAGCAGCCAGCCGCGCCTGTGGCGCAACCAGCCGCGACGCCAAAGGCTCAGCCGGTAGCACCCCCAAAGAAGCCGTAAGGGCACTCGTGCACACGTTGCCACCTAAAGGGTTTCTCCTCCTCGAGGACGGGACCCTTTTTCTTGGGCGTCTCGTCGGACCGACACTGCCAACCGTCGCTGAAGTGGTGTTTACCACGAACATGACCGGTTACCAGGAAGTGTTTACGGATCCGTCGTATCGCGGCCAAATCGTTGTTATGACGGCCACAGAAATCGGAAATTACGGTGTCAACGCCGACGATCCAGAATCGGCAAAGCCGCAGGTTGCCGGCATCGTCGTGCGTGAGCTTTCGGCCGCGTACTCGAACTGGCGCGCAACGGGTGGGCTGCCCGAATGGTTGGTGGAGCACAGCGTGCCGGCGCTGACTGAAGTGGACACACGTCGCCTCACCAAGCATTTGCGATCGCGCGGTGTTATGCGCGGCGTCATATCTCTTGGCGACGAACCAACGCGGGAGACGCTCGCGGCACTCGACGCCTGTCCGAGCATGAAAGGGCTTGATCTCGCAACGGTGGTCTCTACTCGCGCTGCCTATGCCGTCGGCGACGCGACGGCGCCATTTCACGTGGTCGCGTTTGACTATGGCATTAAGCGCAACATCTTGCGCTTGCTCGAAGCGCATGCGTGTCACGTGACCGTCGTACCGTCCAATACGTCGTCGTCTGAGGTCATGGCCTTGCGGCCCGACGGCGTCTTTCTATCGAACGGACCGGGCGACCCGGATGCGGTCACGTATGCGCCGGAAACAATTCGATCCATCGCGGCGCATCAGGTTCCGATGTTTGGCATCTGCTTAGGTCATCAGCTGATCGGGCTCAGTTACGGCGGACGAACAACGAAGATGCCGTACGGACACCGCGGCGGAAATCAGCCCGTGAAAGAACTCGCGACAGGCAAGGTGTTCATTACGGCGCAAAATCACGGGTTCGCGGTAGCGGGAAGTGCGGACGGTGTCGACGGCGCGCCCGACCTCGCAGTCACCCATCTCAATCTGAATGATGGGACGGTCGAAGGGCTTCGGCACAGGTCACTGCCAGTTTTCGCCGTGCAATATCATCCTGAAGCGGCGCCTGGTCCGCACGACGCGGTCCCGCTGTTCGACCAGTTTCTCACGGCCATGCGAGCGCGCCGCGCCAAGGCGAGCCAAACGCTTGACTCATAAGCACTAAGGTCATACGTTCGAACCTTAGATACGCGGCGTGACGACCTTCGCTGACCCGCGTTGCACCCCTGATAGAGCCCATGACGAAAGCCGATTTGGTTGAGAACGTCACGGCGCGGATCGCGCGGACGGCAGGCCCGACCATCTCTAAGAAGGACTGCGCCCGCGTGGTCGATGCCTTTCTCGACGCGATCAAGGATGCATTGCAAGAGCAAAAGAACATAGAGGTGCGAGGATTTGGCACCTTCAAGATTCGGCAGCGCAAAACACGCATGGCGCGCAATCCGCGCACGGGCTCGCCGGTCGAAGTGTCTGCGCGTCCAGTGCCCGTGTTCAAACCGTCGAAAGAATTGCGTGCGATGGTCGCCGGCGTGGAAGACGACGGTTCATATGACGACGAAGACGCAGAGCTTTACGAGGCGTGAGGCGACGGGTGTTATCTTCGTTCTCAGTATGAGCATACCCGTTTTGCTTTTTGCGTCGTATGCGGACGCGTTTGGCGCACCGCGATTGGAGGTGCCGATCGCCGTACCCTGTCTCGTCGAGGACCTCGTGCACGCCATGCGCTCCATGCCCGGCGGAACAATGCTTCCCACAGCGCCGTTAGTCGCCGTGAACCACACGTGGGCGACCGTGACGGCGGTAATATGCGAGGGTGACGAAGTCGCTCTTATTCCACCGGTTGCTGGTGGCTAGTTCATTCGATGCGCCAACGCCGTACGTCGGCGTGGTTGATGAACCGATTGATGTTTCGGCTTTGATTGCGCGCGTGAGCGGCTCAAGCGTAGGGGCAATTTCGCTGTTTCTGGGAACGGTGCGCGATGTGAATGACGGGCGTGCGGTGACTGGCATTGAGTACTCGGCGTATCGGACAATGGCCGCTCAAGAGTTGCACACAATCGCTACGGAAGTGTGCTTCGCGTCTCCTGGACTTCAGCTTGTCATTGAACATCGACTTGGCGTGCTCCGCGTGAGCGACGTGAGCGTGGCCATCGTTGCCTCACACGCGCGTCGAGCTCCAGCGCTGGATGCAACGCGCGCAGTGATTGAGGCGCTGAAGCATCGCGTGCCGATCTGGAAGTTGGAGTACTATGCCGATGGCGAACGCGCATGGGTCGACCCGACGGGGTCGTCGGCCCCGCGATGAACGAGCCCACGAGGGAGACGTCGCTCGATCAATTCGGTCGACGCATCGAATATCTGCGCATCTCGATCACCGATCGATGCAATTTTCGGTGCCGTTACTGTATGCCATTAGCCGGACTCCCGTGGCTCCCGAAAGCCGAGATCCTTCGTTACGAAGAAATTGCGGATGTTGTCGCGCAGCTAGCCCCGTTAGGCTTGCGACGGATTCGCATTACTGGTGGCGAACCGACCATCCGACCACAACTTGCGACGCTCGTCCGCATGTTGCGTGACATCAGGCATGTGGAGGATATCGCGCTGTCGACGAATGGCGTGAAATTACCGGAGATGGCTCACGCGCTTGCCGACGCGGGCCTTGATCGCGTGAACATCAGCGCGGATTCGTTGCGGCCCGATCGTGTCGTCTCCATTGCGCGTCGCGATTTGGGTTTCGATCTCGTACGTGCCGCGCTGGCCGCAGAGCAGGCGGGTTTGCATCCGATCAAGGTGAACGTGGTGGTCATGCGCGGCATCAACGATGATGAAGTTGAATCGTTCGCCGCGCTGACTCGTGATCATCCATGGCACATACGCTTCATCGAACTGATGCCCGTGGGGGAGCTGCGAGAACTTACATGGGATCATGTCGTGCCGAGCGACGAGGTCTTGTGTCGTGTGCGCACGCTCGGTGCACTCACGCCGGACACGGGTCCAACACGTGGCAATGGTCCCGCGACCTATTGGCGTTTACCGCATGCAGCAGGGACGGTTGGCGTCATTACACCGATGACGCACACATATTGCGAGACCTGCAATCGCGTTCGCCTCACGGCGGATGGTCGCCTGCGTACCTGTCTCTTCGGTGATCACGAGGTGCTCCTGCGCGACGCATTGCGACGTGGAGAGCCGTTGGAACCACTCTTTCGAAAAGCATTACTCGAAAAACCAAAAGAACACGCACTCTTGCAAATGCAGGTCGGTGGTCTACGTGCGTTGAGTCAAGTTGGGGGCTGATTTGCTACGTTGCTCGCTCCTGTGTACCGACCTAACTTCACTAAACTACCTTCGCCACGACGTAGCCTGACGCGAGGCACTCACGCGACACGCACTTCGCTCGGACAACCGTTCGGAGAATCGAAATATGGTCAACAAGATTACCGTAGTTGGTGCTGGCAACGTTGGCGCGACCACCGCACAACGCATCGCGGAAAAATCGCTCGGACGAACAGTCGTGATGGTGGATGTCGTCGAAGGCGTCCCGCAGGGAAAAGGACTCGATCAATGGGAATCCGCACCGATTGAAGGCTTCGATTCACGCGTCATCGGCACGAACGGGTATGCAGAAACGGCGGGTTCCGACATTGTCGTGATCACGGCCGGCATAGCGCGTAAGCCAGGCATGACGCGCGACGATCTACTCAATACCAACGCCGGCATCGTGAAAGCGGTCTCGGAGCAAATTCGCGAAACGTCGCCCAATGCGATCGTGATCGTGGTTTCAAATCCGCTCGACGTAATGTGTTATGTCGCAAAAAAAGTCACGGGTTTTCCGCGCGAACGCGTGATCGGCATGGCTGGCGTGCTCGACTCGGCGCGCTATCGCTCGTTCTTAGCCGAAGCACTCGATGTCTCCGTCCGCGATATTCACGCGATGGTGCTTGGAGGTCACGGCGACACGATGGTGCCGCTTATTTCTTACACCACGGTGAGCGGCATTCCG
This sequence comes from Gemmatimonadaceae bacterium, assembly GCA_025358925.1. Classification (GTDB taxonomy): domain Bacteria; phylum Gemmatimonadota; class Gemmatimonadetes; order Gemmatimonadales; family Gemmatimonadaceae; genus Gemmatimonas. The sequence goes on along the minus strand of JANYHT010000039.1, from coordinate 38,507 downwards.
GTCACGCAACTCATGGAGCGTGCCGCCCTCGATGCGATTGTGCAGCGCGCGCGTGATGGTGGCGCAGAAATCGTGAAGTACCTCAAGACGGGATCGGCCTACTACGCGCCGTCAGCCGCCGCCGTCGAGATGGTCGAAGCGATTGTGCATGATCGAAAGCGCATTCTCCCGTGCGCGGCGTGGCTCGAAGGCGAGTACGGGATGTCCGGACTCTTTCTCGGCGTGCCGTGTAAGCTCGGACGCAACGGGCTGGAAAAGGTGCTCGAGATTTCGCTCACGCCACAGGAGCAGGCCGCACTCGAGCGGTCCGCACAGGCAGTGCGCGAGCCCATGTCGGTAATCTCTTTCTGATTTAACCGGGTCGGCGCAGTCGCTTTGATGACGGCGCCGGCTCTTTCTTACAACCCGCTTATGTACGCTCTCAAGCACTTTTGGCAGAGCACGATCGGAAAAAAGATCGTGATGGCGGTGACGGGGATTGTCGGGATCCTCTTCGTCATCGGTCACATGTCGGGCAACTTGCTCATGTTTAAGGGGCAGGATGCCATGCACCACTATGCGCTCCTCCTGCGCACCAGCATGCCGCTGCTTTACGTCGTACGCGCCGTGCTGCTCATCAGCGTGGTGCTGCACGCGATTTCAGCCTACCAGCTCACGATGCTATCACGTGCGGCCCGATCGCAGGATTACGTGCAGCGCCGTCCGCAAGTCACGACATTTGCCGCGCGGACGATTCGCTGGGGCGGAGTGTTGTTGTTGGTGTTCATTGTCTTCCATTTGCTGCAGCTCACGCTCGGCGTGGTGCATCCCGATTACCGCGAGCTGGACCCGTATCACAACGTGCTCAGTGGTTTATCGAATCCGTTGATTGCAGCTTTTTACGTCCTCGCCATGTTGGCGTTGGCGCTGCACCTGTATCACGGTACGTGGGCTGCGGTGCGCACGCTCGGTATAGCGCGTCCCGCCACTTTGCCATTGAAACGTACGTTAGCGCTCGTGCTAGCCGTGATCGTCGCGGCTGGTTTCATGCTCATTCCGCTTGCCACCCTGGGCGGCCTGTTTCCAGACGCGCCACCAGTTGCCGAGCCGACCGTTACAGGCACAACGATGACCGCACAACCAGCTCCGACCGCATCACTCCGCTCGCGCGAGATGCACTGACATGCTTAATCTGAACGCGAATATTCCTGATGGGCCGCTTGAAGCCAAGTGGGATGAGCATCGGTTTTCGATGAAGCTCGTCAATCCGGCCAACAAACGTCGTCACCATGTCATTGTGGTCGGTGCGGGATTGGCTGGCGCATCCGCAACGGCGACGATGGCGGAGCTCGGCTACAAGGTATCGTGCTTCGTATATCACGATTCGCCGCGTCGCGCGCATTCGATCGCCGCGCAGGGTGGCATCAACGCTGCAAAGAATTATCAGAACGACGGCGATAGTGTGCGTCGTTTGTTTTACGACACGATTAAGGGTGGCGATTTTCGCGCGCGCGAGGCCAACGTGTATCGGCTCGCGCAAGTGTCAGTCAGTATCATCGATCAGTGCGTCGCGCAGGGCGTACCCTTTGCGCGCGAGTACGGTGGGTTGCTGACCAATCGTTCGTTTGGCGGGGCGCAAGTCTCGCGCACCTTTTACGCGCGTGGGCAAACCGGACAGCAATTGTTGCTCGGCGCGTATCAGTCGCTCGAGCGGCAGATTGGCCTTGGTGCGGTCGACATGCACACGTTTGAGGAAATGTTAGACTTGGTCGTGGTGGACGGGTATGCGCGCGGTATTGTCACGCGCAATTTGCTCACCGGGAAGATCACGTCGCACGCGGCGGACGCGGTCGTGCTCGCGACAGGTGGTTACAGCAACGTGTTCTATCTCAGCACCAACGCAAAGTTTTGTAATGCCTCCGCAATTTGGCGCGCGCATAAGAAGGGCGCGGCATTTGCGAATCCGTGTTACACGCAAATTCATCCGACGTGCATTCCCGTGAGCGGCGATCATCAGTCGAAACTCACGTTGATGTCCGAGTCATTGCGGAATGACGGCCGCGTGTGGGTGCCGTTGGCGAAGGGCGATGCGCGCAAACCGTCGCAGATTCCGGAAACGGAGCGCGACTATTTTCTCGAGCGCAAATATCCGAGCTTTGGCAATCTGGCGCCGCGAGACATCGCGTCGAGAGCTGCGAAGGAAGCGTGTGATGATGGTCGCGGGGTGGGTCCCGGTGGGCTCGGCGTGTATCTCGATTTTGCTGATGCGATCAAGCGCTTAGGACAAAAAACGATCGCGGAACGATACGGCAATTTGTTTGACATGTATCAACGGATCACGGATGAAAATCCGTATGAAATGCCCATGCGCATTTATCCTGCGGTGCATTACACGATGGGTGGCCTATGGGTGGATTACAACTTGATGACCACCATTCCGGGCCTGCACTGCATCGGTGAGGCCAATTTCTCCGATCACGGCGCGAATAGGCTCGGTGCTTCTGCGTTGATGCAGGGCTTGGCGGACGGATACTTTGTATTGCCGTACACCATCGGCAATTACATCGCGAGTACGAAGCTCGCGCCTGTTGATAACACGCATCCGGCCTTCGCGGCTGCCGAAGCAGACGTGCATGCGCAGCAGCAAAAGCTGTTAGACATTCGTGGTACACGTACCGTCGATTCTATTCACAGAGAGCTCGGTAAAATTATCTGGGACTATTGTGGGATGGCGCGCACGCGCGACGGTCTAACGACGGCCCTTGAGCTCTTGCCAAAATTGCGCGAGGAGTTTTGGACCAACGTGAACGTGCCCGGCACTGGAGAGTCGCTCAATCAGTCGCTGGAACGTGCAGGGCGCGTTGCAGATTTTCTGGAGCTGGGCGAATTAATGTGCCGAGATGCGTTGGATCGTGAAGAGTCGTGCGGTGGTCATTTCCGCGTGGAGTATCAGGATGCGGGTGAAGCCAAGCGTGATGACGAACATTTTGCCTACGTTGCTGCGTGGGAGTACGCTGGTGCGAACGCCGCACCCATTTTGAACAAGGAGCCGCTGGTGTATGAAAACGTGCACCTCTCCACGCGGAGCTACAAGTAATGAAGCTCACACTGAAGGTCTGGCGTCAGTCCAACGCCACGACGAAGGGCAGCCTCGAGCCGTATACGGTCGACGGCGTTAGTAACGACATGTCGTTCCTCGAAATGTTCGACATGCTCAACGAACAACTGACGGTTGCCGGGAAAGAGCCGGTCGCGTTCGCGCATGATTGTCGCGAAGGCATTTGCGGCTCGTGTTCGATGATGATCAACGGACAAGCGCACGGACCGGGGGCAGGTACCGCCACGTGTCAGTTGCATATGCGGGCGTTCAACGACGGCGAGAGCATCACCGTTGAGCCGTGGCGTGCCTCGTCGTTTCCGGTCATCAAGGATCTTGTGACCAATCGGTCCGCGTTTGATCGCATCATTCAGGCCGGTGGTTTTGTATCCACGAACACGGGCGGCGCACGCGACGCAAACGAGATTTTGATCGGCAAAGACATCGTCGAAGGGGCGATGGATGCGGCCGCGTGTATTGGATGCGGCGCGTGCGTTGCAGCGTGTCCCAATGCTTCGGCATCGTTGTTCACGGGCGCAAAGATCTCCCATCTCGGTGCACTGCCGCAGGGACAGCCGGAGCGCGACAAGCGTGCCCTCGCCATGGTTGAACAGATGGATTTGGAAGGGTTCGGCCACTGCACACTCGTGGGTGAATGCATGGAAGCATGTCCGAAGGAAATCAGCATCGACGTTATTAAGCAGATGAATCGCGACTTCTTGCTGGCCACGGCCAAGCGTCGCGAGCCACGCGCGGCAACCGCCTCGGCATAGCGAAATGCGTGTGACAGTTGGCGTGTGCAAAGCAGCGGGGGTGCTGGTGCTTTGCGCATGTTTGGTTCTGAGCGCGGCGCGTGGAGCGCGGGCGCAGCCCGCAACGACGCAGGTCGGGAATACAGCGCGCGGCAGAGCGCTGCTGAACGCCTTTCGTGATTCGTTGCCACAATACAGCGGAAATCGACTGCGTTGTACGAGTTGTCATTTGGACGAAGGCACGCGCGCCAACGCGATGCCGTGGCTCAATACTGCAGTTAGATATCCGAAATATCGTTCGCGTCGCGGCGCCGAAGAAACATTGACGCAACGCGTGAACGAATGCGTGACGCGAAGTCTTGCTGGACGCGCCCTCCCTGAAAATGGCTCCGCGATGCGAGACATTCTCGCGTACCTCGACTCGCTCGGCGCGCTGCCACGACCCGCCGCGCCAGATACCGTGAAGTTGGTGGGTAACGTGCGGCACGGCGGACGCGTCTACGCGACAACGTGTGTGCGTTGTCACGCAGTTGACGGACGCGGGATCGCCAAACTCGCACCGGCCGTGTGGGGTGCGCGTAGTTATTCCATTGGGGCGGGGCTCTCGCGTCAAACGGTCTTAGCAACGTTTGTGCGCGCGAATATGCCGTATGACAAGGCCACGCAACTCACCGCGCAAGACGCAGCTGACGTGGCTGCGTACGTGCTCGCAAAGCCGCGTCAAGATCATCCCGGGAAAGAGCGTGATTGGCCGAAAGGCGATCCTCCGATGGACGTGGCCTATGCCACGAACGGGGCGCGCGACGCTGGAAAACTGTTGCCTCCAACACGCGCCGTACTTCCGCGTCGCGTTTCTCCAATTGCTCCCGCCACGGTGCGTACGCCATGATCGACGAGACGTCTAGTTCATCACCTCGCCGCACGTTCCTCGCTCGCTTGGTCTCCGTTGGTGCTGGGCTTGGCTTGTCGAGTGTTGCGCGACGCGCTGATGCCATGATGGCGCCGCGCAACGTCGGCGAGCCCGAGCCGTGGATGCAACGACTCACAGCCGCTGGCGCGCATCGCGTTGTGTTTCATTCGCATCTCGCGGCAGACGGACTGGCCATCGGTTGGGCGCGTACGTTTCTCGACACGCAAAAAAACAGTTACGGATTGCGCGACGGAGACAGCGGTGTTGTTGTTGGCTTGAACGGCCGCTCCATCGGGCTGCTGTTCAACGATGCGATGTGGGCAAAGTATCCCATCGCCGAAACGATGCTGATGACGGGTACAAAAAACCCGAACGGACCTCAGGGCACGGATCTCGTTGCCGCGCTTATCGCGCGTGGCGCCATCCTACTCGCGTGCAATAATTCACTCCGCGCGTCCGGCTCGCGCTTTCTGCCCGAGCCCGCACGCGCTGACCCGGCCGCACGCACGGCGTTCGCCGACGAAGCGCGGGCGAATCTGTTGCCGGGTATAGAAGTGGTGCCCGCGATGGTCGTGGCGTTGCAACGCGCGCAGGATCTCGGCTGCCGCTACGTCTACGCGACGGCCTAACGCTCGTTGTTAGATGCGTGGCAGCGTCACGCCATGCTGCCCTTGGTACTTCCCCTTCTTGTCGCCGTAGCTGATTTCGGGCGGCTCATCGCCCGTGAAGAACACCACTTGGGCAATGCCCTCGTTCGCGTAAATCTTCGCCGGTAGCGGCGTCGTGTTCGAAATCTCGAGCGTTACATATCCTTCCCATTCGGGTTCGAATGGCGTGACGTTTGTGATGATGCCACAGCGAGCGTACGTGCTCTTGCCTACGGTGAGAGTGAGCACGTTACGGGGAATGCGGAAGTATTCGACACTGCGCGCTAACGCGAAGGAATTCGGCGGCACGATACAGAAGTCGCCTTCAAACTCGACGAAGCTTCGCGGGTCGAACGCCTTCGGATCCACGATCGAACTCAATACGTTCGTGAAGATCTTGAACTCGCGCGCCACTCGCATGTCATAACCGTATGAACTCACGCCGTACGAGATGACGCCCTCACGCACTTGGCGATCTTCGAACGGTTCAATCATGCCATGTTCGCGCGCCATGCGCGTAATCCAGCGGTCGGAGCAGAGCCCCATGAGCGTGGTCGAATTGAGGTGGACGAGCGCCGTCGTCGTACGGCTGAGCCGCGCGGTAAGGTAGAGGCGCGCGCTGACGAGTGCCAAGCAACGCGCGACGATCCGCATGAAAACCGCTGAAATTCGACATTTGCGGGGACGCGCGAACCACACGCACCTGTTAGCCGTTGAGAGCCGGCGGTCCTACCGCTAATTTCCTAAAAGCCTTTGTGAATTCTTTCACGAAGTCCGCGTTTTCGCGACTCGCTACGCCTCGATGCTTCGAAACTACCTGCCGGTCCTGCTCCTGCTCGGATTTGTCATTCTGAACGCCGTCGTGATTCTCGGCGTCGCGCATCTCACGGTGCGCGCGCAACCCACGGCCGTTAAAGCACAGCCCTACGAGTCTGGCATTGCACCCTTAGGCGACGCTCGCGAGCGCTTCTCCGTGAAGTTCTACCTCGTCGCCATGCTGTTCATCGTGTTCGACATCGAAACGGTGTTCATGATTCCGTGGGGCGTGCAGTATCGCCAGCTCTCGTGCGCAGTTCCCATGCTGAACGACGCTTGTCCCACGGGACAGTTGTCGTTCTTCGGACTCGGCGAAATGTTAGTGTTCGCTGCCATCCTCGTGGTCGGTTTCGTCTATGTCTGGAAGAAGGGAGCACTGACATGGGAATGACACATGGTGAGTTGGCACGGACATCCACTGAAACCTCGTCGCACGACGGCTGGATTACGACGCGTCTCGACTTCCTCGTCAATTGGGCGCGCGCGGGTTCATTGTGGCCGATGCCATTTGGAACCGCATGCTGCGCCATCGAGTTTATGTCGACCGCTGCGAGTCGTTTCGATCTCGCACGTTTTGGGATGGAGCGACTCAGTTACTCGCCACGTCAGGCCGATGTGCTCATTTGTGCTGGGCGCGTGCCGTATAAGTTGGCGCCCGTGATTCGTCGCATTTACCAACAGATGCCCCAACCAAAATGGGTGATTTCCATGGGCGCGTGCGCGTCCACTGGTGGCATGTTTGATAACTACGCCGTGGTACAAGGCATCGACACCATCATTCCAGTCGATGTGTATGTGCCGGGCTGTCCGCCGCGCCCAGAAGCATTGATGCACGCGATCATCATGCTGCAGAAAAAAATCTCACGAGATCGTTTGCGCGACGGAACGCAGCACCTGGAGATCGAACCCGATCCGACGAGTCAGCTCTACATCCCTGCATCTCGCATTGATGAGTTGTCGGAACCGTTCGGCAATTCGGTCAACCAGACACGTTCCAATCCGTGACTAGCAACGAACAGTCCGAGATGCCATCCACGGTGTCTCCACACGTTGGAATGCCGATCACCCAACGCGGGATCCCGCATCGGGGCGGCGCGGTCAATCCCACGGCGGCAGCGCTCGCAGCGCAGTTCGGCGCAGCCATCGTACGCACCGACGTGACGTGGGGCGAGACGACGGTGTTTGTTGTGGCGTCCGCACTGCACGACATCATACGATGGTTGCACGACGAGCCAACGCAACGGTACGACTATCTCGTGGACGTGACCGCCGTTGAATATCGCGAGGCGGAACGACCGCTCGAAGTCGTCTGGCATTTACGCGCGCTTGGTCGTCGACAATTCTTGCGATTGAAAGTCGCGCTCGAGAAACGGGCGCCACTCGCGGTGGCGTCGATTGTCGATATCTATGCTGGTGCCGACTGGCTCGAACGCGAGTGCTTTGACATGTTCGGCATTCGATTCGAAGGACATCCTGATTTGCGACGTATCTTGCTCTGGGAGAGCTATCGCGAAGGATTTCCGTTGCGCAAAGATTTTCCGTTGCGCGGGCGATTTAGTCGTGCTGAGCAACTCAAACAGGCGCTCGCGGCCGATCCTGAAGCGCGGTATTCGATGACCGAACTCACCATTGCGGAGGCGTACGATTCGTTGCCGCTCGACATGAAAGCACGTCTCGCGGCGGATCGCGCGTTACGCCACGGTGAAGAGGGCGGCGAATGACGGAGCGGCGGACAATCGAAGTGGCGCTGGGCACCAGCGGTCTCGATGCAAACGGTTTGCCCCTGCGCGCACCCTTGGTTGTGCACGGCGGAAATGCGATCGGCCTCGAAACGACTGCGAGTATGGAACCCGAGCTATCGTCCGATCACATGTTGATCAACATCGGGCCACAACACCCGGCAACACACGGCGTCCTCCGCCTAGTACTCGAACTCGACGGCGAAACCGTGGTGCGCTGCATCCCGCATATCGGATATCTGCACTGCGGTTTCGAGAAGATCGGCGAGTATCGGCAATACAATCAGATCATTCCGTGGACCGATCGGGAAGACTACCTCAATTCGCCGGGCAACAACGTCGCGTTTGCGCTCGGCTGTGAACGTCTTTTCGGCGTGGAGATCACACCACGCTGCACGGTCTTGCGCGTGATTGCGATGGAACTCTCGCGCATTATCTCTCACGTCGTATGGCTTGGTACAACGTCGGTCGATCTCGGCGCGTTCACGCCGTTTCTCTGGCTATATCAAGAACGCGAAAACGTTTACAACTTGCTTGAAGGTTGGATCGGTGCGCGACTAACCACCTCGCTCACACGCGTTGGTGGTATGGCCGCGGATATTCCCGATGGTTGGCTCGACGGTTTGAAGGCGTTTATCAAAGGATTTCCAAAAACCCTTGATGAATCGGTCCGCATGCTCGAAACCAACGCTATTTGGGCGGGACGGACGGTGGGACTCGGCGCGATGAACGCCGAGGAGGCCGTCAACGCCGGCTTATCCGGCCCGATGTTGCGCGCGTCTGGTGTGGCCTACGACGTCCGCAAGGATGTTCCGTACCTCGATTACGAAACGTACGATTTCGATGTTCCAGTGGGCACCGTAGGCGATGTGTATGATCGGTTTCTCGTGCGCGTTGACGAGATGCGACAGAGCATTCGCATACTTGAGCAAGCGGTACGACGTCTCCCCGACGGTCCGATCAACGTCGACGATCCTCGTCTGATTTTACCGCCAAAACATAAAGCGACGAGCGAAATGGAATCGATGATCCATCATTTCAAACTGGTGATGGAAGGTCCACGTCCGCCGGCGGGCGAATGCTACGTCGCCGTCGAAAGCCCGAAGGGCGAGAAGGGTTACTACATGGTGAGTGATGGTTCGGCAAAGCCGGTGCGTTGGCGTATTCGCCCGCCGTCGTTCGTCAACTTGTCGGCTATTCCCAAGATGGTCGAAGGTCATTTGTTATCCGACGTGATCGCGATCAACGCAAGCATCGATATCGTGATGGGAGAGATTGATCGGTGAGTCACGGACCCTCCGCGAGCGGCGGCGCGCTCATCGCCGCAGCACCGCATTCGCGGCACGACGATGCGGCGTACGTGCCCGTCTTTACTGGTGCACGTCGCGTCGAACTCGACGCCATTTTGACGCGCTATCCGTCAAAGCAAGCCGCGCTGCTTCCCGCGCTGTGGATGGTGCAAGACATGTATGGATGGGTGAGCGAAGCCGCGATGGAAGAAGTGGCACAGGTGTTGTCGATCACGGCGGCATATGTCAAAGGCGTCGTCTCTTTTTACACCATGTATCACCTGCATCCTGTCGGACGGCATTTCATACAAGTGTGCACAACGACGCCGTGCAACGTGTGCGGTGCCGAAGACGTCGTGCGCGCCTTGCTCGAACACACGGGGTGTGGTGAGCTCGGCCTGACCAGCGCGGACGGCAAATTCACAGTCATCGAAGTCGAATGCCTTGGCGCGTGCGGGTTCGCAACGCCAATCATGATCAACAACGCGTTCGTGGAGTCGGTGACGCCCGAGTCAGTATCGCGCATTCTTTTGGAGTTAGTGTAATGGGGTACCCGCATCCGTCGCATCCGCGCGAAACGCCTATTCTGTCAACGCACTTCGGCGATCCAGAGGCCCGCACGCTCAGCGGGTGGCGCGCACGCGGTGGTTACGAGGCACTTGCGAAGGCGTTGGCAACCGAACCGCAGGAATTGCAAACGATCATGAAGGATTCCGGACTGCGCGGTCGTGGCGGCGCCGGATTTCCCACTGGTTTGAAGTGGTCGTTTATGAAACCGGACGGCAAAGCGCACTACATGCTTTGCAACGCTGACGAATCCGAACCCGGAACGTTTAAGGATCGCGAGATCATGCGCTGGACACCACACGGCCTCGTCGAAGGCGTTGCGATCGCCGCGTACACGATCTACGCCGAAACAGCGTACATCTACATCCGCGGCGAATTCACCGAACCACTTGCGCGCGTAACACGGGCCGTCGAGGAGGCGTATGCCGCTGGCATTCTCGGTGCGAACGCGATGGGGTCGGGGAAACGTGTTGACGTGCACGTGCACCGTGGGGCAGGCGCGTACATCTGCGGTGAAGAAACCGCGCTCATGAATTCGCTCGAAGGCCGCCGCGGGAATCCGCGCATCAAGCCACCGTTTCCAGCGGTTGCTGGACTCTTCGGCAAGCCGACCACCATTAACAATGTCGAAACGCTCACGGTCGTTCCACACATCATCAAGAATGGCGCGGAGTGGTACAAACAATTTGGCCGTCCAGATAATCCAAAAAGCATCGGGACAAAGCTGTTTTCTGTTTGCGGTAACATTTCGCGTCCGGGCAACTACGAAGTCGCGCTTGGATTTCCGTTCAAAGATTTCCTCTACGATCTCTGCGGCGGCCCGCTCCCTGGTCGCGAAATTAAGGCCGTGATTCCTGGTGGCTCGTCAGTGCCGATTCTTACGCGAGAGGAAGCCGAAGGCGCGCTCATGGATTACGAAGGGTTTGTCGCATCGGGCACAATGCTAGGGTCTGGCGGCGTGATCGTGTTTGACGACAAGCAAGACATGGTGCGACAGATTGCACGGCTCGTTCGCTTCTACGCGCATGAGAGTTGCGGCCAGTGCACGCAATGCCGGGAAGGCACAGCGTGGACGACACGTATCATGGAGCGCATTCGCGATGGCGAAGGAACGATGGAAGATCTCGATACCCTCGTGGCGATCGCCGACGGCATGACGGGCAAAACGATTTGCGTACTCAGCGATTCGTGCGCGACGCCGGTACTGTCGGGACTAAAGAAATTCCGTCACGAATTCGAAGCGAAGATCCACGCCAATCGATCGATGGTCACAGTGCCGAGCGCGTTACGCGCATCAGCAGCATGAGACGTGTATCGTGACGGACGTCAAGATGATTTCGCTGACAATTGAAGGGCGGTCGACCACCGTGCCAGACGGCACGTCCATCCTCGAGGCGGCGAAAACGGCGGGCGTCCTCATTCCACATTACTGCTATCATCCAGGATTGCCGGTTGCTGGTGTGTGTCGGATGTGTTTAGTAGAAGTCGAAAAATTTCCGAAGCTCGCACCAGCGTGCGCGACGACGGTCATGGAAGGGCAGGTGGTGCACGTACACTCGCCGAAGGCGCTCGAAGCGCGAAAAGGGGTGCTCGAATTCCTGTTGATTAATCATCCGCTCGATTGTCCGATTTGCGATCAGGCCGGTGAATGTGAGTTGCAAGACTACACGTTCGCCGAGGGCCGCGCGGATTCGCGGTACCGAGAGCCGAAACGCTTTAATCCGGTGGAAGACTTTGGCGGTGACGTCCTGTACGTGCAAAACCGGTGCATACTCTGTACGCGGTGCGTGCGATTCATGGATGACATCGCACACGACCCCGTACTCAATGTTTCGGAACGGGGTGATCGCGCGTACATCGGCAAAGCCGATGCGCACGACCTTACCAACGTGTGGGCCGGTAACGTCGTTGACCTCTGCCCGGTCGGCGCGCTCCTCTCGAAAGATTTTCTCAACAAAGCGCGTGCATGGGAACTGGATCGCGCAGCCACGATTTGCACGGGCTGCAGTCAAGGCTGCAACATCGTCGCCGAGACACGAGACAATGTCGTGGTACGCATGCGTCCGCGACCGAACGACAACGTGAATCAGTACTTCATGTGTGAAGTTGGTCGCATGGGCTACCGCGCGTTCAATCGTCGCGATCGCATCGATCAGCCGCTACTGCGCCAAGATCATTCGCTCGCAATTGCCGAGTGGGAGCATGCAATCACGGCGGCTGCTAGATTGCTCGCCGGGAAGCGCCTTGTGGTGTTGGTCTCGCCCAATCTCTCCAACGAATCGCTGTTCCTCGCGCAGCGTGCAATCAACACATTCGACGGCGTCGGCGTGTTTCGCGTGGCGCGCGGCGCTGAAATAGCGCTGCCGGGCGCGAATGATTTGTCACTTCGCGCCGAGCGTGCGGCAAATGCGAACGGTGCTCGACTTTTTGGCTTCGTCGAGACCACGTCGCTGGGCGAATCGTTGCGCGACGGTGACGCGCTGCTCGTCATTGATGACCTGCTTGATGGGATTCCGCGGTCGGTACTCGATCGTGCGTCGGCAGTTGTGTACATCGGTGCGGTGTTACCCGAAGCGATGACGGCGCGCGCTGCCGTCGTCCTACCGATCTGCAACACACTCGAAGAAGAAGGCACATTTACGAATCTTCGCGGACGCGTGCAGCGATTTCTTCAAGCAAAAGCAGCGCCCGGTGTTGCGCGACCGAGTTGGTACGTACTATCCGACCTTTTCATAGCGCTCGGCGGCACGGCGCAGTATTTCATGCCAGCAGATGTTTTCGCGGCAATTACACAAACGCACGAGGCATTCACCGCCCTGCATTATGAGGAACTGGGCCTGCGCGGACTGCCCATCGTCAAAAGTGACGCGGCAACTGCCGTTGCCGGTGCGTCTGTATGAGCGCATTGCTGGCCCTCGCTGACACCTTTTCGAATCTGTTCCCAAAGGCCGACCCACAGCACGCGCCGGTCGCGCTCGGCACGTTTGTCTTGGCGAGCTGCATAAAGATTCTTGTCGTCTTCGCACTCTACTTAGTTGGCGTCGCATTGCTCACGCTTGCAGAACGCAAAGTCGCAGCGTGGATTCAAGATCGACGTGGTCCCAATCGTGCCGGACCTGGAGGCATCTTGCAGCCGGTCGCCGACGGTATAAAGAATTTTATGAAGGAAGAGACGAATCCAGCCGAAGCGGATCGTTGGCTCTTTCTCATTGCACCCGCGCTCGCCTTTGTCCCGGCGATGCTCACGTGGGCGGTGCTTCCGCTCGCGGCGCCGTTGCCGACACCGTGGGGACTGATCGATATGTCGGTAGCCAACCTGCCGGTTGGTTACTTGTTCACTCTCGCAATTTCTTCGCTCGGTGTCTACGGCATCGTGCTCGCGGGATGGTCGTCGAATAACAAGTACGCGCTACTCGGCGGCCTCCGCTCAAGCGCGCAAATGATTTCGTACGAAATTGCCTTGGGGATGTCCACTATTCCCATTCTGCTCCTCGCCGGGAATGTCTCACTCTCGGCGATTGTGCAGCAACAGCAACACATGGGCTGGAATGTGATATCGCTGACCATCGCATGGTTCACGTTCATGGTGGCGTCGTTCGCAGAAACCAATCGTCTGCCCTTTGATTTACCCGAAGCCGAGTCGGAGCTCGTCGCGGGGTATCACACGGAGTACAGCGGGATGAAGTTCTCCATGTTTTTTATCGCCGAGTACGCAAACATGGTGACCGTAAGCGGACTGACGGCAACGCTGTTTTTTGGCGGGTGGGATATTCCGTTTACCCAATGGGATAATCTTCCACCGTGGACGATGTTAAAAACCGTATTGACGCTTGCGGTCTTCGCGGTAAAAACTGGGTCGTTTTTGTTTTTGTTTATGTGGATTCGCTGGACGCTCCCGCGATTCCGCTATGATCAATTGATGTCGCTTGGATGGAGTATCATGTTGCCGATCGCGCTGGCGTACATCGTTATCGTCGCAGCAGTTACGCTGGGCCTTGATGCGCTTGGTCTGGCGCGCGGTGTTTGGTTTTCGCTCGCGCTGTTAGCGATGAACGTAGTGCTCATCACCATTTTACTACGGTGGCTTGATCGTGGGAAGCTGATCAGCCCATCAACGGCGCGTGTCGGTCCGACCGATCTTGAACGATTGCGTGCACGTGGATTGGACCTCTCACAGCAGCAGCTTGCCGCGCAGCGCGCGATCGAGCAGTCAACGGTGCGACGACATGCACCCCTCGTCAACGCCATGGCGTCGACTTCAACTGACACCGAGGACGCACGCGAATGGCCATCGGTATCAAAGTGATGCATCGACCGCTCGAGCGCGTGAGCTACATTCGCGCGACGCTCAGCGGGATGGTCACCACGCTCAAACATTTAGTTGATCCGCACAAAGTGACCATGCAGTATCCCGAAACCAAGTGGGATTTATCCCCGCGGTGGCGCGGTACGCACCGCATGCTGACCACCGAAACAGGGAAGGCAAAGTGTGTCGCCTGCGGACTATGCCCGACGGTCTGCCCGGCGAACTGTATCAAACTCGTGCCGGGTGAAGACGAAGAAGGGAATCGCTTCCCACTCGTGTTCGAGATCGATGAATTCCGATGCATCTTTTGCGGGTACTGTCAGGAGGTCTGCCCAGAAGAAGCCATTCATCTGGGTCGCCACTACGAAAACGCAGAATTTGATCGCGCCTCGTTCGTGTATGATCTCGAGCGACTCACGGCGCAGACGCATCCGGTCAGTGAATTATGGGATCCGGCCGACCCGAAGGGCGAATGAACGGATTCTTCCATTTTCAGTTTTATTTCTTTTCGTTGTTCGCGATCGCTTCGGCACTCCTGTTCGTGACGCGAAAGGCGCCAGTCGCGGCGGCACTGTGGCTCGTGAACGTCATGTTTGCGCTCAGCGGATTGTACGTGATGCTCGACGCGCCTTTTGTCGGCGTCATTCAGGTGCTCGTGTACGCCGGTGCCATTATGGTAGTCTTCGTCTTTGTCGTCATGCTCCTCAACCTCGGCCGGGCCGAGGTGACCGACATGCGTGCGCTGGGTGCGCGGTTGGGCGCAGGAATCGTTGGCATTGCACTCGTCGCGAATCTTCTCGTCATTCAGCGCGACGATATTCCGCACGTTGCGCTGGCGGCCGCACAGGACAACGTCGTGACGGCAGTTGCTACGTCACTGTTCACGGACTACGTCGTCGCATTCGAGTTAACGAGCATCGTCTTGCTTGTTGCGATCATTGGCGCTGTCCTGCTGGCCAAAAAGCGAGCGCGTGCATGATCGCTGAATCGTTGATCGTTTCCGCCATCCTCTTCGCAATCGGCGTTGTCGGCGTGCTTACTCGTCGCAACGCGATCATTCTGTTTATGTGCGTGGAGTTAATGCTCAACGCGGTGAATCTGTCGTTCGTCGCGTTGTCGAAACTCCATGGCGTCACCGGGCATGTGTTCGTCGTCATGGTGATGACCATTGCGGCCGCAGAAGCGGCACTCGGCTTAGCGATCGTGATCTCCGTCTTTCGTCATTTCGGCACCGTAAATCTGTCCGCGCTTCGGCAACTCCGCGGATGATGCCACTTCCCGTACTGCTTCAGGCATCCGCTGCTGTCATTCGCCATCCGCTCGACGGCTCGATTGCCGAATATGCATGGCTGCTTCCACTCATCCCGCTACTCGGCGCGCTCTTTCATGGTCTACTGTCGCTCCGACCGTTACGATCGGAAGCCACGACGCATGCGCTCGTCTCACTTGTAGCGCCTGGCGTACTCGCAATCGCATTCGGACTCTCCGTAGCAATTTTCGCGACGATGCGTGGATTGCCGAGATTCGATTCGCCTTTTGTACGCACTTATGCGGAGTGGATGCCTGTGAGCACCCTTCGGGTCGATTGGGGGCTGCAACTTGATCAACTGTCCATCCTTATGGTGCTCGTCGTCACGGGAATTGGCACGTTGATTCACGTGTTTTCCGTCGGCTATATGAAATCGGATGCCGGGTACGCGCGTTACTTCGCATACCTCAATTTGTTCGTGGCCTTCATGCTCATACTCGTACTCGGCTCAAGCTATCCGGTCCTCTTTGTTGGCTGGGAGGGTGTGGGACTTTGCTCATACCTGCTCATTGGCTTTTGGTTTACCGATCAGGCTAACGTCGAAGCGGGCAAGAAGGCGTTCATCGTGAATCGCGTCGGCGACTTTGGCTTTCTCGCTGCCATATTTTTGATCTGGACGACGGTACAAAAGTTGGATTTTGTCGGCGCCCATACGGCGTTGGCCGAAATGTCTGGCGCGCCCGTCGTGCTCGCGATTGCGCTGTTGCTTTTTCTCGGTTGTGTGGGCAAGAGTGCGCAATTGCCACTCTATATCTGGTTGCCAGATGCAATGGCTGGCCCAACGCCAGTGTCGGCATTGATTCATGCCGCAACGATGGTGACCGCTGGTGTGTACCTCGTCGTCCGCGCCTCTCCCATCTTCTCCGGTGCACCGGAAGCGTCGCTCGTTGTAGCGTCGGTCGGTGCATTAACCGCCCTGTTTGCTGCGACCATTGCCTTGCGGCAATGGGACATCAAAAAAGTCCTCGCGTACTCCACGGTCTCGCAGCTCGGCTACATGTTCATGGCAGTGGGAAGCGGCGCGTACACGGCGGGCGTATTTCATCTGGTCACGCATGCATTCTTCAAGGCATTGCTCTTTCTCGGCGCCGGGTCGGTGATTCATGCGCTACAGCACGCGTATCACCAGTCCCAGCGACATGAGGATGCGCAAGATTTACGCAACATGGGTGGTCTCGCGCGATTCATGCCGATGACCGCCGTCGCGATGGTAATTGCAACGTTGGCGATTGCTGGCGTGCCGCCGTTGGCCGGATTCTTTTCGAAGGACGAAATTCTTTCGTCAGTCTTCGCGCGCGCGCACGAGTCGCCTCTGGCAAACGCCACGATGCTTGGAATCCCCGGCAGCGTCGTGCTGTATGCGGTCTATGGCGTGGGACTCGTCACCGCGTTGTTAACGGCAGTGTACATGACACGCCTCTTGGTGCTCACATTCTTTGGCACAAATCGTACTGGAGAAAGTGAACGCACCACGCTGCACGAAGCGCCCGCGATCATGACCGTGCCCGTACTTCTCCTTGGCGTCCTCACGCTCGTCGGGGGTTGGCTCAATTTGCCAACGCTGTTGCCGATGGGGCCTACCGGTTTGCTGGCGAATTGGCTTGACCCGATTACCGCAGCCAGTGCCTTGCGACTCGCCGGCCATGGTGAGCTTGCACGTGGTACGGAAACGCTGTTGATCGGTGTTGCAATTGCCACTGGGCTACTAGGAATTGTTATCTCGCTCGTTCTTTACCGTAAGCCACTCAGCGACAAGGCGCATTCGTCGCCGGATACAGGCGTCGACGCGTTACTCGCGCACGCGTACGGCGTCGATGCGGCGGTAGATGCTGTCATACGACGACCGGTGACGCGGTTCGCCGACACAATTCTGGCCCGTGGACTTGATGTCGGTATCGATCGCGCATTCAGCGCGAGTGGTGCGTTCTTCGCGCGCGTTGCGCAATTGTCTGGTGCACGATTGCAAGATGGCGACGTTGGGAAGTATGCATGGCTGATCGCGGCTGGTGCGTTAGCGATGCTGGCCGCATTCACGCTGAGCTAGCCGATGCGATCCTTTCTCCTTTCGTTCGGCGTCGATCATTGGGTGCTGTCCGCGATGTTACTCTGGCCACTCATCGCTGCCGTTGCAGTTCGGGTCATCGGTCGCGATACGTCGCGCGATGAGAATGGCGCCGAGGCGCCGAGTGGCGGACCAGACGCCCGCGTATTGACGGCGGCGGCGATGATCGGTGAGGCACTGTTGGGCGTCGTCTTGTGGCTCGTCTATGATCCCGATGCGCACGGATGGCAGGCACGTGCTGACTGGTCTTGGTTGAGCGATATCGGCGCATCGTTTAGTGTGGGCGTCGATGGTCTTGGACTGCCAATGGTTGTGCTGACGGCGCTCCTGATGCCGCTCGCCTTCCTCGGCTCGTGGAACAATGTGCGCATGAAGACGCCCGCCTTCGGCGCGGTTGCGCTGACGATGACCGCGGGGATCATCGGCATCTTTGCATCGCTCGATTTGTTGCTGTTCTATGTGTCGTGGGAGTTAATGCTGATCCCGATGTATTTTCTCATCGGTATTTGGGGAACAGGTGCACACGCGCGTGCGAGTCTACGTTACGTGGTGTTCAATCTGGTCGGCTCCCTCCTCATGTTGGTCGCAATTGCCTTTCTTTGGAAACTTGGTGGAGGAACCTCGTTTCACATCGATCATTTCCTCGCGGTAAAACTCAATCGTGAGACACAGCTCTTGATGTTCGGCGCATTTTTTCTTGCGTTCGCAGTCAAGTCCGCATTGGTCCCGTTTCACACGTGGCTCCCAGACGCGCAAAGTAGTGCGCCGACGTTTGCCGCGGTCGCCCTCGGATTGAAAGTTGGCACCTACGCGGTCCTACGGTTTGCCATTCCGCTGTTTCCCGCGGCGGCAACTGATCCGACGGTGCGCGAAACGATTCTCATGCTGTCAGTGATTGGCATCGTGTACGGTGCACTCTTGGCCATGGCGCAACGCGACGTCAAACGACTCATCGCATATAGTTCCATTAGCCATCTCGGCTTCATCATGCTTGGCGCATTCGCGTTGACGCAACAGAGCGTGCAAGGGTCGGTGATGATGATGGTCAATCATGGAATTACGACGAGCGCACTATTCGTGCTCGTTGGCATATTGCAGGATCGACGTGGTGCAACGGATATGCAGGAATTCGGCGGCTTGGCCCGCGTCATGCCAACATTCGCCGTCGTATTCACGCTCGCAATACTTTCGACGATCGGATTACCCGGCACGAACGGTTTCGTCGGCGAGTTTTTGGTGCTGATCGGCACCTTTGGCGAGCAGCCCATCCTTGCGGTGATCGCGACGACAGGCGTCATCTTCGCGGCGGTATACGGCCTCGGGGCATTGCAAAAGATTCTGTTTGGCCAAGTCAAGGACGCGCGCAACATGCACCTCCGCGATTTGTCAGGGCGCGAAAGCGTTGTGCTGAGCGTGTTCGTCGTGGCGATGGTGTGGCTCGGCGTCGCGCCGCAGGGGGTGTTGCATCGGGTTGAACGTGCCTCACGCGGCGTTGTCGAGTCGGTGCGTTTCGGCACGAATGCGCCCACTGCCCGTACCAACTTTTCAGCAAACCGCCAATGACCGGTCACGTTGTTGCGGCCGGATCGTTGCTCACCGCACTGGCACCTGAGCTGCTGCTCGCGGCGGGCGCGATGGTCATGTTGTTGGCCACGGTCTGGCAACCGCAGGGCAACGTCCAAGGAGTTGCCGAAGGTGCGGAGCGCACGTCGATCTTGGCGCGCTTTGGTGTGGTGATTTGTGTGCTGGTCGCGCTGGTTGTGGTGATCGCGTGGGGTGATGGTGTGGGCGGCACCGTCGATCAGCGAATCGCGGGCGATGGGTTTCGTTGGGCCATCGACTTGGTGGTGTTGCTTGGCACCGCGCTCTCGCTCGTTCTGCTGGACGTGGATCATCAGCGCAGCGGTGCATACAGTCCCGAGGTGCCCGTCTTGATGCTGTTGTCCGCCACCGGCATGCTTGTGCTGGCGGCGGCGCGAGACTTGATGTTTGTATTTCTCGGTATCGAACTGATGTCGCTCGCTGTCTACGTACTCGCCGGCGTCAACCGACGCAGCGCGCGTGGAGCGGAGTCGGCCATCAAGTATTTTTTACTCGGTGGATTCTCCACTGGGTTTTTACTCTACGGGATCGCGCTCCTCTACGGCGCGACCGGCAGTACGCGGGTCGTCGATATCGCGGCGTGGGTGACGTCGCATGCCCAGCTTAGCGCCATGTTTGTCGTCGGGCTCGCGCTGCTGTTAGTCGGCTTTGCGTTTAAGGTCGCGGCCGCACCGTTTCATATTTGGACACCTGACGTGTATGACGGATCGCCGTTGCCCATTGCGGCGTTTATGTCGGCCTGCGTGAAGACAGCGGCATTCGCGACTTTTGTTCGCGTCATGCTTGAGGCCATGCCGGGCGCCGCGGCGCGCTGGCATCCGGTGCTTTGGTGGCTCGCCGCACTCACGATGGTCGTCGGAAATGTGCTCGCGCTGTCACAACGAAATCTCGTTCGCCTGCTCGCGTATTCGAGTATTGCGCACGCTGGCTATCTGTTGGTGGCCATTGTCGTCAACTCAGGCGCTGGTAGCACGGCACTCGTGTTCTACACAGTGTCATATACACTCGCGACGATGGGCGCGTTTGCAGTACTCATCGTCGTCAATGACGGACGTGATCGCGCGCCAACGCTCGATGATCTCGCGGGCCTGTGGGTGGATCAACCAGGATTGGCGGTACCGATGGCCGTTTACTTTCTCGCGTTTCTCGGGATGCCATTCGTTGGCGGCATGGGCTTCTTCGCCAAATGGTACATCCTGCAAGCCGCACTACGTGCCAACGCGCCGCAAACCGTGCTGGCTGTAATTCTCGTGCTCACGAGTGCCGTTTCGGCGGCGTACTATCTGTCTGTCGTGAACACAATGTTTATGCGACCACGCGTCAGCACCCGCGCAGTCTCGCGCGGAACGCCGCTCGCGCGTGGCCTCATCGCCGCAACAACCATTGCGCTCCTTGCTTTGGGCGTGTATCCGACGCCGGTGATCAAGTTCGCGCGACGTGCAACCATGCAGCCAACGACGATTGGCACGCCTCCACAGGTGACGCGTCCTCTCCCGATGAGCACTGCCCGCCTTGACCGAGATACCCATGTCCATTAGCCAAACTATTTTTCGACAGTACGACGTGCGCGGCATCGTCGGCCGTGATCTGACGAAGGAAGTCGCGTACGGGATTGGACGCGGCTACGCCGCGTATCTCGCGACGAAAGGTATTCAGGGCGCCGTCGCCGTCGGACGCGATAATCGACCAAGTGGTGATGCGCTGCGCGACGCGCTTGTTCGCGGGCTTACCGAATGTGGAATCGACGTTATCGATGTAGGTGTCGTGCCAACTCCGTTGCTGTATTGGGCATTGCATCATGAACCTGTAGTGGGCGGCATTCAAATTACCGGATCGCACAATCCACCCGAGTACAACGGTTTCAAGATATGTATCGGCACTGGATCACTGCATGGGACAGAGATTCAAGCACTCTATCGATTGATTATTGGCGATGCGTTTCCGACAGGGCAGGGAGTAGTGCGTCACGTGGCCGTCATCGATCGCTACATGTCCGACATAACGCAGCGCGTTGGACGCATCGCGCGTGCCGACGGATCTACGTTGCGCGTGGTGTACGATTGCGGGAACGGAGCGGCTGCGTTGGTGGCACCGCAGCTCATGGCGGCGCTCGGGGTCGACGCGATTGGATTGTTTACGGAGAGCGATGGCACCTTTCCCAATCATCATCCCGACCCAACCGTACCCGAAAATCTTGAAGATTGCATCGCCGCAGTCGCGCGCGAGCACGCAGAAATAGGTATCGCGTTCGACGGCGATGCCGACCGCATCGGCGTCGTGGATGGACACGGTCGCATCATTTGGGGTGATCATATTCTGATTCTGTACGCGCGCGATGTGTTGGCGCGGACCGGTCGAGGTCAGCCCATCATCTTCGACGTAAAGTGTTCGCAGGCGCTGACGGACGCAATCATCGCGGCAGATGGCGTACCTGTCATGTGGAAAACCGGACACTCGCTCATCAAAGACAAGATGAAAGAGATGCACGCCCCGATCGCCGGTGAGATGTCCGGACATATGTTTTTCACGGAAGGCTTTTACGGACATGATGACGCGCTCTATGCCGCCGCACGTTTGTTACGCATCATCGCCGACTCCGGAAAAACGATCGACGAATTGCTCTCCGATGTCGCGCCGTTTGTCTCGACGCCCGAACTGCGCATCGACACCGACGAAGAGTCGAAGTTTGCGATTGTCGCGAAGGCGGCCGCACACTTTGGCGCGACGCATGAGGTCATTGACGTGGACGGCGTGCGTGTACTCTTCGGCGACGGCTGGGGGCTGCTGCGCGCCTCAAACACGCAGCCGGTCATCGTCGCCCGTTTCGAAGCGCGCACGGCGCAACGCTTAGCAGAGATTCGCGGAATGATGGAACATTGGTTGAACGAGCAGGGCGTAACGCTCTGAATATCGCGCGCCCCTCCTGACATGCGCGGACGCAGTTGGTTCGTCGTCGCCGTCGCCATGGCTGCCGTGCTGCTGTTGCTTGGGCGCGCAGTCTCAACACTCGTTGTCGATCACGCGTGGTTTGCGGCCATGGGTGCCACGTCGGTGTGGTGGGAGCGGCTTACGGACACGGCGCTGTTGCAAGGTGGCGCGTGCGTGGTCGGCGCGCTGTTTGCGTTTGCCAACCTGCACGCGGTTCGAACGACGATTCTTGCGGTGGCCGTTCCGTCTCGAGTCGCCAATATCGAACTTACAGCGATGTTGCCCGCACGTCGGCTTTGGTCGATCACGGTCATTCTAGCAATGGCCATCGGCATCGCACTCGCGGTGCCTCTGACCAATTGGACCGACGTTGCACTGGCCCGTCACGGAATCGCGTTCGGCGAAATTGAAGGCATGCTCAATCGCGACCTCGGATTTTACGTGTATTGGTTGCCACTCGAGGAAACGATGTACGTGTGGGCGCTCGTCGCGCTCGTGGCCATGACCACAGTCGTACTCCTGCTGTACGCGCTTACCCGCAGCTTGCGTCTGGAAGGTCGTCACATCGTCGCGTCAACGCATGTGCGCAGACATCTCACGGTGTTGGGTGCACTCGTACTGTTGTTGCTCGCATGGAGCTATCGTCTCGACGCGTTTGATCTGTTGCGCGATGGGTCAGGTCCGGATGGTCTGTTCTTGCGCGTCGATCACGTCGTGTCGATGCGCATGGATTTACTGCTGTGCGCGGTGTGTGCCGTTGCCGCGTTGCTTATTGTGCGCGCCGGGTGGATGGGCCAATTGCGTTTGGCTTTCATCACGCTTTCGCTCGTGCTCGGACTCGCATTGGGTTTACGCAACGTGCTGCCCCTGCTTGCCGCGCGTGGCACGCTCCTCGGCGATCCGGCACGGCGCGAAATCGACTATGTCGCGACGCGCGCACTCGTCAGTCGTCGCGCGTATGATGTCGACGGAGTGCGAACCGTAAATCCGGATTCAACGCCGACCTTTACCACACGAACGCGACTGGGTGAGCTCGCTCGCGTCACGAGCGTGTGGGATGAAAGCGCTATTCGCTCGCACGGAGTCACGGACGTCGTCGATATCGGCAAGTCGGCGCGGTCTCGTTGGATCACAACTGCAGACGGCAGTCTCGCGGCGGTCGTCGTGCGGCAACCGGTCGCGAGTGCGGAACATTGGACCATCCACGCGGTCACCACGACGCAGTCCGTGCTGCACGACAGCGCCGTTGTCTTGTCCTTCGCACCGGCAGACGACGAATCTGATCGTAGCAACCAACTCACTATTGCGCCTGGACTTACCGGGCATCGTCTATTCCCGGATACCGGGGGTTCCATTCTCGGAACGCCACTGCGAAACGTCGGTTTGCGAATCGCACACGCGTGGGCAGCGCGCGACCCGTCGCTGCTGAGTTTCGACACGCTGAGTGGCGCAAATACCGTCTTCGTCTCGCAGCGCGATGTGCGGACCCGCGTGGCGCTCCTAGCGCCGATTTTTGCGCAAGGCGACGAAGTGCTGCCGCTGCTCTACGACGGCGCGCTCTACTGGACCGTTGATTTGTATAGCGCATCGGATAGCTATCCACTCAGTCAGCATTGGCTGCTCGCGCGTGAAGTGCGGAGCTATTTCCGGCTCGCCGCGACCGCACTGGTCGACGCGCGTTCCGGTCGTGTTCGCCTTCTGGCTGTTGATCATCCGGATCCGATCGCACGAACGTGGATGATGCAAGCACCGACACTGTTCGACAAACTGAGCGACTTGCCCAGTGCACTGGTGGATGCCTTGCCACCGGCAACCGACGGCGCACTCGCGCAATTGAGAACATTCGCGCGTTACGGTTCGCGACTCGAGGGATCTCTGCTGCGTCACGTCGCCGACAGCACGCTCACCGGAGATGGGCCGCCTGCGCATCTTGTTCGCACGGAAAACGGTCCGCTCGTTGCCTGGAGTGTGCCTCTGCTAGATGCAAACGATCAACTCGGTGGCGTGGTCACTGCCGTTGGGGGTAGGCGACGAGGAACGTATTGGGATAGCACAACGGTGCCGCGCGCGCGTTGGAGCGCCGCTGTCGAGCGACTGCGCGTTGCGCTGGATAGCGCGCGGGTATCATTGCCAGAGGGAAGTCGCCGCGAACCACGCATGCGCGCTGGACGTGTACAGGTGGTGATGGGGGAGAACGGACCGATCCTGTTGCAAGCACTGCAGTGGAATCAAAGTGATGGTACACGGATGATCGCGCGCGTGGGCGTCTGGTCTGGTGATCGTGTTGGCATCGGCAGCACCACCGCTGACGCGCTCGCTCGATTGGGTGCACCAGCCGCAGCCGCACGAAGAGGCGATGGCGGCTTTCCCGCGCTTGGAGAGCCGCGTGACCTCACAATCGCGCGCTTGTATGACACGATGCGCAAAGCGTTGCGAAGCGGCAATTGGACTCAGTTCGGCGCTGCCTTCGATAGCCTGGGCACCGCGCTGGGGAAACCGCCGCGATAGTGCGGCTCCGTCGCGCGTTGCCTGTTCACGACGCGTAACGTAGGTCGGGGTCAGCGGTTTGCATCCGCTGCACGTCGACATAGGATTGAACTGCTGGCATCCTTCGATTTGGAGAACGCGTGAACCTACATGAGTATCAAGCGAAAGAACTGTTGCGGGTGGCCGGTGTGCCAATCCCGCCCGGCGACATCGCAACGACCCCCGCTGAAGCAGAAGCCATTGCGACGCGTTACGGCGTCGCTGTCATGGTGAAGGCACAAGTACATGCTGGTGGTCGAGGAAAAGCCGGCGGCGTAAAGTTCTGCAAAACGCCCGCCGACGCTCGCGATAAAGCGACCGCCATCCTTGGAATGACCATCAAGGATCTCGTGGTCGAGAAAGTGCTCGTCACTGTCGCGGCAGACATCGGCTCCGAAGCGTACGTCGGCATCATCGTGGATCGCGCCACTAAAAAGCCCGTGTTCATGGTCAGTGCGGCGGGCGGTATTGATATCGAAGAAGTCGCGGCAACGACACCCGACAAAATTCTCTATCATGCGGTCGACACGCGATACGGACTGCTGCCGTTCGAGGCCATGCAAATGGGCTTCTTTCTTTACAAAGATGTCAAGCTTGCGCGGCAGGCCGCGAAAATCATGCAGCAGTTGTACACGGCGTTCATCAATGCAGGGTGTTCGCTTGCTGAAATCAATCCGCTCGTGTTAACCCCGACGGGTGAACTGATCGCGGTTGACGGGAAAATGGTCATCGACGACAACGAACTTGACCGTCGACCGGAGATCGCCGCGTTGCGCGATGAATCATCGGAAGCGCCAAGCGAAGTGGACGCACGGAAAGCAAATCTCACGTTTATCAAGCTCGATGGAAACGTCGGCTGCGTGGTGAATGGCGCCGGACTCGCGATGGCCACAATGGATCTTGTCAAATATTACGGTGGCGATCCGGCCAACTTTCTCGACATCGGCGGTTCGTCAAACCCCGAGAAAGTGGTCAACGCATTGCGCATCATCACCGCAGACCCAAGCGTAAAATGCATTTTGTTCAACATCTTCGGTGGCATCACGCGCACGGATGATGTGGCGAACGGCATCGTGACCGCAACAAAATCGAATCCGCTTAAGGTCCCACTCGTAATTCGTCTGACGGGCACGAACGAAGAACTCGCGCTCAAGATTCTCAAGGACAACGGTTTCTCCGCATCATCCGATATGGACGCCGCTGTGCAGCGCGCCGTCGAACTTGCCACGACTGGAGCCGCCGCATGAGCATTTTCATTGATAACGGCACACGACTTGTCGTCCAAGGCATCACGGGCCGTGACGGATCATTTCACTCGAAGCAAATGTTGGAATACGGCACGAAGGTTGTTGCCGGCGTGACACCGGGGAAAGGCGGCCACTTGTTCGAAGGCACGGTCCCTATTTTCGATACGGTGCAGGATGCGGTGCGCGCCACTGGTGCCAACACGTCTGTTATTTACGTGCCGCCGATGTTCGCCGCGGACGCAATGATGGAAGCGGCCGCGGCCGGTATACTGCTCATTGTCTGCATCACCGAAGGCGTACCCGTCCTCGATATGACGCGCGTCTATCCGTACGTGAAAGAGCATGGCGCACGACTCATCGGACCCAACTGTCCGGGCCTCATCACGCCCGGGCAATCCAAAGTCGGCATTATTCCAGGACGCATTTGCATGGCCGGCAATGTTGGAGTCGTGAGTCGCTCAGGAACGTTGACATACGAAATCGTCAACCAGCTTACACTCGCCGGTATCGGGCAGAGCAGCTGCGTTGGCATCGGTGGCGATCCGATTAACGGCACCAACTTCATAGATTGTCTCGCGGCCTTCGAAGCAGACCCACAAACGAAAGCCGTCGCGATGATGGGAGAAATTGGTGGCACCGACGAACAAGAAGCAGCGGTGTTTATTAAAGAACACATGACGAAACCCGTTGTTGGATTCATTGCCGGCCAAACCGCGCCACCAGGTCGTCGTATGGGTCACGCGGGCGCGATCATCTCGGGTTCTGCCGGTACGGCGGCTGAAAAGATCGAGGCGT
This sequence comes from Gemmatimonadaceae bacterium, assembly GCA_025358925.1. Classification (GTDB taxonomy): domain Bacteria; phylum Gemmatimonadota; class Gemmatimonadetes; order Gemmatimonadales; family Gemmatimonadaceae; genus Gemmatimonas. The sequence continues at coordinate 11,936 of JANYHT010000039.1, read as the reverse complement.
TTCATGCTGCCGGTATGGGTGTGGCCAAACGTCCGGTCGATTTTGTTGACCTGATCAGGGCTCGACTGTCCTGACGTTGTACAATGATCGGAGCGCGACCTGCGCTCCGATCGTACGTCGTATTTCAACAACACGAGGCATCGATGAGCGCCGAACCGCAACGACTGAGTGATGTCGTCCACGCGTCGCGTATCAAGATGCCTCTTGTTGCGTCGACGCTCGTCGATGCGGCAACAGTGCTTGCAGCGTGTCTTGACGCGGATGGTGCCGTCTCGAGTGCCGAACGTCTCATCGAGCGCATCGAAGACGCGCGACCGGAGGATATTGTCGGCCTCGGTGATCGCGCGTTTCTCATGCACTATCGTACTGACGCCGTGCGCGATCTCACCGTGGCCATTGGTATCGCGACGCATTCACTCTGTCGCGCCTTGGCGGATGACGAAGCACAGTGCGCACGCATCGTCGTACTCGTGTGCACCCCGCCGCGGCAAATGGGACGACACTTGCAAGTGCTTAATGCGTTTGCGCGAACGCTGTCGAAATCGGCGGTTGTTGCTGCTGTGCTGGACTCGACTGACGCAGAAACAGTCGCGCGCTTGCCGGAGTTTCGCGACGTCGAGCTGCCGGTGCAACTCACCGTCCGCGACCTGATGTCTGAACGGCCGCGCACGGTCGGGGCGGAGGCCCCGTTGCGCAGCGCCGTTGTCGAAATGCTGCGGGCCGGCGTGGGTGGACTTCCCGTCGTCGACGCTGCCAACCGTGTGATTGGCATGCTCAGTGAGCGAGAACTGCTGCGCGACCTGTTGAGCCATTATCTTCCCCGCGCTGGGGCCGCGATCGCGTCCCCGCCGCCATCCGCCTCTCGGCGAACGGTGCGCGACATCATGACCCGTCAGGTCCTCTGCGTCTCGCCCGAACAGCCGTTGGCCGAGGTGGCGTCCCTGATGCTAAACAAGGACGTCGAACGAGTACCTGTGGTGAAGGACGGCGTGTTGGTCGGCTTCCTCACGCGCGGTGACATCGTTCGCAAATTGATCGGATCCTGACTTATGGCTGGACAACGCACTCTGACCATCATCAAGCCGGACGCCTTCGCGAATGGCAAAGCCGGCCTTATTCTCGCGCTTCTCGAGCGATCCGGTTTCTCGCTCAAAGCCGCGAGGGTATTACACCTCACAACGGCGCAGGCCGGCGAGTTTTACGCCGTGCACAAGGGCCGTGGTTTCTATGACGAGTTGGTCGAGTTCATGACGAGCGGACCGTGCATGCCGATTATCCTCGAGCGTGACGAAGCTGTTTCGACGCTGCGCACGGTTATTGGCGCAACAGACCCGGCCGAAGCCGCAGATGGAACGGTGCGCAAGCTGTACGCGGAATCGAAGGGTCGGAACGCAATCCATGCGTCTGATTCAGATGAGAATGCTGTACACGAGGGAGCGTTCTTCTTCGCGCAGTGCGAGGTGCTTCCGAGCTGAGCTGGAGTTATGGTGCTAACTCTGCACCATGCCGGTACTTGCAGCACGTACTGAACCCTTCAGTTGGAGCACGGCAGCCCTTGTGTTGAGGGTGTGGTCGTTCTATTTTTGAGGGCTATGCTATGCTTTGAGATCAGAAGCGTGGAAGCGCGTGCTGAGAGCGTAGATGGACTGCTCGCAGCCGTAGATCCGATCTGGGAAGATGACGACAACCGTCCGGTGGGCGATGGCGTGCAGGTACGCGGTCGGCTTTCTGGTGCAGGTCATGGGCGGTTTTATTTTAGCGGCGTCATCGAGGGTACTGTTTTTGCCGAGTGCCGGCGCTGCTTGGTCGAAGTCACGAAGGCGGTGTCAAGCGAGGTCTCTCTAATCTTTGCAGAGGCCGGCGTGGACGAGGCGGAAGAAGACGACGTCGTTCCGATTCCGGCTGGTGCACGAGAGCTCGATCTTCGGTCGGCCGTGCGCGAGGAGTGGCTACTTGCCGCTCCGATGTTCGCACTCTGTCGCGACGATTGTTTGGGTCTGTGCGCCACGTGTGGTGCCGACCGTAATACCGGAGCATGTTCGTGTGCTCCTGCTATCGATCCCCGTTGGGCGGGATTGCGCGACGCGCGCAGTGCCGACGCTTGACGGATTTTTCAGTCTCGAACGTTCAGGTTAGGGCACTATGGCCGTACCGAAGCGCCGCACCTCCAAGCGGAAAAAGCGCGCCCGCAACACGCACAAGGTCGCACCAGCGATCGTCATCCAATCATGCCCGCAATGCGGCACGATGAAGCGCCCGCACCGTGTCTGTGCAGACTGCGGGTTCTATGCCGGTGAGCAGCGAGTAACCGCGCAGGAAGCGTAAGTTTGGCGCGCATCGCCGTGGATGCCATGGGGGGCGACTTCGCTCCTCGGGCCCCCATTGCGGGAGCGATCCACGCGCTCGCCGAGCTCCCTCGGGAGCATGACATTGAACTGATCGGCCGTACGGCCGTTATCGAGACCGAACTCGACGCGCTGTTCTGCGGCGAATTGTCGTCACTCGCGCGTGAGCGAACCCGACTCCACGTCGTCGAAGCGCCGGATGTCATCGAGATGTCCGACCGACCGTCCGCTGCACTGCGCAGCAAAACGAACAGTTCGATGGTCGTCGGCCTAAAACGCGTCGTCGATGGACATGCACACGGATTCGTGTCCGCCGGAAACACTGGCGCGCAGATGGCGGCGTCGCTGTTCCTCTTCAAGTTGCACGCCGGACTCACACGGCCGGCAATCGGCACCATTTTTCCAACATCTCGGCAGCCCATGCTCGTGTTGGACTCAGGTGCCAACGTCGATTGTTCGCCGGAAGAACTTGTACAATTCGCTCGCATTGGCGACGTATATGCGCGCAATCTCCTCGGCCGCGACAATCCGACCATTGGCTTGTTGTCCATCGGCGAAGAGCCCGAGAAAGGCAACGCCGTCGTGAAAGCAGCGCACCAACTGCTTAATCAGGCAGGACTGAATTTCATCGGCAATGTCGAAGGGCGCGATCTACCGCATGGCAGGTGCGATCGCGGACCGATCGACGTCGTCGTCTGCGATGGGTTTGTCGGAAATGTCCTGCTGAAATTCTACGAGCGACTCGCGCCCATGCTAGTTGACATGGTAGCAAGTGCTGCAAGTATCGATGCGAAGACACTCATGGGCGCACTGAAACATCTTGACGCCGATGAACATGGCGGCGCACCTCTCCTCGGCGTGCGTGGTGTCTCCATCATTGCACACGGGAAGAGCTCGCCGCGCGCAATCAACAGCGCCATTCGCGTTGCTTTCCGTGCTGTCGAATCCGGTATGACCGAGGAGATTGGTCGCCAACTCGCGCTCGCGATCCCAATGCAGACGGCTACACGACGTGGGAGCCTAGCATGAAACGTCCGTACGCGTACATAGCCGGAACCGGGCACGCGGTGCCGAAGCGCATCGTCACGAACGATGACATCGCGGCAATGGGCCTCGAAACCGACGATCAGTGGATCATCGAGCGTACCGGCATTCGGCAGCGACACATCGCGGGCCCTGGCGAATCGGTCAAGTCACTCAGTGCCGACGCTGCTCGACAAGCGATGGCAAAAGCAGGCGTGCAGCCCGGCGAGATCGACGTCATTATTCTCGGCACCGCTACGCCTGATCGATTGTTACCGGCAACCGCCGTTGAGTTGCAATCCGAGTTGGGATGCACACGTGCCTCCGCATTCGACATCGCGGCCGCATGCTCTGGATGGTTATACGGCGCAATTGTTGGTGAATCCCTCATTCATTCCGGCACCGCAGAAACCGTGTTGGTGATTGGTGCGGAGAAGCTCAGTACCGTCGTGGATTGGACTGATCGCAACACGTGTATCCTGTTTGCTGACGGCGCCGGTGCGACAATTCTGCGTCGCACTCGTGGTGGACAAAAAGGTATCCTCTCAAGCTTTATGCGTTCCGACGGTGCGCTGGCAGAATTGCTGTGGCGACCGGGCGGTGGTGCAGAAGAACCATTCACCGCAGAATTGGAAACGCAGCGTCGGCAGTATGTACGCATGTCCGGACGCGAGGTGTTTAAACACGCCGTTCGCGCGATGGCGGATGCGACCGACCGCGCACTCGATGCCGCGAAACTCACCGCGGCTGATGTCGATTTGCTTATTCCACATCAAGCCAACATTCGCATCATCGAAGCCACCGCGAAGCACGCAGGGATCTCGATGGATCGCGTCTTCGTCAACGTGGATCGGTTCGGAAATACCTCGGCGGCGTCCATCCCGATTGCGCTCAATGACGCCATTGAACAGGGTCGCGTGAAAGAAGGCATGACGGTGCTGTTCGCAGCATTCGGTGCTGGGTTCACGTGGGGCTCATTGGTGGTGCGCTTCTGAGCACCGCCAACGCCCGTATCGACGGCGAGAGAGACATGGAATACGTGCTGCTACTGCCCGGACAGGGTTCGCAGCGCGTCGGCATGGGAAAGGATCTGTACGATGCGTTCCCGGCAGCGCGTGACGCCTTTCACACCGTCGACGATGCAGTCGGCAGCGCACTGTCGACGTTGGCCTTCGATGGGCCTGTCGACGAGCTCACGCGCACACTCAACGCGCAACCCGCGCTCCTTGCGCACAGCGCCGCCGTGTGGGCGGTTGTTCGCGACGCTATCGGACCATCCGTGCGAGCGGCAGCTGGACATTCGCTGGGCGAGTTCTCGGCTTATTACGTGGCCGGCGCGTACGATCTCGCGGATGCTGCGCGCATCGTGCGCCGTCGCGGAACGCTGATGTACGAGCAAGGACTCGCCCGTCCTGGGGCGATGGCCGCGATTATCGGGATGCTCTCCGTGTCGATCGAAACGATCTGCGAACAGGCATCGGCAGAGGGCGCAGTGGTGGTACCCGCGAATTACAATAGCGGAGAGCAGGTGGTGATTTCCGGCGAAGTGGCCGGTGTGGATCGCGCGATGCTGTTGGCGAAAGCAGCAGGGGCCAAGCGCTGTTTGCCATTACCCGTGAGTGGTGCCTTTCACTCGCCGTTGATGGAATCGGCCGTGGCCGGACTTACCGCGGTATTGGACACCGCGCGTTGGCTTGACCCCAAGCTTCCAGTCGTCGCCAACGTAAATGCAGAACCTGTTACCAACGCAGCGCGCGCGCGCACGTTGCTGGTGGAGCAACTCACCGCCCCCGTCCAATGGATGCGCGTGATGCTGCGACTCGCCGCGTTGTATCCGAATGCCACGTTCGTTGAGATCGGAGCAGGACACGTGCTTACAGGACTCGCACGACGCATCGCGCCGGAGATCAAAACGGCGCCGTGCGGCACCGTCGGGGAAATTGAATCGCTCCTTGCGTCGGCAGGCACGGATGGCTGAAGAGTTGCGTGGCGTCACAATCAATCTTGCTGGACGTGTCGCGCTAGTGACGGGTGCAACGCGCGGTATCGGACGAGCGATTGCCGAGACACTCTCGACGGCTGGCGCTCGCGTCGCGGTCACTGGTCGAGACCTCACGCGCGCCGAGACGTGCGCTCGTGAAATCGCACAACAAACGGGCGGCGATGTGCGGGGTTATGCGGCCGACGTCGCCGACATCGGCGCGGCCACAGCACTCGTCGAGGCGGTTGAGCGCGATTTCGGTCAACTTGATATCCTCGTCAACAATGCCGGCGTAACGCGCGACAATCTGCTCATGCGTTTAAAGGATGACGATTGGGATGCCGTCATCAACGCGAATCTGCGCGGTGCATTCGCAACCTGTCGCGCGGCGAGTCGCGGCATGATGAAACGCCGATGGGGTCGCATCATCAATATCGCGAGCGTCGTTGGACTCACCGGCAACAAGGGCCAAGCAAACTACGCGGCCAGCAAAGCGGGGCTGATCGGCATGACCAAGTCGATCGCGAAAGAACTTGCGTCACGGAATATTCTGGCCAATGTGGTGGCGCCGGGATTTATCGAAACCGACATGACCGCGTCCATCAGCGCTGAGGCTCGACAGTCCTTAAGCGCCGGCATACCGCTTGCTCGATTAGGCGCTCCCGGCGATATCGCGGGCATGGTGGCAGTGCTCGCATCCGACCTGACCAGCTATGTTACCGGCCAGGTGTTTGTCGTCGATGGCGGTCTAGTGATGTAACGGTGGAAGACCCTCCCTGCCGCGTGCCCGCTTCGCTAAGTTTTGTAGTCTACCATCTCATCTCAGAGGACTAGTTCCTATGCCGGATCATGCGTCGAAGATCAAGGATATCATCGAAAAGGAGCTCGGAGTAGAGCGCGAGAAGCTTACGCCCGAGGCGAGCTTCATCGAAGACCTTGGCGCCGATTCGCTTGACATCGTCGAATTGGTGATGGAATTCGAAAAGGAGTTCAACATCGATATTCCGGATGAAGATGCAGAAAAGCTCCGCACGGTTGGAGACGCGGTCGCTTATCTCGAGGCGAAGGTTACGGGGTGATGCGGCGGCGGGTCGTCGTCACGGGGCTCGGCGCGATCACACCCGTTGGGAACGATGTGGCGACGACTTGGAAGGCACTCCTCGCAAGTGCGTCGGGTGCTGCGCTGATTACAAAGTTTGACGCCGCGAAGTTTCATGTGCGCTTCGCGGCGGAAGTGAAAGGATTTAATCCACTCGCGTACATGGAGCGCAAAGAAGCAAAGCGCGCCGATCTGTATACGCAGTTCGCTGTTGCGGCTTCCATCGAAGCAATGTCGGATGCCGGCCTTGCGCCAGGCACATTCGACCCGGAGATGTGTGGCGTCATTATTGGCAGTGGCATCGGCGGGTTGCGCACGTTTGAAGAGCAACACGATGTGTACCGCGCCCTCGGACCAAACAAGATCTCGCCGTTCTTTATTCCGATGTTTATCTCGGACATCGCGGCGGGTATCGTATCCATGCGCTTCGAGGCGAAAGGGCCGAATTACGCTACGGTTTCTGCATGTGCATCGAGCGCGCACGCCATTGGAGACGCGTTTCGCATCATCCAATACGGCGACGCGGATGTCATGCTGGCCGGCGGATCCGAAGCGGCCGTTGCGCCGATGGCGGTGGGTGGCTTTGGCAATATGGGTGCGTTGTCCACGCGCAATGATGAGCCGGCAACGGCATCGCGCCCGTTCGACGCAACCCGTGATGGGTTCGTGCTCGGCGAAGGCGCAGGCGTCGTCGTGTTGGAAGAGATGGAGCACGCGCGTCGCCGTGGCGCACGGATATACGGCGAAGTGGCAGGCTATGCAGCCACCGGTGACGCGTATTCGCTCACCGGCCAACCGGACGCGCACGAGGGTCTACAGCGCTCCATGCGCCGTGCACTGCGCGATGCCCAGCTTGCCGTCACTGATGTGCAGTACATCAATGCACACGGTACCTCCACGCTGCTCAACGACTCCAACGAGTCGAAAGCAATTCACGCGGTGTTCGGTGAACATGCTTACGCGCTTTCGGTCAGTTCGACGAAATCAGCAACTGGCCACATGCTCGGTGCTGCTGGCTCGTTCGAGTTTATTACCTGCGCGCTCGCGATGCGTGATGGAATTGTTCCGCCCACGATCAACTTGCATACACCAGATCCTGCGTGTGATCTCGACTACACACCCAACGTCCCGCGTACGCGCGATATCGAAGTGGCAATCTCCAACAGCTCCGGCTTTGGGGGTCATAATGTCACTGTCGCGCTCAAGCGTTGGCACGAGTGAGCGCGCCGACTCGTTCGTCTCGGTGAGGTAGCGCGTCGCCTTTCGCTTCGCATTCGCCCGGATACGTCCACATGCCTGCTCCAATTTCGTTCGACCTCGCGCGTCTTCGTGACCCGGCGCTTCTCCCTATTGGCGAGAAACTGCAGCGCGGAGAGCGTCTGACGCAGACTGACGGTGCAACACTCTTTCGCTCGGCTGACTTGCTCGGCGTCGGCGCGATGGCCGACGCGGCCAATCGCGCTCGTCACGGTGATCGCGTCACGTTTGCGTCCAACCAGCACATTAATCCCACCAACGTCTGCGTGTTACGCACGACGTGCGTGTTTTGCGGCTACGCTCGACTCCCGAAAGAAGCGGGGGCATATCGCTACACGATCGAGCAAGTGCTCGCCGAGTCAGATCGCGCGGACGGGACCATTACCCGCGAGTTCCACATCGTTGGTGGACTCGACATGAAGGCCGGACTGGCGTATTACACCGCCATGTTCCGCGCGCTCAAGACGCGACATCCCCACGTCCATATCAAGGCGCTCACTGCCGTGGAGATTGCCCACATAGCGCGCATCGAGAAGATGAGCCGTGAGGACGTTCTACGTGCGTTGAAAGCCGCCGGACTGGATACGATGCCCGGCGGCGGTGCCGAAACATTTAGCGCGGCCGTACGCGATGTAATTGCCGATAAGAAACTCGGCGGTGCCGACTACATCGACGTCCATCGCACAGCGCATCGATTGGGGATTCGCTCGAATTGCACAATGCTCTACGGACATGTCGAGACCATCGAAGACCGGATGGAGCATCTCGCGATGCTGCGTAATTTGCAAGACGAAACCGGTGGCTTTCTCGCTTACATTCCGCTCTCGTATCATCCCGATGATAACGAGCTTGGAAAAACATTAGGCCGCGAAGGCATTGCGTCGACGGGGTTCGACGACCTGCGGAATCTCGCAGTCGGGCGATTGTTCCTCGACAATTTCGTGCATATCAAGTCACATTGGATTATGGTGACTTCGGCGGTGTCCCAAATTGCGCTGCATTTCGGCGTGAACGACATCGAGGGCACGGTCGTGCGCGAAAAGATCTATCATGCCGTCGGCGCACACACGCCGCAGGGCATGACGCTGGCGGAGCTCCTCACGCTCATTCGCGGCGCGGGAAAGCAACCGGCCGAGCGTGATTCGTTTTATAACGTGCTTCGTGAATTTAGCGAGCACGATTCCGCCGACACCGTGCCGGACGTTTTGGCTGCCGCAACCACGTCGGCTTGATCGCAATGCTTCGCATCGGGCGCATTCCCTACATCAACTGCTTTCCGGTCTACGGAGGCATTGACCGTGGCGTGGTACCACTCAATGGCACGCTCATTGACGGTATTCCGACCGCGCTGAATCGGTTGATGGCCAACGGCGAACTCGACGTGAGCGTAGTGTCCGCCGTTGAATACGCACGCGACGCGCAGCGCTATTTGCTTCTGCCAGAACTTGGTATCACAAGCGACGGACCGGTACGCAGCGTGCTCCTATTTTCGCGACGCGCGCCGAGGGAGCTCACCGGTCAACGCGTTTTGGTGAGTCGCAGCTCGATGACCAGTGTCGCGCTACTTGAGCTCCTCTTTGAGCATGTTTGGCACGCGCGTCCGGACTTCGTGCTCGGCGACGCCGAGCTCGCCGACATTGCACGTTTTGACGAGACACCGCACGAAGCGCGACTGGTCATAGGAGATGCGGCGCTCAAACTCTTTGATGACGCGAATCGAGGCGGCATCTTCGCCGAGCGATACCCATATCGGATCGATTTGGGTGCAGCGTGGAAGTCGTGGACGGGGCTGCCGTTTGTATTTGCGGTGTGGGTCGCGCAACGAACCACACCAGTGCACGCCGCATTGTCCGCTCATGCGTCACTGATTGCCTCGCGTGACTGGGGACTTCAACATTTGGATATCTTGTCCGCACAAGCGGCGCTCGCGAGTGGCGTCTCACGTCGTGCTTGCGCGGAGTATTTCTCGGGGTTGGATTATCGGTTGTCATATCCGCACCTAGCCGGACTCACCGAATTTTTTCGTCGGTTGGTGCTCGCTGGGCGCGTGCCGGACGGCACGTTGACGTTTCTTCCTGCAGCCTGAGCCGCTTCTCATGCGCGACCTTCTCGACTTCTATATTAACGCACCACTCCTCGAACTTGGGCTCGAAGCCGATCGCGTCCGAGAAGCGCTGCATCCGGGCAACGTTGTCACCTACATCGTCGACCGTAACATCAACTATACCAACGTCTGTGTAGCGGATTGCGGTTTTTGCGCGTTCTATCGTCGACCGAAACACAACGAAGGATATACGCTATCGTTCGAACAAATCGGCGACAAAATTGAAGAGACGAAACTGCTTGGCGGTGTACAGATTCTCATTCAAGGCGGGCACAATCCGTATATCCCGTTTGAGTGGTATCTCGATCTCATGCGCTACATCAAGCGTTATCATCCCATTCATATTCACGGATTTTCTCCAAGCGAGGTTGATTTTTTCTCGACGCGATTCCGCATGGATGCGCGCGATGTCATTCGCGAATTAAAAGCCGCTGGTCTGGATTCCATTCCCGGCGGCGGTGGCGAGATTCTAGTGCAGCGCGTGCGCGACATTGCGGCACCAAAAAAAGCAGGCGCAGATCGCTGGCTTGAAATTATGGAACTCGCGCACAACGAAGGCATGAAAACCTCGGTGACCATGATGTATGGCATTGGGGAAACGCTGGCCGAGCGTATCGAACATTTGCAGCGCGTGCGCGAGGTACAGGCACGTACAGGCGGTTTCACCGCATTCATTTGCTGGCCGCTGCAACCGGAAAACACACCCTCGATGTCGCATATGCCAAAGACGGACGCCATCACGTATTTGCGAAACGTGGCGCTGGCCCGCATTGTCCTCGACAACGTGCCGAACTTGCAATCGAGCTGGGTCACGATGGGCATGAAGGTTGGGCAACTGGCCTTGCGCTATGGCTGCAACGACTTCGGATCGTTGATGATCGAAGAAAACGTTGTGTCTGCAGCAAACACGACGCATCGCACGACCGTGACCGAGATCGAGGCGCTTATTCGCGACGCTGGTTTCACAGCCGCGCGCCGTCGCCAAGATTACTCCATTGTTGAAGACTCACGACTGCATGACGTTGCCACTGTCGCTGCGTGACGCATGCATGAAGTGACTACTACCGTTCGTACCGGCATTGGCTACGACTCGCATCGCTTCGCGCCGGGCGGTCCGATGCGACTCGGCGGCGTTGATATTCCCGCCGAGTTCCATTGCGACGGGCACTCCGACGGCGATGCAATCTGTCATGCCGTTACGGACGCGCTGCTCGGCGCAGCTGGACTCGGCGACATCGGCGAAATGTTTCCGGATACGGACGACACCAACAAAGGCAAAGACTCAATCGTTATGCTACAGGTCGCGCGACAGCGACTGATCGCTGCGGGCTGGAACGTTGGCAACATCGACATCACCGTGATTACGCAGCAGCCGAAGGTTGGGCCACAGCGGATGGCCATTCGGGTGCGCTTGAGCACCGCACTCGACGTTGCGGTGGAGCAGGTGAGTGTGAAAGGAAAAACAAATGAGGGCATGGGCTGGATTGGACGAGGAGAAGGGCTCGCTGTCATGGCCGTTGCCACGTTGGTTCGTGCATGACCTGCTGAATTGGCTCGGCACGTTGCCGGAGCCGCTGCTGTATGCCGCTATTTTGCTTGCGGCGTTCGCCGAGAATGTGGTCCCGCCATTGCCGGCCGATACGGTTGTCGCGTTGGGCGCCTTCGTGGCGGCACGCGGCAACGGCACCGTGGTCAGCGTGTGGGGCGCGACAATGATTGGCAACATTGCCGGCGCGATGCTGATGTATTCGCTCGGCAAGCGTTACGGGATGCCGTGGTTGACGAGGAAATTTCCCACGGTCTTTTCGCCAACAACGACAGCGCAGTTTGTTGATCGTTTTCATAAGCACGGACTAGGGGCCGTCGTGCTCAGTCGGTTCCTTCCCGCCATACGCGCGGTCGTCCCGCCGGTGGCCGGCGCCATCGGTATTAACGCAATACGTGCCGCGATTGCGATGACGTTCGCCTCAGGGGTTTGGTACGGCGTGGTCTGTTGGTTGGCATTTCGCGCTGGCGCAAATGCGGACGCGTTGCTGGCGCGAATCGAAGATCAGCAACGCGTTATTACGATCGCGGTCGTAACGCTGGTCTTTGTGGGTGTTGTTTGGGTCGTCATGCGCCGACGGG
>JANYHT010000060.1 GCA_025358925.1 Gemmatimonadaceae bacterium | reverse complement strand
ACCCAAATCGATCGTGCCAATTACGGTGCCGTCTTTCGCGTTAATGACCGTCGCGTCTTTGGTGGGATGACTGAACACATAGATGCGCTCATTGAACGCATCGAACAAAATGCCGTCGGGCTGCGCTGCGCCGACATCAATAGTTTTGACCAATTGCATGGTCTTCGTGTCGAACATCGAAATCGGTTTGCTGCTTGAAAATCCGTGACCGGATTTTGGATCAACCGCCACGCCGTTTCCGCCAGTGCCCGGTATTTCGCCGAGTGGCGCGAGTGATTCGAGATCGAATACGGTGATCCGTCCGGGTACGGCGAGCTTCGCTGGCGATGTATCTGTTGCGGCCACCGCGCGCGTGCCGCCGCGCGGTATGTAGAGTCGTCGGCCATCTACGTCGGCGTAGATGTAGTCCGAGCCGCCTTCGCCACCCACGCGCGCCGATTTCAACACTTTGTATGGGCCACTACCGACTGGACTTTGCGCGATAGCGACGGACGAGTACACGAGCAACGCGAAGACAATGCGGAAGCGGCGCATGCGAGACCTCAAGCAAAGGAAGAACGTGGGGAGCAGTCGACAATGCCCCCCACGCACGCCTCTTGTCAAACCACCTATCTCAAATTCGCCTTGAAGAAGGCCAACGACTTCTTCCACGCATCCTCCGCCGCCTTCGCGTTGTACGCCTGACCCGTGGGATTCGCGAAGGCGTGATTGGCATCGGCATACACCGTAATCGCAACGGTACGTCCCGCGGCTTTCATTACTTTTTCCATCACGCGCACACTGTCGACGGGAATACCCGTGTCCAAACCGCCGTACAAGCCAAGCACCGGCGCTTTTAAGCGCGCGATTTCCTGCGGGTTGGTGATGGGTGCGCCGTAATACATCACGACGGCTTTGACATCGTTGCCACCGACCAAGCCGGTACGGAGCGACCAGTGGCCGCCGAAGCAGTACCCCACCGACCCGATACTTTTTGCTCCGGACTTCTTTAAGTACGCGATGGCCGCAGCGAGATTTTTCTCTCCCGCTGGGACGTCTTTCATCGCCGTTTGATACAACACCATCGCAGTGTCAGGTGTCGTCGCGACGCGTCCGAAGAGATCGACCGCCAACACCGTGTAGCCTTCGCCTGCATAGCGTTTCGCCACGGATTGGATGTGCTCGTTCAAGCCCCACCATTCGTGCACCATCACAATCGCTGGACCGCCCTTTGCATTACGTGTCGGTTTCGCGAGAAACCCTTTGATGACCTTTCCATCTATGGTCGCGTACGTCACCGTTTCCGTGACAACGGCGGCGCGCGGCGCGATCAACGCAGCCGGTGAAGCCGTAGGTGTTTCGTGCATGTGCGCGGCGTGCATCGCGGCCGCGTAGTCGGGTTGAGTGAGTGGCGTGTTTTGCGCGTGCGCGGTAGAGGCACAGAAAAAAAGTGCTGTGGCAAGAGCGCAGAGTTTCGGCGATGCGTTGGCAGCGTTCATGGCTCAGATGTCAGGGGTCAAGAGAGTCGCCGTCCAAAGCGACGGCGTATCTCAGTAATAAGGAAATGTACGGGCGGTGCGTTCCCATCGCGCATACGCGTTTCCATCTCAGACGGCGGCGAGTTCGCGATGCATGATCTGCTCATTCACTGGCTGACAAGTTACGGCTACCTCGTCCTCTTCGTGCTCGTCGGTCTCGAGAGCCTGGGAATTCCCTTGCCCGGAGAAACGGCGCTGGTGACCGCGGCGGCCTTTGCCGCACAGGGTCATTTGTCCATTCTCGGCGTGATTGCCACCGCAACGGTCGCCGCCATCCTCGGCGACAACGGCGGCTATTGGATCGGACGCAGGGGCGGACTGGCGTTTGCGCGACGTTACGGACGCGTGTTGCGCATCGATGAGCGCACGATCGAACGTGTGCGCGCGTACTTCGACACGCACGGAGCAAAAACGGTATTCATTGGCCGTTTTGTCGCGCTGCTGCGCACGTGGGCCGCGTTCTTCGCCGGCGTCGCCGCGATGCGCTACAGCACGTTCATGATGTACAACGCGATCGGTGGCGTGGTGTGGGCGAGTGCGTTTGGAACACTCGGATACATATTCGGTCGGAATCTGCCCGCGCTCGAACACAACTTGGGCATTGTGAGTGTGGTGCTGCTGATCGCCGTTGTTCTGTTTGCGATTGTGTTCGTGTGGCGGACGAGACAGCCGCGTGAGAACGGCACCGATCAACGCTGATAAGCATTTTTCTTGCTATCAGGCCGCGTTTATACCTGGCATCAACCAGCGCTGATCGCCCGCGTACGGGAACTTCCAGTCAATACCCCGCCTTCACTCCCGGTAACCGGAAGTCCCGGTCGCGAAGCCACTCACGCAGCTGAGGTCAGTCGAGATGCCACGCCGTATGCAGCGCCGCCGCGCCGCGATCGTCATTCTTGTGTCCGCGTTCGCCTCGTTCCTGCTCTCAGTCACGCTGTGGTTCACAGGCCACCATGACCAGGGTCTTTACGTCGGGCTCTGGGTGCCATCGATTCTCTCGTTCGGGAGCGTCGCCCTGCTGGTCGACCGGGATCGCGATGAATAATTTCGCGCTATTTGCGGTCGGAGTGGTGGTTTCCCTTCCCGCTGCGATCGTCGTGATTACGCTTGTGTATGCGGCAGGCATCGATTCGCGCGCTCAGACAAAAGTCCGGGAGCAGCGCGACGGGGCACCACCAGATCCTCTGTGACGCACCCTGCTTCATTTCGGCACTCACATTGTTGGACTCTGTAGCTGCTCGGGGTTATTGGTCGTGTATTTGCCAATCACGAAAACGCAGCGGTTCCACCAACAGCATGTGCGGAACGGTGAGCGATGCGAGGCCGACAAAGATCAATCTTATCACGCGTATTTCGAGTGACTGCTCGCGGGTGGTGATCAGGAGCAGCGCAACGACTGATGCCACAATAAGCATTGGCACGATGGCCGCATTTAGGACGGCGCCTAAGGCGGCGCCTTTCGTGCGGTTAACCGTACGAACAATGTGTCGCGCACCGTGCATGCCGCAAAAGAAAAGCATGAAACCGACCAAAGGCGACGCGAATATTGCCATTGCCCCAAGTGCCAGAAACTCCAGGGTCACCATGCGCGAGCGACGACCTTCGGAAAGTGCGCACAACGCGAGGGTAATCCCCCCACGAATCAGCGGTCGGTGAATTCACCGTCGCCAAAAGTGGAATTTTCTCGTACCGTTTTTCGAGGAGGTTCCGATGAACACATCGCGGTGTACCGACAGTCAGATCATCGCGGTTCTGAAGCAGGCCGAGGCGGGCACGCCCGTGCCCGCGTTGTGT
>JANYHT010000057.1 GCA_025358925.1 Gemmatimonadaceae bacterium | reverse complement strand
CAAATCCTGTCGTTGATGAATCCTGTACGATGAGATTGGGATTAGCCGATTTGGTGGACGCTTTGACATAAGGAGCAATGGAAAACGCCGCTGTGTTGTACGTGAACTGATGGGCGCCCACGGGTGGATTTCTTTTAAACTGCTCCTGGAGAAAGCCGGCGACAGACGCCTTGAATGCCGAGGAATCGCGTGCTACATCGGTGGGTGTCAGTACGATTGTATAAATCCAGTTGACGAACGTGCGCTTGTGGGTGATGTCAAACCACTGGTCGGGTTTCTGAAACGGCACGGCGAAGATGTCAATCTGATTGCCTTCGCTTAGCCAATCTCGAAATGCTGTTTGCGCCCACGCGGAGGC
Source organism: Gemmatimonadaceae bacterium (assembly GCA_025358925.1). Classification (GTDB taxonomy): domain Bacteria; phylum Gemmatimonadota; class Gemmatimonadetes; order Gemmatimonadales; family Gemmatimonadaceae; genus Gemmatimonas. The sequence goes on along the minus strand of JANYHT010000057.1, from coordinate 1,940 downwards.
GTCAATCGGATGCGGAGCAGGTGCGCCTGCAAGATTCTGTCGGAGTGTGATGTTTTCGACGCGTTCGAAGTCTGTAATGAAGAACGAAACGCGATGCTTTTGCGCCGTCATCTGATCAATCGCAATCTTGAGCTTTGATCCAGCGTCCTTAAAGTTTCGGAGATCAACGAAGTTTGCTTCGGGAGCACCGAGCGCGATGGCCGTTGGATGAGCTTCAGCGCCAATGCGATAGCAAGAGACTGCTCGGCCTCCGAGGAAATTCTTGAGCTGATCGTTGATCGCGGCGGTTGCGCGCATTCCTTCGCCCATGCCAGTCGAAAAGTCCAGATAGCAGTCAATATGCGGATCCATTGCGGTCGGCGCGCCGTGGCCACTCATCGTCTCGTATGTCGAAAGCAAGTCGGGTGTGACTTGGAGCTTGTCAGAGCTTGCGCAGGCAGCGAAAAGCTGGAGCGTCGCAGCAAGCGCCATGTAGGCAAGGCGCTCAAAGATGGTGCGTGTAAACTCAGCGAGCCCTTGGCCCATGCTCGCACACTGCGGTCTTACGGCTCCAATCATATGAAACGATATGAGTGACGAATGGTGTACGAAGCGCGAAATATTGGATAGCAACACGCCCGTCTTAGGACCGTCTTACTCGTCAATTGCGAGAGTCATTCGTGTGCGGACATCAAACTGCAGCAGTTGGTCAATTCAAGGGTTCACAGTTGCTGAGTATTCAGAATTGATACCGGTTGGACGCTCCAGAGACGGTCCAATCGCACTTTCTGGCTGAGCCCCGGTGACGATGGATTGACGTCGAACCCAGAAGTTGTGAGCTGCACGGATTCTGAACCTTTCAAATTCCTAATTTGCCTGCACTTGGGAGTGCCAACCATGTTTGAATTTGGTGGCGGTGTGGTCGCGATACTCTTCGCGTTGGTTGCCGCTTTCGGCGTCATGATGCGAAAGGGATCGTTGGCGGTGGCCGGTCCTGTGTTAGTGTTGCGGAAATTTGAAGTCACTGGACCGGAAACTCCCTCCGTCGAGATTCAGGGAAGGCCTTCGGGCTTGGTCGCTTGGCTGCTGACTACGCTCGGTTTAGACACACTTACTACACTGAGAATCGATGAGGAAGGTGCTGTGCTCACATCTGCGAGCCTGAGCGGCGTTCTTCGGCATCTGATTCCGGCAACCGCGATTAGTAGTACGCATTGTGGATATTCCCAACCGATCTGGCTGCTAATAATCGGTGCCGCCATTTTCGTGTTCTCGATGCTGTCCGCCAGTGTAAGTGGAACGGCAATATTTTCATTTGGCGTTATCGTCGCCATGCTATGCGGTATTGCATTTTGGTTCCAACGAAAAATCGTGATTGCGATTGAAACCACTGGTGGTGCGGTGTTCGGTGTTGCCTTTAATCCGAGTGCTATTGAGCATGTGACCGTCGACCTTGCACGAGCGCAGGAAGCGGTTGATCAAGTCCATCGCATCCTGCTGGCGCGATCACGCGTGGAAATTCGTTGATCGGTTCACATCTTATCGCCGTCGGTGCTCCTGTGAGAACAAATCGCGCGGTTCATATCCTCTCGCTTGTGACTGTTTTCGTTGCTTTAGCGACCGGGTGTCAACGGGAGCCGAAGCAAGTGTTCGTTGCATCCTTCGCTGAGTTTTCAGCGAACGTTGCGTCAGAAGGGAAGGCGTTTTCGCGAGAACAATGGCGCACGGCCGATTCGTTGTTCGATGACTTCTCGCAAGAGCAGTTTGCATTGTGGAGCGACGACATGAGCGTGAGTGAGCGTGACAGCGTGAATGTGATGGTTGGTCGGTATCGAGCGCTGCAGATTCGGCGTGGATTGACTGACTTTCGTAAGCAGGTTGAGGATGTGGTTGGGCAGACACGATCAATGCTCGAAACGCTGACGAAAGACACCACGAGCTCAAAGTGACGCCGGTACTTC
>JANYHT010000042.1 GCA_025358925.1 Gemmatimonadaceae bacterium | reverse complement strand
CCCCGAAGACGCAAGAAAAGCAAACTGCGGAACGGAGAAGGCACGGATACACTGAACGGAGACAAAGCGGATCACGCCGATCCAGCAACCGCAACCACACAGCATGTTGTGGTATCCGTGCGTTTCCGTGGTTTCGATGCGAAAAGTGCGCGACCGGCATCACGCGATCCAGCCGCATCCGGAGTGGAACACATTCGCGCTATTCGCGCCATTCGCGGTCAGCCGTTGCTGTTCGACCGACGCTTCTCCCGAAATTCCCGGACGAGCCCATTTTTTTGCTTGTGGTTTTCCTTCGACTTTTATCTGATTTGTGTTCTCGTTTTTCGTTGTTCCTCCGCGTGAAACGCTGTTCTCACCGCTGGCACCGTCGACAATAAAACGTGCTCCGTCCCGCTTGCACGATGCGCACAATTGGCGCAACGCAACGCAAACACGGCTTGCCTTCGCGATCGTACACACGCCACGATTCCTCGACACGCTCCTCGCGCTCGTAGTACCGCGCACTCGGCGCCTCACTGAGCACCAGGCGTATAGCGTCGCGCAGTCGAGTCACGCGAACTAAAGCAATTCGATTCGCTGGCGTGTCCGGTCGGATGCGCGATTCCCACAGCGCTTCCGCCGCGTAGATGTTGCCCAATCCAGCAATCACCCGCTGATCGAGGAGTACTGGTTTGATCGGACCTCGTCGCGCCTTCAGGGCCTTTAACAGCACGGCAGCCGTGAAGTCAGCATCGAGTGGCTCCGGCCCGTAAAGCGGCAATTTGAACGCGCCTGGGTCATGCACGGTGAGCACGCCAAACGCGCGACTGTCCACAAACGAGATGCGGGTCCCATCATCGCACGTGAAACGTGCGCGTTCGTACAGCGGTGCCGGATCGTCGTGGCGCCCAATGTCCCAGTCACCGGTCATCCGTAGATGCACCTCGAGCACGCGATCATCGGCGAACCGCACGACCTGCAGCTTTGCTCGGCGATCAACACTGATCACCCGCTGCCCGATTAACCGTTGGCACGCAACGTCGGTGAGCGTTCGCCCGGTTGATGGATGCAAGGCTCGCGCGGTGACGAAGGTGCGGCCGATGATCGCGGCACGGAGTCGACGTGCGGCGTCCTCAACCTCTGGCAATTCTGGCATGTGCAAAGATTTAGCAGTGTGTAGGCGAAGAATGTGTACGTACGCTTGCAAATCAGAGAGCGGCACATACTTTGTCCACATTCTTCCACACGGGATACTCTCTTCAATTCTCCGCGCTCACTCAGATACGAGTACGAGCAGTACGTCGAGCGAGAAATCGAGGACTACAAAGACTCGGTCTCGCGGAGCGCGCTGTTGAAGATTGGCGACGAAGCGGTGGCCGTACTGTGTAGTGAAGCGCAGACGACGCTCACGGAAATCGTCGTGTGGCAGGAAGTCGATCGGATTATTGCGCGACGACTGCGTTTGCCGACGTATGCGACGTGGAAGCGTCGACGTTTGAAAGTGCTTGCGCAGTATCAGCGACCCGAGCATTGGGGATTGGAGCCAGATGGTGCTTTAGTACGTGCGCTCAAGGACTCGTCAGATCGACACGTGCTCGTGGCGGGTGCGGAGCGAGAAGGTCCGGCGTTATATCTCGCCGCTCGCGGTTGTGCGGTGACCGCTATTGAACCGACTGAGGACGCGGTAATGCGCGTAGTAAAGGCCGCCGAAGCCGCTGGCCTAACACAGCGCGTGCGGAGTTACTGCAAGGATTTGGTGGCGTGGGCACCCGACGTTGAATTGCATGCGGTAATTTGTTCGCCTACAGCGTTTGCCGGGCTGTCATCGCAGGATCGTGCGAAAGTCATCGAGGTGCTGCAAAGCGCGACAGTGGACGGTGGTGTGCATTTGGTGGAGACCATCGCGGCAGCGGCGGACGGGGTGCCGTTAGACGAACTGCGTTCGCGTTATCGCGGCTGGACCATTTCGATTGAACACAGTGTGGGTCGTCGTGACACCTTCATGGCACGGAAGGATGCGGCAGTAGCTTAGACGGGCTGATCTTTGGTGCTTGTGTCACTGCGACACGGACAAGCACTTTCGTGACGTGTCAATTTGATACCGCCGGCGCAATATGTGCCGGCGTTTTCTTATAAAGTAATGTCAATTAATAACTTACATGTTTCTGCTGACATGGCATTGGATGTGCTTTAGGACGGCGCATGCGGCGGCCGTGGTTGCGGCGCCTAGCGGTTTCAATATTCGGGTGGAGGGTCACCCATGCGCCTAAGTCGTGAGAAGATCGAAGAACGGGAGCCGATCGGCATTGTGATCGCGGACGGTGGACCAAATGTGGGTTTGCCCCGATTCTCCGCGTTTGTATGGGGTCCGGTGCCCGACGACGTTGATGCACCGATCGTGTCACGCGGGCTGGTCGCTGCGGCATAGCGCCCACTGTTTCGGAGTACGCAGGAGAGAACGTGAAAGGCGCCGGCAGACATGCCGGCGCCTTCGCGTTTGTACGAACTTCAGACTGCGCTGACGCGAGAGTTACACTGCGACCGGAGCCGGAGCGACAACTTTCTTGGCGCGCTTGGCCGTCTTGCGCTTGGAAGCTTTCTTGGTGGCTTTCTTTGCAGCCTTGCGGCCGCCTTTCTTTGCCGCCTTCTTGGCGCCCTTCTTTGCAGCTTTCTTTGCGCCCTTTTTGGCGACCTTGCGGGCACCCTTCTTGGCGGCCTTTTTCGCGCCCTTCTTGGCTCCCTTCTTCGCTGCTTTCTTCGCGCCCTTCTTCACAGCCCGCTTCGCACCCTTCTTTGCAGCCTTACGGCCACCCTTCTTCGCCGCTTTCTTCGCAGCTTTCTTTGCTGGTGCCATGATCCTACTCTCCTCGTGAGGAGGTTGTGGTGCTCCCTTTCCCCCGGTGGAAAGGTGAGCCGCGAACGAACAACGCGTGAGCGCCGCGCCGTTACGCGCTACACGATCTCAAAGAGACACGTGTAGGTGTGTGCCCGCGCAAATGCGGCAGCAGGCAATGATGAGCGCGCACGATCTCGGCGCGACACAGTAGCGATGAACAAGCGAGGGGGACACACGCGCATCCGGCGATCAACGACACGGGGCTCACGCAACGCGGAACCAAGAATGCGCAACTCACGCGTCGCAGCGGCGACGACGGAGCGGGCCGTCGCAACAGGCGACGGCGAAAACTCGGCAGCTGACGAGGGAGGCGTGTCAGCCGCTGCAGGTGGCGTTTGAAAAATCACGCCGTTACTCCGGTGGTACGATAACCGTGGTTTTGCCACGCGTTTCCAGTAAGGACGGCGCGCCTCGTTTTCGAGGATGTGGACATCACGCGCAAGTCGTTGTGGTATCGCGAATATACGCGTTGATAATTCCAACGCGCAATAGCGCGTATAAAGAACGCGCGCGATTACTGCAAGCGTTCGACGATTTTCACACCTACCACGTCACAGTCACGCGTGCGACCTTTGTCTTTCCACGTCGTTCCCATGATGACGCCATGTTGCGTTGACTGTGCGATTCTCCCTCGTACAGCACCCAATTTGGCAACGTCGCACCTTCTGGAGTATCTGTGAAAGCGTTGGTCAAACAGTCAGCCGGACGCGGGATAACGCTCACTGAAGTTCCGGAGCCTCGCATACGCGATGATGAGGTCCTTATTCGCGTGCGGAGTGCCGGCGTGTGTGGAACGGACGTGCACATTTACGAATGGGATGCTTGGGCGGCGGGTCGTTGTAAGCCACCATTTGTAGTTGGACACGAGTTCGCTGGCGATGTTGTCACGGTTGGAAGTTTGGTTGAAACCGTTAAAGTCGGCGATCGCGTAACCGCCGAGGGACATATTGTCGACGAACGCTCGCTGTTCAGTCGCACAGGGCAATCGCATGTGGATCCGGCCACGCGCATCATCGGAGTCGATCGCGACGGATGTTTCGCGGAGTTCATCGCGATGCCGGCAACCAACGTGTGGCATTTGGACGACGCGATCAGTTACGACATTGGTGGCATTCACGACCCCATGGGCAACGCGTTTCACACAGCGCTCACCGCCGAGATTCCGGGCGCGGTTGTTCTCATCACGGGGTGTGGCCCGATCGGTGCGTTTGCTGTGGGCATCTGTAAGGCGGCAGGCGCGGCGCGGATCATTGCGACGGACGTAAATCCGCGTCGACTCGAATTGGCGCGTACGATGGGCGCGCACGATGCAGTCTTGCCGGAGCACGCCGAGGCAGCGGTGCGCGCAGCATCTGACGGATATGGTGCCGACGTGGTGCTTGAAATGTCGGGCGTAGCGAGTGCAGTGCATCAAGCATTCGCACTCGCACGACCGGGTGGTCGCGTAAACATGTTGGGCATCCCCTCACGTACGATCGATGTCGATTTCGCGTCGGAGATCATCTTCAAGGGATTGACCGTGTACGGCGTGGTGGGCCGACGGATGTACGAAACGTGGCATCAGATGACGAGATTTTTGCGCTCAGGCGCATTTGATCCATCGCCGGTCATCACGCATCGACTACCGCTCGATGCCGTTGATGAAGCGATGCATCTGATCAAGTCCGGTGAAGCGGGGAAGATCATTTTCCAACTGTAGTGGTGGTGTGGAACGGCGGTTTCACGCGGAGGCGCTGAGGACGCGGAGGAACTGCAAAACCGGTGGGGCGTCGACGGTCAGACTGGCGTTGCTCGAATTTTTAGGAAAATCCAAAGAAAAGCAAACCATCGAACTGCCGCGAACTCGGTTGGTGTGAGCGCGGGTGACGTGTCGACCGGCAAATAGCGTTGCACTATCCCTTGAATGAAAACAGTGCGATGCCGGCATCACGCGATCCAACCGGATACTGTTCGGAGGCACATTCGCGTCCTTGGTGTTATTCGCGGTTCGGCGTTGCTGTTCAACCGGCGCCTCTCCCTAGATTCACGGAAGACTCCAATTTTGTTTGGTTTTTTCTCCGCGTCCTCCGCGCCTCCGCGTGAAACCGCCGTTTCCCCATGACCATCGCCACCCGTGTCCACGCTCTCCGCCGATCTCCAGACCGAACTCGACGCGCTCAAAGCCGCCGGTACGTACAAGCGACTGAATTTTCTCGAGTCGCCACAAGGTGCTCGCGTCCGAATGGAGGGGCGCGGCGAAGTAATCGTCCTTTCGTCGAACAATTATTTGGGCTTAGCGAACGAACCCAGTGTTGTCGCCGCAGGCATACACGCACTCGAACAGTTTGGCGCAGGCACCGCGTCGGTTCGCTTTATTTGCGGCACGTTCACGGTGCATCGGGATTTGGAGTCGGAGCTCGCGTCCTTTGTGGGAACGCCCGCATCACTCTCATATGTATCGGCGTGGAACGCGAACGAAGCACTCACGCCGAGTATCGCGCGCGAAGGCGATTTCGTCGTGTCTGACGCATTGAACCACGCCTCCATCATTGATTCAGTGCGGCTCGCAAAAGCAATCACGAAGTGCACGACCGCTGTGTACAAGCACAGCGATATGGACGACCTGCGCGACAAGTTGGCCGGTGCGCGCGGCGCAGCGCGGCGCATCATCTGGACGGATGGTGTGTTTTCGATGGAAGGCTCGATTGCCAAGCTGCCGGAGATCCTGCAACTCGCGCGCGAGTACGATGCCATTGTCGTGATGGACGATTCGCACGCCACGGGCGTGTTGGGTAAAACAGGTCGCGGCACCGCAGAACATTTTGGCGTTTTGGGCAACGTCGACATCATTACATCAACACTTGGCAAAGCACTCGGTGGCGCTGCGGGTGGATTTATCGCCGGTCCGGAATCGCTCTGCGACATGATGACACAACGGTCGCGTCCGCAGCTGTTTTCAAATGCATTGCCGCCCACAGTGGCCGCGAGTTCACTGGCGGCAGTGCGTTACACCGCCGCACATCCAGAACTCGTGACGCGGTTGCATGACAACACGCGGTACTTTCGCGCAGCAATTGTAGAAGCAGGCTTTCATCCGCTTGCCGGCGAAACGCCTATCGTGCCCATCATTGTTGGCGAGACTGCGACGGCCATTCGTATCAGCGAGATGATGCTGGATCGCGGTGTCTTTGTGACTGGCTTTGGATTTCCCGTGGTGCCACAGGGACAGGCGCGCGTACGCTGTCAGGTGAGTGCGGCACACACGCGCGATGATCTGGATACGGTGATCGCCGCGTTCAAAGAAGTGGGCCGCGCCGTGAAGCTGCTGCGCTCGTAAACGTCAAGTACGCACGCGAAACCGCAGCGGCCACTCGACGGCTTTGCGAATACCGATGCGCGGACCAACAATCACGTCGACATCATGCACGCGCACACCTTCGTGGATGCTGATCGCACTCGTGCCGGTGAGTGACTTCCCATCGAGTGCTCGATTAATGCCGAACGCCGCGCAGAGCTTGGCAGGGCCGTTGCACAGTTCGATTTCGTGCCGCGCTTTGGGTCGTCGTGAGCGCATCAGATCGAGACCCACCAGTGGCTCGACGGCGCGTATGAGCACCGCACTGCCAAAGCCCTCCTCACGCGTTACGGCATTCACGCACCAGTGCATGCCGTAAATGAAATACACGTATGCGGTGCCAGGTGGGCCGAACAGGTGCCACGTACGAGGAGTGCGTCCAACAACCGCGTGGCAGGCGGGGTCGTGGGGACCTAGATAGGCCTCGGTTTCGGTAACGCGACCAGCGACCATCCCGGTTGAGTGCTCGACGGTGAGGATGGCGCCCAAGAGGTCGCGCGCGACCAAATTGGCGTCTCGGTTGTAGAACGTGGCGGGGAGCACGACGGAGCTGGGCATGCAAGCGGCGTTTTCAAGTTTTCGGAGTGCCTGACAAAACAAACGCCGCCCCAGGAAAGGGCGGCGTTCGTTTCTAACCCTTCGTGGCTACTTCTTCGCGACCTTAGCGACTTTTTTGACCGGTGTCTTCGCCGCTTTCTTGACCACGACGGTTTCGGCTGCTGCGGGGGCCTTGGCGGCCTTCGCTGGGGCCTTAGCGACCTTCACCGGAGCTTTCTTGGCCGGTGCCTTGGTCACGGTCTTCGTCGGCGCCTTTACTCCTGCCTTCTTGGCAGGTGCCTTTTCTGTCACAGGCTTCGCTGTTGCGCCGCGCTTCGTTACGACAGCGACTGCTTCGACGGCCACGGCGACCGGCTCGGCATGAGTAACCGGCGCTTCGACAACGGCCAACACGATCGGCGCATTTGCGATGGGCACGGCAGAAACACTCCCACTGCGCGGACCAACAACTCCCATCATGAGCAGCTCGGCCGAGGGTGCCGCGAGCGCCTTGCCGCGACCACCCATGCCGCGCGGCGCGACGCCGCGATGCGACATGCCGCGCGGGGCTGGCGGTGGTGCGTTTGCCGCAGCGACAGCCGCCTGCGCTTGTTCGACCGACTTGAGTTGGTCGACAATGGGTGCCGCATCAGCCGCACGCGCTACTTCGAAGTCGTTTCCACGACGACGGAGATCGATCATGTTGGCGTCATGCGCATCCTGCAAAATGCGTTCAAAATTGCGTGCGCTTAGCGACTCACTATCGCGTCCCAACAATTCAAACGCGCGCTGACGTGCGGCGCTCGCACTTGTTGACTCTTCGCCTTGCACCAACGATTCGACCGCGCGACGCACGAGATCAAACGCATCGCTGCGCGTCAGTCGTTCGCCGCTTGTGCCCACTTCAATGGCGACATCCGCACCAAACGACGCCGACTGTGCGCCGGCCGTTTCGGGACGACGTTCCGTACGATCCGGTCGGTCATGGCGCGGGTTGCGGCCGCGACCACGTTCGTCGCGCGTCGCTGGTACGTTCGCGGAATCAACGATCGGCGCGAAGAAGGCGTCTGCGGAAATTTCAGCGGCGGGTGCCGACGACAGCGCAATTGTTGGCGCACCGTCAACGGTTTCGGCGCTCACGACCGGGTACGAATCGGTATCCGTGCGCTCGCCACGATCCCCACGATCACGCCCGCGTCCGCGACGACCTCGACGACCGCGGCGTTCATCACGCTCACGCTCGCGTTCACGACGCTGTTCTGGTGTTTCATTGTCGGTGCTTGGTGCGGACGCCGACGTCCCCGTCACAGAAGCCGCCGCAAGCACACTGTCTGCACTAGGCGCGTCGATTTCGAGCTGTCCGCTCTCCAACTTCGTGACTTTCAGTAATCCCTTGTTGGCCGCGTCTTGCACGAAGCGCGAGAACTTCGGCATGCCGAGCAACTTCTCGTCAAACGAGGAATCGATCTCTTGCATGACTTGCTTGAGTCGGTCCGAACGCATCACGTCGCCGTTGCGCTTCATGCGCGTGACGGATTCGGTTACCAACTCCCACGGGTCCCAACGCGTGGATTCGTCGTCACCGTTTTTCGTCAGACCAGCGAGTGCGTTATACGAGTAGTACTCGTCGCAATTCATCACCAACAAATCGCTGGACGATTCGCGAATACCGACACCAATGACGTACTTGCCGTACTCCTTGAGCTTGATGACCATGCTCGAAAAATCGGAGTCGCCAGAGAGGAGCACGAACGTGCCGATTTCCGGCCGCGTGAAGACCAACTCCATCGCGTCAATCGCAAGTCGAATGTCCGTCGCGTTCTTTTTCGCAGAGCCGTACGCCGGCGCAAAAATAAGATCGATCGATGATTCGGTGAGCGGCACGATGTACTGCGGATATCGACGCCAGTCAGCGTACGCACGCCGTACGGCGACTTTGCCTTTGATGATGTCCGACGAGAGGAGATTGTTTAGTTCGCCTTGCAGGTCGGAGCGAATCCCCATCGTGACGTTATCGAAGTCGATGAGGAGCGCCGCATTGGGCGATTGCGAAATGGGCATCCCGGCCATGGTCACGGGGGCGGCCTGCGGGCCACGGTGAAACGGTGCAATTGCACGGCTCGGCGTTGGTGCCGGCCGGAGGTGACGCGGATTCATGTCCTACCCTGAGTGCGAAACAGTGTGATCGAGCGCGATGGCCCGCGCGAGTTCTCGTCGCCGCACTTTGCCACTTCCCGTCATGGGAAAGACATCGAAGAAGCGAACGAGATCGGGAGTCTTGTATGCGGCCATCGTTTCTTTCGCGAAGCGTTTGATCTCGCTTCCCGTAATGACCGCGCCTTCAACCGGCACGATGCACGCGCACACCTGCTCCCCCAGCACATCATGGGGAACGCCGATCACGCAGACATCGTCTACTGCTGGATGCGCACGAAGCCGATCTTCCAATTCACGCGGGTAGAGCTGATTGCCCCCGCGCGAGATCGTCTCTTGCCGCCGTCCAAGAATCTTGATGTAGCCATCCTCGTCGATGATGCCGAGATCGCCGGTGAGAAAAAATCCTTCCGGCGTATGCACTTTGGCGGTTTCCGCCGGCATACGCAGGTAGCCCTGCATCACACTCGTTCCACGCACCGCGATTTCGCCGACGGCTTCAGGTCCGTGCAGCGTGCCTGTGCGCATGTCCGCCGCCATCACTTCAACGCCCGGTAGTGCGCGTCCCACCGAATCAAGGCGACGATCCTCGCTATCGGTAAATCTCGTCATCGTCACCGTTGGTCCGGTTTCCGTCAGACCGTACGCGACGAGCACATCGCACCATCGGCGCACTTTGCGTACCAACGCTTCGGCCACGGAGCTTCCGGAAATGACGCCGGTGCGCAGTGATCGGAGACGCGCTGGATCGAAACGCTCGTCACGCATGAGGAGGTGATACAACGTGGGTACACCGTGCAGCACCGTGATTTGCTTTTGCTCGATGAGCGCCAGCACGCCTGCTGCATCGGAGGCGGGTCGCAACACCAGTGTCGCTCCCGCCGTGATCGTTCCCACCATGACGCTGAAGCCGAAAATCGCAAACAACGGTACGGCGGCGAGGACGCGATCATCCGGTGAAAGCTCGACGATCTCGGCACTGCGTACCGCATTTTCCACGACGGCCTGATGCGACAGTCGCACGCCTTTCGGTTTTCCCATCGTGCCCGACGTGTAGACCACGGCGAGGTCGTTCGCGTCGGTGTGCGTGAGCGGACGAGGATATGTGCGGCCGGAGCCACTGGAGAGCAGATCTTCAAATTGAAAGATCCGATCATCGTACCACAAATCTTCGTCACCCACGGTTACGACGTACTGCAGGTCCGGCAGGTCGCCGAGGAGATCCTCGAATCGTTGGAGGAAGTCAACGCCACCGTATTTCTCGATGGTGACCACAGCACTCGCTTCAGCATGTCGCAGTTGATAGCGCAACTCGTGCGAACTCAGTTGCGGACTGACCGGAACGACAACGGCGCCTAGCTTTGCGCAGGCGAGGAGTGACACAATCCACTCGACGCCGTTGGGCAAATTTACAGCGACGCGATCTCCTGCTCCCAGTCCGAGCTCGGAAAATGCAGCCGCAAGTGACGACGCTTGCGCATCGACTTGCCCGTAACTCCACGTCCGTTCGCCGACCATCGCGAGAGGTCGCTCGGGATGTTCCCGTGCGCGCTGCTCAACAAGTGGAGCGAGGGACCACGACGTTGCCATGCCACTCCAGGATCGACGCGTGCGCCACCGCGCCGGCGGGAATGGGACATGCCGTGCGGGTGTAGCCGCGTAAATTATCCAGTATGAAGGAGATGCGGAAGCCGACCACCCACGCAATCGCAGCCGCGCTGGAAGAGAAACCGCCCGTTTCTCCAGCGCGTAGGGAGCGCACGAGACTGGGCACGCTCGGTCGATCGCGCGCGCGCGCGCGTCGTCGGGCGCCGTTTCGGTCGAGATTGTTCGCAACGTTGCTACTCTTTGCGGTGGTTCCGACCATTGCGGTGACCGCGCTGTGGACGGGTACCGCGAGTCGGGCACTGTCGCTGCTGTCCTCCGGGTCGGCTTGGGAGCGCATAGCACGGAGCGGTGGTGCGGCGGTTGAGGCGGCGCGACGTTCGCCGCTGTCCGAACAGCAACGACAGCTGTTGGATGCGCATGAAACGGAATTACGGCAATCGGTGGAGTTAGCGCGACGATTCGATTTTCTCGCCAACCGCACGATGCGACTCATTGCCGTTGGGGCGCTGTTGGTGGTGGTGCTCGTGACGGTAGGCGCATCACGCGTGGCGGGACATTTGAGTCGACAACTCAGTCGACCGCTCGACGAATTAGTGGGGTGGACCGGGTTGATCCGCACTGGGCAATCCGTACCCGAGCAAACCGAGCGCCGCGGTGCTCCCGAGTTTGAGGTGTTGCGCACAGGCATGCGAACTATGGCGCGCGATCTAGAAACCGGTCGTCAGCAGGCACTCGACGCCGAACGCGCGGAGGCGTTTCGCGAGTCGGCGCGTCGTTTTGCCCACGAGCTGAAAAATCCGCTCACGCCAATTCGCTTTGCGGTCGAGCGGTTGCGGCGAAGCGCGCCGGATGAGTTGCGCGAAACGGTTGAAGTGCTGGCGGAAGAGTCGGCGCGACTGGAAACGATGGCGCGCAGTTTCGCGCAGTTTGGTCGCCTGCCGGATGGCCCGTTGGCGGAGATCGATCTCGCCGAGCTCGTGACGCGCACGGCGAAGAGTGCGGTGCCGGATCGTTTGCGGCTCGATCTCGAGATTTCGCCGGTGTTGCCGCTGGTGATGGGTTATCACGAGCCGCTGGTGCGCGCGGTGACGAACGTGTTGTTAAACGCGGTGGACGCGTGTGGGGTCTGCGGTGAAGAGGCGCATGTCGTCGTGCGCGTCGAGCGCGACGTGTTGTACGGCGAAGACGCGGTCTGCATTGCGGTGCGCGATAGCGGCTGCGGCATTAGTGCAGCAGCGCTGGCGCATATTTTTGATCCATACGTGACGACGAAGCCGGGTGGTACCGGGTTAGGGCTGGCAATCGCACGACAAACGATGACGGCGCATCGCGGTGTAATAGAAGTGACGAGTACTCCGGGTGCAGGTACAGAGATGCGGTTACGCCTTCCAGTTACCGGTGTTCAGGGAGCATAACGATGCGGACGGACCAACAGTCGACAGAGCAGACGGCGCAGCAAACGGCGCAGCAGGCCCGCGCACTCGCGGAACAAGTGCAGACGCAAGCACGAAGCGCGCGCGATCAAATTCGTCAGCAAGTGCGCGACGCCATCCAAGGTGCGAATGAGGGGACGCAGGATGCGGCGCTGTTGGCACAGGGACCTGGCACCGTTGTTTTCCCCACAAACGGCGACAATCCGATTTCCGTGCGCGTTGATGGGAGTGGCATTCACCTCACGCAGAACGGTACGGAAACAATTATTCCGGTGCGCGACGTCGTTCCGCGCGGCGCCGTGCAGATGACGTACGCGCTCTCGGCCGCATTTGCCTTTGTCATCGTTGGCCTTCCACTGGCACGCGCATTTGCTCGGCGCATGGATCGACGAACGGCCATGAAAGGTGTTTCGGCGGAGTTGCAGACGCGACTCGACGCGATGGATCGCAACATCGACACAGTCGCGGTCGAGCTGGAACGCGTGAGCGAAGGGCAGCGCTTCACGTCGAAATTGCTCGCCGAGCGAGCGCATGCGCCGGAGTTTGTGTCAGCGGCACGTGGTGAGATGGTTGAGCGTCCCGTTGGCTGATGCGGCGCGATTGAATTCGCTTTCTCACGGCGGCACGCGCGATGCCTAGCGTCTTAATCGTGGACGATGAGCCGAACATCCGGCGGATGGTTGGAGCGCTTTTAGCGGGCGAAGGATACGATGTACGTGATGCGGCTGATGGAGCAACAGGCCTCGCGCTTGCTGAAGCGCTTGAGCCGGACGTGGCGCTCGTTGATTTGATGATGCCGGGCGAGTTAGATGGTCTCGCGCTATTGAAGCGGTTGCGCGAGTGTCGTCCGGATTTGCCTGTCGTGATGATGAGTGGACGTGCGGCATTGGCGGATGCGGTGCGCGCGACGCGATTGGGTGCATTCACGTTTCTAGAAAAACCGCTTACACCCGAAGGGGTGTTGTTGGCACTCGCGTCGGCGTTTGAACTCCGACAGGCGCGTCGTGCTGCGCAGGCGCTGCGCGATGATTTGGGTATTTCGGGCGAGATGATTGGCGACTCGCCGGTGATGCGGGATGTCCGCGCACTCATTGCCCGTGTTGGTCCAACCGATGCGCGTGTGCTGATCACGGGAGAATCGGGCACCGGCAAAGAGCTGGTCGCTGCTGCGTTACATGTGGCGAGCCCGCGACGCGACAAACCGTTTGTGCGTGTAAACTGCGCGGCCATTCCGCGCGACCTCGTCGAAAGCGAAATGTTTGGGCACGAGCGTGGCGCATTCACGGGAGCTACCGATCGACGTATTGGCCGGTTTGAATTGGCGCACACGGGCACGTTGTTTCTCGATGAAGTGGGCGACCTAGGGTCCGAGGCGCAAGCCAAACTGTTGCGCGCGATCGAGGCGCGAGAGATCGAACGCGTGGGTGGAGGGAAGCCAATCAAAATTGACGTTCGCATTCTCGCCGCAACGAACAAGGATCTTACGCGCGCTGTCGCCGATGGATCGTTTCGCGAAGATTTGTTTTTCCGTCTCAATGTCATTCCAATTTCGTTGCCGCCGCTGCGAGATAGGCCCGGCGATATTGCCGCGCTGGTACGGCATTTCGCGGATCGTCATCGCACCCGTACGGGGCGTCCGCTCGTCCGCTGGCGCGCCGATGCGATCGGCGCATTTCCTGCGTACGGGTGGCCCGGTAACGTTCGCGAACTCGCGAACATTGTGGAACGCCTCGCCATTTTATATGCGGGAAGTGAAATCGGTGAAGAGCAGGTGCGTGAAGTACTACCGTCGATTGGCGGAAGTTACGACGCTCGAGTGGTGTCTGACGCGAAACATGCGGCGGCGGCGGTATCGCCAACGGTTCCCCTCAGCGATGCGCTCGACGCCTATGAGCGCCGGCTAATTGCTGCGGCACTTGCGCAGAGCGATGGCAACATCGCCGAAGCGGCGCGTCGCTTGCAAACCGATCGGCCGAACCTTTATCGCCGAATGCGTCGACTGGGCCTTGCTTCATCCACCGAGTGATCGTCCTTCAAGCCGAGCGTGATATGAGACGTTGCACCATCATTGTGGCGCTGCTCACCTGCTCGTGTTTGTACGCGCTTGCGCTCTCGGCGCAGGAGCGCCCCCCCGAACCCGAACGTCGCGTGGGTGGGCTTCCTCGAGACGTCGCCCATGATGTACAGAATGTGTGGAATGCGCCGAACACGAAGCGCGTACGCGGTGATTTCTCATTAGCCGTGGCCGATACCGTGCGCGGCGATGTGGCGGTGCTCGGCGGCCGGGCGCGTATTGCGGGTGCAATCACTGGTCAGCTCGTCGTGATCAACGCGGATGTGGTGCTCGTGGATGGCGCGTCGATTGCCGGGACGCTCACTGTCCTCGGTGGAGGATTGGAATCGCTCGATCACCCGCTCGTGCGCGGCGAGATTCGCGTATGGAGCGCGCGGTTACGCTATCACGAGGAGAGCGACACGCTCGTCGCCGATGTTGACCGTGAAGTGTTCGCGCGATTCGCGCGTTGGCACCGCGATGATAACGGTCAGAGCAGTCAACTGTTTTTCACCACCGCGCATACGTACAATCGCGTGGAGGGATTACCGTTGTATTTCGGTCCGCGCTTCTACGCGCAGAACGGCGATACGCGTGTGAATGGCGAGCTGTTGGGCATTTTTCGGACGGGCGATAAACTGGCGTGGACACGGGCCAGTCGTGGCCATCGCGCGATGTTTGAGGTACGGAAGGGACGTCACGGTGGCGCACTCCTTGGTGGTCGTCTCTTCGATGAAGTGACGCCGGTGGAAGATTGGCAATTGTCCGATGGTGAGGTTGGACTTGCGAGTTTTTTATTTTCACGCGACTACCGTGACTACTGGCAACGTCACGGCGGCGCCGGTTACGTCTCCGTCTTTACGGGTCGCGGATCTGAATTGCGCGCGTCGTTTGGCGAAGAACGATGGTCGTCGCGTCGGACACTCAATCCACTCTCGCTTTTCAACTCTGACAGGTCGTGGCGCACGAATCCGGAGGCCGATGAAGGCGTGCTGCATTTGCTTACGCTGACTGGTCGATTGGATACGCGAAATAACCCGGAAAATCCGCGAACCGGATGGTTGCTACGCGGTGAGTATGAGCATGGTCAAGGCACTTTCGATCGTGTGGCGACGAGCACTGTCGGTGTGCGGGCGCAAACCGTCGGTGATGTGCAATACGCGCGTGGATTGCTGGACGTGCGCCGATACAACCGATTGGGGCCGAGCACGCAAATCAACTTGCGAGTGGTGTTGGCTGGGCGGTTGAATGGCGATGCGCTGCCGATGCAACGGCGTGTGTCCGTGAGTGGTATCGACGCGTTGCCCGGCTTTGACTTCCGACGGACTATTGGCAATCCGGACGCGGGCACGTGTGCGACAGGCGACGACGCGGTCTATGTGCAGCTCGGACGTCCGGCCCAATGTGATCGGATATTGCTCCTGCAAGCGGAATGGAAGGGAGACTTTCGCATTCGATTGTTTGGCGATGGAGATCATTTTGGTGATCGTCGATGGTCGATCAGTCGATTGGGTGGTGACGGGTCATGGGTAGTTTTTGCAAACACCGGACGCGGCTGGTTGGTTGGTGACTCGCGGAACGCCGGCCTGTATCGCACTGGGAAACTGCCGAGTCTTGGCACGTGGCGCAGCGATCTTGGTGGCGGATTTGATTTCGGCAATTTCGGCGTGTACCTGGCGGAAGCGGTGTCGCAGGGCGGATTGCAGCCCAATGTGTATGTGCGACTCGGACACCGGTTCTAGTGTTGCGACGAGTACGGTTGGTGCTGTTCGCACTCTCGCTCGGCATGCTTGGCGAGGCGACTGCTCTTCGCGCGCAGTCGTTGCCGCGAATTGAGATTGAATCCGCCGCCGGTGCCACGTCGCCGGCGATTTCGTTACGCGGTCTGCTTGAGGAGAAAACATTTGACGAGCTGTTGCGCAGTGGATTCCCACTCAGCGAACATTTTCGTGCCGAACTCTGGATGACTGGTCGATGGTTTGATGAAATTGTCGATCGCGAAGAGTGGGACGTCAGCGTGCGTTACGACGTCATTGATCGTACGTACGAGGTGCTCCGCCGCACACGTGACCGCGTGGTGTCGTTGGGCAGCTACTCGCGATTTACCGATGCGCGCGCCGCAAGCGAGCTCGCGTACATGCCAAGCTTGTCTGCACGTGCGAAGGGACGCAAAGGCTACGTCAACGTACAGGTCGACGTGCAGATGGTCGCGATCAGCGACCTTGACGAACTACAACGGTGGTTGCGCGGCGAAGCAGCGCCCGCTGTGCAAGGGCGCCGAAGTCCAGGCACCGCCCTCACGCGCGGATTTCGTACACTCGTCACGCGATTGCTCGGCGGCGAAGTACGGCATTTGGAGAAGCGCAGCGGCGTGATGGTTTTTTGACGCGACGTTGCGTTTACAGCGAAACGACCACGGGCATACCGTGTGACAGTGGCGTTGTATGCGCATGTGCCGGAACGCCAGTGCGCGACGTCACGCGTTCAAGTTCTTCGAGCTGCTTGAGAGTGGCTTCACCATAAAACACGCGAATGTACCGCGCCTGAATTGGCGTGAGACGACGCACCGCCCAGCTTAAGTGCACGAAGTGCGGCTCTACCGGTGCGTGCATTGGATGCATGCCGATTTCGTCCGGCAAGCGATTGGCTTTGCGCGTATTGCAGCTACTGCAGGCCGTGACAACGTTGGTCCATTCGTTCACACCACCGCGCGACATGGGAATGAGATGATCGCGGGTAAGTGATTCGCGGGGTTTGAGCTCAACAACCGTCCGCTTGCAATATTGACACTGATATTCGTCACGCGCGAACAGAAAGGTGTTTGTCACCTGTCGACGAAAACGTCGCGGCACGTGCACAAAACGCGTGAGTCGGATGACGGCAGGGCGTGGATATGCGGCGCGCTCCGAATGCACCGGACGTTCGCCCTCCGCTTCTACGATCTCGGCTTTGCCGTCAATGACGAGGCGCAATGCTCGACGCAGGGGTACCATGGTCAGTGGTTCATACGATGCATTCAGTGCGAGACATCCGGCGATCACGCAGTCTCCTCCATGCTGAATCGAGTGGGTCGGCTGACTTGGACAAATGAACCATACCCTCTGGCATAGGGAATGGGGAATGGGGATTTAGGGAATAGGGATTGGGGATTTGCGATTAGAAATACGGGTTGATTACAGGTTTGACACTTGTTGTGCGCGCCAGAGGCGTAAGCGCTCACCAATGATGCCAATGCGTGCTGACAGTCCATGATCGGCGTCGACGATCATTCCATCGCGCAGCAATTCGCGGCCGGCAACTGTGACGAGCGTCGCCTTCACGACACCCGCAAGGACGTGGACCAATGTGACTGACGGGTCGTGCAGCGGCATTGCGTCGATATTATCCAACGGAAAAGCCGTCAGATCGGCGTCCATTCCGGGTTCGAGTGTGCCGATGCGGGCGTCGAGGCCGAGCGCGCGCGCGCCACCGCGGGTGGCGAGATCGAGTGCGTCGTGCGCCGAGAGCGCATCGGGTACGCCCAACTGTAATGATTGCAAGAGTGCTGCTTGTCGCGCTTCACCCAGCAGATCCATGCGATCGTTACTGGCTACGGAATCGGTGCCAAGTCCAGTTGCAATGCCTGCGTCACGCAGGCGATGGAGTGCGGCCATACCTTGGCCAAGTTTCGCGTTGGAGATCGGGCAATGCACGATCGACGCTCCCGCATCCGCGATGCGACGGCGATCATCATCGTCAAGGTAAATCGCGTGGATGAGCAACGGGCGCGTCTGGAGTATTCCTGTTTGATGCAACAGCGCAATTGGCGAGCGCGCTTGTGGTCCGACGGCGATGCCGCGTTCGCGCAGACGATCTGCAAATGGACCGCGACCGTCACGCACAAACTGTGTTTCGGCGATGCTTTCCGCGACGTGCACCGCCACTGGCAACAATTCCGCATTGGCGTACTCGGCGACCGCACGAAAGAGCGGTGCAGATACGGTATATGGCGAATGCGGTGAGACACCGGTACGTACCAACATCGTATCGTGAACGCGCGTGATCGCGACGCGTTCGCGAAGCTCCGCGAGTGACGTCACCGACTGCATGGGATCTGGGCCGAATACTTCGAGATAGCCAATGCCACGCACGCCCATTTCTCGCATGGCGACGAGAGGAACGCCAGACTCGGACGTGTCGGCGCAGGTCGTGATGCCGTTGCGCAGTGCTTCACCAAGACCGTAGCGCGATGCGTCAAGGAGCGCGTCCGCATCCATCACCTCTCGGCGCGCCTTCGTGAGCGTGCGCAGCCATCCGCGAAAATCGAGTCCCTCGAGAAAGCCACGCATGGCTGTGAGCTCAAGGTGCGTGTGCGCGTTCACTAAGCCTGGCATCAATACCGCATCCCCGAGCGCCACGTGTCGTGCGTCGGTATTGTGCGGGAGGAGATCGAGCGCGCGTCCAACGAGCGATATGCACGAGCCGTCTACACAAACGGCGCCGTCCCGAATGGGCGGCGCCGAAATTGGGAGCACCCAACTCGCTGTGTAAATCGTGCGAGCGGAATTCACTGCGGTGGAATGCGGAACGGATTTGCCGTGTCGCGTACGGCCTTTGCACGCGCGCTATCCGCAGAAATCGGGATACCCATGGGAATGGGATCTGTGCACGAACGCGTGGGCTCAGTGCCTTGCACAAAATATTCTGTCAGCGTGTTGGATGGACATGCGCTGGTGACGAGGCCGCCGGTTAACGCATCGATTTGCCGTGTAACCACGCCATCGGGTCGCGGCCAATCCGGGGGTTCGGGTTTGCGACGATAGACTTCCGTCATGAACGCTGTCCATGCGGGAGCGGCGAGCTCGCCGCCTTGTGCATTGGCTTTGATTTTTGTTGGACGATCAAAACCCATCCATACGCCAGCGACCAAATCGGCCGTGTAGCCGATGAACCAAACGTCGGCGCCATCGTTGGTGGTGCCTGTTTTTCCACCCGCCGGCACATGAAACCCCGCACCCCACACGTTTTTTGATGCGGTACCGCGCACAACAACATCTTTCATCATACTCACCATCAGCCATGACTCTTCTGGCGACAGCACGGCTTCACGTGTGGATGGTGGTTGCCACACCATTTTGCCTTGCGCGCTCTGCACTTTTGTGATCGCGTTGGGTGTGGTCCGCAATCCAAGATTGGCAAAGACTGAATACGCACCCACCATCTCGATGGGATACACGTCGGCCGAGCCAATGAAGATGGAGGGATAGGGTGGAATGGGTGTGGAGAGGCCGAACTTCCGCGCCATCGAGATGACCTGTCCCGTACCCACCTGCATCCCCGTGCGAATCGCTGCGAGGTTTCGCGACATGTACAACGCTTTGCGCATGGGCATTGGGCCCATGAATTTCATGTCGTAGTTTTGCGGCGTCCACGCCTCACCCGACATTTGGTCGACGGAAATGGGCGAGTCGTCGACAATTTGCGCGGGCGTAAAACCCGCGTGAATAGCCGACGCATAAACGAGCGGCTTGAATGTCGAGCCAGGCTGCCGCAATGCTTGCACGGCGCGATTGAACTTGGAGTCGTCGAAGTCTCGTCCACCCACCATTGCGCGCACGGCGCCACTGCGCGGATCGATGGCAATGAACGCGCCTTGTAAATACGGCGAATTCGCCGTGCCTGCCTCGCCGCCCTCCGCGCTTCGTGCGACGTACGCTTCGTACGTTAGGTGCTTATACGCACCATGACGGCCGGCTTCGATCGCTTTGATCTGATTTTCAAGCGCTCGTTCGGCCGCGCCTTGCAGGTCGATATCGAGCGACGTGTACACTTGCAGACCTTCGTCATAGAGTCGCTTGCCGAACTGCACTTCAAGCTGCTGCCGTACGTACTCCACGAAGTACGGCGCCACGTCACCCGATTCCGTGCGCTGCGCCAATTGCATGGGAAATGCCTTCGCCAACGATGCATCGGAATCGTTGATGACGTGATCACGGCGCATAAGCTCCAGCACCGTGTTGCGTCGTTGAATAGCGCGATCGGCGAAACGGCGAGGATTGTATCGCTCTGGGGCTTTGGGCAGTCCGGCAAGCACCGCGGCCTCCGCCACCGAGAGATTGCGCACCGACTTGCCGAAGTAGCGTTGCGATGCGGTCTCCACACCGTAGGCGCCGTTCCCTAAATAGATCTGATTGAGGTACAGCTCAAGAATTTTGTTCTTCGAATATCTCTGCTCGATGGCTCGTGCGACGCGTGCTTCCTTCACCTTCCGAAAAATAGTCTTCTCGCGTGAAATGCGATCCGGAAACACGTTGCGCGCCAACTGCATGGTGATGGTCGAAAACCCTTGCGCATAGCGACCCGCTTTCACGTTGCGCGCGAGTGCCCCAACGATGCGGTAGTAGTCGATGCCTGCGTGCGAGTAAAAGCGTCGATCCTCCGTGAGCACAAAGGCGTCACGCACATGCTTCGGAATTTCGTCGAGACGGATGAGCGTACGACGTTCGACACCAAGTTCCGCAATAAAGCGTCCATCTGCGGCAAACACCTTCGACGTTTGCCTCGGCACATACTGCTCGAGTGAGCTAATGGACGGGCAACGTCCTTCCGTGCAGATCACCGACCAAGCGCCGATGATACCACCCGCGCCAAAGGCGCCGCCGAACAGCACGACAAGGATGAGCCACCCGAGAATCGGGAAGCGCGCGAACAGCCCGGCGACACCACGAGCGGAGAGAACGGAAGGGAGTGGCATTTGAGATGGTGAAGGCTACCAACGCACCCCAGGGCGCGCCAAGAGCTTCTGCTCGGATATCTTAGATGTATGTCTGATCATCCAGCGCCTATCTCCGAGCTCACGTGGCGCGAGCTACTCTTTCAGCACACCGACGGGCTTGCGACAGCGTTACGCGCGGGTCCGGTCACCGGTTATTGCGGTTTTGATCCCACGGCATCGAGTCTGCACGTTGGCAATCTGATTCCGGTGATGGGCCTCGTGCATTTGCAGCGAGCCGGACATCGACCTATTGCACTGGTGGGGGGTGGCACCGGCATGATTGGCGATCCGAGTGGTAAGAGTTCGGAACGCACCCTACAGAGTTTGGAAACGATTGCCGAGAACGCGTCGGCGATTCGTGGCCAGCTCGAACGGTTCCTAGACTTCGAAGGTCCGCACGCCGCGAAACTACTGAATAACGTCGAGTGGTTGGCACCGCTTTCACTGCTAGACTTTTTGCGCGATACCGGCAAGCATTTTTCGGTGAACGTGATGTTGGCGAAGGACTCCGTGAAGTCGCGACTGGAGTCTGGCATATCGTTCACCGAATTTTCGTACATGCTGCTGCAGGCATACGATTTTCTTGAATTGCATCGGCGTGAAGGTGTAACGCTGCAAATAGGCGGCAGCGATCAATGGGGCAATATCACAGCCGGTACCGATCTCATTCGTCGGGTAACGGGACACGAAGCGCATGCGTTGACGTTTCCGCTCATCACGAATGCGAACGGGACCAAGTTTGGAAAAAGCGAAACGGGCGCGGTGTGGCTTGATGCCGCACGCACCTCGCCGTACCAGTTTTATCAGTTTTGGATGAGTGCCGACGATCGCGATGTGTCGCGCTTTCTTCGATTTTTCACGCTGTTGGATTTGCCGTTAATCGAAGCACTCGACGCTTCCGTGCGAACGCAGCCGGAGAAGCGCGAGGCCCAGCGCGCGTTAGCGATGGACGTCACAACACGCGTCCACGGAGAGACGGCCGCTCGCGTCGCTAAAGAGGTTTCAGCGTTGCTTTTTGAGAAAGGGGATCCGACGTTGCTTTCGATCGACGCATTGGAGGCGTTACGCGCTGAAATACCGTTTGCAACGTACGAGGCGGCGGGCGAAAACAGTGTCGCGACGGAGGGCGTGGATGTGTATGCAGCACTGACTACGCTTGGACTCGCGGCGTCGCGCGGCGCGGCGAAGCGGCTGCTCGAGCAGGGCGGGATCAGTGTCAACGGTGCGAAGCTTGGTGCGACCGATCGCACACTGCACGATGAACAACTGTTGGTCGGACGATTTTTGCTGCTGCGAAAAGGCGCACGTGACTACGGATTGCTACAGGTGCCGACTACGCGAATACCGGCCCCGCACCACCGTGCGCCGCTTGATGGTGAGGCACAGCCGTAATACGCATCGTGAGCGCCCGTGCAAAGTAAACAAAGCCTGTGGCGCCTGCGAGCGCGCGCGCGGCGATGTCATTCGCGCCGATCCGCGCGAATGGTAGTAACCCCTCTGACAATACATGTTTCGCGAGCGCCTGAAGCACGAGTCGCCCAAGTCCACGGCGGCGAAAATTTGGCGCGACAATAACGCGGATACGAGCGAGGTGCCCGTCTGCGGCGGAGACAGTCGCCAGCGCAACGAGTACACCACCCGCGAGCGCTCCGACGCGATGTGGCGACAGTAAAAGTCCACCACCTTTTTCCCATTCCGCAGCCGACACTTCGTGGCGCAACATATCCACCACATCGAGACGCGGATCGAACACCATCGCCGCGCGCGCAGGATTTGTTGCCGCTCGGAACGTGTCGTGATCGAGCACGGAGACAGAGACCGGCTCGTCATCAATCACAAACGTCGTGCCGCGCAGAGTAACGAATGTGCCCGGCGCCGCATCACTTCGCGCGAGTTCGACCAACGCATTGATTTCATCGTTTCCCAACGCAAGATCGCGTGCCGCGGCCGACGGCATTGACACGACGGCCGATTCGCCCCGGGTGAAGATGCGGACTTCGCACTCGCCTTCGACAAAGTCACGCTGCACCGACACCACGCGCGCCTGCTCGAGATACGACACCGGACATCCAAGCGTAATGGCCCACGAACGCAGCGCGTCAGCGACGGCGCGTTTGGTGAGAAGGACCGGTACGGAGTCGATGGAGAGTTCGGGCATGGATGCGTAGCAATCGTCACGATGATAACACCCGGACGCGAGAGTACGGGCAGCGCGTGAACATGTAAGGTAATACGCGTCCGCGCAACGTTAGCCTTCAAGCACGCGTAGAACTTCATCGATCTCATTTGCGGTGTTGTAGCAATGCGGCGACAGACGAATCGCACCCTCACGTGTTCCGTGAATCACGTTAGCGCGCTGAAGACGATCACTCATGCCGACGAGGTCGGTGGGCGCGAACGCGACAATGCCGGCGCGACGCGTTGCGTCGACGGCACTGACGAGACGTACATCGCGTCGCGTTTCCACCCATTGCACGACGCGCGCGACGAGTGATGCACAATGCGCGGCAACCTCATGCACGCCGATCTCCAACAACAACGTGGTCGCGGCATTGGCCACTGCAAAATCTTGGTAGGCGAGCGTCACAACTTCAAACCGACGCGCATCGGGGAGAAAATCGAATTCGTAGTCCGTGAGGCGGCCGTAATCGGTCGACGCCCGCATGCACGCCCATCCAACATCGTGCGGTTCGATTTGTTGAATGAGCTCTCGTCGTATGTAGACAAAACCGGTGCCCCACGGACCAAGGAGCCACTTCTGCGCGCCACTTGCAAACATGTCGATCGGGAGTGCGTGTACGTTGATCGGCAAAACACCACAGCCTTGGATACCGTCAACAATAAAAAACGCACCGTGCGCACGGCACGCGTTGCCAATGCGTTGCAAGTCGGCGACGTACCCTGTAGAGAATTGCACCCACGAAATCACGACGGCCACAACGTCACCGCGTCCAATCTTCTTCACAAGCGTGTCTTCATCAGGCAAGCCATTCACGCGCGGGACGAGCTCCAGCGAAATGCCACGCGACGCCAGTGCTTGAAATGGATACACGCAGCTGGGAAACTCGCCATCGAATGTGAGGATTGTCCCCGGTCGAAGTGGCAACGCGCGCGCCGCAAGATTGAGTCCGTACGTGGTGTTCGGCATCAACGCAATTTCGTCGGCATCGGCGCCGATCAATCGGGCAAACTGGGTGCGAGCCGTTCCGACTGCTTCCTGCAGCACGGGCAACGGGAGCAACTGCGGCGTGCGCCGTAAACGCGCCCACTGGTCCGCGACGGTAACAGCCGTTGACGGCAGAGGACCGGCCGAGGCAGCGTTGAGATAGATGCTGCGATCGGTGTCCATCCAGGGGAAATGGGTGGCGCGGATGGAAAGCAACATGAGAGGGACGAGGGACTAGGGGTTAACCAACAACAACAACAACAACAACAAACAACCACAACAACGGTGATCAGCGTTCCCGAGGATCAAGGGCATCGCGAAGTGCGTCGCCTAACAGATTGAACCCGAGCACGGCAAAGCCGATCGCTAGGCCTGGTGAAAGCGACGTCCATGGTGCGTTACGTAACTGTGAAAGATCTCGGCCGTCGGCAATCATTGAACCCCAGCTTGGCGTTGGAGGCTGGACACCAAGTCCGAGAAACGAGAGCGCGGCCTCCGCCATGATCGCACCAGCGATGCCGAGCGTTGCCGCTATCACAACGGGTGCAATGATGTTCGGTAGGACATGTCGCGTCAGAATACGTCGATCACGCGCTCCGAGCGCGCGCATCGCCTGGACGTATTCGAGTTCGCGCACCACCAATACCTGCCCGCGAACAAGCCGCGCCATGCCAGCCCAACCGACCACGCCAATCACCGTGCATACCACCGGAAGTGACGGTTCGAATGCTGCGGCCATCGCAATCAGCAGCAACAACGATGGGAACGCCAAGGTGACATCGGCTAACCGCATGATAAAGTCGTCGGTCCACCGGCCGCGATAACCTGACAGCAGTCCGAGCACGACGCCGAGCGTGAGCGAAAGTCCTTGTGAGGCAAGTCCGACAAGCAGTGATACGCGTGTTCCGTAAACTAGTCGCGCCCACACATCACGCCCTTGGGCATCTGTGCCAAGCCAGTGTGTGAGCGACGGTGCGCGCAAGGTCATGTTCAGGTCAATCTGTATTGGATCAAAGTGCACCAGCAGCGGAGCCAGGATCGCGGCGAGCACGAACAGTGTAACGACCCCAACACCAAACCACGCGCGGCGATCGGCTCGTAGTCGCGCCTGTGCGCTGTTGATGCGAGCCGTCACGAAGTCATTCAACGGCCAACAGTGCGACCGTTGCTTCATCATCGCTCATGCTCGCCTCAGATCGTCGATCAAATTGCAGTGCATGCAATCGTGCGTACGCGCCGCCACGCGTGAGCAACTCGTCGTGCGTTCCTTCTTCTGTCACACGACCATGATCCAGCACGAGAATACGATTGGCGTGCTGAATTGTGGAGAGACGATGCGCGATGACAAACACGGTACGCCCTTCGAGCAATCGATCAATGGCCTCTTGCACGAGCCGCTCTGATTCTGCGTCGAGCGCTGAGGTCGCTTCATCGAGAATCAAAATCGGCGGATCGGAGAGCAATGCACGCGCTATAGCGAGACGCTGCCGTTGTCCGCCGGAAAGCCGCGTACCGCGTTCGCCGAGGTTCGTTTCCCAACCTTTCGGGAGCGCGTGAATGAAGCCGAGCGCATTCGCCGCCGTCGCCGCCGCATCAAGTTGCGCTTGCGACGCACTCGGGCGACCAAACGCGACGTTCGCGCGTACCGAGTCGTTAAACAGCACCGTATCCTGACTGACTATGCCGGTGAGCGCGCGCAGCGCATCGAGTTTGATGTCGCGAAGATCCACACCGTCGAGAGTAATGCGACCGCGTGTCGGCTCCACAAATCGAGGAATAAGGTCGACCAGCGTTGACTTGCCTGCACCACTGGCGCCAACCAACGCAATAATTTCTCCTTTGCGTGC
This sequence comes from Gemmatimonadaceae bacterium, assembly GCA_025358925.1. Taxonomy (GTDB): domain Bacteria; phylum Gemmatimonadota; class Gemmatimonadetes; order Gemmatimonadales; family Gemmatimonadaceae; genus Gemmatimonas. The sequence continues at coordinate 19,034 of JANYHT010000042.1, read as the reverse complement.
GGTAAACGACACAGTGCGCAGTGCCTCCGCGCCTTCGTCGTACGCGAATGTAACGTCTTCGAACGCCACCGTATGCTGGAATTGCGGCGCAGTCACTGTGCCGCGATCGAGCGCGGTCTCGGCAGGCGAGTCCAATATTTCGAACAGTCGTTCTGCACTCGCGAGCGACTGCTGCGCGGCGGGCTGTACTTGCGACAACTGTTTCAGTGGTTGCAAGAGTCGCATCACCCAGATGAGAAAGACGATGAGCTCCGACGAATCCAATGATTTATCTACGAGCACCAGATGCGCGCCAAACCACAGAATGGCGACGGCCGTGAAGGTACCCAACGTTTCGGTAACCGGTCCAGAGAGTAGCGAGAGTCGACCGATGCGTACGTAACCGCGCGCGAATGCCGCATTGCGCGTCACAAATCGAGCTTCTTCCCGTGGCTCGGCGCCGTACGACTTAATCAGACGAACGCCACTCACAACTTCCTGCACGAGGCTTGTGATTTCGCCTTGATCGTTACCCAGCCGACGGTACCCTTTACGCAGCTTCCGCAAGACCGGCTGCAATGCGCCAATCGTGAGGGGTGCCACCACGAGAGCGGCGAGCGACAGCTGCCACGACACCACAAACATCATGACAACCGTTGCGACTACTTGAGCCGTCGACCACATCGAGCGCGTGATCAGTTCGGTAACGACGGCTTTTGCGTTATTCGTATCATTCAGGACACGCGAAATAATCTGGCCAACTTTATTGCGTGTAAACCACGGGAGCGGTAGCCGGAGCAGGTGTGCGTACACCCGATCGCGCAAATCGCGGACGACGTATTCCTGCAATTGCACACCGATCTGCCCGCTCAGCCAAATAAGAACATTTTTGACGGCGACTGCCACGAGCACGACGAGAATGACGTTGCGTAGCGAAGCCATTTGGTCTGACGGCACCAGCAGCATACCGATACTGGCGTTCAGCAGATTGCCGATGAAGCCCTGCGGAATGATATCTGGCTTATTGAACAGCGCGTTGAGAAAGGGAATGAGCAGCGTGAAGGAAAACACGTCGGCAACGGCGGCGACGGCGTTGAGCACGACAACGCCCACGAGCTTTCCGCGATGCGGACGTACAAATATCCACAGTCTCCCCCACAGTTTCTGCGCGGGCACTTTAAACGTGCCCGTGGTGCGCACGTCGTTCACAAAATTACTCACCGTTTAGGTGTGAGTAGGGCGACGGGGAGAATGCATTCCTCGGGCGTAACACCACCGTGCAAAAAGCTCCCGCGATAGCGGCTCTGGTATTCACGGAGTTTTGTTGGGTACACGAAAAACGTGTCGCCCGCAGCGAGCAGCGTATTGCTATTGTGACCGCGATGCGGCAGTCGCAAATCGTCTGAATTGCTGAAGAGCAGCGCATGGTCCGGTCGTTCAGCGCGAATATCCTCGCCAAATTTGTACCGCAAATTGGCCGTTGCATCGCGCTTCGCAAAGACCGTTGCGGGTGTGTTACAGTGCAAGGCGCCATGATCGCTGGTCACGACCACGGAGATATTGCGCCGCGACGCTTCTCTGAGCAGCGTGAATAACGACGAACGTTCAAACCACTGCTTGGTGAGCGCACGCATCGCAATTTCGTCGCGCGCCACTTCGAACAAAATGTTGGACTCACTGCGACCGTGCGTGAGCAAGTCTACAAAGTTAAATACGAATGCGTGAATACCTTCGCCCGCTATTGCGCCAGGCAAGTGTCGATCAAGGTCGTCGGAGTCAGCGGCACTGGTAATCTTTTGATAGCGCACGGGCGCCTTGATCTGCAGCTCTTCCAACTGCGCCACAAGCAGGTCGCGTTCGTGCGCGTTGAGCGATTCGTCATCGCGTTCACCCCACCAATCAGGAAACCGAGCTGCGATTTCTCCGGGAAACAGTCCGCTAAACAAGGCGTTGCGCGCGTATGGTGTCGCGGTTGGTAAAATGGAGTAATAGTGCGTGGTCTCCACTTCGAATAACGGCGCGAGCAACGGCTCCAGCACGCGCCATTGGTCCACGCGTAAGCAATCGATCACGATAAAAATTGCTTTCTTATCGCGTGCTAATACGGGCAGGACAAATTCCGAGAAGACGTCGACGGAGAGCGGTGGGCGATCGCCTTCAAGTTCCCGCAACCACCGCGGATACTCTGTCTTCATAAACGTGGCGAACTCGCGATGCATATCGGGATACAGTCCGCGCAGCGACTCGTGTAGGCCAAGTTCTCCGGCGTTTGCGAGGTCGACGTCCCATTGCATTAGCTCGCTGAATCGATCAATCCAGCCCCGCCAATCAAGACTCGCATAGCGGTCTGCTTCAATCGCACGAAATCGTTCGACGAAGGCGCGAGCCAGCGCCTGCGAACGGATGAGCGGACCTTCAAGGATGCGCGTGATGACGGAGAGCACCTGTCGCGGCGTGACTGGCTTCACAAGATATTCGCGCACGTTGGCACCAATGGCTTCCTTGAGCGTCGCGTCTTCTTCGCTTTTGGTGACCATCACCACCGGCAGCGTTGGCTGTAATTCGCGAATACCCTTGTACGCATCAAGGCCGCGCGTGCCAGGCATCTGCTCGTCGAGCAGTAATAGGTCGTACGGCTTGCGACGAAGCAGTTCTAATGCATCGTCGGCATTTGTTGCCGTTTCCACCTGATAGCCCTTATCCGCGAGCAGGATACGATGCGGTTCGAGCAGCTCCGCCTCGTCATCGACCCACAGAATTGCTTTTGCTGGCTGCGCCATACTGGAAGCTACCCGATTTGCATACACGCGGTCTAGCAAGCCGAGTCCGCTGGCGTGCGTTAGATTCGCGTCGTGAATGTCGAACCGCTTCCATACAGCCTTGAGCCGCTGACCTTTCCCTTCCCCGCATTGGCGGCACGCGCTGGGCGCTTGCCACTTGGCGGCGGACGTGAAGTGGCCTTGGCTGCATTGATGACCGCGCGGCTCGCGCACAGTTTGGTCGGACCCGATGCGGCGGCCCAACCCGATCGCGCCACGCGCGCAACGCAGGCAAAGGTGTGGCTCGCCTCACTCGCGTTACCGCCCACTACGCGTGTTCCATTTTCACGTTGTGTGGACGCCACGACGGGTACACCACTTCAAGTGGCCGGAGCGCTGCGCAGTCTCGTGGCGGTTGCAGGCACGTATCTCGACGGTGCGGGCGTGCAAGAATTGGAACGACTGGCCCGACAACTCGCTGGCGGCTCTTAAGCGGTGTGTCCCGCGTGAGCAGCCACGACATTTCCCCACTGACGCGCATCGTCGCTCGGGTCGACCGCGTACGAGACGGAAAAGACCTCGACGACTTCATCCGCTCCGGATTCCCTTCGCTTGATCGGATCATTGGCGGCGGATTCCATCGCGGCGACTTGATTGTACTCGGTGGCGACGATGGCGCCGGCACGTCTTCCCTCGCGCTAGCAATCGCCCTGCGGTGCGAGGCTCGGGCGCTCGTGTTCACCGGAGAAATGCGACCCGAGCGCGCGTACGAACGTGCGCTGGCTATTGGCGCTCGAGTCTCTCCTGCGTCGCTCAGTGCAGGCACCGTGACGGACGAGGAGCGAAGTCGAATCGCGGCCACCGCGATAACCCTGCGCGATCACGTGCCCGTCGTCGAAACGATTACGCGAGGAGGCCTCGCTGACGTGACACCGATGCTCGACAGTCTGCCCGAGACCACGCTGCTGATCATCGATGGACTCGAAGCCCTCCTCGAACGAGAAGCGGGTCGATTCGATGCGTTGGCGTTCTCCCTGCTGTCGCTCAAGCGACTGGCCATCGAGCGTAACGTGGCGCTGCTGGTGGTCACACACTTGACCGCGATCGATCGAACGCGCGCGGATCGACGCCCGCGTTTAGCGGACTTCGGCATGCACGGGGCGGTTGGCACGCACGCCGATCTTGTACTCGGCCTCTATCGCGAAGACCTGTACGACGCGGACGTTGGAGTCGCCGGTGCGACCGAGTTGATTGTGCTGAAGCAGCGCCGCGGTGCACTGGGTTACGCCGATTTGTATTTCTTCGGGCAATGGCTGCGCTTCGAGGATGTTTTGGATCCAGAACAGTAGTAGTCCCCTTCATCGCTTCTCAACATATTTCGCTCCAACGCGTCGCCATCCGGCAGGCCTGGAACGTCAGCGAGGCAACATGGCTGGTCACAGTAAGTGGAAAAACATCCGCAACGCGAAAGCGGCCACCGACAAGAAGCGCGGTGTACTGTTCACGCGTTTGATTCGTGAAGTCACCATGGCGGCCAAGCTTGGCGGTGGTGATCCCGGAGGAAACCCGCGATTGCGAACGGCCATTGACAACGCGAAGGCCGTGTCGATGCCAAAAGAAAACATCGACCGTGCGGTCAAAAAGGGCACCGGTGAACTCGAAGGCGTGGATTACGTGGACGCGCTCTACGAGGCATATGGACCAGGCGGGATCGCGCTCATGATTCAGACCGTCAGCGACAATCCTACGCGCACGGTGGCCGACGTGCGGCTTAAGCTGTCGCGGAACGGCGGTAATATGGGGTCGACGAACTCGGTCGCATACTTGTTTGATCGAAAGGGTCAGATGTCGGTCGACGGCGCGCGCGTTGTCGAAGACGTGCTCATTGAAGTTGCGCTCGAAGCCGGCGCGGAGGACGTGGTGCGCGAAGATAAACTTTTCGTGATCACCACCGATCCGGGTTCGCTCCACGCAGTGAAGGAAAGCCTCGAAGCTAAAAAATACAAAGTGTCCGACGCGGAATTGGCGTGGGTGCCAAAGAGCAGTGTGCACGTCGAAGGCGTCGCAGCATCGCAATTGATCAAGCTGCTCGATGCGCTCGAAGAGTTGGATGATGTACAAAAAGTTGATGCGAATTTCGAGATGGATGCGGACGCGATGGACGAGGCGTGATCCTGTGGTGACGCGACCCGGACTGGTGCTCGGCATCGATCCAGGGACGGCGGTCACCGGATACGGTGTTGTGTCGATGACAGGACGTACGGCCACGTTGGTCGAGTGTGGAGTGATTCGCACCAACGCTCGGGATCCGTTGCCAGCACGCTTGCAGAACATTCACGAAGGCGTGGTCGAGTTGATCGAACGACATCGCCCAGATACGGTCGCCGTCGAAGACGTTTTCTACGCGCGGAATGTGCGGACGACAATTGTCCTGGGGCACGCGCGTGGCGTCATTCTGCTCGCGGCGCAACGGGCAGCGGTGGTGATTTACGAGTATCCTCCGGCTGAAATCAAGAAAGCCATTACGGGCACTGGTGCGGCAACGAAAGAGCAAGTCCAGTTCATGATTGCCAGACTACTCCGATTGAAACACGCGCCAGAACCCTCTGATGCCGCTGATGGCGTCGCGGCAGCGTTGTGCGCGTGTCTCGCAACGTCACTCCCGAGCCTCACTCCGTCCAGAACCAAACGTTGATCGCACAAGTTGCAGGTAAGCTGGTGTCCCGTGACCTTGATCGTGTTGAGATCATGACGGCAAGCGGCATCGCCTACGAATGCCTCATCCCCTTATCGGTATTCGAATCACTGCCGGCCGAGGGACAATCGGTCGTGCTGCATACGCATCTCTCCGTGCGCGAGGATGCGTGGCACTTGTATGGCTTTGTCTCAACGTACGAGCGCTCGGTTTTTCAGCGCCTGCTTATTGCGAAGGGCGTTGGACCAGCGTTGGCACTCGGCATTCTCTCGTCACTCACTGCCGAGCGCGTCGTGCGCGCGCTTCGTGAGAAGGATGTGACGACGTTGATGCGTGTGCCGCGCGTTGGTCGCAAGAAAGCGGAGCAACTGATTCTCGACTTAGCCGACAAGATGGACACCGTCGGCGGTGCGCCGTCGACACCGAGTGGCACACATGCGGTCGCGGATGATGCTATTCGTGCGCTGCTGTCATTGGGCTATAACCAAGTAGAAGCAGATCGCGCGGTCCGTGGCGCAGTGGAGAGTGGGATTACCGGAGACGTGTCCGTTCTGGTTAGAGCGGCGTTGACGCGACTGGCAAAGGGCTAGCTGGACGCAGGAGTCGCAGAATGTCGTACTGCACGGCGCACCACGCGAGAATGGTGACCCACGCTTTCAGTCGCGGCTCGACAATCCATGCCAAGCGAATGTGTCTCGGCACCGCATCGGTGCCGCCGACGGAACCAATGAGCAGAGCGAGCAAGACCGTAGCGTCGCGCCAGCGCGCTCGCGGCAACACGCTCCACCAAATGCCGACGCCAGCGAATGCAATCACAAATGTCGGCGACTCCGACATGTGATTGAACACCACAGCGAAGAGCAGCAGCGATGCGAGCAACAGGCGCCGCAGCACCGCGTCAGACCACTGCGTTTGTGCATACCACGCGATCAGCAACGTCCACAGCACGCCGAATAATTGGATTGGTGCGTGGGGCACAGGGGCACCTATGAGTCGTTCAAGAACACCGCCAATCCAGTACATCGCGATTTTCGCGGTGTCCGCACGCTGCAACACAATCCACGAACGATATTGTTCGAGCAGCGTTGTTGGTGACGTGACGAGGAGCGGCAACAAGGTGCACAACGCACCCATCACGACGCACCACAACAGATGCGACCAACGTTTCGGCGAAACGAGCCCAAGTACGCCGCTCGCAAGCGGGTAAACTTTAATTGCGGCACCGCTCGCGACGGCCGCCGCGCCCAACGCCACGTGTTCCCGCTCCAGCGCAACGAGCGTGAAAATCATCAGCGCCGCACACAAGCCGTTACTTTGGCTGTTCTGCACGGCGCCGAGCGCTTCTAGGAAGACGATTCCCAGCGCCCATGTCGCGGCGCGCGGTGTGAGGAGTAACACCATCGCGGTACAAAGCGCAGCCGCATTCGTCACATTCCACAGCAGCAAGCCCACCGAATACGGCACGATGGCAAATGGTGCAAACAGCAACGCGAACGTTGGCGAATATTTAAACAAGTCAAATTGTGTGGTCGGAAATTGCGCATACAGATTTACTCCCTGCACCAGATGTACAAAACTCTCGCGAAAGATCTGGTAGTTGTTGCTTTGCGCATGGCCAAGCGTTTGCTGCGCCGTGACGACAACGGCTGCAAGCAGGTGCAGTGCAACAAGCCCACTTCGCGCGCGAATCAGCGTCGGTACTGTTGAGCGTCTCGTGCCGGCTTCGCGCACGTCAACATCGCCACCGGTCGTCCGAGTGGTCCGATTGGCGCGGGAGACAGCACCGCGCGTGACGTGCGCTCGGGATCTTCGCTGGCGAGATACGCCAGCATCGCAGTGAAGGTGGCGTTACTTCGAAGGTCGTCCTGCATCACCTTATCAAACGAATCACGATTGGTGTGCCAGGTGGTTTGTCCGTAATCCCACGACAGCGCGTTGAGATTCGCAGCTGGCGCATCGTGACAGAGCCACGAGACATGATCCGAACCGCTGCTGTACATCGCGGGCGGTTGCAGCCGAATCCACTGCGTGATTTCTGAGGGTATTTGCGCGAGATACTGCGCGAGGCGCGGTCCGTTCTCTGGAAAAATAGTTGGGCCGAGTGACACAATCCGCCCCGTGCCGTTGTCCTGATTAAACGCGTACTGTAATCCGCGCACAATTTCTGGATGATCTGCAGCGAATGCACCCGAGCCGTTGAGCCCCTGCTCTTCGCCGCTCCAATGTCCCACCAAAATCGTGCGCGACGGCTTTGGATAGACGGTTTTTAAAATGCGCATTGCTTCCATCATCGTCAGTGAACCCGTGCCGTTGTCGGTCGCACCCGCGCTGCCTTCCCAACTATCGAAGTGCGCCGACAGCACGACATACTCATCCGGCTTTTTCGAGCCCTTCAACTCGGCGATGACATTGAACACCGGTTGCTCGCCAAGAAATTCCGATTCCGCCATGACACGCACTCGCGGCCCTTGCTTGTTTGCCGCCAGTCGGAACAGCATTCCGTAGTCTTCGCACCCAATGTCAAATACCGGCAATGCCGAGTTGCGCGGTGACCCAAACACTTTATCGATCCCCGGATACTGCGACCAACTTGATTCGAACACTGCAATCGCACCTGCTTTCTTCAGGTCAGCGTAAAATGTCGGCACACGTTGCGTCAATCCAAGATACGGCGCATCGAGATCACGCTGCGTCGAATCCAGCGCACTCAGTGTAGCTGTCGTTGCGTATTCGGTTATCTGATTGGGCATTCGGCAGGTGATGCGCGGCGCACTCGCCAGCACGACCTTCCCTCGAACGTTTTTCAACCACGCGGAAAACGTTTCAGCAGTTTCGTACGGTTTAAGCACGATCACACTTCCGTCCATCCATTTGCCCCCACTGTTGCCACTCCACGATAACATGGTGGCCTCGAGCGGTTTTGCGCGTGGTGCTGTGAGGAGTGCGAACGCCGCGCCACGACGCCACGAATTCCACGTACCGTATTTTTCCTTTCGAACAGGCACCCCCCACTTCGTGTACGTCGACACAAGCCAGTTCTGGCCGCGCGTCATGTTGGGTGATGCCGTGAGTCGTGGTCCAATGGAGTCGAGGAGCACTTGACTCAGCGTCGCGAGCTGTGATCGATTCATGCCTTCGTCCCACAACTTGACAATCATCGCATCGAGCGGCGCATCGGAGCGCACATAAGCCGGCAACGATTCAGCAGGAATGGGTGAGGCGAGTGGTGCTTTAAGTATCGGACGCGGTTGTGCCGTCAGCGCACTGACGGAGAGCAGCGCAACGGCCAGCGCGCGAAACGAAATGATCGAGTGATTGCGACGAAGAGACACGGGCGGGACGCTGAGTTAAGCTCTCGGGCTAAGCCCGTCGACCAACGACGTACGATATGCTTTCATAGCCGGTACGAAGCCGATCATTATTCCAGCAACGAGCACGATCGCGAGATAGCCCCACTCCGTCGCGCCGAGTGGGCGAATGGTTAGGTGCAAGCCAAACCGTTGTTCGATGGGAGCCTGCCCCACGAACAGGCCCGCGTACACAAACACCACGCCGAGCACGCAGCCGAGCAGCGACAGCAATCCAGACTCGAGCACTAGCAGTGTGATAATAGTTCGCGGACCGGCGCCGACCGCGCGAAAGATCGCCATTTCGCGACGACGCGCTTCGAGTGAGGAGTACAGCGACACCAGCATACCCGACAGACCGATCATCACCGCAAAAATCGCGATGACGCGCAATCCAACTTCTGCGCTCCCAATATTCTGCCACAGCTCACCAAGTGCCACGCCGGGAATAACTGCGGTGAGTGGTTCGACGAGATCGGTGTTCATTTCGCGCTGTAACATCAGCGCCTCGAAACGGTTCTTCGTGCCAATGAAAAAAGATGTGATTTGATCATCCGCATGCGCGTCGACCACAACTGCTGGCTCGACGGCCATCGCCACAACCGGCACCGGTTTTGATATCAGCTTCGGTGCCTCAACAGCAGTAGGTGGTGGCGACGCACCGGGCATTACCATCGGCGTGCCAGGCGGTGGTGTCGCACCCGGCATCACGAGCGGAGCCCCGGGGGTCGGCATTGCAGCGACGGGACGCGGTATACGCGCCACTCTCGGCGTCAGCACCGGTGCCGATTTTGTTTTCGCGGCGAAGATCGTTTTCGGTGCGACCGGCTTCTCGAAGCCGTCGTGCATCGCTTCCACGCCGGCAAGCGTGATGTATACCGAGCGATCAATTGGCGTAAACGTGCGATTCAGCACGCCTACCACCTTAAATGGATGCGCCTCATGACTCGACGTGCCGATGTCGCGCATGCCGTGCGTCACCACCACCGCCGTACCGATGGTGTATCGCAACTTTTCAGCAACATCACTACCAATCACAACATCGGCATCCGTCACGCCAGCGTGTCCGAACGCGAACGTAACGCGACCATCGGCGCGATAACGATAGCGTTCGTAAAATTCTGCGGTTGTTCCTACCACGCGAAACCCGCGATGGCTATCGCCGAGCGTGTATGGTACCGCCCACTTCACTGCGGGATGTGCTTTCCATCGCTCAAAGGTGGATAGTTTGACACCGCCACCCGGCGAGCCAATGCCGAACACAGTGCTGAGCAACACTTGTAATGAACCACCCCGCGCGCCGACAATCAGATCTGTGCCCTTGATCGTGCCGGCGAAACTTTCACGGACGCCGGTGCGCACATGCTCAATACCGACCAGCAGCGTGACGCTGAGCGCAATACTGGCGACCGTCAGTGAGGTGGTGAGCAATCGACTACGCAACGAGCGCAGCGCGAGACGCGGAATTAGCATAACGCTGTCGCCCACCGATGCATCACGCGCGGCTCCGCTGCACAGACGCGTGGTTTATTTCCGCGAGGGACACCGTTCGCGAGAAGAGCGGCATGAGCGTGTGATCGTGACTGACAAACACGAGAGTAGCATCGGCTTTTTTGCACGACGCAAAGAGCAGAGCGAGAAACTGTTCGCGACGATCCGTGTCGAGCGCCGACGTTGGTTCATCAGCTATGACGACCTCCGGATGTCCGATCAGCGCGCGTGCGGCGGCGACGCGTTGCTGCTGCCCGACACTTAATTCCGCGATCGGCGCGTCGAGCAATTCTGCGATATCGAGCTGCGACGCAATGTCCGCCACTGCATCATCGAGCGTCGTCGTACCCAAGCGCGCGCGTCGCCCTGCGTCGAGCCGAATCGGCAACAGAATGTTCTCTCGTACCGTCAGATACGGAATCAGATTGAACATTTGAAACACATAACCGAGATGTCGCGCTCGAAAGGCATCACGCGATCCGCTCGAGATTGTGGAGAAGTTGGTGCCCAGCACTTTCACGCTCCCGCTGGTCGCTTGCAGCACACCCGCAAGAAGGCCGAGCAGCGTGGTCTTCCCACTCCCGCTCGGCCCATGCAGAAATACCGTTTCTCCGCGGGCGATGGCCAGATGCTCGATGGCCAATACGTCACGGCCCGCACGATACGCAAAACGCAGTTGCGACAACTCCACGGCCGGAACGTCGGCCGTATCCGCCGTCATTTCGCCGAATAGGGCTCGACCTTCATACCTTCGAGCTGGTAGCCGACGGTGCCGTATGGACTTTCGACCGAGGCGATTTTAAGTCGACCGGACATCCACACGGCGTCAAACAAATTGAGCTTGATCGCTTTGCGGCCTGTCATGCCAACCATGACGATTTGATTTGGCGGTGGTGGCGGTGTGTGTACACACGCGCCGTAGTAAGGCACCAGTAAGAACTCAGCGCCTTCGTCCTGAAAGTCGTCGAGTGGCACAACGAATCCCGGAATGCGGACCATTTTGCCTTCGAGCTTTTTCAGCGTGTCTGTGGATTTACCGTTTGAGTAGTCGAGCCCCGCGAGAACGCGCCAATCGATGTTGATCGTTTCTTCGATGCTCGGTCCCGTCGCGATCGTGGGACGCGACATCTTGATGCGCACAGGTGCCGCCGCCGTCGTAACAGCGACGAGAGTGGCGATGCCAACGAGCGAGGCGACGGAGAAGAACCGATGAGACATTGGCAACGGGTTGAACGGGACGGAGCGGGACGCGCTTAGGAATGATACGCGGCAACGACTGAAATGCTGGTACCCCTACGGCAATGTTTTGGTAAAGCGACGTGAGCGTTTGTCCGTATATTGCCTTCGTGGGTGATGGTCTCGCGCCATTTCCCATTCCCCCTTTCGCCTTCCCGCTCCCCATTTCCCTTCCGATGACGCGCGCTGAGATCACGACGCCTGAGGCGCTGTCCGAGGAGAGCCTCGTCGAGCTATCGCTGCGTCCCCAGCGGTTGGCGGAGTTTATTGGGCAAAACAAGATCAAAGAAAGCTTGTCCATCGCGATTGAGGCGGCGCGGGAACGTCGTGAGGCGCTTGATCACACGCTGTTTTTCGGTCCGCCGGGGTTAGGGAAAACCACCCTAGCCGATTTGATGGCGCGCGAGCTGGGCGTGAACCTCACCACCACGTCAGGGCCGGCGCTGGAAAAGCCAGGGGATTTGGTGGGCCCGCTTACCAATTTGCGTGAAGGCGATGTGTTGTTCATCGACGAAATTCATCGACTGCGCCCTATCATCGAAGAGTTTTTGTATCCGGCGATGGAGGATTATCGCATTGATATTCGACTCTCCGAGGGGCCCAAGGCGCAGACGGTTACAATGAATATCGAGCGCTTCACGCTCGTGGGTGCGACCACGCGATTGGGCATGCTCACCGCGCCGCTGCGAGCACGGTTTGGCATCGTGCATCAGCTCGGATTCTATCCCGTGCATGAGCTCGAGGTCATTGTGCGGCGCACGGGCGATGTGCTCAAGGTTGAGATGGACGCCGAGGCCGCGCACGAGATCGCGAAGCGTTCGCGAGGGACACCGCGTGTTGCCAATCGATTGTTGCGTCGCGTCCGTGACTACGCGCAGGTACGGGGTAATGGTCGTATAACACTGGAAATGACGCACGCGCAGTTAGCACTGTTAGACGTCGACCATTTCGGTTTGGACGACATGGATAGTCGGATCCTGAAAACCATCATCGAGAAGTTTGATGGTGGTCCGGTTGGGTTGAGCACCATCGCTGCCGCGATTGGCGAAGACACTGGCACCATCGAGGAAGTGTACGAGCCGTTCCTCGTGCAGAATGGGTTTTTGCAGCGCACACCGCGCGGTCGGGTCGCCACGCCGCACGCGTATCGGCACCTTGGTTTTGTTCCGCCTACGTCACTCACTGAGCCGGCCGGACTTTTCTGATCTTCGAGGTTGCTAATGCACTCCAATTTGAGACGGTTGCTGGTGATTTCGTTATGCTTGGTTGGCGCACTGTTCGTGCCGCAAGTCGTCATAGCACAAAATGCATTCAGCCGCCAAAACATGGCCGCTCGCGCCGATTCTCTTGCGAGCGCGGGCGACACCGCGCGGGCGTATGCCTTGCTCGATTCTGCGCTGCACAGGGATGCGAAAAATGCCGCGGGGTGGCTGCAGTTCGGTTTGCTCAATTGGAGTATGGCCAAAGCGAAACGCAATGCGCAATACATCAGCGACCAACGCACCATTCGTTTGCTGATCGGTGCAGACACCGCATTGCGACTGGCAACCAAACTTGCGCCCGATAGCGCGCGCTACTGGCTCGCGCTCAGTAAGTTCAACCTCTCCTCGGGCGTGTCCACGTTACGATTCGCGGCCACCAGCGAGGTGGGTAACGCATTCGACGCAGCCACGAAAGCGGGCGATAGTTTGCTGCTCGCCGTTGCAGCCGACGAAGTAGGAATGGCCACGTGGCGTCGGTATGAAGCCATCGCCAATCGCGCACTCACGTTTGACCGTCAAAAGATTCAACTCTCGAACGCGAACAATTGGCAGCGCGACAAGGCCCGCAGTTACGTCGAGAGTTTTGCAAAAAAAATTGAACCGCCTACAGGAAATACTGACTATGCCAACGCTTTCGTAAAATTTGCAGCAGCGCTCGCGGTCGACCCCACCAATCTCCGATTCAGTCGTCACCTTTTCATGGCCTTGGGCGAACGAAGCCGGTGGCATGAAATGCGTGAACTTGGCATACAGCGCAGCAAACGCTTTCCGTTCGACTATCAGTCGTGGCTCGCTCGCGGACTCGCGTCTCATCGGCTGAACGACGAGCAAGGCGCGAAAATCGCGTTCGACAGCGCCAAGGCACTCATGGACGACACAGATCGTGCGCGGTTCACGCGCTTCACGCGCATTTTGCGACCGCGGCCGGTGAAAAACGCGGACGGGCAAATAGGAGACACGGTCGGTTACGCCAAACTGCCGGCGCCACAACAGCGTGGACTCGAAGCCATGTATTGGATGATGAGCGATCCACTCGCGCTCACGAGTGAAAACGAATATCAGCTGGAGTTTTATGCCCGTGTCACCTTTGCCGATTTTCGGTGGACCAACGAAGACTTCGACCTGCTCGGCGCTGATACCGACCGGGGCGATGTGCACGTGCGATACGGACCGCCCGATGTCGAACTAACCGTCGCTGGCACCACGAGTGGATTGGACGGCGGTGTATCGCTGGTCTGGATGTACAACAGCGGTCTCGTATTTTTCTTCGACCTGCCACCGGGCTTCGGCACGGCTCGCTTTGCTTTTGCCGATCACGACAATGTTGAACAGGTCAAAAACGCTGTGCCTGTGGCGTGGGATAACGTTCCGTCCACGCGACTCCTCGATACCATCGCCATTCGTGTCGCACGTTTTCGTAGTGGTAGCGACTCGTCAGACGTCGTCGTGGCAGCGCGCATTCCGTTTGACTCGCTCGTGCACGGATTAGGGCTTACACGGGCGCCAATCGACGTCGACATTCGATTGTTCGATCAGTTCGTGCGCATCAGAGGCATAGAGTCCGAGCAAACAAGCGTCCGTCCCGATTCCGCGATCGCGCCGGTGATGCGGACGTGGACACGCCGTATTGGTCCTGGCATCAACGTGCTGCGCGTCGAAGCGCTGCAGGCGGACAGCAAACGCGCGGCGCGGGCATTGACGCGACTCAATCCCGAAGTCAACACCGGCTTCGGCATGAGCGACGTGCTGCTGGGCAGCACACCTACGCCCAACAGTGCCAGCAGCGCACCCAAACGTTGGACCGATGTCAGCATGCAACCGGGTGTTGGACAGTATCCCACCGGATCGGCCATCGGACTCCTGTGGGAGATGTACGATCTCGTCGCCAAAGACGGACAAAACAAATATCGATTGGCAGTAACGATCGAACGCATCAGCAAAGGCGGCGCGGCTGGTCTCGCGGCACGCCTGCTCGACGGGCTCGGGAAAACGTTAGGACGCGCGCAGGGCGGACGCGATCAACTCACAATTTCATTTGATCGCACCGTGGCCTCGGCGAATACGCTGGTGGAGTTTCTCAAACTTGATGTGTCCAACTCGCCGTCGGGCGCGTATCGACTACGCGTTGACGTGACCGATCTCGCCAATCAGCGCAAAACCTCTCGGCAAACCAGCTTCCGTATTCAATGAATCGCCTTCGCGCATTCGGCCAACGATCTGTTCACGCGGAGGCGCGGAGACGTGACTGGGTCGAGCCCGTTCACCACGCGGTGAAGGCCCTGCTTTAACAGGGCCTCGCCAAAATTGATCAGCAATCCCACTGGTAAATGCATGAGTCGCAGATAGGTGAGGAGCTGTTTGGAATGCACCGACGCAACACGGTCGAGCGACTTGATCTCCACGATGACCCGCGAATTTACCACGAGATCGGCGCGGAATCCGTCCACGGAATGAAGTCCGTCATACTGAATACGAACCGCTTTTTGACGCTCCACCGCAAAACCCCTCCGCACGAGTGCATGCGCTAACACCACTTCAAACACCGACTCTAGCAATCCCGGCCCAAGCGCGATGTGAATTTTCAACGCTTCTTGCACTATTGCCTCTGTAATATCGTCAAGTTCCATTTTTTCTTTGGTGGTGGTGGTGGTGGTGGTGGTTGTTGTTGTGGTGGTGGTGGTGGTGGTGGTTGTGGTGGTGGTGGTTGTTGTTGTAGTTGTTGTGGTGGTGGTGCTTTCCCTTGTTCTTGTTCTTCTGCTGTTCTCCGCGTCCTCCGCGCCTCCGCGCCTCCGCGCCTCCGCGAAACCGCAGTTTACGATGTCGCGTCATCGCACCATCACCCGCCGCGCGCACCCACGCACCATTCGCATGAACCCGCACCCTGCGATCTCCCTCCCCGCGATCTCCCTCTCCCCGTTGCGCTTCCCTCCGTCACCGATTGTCTTTCGCGGCTCAATGCGCCCAGAATTACCAGTCTCCGCGGACTCGTCTGTCCACATCGCAGGCAGCCGTACGTCCGACTACGACTACGATCTGCCGACCGCATGCATCGCCCAACGTCCCGTCGAGCCGCGTGATGGAAGTCGATTGCTGGTGCTCGATCGAGCGGCAAACACGCTCACGCACCGCACCTTTCGCGATCTCGCCGAACTCATTCCCGCAAACGACGCGATCGTCGTCAACACGACGCGTGTCTTTCGCGCGCGACTGCTTGGCCGTCGGGACAGCGGTGGCCCGGCTGAGTTCCTCTTGTTGCGACCAGTGGATGACACGCACTACGAAGCGATGGTGCATCCCGGCAGCAAATTACGACCGGGACGTACGGTTACCATCGCACCAGGGTTTCGCGTAGAAATTGTCGAGACGACGCCGCATCGGACACGCATCGTACGGCTCCACGCGGAGGGCGACGTGCGCGATGCGATTGAACAGTTCGGTCATATTCCACTACCGCCGTACATCAATCGCGCCGACGATGTGAACGACACGTCGCGCTACCAAACCGTCTTCGCGGATCAATCCGGGTCCGTCGCCGCACCAACCGCCGGATTGCATTTCACTCCCGAACTGCTGGCACGTATCGAAGCGCGCGGGGTGCAACGCGTCAATGTTTTGCTGCACGTTGGGCCGGGCACATTTCGTCCGGTGCAAGACGATGATCCCTCCGCGCATATCATGCACGAAGAGTGGTGCGAAGTGTCGGCGGAGTCGGCGCAGGCGCTGAATGCCGTGCGCGATCGCGGCGGCAAACTCTGGGCCGTGGGTACGACCAGTGTGCGCACGCTCGAATCGGCCGCCGATGCATCGGGACGCATCCAACCGATCAGTCGCGGCACCAACATTTTTCTCCGACCACCGTATCAGTTCCGCGGTGTTGATCATCTCATCACGAATTTTCATCTGCCACGTTCAACGCTGCTGATGCTGCTCGCGGCCTTTGCAGGCTATGAGCAAACGATGCACGCGTATCGGACGGCGGTGGCCGAGCAGTATCGGTTCTATTCGTATGGGGATGCAATGTGCGTCGTCTGATCACGTGACCGCCTTTTTATTCCACCTCACGCACCAGTCGGGCGCCGCACGCGCTGGTCACTTCGTCACGCCGCACGGCGTTGTCGAAACACCGCAGTTCATGCCAGTCGGGACACTGGCGTCCGTCAAAACACTCGATCCCGACGATCTGCATCGGCTCGGTGCGACAATGATCCTCGCCAATGCGTACCATCTGCACCTCCGGCCCACGGATGACACTGTTCGTGCGATGGGTGGCCTTCATCGATTCATGGCGTGGAACAAGCCGATTCTTACCGACTCGGGCGGCTTTCAAGTGTTTTCGCTGGAAGGGCTTCGCACCATCGCCGAAGATGGCGTCGAATTCAAAAGTCATCTTGACGGGTCTCTCCACCAGTTCACGCCAGAATCCGTGATGCGTATTGAACGCAATTTGGGCGCGGATGTCATTATGCAGTTCGATCACGTGGTACCCGGGCAATCGGCCGAACCGCTCGCGCGTGAAGCGATGGAACGCAGTATTCGGTGGTTGGCGCGATGCCAATCCGAATTCGAGCGTTTGCAGCGCGACGATCCTGACGCGCCAACGCCCAATCAGGCGCTCTTCCCGATTGTGCAGGGCGGCATCCACGCCGCGCTCCGGCGGGCTTCGTGCGAAGCCATTCACCAAAGCGGCGATTGGATTGGCTTCGGCATTGGCGGACTGTCCGTTGGCGAAGCAAAACCGGACATGTACGCCATGCTCGATGTGGTGAATGCAGCGCTCCCGACCGACCGCCCGCGATACCTCATGGGCGTCGGCTTTCCGGAAGATCTCGTGGAAGGCGTGGCGCGCGGCGTCGATGTGTTTGACTGCGTCGCGCCCACCCGCATGGGTCGCACCGGTGCGTTTTTCACCACCACCGGTCGACGCAACATCAAGAACTCCACCTTTCGCCTCGACCCAGCGCCGCTTGACGATGCGTGCACGTGCGTCGCGTGTTCGCGCTTCTCCCGCGCCTACCTGCGGCACCTGTTCGTGACGGAAGAGCTGCTCGGACTCCGCCTGCTGAGCCTCCACAATGTACATTTCCTTGTCGCGCTCATGCGCGACGCACGAGCCGCAGTGCAGGGCGGCTCGTTTGAGGGCTGGAGTCGCGATTGGCTCGCCCGCTATCACTCCCGATTGACCACGACATGACCGTTCCAATCCTCGCCAGCCTCGCCGCACTTCAGTTGCCGGGCAATCAGATCACCTCCATGATCTTTATGTATGGAGCGATCTTCGCGATCTTCTACTTCGTCCTCATTCGTCCGCAACAAACCCAACGCAAAAAGCGCGATGCCCTGCTGCTCACGCTCAAACGTGGCGATGAAATTGTGACCACTGGTGGTATCATCGGCGAGGTCGTCTTTATTGCGCAGCAATCGAAAGACGGAGAAACGCTAACGTCTATGGCTGATCGCATCACCATCAAGTCGGGTGAATCTCGACTCGTGATCGAACGCGGTCGGATTGATCGCGTGCTCACTGCGCCCGTCGCCTCAGCCTGATTCGTCCGTGTCTCTGCTCGACATTCACGTCCTCGGTTCGCCCATTCTGCGGCAGGAAACCGAGCGCATCTCCACGATCACACCGGAGCTGCGACGTCTCATTGATAACATGTTCGAAACGATGCACGTGGCGAAAGGCGTTGGACTCGCCGCGCCGCAAATCGGTCGACGGGAACGCCTCGCGGTTGTTGAAGCGGACGACGTCCGACTCGTGGTCATCAATCCAGAAATCATTATCCAAGAAGGCTCGGCGAAAGGCGAAGAAGGCTGCCTTTCCATTCCCGAGATCTACGCGGACGTGACACGGTTCGCCCGCGTCACCGTGCGCGCGCAAGACATCGACGGCAATATCTACGAAATTGAAGCGGCCAACCTCCTTGGGCGCTGCTTGCAACACGAGATCGATCACTTGCACGGCAAGTTGTTCACGGATCGACTGAGTCTACTGAAAAAACGAGCAGCGTTGCGCGAGTGGGACGAAGAGAAGATCAACTATCCGAAGTTCGTGCGCGTGTTGCCGGTGGGCGATTTGCCTCCCGAGCGCGAGTCCGAAAACCTGTAGTTCGCCGCGCCAGCACAATGCGCATTCTTTTTTGGGGCACACCCGACTTTGCGGTGCCACCACTTCGCGCACTACTTGGCGAAGGACATGATGTGATCGGCGTCGTCACGCAGCCTGATAAACCACGCGGTCGATCGCGCTCGCAACTTGATCCATCGC
>JANYHT010000038.1 GCA_025358925.1 Gemmatimonadaceae bacterium | reverse complement strand
TGCGAATCGTCGACAATTGCAGCGCGTGTATTTGCAGCGATTGGACGCGTTGGTGAATCCACCTGCGACGACGGCCACTGTACCAGGTGGCGGCGCAACTGTGCCGCCACGACCGTTGCCGTTTGTCACCGCACCGAATGTCATGCAGAGTGATTTGCCAGCGTTGGCCCGCGCGCAGTTGCGCGAAATTCAGCGTGAGGCGCGTTTGTCAGCGGCAGTAGCGAGCAGTGCGATTTTACGTGCGCATTGGAGCGATGTGGCGGATCGCGTGACGCTGATACTGGAAAAGAAATAGGGAATAGGGAATAGGGAATAGGGATTAGGGATTAGGGGCTGAGCAACAGCTTCGGGTGTGTCCCGAAGTCAGTTGAAATTCGGGTGGTGCCTCCATACTGCAGCGTTGATCCCTGGCAGGATTCCCGCTCCAAAACAGAGGGCACCACCCATGCGAAAAGTACGAATAGCCTCGACCGCGCACCAGCCAAGCACCGCAGCGGCGACGCAACGGGCGATCGTCCTCACCACCGCCTACATCGCCCATCCAGAGCGCTTCGTCCGTCGTCCCCCCACACCCGCTCCTCTGCCGAGCGCGGTGTGGATCAATCCACCCAAACGCCTCAGCGCTTCAGAGGACGCCATTCAATAAACGCAGTCCCCTTGGTGTCTTAAATTCGTTGACAGGTTCCGCTGGGGCGAGAACCTCGCTGGTACGCAAACCGAGCTCCGCCTTCCGGTCGATAGGGTTTCGTACGATCCATTTCCGTTTTACTCGTGCATTCACACATCAACTATTGACGCGTCGAAAAAACGCGTGGCCGTATCGAAAACTTGCGCTAAACTGACAACCGAATGGCAAAACAAAACCTGAGCGAAGTGATCACGCACCGCCGGGACGGTACGATTCGAGATAGCGATAGTTACGGTCGAGATCCAAATCCGCCGAGAGACAAGAAGCATTAGCAAAACGATGAACACCTCCCGCTCATAGAGCGGGAGGTGTTCATCGTATGTCATCACTGCCAAAGTTTATTCGGGTAGGAACTGCGATTTGCCAGTTTCCGTCGGTGGAACGCCTCTTGTGATTCTATTAAACCTTCGCGCAGACTCGATCTGCTTGAAATACGTCTGAAACACTACTGCAGGCAGCGACGCTGCTCCAGAAGAACTGTCGGTGCGATAGGCTGTAAGACCCTTCACGATCCATCTCGTATCCTCAACGACACCGTCCTTTAGTCGATGCATTGAGATATGACCAGCCGAATCGACAATCCGCGTTGAGCGACCTGTTGCAATGGACCATACCGTGTCGCCATGCGCTCGAAAAGTTAGGCTATCCGAAACACGAAACTCAAAGAAGGATGTATCTCTCACTGGCGATTGAGCGAGCAGCCGTATCGGAAACGCGGCGAGAACAATCGATGTGAAGAAAGCGGACGCTCTCATCCTCATGGTGGTCTTCCTAATTAGCAGCCTTGGTATGCGTAGCGGCCTGCCAGCGAGTCCAGAACCATCAGGTCCCAGTCTAGCTCCAGCGACATGACAACCAAGACCATGCCACCACCGCCACAATCGAAACTACGACTTGCACAATTTAGCACCGATTCTTCTTTAGCCTCTATATCTCTCTGCAAACTGCGATACTCTACTGTGAGGTAGTAGATCGCGATTGAGATCTGGTTACAGGTAAACTCACGCTGCATCGCCTCGGCGTGCCTGAGGACCTGCGCCGCAGTCTCAACACGACCAACCTGATCGAAAGCGTGATGGCGCAAATCGAACGCAAGACGCAACGCGTGGATCATTGGCGGAACAGCAACCAGAAGCAGCGCTGGGTCGCCGCGACGCTGCTCCAGATCGAGCACAACTTTCGACGCGTGCGTGGCGTGAAGCATATGGCCTTGCTGCAAACCGCGTTGAGCACCAAACTCCCCACCACCGCCGTCGCTGCCTGAGCAGCGCTTCTCCGGCACTCACCCGAATTTCAACTGACTTCGGGACACACCCCGGCTTGACCTTCCTAATCCCTAACCCCTAACCCCTAGTCCCTAAGAAAATGGCATGAATATCCGCCAACGTTTTTCTGTAAATAGTCTTGGTGATATTTTTCCGCTGAATACCACGTGGTGGCAGCGGTGATTTCGGTGGTGATCGGTTTTTTCCATTTGCCAGACGCTTCAACGCGTGCTTTCACTGCAATCGCTGTGGCTTGCTGCTCTGGCGATACATAGAAAATCGCCGAGCGATATTGCGTGCCGATATCGTTGCCTTGGCGATTGAGTGTGGTGGGATCGTGCAACTTAAAGAACCACTGCTCGAGCAACGTCTCGTACGTAAGCACCGCGGGATCGAACGTGATGCGAATGGCTTCGGCATGGCCCGACTTGCTGTCATGCGTATCGTGATAGGTGGGATTTTCGAGCCAACCGCCCGTATAACCCACGTCGGTCTCGAGAATACCTGGCACGGCGCGCAAAATTTCTTCAACACCCCAAAAGCAGCCGCCCGCGAGAATGGCTATTTGGGGAACAGGAGCGTCAGTCGTTGTCATCCGATGGTCCAAGGGCGAGGTCTATGCGTACACGCTGTCGTGATTGTACACGAAAAGTACGTATACGAGCCCGCGCGTAGTTCCCTAATCCCCAATCCCTAATCCCTAATCTCCAGCTCTGCCTTCGCCGCGGTGAGTTGCGCGCCACCAAAGTCCACCACGACAAATAGCACATACGCGCCTTTGGCTAACTTGGGCATCGCGATGCGCATTGTCCGCTGCTCGCCGGACTTTACGGATGCCGAGGTGATTGGCAGGGCTGTCACGACGGAGTCGCCGACGAGACGTACCTGTATCTCACCCACGATACTTGTTTGAAAGCGACCCGTGTTGCAAAACACGACTTCGAGTGAGTCGCCTTTGACGTACATGTCGCTCACTTCGCCATCGATTCGCAGGCTCCGCGCGGACGACGCATGCTCGCCACAGGGCGATGATGCCGGATGCGCGTGAAGGAGCGCGATCGGAAAGGCCATCGTAACGGCAACAAGTAGCGCGTGGGCGACTTTCATAGCACAGGTCATTGGAAGATTGGTGCCAGACCCTACACTGTCGTACGGTGTGCCCAAAACGCGATTTCTGCGGACTCATCGCAACAACTGTTGTGGCTGCTTGACGACAGAATTAGGGAAGAGGGAATAGGGGTTAGGGATTAGGAACGACAAAGCGTGCGCCGCCTAACCCCTAACCGCTAACTCCTATTCCCCAGGTTTGTACGTGCGCTCCGCGTGCTGCTCCACGTCCGCGCGATAAAACCACACATCCTTGAACTGGCTCTTCGAATACATCTCCGCCTGATCATTGAAATGCTTTGACGCCGGGTCGCCGCTCTCACCACCCGCCAGCAAACTCTTCGCTGTCAGTCGCGGGCCAAAATCAACGACGGCGATAAAACTGTTGCCACGATCACCATAAATGTGTTTGGTGTTTGCCCGTGTTGTCATACCAAACGCCGCCAATGAACCCCATGTCGATGATGGAAAGGCAACAGGAATGCTTGGCTTGTTGTCATCAAATGGCTGCACGATGTCGCCCGTCAACCGTTGAAATCGGTTGATGTCCCCCCATGCTGTTTTCCACGAACCAAAATCGGTTGTGAGTTTCGCCGACGCACGCGCCAACGCATCAAGCCGTTCTTTCGCCGTCGCGTACTGCTCCATGTATTCGTCAACCGAGACGCCTTTCGCGCGCGCCGCAGCACCACTGCGCGCCATCAGGTCTTGGCCCCAGAAAATCGCGAGCGACGTGGGGATTGATGTCACCGAGTACCGCAGGTCCCACGATCGCAACGACGCAATCTGCTCCGCCAACGCCGACTTATTCGGATCGCTATTGGGCGTTGTATCATACGATTTAAGCAGCGCCGGAATTAGCGATTCAAACGCGGTCAGATACGTGTCGTTCGCGGCCGCAATGACCCCGTCGATTGTAAAATCGTGCTTGTTGTTCAGCACGCGCACCGCATGCAAGCCACGCGCATTTTCGGGGTTCGACACCATGTACTTCGGATAGTCCTTGGCCTTGGGGCTATACGCGCCCGCCGAGGTGAACGGCCAATTGTTCGTGTTGTACAGCCAACCACTCTTCGGATTGAACAGCGTAATCGTTTCGCTTACCGCATGCAGTCCTTGCCATTCGGTTTTCGGATTGCTGCCGTCCACCGGCTTCGTCCAATCAAACGATGTGTCGCGCTTTGGAATAAAATTGCCGTGGAAATACGCGATGTTGCCGTCTGCATCCGCATAGACCGTGTTGTTGGACGAATTCGTACGCAAATCCATAATTTTCAAAAATGACGCGTAGTTGCGAGCTTTCGTTCGCAGCCATGACTGTTGCAAGGCGTGCAATGGATCGTTCATCATCTTGACCGTAATCCACTTTCCGTTCATTGATCGCACGACCGGTCCATGCACGCTGTAATACACCGTCATCTCTTTCTTCGCCATCGTACCGCCCTGCTTATACGGCAACGTGATCTTCACCGTTTTGAACAGCCGTTGTTCGGCGCCGTACTTATAGCTGAATACCCCGTTTTTTTCAGTGACCGTTTCGATGTACTCGTCGATGACATCGCCACCGCCCGACGTATGCATCCATCCCAAGCGATCATTGAATCCTTGATACACAAAGAACTGGCCCCACGTCACCGCGCCATACGCGTTCAAGCCCTCTTCGCTGTGCACCTGCACTTCGGGGCGAAAATAGAACGACGTGTGCGGGTTGAGCAGAAGAATCGAATGTTTCGACAGCGTATTCGCCGGCGCGATCGCAAAACCGTTTGACCCCTTCGGTTCAGCAGGGAGCGCATCCACGTCGGCGTCGTCTGGCGTGTCTGTCATCGGCTTCTTGCCATACACTTGCTCCAGGCCGCGCAAATTCACCGACTCGATGTCACCACCAATGCTGCCTTCACTGAACGTCAATGCCATCCACGGCTCGAAATGCGTAATCAACTTCGGCTTTACGTTGGGATGTGTCGCCAAATAGTAGTTGAGCCCATCCGCAAACGCGTTCATCAACTGCTTGAGCCACACCGGACTTGCCGCATACTTGACCTTCATGTCGGCCGGATTGATAAACAACTTCATCCGCAAATCACGATAGATCTCCGCCTCACCTTCCACCTCGGCCAAGCGTCCACTCGCGTTGATGTAGTTCATCTCCACGCGATTGAAATCGTCTTCGGATTGCGCATACACCAACCCGAAAACGGCGTCGGCGTCACTCTTACCGAAGATGTGCGGTACACCCCACGTATCTCGAATGATCGTGACGCGACTCGCCTGCACCTTCCAACGCGCAAGATCGGTAGCGGGGGTCGCACTCGACACACTCGGCGCGAACAGCACCCCGATCGACATCAAGAGCGCAACAACGCGCGTCGTACGCACAGCGTGCAGGCAGGTCAGCATCATCGGTCGATTAGACGTGAATGGTGTGCTACGGAAGCAACGTTGCGGTGATGGTAATTTCTGCCTTGAGCAGCTTCGATACTGGGCACCCGGCCTTCGCTTTCGCCACAATTTCTTGAAAGGTGGCGTCGTCCGCCCCAGGAATCTTGGCCGTGAGCGTGAGGTGCACCTTCGTGATGTTGAAACCATCCGCAAGTTTTTCAAACGTAACGTCAGCCTGCGTATTCAGCTGATCCGCCGTGAGTTTCGCGTCGCCTAACATCAACGACAGGGCCATCGTGAAACAACCGGCGTGGGCCGCGCCAATCAACTCTTCTGGATTTGTGCCGGGCATGCCATCAAACCGACTCGCGGCACCATACGGATAGTTGGTGAGCGCGCCGCTTTTCGTGGAGATTGCACCCTTCCCATCACGAAAGCCACCCGACCAAGCTGCTGAACCATGCGTTTGCATTGTGCGATGTTTTTGAGGTGAATGAAGCGTGTGAACGACGATACGAAAATACTCAGTAACGCCAACTTTTTACATCGGCGCCCGGTGGCGCGAACTGCTCAATGTGCTTTGCCATCTTCGGCAGAAGCTCTTGCATTGGTGGTCCCCAACAATGCGGCGCCATCGGCTGAAAGACTGTCTCTCCGCTGTACTTCGGTGCGCTGGTGGTCTTGAGATAGTCGTCGAGCATGTGCACACCCATGTTCAAAAAATATGAATCGGCGTCACCGACATACACATTCATTTTGTGTGAAAGCTTTGGGCCGAGCGTGGTCCAGTTCGTTTGCAAAATATTGCGCAGATCGTAGTGTTGTTTCCAATATTCGGCTACTTGATGATCGATGACGCCTGTTTGCTTATTCCAGATTGGCGTCGGATAACCATTCGCGCTGACTGGGCCATACGTCGCTTCCCAGATATCCCACTGGCCGCCGGAGCGCGAATGATCGCCGGACACCAGCTCAAACCAATTCTCGTCTTTCATCATCGCGGTGATGTTGCCGTCGGGTTTCCGTTGCGTTGGCCTATCAATTTTCATCCAACCACGATCAATGAAGTACGCATTCGTATCGCTGTACACATTCACGATCTGGTGATAGCGAAAATCTACGCCATCCGGACACAGCGACCACGTTCCGCCGTAAAACTCGGGATAGAACACTTGCTTCGCGAGTGAAATCCATCCGCCGGTTGATCCACCCGTGAGCAGTCGTGCGTACGGCTGGCCAATAACTCGAAACTTTGTTTCAACTGCCGGAATGAGTTCCTGCATGATCGCGTCGCCGTACGGTCCGTTGTTCGCTGAATTCACGCCATACGAATCGTCATAGTAGGGAGACGGATGTTGCAGCGTGACGATGATCATGCGCGGTGTGCCATCCGCATTCCAGTACGGCGTTGCCCCAATACCTGGCGCGCGCAACGAGAAATGTCCTTCGTCGTACACGATGGGATATTTCGCTTCCGGATGCTTGTCGTAGTCTTTCGGCAGCAGCACCGTCGCGCCAAGGAAGATTGGTTGTCCCCACCATTTCGTGAGAATCGTGCTTTGCATTTTGATGCGCTTCACCGTTTCCGTTTCTGCGGGAACCACAATTGGCGGAATGATTTTATTTGCGACGAGCTTGATTGGTGTCGCGGACTTGGGGTTGAACGTGATCTTGATCGGGTCACCAAAAATATTGCCGGGCGAACGTTTCCAATTCTGCCCTTCCCACTGGTCCATATGGAGCCACACGGTGTGTCCATCCGCGCGCGCGAACTTGGTATAGATGTTCACGAACGGCTGCACCCAGTATTCGCCTGCGGGAATGTCGCGCAGGCTTTGCACAGGATGTCCGAATGTTGACGCGTCAAGCACGATGGGTGTACCCGCCGCCACATTCTCGATGTTCACACCAAACAGCGGTACACCGGTTTCACCGGTTTGCGCGATGGGGGTGCGTTGCGGATCATTCGTTCGACTGATCGCGACGTACACGCGACCGGTGATGGGCGCCGGGTGCGCTGCGGCGGCGAAGGTGATTTCAAACCGTGGTCCGGTACGCGCGTTTGCTTGCGCAAATAGCGGCGTTGTGGCGGCAAGTCCCGAGAGCAGCGACGTCAAAACGGCGCGACGGAATTTCAGCGTGGAAGTCATGTGCGGAATATGCGCTCAGCGACGGGATGCTGCTGTTCGAGATACGCAGATTGGCGATCTGCTCTTCTTGCGTTTAACGACGACGTCGATCCAATCCGGCGAGTCGCGCGGAAACGATCGTGCGGTACTGTCCAGCGCGTGTCGGTTCGAGCAGTGAGTGAGCGATGACGTCGTTGAGTTGCTCATGCACGGCACTTGCAAGACGGTGTACGAGCGCCTGTGTTTCATCAACTGCGCCGTTCCACCGGGTTGCGAGCCGTTCAAAATCTTTCATAGCAATGCGTGATGACTTTCCGTTTAATCGCAACGCGAACGCATCTTCAGTGATCGCCAAGCCCGTGTTGAGCAAGTCATAGAGCGGCGTGTACGAGACGTGCTGCACGGACGGGGCTCCTCCCGTCGCGCTCGCCGCAAAAATGCGCGCGACCGAGAAGTTCTTTGCATGTAGATCCCCATTGCCCGTGATCCATGCAAACACCACATGGGACAAGAATTTCCACATGTCGTCAACCACTAGCCCGGCCATTTGCAACGCGTCGGCCACATCTTCAATGGACACGTCATACTTCTCCTGTCGTTTGCGTCCGAGCAGCGAACACGCATCTTCATGCCACATCAGCGGGAGATCAGCACCGCCGATTGCCAGCGCGTTGGTGCCTGGAATGTCGAATCGTTCGACGAGTAACGCACGCGTGGGAGCATCCGTACGCTTGCGCCGTAGATCGACCATGCGAACTGCTGGTACATCGAGTCCCACACGGTGTGCCAGTTCCATCGTCGCCCACTCATTCTCGACGAATTGTGGATACTCGCGAGATTGGAATTTGAGAATGTGGGAGCAGGGATGTCGCAAATCTCCGAGGCCGAGTCGTGGCGTCGCGCCTGCATGCGCACCGACCGTCAACGAAACTGGCAACTTGGGCTGCACTCCAGAAATACGGACGCCACCGCGATCGCGCATGGCGAGCCACAGCGCGCTTGTGTCGATCGTCTCGTCAATCATGTTGCGGACGGCCAATAGATCACTGTTGCGTGCGGCTGGCTCAGCGAGGTCGCCGAGTCGAACCGTTAGCGTATCGAAACGGAACTCGTTACGCGGAATGCCGAGTGGACGCAGCGTCACGTTGGAAAGATATTTGCGCGTCGTAGTGAGGAGGCCAAGCTCATCATCAGTATCGAGATGATGCGTGCGCGCCAACCAGTTTCGCGTCCAACCTTCTGGGAGAAAATTCTCAAAAAATGTCGGCATCCCGCGCTTACGATAGACTTCGCGCGAACCACTCGCATTCTTGTGGACTGGGAGCTGTCGGCTCAACGGAAACATCCACGTGTCGTCGTACACGAACGCGAACTCTTCGTTGCTGAGCGCCGTGAGGCGTCCAACGCGCCAGTCGTAAAAGTGCACGTCAAACGTTTCCGTCGAGCGAAGTCGTACCGTGGCGATGTCGGAGGTACTTCGAACGAGCGCACGAAAGCGGCGGAATTCGACCATCATATCGGTGCGTTGCGCGAAATCTTCTGCGCGCTCTCGGTCCGCCGCCCCTAACGCAGCTATCAACTCGCGCACGTGGTAGTCTGGGAGTGTTGCTTCGGGATGTAGGCGCACTTTCGACAAACACTCGAGGACATTCTGTAGTCGACCCGAAACCCGTATGCGCGCAACCGTTGGCGGGTCGCGAAGGGCGGACGCAACGCGTGTCGGCGCGTCCATCACATCGGTTTCGGCGGACGGCAACGCGGCCAAGCGGACGATCTTGACGCCTGGCAGCCGCAGGGTGCGTCGAGTCGCGCTTCGGTCTGAGGCGAAGACAATAGCGTCGTCGTTTGGTGCAGCGCCGCGCATTGGAACCGCGTCCAGCACGGCTGCGGTGCTATACGACAAATAGCAGGTCGGAAGCAATCGAGCGATAATCGCCAGCAGATTGGCGCGGATGATGTCGGCTGGATCGGTTATGAAGTCGTCGGTATAGATGCCGTGCGCGAGGCGTTTTGTCGCCCCAGCGTGCGTCGACGCGTACAAGGCATTCGCGGATCGCGGGTTGTCGGCGATAAATATCATATTCTTAAACTTACCATATTCTAAGATTTTTGCCATCATAAATATATTATACAGACAAATATCTTAGTTATACGCACAGTCGCTTCTGCATCGGTGTGACGACGCTAGCAATCAAAAACTAAGATAATTGCGCTTATAAAGTGTTAATACCAGCGATTTCCTTAGTTTCTGCACACATTCACGCAAAAGGCGGTGAGGCATCGTCGATGCCCCACCGCCTTTACTCGATCAGAATCGATCAACTGTGCGACTACATCCCCGCCAGCTCCTTGATCGTCGCCGACAGCATACGCACTTTCGCCGCACTCGACGAACTGCCCGCTTCGCCATCAAGCTTTGTCGCCAACGACGTCAGCGCGGTCTTTCTCGCACCGCCTTTCACTTTTTCTGCCGCATCGATCTCAGACATGAGCGATGTCACACGCGCACTCGTCAGACCGTTGCTCCGCTGCAGTTGATCGACGTACGCACGCGCGAGCACGAACGTGGCCGGCCATACCATCTTCTGCTGACCCTGCACGTTCAAATAATCGTAGTGTACCGTTTTCGCGGCATCCAGCTCGTGCTGCGTAATGAATCCGCTCGGCAACAGTTCGAACACGTCAAGTCCGCGACCAATTTCCGAACTGTACATGTAGCCGTTGTACCAGTAGATCGACCACGATCCACCGTTGGCACCAGCCGACACCGTATCGATCGGGCCACGATCAAAAAACGCAATCTCTTTCGGATGCGAGACGTCGGTCCAATCCATCAACGACACGCCACCCTGATACCACGCCTGAATCATGACGTCGCGACCCGGGATCGGCACCAGCGATCCGTTGTGCGCAACGCAATTTTCCATCGACGTTTGCGCAGCCGGCATCTTGTAATAGCTCTTAAAAACTTCCTTACCGTTTTCGATGGTGAACAGCGCATCTGCACCCCACTCGTACTTGTCCGTCGAACGGCAACGCGGCGCTGAACCACCGCCCCATTCATCGCTGAACAAGATCTTCTTGCCATCGTTGCTGAACGTCGCAGAATGCCAGAACGACATATTCGAATCGGCCGCCGCAAAAATGCGCTTCGGATTTTTTACGTCGCTGATGTCGAGCAGCAAGCCGTAACCGCCACACGCGCCACCGGCCAAACCGACCGCCGGATACACCGTGATGTCATGGCACTGCACCGGTCCCGTCGGAACGCGGGCAGGCCCGCGACCCGCCGCTGTACCACCACGACCAGCCGACGCGCCACCGGCACGACCTGCTCCACCGCGCGCAGCCGCTTGCGCTGCACGATCCGCCGAGTCCGATGCTGTGCGTCCGACATTACGCGGTGCAACACCGAGTGCGGCCAAAATGCCCGGCTTCGCAATAACCTTTGCCTGTTCAGGATGGGCGAGTGGTACCTGAATGACTTCAATGCGGAACTGCTCGCCACGCGGATCAACGTCCGGCGCGAGATCGATGCAGCCCGCCAGTTCAGACTCAGGACGCACGCCGGACGAGCCAGAGATGTACACGTACACGTTGGCCTTATCCTTCGGATCCTCCACTACGGTGTGCGTGTGCGAACCACGACACGTCTGCACACTCGCGATGTACTTCGGATGCTTGAGATCTGTCGCATCGAAAATACGAATGCCGCGAAAGCGTTCTTTGCTGACGGAATCGGGTACGCCCTGTGTGCCACAATCCAAACGGCCCGACACCGATTCACCCGACACAAAAATCAGGTTCTGGTATACTGAAACGTCGCTCTGCGAACCACGGCAGACGTATTCGTCGTACAACGTTGGCGAGCGCGGATTGGAAATGTCCCACACTTGATAGCCATCGTAATTGCCTTGAATGGCGTAGTGCCCACGAAAGCCCAAATCAGAATGCGTGACACCAACGAACGGCTCGGCGGGCGGACGATTGGCGAGCAAGCGCATGTTCCACGACGCTTCAGCGGCGGGCTTGACCATGATACGCTTGGTGCTGTCCTTCGAATACTGCGTCATGATGCCCGGGCGCAAACCAACACGCGGATCGGGGCTCGGCGGCGTCGTGGACATATTCATCGCGCCTGCACCACTCGACGATGCGGCAGGACCCGATGACGTCGACGAGTTCATGGCACACGCAGCAGAATACAGAACTCCAACAGCAAGCGGGATCGACAACAGTTTGGTGAATTTCACGGGTCGGCGGTTGAAAGGAGAAGATTGAAAATTCGTGGAGTTCAGCGCGCGACAGGAACGGTTTGCAGCATCTTTGACATGCGTTCGATTTCCGTGGTCTGATCAGCGTAGACATCGGATGCCATTTTGTACACGAGATCGTCATTGGCCGGATTGTGTGAGCCGAGCAACTCATTCACCATGGAGACGGCACCTTCATGGTGCGCGATCATCGCGGTGAGAAACAGTCGATCAAACTCTGAGCCGCGCGACTTGTCCAACGCCGCGAGTTGTGCATCGTTGAGCATACCGGGCATCGACATCTCCATGACCATGCCGTTCATCTTCATTTTCATGGTCATCTTGTTGGCAGGTGGGACCTCTTCACCGTGCGAGCGCAGCCAGTACTGCATGAGGCCGATCTCGTCGCGTTGTCCGACGACAATGCGCTCGCACAAAATGCGTACGTCGTTGCGCGCGCCGTGTGACGCTGCCCATCCCGCAATGAGAACGGCCTGGGCATGATGTGGAATCATGCCTTGAAAAAATTCAACGTCGGCGGGCGACGCTTTTGCCGCCGTTGGTGAAGGTGCTTTGCGCAACTCCGCCTGTGACAGTACGGTGGGCGCGCCTGGCGCGGCCGCACTCGTACCATGTTGTGCCGATGCGCATCCAACGAGCGCTGTACTCGCGAGCAACACAACGGCGAGCCGTCGATCTCGAACCATGTTCAGAATTCCTCCGTAGTTGCGCGTCCAAGCCGCAGTTCCGCAGCTGCTAACCATCAAACGCAGAGCCTCGACGGTACGCTGTGGTGCGAACCTAACGCGCGTCGGCTTTCCGTGCGCCGTCATACGTTGCGCGTGCCGACTCCACGCTGTCCCGATGCTGATCGGCCCAACGCGCGATGCTCATCATGGGCTCAAATAACGATTGTCCCAGCGGTGTCAGCGCGTATTCGACCTGCGGAGGCACGGTGGGATAGACGGTGCGGGTGACCAACCCGTCACGCTCGAGATCACGAAGCGTGAGCGTCAACATGCGTTGCGAAATGCCTTCGACGGCCCGCTTCAAACCGCTAAAACGCATTGCTCCCGCGCCGAGTGTCCCCACCACGAGGATGGTCCACTTTTCGCCGATACGCTGCATGGCGTCGCGCACTGCGGTGCATTTGGCGGGATCTTGGCGCTCTGCTGTCGACGGGTAGGCAGTGTCGCGGACTGATGTATCGCTAACGGGAGGCACATGGATGTGCGTTGGGCTCATAAATGTGCGCCTTGAGCTGTGGGTAGCTGGTCGCAATCGTGTACTTGGTTCCGAATCGTAACCTAGTACGCTTTCACCGCCTACCTCAAGGACTTTATGACCGCGCCATCTGCGTTTGCTTCTCTTCGTCGCCGCCGCGCCCAAATCGGCATTGCCGCCACGGTTATCCTCAGCGCGCTGCTAATCCTGTCTGCGGCATTCGAGTTCGCGGGAAGTTCCGACGTCCTTCAATCGATGGCGACGCTCGGCATTCCGGGCTACCTCCTCCGACCATTAACCCTCGCAAAAATCTCAGCCGTCATCGCGCTTTGGGTGCCGAATTCGCCCCGACTTCGCGAGTGGGCATACGCGGGATTGGCCGCAGACCTCACCGGCGCGTTGTACTCCCACACGAGCGTCGAGGGTCTCGGTTCGCCAACGACACTCGTGCTCGCGGTCTTCTTGTCGATCTTAGTCGTTCTGCTGCGTCGAACGCCGACTACGGCGTTTTCGCCGCACGTGTCGCGTTGAAGTCATCGTCGGCTTGACCACCAAAGCTGACGGTGCCTTTCATCGTATCGCCCGACACTGTGGCCGTCATCGTGAGCAGCAAGGCGTTGCCGTTGTAGTTGACGGAATAGCTAAACGTCACCGTTTTTCCTTTGACCGTGCCTTCGAGCGGGACGTCGCCGGCGTCGCGCTTCACGGTGCCGGTGAGTTGTTCGCCCTCCACTTTGAAGACGAGTCCGAACGCGCGCGCGCCTCCCGGGGTGTTCATCGAGGCATTCCATTCGCCGGTGATTGTGGGCACGGGCGTGGGCGCCGGGGCTTGCGCGTGCGCTGATACGGGAGCGGCGACAACGGCGAACGACAAGAGCAGAAGTGCTTTTAGAGTGTTCATGTGAAGGACGCAATCTATTCTGCTCGGCTTTCGCAAGTCGGTATTTAACCTGAGGGGCTGGCCGAGACGTCGCGGTGTGTGCACGTTCCGCGCGATCAATCGTGCTCGCCTTCCCGTCGCTCTCTGAGCCCCACTCACCACACCGCCATGCACTACATCCGCGCGTTTTTGCACCTGATGTTCGGACTCATGTTGCTGGCGTCGGTGTCGGTGACCTCCGCACAGGCTCAAGGCACCCCACCGCTCGACCCTACGGCGGCGCTGCTGGTCGAACTCATTCGCGTGAACACGAGCAATCCCCCGGGTAATGAAGCGCAACTTGCGGAGCTTCTCGCACCGCGATTTAGAGCACTTGGTTTTGAAGTGGATATCATTCCAACCCCGGTGGCGGGAAAGTCGCACTTTATTGCGCGACTGCGCGGTGATGGATCAAAGAAGCCCTTGTTAATAGCGGCGCACGCCGACGTCGTGGGCGTTGAGCGCGAGAAGTGGACGGTTGATCCATTCGCTGGCGTGATTAAAGACGGCAGTGTATACGGTCGCGGGGCCATTGATTTTAAAGGCGGCATGGCTGTATTCGCACGCGCCGCGTTGATGATTGCGGAGAAGAAGATTCCGCTGTCGCGTGATTTGATTTTCCTCGCTGAAGCCGATGAAGAAGGTGCGCCGTTTAACACATCGTGGCTGTCTCGCGACCACTTTGCGAAAATCGACGCAGCGTTTGCGCTGAATGAAGGCGGCTGGATCATCAAAGGCGATGACGGCCGTGCTAAATACGTCAGCATTTCTACGGCCGACAAATCGTCGGTGCAACTCATCGTTACGGCGCGCGGAACTTCCACGCACAGTTCGATGCCGCAGCCTGATAACGCGATTTTCGTATTGTCGAAAGCGATGGCGAAACTCGCGGACTACGAGACGGCCGTACAACTCACCGCGAGCACGAAACGTTTCTTTTCGACGCTCGCAGAAACGAGTGTGCCGCCGATGTCACAGTACTTTCGCGACTTAGTCAGCGGCACGGCGGCGAAAGCGCACGCTGCGGATAAAATGATCAGCAAGGATCCGCTGCTCCACTCGATCATGCGGAATACCATTGCCCCAGTGTTCCTCACGGCAGGTTTTCGTAGCAATGTCATTCCCGGCTCAGCTGATGCGACGCTCAACATCCGCACGATCCCTGGTACGACGGCCGCGAGCATGATTGCGGAGTTAACGCGCGTGATCAACGATGCGCGCGTCGAGGTCAAGGTTGCGCCACCATCTGGCACTGCTCCGCCTACTGCGACGGCGGCCGCCGCGACGATGATTCCAGAATCGCCAACGTCGTCGGAGCTGTACATCGCGCTCGAGCGCGAAGCGAAAGTGACGTATCCCACCGCGAAAGTGACGCCGTATCTCTTTCAGGCGGGTACGGATGCCGGCGCATGGCGTAGTCGCGGTATTCCTGTGTTTGGTATTTATCCTTACGCCATCACGGCCGACGAACTCAAACGCATGCACGGCAACGATGAACGCGTGAGCATCGAGTCATTACGCCGAGGCACGGAGATGATATATCGGACGTTGGTGCGTGTCGCGGGGAAGGCGCCGTAGGGCGGTGGCGCTATGCGTGTTGCTCGCATACTTCTGCTTATCGTCCTTGCGGCTGTGAGCGACGGCAAGTCGCCGTCAAGCACCTGACCGATATCGTGATCGTGCAGCAGTTCAGGAATATCGAGCAGCCTACATTGCGCAGCGCCACGATCGTCGACGACAGTACGGTTGCGGCACTCTTCGATCCGGGAACGGAGTTGCTGCTATTGTCGCCAAGCGGAATCACGAGAACCACTTGATAGCGGAGGACAACTTTCTTGCCAGTATTGCTCGCAGTATCAACCAACGGCATGATTGCGATGACCGCTCCGGACACAGCATATCGTATTTCGCGATGGGCGGAGAACGGGTACTCTCTCGTGTCATTAGGCCGAAGGTATTCCACTGGTTGAGCTGAGTCTATTTGAGCGCGATTCCGCTAAGGCCCTGCGATCTCGGATGCTCGCGGACGCTGAACGGGCCGGCATAAAACGTCGCGAGTTAAGCGGAGTGATAAGCTCTCTGGCCGTGGGACGACGAAAGCCACGGTTTGCGACGCACGCGACTTTCCTCGATACGCTCGGACGGACGTGGACGCAGCGCAACGTCACGCGCGACGGTGCACCGACGATCGATGTGTTCGATCACGTCGGGCGGTTCTGCGGAAACATAGTACTGCCGCATCCGTCCCGACTGCTTGAAGTTCGCTTCCCGCTGCTGCTCACCGTGCGATATCGCGACGATGGTGGCGAGAGTTTCGACATACTTCTTACAACTTCATTGGCTTGCCCCGAAACACTCTCGGCGCATGGCAACTCTTTGATGCTTTGAGCGACTGAGCGTCGGCAATAGCTGTCGTTGGTGACTACTGCAATGATTTATTACACGTCGAGCGGTTGCCGTCCTGCAGAAAAAGCAACAACAGACCGCGAATTCCAGGAATTGAACGGTTCTATTTGCGTGATTCGCGGTGTTGTTATTTTTTTGAGTATCTGACGGCCCATCGCGCACGCTGAACCGGTGATGAATACGAACGTCGGGTGGTTGCTAAACGGTTCATTTGAAAATTCCGGGAAATGCCGCGCGAATGGGGACCGTGCGTGCTCGGGCGGCGTGTCGACGGGCAGACTGGCGTTGCACGCTTTCTTAGATGAAAAAGTGCGATACCGGCATCACCCGATCCAATCGGATCCTGTTCGGAGCAACATTCGCGTCCTTCGTGTGATCGCGGTCAGCCGTTGCTGTTCGACCGCTAACGCGGCGCCAACCTTGCACGCTCGTACTGCGACGGCCACTTGATCTCGGCACCAAGCGCATGCGCGGCCAACAACGGCCAATGTGGTTGCCGCAGTAATTCACGTGCGAACAACACCAAATCCGCCGCACCATCCGCAACAATGCGTTCCGCTTGCTCGGCGGTTGTAATCATTCCCACCGCGGCGGTTGGAATGTCCGCCTCGCGCCGCACCGTCTGCGCAAAGGGCACTTGATAGCCCGGCCCAAGAGGAATTTTTGCGCCGTTCACGTTGCCGCCGGTCGAGACATCAATCAGATCAACGCCCCCGGGCTTGAGCCAACGCGCAAGCTGCACCGATTGTTCAGGAGTCCATCCACCCTCCGTCCAATCTGTGGCGGATATGCGCACGAAAAGTGGGAGCGTATCGGGCCAAACGTCACGTACCGCACGTACAACCTCCAAACACAGTCGGGCCCGATTTTCCAGCGAACCGCCGTACGCATCAGTACGAAGATTCGACAACGGCGACAAAAATTCATGCAGCAAATATCCGTGCGCCGCATGCACTTCAATTACTTGGAAGCCAGCGGAGAGCGCGCGAACCGCCGCGTCACGAAACGATCGGACAACGTCGGCAATTCCATCCAACGTCAACGCATGCGGCATCGGATAGCTGTCAGCGAATTTGACCGCGCTCGGAGCCATCACGTTGGCCCATCCACCGTCGGCCGGCAGCACAGCACCGTGTCCGCCACCCCACGGTCGGTGTGTGCTGGCCTTCCGTCCCGCATGCGCCAACTGCACACCAGGTACCGCACCTTCCGCAGAAACCAACGCGTTGATGCGCGCTAACATCGGCACGTGTGCATCATCCCAAATGCCCAAATCCTGCGGACTAATACGACCCTCTGGCGACACCGCGGTCGCCTCAGTCATTACTAACCCAGCGCCGCCAACCGCGAAGCCGCCGAGATGCACGAGATGCCAATCGGTTGCAAAGCCGTTGTAACTCGAATACTGACACATCGGTGAAACACCGACACGATTGCGTAGGGTAATCGCGCGCAATGTGAGCGGAGAAAACAGGTGCGACATGTTACCAAATCCTTGGTCTGAGAGCTGTGGCGCGCACCATCGCATCGCCGTCTTTACATCCCCATGCTTGTTGAAACTCCGGCATGTTGCCTAACGGTCCATTCACCCGCCATTTCGACGGCGCGTGTGGGTCGGCAGAAATCGTCATGCGTTGGTACGCATCCCGTTCGATACTGCGCCATACTTGCGCCCAACCGAGAAAGAATCGCTGCTCAGCCGTAAAGCCATCAATGGGAGCCGGCACCTTTCCGCCCTGCGCGCGCTTCATGGCCGAATACGCAACAGTGAGCCCACCAAAATCGGCGAGGTTTTCGCCGAGCGTGAGCGCGCCTTTGACGTGCGTGTTGTTGTCGAGCACCGTGTATCCATCGAATTGGTCAACAACCTTTTTGGCTTCGATGCCGTACTTCGCGGCATCCTCCTTGGTCCACCAATCGGTGAGGTTGCCGTTTTTGTCATACTGTCGACCTTGGTCGTCAAACCCATGCGTCATCTCGTGGCCAATAACTGCACCCATCGCGCCATAGTTCACGGCGTCATCGGCCTCGGGATCATAAAACGGCGCTTGCAAAATGCCCGCCGGAAATACGATCTCGTTGAGTTGCGGATTGTAGTACGCGTTGACTGTGGGTGGTGTCATGCCCCACTCGGCACGATTGATTGGTTGACCGATTTTGTTCCAGTTGCGCACCACCTCGAACTGATTGGCGGCCAAAACGTTTCCGAGATAGTCATCGGTTGCAATGGTAAGCGTTGAATAGTCGCGCCATTGATCGGGATAGCCAATTTTTCGCTGAAAGGCGGAGAGCTTCGCGAGCGCTTGCACCTTTGTGGGTTGGCTCATCCACTCGAGGTGCTCGAGGCGCGCATGCAATTCGTCAACAAGCGTTTCGACAATTTTGACAGCGCGCGCTTTCGCTTCAGGAGTAAACGTTCGAGCCACGTACTCTTGCCCTAGCAACTCACCGAGGCGCGCGTCTGTGATCCGCACGCAGCGTTTCCAACGCGGAAGCAATTCTTTCGAGCCCGTCAGAATCTGTTGGAACTTGAAGTTTTCGTTGACAAAGGCGCTACTCAAATGCGATGCCGTTTCGTGCGCCGCACGCCAGCGCAGCACGGTTTTCCAGTCGGCAATCGGCACACTCGTGATCATCTCATTGAGTGCCTTGAAATACGCTGGTTGCGCGACATCAACGGCTGGAATGGTCGGCGCGCCTTGACTCTTATAAAACGCCATCCAGTTTATACGCGGCGCTAACGATTGCACTTCGGCAAGCGTCATCTTGTGGTAGTTCGCAATGGGATCGCGCAGTTCGACCGCAGATTTTGACGCCTGCGCGAGCTGCGTTTCGAATGCGAGTACCGTCTTCGCTTCCACGTCAGCGACCGATGCTGAGTCACCGAGGAGTTGGAAAATGCGCGATACGTGTGCGGTGAATGCGTTGCGCAACTTCGTAGACCCGCTGTCCGTCTTCAGGTAGTACTCTCGTTCCGGCAGCGAGAGGCCACCTTGCCCCAGTGCTGCGATTTGAACCGTCGCGTTTTTCGGATCTTGCTCTGATCCATTGTTCCACGGTGCCAATCCCGCATCGTGTTCAAGCGCCGCAAGCGACGCAGCAAGCGTCATGGGCGACGAAATAGCCGCGATCTTATCGAGTACTGGCTGCAGTGGGGCAATCCCGCGTTTGTCGATGGTCGCGGTGTCTGTGCACGCACCATAAAACGCGCCAACTTTCCATCGATCCGAGCCCGCCACAGCTTTTTTCGACGCAACGTCGGCTGATGCTTCGTCCAAAATTTTGTGCAATACCGTTTCGTTCCGATCACTCAATTCGATAAACGAGCCCCATGTGGGATACGCCGCGGGAATGGTGGTCGCCTTCAACCATCCGCCGTTGGCGAACTGGTAAAAATCCTTACACGCGGCGCAGGTCGTATCGAGATTCGCCCGCTCGATCGGCTTCGCGACAATCGTGGTCACATTATCGGCGGGTGGCTCCGGAGTGCCGCACGCGGTGCCCACCAGCACGATCGTCGACCACGAGAGCAACCTGCGCCAAGTGCCTGTCATCGTCCTCAGCTCCGAGGGAGAAGTATTTGGAGAAAGTCTGTCGGAGCATATTACAGCAACATTGACAACCATGCCGTAGTAAGAGGATGAGACTCTTGCGCAATTTCCTACCTTCTTTTTCAACGGCTGACGTGAAGTCCAGCTCTGCCACCTCGGCTTCCACGCGCACCGGCAAGCGCGGTAGCTCTAATCTCGTCGCGTTGGGCTCAGCGACGGTGCTGGCGGTGTACGCAGCCGGATTCATGCGCACGCAGGTCGCCGCAAGTCGTTTTGCCGATGAAAGCGCTGTGCGGCGGAGCGCGCCCAACGCGCGCGTATCCGTGGCAACGAGCACGACGGTTGCGCCCGCCAAGCCGGTGGAGGTGTCTGCAGGATTCACGCCGACCGTCGCAAAAGCAGCACCGGTGACGAAAAGCTCGACGCGCAAAGACATTAAAGGCGCTGTCGACAGCGTTACGCAGTCGGCCAAGTCGGCCAAGTCGGCCTCGAGCGCCATGGCGGTTGTATCTACACCTGCCACTGCGCCACCACCGCCTATCGCATCGGCACCAGCGACGGTCGCAGCACAGCTACCACCCGCAGTTCAAGCACCTGCACCTGCACCCTCGCCTGCTCCGCTGTCTGCGGCCGCAGCGCCGATTCCGCTCGGCCCACCGTATCGCGACGGCATGTTTTTTGGACGCGGCACGTCACGACATGGCGACATTGAAGCGATGGTCGAGATCAAAGACGGGCGCATCATCTCGGCGTCAATCTCACAGTGTCTCACACGCTATTCCTGTTCGTGGATCGCCGCGCTGCCGCCGCAAGTAGTTGCCCGACAGAGCCCCGATGTTGACTATGTGTCTGGTGCAACGCAGAGTGCAAACGCGTTCTACTACGCCGTGGCCGAAGCGCTTAGCCGATCGAAGTGAGCGACGCGTTCGTTCATACCTTTGCGCAAATGGGCACCGTTGTCTCAATGCAAATCGTAGGGCATGGCACCAGCCAGCGCGCGCGACGTTCTCGAACGCTTGGAATTGATCGCGCGGTGGCGTGGTTTGAGCGCATCGAGGCCGTGTGCTCACGTTTCGACACGCAGAGCGAATTGCGGCAGCTCTCAACGCGCGTGGGCACGCCCGTGCCGGTGAGTCCGCTGCTCTTTGAAGCCGTACGGTTTGCGCTCGCGGTGGCCGGCGAAACACAGGGCGCGTTTGATCCAACCGTCGGTCATCGCATGGAAGCGCGTGGCTTCAATCGGGAGTACCGGAGTGGTGACGTGGTGCAGTCACGCATTGATGCTCCAGCTGATGTGAGCTACCGCGACGTCGAACTCGATGCCGGCGCGCGGACGATCACGTTGCATCGACCCCTTTTGCTCGATTTGGGCGCGGTTGCCAAGGGACTCGCAGTTGATATGGCCGTGCGCGAACTCGCGCCGTTTGTCAATTTCGCGATCGACGCGGGCGGTGACCTTTTTCTCGGCGGTCACAATGCCGAGGGCGCCGAGTGGACCGTGGGCATCCGCCATCCGCGCGACGCTACACAGACTCTCGAGACGCTGCAGGTATCGGAGTGCGCAGTCTGTACCTCAGGCGACTATGCACGGCATGCGCCCGGTAATGTTGCTGAGCATCACATCATGCAGCCGCGCACGGGCGCGTCCACAACGGCGGTCGCGAGCGTCACGGTAGTTGCAACGTCCGCCATGATCGCTGATGCATTCGCAACTGCCGCATTCGTCCTTGGACCGGTCGATGGATTGGCATTGCTCGAACGACACGAGTTGCGCGGCATGATTGTCACGCCCGCGCTTGAGCGTGTGGCCACCACAGGATTCGCCGACGCATGAAGCGGTTCTTCCGCACGCCGAAAGGGCTCCTCATCATTTTGCTGACCGTGCTCGTCGTGCTTGCGGCATTCGGCGGCGGCGTGACCATTGTGGCACCAGGTGTTTTTTCGGCGTCCATTGTTGCGATGCTTCTTGATGCGCCAATTTTGCGCTGGCGCGACGGCACGTGGTCGTTCCCAGGCGGTGCGTTGCTCACCGGGCTCTTAGTGGCAATGGTACTAAGTCCCCATGAACCGTGGTACGTCGTCGCCATTACGGCGGCCGTTGGCGTTGCCAGCAAATATGTGTTTCGCACGCGCTCCGCCAACGTGTTTAAC
This sequence comes from Gemmatimonadaceae bacterium, assembly GCA_025358925.1. Lineage (GTDB taxonomy): Bacteria > Gemmatimonadota > Gemmatimonadetes > Gemmatimonadales > Gemmatimonadaceae > Gemmatimonas. The sequence goes on along the minus strand of JANYHT010000038.1, from coordinate 15,599 downwards.
CCGGCGGCGCTCGCCTTGGTGGCCACGTTCTATGTATTCGATACGGGTCAGAGCTGGTGGGGTGCGCTGCCCGAGCTGCCGTTACTCGCGCTCACCGTGCTTTTTGCCACAGGACTTTACATCACGCAGCGCGTGAACAAAATGCCGGCAGTGTTGGCTTTCCTCGGCGTTTACTACGCACTTTTCACGATCACGGCGTTCGGCAGCGATCCCAGTACGGTGGCAGAATTGTATCGTGCGCCAGATCTGCACGCGGCACTATTCTTTGCGTTTTTCATGGTGACCGACCCGCCAACGTCACCACCAAAAGCTCGCGACCAAGTGGTGTTTGGCGTGATCACGGCGATCGTCAGCTACGCCGTGTTTGAACTGGTGGGTGCTGCCTACTTTTTGCTCGCTGGTCTACTCGTAGCGAACGTTTGGGAAGCGTGGCGCCGTAAACGAGTGCATGCTAAGAAATCGTCTTCTTTGCGCCCATCGGTGGAAGGAAAATTGGCGGGAGACCCAACTCCTGCAACAGGCTGTTGAGTGCCTTGATTTCCGTTGCCTCGAGCTCTTGAAGCCGTTGGAGTTGCACGTCAATTTTTCCACCTAAATCGTCGAGAATCTGGCCGTGCTGTTTGGTGGGCCTCGTTTCCTGCCCCAGCACTTGTGAGTTCAGCGACAACATCATGTTGTAGAGCTTTATCGGAAAATGCAGCGTCGCTTGATCGTCGTGATTGAACCAGTCCACGAGTTCGGTGCGCACGATTTCGAGGTGTGCTCGCACCGGGGTCACCGCGTCCTTCACGCGCTTCGCATACTCTTGCGCTGACGACTGTTCTGCACGCACGTCGATTTGCTTCTGAACATCTTCGATGCGCGCAAACGCATCCACGATGTTATTCATGCGACCTTGCACCTTCATGCCAAGGTCAAACGTTTGCTGTAGGTCGGCTGTCGTGGCGTCAATACGCGGGTCGAGTCTCACGGTGAAGGGGCGTGTCAGCGAGTCACGACCCACAATGAGCCGTACGCGATACTCTCCCGGAACAGTCGTTGGACCGTTTAACGTACCTTCATCATTGACGACGGTCTTGATTCGCTTCGCGTCTGGATAGCGCAGGTTCCACCAAAAACGATTCGATCCAACCCGCGTGGTGACGACGGAGTCAGACGCCGTGTAGGCGAGGGAGTCTTTATGCAGTACGGAATCCTTCGGCACGCTGTCTTTCGACGTCATGCCAGTGCTCCCGTTGAAACGACGCATCACCGTTCCTCGCGCGTTCAAAAACTCGAGCGTGACCTTTTCGGTCGGCGTGTCCTTCAACCAATAGTCAACGAGTAAGCCATCGTATGGATTTTCACCAACATTGCGACCGCCGCCGCTGTGGCCGTTCGCAAAACGATACGCAACGCTTGGTTGAAAGAGATGCACACGCTTCGCTGTGACGGAATCATGCATCTGCCGCAGTACCGCAATATCATCGAGCGCCCAGAAACTGCGACCGTGTGTTGCGACGAGCAGATCGTTGCCTTGCACGCGTATGTCACGCACGCTCACGCGCGGGAGATTCAGTTGCAGTGGTTCCCAGCGTCCACCGTCATCGAACGACACGTACACGCCAGTTTCCGTTGCCGCAAACAGTAAACCGCGACGCACGATGTCCTCACGAATGGCGCGGGTATACGCACCATTCGGAATACCAGCATCAATGCGCGTCCACGACTTACCGTAATCGTTGGTTTTGTACAAGTACGGTTGAAAATCATCGCGCTGATACCGCGTGGCCGACATATACGCCACGCCTGGTTCGTAGCGTGATGGCTCAATCGTGGTCACCCGCGTGTGCTTCACCATCGCTTTCGGTGTGACATCCAGCCACGTCGCGCCATTGTCGCGCGTGATGTGCACGCGGCCGTCGTCCGACCCTGCCCACAACTCGCCCTTCGTTGTCGGAGACTCGGCCAACGCGAAGACGGTCGCGTACCACTCTGTACCTGTCATGTCCTTGTGTACCGGACCACCACTCGGCCCCATCGTTGCCGTGTCCGCATACGTGAGGTCGGGCGACACTTTCTCCCAACTATATCCCTCGTTCGTTGATCTCCAAACATTTTGCGACGCCGCGTACAACACGCCAGGATCGTGCGGAGACAGCATCACTGGAAACGTCCACTGGAATCGATGTGGCACATCTTTCACCGCGATGCCATCGTAGTTGTTCAGCCACACCGCAATATCGCGCGACTGCTGTGTACGATTGTCGTGGCGCGAGAGCGTCCCCGTGTAGCATCCGCCGTACGTGATGCTGCTATTCCGCGGATCCACCGCGATGTGCGCATTTTCGCAGCCCGCCACGGGCCACCAATCGCGTTCGGTAATGGCACCGAAGTCAGAACGCGACGCGATTGAGACCGTCGAATTATCCTGCTGCGCGCCGAACAACCGATAGTTCCACGCGGTGTCCGTTATCACGTGATAAAACTGCGCCGTTGGCTGATTCATGATGGACGACCAGCTTTTGCCGCCATCGAGTGACACCGTGCCACCGCCATCGTTGCCGTTGATCAGACGCTCTGGATTTTTCGGATCGACCCACATGATGTGCGTATCGCCATGCGGCACGCGAACGCGGGAAAAGGTCTTGCCCGCATCGATCGACTTCCACACCTGCAAGTTCATGACGTACAGCGTGTTTTCGTTGGTCGGATCGGCCGTCACCGCCGAGTAGTACCACGGACGCACTTGAAATTGTTGTTGGCCATTGGTGCGCGTCCAATTGTCACCGCCGTCGTCTGATCGAAAAATGCCGCCCAACGTGTCTTTTGCTTCGACCGAAGCGTAAATGCGCTGGGGATTTGCGGGCGACACGGCAACACCAATTTTGCCGATCGGCGCGGTTGGCATGCCAGGATTTTTCGTGATCTCAGCCCACGTGTCACCGCCATCTTTCGACTTCCACAGTCCGCTGCGGCCGCCGCCTGCATCCATCCCCCACGGCGTGCGCTGAAACTTCCACATGGCCGCAAAAAGGATTCGCGGGTTCGTTGGATCGAGCGACAAATCTGTCGCGCCCGTCGAATCGTTGACGAAAAGAATTTTCTTCCATGATTTCCCACCGTCCGTCGTCCGGAAGACACCCCGTTCAGCATTTGGACCAAACGCGTGTCCGATCGCAGCAACATACGCGATGTCCGGATTATTCGGATGCACGCGAATCGTCGTAATCTGATGCGTGTCACTCAACCCTAACGAGGTCCACGTTACGCCACCGTCAGTGCTACGGTACACACCGCTACCATACGTGAGATCTTCGCGAAGCTGCGACTCGCCGGTACCCACATAAATCACATTCGGGTCGGACGGCGCTACCGTGATTGCGCCAACAGACGAAATATCCGTTCGACCATCAGTGATGTTCTCCCACGACATACCAGCGTTGGCGGACTTCCACACACCACCGTTCACCGCACCGAAATAGAATACCAAGGGTTTGGTAGGATCCCCTGCGACCGCGTCAACGCGACCTCCGCGAAATGGGCCGATGAGCCGCCAGCGCAGTGATTTGAAGTTGCGACTCGTTGCGTTGGGATCCGAATAGAGTGCCGGATTGTACGCAGGTCGCGTCGCTGACGTTGTCGTCGACGAAGTTTTCGCCGGTTCACTTTTTCGCGGTTGCGCAGCAACAGCACGCGGCGAAACGGTATGCGCGAACACGGCACCCGCGATCATCAGGATACAACGCACACTTGACCGCACACACGCTCCGTTGAGAGTCCTTCGTTCAAGCGATCCGACGGCTATCGCCTCACGCGAAACCAACGCGCCGCCAACACACCACCAATAAATCCGCCAAGATGTCCTTGCCAGCTCACGCCAGGTACACCAGGCATGACGCCGAGCACAACTCCGCCCCACAGCGCGGTCACCAGCACGCTCAGTGCAATGCTGCCCAAACTGCGCGTATACCAGCCACTCAGCATAAGAAAGCCGAGATAGCCAAAAATGACCCCGCTTGCGCCAATGTGCACGGAACCGGGCGCTCCGAGTAACCACGCCATCAACCCGGAGCCCAACATAGCAAAGAGTGTGACCGGAATGAAATGGCGTGCATCGCGCAGCATCACCAGCCAACCCAGCATCGCGAACGGCACGCTATTCGACAACAGATGTTGCAGGTTTGCATGCAGAAATGGCGCGAACAGAATGCCACGAAGTCCTACGAGCGTACGGGGCACGATACCAAATGCCAACAGTGCTCCACCTGACAGAATCGTGACCGCAAAGGCTACCCACGCGACAGCAAGAGTGCCGCCGAGCACGAGCGATGGTCGTTTGACGTGCTTGGTGAGCGCGGTGGTGGTCATGCTGGAGTATGATGGCACGTTGCGCGTGCGGGCAAGCACTCACGTCGGTGCGCTACTGACGTGGCGGCGTTATGAATCAGTCTTGACGCGCGCGCTGCAGGCGTCGAGCATTGCCGGATGGTCAACTCTCTCTTCGGCTGGTGGAACGCAGGTGATGCGCGCGCTAAACGTGCGCTCGTGGCGGCATCGGCTGGTTGGATGCTCGATGCATTCGACGTCATGCTGTATGCGCTCGTTATTCCCTCCATCATCGCGGAGTTCGGGCTCACCAAAGGTCAGGCGGGTTTGCTCGGCTCCGTGACATTACTCGCTGCTGCTTCTGGTGGCATTGCGTTTGGTTTTATCTCTGATCGTTTTGGGCGTACGCGCGCACTCATGGGCAGCGTACTCATTTACTCCGTTGCCACGGCGTTGTGTGGCCTGTCGCAAAATCTCGCGCAGCTGATGTTATTTCGCACCATTTTGGGCATCGGTATGGGCGGTGAATGGGCGAGTGGTGCGGCCTTAGTAAGTGAGAGTTGGCCGGACGCACATCGCGGCAAAGCCTTGGGTTTTATGCAGAGTGCGTGGGCCATTGGTTACGGACTTGCTGCGCTGGTGACCGCGATTGTATTACCCGCGTTTGGTTGGCGCGCGGTATTTTTTGTTGGCGTGTTGCCTGCATTGCTCACTATTTGGGTGCGGCGCAGCGTTGAGGAGCCGGAGCTGTGGAAGGAGGCACGCAAAGCCGCCGCCGCCGCGCCTCGTGAGTCACGGCCGAGCCTCGCACTGGCGTTTCGTGGATCGTTGGGGCGCGTCACCATTGCGGTCACGTTCATGAATGCATGCACGCTGTTCGGCTGGTGGGGCCTGAACACGTGGATCCCTTCCTACTTGTCGCTTCCAACAACAGCTGGTGGTATTGGGTTGACGGCGCGTGTCATGTCCGGGCTCGTCATCGCCATGCAAGTTGGCATGTGGCTCGGCTACGTGACATTTGGGTTTGTCAGTGACGCTGTTGGGCGCAAGCGCACATACATCACCTACTTGTTGCTGGCGAGTTTGCTCTTGCCGCTGTACGGCATCACACGATCGCCGTGGGTGCTGCTCTTACTTGGGCCGCTCGTCGCATTTTTTGGAACGGGATACTACAGCGGTTTTGGCGCACTGACGGCCGAATTGTATCCCACGAGCATTCGCGGTGCGGCGCAGGGTTTCACGTATAACCTTGGTCGCATCGCCAGCGCAGCGGCGCCGTTTACTGTGGGCAGTATGGCAGCGTCACGAGGGTTCTCGTCAGCATTTGCGGTAACGGGTGGCGCATTTTTGCTCGCCGCCATTGCGTGGCGATGGATTCCCGAAACGCGCGGGCGACGACTGACGTAGCGTCGCGCCCGCGCGGAACAGTTGCGATTAGGCCATCGTCGCTTGTAACCGACGATCGATGGTATCGAGAAATGTTTCGGTATCGAGATACGGTGCCGATTTGCTGATGAGGATCGCGAGATCTTTCGTCATCTCGCCTGATTCGACGGCCTTGATACACACGGCTTCGAGCGCATTGGCGAACGCAATGAGCGCTGGCGTGTCATCCAACTTGCCTCGGTGCGCCAGGCCGCGCGTCCACGCAAAAATCGATGCGATGGGATTTGTCGACGTCTTGTTGCCTTTCTGATGCTCGCGGAAATGGCGCGTCACGGTGCCGTGTGCCGCCTCGGCTTCCATCGTCTTACCGTCGGGTGTGAGCAACACACTCGTCATCAAACCGAGTGAACCGAAGCCTTGTGCGACGATGTCCGACTGCACGTCGCCATCGTAGTTTTTGCACGCCCACACATAGCCGCCTTCCCACTTGAGTGCTGCAGCCACCATGTCGTCGATTAATCGATGTTCGTACGTGATACCTTTCGCATCGAAATCGGCTTTAAACTCGTCATTGAACACCTGTTCGAAGATGTCCTTAAACGTGCCGTCATACGCTTTGAGGATCGTGTTCTTGGTGCTCAAATACACCGGGTAGGTGCGCTGTAAGCCATACGTCAAACTCGCGCGTGCAAAATCGCGAATAGAATCGTTGTAGTTGTACATGCCCATGGCGACGCCGCCATCCGCGCCAAACTTTGCGACTTCAAATTGCGTTGGTGGTGTGCCGTCGGCAGGCGTGTACGTCATCGTCACCGTACCCGGGCCTACCACTTTAAAATCCGTGGCTTTGTACTGATCGGCGTGCGCGTGACGACCGATCACAATGGGTTTCGTCCATCCTGGCACGAGCTTGGGGATATTTCGCATGATGATGGGTTCGCGAAAAATCACACCGCCCAAAATGTTGCGGATCGTGCCGTTAGGGCTCTTCCACATTTTTTTGAGCCCGAACTCTTTCACGCGTGCTTCGTCCGGCGTGATCGTCGCACATTTCACTGCGACGCCATGTTTCTTCGTGGCCTCCGCCGAATCGATCGTCACTTGATCGTTCGTTGCGTCCCGATGCTCGATGCCGAGGTCGTAGTAATCGAGCTGGATGTCGAGGTAAGGCAGGACGAGCTTGTCCTTGATGAACTGCCAAATGATGCGCGTCATCTCGTCGCCGTCCATCTCGACGACGGGATTTACAACCTTGATCTTGGCCATGATGTGGTGTGCTGTGTAGGCGAAGGAGCGTACAGGCATTACGAAGTGACGCTGTCAAACTAAGGTGCGTGACGGCGCACGAGTCAGCTACCTCTGGCGCTTGGTTGCGCTTTACTCCGGTACGGTGCCTTGCAGAATTGCCGCCATGCGATGCGCATCGATGTTTCCACCGCTGACGATGCACACCGCGCGCTTGCCTTCAAATTGGCCGCTACGCGCTGCAGCCAATGCCGCCGCACCGGCGCCTTCCGCGACCACGTGGGCGCGCTCCGCCAGCAATCGCACGGCATCCGCAATTTGCGCTACGCTTACCACCACCGTTCCGGCTATTAACTCCTGCACCAGCGGCCACATCTCGCCGAACACCGCCCCGCTTCCCATGCCGTCGATGAACGTGCGCGTGTAGGGGACCGGGGTGGGTGTACGCGCGGCAAGCGATGCCGTCAGGGGCGCGGCCGTTTCTACTTCGACGGCAAGAACGCGCGTGCGCGGGCTGAGCGCGCGAACAACGGCCGCGATGCCACACGCGAGACCACCACCGCCGTACGGCACCAGCACAACATCCACATCCGATAATTCATCGAGAATTTCGAGCGCGATCGTACCGTTGCCCGCCATCACGCCCGCATCAGCAAAGGGATGGATAAAGAGTCCCTGCATCCCTGGGCAGCCGTGCCGTACGAGCGTTTCCCACCATTCCTCGAACGGCACGCGAAAGACTTCGCCACCCAGACGTTCAATTGCAGCAGTTTTTGCACGCGGCGCGTGTTCCGGGACCACCACCTGGCAGCGTACCCCTAAATCGCGCGCGCACCACGCAACGCCCTGCGCCATGTTACCCGCGCTCGCCGTGTAGACCCCGCTCGCGAGCGCATCGTGTCCGGCAATCGCCATCGCGTTCGCAGCACCACGAATCTTGAACGAGCCAATGGGTTGCAGGTTTTCGAGTTTGAGGTAAATCTCGCCGGTCGCGTCGGCCGTATGCAGACGCAGCAAGGGCGTGCGCAGCGCCACCGTCGCGATGCGGGCCTGCGCGGCACGGACGTCGTCCAGCGAAGTTGGTGTGAGTGTCATCGCCAAAATTCCGCGTCCAGCGTAACTGGTGTTATCAGCATGTGTCGCATCTCACCGAAATAGAGTTCCAGATGGATGAGCTGGTCAGGACATACCACAAGTATCACCTGTGGCCCGTCTCATGCATGTTTGTGCGAATATGACTACTCCTCTTCACTTTGCCCGCGTTTCGCGGTTCGTCCCGCTTTTATCCCTCTCCTTCACACTGAGCCTCGCCGCGTGTGCCGTTTCGCAGCAACAAGAGGTGGCGCTCGGTCAGCAGGCTGCCGATCAGGTGAAGACACAAATGGCCATGCTGAATGACGGTGTCGTCACGGCCTACGTCAGCGCACTCGGCAATTCCATCGCGCGAAAGACTTCACGTTCCGACCTCAGCTGGCAATTTACCGTAGTCAACACCGACGTCGTCAACGCGTTCGCGCTACCAGGCGGCTTCATCTATGTAAATCGCGGTATACTTTCGCGCGCTGAAAACGAGAGTGAACTGGCGGCCGTCATCGCTCACGAGATCGAACACGTTGTTCGCCGACACTCGGTCAAGCAAATGGAGCAGGCACAGGGCGCTAATATTGGCGTCTCGCTCGCGTGCGTGCTCACCAACGTGTGCAACAATCAGGCGGCGCAAGCAGCCATTCAAGTTGGCGGAACGGCGGTGTTTGCAAAGTTTAGTCGAACGGATGAAAAGCAAGCGGACGACGGAGGGTTCCAGAACGTGATTCGAGTTGGCATTAGTCCGCGCGGCATGCTGACATTCTTCCAAAAGCTGCTCGCCGAAGAGCAGCAGAGCGGAGGCAGCGGTGCCACTGCCTCGTGGTTTGCAGACCATCCGGGCACGCAAGACCGCATCGATGACGTGCGGCAGATGCTCGCGAATACGCCTTCCGCAACTCTGAACGCGCTTCGTTCGGACTCGCCGGATTATCAGAATATGAAGCGGCGTCTCGCGCAGCTTCCTGCGGCACCCAAGGCTGCCACGCGATAGCACGGCGACCTCTCCCACCTCAGGCGCGCTTACTTCGCGAGTAATCCCGTGAGCACGCCAATGCTGAGTGCGACAATTGCCGTATTGAACGCAAACGAAATGATGCCGTGCAAAAGCGCCGTACGTCGCATGAGTCGTGTTTTGACAGCGGTGTCCGATGTTTGCGCCGTCATACCAATGACGAACGCGAAATACGCAAAGTCGAGATAGTCAGGTGACGTTTCATCACCCGGAAAGGCGAGTGCTGCAGAGTCAATGTCACTGACCTTGCCGCCGTCGTAGTACAAGTGTGCATAACGCAAGGTGAACACAGTGTGAATCAGTAACCATCCGAGTGCCACGGCCGAGAGCGCGAGTGTGATCGCCGCGTAGCGTTCGCCGACCTGCATGGACATGCTGGACTGCAGCAGCAACACCACCGCTAAAAGCGATGCGCTTGCCCCCAACACGACCAGCACCAGTGAGACGAACCGACTGTTGTCTTCGCGCTGGGCAAGCACGCAGATCTGTTCAGGACGCAGAGTAAGAATGGTCAGCCACGTGAGGATAAGCGCGACGAGCGCGAAACCATCCCATGCGGCCACGAGGCACATTTCTGGACCGATGACCGTCCGCAACGCAATTGCCGTGACGATGCTTGACACGAGCGCGATGATGAGTCGCGTACCCGCACGGAAATGTGCGAACCGAAGTCGCCAGCCGCGGGTTCTATGTTCAGGCACAGCGGGGTCGGGCACGGACATTTCGTGTGGGCAAGAGTTCAGTGCGCAGTGCGAACGAGCAACACGCTGAAACGTACTCCGCGTCCGCAATCAACGTCGCACGACGACGTCCGCGTGAACCGGCCGCAGGCTAAGTTGTTGAGCATGCGCATTTTGTTCGCCGAAGACGATCGCCAGCTCCGCACGTCCATTGCGCGCGGGCTTCGCGAGGCGTCGTACGTCCTCGAGCTGGCGGTGAACGGTCCGTTGGCGCTTGCGCTTGCCGAAACGCGACGATTTGACGCGATCATCCTGGACATCCTGTTACCTGGCATGAGTGGCATACAAGTGTGTCACGCGATTCGCGAGCATGGAGATCGCGTACCCATCCTCATGTTAACGGCGCTCGATAGCGTCGACCAACGGATCGCCGGCCTTGATGCGGGGGCAGATGATTATCTTACAAAGCCATTCGATTTCGGCGAACTGTTGGCGCGTTTGCGCGCTCTTGTGCGTCGGCACAGCGATACGCTGGCGCCGCAACTGAGCGTGGGTGACTTGGTGATCGACACGGGCCGCCATGTAGTGCGTCGGAACGATCGCGAGATCACGCTCACGGCAAAGGAATTCGCGTTTCTGCTGTACCTCGCGCGCAACACGGGGCATGTCGTGAGTCGCTCCGACCTTATGGCCCATGTGTGGGAAGACACGCGCAATACGTACTCAAACATCATTGATGTATACGCGAGTCGGCTCCGGCGAAAAATCGACGACGGCGAGGATATTGCGCTCTTTCACACCGTACGCGGTACTGGATTTTTGCTTGACGCGCCAACACCAACGGTGAACAAAACCGGCGCGACCCGCGCACGTAAGAGTGTCACGCGGCGCGTACCGTAGCCCGATGTTGCAGTGGCCATCGTCGCTGCGATCACGTCTCACACTCGCGTACAGTGTGCTGCTGTTGCTCCCACTCATATTGTTCGCGGTCGCGTGCTACGTGGTGGTCGCGCGTACGCTGGAAAATCGAACGGATCGTTTCATAAGTGACGCACTCAGCGCGTTTTCGCGTGAGTTGGTCGCCGAACGACGATCCACGATGTCGGTCGTGCAGGCGATGCGCAGTACTGTTGACGAAGTACACTTTCGCGATTTGCAGATTGTCATACTCGACGCGAGCGGACAAACGGTGGCGCGCAATGCCACGGTGTCGCTCGACACGGGCGTGGCGCGACGCACGCTTGATCGCCCGTTCGTGATTGAGGGGCAGCGATTTGTACTGCGCGGTGCGTATGCACGACGCGACATCGATGCTGTGCTGGAACGTATTCGCCAGATGTTTCTCGTGGCTATTCCCCTCTTCGTTTTTTCGGCGGCGTTAGGCGGCTACATGCTGGCGAAGCGGAGTCTTGCGCCTGTCGCGTCGATGGCGGCGCATGCCGCGCGGATTAGTGCGGCAAATCTCGACGAACGAATTCCCGTGCAAGGTGGCGACGAATTAGTACGTCTCGCACGAGTGGTCAATAGTTTGCTGGATCGGCTCGAGCACGCCTTTGCGCAACAACGACAATTCGTGTCGGACGCCTCGCACGAACTCCGTACGCCAACGGCAATCGTGCGTACTGAAGCGGATATTACGCTGTCGCGGGCGCATCGCAGTGAGAGTGAATACCGCGGATCTGTGACGATCATGCACGATGCGGCCCGACGTCTCACGCGGATTGTGGATGATCTGTTTTTACTTTCACGCGCGGACGCCGGGCACCTGATTGCGCGCCCCGAAGCACTCTATCTCGAAGAACTCGTACACAATGCGGCACGCGGCGTGCGCTCTATCGCGGACCAACGCGCGGTGGTGATTCACGTGCAGGACGTGGTGGAGGCGCCGTTTCATGGCGATGTGGATCTGTTGGGACGTTTGCTGCTCAACCTCCTCGACAATGCCATCAGGTATTCACCGAAGGGTGGCACCGTCGGTGTCGTCATGGCGCGTGCGGCTGCGCATTACGAGATCAGTGTGGTGGACGCAGGTCCGGGCATTCCAACAGAGGATCACGAACGTGTTTTTGAAAGATTCTACCGCGTCGACAGCGCGCGTTCACGTTCGGAAAGCAGTACAACCAGCGGTGCGGGTCTTGGATTGGCCATCGCGCGGCGTATCGCCGAACTGCATGGAGGACAGTTGGACATTGTGGAGTCGCGTTTAGGGCGGACGGAGTTTCGGCTGAGGCTGGGGATGAGGGGTTAGGGGTTAGGGGTTAGGAGTACGCAATCCAATGACGGTTTAGTGACGCTGGAGCGTAACGAGACGGCATGACTGAACCGGAAGGTGCTTCCAACGTTCGAAGTTTTCGCGATCTCAACGTGTGGCAAATGGCCGTCACGCTGGTCGTCGAAGTCTACGCGGTCACGCGTCGGTTTCCCGTCGACGAACGGTTTGGGTTAACAAGGCAGCTCCGTCGTGCGTCAGTGTCTGTGGCAAGCAACATTGCAGAAGGGAACATGCGTCATAGTCGGCGAGAATATCGGCATTTCATCGCAATCGCGCGTGGGTCAATCGCAGAGATCGAAACGCAGCTTTTAATTGCCGAACGTTTACGACACACTATGCCGTCTGACCTCGCCATCGCGATGGATCTCGCGGCTCAAGTCGCTCGTATGCTGAATCGATTGCACGCAAGTCTCAGGGAGTAGGGATTAGGAATAGGGAATGATTGCCGTTCTCCCTAATCCCTAATCCCTAGTACTTCACAACCACCCCAGCTCGTACCGTCCGCGCCGTCATCCGATAATACTGCGCGTCGCCAAACTCACTCTCTGATACCGCGTCGCGACGGTTGCCGAGGTTACGCCCATCGACGCGAAATTCCGTTATTGCCGTGCGGAATCCAACGCCGGCATCAATCGTCGAAAACGCGGGCACTAGCGCTGAATTCCGTTTGTTGAGGTAGCGATTCCCCGTGTAGTTCATGCTCGCGTGCGCAATAAAACCTTGTTCCGGCGACAGCGTGAGCCCAGCTGACGCGAGTGCTTTCGCCGACATTTCGAAACGCTTGCCGGCAAGTTGTGTTGGCACACCGTCAAACGCTTGCACGAAGTCGACAAACTTACCGTCGTGGATGCTGTAAGTCGCGCGCGCAAAAACCGCGTTTGGCAATTGCACGTTCGCGGCGAATTCCACACCTTGGAAGCGTGTGGATCCCGCATTGATGAGCGCTGGCAGATTATTCACCACTGTCGACGTGACGAGATTTTCAAAATCCATGTGAAATGCACTGACTTCGAGGTCCACACGGCCGTCCATTGTACGCGCCTTCACGCCACCTTCGTAACTGCGCGACATTTCCGGATTGAGCACCCCTTCGTTTTCCGCAAGACTGAAATCGAATGCGGCCGGCTTGAACGTGTCGCGATAATTCGCGAACACGCGTACGTGATTCGCGCTGTCCTCCCACAATCCGTACATGATGCCCACGCTGCCACTCGGCTTCGTATGCGAGACGCTTGCTCCTTCACCGCGTGATTCGTTCGTTGCGTTGAGCCGCAAACCACCGCTCACGTTAAGTCGCGTGGTCGGGCGCCATTCGGCCGAACCATACGCGCCCACAAACACGCGACTATTGCCCGCATCTTTGTTCAACACTGTGGGCTCGGTCACGTTTGGCGCAGCGATGCCATTGAGCGACGCTGTATACGTAAATGTCGCGCCCTTCGCCTCACCGCTGGCAGTGAGGATGTCCGCACCGGCCATGAAGCGCACGTGCGCATATTCGGGCCAGATGAGATGCGAGTCGGCGTACAAGTGATTTTCTGTAATGTTTTCCTTGAACCCCGAAGCATTGTTGGCGCTATTCGAAATATCTGTGAGAAATCCGCGAAAGAGATTGCGACCAGAATACGTGTACGACGCGGTGGTTCCCCATGTCGTTCCGCTCAACACGGAGCGTTCAAAACCCGCGGCAACCACGACGCGATTTTCGTCGAGATACGCGTTGTTCGGATTGTAGTTTGCATCGAGCGGTGTCTGCGATGACAACGCTTTGCCCTCGCGCGGGTGCGGGCTGGCGGGGTCCTGTCGCAGGATGTTCACGTCGGCCGTCAGCCACGTCTTCGCGTGGTCTTCCATCTTCGCGGTGCGCAACAACGCATGGCCGCGCGCGAAAGAAGTGCGATCATCCTGAAAACCCTCACGATCCACATCGACACTGGCGCGCGATTTCCAGAGCCCGGTGGACGGCAGCACAAAATCGCCCGCTACACTGCCGGTACCGAATGTGCCACCGGTCGCATTGAGATACGTGGTCGTGGCGGCCGCCGCACTATGCACAACGTGAATCACACCAACGAACGACGTCGCACCGTAGGTGACCGGCGCCGGTCCACGCAAAATCTCGATGCGTTCGATATCGCGCAAACTCAATGTCGTGACGGCGGGATTGAGCGCGCCGCCCCACGGGATATCGTCAACGACAAGGAGAAATGCGTCGAACTCGCGCAGGCCCCAAATCTCTGGCGTTGCACTGGCCGGCCCATTGTCACCGCCCGGCGCGATGGCGACACCCGCCGAGAGAGCCAGTGCATCGCGGAGCGACGTGACGCCGCGCGCGCGTAAATCACTGCCGCGAATCACTTCGATCGACGCGGGCACGTCATGCGGCGCCTGCGGAATGCGTGTGGCCACGACTTCGACCTGCGGGATAACGACGGGCGCCTTCTTCGGCGCGACTTGTGCCGCCGCATTGGTCGCGCAGAGCGCGAAACCAACACTGGTCGTGAACATGGCACTGGAACGCAAGCGAGCACGCAACATGGGGAGCATCGGCAAGAGGGAGGCGGAGCCGTACATGAACATTTCATGAACGCCCAACCTACCGTGCCCGTTGAGCTCCCGCCAGCACCGACGCCACCCGTAGTAACACCCGATCAAATGCCTGCTCCGCCGCCGTCGTACCGTTGGCGTCAAGCCACGATGGATCGGCACCGTTGGCGAGGAGAAGCGCAACAATTTCAAGCGCGACATCTTCGTTTTCAGGCAATCGCATGAGCATCGATTGACCATCAGGCAACACATTTTCAGCGAGCGCGGGATTTTCCGTCATCAAAAAACGAATGCGCGCCACGTCGCCCGCGAAACTGAGATTGAACACATCGCGACTGTGCGCGCCGAGCAATGCGATCATGCCTGCCTGCTGTGCCCACACCGCCACGCCCAATGGTGTGGTGCCAAATCGCATTTCGCGCGCGTCCACGTCAGCGCCGCGTGCAATTAATAGGGCAGCCACGCGGGTCGAGCCCGTGAACGAGGCCACGTGCAATGCGCGACGCTGCCCGTCGTGGCGATCAGCGATATTCGGTGATACGCCGAGGTCGAGCACCAGCTCGGCGGCACGCACGTCGTCCCGTATGGTTGCTGCAAAAAGCGCATCGGGAGCGACGAGATATTCCGGATGTTCGCCGAGCATCGCCGCGGCGGTTGCGCGATCCCGTTGCAAGCACGCCTCCACAAACGCGGCAATGCCGCGGGGCGCCGATTCGCTCGAAGTCGACGGATTGGCCCCATGCTCGCGCATCCAGTGAATCAACCGGCGATGCTTACCACGCACCGCCGCATCCAGCAGATAATGCGCACCACGGCCGTAGCCGCCCATGTCCAGCATCAACCACTCAGGATCATTCCAATCGTTGGCGCGGCCCAACTGTACTGATTGATCGTAGATGGCGTTTAGCAGCCACACGAGATCGTCGTTCAGTCGCGCGCGTGACGCGTGATTGGCAAACACATTGTACAGCAGCTGCGAGTCATAGGGCTCCGCGCCACGTTTCAAAAGCAATGAAACAAGCTCCGGTGCGCGCGGATGCGTCGGCGCGACTTCTTCCCCCAT
>JANYHT010000034.1 GCA_025358925.1 Gemmatimonadaceae bacterium | reverse complement strand
TCTCGCACTAACTTCAGCTGTCATCGTTAAATCAGCTGTCTGAAGAGTATGCGCCAAATCTCCAAATAGCGCTCTCGGCATCGTTATAGCCGTGCCGCCGGGATATGCCGACGTGCTCCAAGGGACGATACCGTCATTCTGTACTGCGACGTAATGCACCAATTGTGCAATCGTAGATGTATTACGAACGCGAAGGTTAATCTGCATACGTTTCTCCCAAAGCGGTGAGACGTTGATCAATGTCGTTTTGCAACAGGCGAGCATCGGCATCGGCGAGACCGACAGTTAGATCATTGAAGCGAGTTGTACCGTGACTGCAGTCACGCATCAGCGAATATTTTTGTGCTCTCGTTCATTCATTCTCAGAATTTGCAGCAGCGGCGCTCCCGTACCTCTTGGATTTATTGGCGACACCGGCGACAGCGTACTACCCCGCGTTGCGTTCGATGACGGCACTCGGGAATTAAATGTTCAACGCACTGTGACGAATAGAGCACACGAGCGATGACACGTCACGCGTATCGCTCGTGTGCTCCCATCATCATTTGGCGGTGCGTGTGCCCGTCACAGTGCCCAGAACTTTTTCCTCTCCCTTCGGCGTTTTGTACATGGCCGTCATGTTGCCGCTGAACGCTTCACCGTTCATGACAGCGGCCGTGCGCGTCGTCACCATCACACCTTTTCGCAGCACGCTCTCATACTCAGCAGATACGATGACCAAACTATCCCCGGACATTGATGCGGTCTGAGCGATGTTTGGCCGACCTTCCAATGAGACGGTAAATGTCTTGCCATCAGCCGAACCAACCAACGTGCCAGCCACCGGCTTCGCGGTGCCCGCCACCGTCGTCATCATCTGCCAAGTACCCGCATAGTTCGCGGGTGTCATGGCCGCAGCGGACGTCATCGCCGCCGCGGGCGCCATGGCCGCAGTGGAATCTTTCGCTGGTTCCTTCGTGCCCGCACAAGCACTGAGCATCGCGAGGACCAGCACGGCAAGAGCAGTTTGCGTCTTCATGGGGAAGTGTAGAATGAGATGGCGGCCGGACAGTCCGAGCCAGCTTGCTGCAGTAGGATGTGCAGCAAGGCGCGAAAAAAGTCGCTCATCGCGTGCGTCTTCGTAAGACGCACTGTCCGTGAGGCCGTTCACTGCGCACGTAGACCGCGCACTACCCCCCCCATGCACCGCTTGCATTTCGGTCGTCACGGTGCTTGATCGTTCGACATGACCGACCTCCGCACAACGCTGCAAACCACCCTCGGCTCCGCGTACACGCTCGACCGCGAGCTTGGCGGCGGCGGAATGTCGCGCGTATTCGTCGCCCGCGACGAAGCGCTGGGGCGCGAGGTGGTCGTCAAAGTGCTATCACCCGAACTCGCTGCGACGCTCAGCGCCGAACGCTTCACCCGCGAGATCAAACTCGCGGCGGCGCTGCAAGAGCCACACATCGTGCCAGTGCTCGCGGCCGGTCTGACCGCCGACGGGTTGCCGTACTACACCATGCCATTCGTGCGCGGTGATTCGCTGCGCGCGCGGTTAGCAGTGGGACCCGTACCGCTCTCGGACGGCCTCGGTATTTTGCGCAACATCGCGCAGGCGCTGGCTTACGCACACGAACGCGGCATCGTACATCGCGACATCAAACCGGAAAACGTGCTGCTCTCGAGCGGCACGGCGGTCGTGACGGATTTCGGAATTGCCAAAGCGTTGACGGCGTCATCGACCAACGCAGTAGGTAATACACTCACATCCGTTGGGACGTCCATTGGGACACCGGCCTACATGGCACCGGAGCAGGCCGTCGGTGACGTCAACACCGATCATCGCGCCGATCTCTACGCGTGGGGCGTCATCGCCTACGAAGTCCTGTCAGGCACGCACCCATTTGCTATGCACACCACGCCGCACGCACTCGTGGCCGCGCATATCAGTGAAACACCACGTGCGCTGACGGATCTACCGCGCGCAGTACCGCATCATGTTGCCAACGTCGTGATGCAATGCTTAGCGAAAGACCCGGCGATGCGCCCGCAAAACGCACTCGAATTGTTGACGAGAATCAATCACCCGACAGCCTCACTTTCCGTCGGCTCTTCTCGACGAACACAGCGGCTCACCATTGCAATGGTCGCGATCGTTGTCGTCGCTGCAGTCGTCGCCTTCTGGTCACGCACTCGCGATACTGCCGCACGTGCAGTATCAACCGTCGCACAGTCCATCGCCGTTCTCCCGTTCGCCGATTTGAGTGCGGATCATGCCAGTGCCTATCTCGGTGACGGTGTCTCCGAAACGCTGATCGATGCACTGTCGAAAGTGTCCGGTCTCACGGTGTCGGCGCGGACGTCCGCATTTTCGTTCCGCGGCAAGGAGAACGATCTGCAGGCTATCGGGAAGCAGCTCGGCGTCGCATCAGTGCTGACTGGGAGTATTCAGCGCGCCGGCGAGAAGCTGCGCATTACCGCGCGCGTGGTGCGTATCGCGAACGATTCAATTCTCTGGTCGCAAAACTTTGATCGCCCGGCGGCCGATATTTTTGCCGTGCAAGACGAAGTGGCACGAGCTGTCGTGTCGGCACTGCAATTCACGCTCGCGTCGCTGCCCGACTCGACGCAGCGCATTGGGGGCACGCGCAACACGGCGGCCTACGACGCGTATCTGCTGGGCCGTTTCTACTGGAACCTGCGCACGACCGACGGCATGATACGAGCGACAAGCGCGTTCAAGTTGGCCCTCGCTGCAGATTCTAACTACGCGCAGGCGTGGTCCGGACTAGCCGATGCGTACGTGCTCTCTGTGCCCGGCGAATACAATGTGCCCGGCGCAACGGCCGACGTAATTTTGCCACTGGCGGAAGCCGCAGCGCGGCGATCCATCGCGATCGCGCCGAAGCTTGGCGAGGGATACACGTCGCTCGGCGAAACACTCGAAAAACGCGATCACATCGCCGACGCGCTCGTGGCATTCGAACGAGCGATCGCGCTCAGTCCCGCGTACGCCACAGGGCACCAGTGGTACAGCTACGCGCTCATGGCCGTTGTGCGATTCGATGACGGGATTCGGGAAATGGAAACGGCGCATCGACTCGATCCGCTCGCGCACGTCATCTCGATCTCACTCGCTGTGGCGTATGACGGCGTCGAACGCTATGCCGACGCGTCGCCGCTGTACGCGCAGGGTCTCGCGCAGGCACCGCAAGCGTGGTACGGATGGCGCGCACGCTTCGGGCACGATCTCGCCATGGGGAACGTGCACGACGCGGCTGAGGCATTGCAGATGGCCGCGCGGGATCCCTCGTCCGACAAGCGTGACGTGATACAACGGTTAGCGCCACTCTGGGTCAATCCATCAACGCGAGCAGAGGCGACGGATGCGCTGATTCAAAATGGCCCGGCAATCGTGGGACTTAATCTCGCACGCTGGATGCGCGGTGATGCTGCAGTCATCGCCTTCATGGAGCGTGCTATTCCGGATAGCGACCAATTCGACGCAAGCCAAGCATGGGGCGTGTATGCGGTGCTCGGTCCGCGACTTCGTGCCGACCCGCGACTAACGCCGAGCTTCCGGCGACTCGCGTTTCCGGCGATACGACAGTGAGGCATCGCTAATGTGTAGACGGACGTCTTGCGCGCGTGCTGCCGGGTAGCGGTATTGCCGTCGTGCAGATTACGACCGACGTGGTTTTGACGACGTATCGCGTGCGCGCTTGAGCGATCTCCGCGCGCAATTGCAGTTGACGCTGGGCGACAGCTATACCCTCGAGCGCGCAGTGAAGCAGCCCGACAGTTGGCTCCAGATGTACAATCGGTCGGCGCGTTACGACGCGCTGCGTCGCGACCCGCGCGGCGAAGCGTTGTTGGCGAGTATCGAACGGTGAGCGCGGTGCGATGATAAGCACTTCGTGCAACGAACGTGCAGTGCGGTCGTCGAGTGCTGGCTTTGTTATATCCGATCAGATATATTGAGTTCATGAACCCCGTACGGAAACTCCGAGAAGCCACTGGCCTCACGCAGCAGCAACTCGCGGAGGTAGCGAGCACGTCGCAGTCGACGGTGGCTGCGTATGAGCGTGGCCGCAAGAGTCCGACGTGGCGCACGATGACGCGTCTCGCCGAAGCTGCGGGCTGCCATGTCGACGTCCGTTATTGCGCGCCACTGACTCGCGAAGATCGGCGATCGCTGGCATTGCATGACGCCGTTGCCGTGCGGCTTCGCGAGCAACCCGACTTCGTGCTGGCGCGCGCGCGCGCGTCGCTCGCGCAGATGCGATTATTACATCCCGCCGCGCGGCAATTGTTCGACGAATGGCGCGTCCTCTTACGTCGTCCGCTCGACGCGCTCATCC
Organism: Gemmatimonadaceae bacterium; assembly: GCA_025358925.1. Taxonomy (GTDB): domain Bacteria; phylum Gemmatimonadota; class Gemmatimonadetes; order Gemmatimonadales; family Gemmatimonadaceae; genus Gemmatimonas. The sequence goes on along the minus strand of JANYHT010000034.1, from coordinate 24,536 downwards.
CGGTGTTCAACGACCCGTCGCCCTGGGCGCGGGAATTACGACACGTCACACCATTCACGGGTATTCTCTCCGCGCCGGAGCGCGCGCGCGTTTACCGCGATTTTGCACACGCCGAGCGCGCGGCATTGACGGATGCGATCGTCGCGCGAGAGCGCGCAACGTGACACGCGAACAGTTCGAACACGCGATACGTGCCGCGGGTGCCGTACTCCGCGTCTCGGAGCTGTTGGTCATTGGTAGTCAGGCGGTACACGGGAGCATGAGCGGTGAATTGCCCATCGAGGCGGCGCGCTCGGTGGAAGTGGACGTCGCGGTACGCGGTGACGCCGACGGCCGATGCGCCGATTTGATTGATGGCTCAATTGGAGAAGCGTCAATGTTTCACGATACGTTTGGTTACTACGCGCAAGGTGTGGTCGAATCAACCGCACGACTACCCGACGGATGGCAGCAGCGACTCGTTCGTTTCGAAACACCGTCGACGTGCGGAGTCACCGCATGGTGTCTCGAGTTGCACGACCTCTGGATTTCAAAGGCGATTGCCGGGCGTGAGAAAGACGGCGAGTTCTGTCGCGCGCTGATCGAACATGGCGTCGTACAACGCACCACACTTCGGGCGCGACTCGATCAGGTGTCCGCGCTCGACGAACGGATTCGCGCTGCCGTCGTAGCAAGGATCGCGTCGTGAGCGCGAACACAACGTTGACACAGCTCTTAACCACGTTGGCCGATCTCTATCGCATCGCGCGTGAGGTCGGCGTCGGCGGCATCCCATAGCCCGGAGATCGGCAAACTACCTCACCACCGTTTTTTATCCTCCAGCCTCGCGACATGGAACTGCAGCAACAACTGCAAACGCTGCTGATCAACGACTACACCATCGAGCGCGAACTTGGTGGTGGTGGTATGTCGCGCGTGTTCGTTGCCACGGAACACAAACTTGGCCGACGCGTGGTGATCAAAGTGCTGTCCGCCGAATTGAGCGCGAGTCTCAGCATCGAGCGCTTTGCGCGCGAGATCCAAACCGCGGCATCGTTGCAACAAGCCAACATCGTGCCGGTTCTCTCCGCTGGAACGGCCGACGGCATGCCGTATTTCACTATGCCGTACGTTGAGGGCGAGTCGTTACGCGCGCGGTTGTCGCGCGGAGCCATGACCGAGTCCGAAGCGGTGAGCGTGCTGCGCGACGTGACGCGCGCATTGATCTACGCGCATGAACGCGGTGTGGTGCATCGCGATATCAAGCCTGACAACATTTTGCTCTCGGGTGAGTCAGCCGTAGTGACGGACTTCGGCATTGCCAAGGCAATTAGCGCCGCGCGTGGCGGCGATGATGACCGCATCGTCAGCAGGGCGCTGACGCAGGTGGGCACGTCGCTGGGTACGCCGGCCTACATCGCGCCGGAACAGGCCGCTGGAGATCCGAGCGCTGATCATCGCGCCGATCTGTACGCGCTGGGATGTGTGGCTTTCGAACTGCTCGTGGGACAGACACCGTTTCACGGTCGCGAACTCCATCAACTGCTGCGTGCGCATATGACAGAGGTCGCGCCGACGGTTCGTTCGCGCGTGGTCACGGTGTCGCCGCGGCTCGATGCATTGATCGCGCAGTGCCTGGCCAAGATGCCCGACGAACGTCCGAATACTGCGCGCGATGTGCTGCGGCAACTCGACGCCGTGGGCATGCTTGCCGGCGGGACCGCGCGACCCGAGCGATCATTGGCTGCGGTGTTGGCCGCATGGGTGGGCACGAGCGCAGCGGCGTGGGTGTTAGCGCGCGCGGCCGTTGTTGGTATCGGCCTACCATCGTGGACAGTGCCGTTGGTGCTTGTTGTTGCGGCCCTCGGTTTGCCGGCGATGTTGTTCACTTGGTTCGTGCAGCGATCCGCAAGCAGGGCCGCGCTGACAACGCCCGCATTCACGCCCGGCGGCACCGTCATGTCAGGCGGAGGGACGCGGGGTACTATGGCGCTTATCGCGATGCGCGCCAGTCCGCATGTGTCGTGGCGTCGCACGAGAATGGGCGGTGTGACCGCCGCCGCCGCTGTGATCGCGCTGCTCGGCGTGGTGTTGGTGCTGCGTCAGTTCGGTATTGGTCCGGCGGCTTCGCTCATGGCGGCCGGTCGCGTGCAGGCCGATTCGCGCATTCTCGTCGCGGAGTTTGCCGCCACCACCAGCGACAGTTCGCTCGGAAGTGTGTTGTCGCAGGCCATGCGGACATCGCTGTCGCAATCCAGCGCGGTTCAGTTGGTGTCGATGAGCGACGTTGCGAGTGCGCTTCGTCGCATGACGCTCGCTGCGAACACGCGGCTCACCGAACAAACGGCGCGTGAAATTGCCCAGCGCAACGGCATTCCTCTCCTGATCACCGGACAGATCACGAGTGTTGGCAACGGCTTTTTGATCACGGCCAATATTGTCCGTAGCGATTCTGGCACCGTGCTCGCCACTTTACAGCGCGGCGCGAAGGGCGCCGACGACATACTTGATGCTGTTGACAAAATTGCGCGCGATGTGCGCTCGCGCTTAGGCGAGTCGCTCAAGTCTGTTGCGCAGGCGCCCGCGCTTGAAGACGTCACCACCGCTTCACTCCCTGCGTTGCGCGCGTACACACAGGGCGTACAAGCCGGCGACGCCGAGGGTGACTGGACGCGTGGTTTTGAGCATCTGAAAGAAGCCGTGCGACTCGACTCGACGTTTGCGCAGGCGTGGCGAAAAATGGCCGCGTACGCGGTGAACATCGGTCGACCGTCGTCGGAACAGTTGACCGCAGCATCCAGAGCGTACCAGAATCGTGAACGACTGCAGGGCGACGAGCGCCTCGAGGTTGAGGCCTACTATCTGCATACAATCGGCAGCAAGCCTGGTATCGACGCTTACCGCCGCGCACCACGGGCGTCGCAGAACAATCGCGCGGTGGCGCTGTACCAGATCGGCCGATATGCCGAGTCCGATTCGGTGCTCCGCACTGTGCAGGTTACAGACTCGGCCAAAGGCCGTCCTGCGGCCATTCAGACCTACGCAAACCGGGTGATTAGTCAAATTGGTTTGCGCCAGTTCCAAACGGCACGCCGACTCGTGGCCGAGTTGCAGCAGCGTTATCCCGGCGCGTATTACACGGAATTGGGCGCGGCTATGGTCAACATCGCTGAAGGTGGCGTAGACTCCTTGGCGAGTACGTCCGAGCGTATGCAGCACTCGAAGCAGTTGCTGTCGCGCGCGGACGGCGCCGAAATGCTTGCCGCCGACGCCGGTGTACGCGGACAGCTCCGCACGTTTATGGCGCGCGCAACGGCGGCACGCTTCGTCAACGACAGTGCGGCCGGAAATGGAGATGCCATGCGCACGGCGCTGTGGACCGCGGTACCAACGGCCGTGCACAGAAATCAGGAAGCACGCGGGGTGAGCACACTCGACTCGCTGCTAAGAGTACTGCCACAGGCCAATCGCGCGACACTCGACCGCGAGGACCTCGACCTCGCCACCGCGTACGCGCAGTTGGGGCGTGCCGACAAGGCCAAGTCACTAATCGCCGAATGGGCGAGAGTAGCAACGGCCCCAGAGCGTCTGTTCCGTTGGGCGGCGTGGCGCGGTGCATTGGGCGAAGCGGCGCTGGCGGAGGGACGCGCGCGCGACGCACTAATAGAGTTTCGCTTGGCCGCCGATGCCGACAGCGGCGTACTCGAATGGACAAACACCGGCATCACAGAAGCGCGAATGGCGCGTGCGTTCGACAAAGTCGGACAGGCTGACAGCGCGATCGTGTGGTACGAACGTGCGGCACATGTACTCAACTTCGGGAGCTATGTAACCGCGCCGCTGAATCTCCCGATCGCCTATCGTCGGCTCGGCGAGCTGTACGAAGCACGCGGCGACACCGCGAAGGCGCTGGACAACTATCGCGCGTTCGTGAAGTTGTGGGCGAACGCGGACGCCGAGTTGCAACCGCAAGTCGCTGATGTGCGACGACGTATCGACCGGTTGTTCGCAGCTGATGCGCGGAAACGCTGAACCTCGACGACGTTCAATGCGGTCGGCAACCGGCGCCCTGCAGCAGCTGGATGAATTATCTTCGCGGCGTGATCATCGAGACAACAGCCACGTGATCACGGATAACCAGGCGGCGGCACGCGCTTTTTCGTCGCCTGTTCAAACGCATACGCCAACGCAATGATCTTTGGCTCGGCGCATTTGCCGGCGAGGATCTGCACCCCAAATGGCCTTGGCTTCGGCTCGAAGTGCGCAGGAAATGGCTGATTCGCCGGTGTTGTGGCGGCGATCAACGCGTACGGCACCGCAATCGAGGGATAACCAGCACGCGCCGCCATATCCGACCCCGATATTCCAGGAAAGAGCAGCGCGTCGAGTCGTTGCCCCTCAAGCGCGACATCAAGCCCCTGTGTGATCGCCAAGCGGATGTCCTTGCGGCGGTCGGCCTCATAGTGCTCACGGTCAAGGCGCAGGTCCATCTCGTCGGAGAGATCGAGGCGCGTCTGCCCATATCTGATCGCGCCCATGCGCTGGTGCGCGAGGTTCCATTCGCGAAGCGCAGTGAGCGAAGCGAGCGGTGCCCGATCACCAAGACTCGCGAGCCACACATTGAAGTCGCGCTTCATGCCGTACGTGAACACGGTCGAGCATTTCGCATCACGACCTCGCGCGTGGTCGGCTGTTTGACAGAACGGGAAGTCCGTGAAGTTATCCTCGCCGTTCGTGGCCATCACGCTTGGGACGTTCGCCGGATCGACGATGATCGCGCCCTGTGCCTTCAGTACGCCAATCACTTCACGCATCACGGACTGTTGTGTGGCAGACAGTCCACCTCGCGGCGACTTGCTTGTCCCGGCGGTGATGGTGTCGTAGAAAAACGCGCGCGGAATACCGATGCGCGCGCCTTTCAGCGCCTGCGCATTAAGGAATTTGGTATACTCGCGACCCGGCGGCGGCGTGCAGACCGTCGTCGCCGGATCGTTCGGGTCCGGTGCAGCGCCTTCCATACCGCCAAGCATAATGGCGACATCAGTGACGCTGCGCGCCATAGGTCCCGGCGTGTCTTGGTCGGCCGTTATGGGGATAACGCCGTAGCGGCTGAGTCGACCGGTTGTGGGGCGGATCCCCACGATCATGGTCGCGTTCGCCGGATTGAGGACCGAGCCCCCGGTGTCCGTACCCACGTCACCGGGCCAGAACGAGGCGGCCGTGCCCGTACCGCTCGAGGATCCACCAGTGCTCAGCACGCCGCGACCATCGTCGACGCCAACACGCGGATCTGGTCGCGTATCATACGGATTGAGCCCATGTCCCCCGACTGCCGAATAGTTACCGGGCATGTCGCTCGCTACCCAATTGGCAAGTTCGCTGAGCTGCGTTTTGGCAATGATAATCGCCCCGGCATCCCGCAAGTTCTTCGTCAGCGTTGCGTCATACGGGGGTACGAGATCAGCGAAGGCCAGTGCACCGCCAGTCGTTCGCAGCCCTATCGTATGAATGTTGTCCTTGAGCGCGATCGGGATACCGTGCAGCGGCCCGCGCAGACGACCCTGCGCACGCTCGCGGTCGAGTATATCCGCGTCGGCCAGCGCACGCGGATTCACCGTGATCGTGGCGCGTAATTGGTGGTCGTACATGGCAATTCGCACAAGGTATTGCTCGACGAGCTGCCGTGAGGTGACGCGCTTCGCGGCAAGTGCGGCCTGCAGTTCTGGGATGCTGGCTTCGACGACGGAGAACGGTGCCGTAGATGCCTTTGGCATCTGATTGACCCGCTGGGCGGCGGCGGGCGCGCTTACCAGTATGAGCGTGACAACGGTGAGTCTGACGAATCGATGAATCACTGGCGCATCTCCGGGACAATGGTCTTGGTGCCGACACGATCAATGAAAATGTTAGCGACTCGACAACCTGCAATGCGTTCTACTCGCGTAGAAATGCGTTGAGATCCTCACGAAACCGCGCAGCAAACGCGCGCGTCCGCTGCGGAAAGTGGTCCGACCCGATGTAATGCAGCACGTCGAGCGACGGATTCACAGCGCGAATGTTGTCCGCGTGTTGATCGAGAAACGCGGCGCCGAGTGTTGAGTCGCAGCGAATGACGCGCGTTGGGCGGCGGAACGGCTGCGTCGTATCGAGTGTCGCGAACGATTCGTATATTGGCATGTGCCAACACGAGGGGTCCTGCCGCTGTAGCGCCGATGCGTGGCTCACGATCTGTCGATAGCTCATGTGGTCGGCAAACACACCGCCGAACACATGCGGCGTGTTGCCGACCGTCGCCACCCATTCAGCCAAGGGTGCCTTCGCTCCGTGCAATTGCTCCACGATTCCGGTAAGTAACGCGAAGCGTTTTGGATACACCGTTTTCAGAAATTCCTCGCGGATCCCGAAATACCACGCCGGATCAACCATCAGCGCCGAGTGGACCAAGGCGTTGTCTGTTTGCGCCAGGGCGCCGACAACGACGCCACCCAGTGAGTGTCCGATCACGCGCGTTGGCGCGCCAATCGCGTCGAGCACGGCTGCCGCGTCGGACACGTAATCCGCAATCGCATAGCGTTCGGCGCGACTTGAGTGTCCATGTCCACGGAAATCGAGTGTGTAAACACGATAGCGATCACTCAACTCGACGGCCCAGTCGTACCACACGTCGCGGCTGTTGCTGATGCCGTGCAACAAGAGCACAGGCGGTGCCTCGGGAGACCCGACTACGGAAGCGGCAAGCGACAAGCCTGCGTTGTCGATCGAGATATCGTTCATGGCGGCGACAAGGTGAAGAAGATCGTAACGCCGAAGAATGCGATGTTGGCGACAGCCGCGCGAGCGCCTCGTGAGCGCTGAGTGAGCGCTGCGTGAGCTTGCGGTGCAGATGGAACAACCTGCATGATTGTAGAATGAAGCGTCGAGAATTCCTGCAGCAGTCGGCCGCACTGGCCGCCGTGCCGTTCGTCGGTGTACCACCTACGCGTAGGCGAATTCGCGCGCCGCTACACGTTGACGGCGCGCGGCTGAATAGCTGGCTCGCGTCGTTTGATGCGATCGGTCGCACGCCAACCGGCATCAATCGCGTTGCCTACTCTCAGGCCGATCTCGCCGGGCGCACCTTCACGCTCGATCTGTTTCGGCAAGCCGGACTCGCGCCGCGCATCGACACCGCCGGTAACATCTTCGGTCGACTTGAAGGCAGTAGTGCGTCACTGAAACCCATCCTCATTGGCTCGCACATCGACTCGGTCACCGATGGCGGCAACTTCGACGGGCCACTTGGCTCGTTCGCTGCCATCGAAACGGCGCGCTCATTACGCGAACAAGGTGTGCGTTTGCGTCACTCGCTTGACGTTGTGGTGTGGCAGAATGAGGAAGGCGGAACCATTGGTAGCAAGCTGGCCATCGGAGAGTTTACTGACGCCGATCTCGACAAAGTCGCGCGCTCCGGCAAGACCATACGCGAAGGCATTCAGCTCGTTGGCGGCGATGCAACGCGATGGCGCGACGCCGTCAAGAAATCCGGCGACATCGCCTGTTACATCGAATTGCACATCGAACAGGGCGGCCTACTTGAAAAGGCTGACCTGCAAATTGGCGTCGTGCAAGGCATTGTGGGGTTGCGCTGGTTCGAGGTCACGATCACGGGCTTCGCGAACCATGCCGGTGCCACCCCCATGAATCAACGACAGGATGCGATGCTCGCGGCGGCGAAGTTTACCGTCGCGGTGAACGACGCCATTACCGGAGAACCGGGACGCCAAGTGGCGACGGTCGGTCGTCTTACGGTGTCGCCCAATACCACCAACGTCATTCCAGCGCAGGTGGTGCTCACGGTCGATTTACGGGATCTCGACCGCGCTAAGCTCTCGCGCTTTACGGACACGTTCGAACGGTTCGGACGCGAAATTGGCGCGGCCACCGGCACCGCATTCGCATTCAAGCGACTCGTCGACAGCGAGCCGGCGATTGCCAGTCCGAAGGTCATGGACTGGATCGACACGAGCGCCGCAGCATTAGGACTTACGCGACAGCGAATGCCAAGTGGCGCAGGTCATGATGCGCAGGAGATTTCGCGCATCGCGCCGATGGGGATGATCTTTGTGCCCAGCGTGGGCGGGATTAGTCACTCGCCAAAGGAATTCACCAAGGCTGCAGACGTCGTGCATGGTGCGGACGTCTTGCTTAATGCGGTGATCGCGGCGGATCGGTAGACGTGCGCAAACTCCGCGCACGAATTAAGCGCGCTTGTTGCGTGGATCATAAGCGCTTACGGTCCGTCATGACTCGCTCCATGACCACGGCTGAGGCGGGCCGCCTTGGCGGACTGCGCAGCCGACGGCAGCTCAGCGCCGAGAGTGCGCGTGCAGTGGTAGGTGTCCGCGAAGCTCGTAAGTTGTTTCGCACCCACTACGTCACCTGTTTTTGGTGGGCGAACCCGGACTTGGTCATTGGCGCTAAAACGTACAATGGGTCGCCGAAGGCCTTCGCAAGCACGGCGGACGCGAGGCGTGGCGCGCGGCCGCGAGGCTCGAGCGCATGATCACGTCGCCCGTCGTTTAACGAACGACGACTTTCATGCCGCTCACCGAGTTCCAGTCGAAAGTGCTCGCGCTGTTGGCACCGCAGCGCTCCGACGCCTCGTATCTCGCGGGCGATGCCGCGCTGCATATCGGTCCCGAGGGCGAGTGATATAGCAACGACCTCGATTTTTTTCACTACGCGGCCGACGCGGCGAACCAAACGTTCGCGGCCGATGCCGTAGCGCTCGGCGCCCACGGCTACGATCTGAAGGTGGTCGCGGAGCACCGCGGGTTTGTCAGCGCGGTGGTGAGTCATGATGGCGCGTCGACAGTGTTGGATTGGGCGCACGAATCGGCGTGGCGCTTTCTCCCGCTCGTTTCAATTCCCGGCGGCGGTTGCATGCTCCATGCGATCGACCTCGCCATCAACAAACTCGTAGCGCTCGCGAACCGTCGAGAGCCGCGCGATTTGGTGGATGCATTGTTCGCGGATACGCATATCCTGCCGTTTCCGGCGTTGATTTGGGCCGTAGTTGGAAAGAATCCCGGGCTCAATCCATCGTCGTACCTTGAACAGTTCCGACGCCGCACGCTGACGCCGGAGGACGCCACGTATCTCCGATTTACTGGTGCCTACGACGTCGCTGACGCCGCCCGACGGTTTCGACGCATGGTTTCCGACGCGGATACGTTCATCACCGCCAATACACTGCGTGAACCCGGCGCGCTGTTGCAGGATCGTCGCACGGGCTCCTTCTTTTTGCCGCAGTCTGACGACGATTGGGCACACACGCGCGAACACCGGGGCGCGCTGGGTGGAGTGGTTGCCCAACCAGCAGACATGTAACTCGGCTAACCCGTTCAGCGATTGTTTTCTGCAATGGCCATTGGTTGCTCGCGATGCACCAAGACCCCTCCTCATTGAGCCGCCGTGACCGCCCAAACTGACCGCCTTAACAGCGCCTTCGCCGACCGCTACCGCATCGTTCGCGAACTCGGTGCCGGCGGCATGGCCACCGTGTATCTCGCGCACGATCTCAAGCACGATCGCGATGTCGCCATCAAGGTGCTCAAACCGGAGCTCGCGCAATCGCTCACCGGCGAACGCTTCCTTCGCGAAATCGCCATCACTGCGCGCTTGAGTCATCCGCACATCCTCGCGCTCCTCGACTCCGGTGCGGGTGCGAACGGCGAGCTGCTGTATTACGTCATGCCGGTAGCCACCGGACAATCGCTCCGCGACCGATTGGCCGCGCACGGAGCGCTGCCCGTGGCCGATGCGCTGCGCATCGCGTGCGATGTGACGGAGGCCTTGGTGCACGCGCACGCACATGACGTCGTGCATCGCGACATCAAACCCGACAACATTTTACTCTCTGACGGACACGCGATCGTCGTCGATTTCGGCATCGCCAAGGCCGTCGGCTCGGCGCGCTGGACCGATACGCTGACGTCGGCCGGTACCTCACTCGGCACACCAGCGTACATGGCGCCGGAACAAGCCGCCGGCGATGCAAACGTCGACCATCGCGCCGATCTCTATGCCGTCGGCGCCGTGTTGTACGAAATGCTCACTGGGACGCCACCGTTCACCGGTACGTTCCAACAGGTCGTGCTGTCGAAAATGGCGAAAGACGCGCCAGTGATCTCCACGCGCGATTCGTTGATGTCATCAACACTCTCGCGGCTCGTCGCTCGTTGCTTGGCACGCGATCCCGCGCAGCGACCGCCCACCGCCGACGCGTTGCTGGTCGAGCTCCGCGCACTGACGCAGCCGGCTACGAGCGGTCTGCGGCGCCAGACACGAGTGACGATGATCGGCGGTGGCGTGCTACTGGCCGCGCTTGTCCTCGCCGGATTTCTTTTCGTGCGCGACCGTCGCGCGCGGTGGGTGCACGACACGGCGTTGCCGGAGATTGCGCGATTGGTGGAGGCCGACCAGCTCGACTCAGCGTTTGCAGTCGCGGAACGCGCCGAGGCGCGTGCGCCGGGCGACTCGGCACTGCACAGTGTGTGGGGCGACATCGCGCTGACACAGTCGTTCCTCAGTGAGCCGCCTGGCGCTATCGTCACGCGCGCTGCGCTGACGGACACAACACAGTGGATTCCAGTTGGCACAACACCATCCGCGCCGGTGCGCATTCCGAAAAATGCGTGGTTCTATCGGTACACGCTGCCCGGGTATCGACCAGTCACCGTCATGGGCGCTCGGCTCGGCGGCAGTTATGCGCCGATTCCGAGTCCGGTCGCACTGCAGAAAACGACTGATCCGGATTCGGGCATGGTCCTGCTTCGCGGACGTCGGCTGGTGGGCACACTGTTCGGAATTCCGACAACCGATACGCTCGATCTCGCGGACTTCCTGATGGACAAGCTTGAGATCACGAATGCGCAGTACAAGGCGTTCGTCGACGCTGGTGGTTACACCGATAAGCGGTGGTGGGATTCAACCATCGTCCGCGACGGTCGACCGATTTCGTGGAACGACGCGATGGCGCGATTTATCGATGCTACCGGTCGCCCCGGTCCGGCCACGTGGGAGGGTGGTGCGCCGAAGCCAAGCGCCGAAGAATTGCCGGTGGGCGGCGTGAGCTGGTATGAAGCACGCGCGTTCGCACGGTTTGCGCGGAAGGCACTGCCCACGGTACTTGAATGGAACGCGGCGGCCATTCCGGAAGCGGCGCGGTGGGTGGTGCCCAACGGGCGTTACGATGCCGATGGACCAGTGCGCGGCGGTGCGCCGCGTGGTGTAAGCCCGCGCGGCATTTTTGACATGGCCGGGAACGTGCGCGAATGGGCCGCCAACGCGCGCGAGCCTGGCAGTCGCTACATCTTGGGCGGTGGATTCTCCGATCCCGCATATCTGTTTTCTGAGGTGTACGCGCAGCCCGAGTTCGATCGTTCGGTGATCAACGGCATCCGGCTTGTAAAACGCGTCACTGATGCGCCCGATTTAGCGCGTGCGCTGGCACCAATTCCGCGTACCGCGCGCGACGCCGTGCACGCCACGCCGGTGGACGACGCCACATTCCGCGGATTCCTCGCGCTGTATGACTACGATCGCGCGCCGCTCAAGTCCCAAGTAACCGCGCGAGACAGCACGCCCGCCGACTGGGTGCGCGAAGACATCACCTTCGATCTTCCTGGCGGCGCGCGTCGCATGGAAGCAGTGCTCTTCCTGCCCAAGCGCGTGAAAGCGCCGTATCAAACGATCGTGATCTGGCCGGCTTCGGATGTGTTTTTCCTGCGCGACACGCGTCGGCTCTCGATGAGCTTCGTGGACTATCTCGCGCGCAGCGGACGCGCCGTGCTCTACCCGATCTACGAACACACGTATGGCCGCGGCACAACACTGGGCGGCGACGTCCCCGCAGTCACCATCGAACATCGCGACCAGATGCGGCGATGGATCACCGAGATGCGACGGTCCATTGACTACGCGTTTTCGCGAGCAGACATCGACACCACGCGTCTGGCATACGTGGGCACGAGTTGGGGCGCGCGCGCTGGCGGCACGGCGATCGCCATTGAGCCACGCATTCGCACAGCGATTCTCAACGTGCCCGGTATCAGCGACAACGGGGTCCGATCGGAAGAGGATCCAGTCAATTTTCTGCCGCGTATTCGCATCCCGGTGTTGATGCTGAGTGGACGGTACGACAGCGTCTTTCCGTACGAGTCATCGCAAATGCCGTTTTTTCGGCTGCTCGGATCGCCGACGGGTGCGAAGAAGCAAGTGCTGTTTGAAGGCGGCCACTTCCTGCCGCGAAACATGTGGGTGTCGGAATCCACACGCTGGCTGGATCAGCAGTTTGGGCCGGTGAATCGATAGGTGCCAGGTGCGCCGCTCGACTTTGCGTGGCTACTACTGGGCGAATCAGCCCCGCGCAGGCATCGAGCGCACACCAACCTTTCATGTTGTCTCGCGGACCACGCTGTTCGAGGGTGACTATCCCGCCTCGCCGAACTATGCGCAGTACGATGTGGCGCGCGACGGTCGGTTCATCATGCTGAAGCCGACCGGTGAGTCCACGCAGATCACCGTACTCGTCAACTGGCCTCACACGCTGAACGCGAAGTAGCCCGAGCGTTGCCGATCCCGAGGGCGTGCGCTGCGCGCCGAGTGGGCGAAAGCGATGAGTGAGCGGGTTGGCGGAAAGCCGCGTTTGACATATTGCCGTATGTTACGTATGGTTTCCCATATGAAGACAACGCTCAACATCGACGACACCGTGATGGACCGGCTGCGTCGTGAGTCGGCGCGCACCGGACGCACCATGTCCGAACTCGTCGAGACGGCGTTGCGGCACCTCCTGCAACGTCGATCGGCCACAACGGAATTGTCCCCGCTACCGAGCTTCAAGTCCGGCGGCGCGTTGGTGGATGTGGCCGATCGCGACGCGCTGTATCGCGTGATGGAAAACCTGTAGGTGTTCGTGGTCGACACCAACGTCCTGGTGTACGCCGCTGATGCGAGCGCGCCGGAACATGCACGGTGCCGCGCGCTCCTCGAGCGATGGCGCGCCCAGTCAGGCGCGTGGTATCTCACGTGGGGCAACTGTTATGAGTTCCTGCGCGTCATCACGCATCCCCGTGTGTTGCGACGGCCGTGGACCAGTCGCGCCGCAGGCGAGTTTTTGGCCGCGCTCCAACAATCCCCTGGGCTGTCGATGTTGATGCCCACCGAGCGCCATGCCGCCGTACTCGCCGAGGTCATGTCGGAGGTGCCGATGATCGCCGGCAACTTGTGGCATGACGCCGAGACCGCGGTGCTCATGAAGGAACACGGCATTCGTCGCATCTGCACGCGCGATACCGACTTCGTGCGTTTCCCGTTCGTTGAGGTCGTCGATCCGCTGACGGCGGAACCGTGATGCCGCGCACGATACCGGTATGCGCAGCATGAGCGTGGTGGAGCGCCTCACTGCCGCGCTATCTGACCACTATCGCATCGAGCGTGAACTTGGCGCCGGCGGCATGGCCACCGTGTATCTCGCGCACGACATCAAACACGATCGTGATGTGGCGATCAAAGTCTTGCACCCCGATCTCGGCGCGGCACTCGGCGGCGAACGATTCTTAAGCGAAATTCGCACGACCGCGCGATTGCAGCATCCGCACATTCTGCCGCTGCTCGACAGTGGTGACGCGGACGGCTTGCTGTACTACGTCATGCCATTGGTGACCGGCGAAACGTTACGTGCCCCATTTGGAACCGTGAACGACAACTCTCAATCACCGACGCCATTCGCATCGCGCGCGAAGTCGCGAGTGCGCTCGACTACGCGCATCGACAGAACGTCATTCATCGCGACATCAAGCCAGAAAACATTCTCCTGCACGATGGTTCAGCGCTCGTCGCGGATTTTGGTATTGCGTTAGCCGTGCAAAGCGCGGGCGGTCAACGCATGACGCAAACGGGGTTCTCGCTCGGCACGCCGCAGTACATGTCGCCCGAACAAGCGATGGGGGAACGCACCATCGATGCGCGCAGCGACATTTATGCACTCGGGGCGGTCACGTACGAAATGCTCGTCGGCGACGCGCCGTTTACCGGGAGCAGTGTGCAGGCGATTGTGGCGAAAGTGCTCAGCGAAAAACCGACCTCGCTGCACACGCTGCGCGATACCGTACCGCCGTACATCGAACACGCCGTGTTTACGGCACTCGCAAAACTCCCCGCCGATCGGTACGCGAGTGCAACGGAGTTTTCGACTGCGTTATCGAACGCGAGCGGCGCAACATTGGTCTCGACCGCCAGTGTCGCGGCGCCGGCGAGTCGCTCGCCGTCAGCGTGCGTGGAAAATCCACCGATTTGTGGCTGCGTCGGGCTGATGGCACGCGTCAAAAGGTCGTGTCGCCAAGTGTGGTGAGTGGGCGATCCCATGAAACAGAACGACGCGGCAGTGTATCGGGCGCCGGCTGACGGCAGTGCCAAGGCCAGTCTGCTGCAGCGCGCCGACGCGGGCTTGTGGGAGGCCGAGGTGTCGCGTGATCGCGCGTGGATTGTGATGCGAAAAGACGTCAATGGCTCTCGCAACGTCCTGCTGGCACGAAAGCTTTCCGGCGATACCGCCTTGCGCACGGCCAGGCAAAGTTTGTCGTGTCACGCGGCGTTGGTACAGAACCAAAGCGGTCGCGAAACGGACGCGAACTCTTCTCTACGTTGAGAATTGGCTGACGGAGCTCAAAGCGCAGATGAAGAAGTTAGTAAGTGGACCATGGTCATTGACTTTGGTCACAGACTGCTCAACTTATCTCTCATGAGCGCAAAGCCGATCGAAACCATGGCGATATCCGAGTTCAAAGCCACCTGTCTTGCGGTCCTCGAGCGAGTGCGCCGAACCGGCGCGTCGATCATCGTCACGAAGCGCGGCGAACCCGTTGCGGAGATCAACCCGCCTTCGCCAGCGAGCACCGGCCAAGCGTGGATCGGTTCCATGCGTGGTACCGCCGTGATGGCGGATGACCTCATTACGCCGGCCAGTCCTCTCAGCGATTGGGATATTCTTGGCGCATGAATTTGCTGCTTGATACGCACATCTGGCTGTGGGCGCTCCTCGAGCCGGAGCGCTTGTCTCCGGCTGTCCGTGCCGCACTCTCATCCACCGAGAATGAGCTCTGGCTCTCACCGATTAGCGTGTGGGAGGCGATGCTGCTCGCGGAGCGGGGCCGAGTGCGCGTCGACACGTCGCCGACAGAGTGGGTACAGCGAATGGTGAGTGCGCTTCCGCGACGCGAAGCCGCGCTCACGCACGACATCGCGGTGGCAAGTAGACAGCTCACGTTATCACACGAGGATCCCGCCGATCGATTCTTGGCGGCAACAGCGCAGGTGCTGGGGCTGACGCTCGTCACGGCTGACGCACGGTTGCTCGAGTCCAAGGAGTACGCGGTCATGGCGAATTGATGAGCGACATTGCTGCGCGTCTCGCAGCTGCGACCGTAAACGACAACTGCCGATTGGTGACGCGATTCTCATCGCGCGTGAAGTGGCGAGGGCTTTGGACTACGCGCAACGACAGAACGTCATTCATCGCGGCATCAAGCCCGAGAACATTCTTCTACACGATGGCAGTGCGCTTGTGGCCAACTTTGGCATTGCGTTGGCGGTGCAAAACGCCACGAACTGGATCAAGGGGTTGAAGCGCGCCGCAGCGTCGCGCGTGAAGTGAGCGGCGAGTTCTTCGGCGAGGCAGATCGCGTGCAGTTCTGAGGCACGGTGATAGCCTAAAGTGTCAATTTTCATTGACTTACGTGGTAGTAATATAAATTGGCAATCCAATTGACAAAATATTCGACGAGCTATACAATCCGTTCATGATCGTCCGCGACGCGGCCAGCCGACTCACCGAACTCGCCCGGTACTACCCCGTCGTGAGCATCACTGGCCCCCGCCAGTCGGGCAAAACGACGCTGTGCCGCTCCACCTTTCCGTCGCTTCCGTACGTGAGCCTCGAGCCGCTCGATGTGCGGGAGTTCGCGCTGTCCGACCCGCGTGGCTTCCTCGCCTCGGTCCCCAACGGCGCCATCATCGACGAAGTGCAGCGTGTGCCGGAGCTGTTCAGCTATCTCCAGTCCGATGTGGACGCGAACCCTGCGCCGGGTCGCTTCATTCTCACCGGCTCACAACAACTCGCGCTGACGGCCTCGGTCACCCAGTCGCTCGCCGGTCGCACCGGATTGTTGGAACTCTTTCCGCCGAGCTGGGCGGAGTTGCAGCGATTCCCGTCAGCGCCGACCGATTTGTTCGAGGTGCTCTGGACCGGTGCGTATCCGCGCATTTACGATCGGCAGATTCCGCCGCATCAGTGGCTGGCCGACTATGTGGCGACCTACGTGCAACGCGATGTACGCCAGCTCCTCAACGTCGGCGACCTGCGCGCCTTTACCAACTTTCTGCAGCTGTGCGCCGGAAGCACGGCCGGTGAGACGCATCTCTCTCGACTTGGCGCCGATGCCGGCATCTCACACAACACCGCCAAAGCGTGGCTCTCGGTACTCGAGGCCAGCTATCTCGTGTTCCGGTTGCCTGGCTGGAATCCCACGTTCCGCAAGCAAGTCGTGAAGTCCGCCAAGCTGCATTTCGTCGACACAGGTGTCGCATCCTATCTGCTCGGCATTCGCGAGCCCGAGCAGCTGCGCACGCACCCACTGCGCGGCGCGCTGTTCGAGAGTTGGGTGGCATCAGAGCTCGTCAAGCACCGCGCGCATCACGGCACGCGGTGCGACCTGCATCACTATCGAGACGCCGCTGGATTGGAGGTCGATCTGATCGTGAGCGATGCGCACGCCGTGACACTCATCGAAGCGAAGTCGGGAGCGACCATCGCCAGCGACTTTACCCACGCGGTCGATCGCCTGGCCGCCGGCGTTCGCCAGCGCGCGCGCGACCTGGCCATCGAAACGCGCGTGATCTACGGCGGAACGTCACGCCAGACGCGCGGGTCCACGCAGCTGGTGCCGTGGCGCGAGGTGGATTCGCTGCTCGCGCTCTCGGGGGGAGTGCCCACATGAGTGGCCCACATGAGTGATAGTCTGTCGCGTCTCAGCGCCGCACTCGCCGACCGCTATCGCGTCGAGCGTGAACTTGGTGCCGGCGGTATGGCCACGGTGTATCTCGCGCACGACATCAAACACGATCGTGATGTGGCGATCAAAGTGTTGCACCCGGATCTCGGCGCCGCGCTCGGTGTTGAACGGTTTTTCACGGAGATACGCACCACCGCGCGCTTACAGCATCCGCACATCTTGCCGCTGCTCGACAGTGGTGACGCGGATGGCTTGTTGTATTACGTCATGCCGCTCGTCACCGGCGAAACACTGCGCGCACGACTCGAACGTGAACGTCAATTGCCCATCGCCGACGCCGTTCGCATCGCGCGCGAAGTTGCGAGTGCACTCGATTACGCGCATCGGCAGAATGTCATTCATCGCGACATCAAGCCAGAGAACATTCTGCTGCACGATGGTTCAGCGCTCGTCGCGGATTTTGGTATTGCATTAGCCGTGCAAAGCGCGGGCGGCGCTCGGATGACGCAAACCGGCTTGAGCCTCGGCACGCCGCAGTACATGAGCCCCGAGCAGGCGATGGGCGAACGCACCATCGATGCGCGCAGTGATATCTATGCGCTCGGGGCGGTCACGTACGAAATGCTCACCGGCTCGCCACCGTTCACTGGCGCATCGGTGCAAGCTATCGTCGCGCGCGTTTTGTCGAGCGAAGCCGAACCGCCATCGCGCGTGCGCAACACCATCCCATCGAACGTCGAGCAGGCCGTGCTCACGGCGCTCGCCAAACTGCCCGCTGATCGCCACGCCAGCGCCGCCGAGTTCGCGACGGCGCTCACCGCAGCGAGTACAACGCAGACCAGTGCCGCGCTGGGATCGCAAGCGCGCGTCGCTCGCAATCGCTCGACGTCGATGGTGGTAGTCGGCGCATTCGTGCTCACAGCGATCACCGCCGGCGTAACGTGGATGCTCGCGCGACCAACTCGCGACCGTGCATCGCGCACTGACAGTGTTACGCGCTTCACGCTTGACGGTCAGCGCGGCGGGACATTGCAAACCCGCATTTTTGCGCTCTCCCCCAATGGTCAAATGCTTGCGCTCGTGGGCATCGCCGCCAACGGCGCGCCACAGCTATTCATGCGACGCCTCGACCAATTGGGGCTGACCCCGATTCCACGTACCATCGGCGCGTCCGATCCCACATTCTCTCCAGACGGGCGGTGGGTCGCCTTCTCGGTCGATCGCGAGCTCTTCAAAGTCTCCACGGCTGGAGGTGATCCGACGCGGCTTGCCACGATCCCCTACATACCCTCTGGTATCGCATGGACGTTGAACGGTGACATCGTCGCGGGCGGTCAATCGCGTTCCGTATTCGTCGTGAGCGAGAGTGGAGGTGCGCCGCGCGCGATCGTCGCGGCACCAGAGGGCATGGTGGCGCGGTGGCCCGTCGCACTTGAAGGATCCGATGATGTGCTCTTTGCGGCGAACAAAATCAACAGTGACTCGGTGCGCATATTCGCGCTGTCACTCCGCGACGGGCGCATCACGGACGTCGGCACCGACGCATATGTGGCGCTGGGCGTGGCTCGCGATCACCTCGTCTACCTGAATCGCAGCGGCGAGCTCTTTGCTGCGCCATTTGACGCGCGCGCGCGGACGGTTGCGGGTCCCAGCGAACGCATGGGCGGCGGCGTGCAGATGAATCTCGCCGGTATCGGGCTGGGATACGCTGCGCTGTCGCAATCCGGTGACTTAGTGTACCGCGAAGAGAGCGACGCATCGCAGCTGATGTATCGCGATGCGATTGGCCGACTCTCGCCCGCGTTTCCGGATACGTTGGCGTTCGAGCACCCACGCTTTTCGCCAGACGGACGCCGCATCGTCGTGACGGTGATCGATAGCGCGACGCATCGTCGCACGCTCAATCTGCTGGACCGATCGAACGGAGTCTTTTCGCGGCTTGGTGGACAGGACCCGCAAGCGGGACGCGATCGAGCCGAGTGGTCGCCCGACGGTCGGAGTCTGCTGTTCCGCTCAATTACCGACTCATTGCGTAGCGGAGTGTTGCGGACGGCGGATGGTAGCGGCGGCGACACCGCACTGTCGCGCACCAAGCGCGGGCTCTACGAAGTCGTGATGGCTCCCGACGGAAAGACCATGCTTGGCCGATTCGATGCGGATAGCGCTCTGCAGCGCCTGCTTTGGTGGTCTCGTACGGACACCACGCTGCGTCGACTCATGGACGTGAATCCGATGGATCCGACCGGCGCCCGATTCTCGCCGAACGGTCAATGGGTCGCGTTTCAGGCGGGGGAAAACTCAGTGACCCACGTGTACGTCACCGCGTTCCCAGGCCCCGCTGCGCCGATTCGTATAGATCGCGCCGGAGGCGGTCCGCCGGTGTGGGGACGCGACGGCAAGAGTCTCTACTACGTCACGCCGACTGGATTGGCGTTGACCACGTTCGATTTGACCGCAGGCGTAAACGTCGGCAGCACGCGCTCACTGCTCGACGCCGAATTCGTGCCGAACGATCCGACACATGCGCCGTTCGACGTGGCTGCAGATGGCACCGTGCTGTTCGTGCGAAAGGCGCGCTATCCGCGCTTTGTCGTGGTGCGCAACTTTGCTGCGGAGATCGCGCGGGGACGGGTCGCCCATTGATCCTGCACGGGGAGTTGATGGACTTAGTCTCATACCCTTGGTCAAGGCGCCATGATCATATGGGCGAAGTGGAGATCGGCGCATTGTTCGGTATCGGCGCGTGAAGCTCGCACTGCTCGCGACGTATCCCGGTCCGATTCGAAAAATATGACGCCGGTGATCCACCGACTCACCGCCGTGCTATCCGACCGCTATCGCATCGACCCTGAACTTGGGCAGGGCGGCATGGCCACCGTGTATCTCGCGCACGATGTCAAACACGATCGCGATGCCGCGATCAAAGTGTTGCATCCCGATCTCGGTGCCGCGCTCGGCGTCACCGGCCAAACGTTGCGAGCGCGATGTCGCCATCATGCTGCTGCATCCCGACTTGGGCGCTGCACAGGCGGCGGGGAAGTAGCGGCTGCCGTCAGCTCGCGGCCATGGAACCGGGCCCGTCCAGCACCGCGTTCTCACCAGTCGCTCGCTGCATACGCTTCACCAGAACCTCGATGCCCGATGCACCCGGTAGCTCCCCTCGACCATCACCACGGCGTCGTCTTCGGCCACGAGTCCCACGCCTGCTCTGCGTGTTTCTTGGGCTTGGCGCAGCCACAAGGCCTCACTCTCCCGCCATGGGACCCGTGCCAGTGTCAGCGCCAGTAACGCTCTTTACCTTCGACCGCGCCGACGAAGCCGAGTGGGACGTGGTCAACGACGGGGTCATGGGCGGCCGTTCGGCGGGCTTTGTGGCGGTTGACCAGGGCGCGCTGCGCTTCACCGGCACGCTGGTCACGCAGGGTGGTGGCTTTACCTCCGTGCGGGCGCGCCGCGCCGTGGATCTCACCGGTCAGCTGGGGATCGAGATGCGCGTCCGCGGCAGCGGACGCCAATTCCAGGTGGAGCTCGACGACGGGACGCGCGCCTACGGCCGCACGGTGTCGCGACGGGCCCCGTTCGCGACCTCGGCTGAGTGGATTGTAGTGCGCGTGCCATTCAGCGCACTCCGCAGCACCATTTTCGGTCGGGAGGTGAACGCGCCGGTCATCGACGTGGCGCGCATTCGCGGCATGGGGCTCTACATGGCCGATGGGCAGGACGGGCCATTTCGCCTCGAAGTGGACTACGTGCGGTCGTACGGCGCGGGTGACGAGTAGCGGTGTGGCCGCGTACGATGGGGAAGATGACTGTGACTTCGCGCTGCGCCCGAGTGAGCTTGCCTGCTCGCCTGCTGATCGCCGCAACCGTCGCTGCGTTCGGCTGTGGAAGTGCAGCAGACACCACCGCCCCGCCCGTTTCCACACGGCAACCGTGTCGGCTGGGCGTCGCGTCGTGCGCGTCGCGGATTGAAATCATGCCGGGCCGGTTTCTGAAAAGCTATCAAAGCTTTTCGTTGCTCGGCGGCGATTCCTTGGTCACCGAAGCAGTGGTCGTCGTCCACGGCGTTGACCGCAATGCCAACGATTACTTCAGCAGCATGAATGACGCGGCCACGCTGGCTGGCCGTTCGTTGTCGACCATGATCATTGCGCCGCAGTTTCAGACGAGCGATGACGCACCGGCTGCGGATGAACCCATGTGGACCAGCAGTGGATGGAGAGCTGGCGATCTGTCCAGCAGCACGGGCCCGTTGCCGCGCATCAGTTCCTACGCCGCCATCGACACCGTCCTTGTTCGTCTCGGCAATCGCACCAGGTTCCCACGGCTCGCGCGCATCACACTGGTCGGGCATTCCGCCGGTGGCCAACTGGTTCACCGGTATGCCGCCACGAGTCGCATCGCGCCAACGCTCGCCGACATCCCCGTTCGCTACATCGCGGCCAACCCGTCCACGTGGCTGTACCTTGGTCCGGAGCGAGCTGCAGGGAGGGGCTTCGCGGTACCGGCGTCGGCCTCAAGCTGTGCCGACTACGACGACTGGCATTACGGATTGCAAAGCCGAAACACGTACGCCAACGCGCTGACGGCCGCACTCATCAAGCAGAATCTGGCCAGCCGCGACGTGGTCGTGATGCTGGGCACCGCCGATACACTCACGGCAGATCTCGACGTGAGTTGCGGCGCGGACCTGCAAGGTGCCAGGCGATACTCGCGGGGGCTTACCCTCATGAACTACATGAACGCGCTCAATCCGGGGAATGGCCATCGACTGGTGACGGTTCCCGGCTGGGTCACTCAAACAGCGCGATGTTCAGCTCGGTCGACGGTCGACGCGCGATCTTTCCGTGATGAGTGGGATTGCTGACAGCGCTCGTGTTACTGAGCGCACTCAGGTACGGTCGATGTCGACATAGGTCCGCTTGGAGACACCGACCGTAATTGACCGATCGTGATTGACCATTCGTATCGATCACATTATGTTGACTTATTATGGCGACCATTCCAATTTCCGAAGCAAAGGCCAAACTCGCCTTTCTCGTGCGTGAAGTCGCGGCCTCGGGCGAGAGCTACGTCATCAGCGTCAATGGCCACCCTCTGGCCGAGCTCCGGCCATTTGTGCCCGTGCCAACGCCGGGGCGGTTCAAGGACGCCATTCGTTTTAGCGACGATGCCTTCGCGCCGATCTCGGACGCCGACGCGAACGCATGGGGCGCATGACGTCTCCCGATCAGCCGCTACTCCTCGATACGGTCGCGTTCATCTTCTGGCATGCCGACAGTCCGCGCTTGTCGCCAGCGGCTCGCCGTGCGTTGCTGGAGGCGCCGAATCGCGTCGTGTACGTCAGTGCGGCGAGTGCGTTCGAAATCGCAACCAAAGTGCGCCTTGGCAAACTCACCGTTCCGTCCGCGCTGCTCAACGATTTTGCCTACGTGGTCGAGGCCGACGGCTTTCGACTGCTGGACGTCGACGCGGCGGCGGCGATACGCGCCGGGCAACTGGACAGCGCACACCGCGATCCGTTTGATCGGTTGATTGGCGCGCAGGCACTCACGCTCAAAGGCGCCGTGGTCACCAACGACGCGGCGTTTGCTGAACTCGGCGTTGATGTTTTTTGGTAGGGCGAATATGAATGTCTGATATCGTCGACCGTCTGTCTGCCGCGCTATCCGACCGCTATCGCCTCGATCGCGAACTCGGCGCCGGTGGCATGGCCACCGTGTATCTCGCGCACGATCTCAAACATGATCGCGATGTCGCGGCGGAAGTTGGCTCGCCAGTGGTCGCGTGTTCTTCTCGGATGACGATGGCCGCACGCTGCACCTCCTCGATCCTGGCACCGGTCCAGGACGATCCGTCGCCACGTCCCATTGCGTCATGCCGGAGATGCTGACCGAGATGGATGTGCTGTGCGGTGGCGGCGCCAACAAATTCGCGACAGTCGTCGGCCTCGCCCCACCAAATCGCAAGCGCTTCATTCGGCGTGCCAGCGCGGCCGCGGGCACCCCGCTCTTGCTTGGCGCGGATTTCCGCGTGATCGACGACACGTATCTCGTCTACATGGGCCTCGACGGCACTATCTCGGCCACCAAGTTCACCAACCGCGATTCCCTGATTGTCGGGCGATCCGTCTCACTCGTGTCTGCGGCTCGTCGCACGGCATATACGGGCGGCGGGCAATTTGATCTCACACGCGACGGCGCTGGCAGCGATGACACGCGCAGTGGATGCGGCCAAAAAGTGCGTCGTGCCACGGATTACTCCCGTTCCATCTCTTCGCGTAATGCATCAAGCTCCGCAATTACTTCCAGATCTTTCGGTCGCCCGGCAGCGCGTTTTACTCGAATAAGCCACGGCAGGTCGAGCAGTTGCACCTCGTGGCGGAAGATCGTGATCGAAATCGTGTGGGGAAGTAAATCCTCGTAGCCACCGCCGCCGGTGATTTCACCAAGTAGGTCGATCGCGCCAACGGTGGTGGTGAGCGTGAAGTTCAATCCGGCGCGGAGCCTGGCGACAGACCAGTCAAATGGCAGACCTAATGGCGCGCCTCGTAGATACGGTGCGTAGGGCGCCAACGCCTGTACGATGCGCGCAAGGTTGGTCGGCGTGCGCGCGTAGGAAATGTCGAGATCATCTGTAAGTCGCGATGACCCATGCGCGCGCGCAGCAACACCACCAACGATGATGAACTGCACGTTAGCGTCGTGCAATGCCGCGAGCAGGCGTTCGAGTTGCGTCATGGTGTGGTGGGCGGTGCCGCTTTTCGCGCACGCTTCGCCGAGATCGTCGCTTGCTGCAGCGCCGTCACGTTCTGCTGCCACTCAGATAGCAAACGCAATCGCTCGTCAACAGTTTTGCGCAAGTTTTCGCGGAGCAGCGTGCGATCTACATCGCGTTTGTACAGCTCGACGACGGCATCGGCAGGGGGGATGGGCAGCAGCGTGACATGCAGCGCAAATCCCGCTGCGGCGGCACAACGAGCCAGCGTATCGATGGTGGGGTTTGTGTCTCCACGCTCGAGCCCCGCAATTGCCGACTGCGACGTTCCTACGAGCTCGGCCAACTCGCGCTGCGTGAGATGGCCCTCGCGACGCGCTTCCTGCACCAATTTGTGGATTTGTTGCATATTATACATAATATCAGAATACTGTTTAATAGATATCGCGCAAGGTGTTTCGATATGTATCGTCTGATGCCATCGTTCAACCCGCTGCTTGCTGAGCTCAGGGAGTCGCTCGCACCGATGGTGCGGGGACGTCCGAAAACACGATCCGTCGATCCGCTGGTTGTTGTCGCTGACTGGGCACTCGACCTCTCGTTGATTCGCGACAATCTGCGAAAGTCACCATCAGAACGCCTTCGCCAGCTCGACGCGATGCATCGGCTCGCGCGCGGTGCACGGCGCGTATCACGATAACGCGCACCTCGCATGTTTGAGACCATTCTTGCTACGCTGGTCGAGCGACGCATTCGATTCGTTTTGGTGGGCGGTGTGGCGGCGAC
>JANYHT010000011.1 GCA_025358925.1 Gemmatimonadaceae bacterium | reverse complement strand
AACTCGTGCGACAGGGCTTTGATAGCGTGCCCGGACTGGTGTCATCAGTGGTTGCGCTCGGACTCGCGAAAAAAGGCGACGACCCGATGATTGTCGTAGCGTGCGAACTCGTACTTCCCTTCGTCGCTGCGCGAAATTTTTCGCCGAGCCACCAACGCTTCGAGCACGAGTTCGCACGCTACGACAATCATCGGGTCGTCGCCTTTTTTCGCGAGTCCGAGCGCAACCACTGATGACACCAGTCCGGGCACGCTATCAAAGCCCTGTCGCACGAGTTTCAATGAAACATCGTCCGCAACTTGGAGTGCTCCACCCGCGTCAAACCAAATTACAATGTCGTCGGTGTCGAGATCGCCCGCTCGATCGCGCAGCGTCGCATCGCATGCACGACGAATAAGTTCTTTCGCGATTGCCGCGCCGC
This sequence comes from Gemmatimonadaceae bacterium, assembly GCA_025358925.1. Taxonomy (GTDB): domain Bacteria; phylum Gemmatimonadota; class Gemmatimonadetes; order Gemmatimonadales; family Gemmatimonadaceae; genus Gemmatimonas. The sequence continues at coordinate 40,278 of JANYHT010000011.1, read as the reverse complement.
CAACTAACTCACCTTCGTACTCGAGTTCGATCTTTCCGGTGATCGCGGGGAGCGCGGCATACACATCCGCCACGCGAGGAACGGCCTCTGTATCACGCGCACGCAAAGCCCGCTGCTCAGCGTTGGAGACCACATTTTCCATGGCCGAAATGGGCATGCGTTGCGAGACGCCTGAGCGCTTGTCTACGCGCTTATCTTCTCGCGCTTCGAACGCAACACGCTCGACCACTTCTTCGATGAGATCGGGCACGCGAACGGGAATGCCATCATCGCGTTTCGTCCACGCTTCTTGTCGCGTGATCTGCATGCCGAGGTCCACGCTCTCGGGATAGTGCGTAATGATCTCGCTGCCGATGCGATCTTTGAGCGGCGTGATAATCTTGCCGCGCGCGGTGTAGTCTTCTGGATTTGCCGTGAAACAGAGCATGACGTCGAGTTCGAGGCGAATGGGATAGCCTTTGATCTGGACGTCGCCTTCTTGCATGATATTGAATAGTCCGACCTGCACCTTGCCGGCGAGATCGGGCAATTCATTGAGCGCAAAGATGCCGCGATTGGCGCGCGGCAACATGCCATAGTGGATGGTCAGTTCGTCGCTCAAAATGTGTCCACCGCGCGCGGCCTTAATCGGATCAACGTCACCGATAATGTCCGCGACGGTGACGTCGGGCGTTGCCAACTTTTCGACGTAGCGCGCATCGCGACCCACCCAGGCGACAGGGGTGTCGTCCCCCAACTCGGCGATGCGCAGCTTGGCGTATTTTGAGATTGGCGAGAACGGATCGTCGTTGACTTCGCTCCCGGCAATCACGGGCATCTGCTCGTCGAGGAGACTCACCAGTGCGCGGAGAATTCGCGACTTCGCCTGTCCCCGGAGTCCGAGCAAAATGAAGTTGTGGCGCGCGAGTACGGCGTTCACGATCTGCGGCATGACCGTTTCTTCGTAGCCGAGCACGCCGCGAAATAGCGGGCCGCCTTCGCGAAGTCGCGTGATGAGATTGCGACGCAGCTCGTCTTTGACGCCGGCTGGGCGCTTGAGCGCGAATGTTGATCGGCGGAGCGCGCCGAGGGAATCGGGGAGACGGGACACGAGTCTGGTCTGATGTGATGGATTCGCACGAATGCAGGCGCACGTGCCGTACAATTGCCAAGATACAGCGCGCAACGACGCTCAGATGTGCCCACTCAGGTAGTGATCGTTGACTTTGTGGCTGGGTTCGGTAGATTCCGGTCGTTAGATCCCGCCGGCGAACACCGGTGGAGTCGCCCGCGCTTAGGTGCGCGGCGCACACACCTGCCACCGCCTTGGAGTCTGCACATGGAGCGCATTACCCTGTTCGCCGTTGTTGCCGTACTCGCCGCCTGTTCTGCCGCCGAAAAGACGCCGGCTGCTGATTCCACGAAAGCTGCTGTTGTGATGCCCGCTATGGCACCAGCCATGGATTCGACCAAGAAGGATTCGGCGATGATGACGCCGCCAGCCGCTGCAGCCGCTGACACGACGAAGAAGATGTAATGTCGTCGCGTCGGCGATGAGAAGCGGGGCACGTTCTTCGGAACGTGCCCCGCTTTTTTGCCGTGGCCCACTTCTGGACTACTCGTCGCTAAACGGCAACTCGACCACACGTGCCGAGATCTGCTGATCGTCCTCGCCTATCAGGACGGTGTCACCAATCGCTACTTCGCGGCGGATCATCGCGATGGCAATGGCACCGAGCTTTGGCGAGACGACACTGCTTCGTACATCACCAACCAGTTTGCCGATGCTGTCGGTGATGAGTGCGCCGTAACGCAGTGGTGCGGTGGCGCGAAGCCCGCGTAATTGTTTGTTGACGTGCCCACGAAAATGAAGCCTCGCGACGGTTTCCTGGCCGATGTAGCAGCCCTTCGTATACGAGATCGCATCAAGCGCGTCGAGATTCGCTTCCTGCGGAATCGTGTTCTCGTCCATATCGAGACCCCACGCCGGTCGGCCACTCTCAACGCGAGCCACATTCCACACAGTGCGACTGGCCGGAAGGACATTAGATACGCGCAAATGCTCGCGAACAATCTCCGCATCGGCAACCTCGGCCATGAGAATAAATCCGGGGATGGCGCCCATGATTGGTGCGCGAATGAGGCGAATCGATGCCTCGCCGAGATTCCATGGCGCATGATGCCAGACGGGCCATCCAGAAAGCGCCGCAACCATCACGTCGCCCAAGCCTTCCGTGCTCGCTTGCGCACCACCCAACGCGGCCACGGCTTCAATTGCACGCGCCCCGTAGAGCATCCAGGTCACGTAGCGTTCTGATTCATCGGTAATTTTTGCTAGTCTCGGATTTACGTATTTGCGCGCGAGTGCCAACCAACTTTCTGCCGCCGCGCGTAACAACGTCATCTGAAAGGTGTTCTCGTCGACACGAATGATAAGCATGTCGGCGAGCACCTTGCCTTTGGGACTTAGCGCGGCGGCGTATTGGCCTTCGCCCGGACCGAGCAACGTCACATCGTTGGTGACGAGGCCGTTTAGTGCCTCAGCCGCCTTCTCGCCCCGGAAGCCGCTCCAATGTCCAGCCGACTCAAACCACACCGCGTTCGTCTGCAACGCGTGGTATGCCGCAAGATCAGATACATGCAGTGGGGTCGCAATTACGTGCTCCATCTCCAACATGACGCCCCCTCAATGTGCGATAGTGTTCCCCCACGTTAAGACAGGGTTGAAGCGAGCACAACGTCAGCAATCAGTGTTTGCGCAATCTTAGCCGCAGTTTCAGATATCTCGACCGCGCGACAAGCGCTCGGTGTGATTGGCATCACTCCGAGACGTTGTATTATCGCGCTCCATGCGCTTTCCGTCGTGGAGAGTCCGCGCAGCCGAGGAAGATCATCAGCGCATCGCGCAAATGCGATGCTGTCCGAAAATCCTGAAAGTCGGAGCATATTTTCAACGTCGGCGCGCGCGCTGTCGGCGCGAAGAATAACCTTCATACCGTTGGATGCATGCTGCATAATCCACGCGGTTGCAGTCGGCTGCAGCGGAAGCCCGAGCGCAATGATCGCGGAATAACTTCGACGCGCACGCAGCACTGCGAGATCGCGCGACGTGTGATCTATTGACCCACCGCGCTGCGCCGCGTGATGCCGCAAAACATGCTCGATGGTCTCCTCAAGTGACTGACCATGGACATGTCCCGCGATTGCGTCGGCCGAGGTCGGTGTGCCCTCTGATGTCAGCGCGTCCGCAATCGCTTGCGCGCGCGCGCCAAGCGTGTCGGCAACGAGTCCGTCAAACGCAACGATAATCGCGCGCAGCTTTTCCCTCACCGCACGCTAGGTGTTGCGATGCTGCATGGCGTACGACGCGTCGAGCAACTCAACAGGATGCACAACACGAATGGTTGAGCCACTGCGCAACAAGCCGGCCCCTAGTTGCATCATGCATCCAGGGTTACCGGACGCGACATACGTGGCGTGCGTTTGCGCGATGCACCGTAACTTCGGTGCGAGTACGGCGTCTGATGTGTCGGGTTCAATCAGATTGTAAATGCCAGCGCTTCCGCAGCACTGATCGGCATCCTCCAGCGGAATGAGCGTCAGCTCGGGAATTGCCGCGAGCACAGCCAGCGGCTGCTTGACGACACGCTGCGCATGCATCTGATGACACGGCGGATCGTGCGTCACGCGGAGAGGCAATGCACCGCCTTGCGTCGGTCCAACAGCAGCGAGCAGTTCGGAAATATCACGTGCACGCGCGGCAATCTGTTCGGCGCGTGACGCCCATGCGGGGTCGTCGCGTAAGAGATGCGCATACTGCTTGATCATCGCACCGCAGCCGGCTGAGTTGATGGCAATGTATTGAACGTTCGATAACTCGAAGGCTCCGATGTTGGCGCGTGCGAGCGCGCGCGCACTGTCAAGATCGCCGGCGTGCGCATGGAGTGCGCCGCAACACTTCTGCTGCGGTGCTGCGGTCACATCGTACCCGTTTATGAGCAAGACGCGAGCGGTAGCTGCGTTCACGTGACCAAATAAACCGTCCATCACGCAACCGTACAGCAGTGCGACTGAATTACGCTGTTCAGAGGCAAGCACGCGCGGTCTGGATCGCAGCCGCTCGTTGCGCCCTAGCGCGTTGAGCCCTAGCGCGTTTCGCAGATGCGGTGAAGATGACGCGAGCATCGCGAACGGGAATGCGAGCCGTGAGGGAAGAATTCGTGCGAGCGCGCGTGGAATTTGTGTTGCACGCAACACCCGTGCTGCAAAGAGTACCGGTCGTAAGAACGACTCCCGTGCAAATACACCGAGCACTATTCGTGCGACCAGTGGCAGCCCGCGCACGGGCATCATTGTGGCACGCGTCGCCTCCAGCAGTTCGCCGTACGGCACCCCTGACGGACACGCCGTCTCGCATGCGCGACAGCCGAGGCAGCGATCGAGGTGCGCGCCGACATCGGGGTCGTCAAGTGCGATATCACCGTCGAGCAATCGACGCATGAGTACGAGTCGTCCTCGCGGGCTATCGTTTTCGTCTTCGAGATTGACATACGTAGGGCACGCTTGCAAACAAAAACCGCAGTGTACGCATGCGTCGAGTCCGGCCGAGACGTTGGCGAGCGGCGTTTCAGGCAACGCGCATGATTTCACTGAAGCAGTCATGCGGTGTGTTCGCCAAAGATGCCGCGGTTGAGAATGCGTCGCGGGTCAAACGCATCGCGAATACGCTGCGAGATACTGTCCGTCGTGGCCGACGGGAGTAGCGGCCAAATTTCGTTAGGCAATTGTTCACCCAGTACGCTGCCATGCGTGGCGCTACTGTGCAGCGCGCTCACGAGATGGCGCAACGGTTCGATTGCCATTGTCATCGCGTCGGGGATCACGAGCCGAATCGCACCGCGATGTGGGCTCAAACGAAGCTGCGCGCTGGTGATCTGCGCGGCGCGTAACGCGAACATCACTCGGTCGAGCGTCGCGACCAATCGCGATGGTGCATGGGTGACGCGAAGCGAAACGCTCGATGCAGGTTCGTCCCGCAGCGCGGTCCAGAGTTGTGCTGAGCGTTCCTCCACGCGGCCCAGGGTGGTCAATATTGCGCGCTGTGCGGCGACGCGTGTCGCGTTACCGACTGCGCGTGCCACGATGAGCCAACGTGCATCATCGCCCGCGTTGATACGTACCGTTGTGGCAGGGTCGAGTACCTCAAGTGCGTGGAACGACAGCGCGCGCAGGCCAAGCGATTGCACGAGGTCGAGGGGGTCGCGATCGGCGTCGATACCAATCGCGAACGTTGCATCAACGGCAGGTTTCGCGTGCAATCGTACACTAATATCTGTAAGGACACCGAGTGTACCGAATGCACCGGTTGAGAGTCGCACGAGATCAAATCCGGCGACATTTTTTACTACGCGACCGCCGACGCGGAGCGGCGTGCCAGTGCCGCTGACGAGGCCGAGCCCGAGCACGAGATCACGCACTGTACCGGCGCCAAGCGACATGGCCCCGGACGATGCGGTGGCGACGGTTGCGCCGATGGTGCCGGTGTCTCGCCCAATCGGATCGAGCGATAGCCACTGTCCGTGACGTGCCGTCGCTAGCGCGATTTCCTCCAGTGTTGTCCCAGCGCGAACGGTCATGACCAGATCACTTGGCACGTATTCGACGATGCCCGAGACTGCGCGCATTGAAAGTTCGCGTTGCGCGTACACCGGTCGGCCACCGTTACGCCATGTTCCGTTTCCCACGATGCGCAGCGGCGTGCCTGTCGCGTGTGCATCCGCGACCAGTACAGCGACGTCGCGATCGGTGGTCGGTGTTTCGCGCATCACGTGCGGGCAGCTCGTGTACTGTGCCATTCGCGACAAGCGTGTACCGGTACCACTTTGCCAGGGTTGGCGCGACGATCAGGATCGAACGCGTCACGTACGGCACACATCATCGCGAGTGAGTCGTCGTCGAAGAGCTTCGACATATACGGCAACTTGTCGAGTCCAACACCGTGTTCGCCGGTGATCGTGCCGCCGATATCGATGCACGCTTGCATGATTTCGATCATGGCGTGATGCACGCGCGCTGATTCGTCGGGGTCATCCGCGTTGTACGGGATATTGGGATGCAAATTCCCGTCGCCAGCGTGAAACACGTTGCACACTTTCACGCGATGCCGTACACCAATATCGTGAATGGTAGCGAGAATATCCGGGAGGCGAGTGCGCGGAACGACGGCGTCTTGCACGACGAGCGATGGCGCAATGCGACCCATCGCACCGAACGCTTTCTTGCGCCCTTGCCATAGTCGTGTACGTTCTTCCTCTGTCGATGCGACGCGTACGTCACGCGCGCCACTTTCGCTGCAGCACACTGCAATGGTGTCAACGTCTTCTGCGAGTCCGGCCCCCAGTCCATCCACTTCGCAGAGGAGCACTGCCGCCGCGTCGATCGGATATCCTGCTGCGTAAATAGAGGCTTCGACGGCGCGAATGGTGGGGTTGTCCATCATCTCAAGCGCGGCAGGAACGATACCAGTCGCTACAATGCGGGAGACCGCGCGTGCTGCGGCGTCGATGCTTGGAAAGTCGGCTAGGATGGTGCGTACCGCATCGGGAAGTGGCACGAGTCGCACCCACACATCCGTGGCAATTCCGAAGCAGCCTTCCGATCCAATGAAGACACCGAGGAGGTCGTAGCCGTCGGTCTCGCCGTTGGGATGGCCGAGTGTTCGCGTTTCTCCGTTGGGGAGAACAATGTTGAGCGCAACGACGTGATTCAGTGTGACGCCGTATTTGAGGCAGTGCGGACCGCCGGCATTTTCCGCGACATTGCCGCCAATGGTGCACACGGTTTGGCTGGATGGATCGGGTGCATACTGCAAGCCAAACGGTGCGACGGCTCGCGAAAGTTTGGCGTTCACAACGCCGGGCTCGACGTGCACGACACGATTTATGTGATCGATGTCGTGTATGCGCGTGAGCCGATTGAGACCAATCAACACGCTGTCGGCGGCAAGTGCCCCGCCGGAGAGTCCGGTGCCTGCGCCGCGCGGAACGAATGCCACGTTCGCTTCGGCGAGTGCGCGAACGACGTGCACAACTTCTTCCCGAGAGCCGGGGAAAACGGCGAGTCTGGGGGTGGCGTGATAGCCTGGTAGTCCGTCAGCGTCATACGCGACGAGTTCTGATGCTCGGCGTTTTACCCAGCGCGTGCCGACGATGGCTTCGAGGTTGTTGACCAGCGTTGCGTCGACGGACATGGCCGGAAGATATCGACGGGGTTGAGGATATGAACGGATGAACTGCAAGGGACACGGATAAACTGCACTGATGAAAAACGGATAACGGCTGATACGGCGAACCGCTAAAGAATTTCTTGTGGTTCGTTGTATAACCTGCTACCGGTCTTTATCGGCCAAAAAATAAAATCATCCGAAAAATGTTCCCCAGAAGTCTTTTTAAAACAAATGGGCACCCGAACAAATCGGACGCCCACTGCTTGTGCTCTCTCGTTGCAAACCGCCCTATCTCACGCTGTACCCCAAAATCCTGCCAACGCGTTTCCATCGGGCGACTCGCGGAGCTTCTCGAACGCGCGTTCGCGGATTTGACGAATGCGTTCGCGAGTAACGCCCATGAGCGCGCCGATGCGCTCCAACGTCATCGCTTCTGCCCCTTCATCGAGTCCGTAGTACAAGTACAAGATCTTACGTTCGCGCGGTGTGAGATACTTACGGAACACACGGTCGATGAACTCGCGCATCAACTTGAAGTCGGTGGACTCTTCAATGTCGGTATGCGTTTCGCCGGCGAAGCGTTCGCCCAGCGTAGAGGCTTCGCGATCTTGCCGATCAATCGGCGCGTCCAGCGAGACTTCGGTGCAGGAAATTTGTCTGGCCGAACGAATTTGTTCGACCGGCTCCTGCAGCACCTTGGAGACTTCGTCGTCGGTGCCTTCTCGATTGAGCACCTGCGAGAGAATCATCTCTGCTCGCGCCAATCGGATGAGCTGTGAATTTTGGTTCAGCGGGATGCGCACGCTTCGGGTCTGTTCGGCCAGCGCCTTAAGCACGGCTTGGCGAACCCACCACACCGCGTACGAAATGAACTTGACGCCTTGATCAGGATCGAATTTTCGTACGGCCTTGAGCAGGCCTTCGTTACCGATGGCGACGAGTTCGCTGAGGTCGAGTCCGTGTCCTTGATACTTCTTCACGTACGAGATAACGAAGCGGAGGTTCGCCGTGACGAGACGTTCGGCGGCTGCTTCGTCGCCCTTTTGTGCCAACCTCGCCAGTCGACGCTCTTCATTGACGTCGGTGATCAGAGGCAGTTTTTGGATATCGTGCAGATACTGGTCGAACGCAGTGGAGGGTGAGGAGCGGAAGAATCCTCGCTGAGAACGGGTCTCTGCGGATCTACTGGCGGTCGCTGCCTGCATACGCGCCCTCTCCGAACGTTTCCGTGGGACCAAGCGTTGGTACTGCCCGGTTTCTAAGGTGGGAGCGCCACGATAATGGTGGGGTGTGGAGTGGTCAACAGCTTTTTTTAGGGATTAGGGATTGGGGATTAGGGATTAGGGAATGCAGTGGGGGAGCGACGATTGGTGTGGGATTTTGGCGACAGAAGGGTGTGAATGGATGAGATCGGTTGAGATGCAATAGATGAGTTGTTCTTGTAAGCGGTTTAATTGCAACAGCTTAACTGCAATTTTATAGTTGAGGTCGTTTGTGGACCAGAGCTTGCGAAGTGTTGAGTTCGCTAAGCTGGATTGCTCCTCAACCGAGACTGACCGATTATGACACATTCCCTGATCCGCAAGTTTGCTACCGCTGCTGTTGCCGGTTTGCTCGCGCTGACGCCGAGACTGGCCGCTGCGCAAACGTGGGCTACTTGGACCGGTGCGACGTCTGGACCGGTGAACGGTGTGCTTGGCAGCACCACCGTCACCTACACGGGCGGCTACAACCAAGCGTACGGAATCGGGGGCACCGACTTTTGGTCGCCGAACGGTGCGTACACACAGGGTGGGCTTACTGCACCAACGAATACGAGCTTCATCCGCATGGTGGCGCCGGCATCGGGCACAATCACTTTTGGCTCGGCTGTCGTGAACCCGTTCATTGCCTTCATCAGTGTCGGGCAAACGAACGTTCCCGTGAGCTACACCTTTAGTTCTCCGTTTACGGTGGTCTCGAACAACAACGCGTCGTGTGCGTACTGGGGCTGCGGTTCGTATTCGGTGTTGGGCAACACGTTAACGGGCTCTGAATTCAGCGGTACCGTGCAGTTTATCGGCACCTTCTCGTCGATCTCGCTGTCGAACTCCCCGGAAGAGTTTTGGCACGGCTTTACGGTTGGTGCCGAGCGCGTGATCCGTCCGCAGGGGGACGGCAATCCGAGTGTGGTGCCTGAGCCTTCAACGTATGCGCTGATGGCGGCGGGGTTGGCGGGTCTTGGGTTGGTGAGCCGCCGTCGTCGTCGGGCGGCGTAAGGGCGGGATTCGAAACGGCCTGACGTGGGGAAGATCCTTCGAAATCTTCCCTGCGTCAGGCTGTTTTCGTTGAGGTGTGTCGGTGAAGTGTGACGCGATACAAGGAGACATCGTCGCAAAGGGCAATGCGGCAGTCATCTCGAGCTTAACGTCAACAGCCACGTCGATTTACCAGCGTCTTGCGACGGTCGCTGGGCAGCAGTACACCGTTGGATTCTCGGCGGCGAATCGATCACGATCGGGATTTGGTCTGATCAACGTGTACATGAACAACGTGTTGTTTTTCAGTACTGGCCAGATTGTGGCGCCATACCAGTGGCAAGACTACTCGACGTCGTTTGTGGCGAGCGGAGCGACAACTGTGCGGTTTGCAGGTGCGGGCAACGGTCGCAGTTACCGTGATTCCATCGACAATGTCAGCGTGGCAAGTGAGATGCCGGAGCCGTCGACGTTGGCTGTTGGGCGTCGGGTTCGTGGGCTTTTTGGTGGTGGGTCGACATTGTCCGCGGTAGAAGACTGGTGACGCATGCGTCCAACGCAGTGCTGATGTGTGGCCGCAACGCAGTGCTGATGTGTGGCCGCAACACGATGCTGATGTGTGGCCGCAACACAATGTGGTGAAGATTTTTGTAAATATCTAATTGGCAACGGCTTAAGCGCGGTTGGCAGAAATTCTGCTGGCGGTGCCAATCTTGCACGCGTGACGGTGAGATGATCTCGGTCACACTTTTGAGGTATTTAACCATGTTGCGCTCGCTCATTCGCAAGGCCGTCGTCGGTGCAGCTGCTGGATTCTTGACCCTCGCGCCAATGGTCGCGAGCGCACAAATCTGGACGACGTGGACTGCCGCGACTGGACCGACCGTTTCCGGCACGGTGAATGGTGTGCTTGGCGCGTCGACCGTCACGTATACGGGCGGCTTTAACGATGCACTGGGAACAGGGGGCCCCAATTACTGGTCGCCGACCGCGCCATTTACACAAAGCGGACAAACGGCGCCGACAAACGCGAGCTTCATTCGGTTAGTCGCGGCCGTGCAGGGAACGATTTCGTTTGGTGCACCGGTCGTCAATCCGTATATCGCATTCATTAGTGTTGGACAAGGCGGAAGCCCAGTTGCGTACACGTTCAACTCGGCGTTCTCCGTACTTTCCAACAACAACAGCCCCAACTGCGCGTTTTTCGGTTGTGGTTCGTTTGTTGTTTCAAACGCGAACAAGACCATCGCAGGCACAGAGTTTAGCGGTTTGATTCAGTTCACGGGTACGTTCTCGTCAATCACGCTGAGCACGGATGCGCCAGAGAGTTTCCACGGGTTTACCGTGGGTGTGAACCGCCTTGCCGACCCCAACACCACCGTGCCAGAACCGTCGACCTATGCGCTCATGGCGGCGGGGTTAGCCGGACTCGGACTCGTTGCACGTCGTCGTCGTCGGTAACAAGAACCCGTAGCGTACGGCACATCGCAGTCGGCACCGATCCCGCACACCGCGATGGTGTGTGGGATTTTTGCTTTCCTGTGGTTACGGCGCCGACTTGTGCAATTCGTGTCGGAGCACATCAAGTACGACGGCGTCTGGCACCGCCACTGCATAGTGCCCGTCGGCAGTTTCCATTTCACCAATAACTTTCGGCAACGCGTAGCGCACTGCGCCGCCGCGCGCCTTTTTATCACCGCGCGTTGCCTGCAGAATTGCGGTTGCGGTGAGTGAACAGTCACGCGGAAATGTTGACGGCAGCCCCGCGCATTGTACCGCGTGTTCGATATCACGCGTTACATCTTCGCTCGCGAGTCCAAGACGCAGCGCTATCCGCGCTTCGAGCACCATCCCAATAGCCACCGCCTCGCCGTGCAGGATGGTATAGTGCAATTCACGTTCAATGGCGTGCGCAATGGTGTGCCCGAAGTTGAGCACGTGCCGAATACCCCCTTCGCGCGCGTCATACGCGACGACCGCAGCTTTGATGCGCACGCTTCCCGCGATGAGTGACGGCAACGCGGGGGCACTTGCACCATCACGATTGACGGTGTCGAGTTCGCGCACCATGGCGTCGAAGTACGCGCGATCAGCAACAATGCCATGCTTGATCATCTCGGCAAGACCACTGCGCAGTACGTTGGGCGGCAGTGTCTCCAACACATCCGGATCGATCAACACCGCGCGCGGATCGTGAAAGGCGCCAACGAGATTCTTTCCTGCCGACGTATCGACGCCTGTCTTGCCGCCGACGGATGCATCGACCATCGCCAGTAACGTGGTTGGCACCTGCACAATTGGGATGCCGCGCATAAACGTGGCTGCAACAAACCCGGCGAGGTCGCCCACCACTCCTCCACCAACGGCCACGATGGTCGTGTCGCGCCCGGCACCCCACGCAAACAGTGCATCGGTCAGTTGCGCCCAACGCTCGCGAGATTTCTCCTGCTCACCAGGTGCGATGGTGATGCAATGTGTACGTTCGTGCGGAAAGGTGGACAACATACGTTTGCCGTGCAGCGCGCTTACCGTGGCGTCAGAAATGATGGCATATCGATGCGCGGGCGCCCACTGTGCGACAAGCGTGCCCAGGGCGGCGAGTGCACCACGTTCGATGTGAATCGGATAGGCAAGTGGCAGGTCCAACGTGGTGCCGAGTGGCACTACCACGTCACCTCGCCGGCGCCGGCGCGTTTGTTGGCAACGCGGGCGAGCATGAAGAGCAGGTCGGAGAGGCGATTCAGATACACGACCACAAGTGCGGGCAATTCGATGTCGTGCGCGAGATGCACGACGCGACGTTCGGCACGACGACACACGGTGCGCGCGACGTGCAACGCTGCAGCTTTGGGAGTTCCGCCAGGAATGATGAAGCTGCGCAACGGTTCGAGCTCTTGCTCGCAAATGTCGATCGCGCGTTCGAGTTCGGCGATGCGACCGTCGTCGATGCGCGCTTTGCTGAGTTGCTCTTTCATCTTGTCGTGATCCGGCGTGGCCAACAGCGCACCGATCGCGAACAGATCTTTTTGCACGGGCACGAGCACCTCGTCGATGCGCGGCATCATCTCGATGGAACGCGCCATGCCTAGTGCTGCGTTCAATTCGTCCACGTCGCCATACGCCTCGACGCGCGGGTGGTCTTTGCCAACCCGCCCACCACCAAAAAGCGCAGTCGCGCCTTCGTCCCCAGTTCGCGTGTAGATCTTCATAGACATGAAAAGTAAGCGTTGCTAACGTTCAACGATGCATACGCACCCGATTCAGGACATCACGATCATTGGCGGCGGCCCCACGGGGATCTTCGCACTCTTTTATTCCGGCATGCGCGGCGCGACGGCGCAAATTGTCGATGCGCTGCCCGAACTTGGCGGTCAGCTCACCGCGCTGTATCCGGAGAAGTATATCTTCGACGTGGCCGGCTATCCAAAAGTCCTCGCGAAGGATCTCGTGCGATCACTGACGGAGCAGGCCAAGCAATTTCACGTTGAATCGGGCTTGCCGACGCATCTGGGACAGCGCGTTGTTGGGCTGGAAGAGGCGGACGGACATTTTGTGCTGGTGACGGAGACGGATCGTTTTCCGACGCGTTCGGTCTTGGTCGCGGCCGGGATTGGCGCATTTCGTCCGCGACGTTTGCCGCAGGCATTTGCCGAGCCGTGGTATGGGCGTGGCGTGCATGACCTTGTGACCAATCCGGAGACGTATCGCGGTCAGCATGTGGTGATTGTTGGCGGCGGAGACTCTGCGTTTGACTGGACGGCGCAACTTCGTGAACGCGCGGCATCCGTGACGTTGGTGCATCGCAGTGATCGGTTTCGTGCGCACGCGGCCACGGTTTCGGAAGTGCATGCAGCGGCGGCGGTCGGCGATGGTCGCGTGAACGTTCACACGTTTCACGAACTCGATGCTATTCACGGCGACGAACGTCTGGTGGGTGTACGACTGAAAGACGTCAAAACAAAAACAACGCGCGAGGTTCGCGCCGATGTGGTGCTGCCGATGCTTGGCTATGTCAGCGACCTTGGTGCTCTACTCGAATGGGGTTTGAATATTGAGAAAGACGAAATTGTCGTCTCCAGTACGATGGAGACGGGCCGAACGGGCGTGTACGCAGCGGGCGACATCACGACGTACGCGGGAAAGCTTAAGCTGATTGCAACGGGATTCGGAGAAGCGGCGATCGCGGTCAATCAAGCGGTGCATTGGATTTATCCGGAGAAGAAAGTCAATCCGGGGCATTCGTCGAACCTGGCGATTTTTGGGCAGAAAGACGAGTAGGGCGATTGGTGAAACTGATCACCGCGAATTTCCGCGAATACGCGAATACGGACGGTGCATCCTCGGGTGGCGTGTCGACGGGCGGTCGGCGGTGCGTGGTCTTTAATAAAAAGTGCAATGTCGGCATCACGCGATCCCCTCGCATCGCGTGCGGAGCACATTTGCGTCATTCGCGGAAATTCGCGGTGAGCCGTTGCTGGGTCGGTTAGTATTTTACGCATGCTAAAATGCATCCGACGTGCGCGATCCCGCCGCATCGGCGACCGCGTGTTCCGAGACTACACGTGTACTCGAGGATCGACGCGTTGGTAGACCATGTCGGTGAGCAGATTGACCAGCACAAACACGACGGATAGGAAAAGCACGGTGCCTTGAACTGCGGGAAGGTCTCGTCTGGAAATTGCTTGCACGACGTAGCGTCCAATGCCAGGCCAACCAAATATCGTTTCTGTTAAAATGCTGCCGGTGAGATAGGCGCCGAAGTCGAGTCCTATCACCGTGACGACGGGGATCAGCGCGTTGCGCAGCGCGTGTCGAACAATGACGACGCGTTCGGCAAGTCCTTTGGCACGCGCAGTGCGTATGAAGTCGGCGCCCAGTACTTCAAGCATCGCGGAACGAGTGACGCGCGCGAGATACGCGATGGACCGTGAACCGAGTGCGAGAGCGGGGAGAACGAGAAACTTCCAATGTCCGTAACCGGAGGCTGGGAGCCAACGCAGCGTGACGGCGAATAGCACAATGAGCAACAAGCCAATCCAGTATACGGGAAACGAGATGCCGAGATACGTCAGCGCGAGTGCGGTGCGATCAAACCATCCGTTGGGGCGAATGGCGGCGAGCACGCCGATGGTGATGCCCGACAGCGTCGCCAGCAACATTGCTGCCGCTGCCAACAACAGCGTGCGCGGAAATCGTTCAGCGATGTCTTGGATGATCGGTCGATTGGTGATGTACGATCGACCAAAGTCACCGCGCAGAATACCACCAGCATAGTGTGCGAATTGTACGATGAACGGGTCGTCGAGTCGTAAATCGGCCCGCAATCGCGCGATGGTTGCGGGATCGGCGCGTTCACCCACCATCGCTTGCACTGGATCGCCGGGGGCGACATAGAGCAGCAGAAAAACAACGACGAGGACGCCGAAGAGGGTGGGGATGGAAAGGACGAGGCGACGGAAAAACATAGGCACTAGTCCCTAGTCCCTAACCTCACTTTCGTCCAGCGTTGCCCATTGAAAATTACTGGGACTTCGAAGCCCTGCACCCACGGCTGAATGGCGTACAGTTCGTTGTAGAAAAACAACGGCATGAGACCGACACTGTTGTACGCCACGCTATCGGCCTGTCGATACAATGCCGCGCGCTTGGTCGGATCGGATTCTTTCCGTGATTGATCAACCAGTTTATCAAATGTTGCATCGCTGAAGAACGACACATTGCCGCCCGCGCCGCGGTTGGCCGAGTGCAAGAGGGGATACAGAAAGTTTTCGGCGTCGGGGTAATCGGCATACCAATCTTTCAGCACCAAGTCCGTTTGACCAGCGCGGGCGGCTGCGCGCATAGAGCTGGCGTCACGTTGCACAATTTTGACGCGGATATTTGCGGCGGCGAGATATGCCTGAATGGATTGCGCGAGGCGCGGAAACGGTGCGGTTTGTGAGCACCACAGTTCGACGTCAATGCCTTTGGCAAACCCCGCATCGACGAGTAGTTTACGTGCGGCGGCGCTGTCGTAGGGCAGAATTTTTCGCAACGTGTCCGCGCCGTCAAGCGATGGCGGAATGACCCCCGCCGCGACGCGTCCACGACCGGCGAGCAATTGTTTGAGCAACGTTGGCACGTCGATCGCGCGCGCGATGGCTTGCCGCACGCGCACATCCTTCAAGGCACCGCGGGTTGTATTTACGCCGATGTACCACAAGCGCAGCGCGGGCGCGCTCGTGAGCTTCGCCTGTCGTGAATCGGTTTCTTCCCACGCGCGAGTCTGATCTTCGGGCACGTACAAAATGTCGACCGTGCCACTCTCAAACTCAGCGACTGCCGTGGATGGTTCGGGGATGATGCGCGCCAGAAGCGTATCGATGGTGGCCGCGCCGCCAAAGTACATGGGGTTACGCGCAAACTTCAGGTAATCGTCATGTTTCCACGCGACTAAACGCCACGGCCCGGTGCCGATCGGATGTTCACTAAAGTCATTGCCAATGGAGTCGGGCACGATGGATGCGACGGGCATCGCGAGAAGTTTTGGGAAAATCGAAAATGGTTCTTCGAGCGTCACAATAACGGTCGAGTCATCCGGTGTCGCTATGCCGAGCGCCGTGCTCTTCCCGTCGGCGAAGGCGTGTGCACCCTTAATGGGGTAAAGCGGCCACACTTGTCCGCCTTTCGTGGCGGGGTCGAGCACGCGCCGAAACGATTGCGCAACATGACGCGCGACGAATGGTTTGCCGTCGTGAAACAAGACTCCTTGGCGCAGATGGAACGTGTAGCGCAGTCCATCTGAGGAGACGTCCCAGCGTGTGGCGAGTGACGGCTCGACCCGGGCGTCGGGTGTAAACCGCGTCAGTCCATCGAAGAGATAGGCGACAGCACGACCCGTTGGCACATCGGTTGAGCGCGCTGGATCGAGCGAGCGCGGATCGTACCAATCGCGTGAATCGACGAGCGTGTGCCGATCGGCGGTGGGTTCCGCGCTGCGGCAGGCGGCGCTTAGCGTGACGCACACCAACAGCGGTCGAACGCGTGAGAAGACAACACGAGTGACGGGCATGCGCAGACGTGGTTGACGTTGAGCGAGAGACGGGAGAACTTTGGATAGCGCGTAACGCGCAATCTATCAACGGAATATGCCGACGCCTCGGTGATTCCCTCCTGCATTCCGAAGTGCCTTACCGCGTGCGCGGAGCCAGCGTCCTCAAGTACCTCCTCCTCGCCATCCTTGCCGGTGTGTTCGCCATCACGGCGGCCGCGCAGGATCTGTCCTGTGATCGTGGGGATCGCGAGGTGCGCGCGCTGCACTTTACGGGCAACCACGAGTTCACATCCTCCACGTTGGCTGCAACCGTGGTGACGTTGCCGTCGTCGCTGGCGGGGCTGCCGGTAATCGGAGAACGACGCTGTCTCGACCCTGTTGAATTTGTGCGGGATGTGCAGCGATTGGAGACGCTCCATCGACGTCGCGGTTTTCCTGACGTAAAAATTGATACGATTGTGCGCACGCTGCGCCGCGGCGTGATTGACATCACATTTACGATTCGCGAAGGGATACCCATGCGCGTGAGCGCCCTGCGCATCACGACGTTAGGCACACCCAGTGATGTTACGGTGGCAGAACGCCTCGCCACAGACTTTCCATTGCAAACGGGTGGGCTCTTTGATCGCGGTGCACTAGAAGCCGGGCGTGATACATTGGTGCGTCGCATGCGCAATATGGGGTGGCCGCAAGCCGAAGTTTTAATCGCCTACACCACGAGTACATCGTCGCGCACGTCGGATGTGCACGTCACGATGGTGCCGGGCACGCGAGCCAAATTGGGTCGCATCGCCATTCTGGTCGATACGACGACCACCGGTGGGCGACGCGTGTCGGACGCGACCATTCGTCGAACCATGGCGCTGCGAACCGGCGATTGGTTTTCGGCGCGCGCAATCATTGACGCACAACGTAGTCTCTATCAGACCGATGCATTTCAGCGTGTCGACCTGCAACCGGATAGCGCGCAGCCGCCGGGTGATTCGACGGTGAACCTCACGGTACGACTTGTGGAAGGCGATCGATGGGCGGCGCGTGGAGGGTTTGGCTGGGCAACGCTCGACTGCTTTCGGATGGAAGGCTCACTGACCGATCGCGACTTCTTACCGTTCGCGCAACGGCTCGAGTTAACGGCGCGCGTGAGTAAGATCGGTATTGGCGCTCCGCTCGATGGCGCGCGTGCACTGTGCCAAGGCCAAGCGCGCGCGGATCCGTACAGTCGAACGCTCAACTATTACACCGCGATGACGATCCGGCAGCCTCTGCGTGCTCGACAATCGCGTGTGCCAACGCTCACGGTGTTTAGTTCGACGCTCTCGGAGTACCGCGCGTTCCTACGACGCGCACCTATCGGAGGTGCGCTCTCGCTGACGAATCCGCTGCAGTCTCGATATCCCAGTACGTTGTCGTATCAACTGGAACTGGGGCGCACGGAAGCAGAGCCGGCGTTTTTTTGCGCCGTGTTCAATGCGTGTGATACCGATGCGCGCAATTTCTTACAGCGGAATACGCGACTGGCGGCGTTGGAATACTCGCTCGTACGTGAACGCGTAAACAATCCGCTGCGTCCGTCGGCTGGGAGCACCGTTCGGCTGAGTGTGCGTCACGCGTCGACGTTGATTGGGTCGGACAAATCGCAGCAGTTCAATCGCGGTACTGGTGACGCAACGTGGTATCACTCGTTGATTGGTGGTGCGACGCTGTTGCTGCACATTCGCGGCGGAATGGTCTTTGCCGGTGGGACGCAACCAACGCTTGATGGATTTATCCCACCGCAAGAACGTTTGTACGCTGGCGGTCCAACCACCGTTCGTGGGTTCCGACAGAATGAGCTTGGACCCGCGGTGTACATCGTCGATCGGTATCGTACGGTGCTGTCGGGCGGACAGGTGTTCTATCGTGCCGACTCCGGCAGTATCACCGAACGTGTAGTGCCCACGGGTGGGAACACGCTCGTGGTGGGCAATGTGGAAGTGCAGGTGCCGAGTCCTGTGGCGCCGCGTCTGCTGCAATTAGCGTTATTCACCGATGCTGGTCGGTTGTGGAATCGCGTCAGCGGCACGCAAACGGGGGCGCTGGTTGACGACGGCCCAGCGATAAAAATTACGCCGGGATTGGGTGTCCGTATTGTTTCACCATTCGGCGCAATTCGCGTTGATCTTGGATACAATCCATATCAACTCGCGAGTGGTGCCGCCTATTACAACGCGCCGTTGCAGGCTGGTGTGGCGCCTCTGTATTGCGTAAGCCCAAGCAATACGTTGGCGATTCGTACGGCCACGACACCGGCGGCCCCAGCGTTGCAGGATGCGGGTGCGTGCCCCGCAACCTTCCGTCCACTGCGTAGCGTCGGATTTCTGCGTCGCCTGAACCCGAGTATCTGGATCGGACAGGCGTTTTGATGATGACACCGTTATTGGTGCGACGATAAATGGCGCGTCGTCGGACGGTTGTGTTGGTGACGGCTGCGGTCCTCTTAGGGATCGGCGCACTGTGCGTGGGTGCGATCGCGACGCTCACGCAAACAGACGTCGGTCGAGCGACAATCATGCGCGCGCTCGTGCCAACAATTGCAGCCACCATTCCAGGTAAGCTGTATGTGGGGAAAGTTGGTGGCACCCTGTTCACCGACATTACCATCGATTCGTTGTCGATTAGTGAACCCAATGGTGCGCCGTTTATCAGTACAGGTCCAATCCGCGTGACGTACGATCCACGCGACTTGCTTGATCGCCGCATCATCTTGAAATCGCTCGAAGTAACACGCCCGATCGTGACGCTCGTTGATTATGGCAATGACGATTGGAATTGGAAACGCGCTATGCGTCGTGCCGGTCCGAAGTTGCCGGAGCGGCCCGGGAGCTTTGGTCAATTTGTACAAATTGACACGGCGACGGTGCACGAAGGCACGTTGGTGGCACGATTGCCATGGGATCCATCCGACTCGCTCAAGGGTGCGAAACGCGATAGTGCGTTGGCCTTCAACATTGCACGTCACGACGGTGAGATTCGCCGCGACGGAAACCGCACGGTTCGCGTATGGCGTTTCGTGCGCGGCGACCTCGCGCTCGGCAAGTCACGACTGGCCGATCCCGATTCTGCCGGACAACGGTTTGCGATTCAAAAGTTTGACGTGGTGTGGATGTATCCGCCGTTCTGGTTTCGCAATATGAAAACCACCGTACGGAAGCTCGATGATTCGTTGTGGGTCGATGATGCGCATTTCAACTTGGCCAATTCGACCGGGCACGGCAGCGCCAAAGTAGTGTGGGGCAGCGGCATTCCCGTTCGATATGATGTACGATTGCGTGGCGACACCGTAGCGATGGCAGACGTGGCGTGGATTGATCCGTCATTGCCGCGCACGGGCGGCGGGAGTACGTCGCTTGTGATCAAGAATGATCCCAAAGAATTATCGGTCATGGAGTACATCCTGACCGACATGGATACGCGATCATTGCGATCGCATGTGCGTGGCCGCATGACATTCGGCGTAGGCGGACCCGTTTTGCGCGTCACGGATGTTGCGCTCGATCTCGCGCCCGCGCACACCGACTTGCTGAAACAGTTCAACGGCAAGGCGTTTCCGTACGATTGGCAGGGCGAGCTGACGGGGCGCGTGGTGGCACGCGGTGGTCCCGTGACCCGATGGGTGATGGACGAGGCGACGGTGTCGTACACTGATGCGCACGTCCAAGGCGCTGTCTCACGATTCTCGGCCGTAGGGATGCTCAATATTTTCAAACCGGCTGATGCGGTGTTCAACGACGTTGCTCTCCGCATCGACCAATTGGATTTGCGCACACCGCGTTTCGTGAATCCGTTTTTCCCAGATGTGCAAGGACTTGTGCGTGGATCGATGCATCTCGATTCGCTATGGTATCACGCGAAATTCTCGCAGGCTGATCTCGCGCACGTCGATGGCATTGGTCAGCCGTCGCACTTCACCGGCAGTGGTCGCTATGCGCTTTTATCGGACGGCGTGCACTTTGACGTGGATATGCAGGCGTCGCCAATCTCGTACACGATGTTGTCAAAATCGTATCCAAGTTTGCCCTTTCGCGGCAGCGCCGTAGGCAGCATTCGCGCGAATGGATTGGCGGAAGATTTTGCGTTACAGACGACGCTTGCTGGCGAAGGTGGTGAGATCGCGTTTGATGGACGCCTGGACGCGCTCGAGCCCGCGTACGGCGCGGCGGGCACGTTTCGTACGCGCGGTATGAATTTGCAAAATCTATTTGCCGACGCTTCGTATCCCATCACGACGCTAAATACTGTCGGCGAACTTGCGTTAACGGGATCGTCGCTCGTCTCATTGCGCGGACCGTTACGGGCCACGGTTGATCAGTCTTCGCGCTTCGCGGATGTACGCGTGCTCGGCGGTACCGCCGTTGTCGTGTTCGATTCCGGGCACGTGCGCATCGACACCCTGTCATTTGAAAGCGCGGCGTTACGCGCGTATGCTCGCGGTGGGGTCGGGCTGCTAGCGGCTCGTCGTGATTCACTGTTGTTCAATATTTCGGTCGATTCGCTGAGTGGCTTACGTCCGTGGCTGCGGGGCACGGATACGTTGGCGACGCGCTACGTCGTCGCCGCTGATACGCTGCGCGGCATGATTGATGTGCGTGGACGTCTACGCGGCTCCTTCGATTCTCTCGACACCAACGGTGTGCTGCTTGACGTGCGCGCGGACGGCACGGGGATCATGTTTGGAGCGGTGCAGGCGGCGCGAACGAACGTCACGCTCAATGTGACAGATGCGCTGCGCGGTCCGAACGGCACGCTAACCATGACGCTTGATTCGGCGAAGCTTGCGGGGCTGGATGTCATCGCAGCGTCGGGGCGTTCAACGTTGCAGCACGGGTTGGCCGAACGATTTGGATTTGATTTGCGCACGCCCTCGGCATCGCGTTTGGCGGTCACGGGCGGTGTGAGTCGTCGCGAGGACCTCAGTACTATTGTGCTCGATACGCTGACGATTCGATTCGATAGTGCGTTCACAGCACCGCGAGGATTTTCTCTGCTCGCACCGGCCGTGTTCCATGTATCGCGCACGAACACGGGGATGCTGGATTCGCTGGTGTTGGTACACACCGACGCTGGCCGCCTTGCGCTCCGTGGCACATTGGGCGACTCGGGCGCCATTAGTGCGATGCTCGACGTTGATCGTGTCCCATTGGCCGATCTTGGGCAACTATTGCGCACGAGTCGACTCACCGGTGGTCGCGCGGATGCAACCGTGCGCGTTGCCGGTGTGCGTGCGCAACCGCGCATTGAGGGCGTCGTCTCGCTGCATGATGCGGCGGCAGGTCGACTGCGGATCGGCGAGCTCATAATGCGCGCACAGTACGACTCGTTGCGATTGGCCCTGAGCGCAGTACTCAACGTCGAAGGCAAACCGGCGATGCAGGCCGACGCGATTCTGCCGCTTGATCTGGCATTGTTGAGCGGGCGCGAACGACAGTTGGACAAGCCCCTCACGGGTCGAGTCGTGAGTACGCGAGCGGACCTCTCAGTGCTGGAGGCCTTGTTTCCGGATATCAGTAAGGCGCGTGGTCGCCTATCGACCGATGTACAGCTAACTGGAACGTGGGATAAGCCCCGATTGCGCGGTCAACTGTTGATGGACAGCGCTGCGCTGTCACTCGACAACCTCGGTATTCGCGTGGAGCGCGCGCAAGCCGACATTGGATTAGCAGGCGACACCGTGTACGTGCGTCGCTTCGGTGCCACGGGCGCGACGCCACAGGATTCGCTAGGCGTGAGCGGCATGATCGTTTTCAGTGATCCGGCGCGACCCGTTTTCGATCTGCGCCTCGCCGCAAATAATTTTCTCGCCATCGATAAGGCGCGCACCGCGTCGCTGACGATTACAACGACAACGCCGCTCTCGCTCACGGGTGCGATGACGGCACCGCGTATTCGCGGTGCCGTGAATATTGATCGTGGACGTGTCTACATTCGTGCGCTTTCCCAACGGCGTGGACTCGACCTCACGGACAACTTGGACGTGATTGACACGACCACGCTCGCGATGAATGCGTTGCTACCCGACGCACCGAATGCGTTGGTGCAAAATCTCGTGCTCGACAACTTGCGCATCTCCATCGGGGACGACGTGTGGCTTCGTTCGCCCGAGGCCAATCTGAAACTGGGTGGCGCATTACAGGTCACGCGTTCCGCTGGGCGCGATGGTGGCAACGCGCGACTGGCGCTTTCAGATTCGCTCACCGTCGAACGCGGTACATATCAACTCAATCTCGGCATTGCCCGTCCGGGATTTGAAGTTGAGCGCGGCGTCGTACGGTTTTTCGGCGATCCTGATCTTGAACCGGCACTTGATATTACCGCACTCCACACGGTGCGCGAGCTGCGCGCGAATTCCAATCGACAAAATGTCCGCATTCGTGTGGCCATTGGTGGAACGTTGGATCGGCCGACGCTGGCGCTGTCCAGTGCGGACAATCCGCCATTGCCAGAAAGCGATATGCTGAGCTACCTCGTGACTGGTGAGCCCGCGTACAAAGTGTTGGATACCCCGTACGCCGAGCAGGGCGCAACGCTCGCGCTGCGACTCGCGGGCAGCTACTTGTCGAGTCGGCTCGCTGGCGGACGGTTTGATGTAGTACAGGTGGAACCAACAGCCTTAGCACCGGGCGACGCGGCAAATCTGCGTGATAACGGACTTGGTATTCTGGCGTCCACGCGCGTTGGCGTTGGCGGACAAATCGCGCGGAATACGTATTTCACATTTAGTACTGGCCTGTGCGGACTGGCTCCGCAGACTGCCGGTGGCGGTGACGCATTGTCATTGTTCGCGCAGGGGCTTGGTGCGAAAATCGAGCGCCGTTTTAATCGTGGGTTGTCATTGTCGCTTGGTCTCGAGCCCGGTTCCAGTGCGCAGGCGTGCGGTCGCCTCGGTATTTCACGCACCTTCCAGCAAACGCCCCCACAGATCGGCATCGACTTCTTCCGTACGTGGACTTTCTAGGGAATCACGACCTCGCTGCCCGCGATCGGACTCAAAACTGTTTCGGTGACACGGGACACTCGTCTCTCTTTAACGCATGTCTCAGATACTGACACCACCACCTCGTTCCACTCCGTTCACCTTGGCCGACGCGCTCCACGCGATTGATCGCGGAACGTCGCCCTCGGCGCGCGTGCGCGCGGCCGTCGATGCGCTGCAGTCGTTTGGTTTCGATCGCGTGCTCATCACGCTGCGCGACGCGTCGATGAATATCACGCTCACCGTCTCGTCCGAAACGTCGGAGCACGGGGACGATGTTGGACACCCGTTGCAGCCGTTGCCCGGCGCAGCATGGCGACGTCTGCTCGCGCATCTCGACCGATATCGTGTGGATGATCTGCTGCTGTTGGACGGGAGCGACGCGTGGGTCTCGCGCGAATTTTTTGGCGCGGATCCATCACCACGCGGCAATGGCACCTCGTGGCTGCCCACCGACTTGGTCCTCGCGCTGTTGTACGGTGCCGAACACGAGCTGTTGGGCACGATCAAGCTGGCCAGTCCGCGCGATGGTCGACGACCCTGTAGCGCGAAGCGACGGGATATCAGTTGCCTGGTTCGACATTTGGCCGCACGCATTGCGTATGATGCGCTACACTCGCTCGCGCAGCAGCGCGCCGAACGATTACAGCGATTGCAAGAGGCAGGTGCTGCGTTGGCGCGCTCGTTGGACGAATCGGAGATCATGCGCGAGCTGTGCCGACAGGCGATGCGCGCAACGCGTGCGGACGGTGCCACCATAGGCATTCCGGATCTCGACAAAGACATCTTGATCACCGCCGTGCGGACACTGCGCGGTGCGGAACGTCCGCGGCAACCGGTCCGACTCGGTGAGGGCATCGTGGCGGAGGTCGCGCGCAGCGGGCAGCCGGTGCGCTTTGGTGATCGCGACGCTGACCGCGCCCGGGAGAAGGCGGGTATCGCACCGCTGCTTTCAACGTATGACGTTGTTGGAGACGCGTCCCCCGCTTCGTCCATCCTCGCGGTACCGCTGCTGTCTGGCATCCATCTCGTCGGCGTGCTCTCCGTGTTCGCGGCGTCCCGTGAGGTGTTCAGCGCGGAGGACCAGGAAGTGATGGCCACGATGGCGTCGCAGGCCGCCACGGCAATTGCGAACGCGCGTCGCTACGCGGAAAGCGAGCGGGAACGCCGTCAAACCGAAGCCTTGGCCGATGTCGCGCGTGCGGTCGGCGAGTCCCTCCGTCTTGGCGAAGTCCTTCGGCTCATTTTACGACACTCGGTCGCCTTACTCGGTGCGGAAGGTGCATGCATTGCGCTCAAGCACGATGACTATCTGAACATCGTTGCTGCTGTCGGCGCCGCCGATGTGCTCGCGGGCGTACACGTACCAGTTGCTGGTAGCTTGTTGGGTCGTGCCACGACACTCAACGAACTGGTTGTGTCGAATGATTTCTCGAACGATCCGTTTGCGAATCGTTCGGTGCTCCGTCTGTCGCCCATTCAGCGAGCGGTCATTGTGCCGTTGGTGACGGGACGCGGCACGATCGGTGCGATTGCGGTCATCAACCGTGAGCAACCGTTTTTGCAGGACGACGCACGCGTCTTGCAACGACTCGCGGATCACGTGGCGGTTGCCATTGTGAACGCGCGACTCTTCGAGGAAATCGAGCGCGCCACACGCGAGTGGAAGGTGGCGTTTGATTCGATTGCCAGCGGCATGGTGGTGTTGGAAGAGAACCAAGCAGTCCGACGTTGCAATTCACGGGCAGCCGAGTTGTGCGGCGTGCCGATTGCCGCGCTGTTGGGACAGTCGTTTGCCTCGGCGCTACTTGGCGAGGGCACAAGTAACAACGCAGTCGCGCTGACATCGCTGATTCAGCGTTCGGTCGCTGCGGGCACGGTGACGCGGCACTCAGTACGCGACGATGCTCGTGGTCGACTGTACGAGTTACTTGCGGCACCACATCCCGACGGTGGATGCGTGCTCACCTTCGATGATGTCACGCACGCACGGCAACTGGCCGAGCGTCACCAACGCGTACTGGAGACGGTCTCGGACGCCATTGTCATCACGGGTCTTGACGGTCGTATCGCGTTCGCGAACGCGGCCGCGCACGATCTATTTGATCGTGAGCTCCTCGTCGGCCTTCTGTCAGCGGAGCTTACGGCGGAAGACTCACTCGCTGAAGTTCAGGAACGCGAGCGGTACGCGCAGGATGGCGTGCCGCAGCGATATGAGTGTCGCGTCCTGACAGCAAGTGGGACGCATCGACACGTAGCCATCAGTACGGCGCCATTGTCCGAGCTAGGGCAGATCACGGGAAGCGTGGCCTGCTTGCGCGACGTTACAGAACAGCGCTCCGGTGCGATCGCGCTGGCGGATAGCCAAGACTTGTATGCGCGACTGGTCGAATCCGCGATGGATGGAATTTTCACGATTGATGCCGATGGTTGCTTTACATCTGTAAATCAAGGTTTCCTGATCGCAACAGGACGTACGCGTGAGGAATTGCTCGGTGCGTCATACACGGATATGCTCGATCCGCGTGATCACGCGGATGCCGCCGGCCTGCTCGCAGCGATTTTTGCGGGCAGACGCCAACGCATGCAAATCCGCTTTCGCGGTGCGAATGGCTTGTTACGAGTTGGCGTGATCAACACGTCGCCGGTTGAACGCGACGGACGTGTTGTTGGCGGCCTTGGTGTGGTGCGCGACACGACGGACGAAGAAGTTTTGCGTGAGTCAAATGCACAACAATCACGTCTCGCGGCCGTCGGACAGCTGTTAAGCGGCGTCGCAAACGAGTTGAACAATCCATTGGCTAGCTTACTCGCCGTTGCCGAACTCGAGGCGAGCTCGCCAACAATTGGGGATGCAGATCGAGAGGTTATTGGTCAAATCTTGAATGAGGCTCGGCGCGCGTCGCGCATTGTCGGGGCACTGCTGGAATCGGCGAACGATCGTGGTCGTGAGCGCGCGCTCGTGGACGTCAATCGCATTGTGCGCGGTGCGCTAGAGCTACATGGGTTTAGTCTCAGGCGGCGCAATATCGCCGTGGAGACGTCGTTGGAACCAAGCAACGTTTATGTGCAGGGTGACAGCGCGCAGCTGCGACAGTTGCTGATCAATTTGCTGACGAATGCTGAGGAAGCGCTTGAGGGTTCATCAGGGGAACAAGAAATTCGTATCACAACGTGTGTTGTGGACAATGCCGTGGTCCTCTCGGTCTCGGACAGTGGCCCGGGTATCGCCGACGCGCATCTGCAGAGCGTATTCGAACCAATGTTCAGTACGCGGGAAGAGCGAGGTGGCCGAGGATTTGGCTTGACAATTTCCCGTACAATTGCGCGCGATCATGGAGGTCAACTCGCTGTCACGTCGTCGACGAACGCGGGCGCGACACTAACGCTCACGTTGCCAGTTGCAAACACCGACGCACCAACGGAGACGGCGCCGACGCGCGTCGCTCGAAGCACGGAGCAGTCCACCATCTTGGTTGTCGAGGACGAGGCCACACTGCGTTCGGCGATGAGTCGCTATCTCTCACGCGCCGGCTTTGTCGTGCACATGGCGGCCGGTGGGCACGAGGCGTTGGCGCAACTCGAAGAACGTCGGTACGACGTGGTGTTGCTGGACTTGCGAATGGAAGATCTGCCGGGCGATGAAGTCTATCGCGAACTTGAGCGGCGTTGCCCGGAGCAAGCGACACGCGTGTTGTTTATCACGGGCGACATGCAGAGCGCGTCCGCAGCCGAATTTGTGCGCGCAACGGGTCGACCCGTGCTTCCAAAACCGTTTGAACTCGGCGAACTTGGGCGCAGGGTCGCGGACTTATTGGCGGCATTCGCGATCTAGCTCACAACGCGGCGCGAGTACCTTTACTGTCATGACCGTCATCGAATCCTCGAGTCAACAGTCGCTCACAGTACGATCATCCATCGCGCCGATGCTCGGCGAACCGCGCATCTCCGCACCATTGTCCTCACAGCTCGTGGCTGGCGAAGTCGTCAAGGTGCTCGAGCATCGTGGTGATTGGGTGCACGCTCGCGGTGCCGATGCGTATGAAGGCTGGATGCACACCGGTTACCTCTCGCTGTGCAGTGGGAACGAAGACACGTGGCGCCTCTCGCTCGGTACAGTCGTGCGTGAAGCCAACGGCTGCGCGCGCGCGTTACCGCTCTGTGCGCGGATTGCGCCCACAGCGGAGATAATTTCAGGCGAAGCAATCGACGTTCGTCAGATCGTCACGCATTTCCCGCTCGATGCAAAGGCGATCGCGCAAACCGCATCATCGCGCTATGCGGGCACGAGCTATATGTGGGGAGGCGTCACGCCATGGGGGTGCGACTGCTCCGGATTTGTGCAACGGGTTTTCCAGTTGCATGGCATTCCGTTGCCCCGTGATGCATGGCAGCAAGCGCTGCACGGGACAGCCGTTTCTTCGCGCGCTCCCGACGCGCATGCGCCCGCCGATTTACTATTTTTTTCTGATCGCGATGATCAGCGAGTGACACACGTTGGCGTGTCGTTGGGCGACGGCCGCATGGCGCACAGTGGACTTGCGCGCGGCGGCGTCGTGATCGAGCAGCTCGACGCCGATGATCCTTATGTGGCGCGATTGCGCGCGCAATGTGTCGCTGTGCGTCGAGTGCTTGTTTAGCTGACCATCTGCCCTACGGCAGCTGGCACCGTTGGCGGTGCTCCCCCACGAACATGCAACACCGACTCGGCCGTCCGCACGCCGTCGATCTCGACGTACATGGAATAGTTGCCGACCACATCGAGTGGCAAGTCAATCTGAATAATGACCGGCATGTCCATGTCTTCGGTTTGCCCCGGGTTTGCGGCAATCGCCAACTCTGCAGTTGATGACCAGAGTTCGTTGCCTCGCGGATTCATCCAGCGCAGCGTCATGGGATGTGTGCCCGCGTCGCTCGGCCGACCTTTCAAGCGGACGACAAACGTGGCGCGAGGATGCAGGGCCGGAAATTGGCCAACGTGCACTGCGTCAAAGACGCCGAGGACGTTGAGTTTTCCTTCCTGCGAGAGATTGGCGGCGTCAGCGAAAAGCGCAAAGGAAACGTGCATACGCCAAAGTTATGGCGAGTGTCTAACTTTCGGAATGTCATCCACAACGTCATCACTCGCCGCCGAGCGTTCGGACTCTGCGTCGCCTTCGGACTTGCAGCGCACCGCGTTTGGCACGACAGACATGTGGTTGATTGTGATGTCCGTGATTTGGGGCGTGAACTTTAGTGTGGTGAAGAGCGCGCTCGCAGTAATGCCAGCGCTCACCTTTACTGGGTTGCGGGTGGCGATTGCGGCGACCGTGCTGTGGGGGATCAGTGCGACCGTCCGCAACGCACCGTTACCGTCCCGCCGTGATGTGATTGCGCTGCTCGGATTGGGGATTATCGGTAACGGATTTTATCAGTGCCTGTTCATCATCGGCATGTCGCATACGCGGGCCGGTATTGCTGCTTTGGTGATTGCGGCGAGTCCGGCGTGGATTGCGATCATTTCGCAATTTCTTGGTCGCGAACAACTGTCGTCACGCGGATGGATAGGGATCGGCTTGCAGCTGACAGGCGTCGCATGCGTGGTGGCGAGTACGGGCGCGATGGAGGCAAGTGGTGAGGCGATTCTCGGCGCGGGGTTGATCGCGATTGGAAGCATCATGTGGGCCGTGTTCAGTGTGCTGCTGCAGCCATACACACAGCGGACGCATGCGATTCACCTCTCGGCGATCACATTAAGTAGCGGTGGCTTGTTCTGTTTGATTTTTGCGCTGCCGGGAATGCTGCGCATGGACTGGAGCACCGTCACGCTCCCTGCATGGGGCGCGGTGCTCTATGCGAGTGTTGGTGCGTTGGTAATTGCGTACTTGTTGTTCTATCGCGGCATTCGCGTGCTCGGCCCAACGCGAACGGCGATGTACAGCAACTTGCAGCCGATCATCGCACTTGCGGTCGCCGCGATGGTGTTGTCCGAGCGTCCAACCGGTTGGCAATTACTCGGCGCAACTCTGATTATGGCTGGACTGCTCATTTCTCGCACGGCCAAGGTTGCGCCCACGCGTCCACTCACTCCAATCTCGGATCGTTTGTGAAGCTGGTACTGTTTGATATCGATGGGACGATGTTGTGGACTGATGGTGCCGGTCGCCGAGCGATGGAAGGAGCATTGTACGCGTTGTTTGGCACCACCGGTGATCCCGCGTATCGCTACGACGGCAAGACGGATCGGCAAATTGCGCGTGAGGAGTTACGCGCGTCCGGTGTCGATGACGCAACGATCGACGCGCGCATGCACGAGCTCCTTGACGCATATGTCGAGCGATTATCTGATGCCTTATCTCGTGATCCGACTGCTGCGCGGTTGTGCGGTGGTGTAGTGCCGCTCCTTGACGCCTTAGAAGCGCACGGCGGTGCGACTCTTGGACTGCTGACGGGCAACGTTGAGGAGGGTGCGCGTCAGAAGTTGCGCGCTGTTGGTGTCGACTTTGCGCGATTTCGCGTAAGCGCGTTTGGCAGTGATCACGAAGAGCGACCGGAGCTGCCGGCCGTTGCGCAACGGCGCGCGCGTGAGATTCTTGGACTCGAACTCACCGGACATGAGCTCGTGATTATTGGCGATACGCCCGCTGACATTCACTGTGGTCGATCCTTGGGTGTGCGCGCGATTGGTGTGGCCACGGGGCGTTACAGTGTCGAAGATTTGTTAGCACATGCCCCGCATGCGGCGTTTGCCACACTCGATGACACGGACGCTGTGCTGACCGCGTTGCTGGACTAGCATGACTGACATTCGACCGAACGTTGCGGCGATCGCACGCGTCCGCGGCATCGTGCGCGGAAGCGAAATAGACCGCGTTGCCGACGTCTCGCTCGACGATGCAATATTGGTGCTGTCGTGGACTGAACTCACGTCGCTCCGTCTCGCGCTGGACGCTCTGGACGGCATTGCCAGCCAATCGTCACAACTCACGTTGTACCTCAGTAGCGGTGACGTGCTCGAACTGTCGGGTGACGACGGTTTGCGACCACTTGCCGTTCGACTGATGGCACGCGCTTGTACGATGCCGGAATTAACGCGGGGTTTGCGCTCATTCGGATCGTTACGTGGCGCCCCGGGCGCTGCGCATGACCTGTGGTTTGAACCATTGCTCTCGGTGCGGCGAGCCGTTGAAGGGGTGACGGATGCAACGCGTCAACTTGCGTTAATTGATGCCGGTGCGTTGGCAACAAAGATGGAAGGTGTGATGCTGCAGCTCGCGACTGCGAAAGCACCTGGTGATGCGGCGCGCCAGCGCGCAATTGAAGCGGCGCTGGAAGAAGAATCGATTGATTTATTTCTAGCGCTTGGTCGACTTGCACTGGCGGCCGACGCCTTGAGTGGCAGCGCGCTCGACACACGACTTGTTGATTGGCGCGGCTGGATTCTGGCGTTACGCGACGTGTTTTCGGCTGCGGACGACGCTTGGCGACGAGTTAGTCACGAGGTGTAGCTGTGCTGCAGCCACAATCACTGCACCCAGATTTTGGATGACGCGCGGCCTGCACGGTGCGCCAGGCACGACGCGCGATAAACGAGACGGCGACCAGAATGATGCCACCTACGATCAACGTTTCCATCGTTAGCCTCCGAAGCCCAGCGCGCGTCCGCCAGCGTAGACAATCCACGCCGCGCCATACGCCAACACCAGCATGTAAGCAAACTGCAACGCCGCCCAACTCCACCCCACTCGTCCGCCACCCGTTTCACGCACGGTGACGGCAACGGTGCTCATGCACATCAGCGCGAAGACGTAAAACACCATCAATCCGATGGCGATGAGCGGGGAGTAGACAAGTTTGCCAGTGACCGCGTTACGTTCTTGTACGAGACGAGTTTGCAACGCCTTGTCGCCACCGCTCGTGTCGCCCACGCCGTAAATGGTACCCATCGTGGAGACGAATACTTCGCGCGCCGCGAAACTCGCCGCGATGGAAACAGCGATCTTCCAATCGTACCCCAATGGGCGCACTAATGGTTCGATACCGTGACCAATGCGCCCGAGCACTGAATGCGCTAACTGCGTTTCCTGTTGCTGCGCCGGTGACAGCAACGTGTCCGGTGCAGTACGCGGATACGTTGCGAGTGCCCACAACACGATGGAAAGCGACAAGATCACCGTGCCCGCGCGACGCAAGAATAGCTGACAGCGCTGCGCGACCGACACGAGGAGTGACCGCACACTGGGCATCCGGTACGGTGGCAATTCCAAGATCATCGGACGCACGGGCCCCTTCAACAACGTACGCTTGAAAATGGCCGCGACGCCAAGTGCCACAACGGTGCCCAGCAAATACATGATGAGCATCGTCACCCCTTGCAACGTGACGCCGGCAAACACGGCCACTGGTGGTACAAACGCGCCAATGAGCAACGTATACACCGGCAGTCGCGCCGAGCAACTCATGAGCGGCACGACCATGATCGTTGCAAGCCGATCTTTTGGATCTTCAATAGTACGGGTAGCCATGATGCCGGGCACCGCACACGCGTAACCTGAGAGCATGGGAATGAAGCTCTTGCCGTGCAAGCCAACCCGGCGCATCACGCGGTCCATCAAGTACGCAGCGCGCGCCATGTAGCCCGAGTGCTCGAGCAGTCCAATGAACGCAAAGAGGATGGCAATCTGCGGCAGAAACACCAGCACGGAGCCCACGCCGGCGAACAAACCGTCTTCGATCAAACTGCGTAAATCGCCGACTGGCATTAGTGCACCAACAAGCGCGCCGAGACTCGCGATACCGGCAGCGATGGTGTCTTGCACCGGTTTCGCCCACGAAAATACCGATTGAAAAACGACGACCATCAGGGCGAGAAAAATGAGCGGTCCGAACACGCGATGCATCGCGAATGCATCGATGCGATCACTCGTCGAACGTGCAGCGTTGTGTCGACGCGTGACGGTACGGCTCGTGACCAGCGAGATCCATGCGTACCGCACTTCCGACTCAAATCGATTGGCCTGATACCCGGCGACGCGCAGTGCCACGCACGACGCATCAATTGCCGCCGCGAGTCCATCGACATGTGCCAGATGCAAATCGGTACCCGGCAATCCCAACAGCCGTAACGACTCCATTCCGGCCGCACTCGGCGAAAATCCATCAGCCACGAGACAGCGAATAATGGGCTCAAGTGCTACGTCGACTTCCGCAGGAAGCGCAAACGGGCGCACGGGTGCAGGTAATGTTGCCGCCAACACGAGTGCGCGTTTGAGCGGTTCGACACCTTCGCCGCGACTGGCGACGGTCGGCACGATCGGTACGCCGACCTCATGTATCAGCTCTGGCACATCAATGCGAATGCCCTGCGCTTCGGCCACATCAAACTGATTGAGGGCGAGCACCACAGGCACCCCCAACTCGATGACTTGGCTGGCGAGAAACAGATTCCGTTCGAGATGCACCGAGTCGACGACGACGAGCACAACATCAGGCCGCCAGCGATCTTTGTCGCGCCCCAACAGCACTTCTAGTGCGATTTGCTCGTCGGGCGAGCCGGCCGAAAGTGAATAGCTACCCGGAAGGTCAAGGACAACAATTTTACGGCCGTCCGGGCCTTTGAAGGTGCCTTCTACGCGCTCAACCGTGACGCCGGCAAAATTGCCCACCCGCTGGCGCAATCCAGTGAGCGCATTGAAGAGCGTGGTCTTGCCGGTATTCGGATTGCCGATGATCGCAACACGCAGCGCTTCGGCTGGTGCGCGCACTGCGCTGCCACCGGACGGCGGCACAACGGGCGAGGGTATTTGAAGCGAACTCACTGCATCAGGCTCGTTCGGGGACGACGGAGCGCCCCGAGGTCGGCGTTAGTCGCGCGCCGAGGTTGGCCGAACAGTGATCCCGGCCGTGAGGGCAGAGCCAAGGGCGAGTCGCGTGCCGCGTACTTCAAGCAGCATGGCGTGGCGGGCATCGATCACGCTCACGCTGGTGCCTTCACAGAGACCAAGCGCCCGAAGTCGGCAGGCTTCGTCGGCCGAACACTCAATGTCGACGACGGTGGCCCTACTTCCGGCTGGACATGCGGCAAGCGCGCACGTAGCACGTGCGGTGCGCGGATCGTTCTGCTGCAGAGTGGGAAGTACGAGCGCCGGAGGCAAATGTCGATAGATGAGAATGTTTCTCAAACCCGATGATTGAGTATACACAGACATACTCGGCGGATGCAATAGGGAGTTATCCGCTCGGGAAAGGACTCTCCGGTCCGAGAATTTCCTTATGCGGCTCGCGTTGCGGGACTCATCGCGCCGTTTCCGCCAGTCGGCGCCCGTCGCCAAGCCATAATGGCCACGCCAATCGCGAAGATGGCGATGGCAATGATCTGCGCCGTCGACAGCCCGCCAGTGCTTGCCAGTCGGTCATCCTTGGCGCGAAAAAACTCGACGATAAATCGTTCGACGCCGGCCAACACGCAGTACATGCCAAACAGCCAGCCGGATTTTTGCTGGTGGGCCCGAAACCGCCACAATATGGCAAACATCACGAAGCCCATGAACGTTTCGTACAACTGCGTTGGATGCACGGAAAGCACAGTGTCGGGCGGCATATCGGCGGGCAGCTTCACGCCGAACTGCTGCGACATCACCAGCGCGGTAGAAGGCGGTGCGCCATGCGGAAATTGCACGGCGAATGGACTGCTCCATGGACGCCCGTAATCGTCGCCAACCGCCCAACATCCGGTTCGTCCAACTGCATAACCCGCCGCGATCGCGATGCCGCAGACATCGGCAACTTTCAAGAACTGCAGCTTGCGCCATCGAATGGTGAGCCAGCACAAAAACACCGATCCAATGAAGCCACCCCAAAAGACGAAGCCACCGCGACTGAAAAATGCCGACGGATCACCAGAGAGGATGACGTAATACGTCTTCGCGCCGACAAGCGTGCCGATCAACGCCGCGAGTACGATGTCGGGCATGGCGGCCGCTTCTGCATCTTGCCCGCGCCGCCAAAACTCGCGTTGGCAGATGATCTGCGCGATGACAAACGCGGCCAGCACGGCGAGACCAAATCCGGTGACTTCGAGCTTGCCGTAAATCGGAAAGACGGTCGGACTGTGAATGATCCCAGCGGGATTCATGCGGAGTCGGCGAGAGTGGATTGGGCGAGGCGCGGACGTTCCGTCGCCACGGCGTACCGCAACATACCCGGCAACGGCAAGGTTGACCGTGCCGTAAGCGAAGGCGCGGCTCGCTCACCGGCCGCGAATCGAAAAAGACCAGCGGCCGCAATCATCGCGGCGTTGTCCGTGGCGAGTCGCGGTGAAGGTGCAAATACGTGTGCCGAACGAGTAGCGAATCGTTGTTGCATACTGTCTTGCAGCGCAAGGTTGCAGGCGACACCGCCGCCCAGCACAATGCGCTTGCGGTTGAACATCCGGACCGCGCGTTCGACCTTGTCGGTGAGCGTACCGATAACCGCGTCCTGAAACGCATGCGCGATGGACGCCCGATGCTCGTCGAGGGTACCGCTCGCTTCTGCGTCGCGCACTTTGAGTAGCACGGCGGTCTTCAAACCGCTGAATGACAAGTCGAAGTAGTCATCGTCGCCAGGCTTCGCATTGGTGCGCACCATCGGTTTCCCAAAACGATACACGCCAGTGTCGCTGGTGCGCGCCAGTGCTTCGAGCGGACGCCCACCGGGATACGGTAAACCAAGCAACTTTGCCACTTTGTCAAACGCTTCACCCGCTGCGTCATCGCGCGTTTGTCCGAGTAAGTGATACGTGCCCCACGCTGGGACGTCGAGTAACAACGTGTGGCCGCCACTCACAAGAAGCGCCGTGAACGGTGGCGTTGCATCCGGTTGCTCCAGCAGCGTGGCAAAAAGATGCCCTTCGAGATGATGCACTGGTACCACTGGAACTCCTATCGCAAATCCCAACGCTTTCGCGTAGCTCGTGCCCACCAAGAGCGCGCCGACGAGACCTGGTGCGTGCGTTACAGCAATCGCGTCGAGATCGTGCAACGTTACGCCCGCTTCGTCCAGCGCCGCTTGCACTGCGGGCACAATGCCCGTGAGATGCTGTCGACTGGCAATTTCCGGCACAACGCCGCCAAACAAGCGATGCACATCCTGTGACAAAATTACCAGCGATCGCAACACAGGATGCTCCGCGTCACCCTCGACAACAGCCGCAGATGTTTCGTCGCACGAGGTCTCGATGCCCAAAATGCGCCACGAGCGTGGACTTTCAAGGCGCTCGCTCACGCGCCCGGCCGACCGACGATCCGTGCGGGGGCGCGGCGTAATCGCACCGTCAGCAATCGCGGCTGCAAATCACGCACGCGCGCGTCGGTGCCGTTTGGCAGATCGAGATCTTGCTCATGCAATTCGAGACGCACGCTATCTGCTGTATCGTCGGTCACCGCGCGCTGCAACACCGGCGGTGACTGCAACAGGCGCAACAAATCACGTCGGCGACCAACGACAAATGCGCGTACCGGTACGACCGGTTCCGACAACGTGACAGCGCTATCCAGCGTGAGCATCACGCGTACGGGTACCCAACCGGCCGAGGGTTCTTCCGCACTGACGATGAGCCACAAGGCAAGCGCAAGACATAACGCCGAGATCGCGCGCAGCGCAACGGTCCATGTCACGGACGCGCTTCAGCGAGAAGTTGCTCGAGCAAAATCTTGTTGCCAGCAGAGTTCCAATCTTCCGGACCGATCCATTTCTTGCGGATGGAACCGTCTCGT
This sequence comes from Gemmatimonadaceae bacterium, assembly GCA_025358925.1. GTDB lineage: Bacteria > Gemmatimonadota > Gemmatimonadetes > Gemmatimonadales > Gemmatimonadaceae > Gemmatimonas. The sequence goes on along the minus strand of JANYHT010000011.1, from coordinate 4,061 downwards.
GCAATGACAAACGTTTCGGGTACGCCGGTGGTGCGATAAATGCTTTGAATCACACCGGTCGAATCGTGCAGAATTTCAAACGTCAAGCCGAATTCTTTGGCGAAATCACGAATCGTTTGCTGTTTGCCCGCATCGTCGATGCTGACCGCCACCACCTTCAATCCCTTGCTGACTAACTGCGTATGCACCGCCTGAATACTCGGCATCTCCGTCCGACATGGCTTGCACCACGTTGCCCAAATGTTGAGTAACACGACGTCGCCGTGATAGTCAGCGAGCGTTTTGGTTTTTGGCGTTGCATCCAGCGTCACGGCTGTGAATTGCGGTGCATCAGAGCCAATGCTTACCGACGTCAGTTCGTCCTTCAAAAAATGCGTTGCGGTGAGCGCACCGGCGGCCAACGCGAACACGATGCCGAGCACCACAAACCATTGTTGCTTCGCGGTCATGCTGTTTCCGTGCAAAGTCCGCGCAGCACTCCAATTTCCGATTGAGGATGCTGGGCGGAAAAAATTGCGTTGCCGGCAACAAAGGTATCCGCACCCGCTTCCCAACAACGCACGATGGTGTCGCGCGAAATGCCGCCGTCCACTTCAAGGATCGCGGCGCTATCCGCCTGATCAAGCAGGTAGCGCGCGCGTGTGATCTTGTCGACGGAATACTCAATGAATTTTTGTCCGCCGTATCCCGGATTCACCGTCATAATGAGCAGCACGTCAAGCAAATGTGCGACTTCCTCAATTACGGCGAGCGGTGTTGCTGGATTGAGCGCGACGCCTGCTTTGCAACCAAGCTCTTTAATGTGCATGAGCTGCCGGTCGAGATGCGGCGCCGCTTCGGCGTGAATCGTGAGTACATCAGCACCGGCCCTCACAAACTCTTCGAAGTAGCGCTCCGGCTCGATCACCATTAAATGCACGTCGATCGTGAGCGCCGTGGAACGTCGCGCCGCTTCGATGACTTTCGAACCGAATGACAAGGTGGGCACAAAACGACCATCCATGACGTCGACGTGAATCCAGTCGGCGCCGCCGGCTTCACAGACCGCGATGTCTTCACCCAAACGTCGAAAGTCCGCTGCTAGTAGCGACGGTGCGATGCGTACAGTCATGGCTAATGCAACTCGATTGACGAAAGTGAATCTGGCGGCGCGTGCCCATCACTCAATACCATCGCGATCGCAGCGCCGCGCGGTGCATATGCTCCGTTTACCGGTACAGTACCGAGGACCGTGCCCGCCGCGGCGCGCGAGGGCCGAAACTGAACCGTGCCCACCGTGAATCCGGCAGCCGCGATCGCCGCACGGGCGGAACCTTCGTCGATGCCGACCACATTGGGCACGGTTGCCTCGCCAGTGGGCGGCATGATGGCAAGGCTGTCCGCGATGCGCTGCTCGCGTTGCGCGGCTTCGGCGCTATCGAGATCCCGCCGAATGCTCAACTTGTCTTTCGCGGTGGGCACCGTGCCTTTCGCCATGCTGTCGAGGGCGACTTGCTGCGAGTCAGGCCGCTCCGGATGTCCCGGTTCGAGCGTTCTCACCGCAATGACACCGCTCGTTCCGCCTGCAGCGAGTCCGACCACGCTCACGATCGCCGCGCGTATGAGCCACGTGCGCACCGACGCGGGTTTTTTACCCTTTCGTGGTGCAGACGGCGTGGTCATCACGCTGCCCGTCGCATGCGCGCGGCAAAAGCGCCATCGGTGCCGTGCTGCTGCGGCAACACACGTAACAGCGGACCGTCAAGCACACTACTCGGCACCGCTCCAATCGGCGGTGCCTCCAGCGTGAATTCCGGATGCGCGGAGAGAAACGCTTCGATTTGTTCGTCGTTCTCTTCGAGCTCAAGCGAGCAAGTACTGTAGATCAGCAATCCACCTGGTTTCACCACGTTTGCAGCCGAACGCAAAATGGAGCGCTGCAAATCGCCGAGCACGGCAAAATCGGAAATACGCAATCGCCACCGCGCATCAGGATGTCGACGAAACGTGCCGGTGCCAGTACACGGAACATCAAGGAGCACGGCATCAACCGGCGCGATCGCGGGGAAACGCGCATCCGCAATGAGCGGAGCGAGGTTGGCGGCATCGACGCGGCCAAGGGACAGGAGCATACGGTCGACACGACTACCGTTGCGATCTGCCGCGATCACGAGCGAGGCGGTGCGCGAAAGTTCGAGCGCCTTGCCGCCGGGTGCTGCGCACAAATCGGCGACAACCGCCTGTGGCGCAATAGCGGCGTACTGCGTAACGAGCGTCGCGGCCGGATCTTGGACAAACATCATCCCTTGCTTGAACGCACCAAGCTCGGTGAGTGCAACGCCCGCCGGCAATCGAATCGAATCTTTCAAAAGCGGGACGTCTTCCGTGGCGACGTCGGCGGCCTGTAGCATCGCGTTGAGCGCATCATGCAAAATGCCATACGGGCGCACTGTTATCGGCGCTTCGCGGTTGTTCGCGGTGAGCAGCGCTTCCGTGTCGAGCATGCCCCAGCGCTCGACCCATCGGGCGACAACCCACGCTGGATGCGAGTATCGTTGCGCGAGCGCTTCGATGGCATCCGTGGGAGCGAGGGGTTCGAGCGCATCGCGCTCACGATCAATGCGCCGAAGTACAGCGTTCATCAACTTACTCGCACCAATGCCATGTCGACGTTTCGTCAGTTCTACCGTTTGCGCGATTGCTGCGTATGCGGGCACGCTACCCATGGCGATGAGTTGGTAGGTGCCGATGCGCAATAAGTCGGCGACGTCTGCGTCGAGTTTCACGATGCCACCTTTCACGCGCGTTTCGAGCACGGCATCAATCCAACTGCGGCGACGCAGCATGCCCCACAGTAGTTCTTGCGTCCACCGACGATCGCGCGCTTCCAGCGGTCCGACGCGTCGCTCAAAGGCAGCGTCGAGCAGAACGCCAGCACGCAAATCGGTCAGCACCATTGTTGCAGCAAATCGCGGCACGGTGACACCGGCGCCCGCACCCGCAGCGGCGCCTTCGTGCGCACTGGAACGCGCGCCGTTGGCAGCATTGCTGCGATTGGCGAATGCTTTGTGTGCCGGACCTTGATATGGTCGAGAGCCCTTAGACGTCATGCCGAAAGATAGTCGAAACGAATTCATCGCCCGCTGCGATACCGCGGCCGCGGGCCCACATCTCGGGTGTCATGCGCGGCTTTCCGGCGGGCTGAACGACGGCGAACTGCACGGCACCCGTTCCACAGCGGACAAGCACACCGTTGCTCGTGATGGAGCGAACGGTACCCGGTGGCGCGGCGCACGTTGGTTCGTCGAGTGACTCGTCGGTGCCATCCCCAAGTAATGTGACGCCAAAGCATTTCACCTCTGCACCACGTACAGAGGCGAATGCGCCGGGGCGCGGGTCGAAGGCGCGTACGACTCGTGCGACCTGCAGCGCGCCCACAGTGAAATCCAGACGGCCCATTTCGCGTTCAATTTTTGGTGCGTACGTCGAAAGCGAATCGTCCTGCGCGGTGGGGCGTGAGACACCAGCTCCAACAAGTGCAAGCGCTTGGACGATGCCGAGTGCGCCTAACTCGGACAATCGGTCATGCAGGTCGCCGTATGTTTCGTCGAGTGAAATTGGCGTGCGTAGCACGTGCAGCATTGGGCCCGCATCGAGCTTCGGCACCATTTGCATGATCGTGATCCCTGTTTCGACCATGCCTTGGAGGATGGCCGCTTGAATCGGAGCGGCACCGCGCAACGCCGGGAGAATGGAACCGTGAATGTTGATCGTACCCAAGCGCGGCAGCTCGATGACGGCACGCGGGAGGATCTGGCCGTACGCGACCACGACCGAGAGTTCGGGTTCAAGCGCGCGCATCGCATCCAAAAACTCCTCGCCGCGTGGCTTGTCCGGTTGCAGCACCGGCAATCCTTCTTCGAGCGCTATCTGTTTGACGGGCGATGGATCAAGTTGCGAGCGCGATCGACCGCGTGGTTTATCAGGCTGCGTGACGACGCCGATCACATCATGTCCTTCGCCAAGTAGTGCGCGAAGTGGTGGCACCGCAAAGTCGGGTGTGCCCCAAAAAAGAATGCGCA
>JANYHT010000055.1 GCA_025358925.1 Gemmatimonadaceae bacterium | reverse complement strand
CCCCTCGTCCCGATCCTCCCCACTCTCCAGATCAGTAGCAGCGGCAACGCCGACACGAGTAGCAGACCGCTGATAAGATAGAGTTTCGAAAATGCGAGCACGCTCGCTTGCGCCGCAATTTGATGATCAAGGATGAGCAGTGCCTGCTGCTTCGCCGTGATAGCGTCCGTTCCGCGCACGATCAATCCGCGCGTGAGCGTCGAGACGCGGTCGAGCGTGTTGGCATCGTACGCACCGGCGTGTTCAGTCAGGACCGCCTTTTGCACCTTGACGAGACGCGAGAGCATCGTCGCCATGATCGCGATGCCCAAGGATCCGCCGAGTTGACGCATGAGATTAAACATGCCAGTACCTTGGCCGATCTGGTGCACGGGAAGTCCGGCGATCGTCGCATTGGTAAGCGGAACGAATAAGAAGCCCAAACCGACGCCACGCAAAATCAGCGGCCAGAATAATTCGTCTTGGCCTGCGTCCAGCGTAATCCGCGACAACAGCCACATCGAGATTAAAAACAAGAATGAACCGGTGACGACGAGCGGTCGCGCATCAAGCTTCCCCGCGAACCGTCCCATGACGGCCATGGTGAACGCTGACGCGAGCGCACCCGGAAGAATGACCTGACCCGTCTGCCACGCGGTGTATCCATGCAACTGTTGCAAGAAGACCGGGAGAATAAAAACAGAACCGTACAGCGCGACGCCCATGAACGCGGCGAACACTACGCCGGGCGCGAGCTGTCGCGATTTCAAAATGCGAAAATTGATAATTGGCTCATCGGTGGTCAGTTCGCGCCACACCAAGAGCACCGCCGAGAGTGCGCTGACCGTCGCGAGGAGCACAATGAACGGTGAGTCAAACCAATCGAGTCGTTCGCCACGCTCGAGCATCCACTGCAACGCACCAACCGTCAGCGTGAGCAACACGATTCCGGGAATGTCGATGGTCGTCGCACGCTTCTGGTGTGCCGCGTTGCGCACGTACGTCCAGACCAACCACGCGGCCGCGATACCTAACGGCACGTTGATGTAAAAAATCCACGGCCACGCGTATGCGTCGACGATGTAGCCGCCAAGCGTGGGACCGAGTGTCGGTCCAACCATAACGCCCATGCCGAAGATCGCTTGTCCGATGCCGCGCTCTTCTGGCGGAAAGGATTCGAAAATGGTGGTTTGCGCCGTGGACAGCAGTGCTCCACCACCCAACCCTTGCACGACGCGCCAGAGCACGAGGCCCAGCAACGTCGTCGCAGCGCCGCAGAAAAATGACGCAGCGACGAAGAGCAGAATTGATCCCGTCAAATACCGACGACGTCCGAAAAATGACGACAACCAACTCGACATCGGTATGACGATGACGTTCGCGATGATGTACGACGTGGACACCCACGCGATCTCATCGAGTGTCGCGCCAAGCGTGCCCATCATATGCGGGATGGCGACATTCACAATCGAGGTATCGACCAATTCCAAGACCGCCGCGAGCGTCACGGCGATCGCAATCAGATAGCGATTCTTGTACGGGTCATCACTGACGACGACGGATTTCGACCGTCGCAAGACGGAGCCGCCCGCGAGTGCGGACGGCTCAACGGCGGTGCTGACCATGGAGGCCTATTTCACGATGACGCTCGCCACGACGGACATGCCGGGGCGCAGCGGATGATCGGGACCGAGACCCTTCGTAATTTTCACACGCACGGGAACGCGCTGCACCACTTTCGTGAAGTTTCCCGTGGCATTGTCGGGGGGCAATAACGCAAACTTGGCACCCGTCGCCGATGCAATGCTTTCCACTTCGCCTTCTGCGGTCGCGGCGTACGCATCGACTTCTATTTGCACTTTCTGGCCGACACGTACACGGGCGAGCTGCGTCTCCTTAAAATTCGCCGTGACAAATACGCCAGTGTCGGACACGATCGACAATAGTGTTTGTCCGGGCTGCACCAATTGTCCGACTTCGACAAGCTTCTTGGACACCGTGCCCGCGAGCGGAGCGGTAATCTTGGTGAACGAGAGCTGCAGCGCGGCATTCGCGCGCGCCGCTTCGCTGGATTGCAAGCGCGCTCGCGCGAGACGCACACCGGCTTCAGCGTTGCTGATGCCGGATGTTGCAGCATTCACTTGGCGTTGCGTCGCGGTGAGTGTCGCCACGGCGTTGTCATACGATGCTTGCGCTGCATCCAATTGCGCCGCACTGATGATCTGCTTCGCGGACAGTTCTTTCGCGCGCGCCAAGTCGGCCTTCGCTTTCGTAAGAGACGATTGCACGGCAATGACCTGCGCATCGCTCGCATCGCGCTGACTGGATGCGGAGCGCACCATCGCGGCGGCTTGCCCTTCCTGCCCGCGATCACCGGACGAGGCGCGCGCAGCGGCAAGGTCGGCGTCCGCTTGCGCGAGCCGTACCTGATACTCACGCTCATCGATACGCACCAAGACGCTGTCCTCACCGACATGTACGTTCTCGCCCGCGCTCACGGACAACACATATCCACCAACTTTCACCACCACGGGAACGATGTGTCCATCCACCTGCGCGTTGTCGGTGCTTTCGTGCGTTTCGCCATAGCTCCACCGCGTGAAGCCCCAATATCCAGCCGCCGCAAGCAGCGCGATCGGTACAACAATTTTGAGCGGATGTGTTTTTGCTGGAGGAGCGGTTTTGGTCGGTCGTTCCGCCGTCATCGCCGATTCGGCACGCCCTGTGCTCGACGGCGTTGCTGTCGGAATTGCTGACGGAGTTGACGGCGCCGAGTCGATCGTTGGAGAAGCCATGACGAGTGCCTGAAAATCGGAGAAAGGATGATGATTTATGGGAGCTGCTGCACGGCACCGGTCGCACGCGCGAGTGACACGCGTGCGCCCTGATATGCCGCCAGCGCATCATTGCGCAGCGTACGAGCTTGATTCAGTGACAACAACGCCGTGATCACATCCGCGTTGCCGGCAACACCCGCGCGAAAACGCTCTTGCGCTTGACTGACTTCTTGCTCCGCTAAACCGAGGCGCTCACGCGCTGCGTCGACCTGTTCACGCGCCGCAGCCAAGTCGAGCAGTGCAGTACGAACATCGAGCGCGCTCTGTGCGCGCAAATCGCGAAGCTTCGCGTCAATCTCACGGCCCGCTGCTGTTTGCTCTTGCACACGACTTTGTCGACGAAATCCGTCAAACAAGCCGATCGATAACTGCACGCCCCACGTGTATGTCGGCAATAAATGCGACCAGCTTTTCCCAATCTCACCTTGATCGGCAACAAGCCCGAGTTGCGGCGTACGCTCCCAACGAATGGCGTCGATATTGCTTTTCTGAGCCGCACCCTGCGCAAGCAACGAACGCACATCAGGACGTGTGTCCGCCGCTTGCGTCAAGGCAACGCGTTCATCTGGATTTTGTGCATCAACCGGCAAACCCGCGAGCGAATCCGCCAGTATGAGCGGTGCGTTGAAGGCCATGCCGATGATGCGCTTGAGTTCCAGTTTCGAGCGGTCACGATCGTTACGGGCCATGATGAGCTGTGCACGCGTTGACGCGAGTTGTGATTGCGCGCGCGTCACATCAAGGGCGATGCCGACACCCGCCTGCAGTTGATCGCGCGCTATGCGCAGCAGATCGGCGGCCAACACGGAATCCGCAATGCGCGCACTCACCTGAGCGTCCGCGCGTGCAGCGCGCACATACGCTGCAGCGGCGTTTCCGGCAGCGCCCTCGGCTTGCGCATCCACATCGGCACTTGCCGCAGACACGGCGGCTTGCGCAGCGCGCCATTTGCCAATGCTCGCGAAATCAACAAGCGGCGCTTGAATGCGATACCGAATGTCGACGGTGGGGACGGGACCCAGCAATTCACCATTCGGGTTGAGCAATGGTTTACCGTCGGCGCCTCGGAACGCAAAGCCGAACGTCGCGGTGTTGATGGTGCGCGCGGCCTGCTGAACGCCAGCGGCCACATCCGGAAACAATGCGCCGCGACGTTGCAGGACGCGCGCATCGGCCTGTGCGACGCGCGCGCGCGCCACGTCAACGCCACCGTTCTGACGCGCGGCGAGACGGGCGGCGTCGCCGAGTGTGAGGGACTGCGCGGTGATCGTTGTGCTGAAAAGTGCGCTACTTAAACACAGCGCGAGACCGACGAACCGTAAACGAACAGAAGTCATGGTAGCGTACGCGAGGAAGCAGCGGGCGAGTGATCGGGAGCGTCCGGTCGTAGCGCGCGCAGATAGAAATCAAGAATTTCGTTACGCACCTCGTCATCCGAGGTGTTGGCCAATGCGGGAAAGAACTGTCTTCGTCCGCACCAAAAGGAGTGCATCATCGACAGCGCAGACAGCATGCGTGCGGCGGTGTCAGCATCGATCTCGCGGAATTCACCGCGCATGGTGCCGCGGGCGATGATCGTGCTAATTAGACGACGGCCACGCGCGATGACTTCATCTGCATAGAACTGCATCAGATCCGGAAAGTTGTGCAGTTCGGCGAGCACGAGTCGTTGTACCACTTGAAACTGTTCCGACCGCAGAAATTTCCACCACCCAATGGTGAGCGTGCGCAACTGTGTTTCGGCGCTGTCCTCTTCGAGATGACCCACAATCGTCTCTGCCTGTTCTAACGCGGCGATGATGGTGGTGCGCACCATCTCGTGAAAGAGCGCTTCTTTGTTGGGGAAGTAGAGGTAGATGGTGCCTTTGGCGACGTTGGCACGTTTGGCGATGTCATCCAAGCGTCCGCCCGCGAGACCGCGTTCCCCGAATTCATGGAAGGCGGCGTCGAGGAGAAGCTTCCGCTTCGGTTCAGCTATTGGAACAGAGAGAGTCGCGGCCATGGATTTCTGGGGAGAGGCAGCGCGGCTGACGCTGACTGACCAGTCAGTCTAGTTCATTTTAACACAAAAACAAGGGCAACCGCTGTTTCACGCGGAGGCGCGGAGAACGCGGAGGAAAAACGGACGAAACCAAATTAAAAAAATTAAAAAGGCTTGGTCCTCCGCAATCTCCGCGCCTCCGCGTGAAACCAGTTTACGCCCAAGGCCCAATGAACCACACCACCGCCGCCTTCTTCCCACCAGCCTCCGCCTTCTCGTTCGCGAAATGCGCGTTCGTCAACAGCACGATGCCGTACAAAATTGCGCCAATAAACAGCGCGCCGCCGACAAGCCCAACGAACGCGGCACCCATATCACTGCCAGCATTCGCCTGATGATCGCTCATATCCGAGTCCGTGAAGAAAGGAAACTATTCGACGTCGGTGACACGCACCGAAATCATGCCATCGTTCGGCGCAATCGTCGGGATGAACTCCAACCCTTCCGTCACCTTACCGAACACAGTGTGGACACCGTTCAGATGGCGGGTGTTTGACTCGCTCAACACAATAAAAAACTGGCTGCCGCCGGTGTCTTTTCCCGCATGCGCCATCGAGAGCGCGCCAACGGCGTGCTTATGCGGATTGCCCTTGGTTTCACATTCGATCATCCAGCCCGGACCACCCGTGCCAATGCGACGATCGCCCGCCGGTAAATCGCGGGAGAGCGGATCGCCGCCCTGCACAACGAAGTCCTCAATCACGCGGTGAAACTTGACGCCGTCGTAAAAACCAGAGTTCGCCAACTTCTCGAAATTTGCCACAGCTTTAGGCGCCTCTGCCGGATACAACTCGGCAACAAGGGTCCCTTTGTTCGTCTCAAAAGTGGCCAGTTTGGTCACGAAAATCCTCGGGTGCGAAAGGTGCGGGTGAACGAGAAACGTAGCGCGGAGGGGGAGGGCGAGTCCACACCACCCGGGTTATTCGCGAATCCCGAAGACGGGCTGATGGGTTGCTACGTGCCGCGATGTGTTTTGCTATTCATTCCACGTCGCAACTCGCTGTCCCGTCGCAACGATGCTCACCATCTGCTCCGAATATGAGGGGCTACCTTAACGTGTCCGCACTCGGACACACGTCGCGCAGTACACACGTCGCACACGCCGGCTTACGCGCAAAACATACACGCCGTCCGTGCCAAATAAGCAAATGACTGAGCAGCGCCCAATCCTCGCGCGGGAAGAGCGGCATCAGTTCTTTTTCAATACCAATCGGATCTGGTTCGCGCGTAAGTCCTAGTCGCCGAGAGAGACGTTGTACGTGCGTGTCGACGACGATGCCGTCGTTGAGGTCGAAGGCATTACCCAAAATAACATTCGCGGTTTTCCGCCCAACGCCGGGTAACGCAACTAATTCGGGAATGCCGGTCGGCACGTTGCCGCCGTACTGCTCCACAAGCGCGCGCGCCATACCCACCAAACTCTTGGCTTTGGAACGAAAAAAACCCGTGCTCCGCACAATCTCCTCAACATCTTCAGGCACGGCTGCGGCCAACGCGCTCGCATTGGCATATCGTAAAAATAATGCAGGCGTCGTCATGTTCACTCGCACGTCAGTGCACTGCGCACTGAGTATGGTAGCGCACAATAACTCAAACGGATTTCGATAATCCAACTCGCAGTGCGCATCAGGGTACTCAGCCTTCAATCGTTCCAATACGATCGTCGCTACCACAAGCTTTGCCGCTTTCGTTTTCGGCGACTTCGCGACCAATGGTGCCTTCTGCGACAATTTCTGTCCAATGCTGCGAGCGTTCCGCTTGACGGCAATCCGCTGCTCAGTCTTTACTCTACTCGCGTCATTCACGACATTCGCGTTCGTTGTTCCAGTTGCCTTTCCCGGTCGCTTCACCGACACCGGTTGCCGGACACCACCATTCCGCGCCACGCTTAATGCGACGCGATAGCGGCAGTTGCCGACACTAATCGCGGCCCAGCGCTGATCCGGCGAGCACGCGCAAAGGCAAGCACATCATCAACGCCACGCGTGTTCAATACATCTGAACACGTAAGCCAGCCTTTTCGCGCAATCGCGACACCCATCTCCAAATGCTCCAAGCCCTGCGGCGAATGGGCATCCGGGCCAATTGATACTAACGCGCCATGTGCATGCGCGACGCGACACGCTCGCCAATCGATGTCGAGTCGATGCGGATCGGCATTCAGCTCCACCGCGACACCAACGCGTGCGGCCTTCGCAATCACGGCCTCAAGGTCGATGGCATACGGCTCGCGTGTGAGCAACAGTCGACCAGTGGGATGCCCAAGTATCGTGAGATGCGGATCATCGAGCGCCTTCAGTACGCGATCCGTCATCTGCTGCTCGTTCATGCCGTAGCGCGTATGCACCGACCCGATGACGAAGTCGAAGCGATCAAGAAATGTAGTGTCGTAGTCGAGTCGCCCACACGGCAGAATGTCCGCTTCAATGCCCTTCAACAATCGAAACGCAATGCCCTCGACCGCGTACTGCGCGTTGAGCGCATCGATCTCGTCATGCTGCCGCAGAATATCATCTCGAGACAAACCACCGGCGTACGGATTGCTCTGCGAATGATCGGAAATACCGAGGTAGCGAAGTCCACGCGCGCGCGCGGCGTAGGCCATGTCGGCGATAGTTGCACCGCCATCGCTGTATTGCGAATGACAGTGCAACGCCCCGCGCAAATCGTGCTCGGTAACGAGTGGCGCAAATGGTCCATGCGCTGCCGCTTCCACTTCACCGGCCGCCTCGCGCTGCTCGGGAACGATGTACTCAAGTCCCAAGTGCGCATACAAATCGCGTTCTGCTAAGACGGGCAACAATGCGCCGTCCTTCTCGCGTAACTCGTCACCGGCAAGTACAAGGCCCAGCACCGACGCACGCTCGGTGATCTGCCGCACATGCGCCACGTTGCCCGTGACCCGCCAGAACGCGAGTGCGAACTGCTCTGGCCGCACGCACACGAGATCAATGCGCACGCCATCGTCCGCTCGCGAAGAGGGCAAACGGGCGAGACTTGCCGCGATCAGTGACGGCGACCCACGCACAGCCGCGACGAGATCGATATCGCGCACCACTTCGCTACGCCGTCTGATCGAGCCCGCAATCTCCACCTGCAGAACATCTTCATGCGCTCGGACCACCGCCCGCGCCCGCTCTGCGTCCGCGCGCGCGTGTTGCCACAACACATACGCGCCGCTTGCATGCAGGTCAGCGATACCCTTCAAGATTTTTTCCGCGATCTTCTCACCAAACTTTGGTAGCGACGCAAGTCGTCCATCGCGCGCGGCCTGCTCCAAGTCCTGCAGCGTATCGAGATGAAGTCCCTCGTGAATGAGTCGAATTCGCGCGGGGCCAAGCCCAGGCACGCGCAACATTTCCATCAGACCTTCGGGCGTATCCTCCTGTAGCCGTTCGAGTAATGCTGAACTATTCGATTCGGCCAAGTCATGCAGCACTTCAACGGCGGCGGGTGCAAGCGTTTCGGTCGCAAACGTGTTGACTGACAACACCTCAGCAAGATCACGTTCACCGTGACTGGCGACCGCACGCGCACCAGCATGCATGGCACGTACGGTAAAACGATCCTCGTCGTGTAGCTCGAGGAGGCTGGCAATCTGAGTCAGGGCATGTGCGGCGCCGCGGCAGTCCATTCGTGAAATATACAATACAAAAAATGCCGACCGCGAATTACTCGAATTTGCAGGGCAGAAAACCCAACTATCGGCGTACTGCCCCTGAAATATTCATGGTAGTGTCGATGCACACGTTGCACCATTTATGAGCGGGCGACAAATCAGCTTTCAACGCCCGCCAACACCTGCGCCTGCTTCACCAATTCCACCATTTGTGCTTCGGTAAGCTCCATCTCCTGTCGCGCGGCGCTGTGGTCGAGCAAGCCCGTGCGCATGCTCAGCGCCACTTGATTCAAATAGCGAATCTTTGATAGCAGTTCGAGCGTGAGCTGACGCAGGCCATGAAAGCGGCGCTTTTCAGCATTCGCGCGGCGATAGCGTTGCAGTAGTTCGTCAGGGCGCAGACGATGGGCAAGCACCATCACTTCGTTTTCGTTGCGACCCGGCAACACACCGCGATCAGGGATGCCGGAGTTGGTCCACTCGACATCAGCAAACCAGAGGCGTCCAACATATTCAATGCCGTCGTGCGCGACACGAACGGTGACGCGGAACTGGTGTCCGTCCACATCAATCGTGGCAATTGATGTTTGTGTAACAGCGCCGAATGGGGGCATGTCTGAAGATAGTGCGTACGAGCGAACGTCAGGAGGACAGGAAGCGCGTGATCACCTCGAACAAGGCAGCGGGTTGCTCGACGTACGGCACATGGCCGCAATCTGGCAAAACGACAAGCTCGGCGTGGAGTGCTTCGGCCGCCGCCTGCGACGACGCAAGCGGAATCGGATCCTGACTGCCATGTACGACGACGACTGGCAGATGAACGGCACGGGTCAAATCTTGAAGATCCGAACGTAAATCGAATGTGCCGAGGCTGTCCCATACGGACTGTTGGACGCGTTGGAGCACACGAAATGGAGTCAAAGCGCGAGCCATTGTCGGATCAGCAAAATAACCGGCAACGCTCAATTCAAAACTTCGTTGACGAAATGCGACGACATCGGTTTCGCGTAGCCCGGAGGCAGCCAGTTCCTCTCGTAACGCGACGATCTCCGGTGCACGCTGTCGTTCAGCAAAAGAGGCCTCAAACTCATTGCGCCATTCGCGCGTGATCGGCGCCGGAGACACCAGTATTAAGCGCTGCGGCATGGGCAACATTGCATTCTTTCGTGCCTCGATCGCGTAGAGCATGGCAAGCAAACCACCCCACGAATACCCGACAAGGGTTGATGGCACACATCCGAACTCTGTGACGATGTTGCCGAGGTCGTGCGTGTGCGTGTGCCACGTGATGGGTTCGGCGTCGGCGGTGCGCGAACGACCTCCCCCGCGTTGGTCATAAGTGAGCAGGCGATGCGACTCCGCCAGCGCGAGCATCTGCGGATACAAATAGTCGTGGTGTGCGCCTGGTCCGCCGTGCAGCAACACCAACGGCGATGTCCCCGCCGGTCCGTCTTCTCGCCAGTAAAGCGGAACGGGTGTCGACGTGGACATGCCGTCAAGGCGTGGTTCGGGGATGGGTTGGGATGCCTGCATGTTGGCGAACAGTAGCGAACTGCTCACCACAAATGATGCGAATTTGAGCGGGGTGATTGCTGGCTGCCGTCGCGGTCGTTGCTTTTCATTCTCATTTCCTATCTGGTCCCGTCGTACCACCGCCATGCCGCTGCGGCCATCAATTCGCGTCATTCGTGAAATTCGCGGTCACGTAGTTCGCTGATTTGCCGACAGAAAACAGAACAGCTCACCGCGAATTGCGCGAATTTGAACGGAGCCATGGCCGGCCGCCGTCGCGGTCGGTTTTTTCTTGAAGGAGGCGAAAAGGAGAGAGCAGCGTACGAACCGTTGTACCGTTGCTTTTTATTCTCATTTCCTTTCTGATCTTCATCGCACCACAGGCATATCGCCGCAGCCATCAATTCGCGTCATTCGTGAAATTCGCGGTCAATTTGTACAGTAGTGATCACACAAAATCCCGTGCAATCTCCACTGTCCCAAGGTGCACTTCGACAGTGTCGTCGATGCTGCGACCGTAACCGCCCGCGATGACGATGCTCACCGGTAATCCAACTTCGCGACAATGCGTCAACACCATGCGGTCGCGACGACGCAGCCCATCAAACGTGAGCGCGAGTCGACCCAGCAAGTCCCCTTCGTGCGGGTCTGCACCCGCAAGATAGAAAATCATGTCAGCGCGCGCGTCGCGCAAAACGCGCGGGAGGGCGTCCGCCAGCATTTCGAGATATGGTTCGTCTGCTGTGCCGTCGTCGAGTTCAATATCGAGCGTGCCGGGCACCTTCCGAAACGGGAAGTTTTTCGCGCCATGCATGCTAAACGTATAGGTAGCGGTGTCGTCCCCAAAAATGTCGTGCGTGCCATTGCCCTGATGCACGTCGAGATCGATCACTGCGACCCGAGTTGCAAATCCATCGGCGCGTAACGCTCGAATCGCGACCGCCACATCGTTGAACACGCAAAATCCTTCCCCGTGCGCCGCAAAAGCGTGGTGTGTGCCACCCGCCAAGTTCATCGCAATTCCATGTACCACCGCGTCTCGCGCCGCGGCAATTGTACCACCAACGGCGCGTGACGCTCGTGCCACGAGCGCCGCACTCCACGGAAATCCGAGTCGACGTACGGCTGCATCCGAAAGGGAGCCGTCCCGTAAGGCTCGCACATACGAGTCGTCATGCACGCGCAGTAATTCGACGTCGGTCGCCAATGGTGGATCATGCAGTTGCGACGCGCCCGCCAGTCCGCGCGAAATCACGCGCTCTTTCAGCAACGGGTATTTCGAAATAGGAAAGCGATGCCCCGGAGGCAGCGGATACCCGTATGCGGCTGGCGACCATAGCTGTAAGCTCACGAGCACCCATGCTCTGGCGCCGATTCCGCAGTACCTTGCGAGACCAACGGACGGACACGCGACGGGAGAAACAGCGGGAGACGCATGCGTACCAATAAAAAGGACGTTCGAAGCAGGAAGTTTAGCGCCTTCCGCAAATCCACGGTGACGATGTGAGTCCACTCGGCGTGTTCGCACGCGGTACACCGTCGGTCGGTACTCCGGACGCCACAGCATTGCGGGGTGCAAGTGACGGGCGTTCATCGCGTGCCGTCGTGCGGGCGCTCGCACTCTTGGTGGATCGGCTCACCAATCTCGCCGCGATGGCGAGCACTGCGGGGGCACCCGACGATACCGCAGTGATGGCGGTGCGCGATGCGTTACGGCAGTTAGCCGCGCGTTCACGCGAAGGGCCGATGCTCTGCCGCGTTCGAAACAATACGTTGGATATAGATGGTACTGCGTTGACGGTGTCTAGTGCCCGCGCGACTTCAAACGACGCGGCCATCACACGACTCACACACCGTGTCAACGTGCTCGGCATTGGTTCGATCACGGTGCGTGAAGGCGCAGCGCCCGGTGAACTGCTCACGCTGGCGCGACTACTCGCCCAGCAAAGCGTTTCGGATGCTCCGCGCTCCAGTAGCGAAAGTGAAACACCAACGATGGTCGCAGCGTTTGGCGGCGATCCATTGGCCAATGAAATGTTGCGCACATGGAGCGTGCTGGTAACACGCGCTGCGCTTGTGCGTGACGACGAGACGATGATATCAACACCGGGGAGTGCGCTTGCAAAACTCGCGGCTGCGCGCACCGACGACGCCACCATCGGCGCTGTACGAATGCTTACAGACGTGGTTAACGAAGCGCAGTTGCGCGGCGATGCCGTTGTTATTGAGGGTGTTGCACGCGCGTTGATGGCCCGACTTCGCGTCATCGGCAGTGGTGTCGGCCGAGTAGCTATTGAAGGTGGTATTCGTCGGCTGCTGCGACCGGGCGCGCTTGATCTTTTAGCGCGTTGTCTGCCGCGCAGCACCGATCGCGGTACGCTGTTACAACTGATGGCTCGCGCCGGTGATGCTGGCGTGGAAACGCTGATAGGACATCTACTCATTGCGGATGATGCGATAGGTCGACGCGCCTTTTTCGACGGCATTGTGGCTATTGATGTCGGATCCTTGATGCTATTTGAGCTCCTCCGAGATTCCCGCTGGTATGTGGTGCGGAACGCGGCGGCACTCTTGGGTGAAATGGGCGTTGAACACGCGGACGTCGCGATGTTGCCACTGCTGGCGCACACCGACGATCGCATTCGCATTGCCGTCGCACGCGCGCTCATGCGGTTGCGCACACCGAAAGCTTTGCAGGCACTGCACGCCAAGATTGACGACACAACCGCTGAAGTTCGGCGACTCTCGGCCGCCGCTTTTGGACTAGCGGGTGGTGCAGTTGGTGGACTTCGACCGCCAGCAGCACGCTTGTCCGCGGCACTCGAACGCGAAGCAGACGAAGACGTCGCGCTCGAGATGCTGGCCGCGCTTGGGCGGCTTGGAAGTGCAGACGCAGTGCAACGATTACTGCGAATTGCCGTACCGACCAGCCAGGAACTCGCCGCAGGCAGCCAGCGCGATTCGTGGGTGCGCGTGGCCGCGCTCGAGGCGCTCGTGCGTGCTCGAGGTCACGCGATGCTCGTTGTGATTGAAACGCTATTGACTGACGCCGATGCAGAAGTCGCCGGTGCGGCGGTACGACTGCGGGACATTCTTACACCGTAAACTGATTCAGTGTATTTGTTGTTGCTATTGTTGCTGTTGCTGTTGCTGTTCCCTCAATTTTGAAGTTTGTTCTCCCCGCGTCTCCGCGCCTCCGCGTGAAACCTACAAAACACCAATCTACCGATCCGTAAAATCCGTCTCGGCCGTGACCATCCGACACGTCTCCGCAATGAGCTCGGCCGCACGATCAAGATCTTCGAGCGACACCATCTCGTTTGGCGAATGCATGTAGCGGTTAGGAATCGACAGCAATGCAGTCGCCACACCGTTGCGCGTAAGATGAATACCATCGGCATCCGTGCTCGTATTGCGCCCAGCTGCATGTACCGAATACGGCATCTTCAATCGCTCGGCGGTATCGCGCAGCAGCCGAAACACAACCGGACTTACCACCGATCCGCGCGTCAATACTGGACCACCGCCGATGTTGTGCTCGCCGTGCTCTTTTTTCTCGACGCCCGGGTGATCGGTGGCAAACGTGACATCCACCGCGATGGCCATATGCACGTCGAGCGACTGCGCCGCGACACGAGCACCACCACCCGCATAGCCGATTTCTTCCTGCGCTGTTGCCGCAGCAACAACGCGCGCGGCACCGGGATTCGTCGCGTAGCGACGCAAGGCTTCGAGCACGACGAAGGCGCCAATGCGATCGTCGATCGAGCGCGACACGATGCGATGGTTGGGCAACTCGATCAAATTCGCGTCAATCACGCCCGCGTCGCCGATCGAAAGTAGCTCCAGCGCTTCGGCTTTTGTTTTCGCGCCAACGTCAACCCATAAATCGGTGATCTTCGACGCCTTCTCACGCTCTTCGGGCTTCATAAGGTGAATAGGCTTCTTGCCAATCACGCCCAACACGTTGCCATTCTTTCCGACAAATCGCATTCGCTGCGCAACAAGCACCTGCGGATCCCAGCCACCGATGGGCTCGAAGTACACAAAGCCCTGTTCGTCGACATACGTGACAATTACGCCAATTTCGTCGATATGGCCGGCCAGCATGATCGTGGGACCGTCAGTCGCGGTACCCTCCACAGTCGCGAGACTGTTGCCGATCACATCGGCGCGCACGGTTGCAAATTCGCTGGCCTCGGTGCGCCACACGCGGGCTGGTGCACCCTCGAAGCCCGATGGACCAGGCGTATCGAGCAGGCGCTTTAGAAATACAATAGAAGAGTCTGAGAGCATTCGGGAAAAATACACGTTAGACTGGTGGCGTGCCGGACCGTCGGCGCAGTTTTCTACCCTAAAGCAGACGCGCGCATGTCGACAATACTTCTACTTCTGATTGGACTGTCCGCCGGCGTCCTCTCGGGGATCTTCGGCATTGGCGGCGGCATTCTCATTGTGCCGGCCCTTATTTATGTCATGAAGATGACGCCGCAGCAGGCGTCGGGCACGTCGTTGGCCGCGCTCCTTTTACCTGTCGGCGCGCTCGGTGCGTGGACGTATCACAAGGCAGGGAATCTCGAATGGCGGCCGGCGATGCTCGTTGCGCTCGGACTGTTTTTAGGTGTGGCGGTTGGCGCGTACCTCGCGCAGCACATGGACGCGACGTCGCTGCGGAAACTCTTTGCGGCGTTCCTCGTGGTGGTGGCGGTGAAGATGTGGATCTCGTAAACAGCGGTTTCACGCGGAGGCGCGGAGGCGCGGAGGCCGCGGAGAACCACAGTGTAGACGAACTAATATTCGGGAAGTCCTATGTTTCGTTTCTTTTTTTTGGTTTTTGATTTTCTCAATTTCAAGCGGTTGCCGTTGCTGTTCTCCGCGCCTCCGCGTGAAACCGCAGTTCCGCAGCGCCAGGCAGTTACCGCACGCGCTCCGCGTGACGCTTGTCGAGTGCCGTAAACAGCATCGGATTGAACATGCGCGCCATCGCCTCGATGCCGTCCACTACGCGCGGACCCGGCCGACTCACCAACGCGTTCGCATCCATCGCCCACACCTGCGCATCGCCTATCCACGACCATTCGTCGCTCGTCACCAAACGCCGCGCCTCCGTCAGTGATGCTGCGAGCGAGTAACCGCAGGGCGCGAAAATAACAAATTCTGGTTGCGCATCAACGAGCTGCTGCATTGAGACGGTCACTGAATGTTGTCCGGCCACCCCAAGTACGTCGACACCACCGGCGCGTTTCACCTGCTCCGGCGCCCAATGCCCCGCGATATAAATCGGCGACGTCCACTCAATGACAGCCACACGCGGCCTCGGCGCACGCTCCGCTTTGAGTGTGTCATGCACGTGCTTGACGCGATCATGCAATCCCAGGAGCAACTCTTCTGCATCACTCACAGCGTCGAGCGCTTCGGCAACCGCTTGAATGTCCGCATAGATACCATCGAGCGTCGTGCCGCCGAGCGTGACGACGTTTGGTGGAGGCGTCAGTCGTGCGGCGAGCGCGCGCGCATCCGATTCACGAACCGCGCACACATCGCAAACGGCCTGTGTTAACAGCACCGTTGGATGTAAAGCACGAATGCGGGTTTCGTCCAACGTAAACAGCGCGTGTCCTTCGCCCGATAGCGACCGCACGGCCGCATCGATCTCTGCTGGCGAACCAACATGTGGAATCGCACTCTGCGTCACACGCGCACGTGATTTCACGACGTCTGGAAAATCACACTCGTGCGTAATGCCAACGAGATGTTCAGATACGCCAAGAAACGCGACAATTTCAGTGGCGGCCGGTAGTAACGAGACAACGCGCATACGTCAGTTGTTTGGCGTAGCGTGATACACTTCTTTTCCGCCGACATACGTCGACATGACTTTCGTGCGCAACACTAACTCGACTGGCACACGCATGATATCCTGATCGAGCAGCACAAAGTCGGCGTACTTACCCACCGTCAGCGAACCCATATCCTTTTCCTGAAACGCTGCGTACGCGGGCCACAGCGTCATACTCCGTAGCGCCTCTTCGCGTGTCATTTTTTGCTCGGGCAACCAACCACCCGCTGGCCAGTCATTGGCGTCTTGCCGTGCGATGGCTGCGTGAAACGAGATGAGTGGATTCACTTGTTCGACGGGAAAGTCGCTGCCGTTTGGAATAACCACGCCTGAATTGATCAGGGAGCGCCACGCATACGCGCCGAGCAACCGTGTGGGGCCGAGTCGCTTGCCAATCCAGTACATGTCGCTGGTTTGGTGGCTCGCTTGCATCGAGGGAATGACACCTAACTGCGCGAATCGCGGGATGTCGTCGTAGTTCAAAATCTGTGCGTGTTCAACGCGAAAACGGTGATCTGCCGTCGGCACGGCGCGCAACGCGGCTTCGTAGGCATCGAGCACCACGCGATTACCGCGATCACCGATCGCATGCGTATTGACCTGAAAACCACTTTTCAGTGCACGTTCTGCGACATCACGAATGTGTGCGGGTGCGCTGAGCAAGAGTCCTGAGTTGTTCGGATCGTCGGCGTACGGTTCGAGCAACGCCGCCCCGCGTGAGCCCATCGCACCGTCAGCGTACAGCTTGATGGCACGCACCCACACTTGTCCGTTGTACAGGGCAGACCGTGGGCCAAGGCTGGTGTAATGAGCGATGGCTGCCGAGTCGTCGGAGATCATTACGTAAAGCCGCAGATTGAGTTCGCCGGCTTGCGCCATCTGTTCAAACATGTCAATCGCGCTGCGACTTGCGCCTGCGTCGTGCACGCCCGTCAAGCCCCAGCGATGTATGACGTTCACGGCATCCTTGAGTGCAGAGCGTGCTTCCGTCGCCGTTGGCGCGGGTACTTTGCGCTCGACGAGCTCTTTCGCGTTGTCGATCAACACACCGGTTGGAGCATTTTGCGCATCACGAATGACTTTACCACCAGATGGATCAATGGTCGCGGCATTCAGTCCAGCAAGTCGCATTGCCGATGTGTTGACTAAGTCGGCATGACCGTCAACCCGTGTGAGCAACACGGGATGGTCAGGCAGTGCCGCCGAAAGTTTTTCGTGCGAGGGGAAACGAGTGTCACCCCACGCGTTTTGATCCCATCCGCGCCCTAGAATCCACGTGCCCTTTGGTGTCGCCTTTGCGCGCTCAACGACGCGAGCAATCACATCATCGTAGCTGTGCGTGCCCGTGAGATCGACCGCGCGCAACGTTTGCGCGAGTCCAGAAAAGTGTGCGTGGGCGTCTACCATCCCCGGAATGACAGTGCGTCCACCCGCGTCCACTGTGCGCGTGTTTGCGCCTTTAAGTACGGCCGCTTCGGACTTCGAACCGACGAAGACGACGCGTCCATCTCGAACTGCAAATGCTTCGGCGAGTGGTCGTGCTTCGTCGGCGGTATAGACACGCGCGTTGGTGACAATGAGGTCGGCAGGCAGCGGAGCGCGCGATTGCGCGTCTACGCGTGCGGCAATCAATATCAGGAGGGCGGCGACGATGCGCGGTGCGAGCGCGCGCATTGAGACGGGGGCGGTAGACATGCGGTGAGTCTGGCGCACGGAGCCCGTCGCGGCAAGTTGAAAACAAGTTGAAATATCGACGCAAATGCAGAAGGCCCGGATATCGCGATCCGGGCCCTCGTTGCGCACCTTCAACTACAGCTGCAAACCCTACTTCTTCGCTGGCGGCAACAGTACGGCGTCGATGACGTGAATGACGCCATTCTTCGCAATGATGTCCGTCTTCACGACGTTGGCGTTATTCACCATGACCTTATCGCCCATCACCATGATCTTCGCATCCTGACCTTCGACGGTCTTGGCGCTCTTGCCGTTCATCTTCACGATATCAGCGGCCAACACCTTGCCAGCCACAACGTGATACAGCAGCACGTTCTTCAGTGCGGCCTTGTCCTTGCCGAGCGCAGCAAGCGTTGCGGCCGGAACCTTCGAAAACGCTTCATCAGTCGGCGCGAATACGGTAAACGGACCAGGGCCCTTGAGGGTCTCGATCAGGCCGGCGTCAGTGAGCAACTTCGCGAGGGTTTTGAACGAACCAGCAGCGACGGCGGTCTCGACGATGTCAGACGTCTGCGCCTGCGCAGAGCGCGGGGCGGAAAGCGCGATGAGTGCAGCACCTGCAACGAGCATGGACAACTTACGCATCAGAAAGCTCCAGAGATCGACTGAGTTGGTGTGCAAAGCCGGAAGGCTCATGCTCATTATAGAACACGATTTCTTAGTGGTGTGTTCCTGCAAACGGTGTTTGCGTGTGGTCTAGACGGATGAGTCCTATAGAACTGCTGGTGTGATTCGCGGTCCGCAGCGGTTAGGTAGAAGCGGCAAGGAATTGGTGACGACTAACTTTGGAATCGAGACCATTGTAACGGGCGGTTCATGAAGCCAACGTCGGAGGAGCGATGGATGTGTCGGATAAGGTGCTCCTTCCAGAGTTAAGCAAGGTCATCATCGGCAGCTTTTACTATGTTTACACGGAACTGGGGACTGGATTTCTTGAGTCGGTGTATAAACGGTCGCTTGCCATCGCGCTGTCCGAGCAGGGAATCTCGTGTCGCGTCGAACTGCCAATCACGACCAAATATCACGGCATTGTTGTTGGCAAATATCGCGCTGACCTCGTTGTCGAGGACCAGATCATTCTTGAATGCAACGTCTGTTCGGCTCTTACGCCGGGCCACTATGCGCAGGTGCTGCACTACCTGAAAGCGACGAATTTACCATTGGGGATTTTGCTGAACTTCGGGAGTAAGCCAAGCTTTTAAAGGCTGATCCGCACCAGCTCTCAGGGAAACAACAAACAACTTGACCGCGAATTACACGAATGACGCGAATCTAATCAGTGCGGACGAATCGCTTTGTCACGACAGAGAACCGCAATGGAAATAGAGAATGAACTGCGGAACACCGCAACCGCGCACCTCCCCTTGCGCGCCACCAGTAGGCGGAGACGTCAGCCAAATTCGCGTCATTCGCGTAATGCGTGGCCAGCAGTTTCTGCAGTTCCCCTGCCAACAACAAACAGCCAACCGCGAATGACGCGAATTGATCGTCACATTCTGGTAATCTGCGGCGCGACGGAAATCAGCAACGGAAATCGGAAATGAACAACGAAGGCACACCGTATTCGCGCGCCGTCCTCGCCGTTGCGCCCCCCTAATCGGTGCGGACGAATCGCTTTGTCGCGACAGAGAACCGCAAAGGAAATGGAGAATGAACGGCGGAACACCGCAACCGCGCACCGGCCGTTACTCAAGCGCCTCCTAAAAAAACAGCAGCGCACCGCCAGTAGGCGGAGACGTCAATCAAATTCGCGTGATTCGCGAAATTCGCGGCCAGCAGTTCTGCGGTTTCAGTTCCCCTAAAGCACCGACAACAACAGCCCCTCAAGAATCTGCAGCCCGAAATACGCCACGATCACCGTGATATCAATCATCCCGATCGTCGGAATCACGCGCCGCAGCGGCGCCAATATCGGTTCCGTCAAGACAAACGCCCAACGCCACCATTTCGAATAGGGCGTGCCACCAACCCACGACGAAATCACCCGCGCAAATAACGCGATGCGCAAAATGCCAAATATCCAGCGCACCACCAGTCCAACCATGCCACCTGTGCCCAACGACGTCGCGTACGCCAACGACACGATCTGATCACGCAAGAATTGCACACCAGCGATCAACACCAAGCCGCCCAACACGACCGCCGCTAGTGCCCACCACGGCGCCGAATACGGCGTGCCGCCAGCGCGCAAAATGCGACGCTCCATCGGCGCGATAAGCCACGGATCAACACGGTCTCTCAGCAAGCGCGCGACCGGCGAGAACGGTGAAATGCGACGCGTTCGCACGCTGTATGACAGCACCGCAGCAACGGCGGTGAGCGCGCCAGCCGCGAATACTACAGGCCGCAAAATGCCGAGCACGAGGTCGAAGACGCTGATCAGTGACATGGTAGAAATATACCGTTGCTCTTCACAATGTACCGCGCCGACGCAACATCATGCGCAGCGCACCCGGGATCCCCGAGAGTCGTTCAACGATCGTCCGCCCGTGCGCCAGGCGCAGGTAATCATCGAGGTTGCTCGCCGTATTCGCGTCGTAACCAAACCACCAGGGCTGCCGTACATTGGGCAAAAAATCATCAATGACCGTTCGCGTACGCACACACTCCAGCAACCCCTGCGTGCCATGAATACGGCCCATCCCACTCGCCTTCACACCGCCGTGCGCCACCTCGGGCAGCCCCGCATTAATCACCGAGTCGTTGATCACCACCGCGCCCACTTGCAGCTGCGCCCCGATGCGACGGGCGCGACGTCGGTCGCGCGACCAGACCGATGCACTAAGTCCGTAGTGTGATTCGTTCGCTAGCGCGACCGCATCAGCCTCTGATGACGCGCGCATCACCGCGAGTACCGGTCCAAACGTTTCTTCATGCCACACGCGCATTGCCTTCGTCACATTCGTCAGCACAACCGCCGGCGACCACGCGCCACCGCTATGCGCGCCATCAACCCTCGCGGCGACGGTCGCGCCCAACGCAATCGCATCCTCCAGTTGCGCCGCCATCGCCGTCGCTTGCTCGGCCGTGACCAGCGGTCCAACATCGGTGTTCGCGTCGTCCGACGGCCCAACCGTGAGTTGCGACACTGATGCAGCAATACGGGAAACCAAGGCATCGTGCGCCGCACCAACCGCGATCACGCGCTTCACCGCGACGCATGTCTGCCCCGCGTTGGTAAATCGTCCCCACACAATGCCACTCGTGGCAATATCAAAATTGGCGTCCTCTAAAACAATCGCGGCATCGCTCCCACCAAGCTCCAGCGACACCGGGACAAATCGCGGCGCACACGCCACCGCAATGCTTCTACCTGTGCGCTCACTACCCGTGAAGAAAATCTTGTCAACGTTGGCATTCACCAACTCGGCCCCAACGCGTCCGTCGCCTTGCACAAGTGTGAAAACATTCGCCGGCAGCCCCGCGCGCGCGAGCAATCGCCCAATGTGCTCGGCACACAGTGGCGTGTGTTCAGACGGTTTAAGCAATACCGTATTGCCCGTGATCAGAGCGGTCATACTGTGCATCGCGGGAAAGAAAAACGGATAGTTCCACGGGCTAACAATGCCAACGACACCAAACGGATCGTGATGAATGGCAATCGACTTTCGCCACGCCGCCATCGTCCGCGAACGCTTTCGCTCGGGAGCCAGCGTGCGCTCGGCAACGCGACACAAAAAGCGCGCACCATCCAATGTCATCGAAATATCGGCGACCAAGCTCTCGGCAAAAGGCTTGCCCGTTTCGGCAGTTACGGTGTGCGCAATCGCGTCACGTTCGTCGAACACGAGTGCGCGAAACTTTTCGATAATCTTGGTTCGCTCACGTACCGACGTCGCGGCCCATGACGGTTGCGCAGCACGAGCCTGTTCAACCAACGCGTCGATCGTCATCGTGACAGCGCGCGCAGGCGCTGTCGCGCGACAATCGCGGCGCTAACAACCAGTAAGGTCATCGTCTCCCATTCACCGAGCGCAATCGGTGCGACACCAAACACGCGCGGCATCGTGCTCACGCTCAACACAACAATTCCAATCGCAACGCCAAGGATACTCTTCCAACGCGCGCCGGATTGCGCACCAAACCAACCAATTGGAAAAACCAACGTGATCAACCAGCCAACGCGCGCGACAATCGCAAACGTCGAGTCCCGTTTGATGAGCGTCTGAATCATCGTCCACCCCAGGGTTGGCGTGAGCAGCATCGTACGGTCACCGTCAAAATATGCGGAGCGGGCATGCAGTTCGAGGTGATCAGGCGCGGCAATGGCGGACAACCGTAACACGCGCGTGTCGGTCACCGTGCGATTGACAAACACGCCAGGAAGCGTGAGCGACGGCATCGCCAGCCCCCAATCCCACGCCTTCCGCGACACCAGCAACTCTGCCGCATCGGCACGCTCGCCGATAAACGTGACGGCCGACGTGTCGCCACGCTTGTGTACAAACACAATGGGTACGAGCGTGTTGCCTTCTTCACGACCGCGCACGACCGCCGACAACTTCACGGTCCGAGGTGCGACCGCTGTTTCCACAATCACTGGACCCGTTCCGCGTTGCGTGGTCTGGTACGCGTCGACCGAAGCAGAATCCACCACGCCACCAAACCAACCCATGCCCGGCGTGTGATCGTACGTGCTGCGGGTGTAGACGCCGACGTCGTACGCATTGTCGCGAAACCCCAGCGCGCTGCTGGTGAACACCAACACCGCGATCGCCCCGACCGACCATAAAAAAGTCAATCGGGTCGCCAGGCGCGGACTTGGCGCAATGGCCCATTGTCGCAGTTGTACGACTAACACACCGGTAAGTCCGCCCAATGTATTCGCCACGACATCCGCCCACGCCGCCGACCGCGCGGGTGGAAGACCAATCGACTGCATGTATTCGATCAACAGCGAACACGCGAACGAAACAATGGCCACACGCCACCACCGTACGCCGAGCAACGAGAGTGAAATTCCGAATGGCGCGAATAACACCACATTGCTGATACCATCCGTCAGCCACAACTCGCCGCACACCAAACACCATCGAGCGGGCACGCGCGGCGACTGCAGCGCACCAAACGGCACGAGCGTCGCGGCGACAATCAGCGCAACGCTCGCGCAGAGTCCGAGCGTAACAACAGCGCGGCGCGTCAACGGCTACTTCAACACAGCTTTCGCTATCGTCTGCAGCTGCATGTTGCTTGTGCCTTCGTAAATGGTACCAATTTTCGCGTCGCGATAAAACTTTTCCACTGGATAGTCGCGCGTGTACCCATAACCGCCGAAGAGTTCGACGCACAGTGACGTGACCCGCTCGCACATCTGCGACGCATACAGTTTGGCCATGGCGCCTTCGCGTGCAATATCGTGCCCTGCGTCGTCTAAGCGTGCGGCGTTATACACAAGAAGTCGTGCTGCTTCCAACTCCGTTGCCGCTTGCGCGATTTGAAACTGAATTCCCTGAAATTCGCTGAGTGCTTTGCCGAACTGTTTGCGTTCTTTCAAGTGCGCTGTTGTCGCGCTCAGCGCGCCCTGCGCGATGCCAATCATCTGCGCGCCAATGCCGATCCGGCCCTTGTTCAGTGTTTCGATGGCGATCTTGTAGCCGACGCCAACCGTGCCCAGCACATTGCCTTCAGGCACAATGGCGTTATCGAAGTGCAATGCCGTTGTGCTTGACGCACGAATGCCGAGCTTTTCTTCCTTGCGCCCCACACTAAAACCTGGTGTGCCGCGTTCCACGATGAACGCCGTTATGCCTTTGTAACCCGCGCTTGGATTGGCGTTTGCAAAGACGACGAAAATATCGGCTTCAGCGCCGTTCGTAATCCATGCCTTGGCGCCGTTGAGCGACCATCCGCCGTCTACTTTGTCCG
Organism: Gemmatimonadaceae bacterium; assembly: GCA_025358925.1. GTDB lineage: Bacteria > Gemmatimonadota > Gemmatimonadetes > Gemmatimonadales > Gemmatimonadaceae > Gemmatimonas. The sequence continues at coordinate 412 of JANYHT010000055.1, read as the reverse complement.
CGCGTGTCGTCAACCCAAATGCATCGGAGCCGGAACCCGGTTCGGACAACGCATAGGCGCCAATCGTGCCACTCGTCAAGCGCGCCAGGAATTGTCGCTTTTGCGCCTCAGTGGCGTAGCGATTGAGCGGATAATTCACGAGCGTGTTTTGCACGTCCACTTGGATGGCGGCCGCGGCGTCAATCTTGCTCAACTCTTCCACGGCAATCGTCACCATCATCAATGTGCCGTCAGCGCCACCGTACGCCTCGGGTACCTCGATGCCCATCAGTCCCAACTCAACAAATTTTTCCGTCAGCGCTCGGTCAAGTTTTCCGTCCGCCTCCATCGCTCGCACGCGCGGCAACACGTCCGTCGTGGCGAGATCAGCAACGGCAGCGCGAAACAGCTCCTCTTCTTCGGAGAGCAGGGT
>JANYHT010000047.1 GCA_025358925.1 Gemmatimonadaceae bacterium | reverse complement strand
ACCTCTATTTTATGCTCGTCAATCGTAGGCCTAAGCTCATCGGCTGATACTGCCTTATACGAAAATGCGATTAACAAATAGAGACTTAAACAAACCAGTACTTTCCTCATGTTTTTGTCGCACTTATAAAATTAACTGATTACAAAGATAAGGTCAATTTTTATGCAAAGTTGTTAACGAGCTGCTTACTTGCTCTTAATAAATATCTGGGTATAGTATAGGGTGCCATCGGCGGCCTTAGCCATTCCTATACCACTTATGGTATATGCGCCCTCAATGTTTTTCCGGTGGCCCTTACTTTTCAGCCACATTTCTACTACCGATGCCGCATCACCGCTGCTATATGCCACATTTTCAGCCGAATTAGAGGTGTTTTTTATTTGCTTGGCTATTTTCGCAACCCGTTCTTCAAAGCCATCATGGCTAACTTCAACCATGAGCGCATCATGATGGCGGTGATGGCCGTCGCCGACACTGCCAAGTTCACCATCGATCGTCGCGCCGTATTCGAGCTTGTAGCGCGATCCAAGAAACCAATTGGGACGATTGAGCATCAATTCGCCCGGCTCGACGACGACCGGCACCATGGCGGCGCGTTCACCGAGTGCCTTGTCGACGTATTTCGCATCGATGCCCGCCTCGACCGCCGCGTCGCGCACCACGGCGACGTTCACGCCTTGTGTGACAAGCGGCTGCGACGACCGTGGTGCGAATGACGCAGGCGGCGTGACCATGCCGGTGTTGGCTTGCAGCTCCGCCGCGCGCGACCACACCTGCTGCGCGTCGGTGCTCGACATCACGTCGCTCGATGATCTCGACACGACTGCGCGCCCAGCAATACTCGGATCGTACGCGCCATCGAGAATCTGCGGCACAAGCGCCTGACGCAGTGCGTCTGCATCGTCAAATCGACGCGCCGGAGATTTTTCGAGAAGCCGCGACACCAGCTCGTCGAGCTTTGGTGGTACACGAGGGTTGATCGAACGCACCGTGGGAGGTATCGCATTCACGTGCGCCACCACGATCGCCGACGCACTCGGACGTTCAAACGGAAACCGGCCCGTGAGCGCGAAGAACGCCAACACGCCCAGCGAATACAAGTCACTGCGTCCGTCGAGCGTGTCGCCGGACACTTGCTCAGGACTCATGTACTGCACGGTACCAAGCACCGCGCCTGTTGCGGTGAGCGGAGCGGTTTCCGCAACACGCGCAATGCCAAAGTCGGTCACCATCGCGCGACCTGTTACGCGATCGAGCAACACGTTTTCCGCCTTGACATCGCGGTGCACGATGCCATGCGCGTGAGCAAATCCCAAGGCATCACACAGTTCTCGCAGCAGCGAGACCACATCAACGGGCGCGAGCGGTCCCGTTCGCGCGATGCGCTCAGCAAGCGATTCACCCGACACCAACCCCATCACGAAGTACACGACGCCGTCGCGCTCGGCCGCGGCGTAAATCGGAACAATGTTGGGATGCGACAGCGCCGCGGCGGTGCGCGCTTCGCGCAGAAACCGCGCGCGTATCTGCGCATCAGCAGCAAGGTGCGGCGGTAGGGTTTTGATTGCGACCTCACGCTGCAACTGCTCGTCATGAGCACGGTACACGACGCCCATCCCTCCGCGACCTATTTCGCGATCCAGCCGAAAGCTCCCGGCGACCGCGCGACTCAGCGCGTCGGCGGTGACGTCGAAAGTTTGCGGCGTTTCTTCATCCATCGTTACGACTGCGCGCCACCGCACGCAGGACAGAACTTCGCTGCGGCGGCGATTGGCTTACCGCAGTGCATACAAAACTTGGTAGCGCCACTTGGAGTCGCACCGGCCGGCGCATTCGGCGCAGCCTGCACCGCGCCCGCACCACCACCACCACCACGCATTGCATCGGCGATGATGCCGCCCATCCCCATCCCTGCACCAAGGCCGGCACCGAGTCCCGCGATGCCGCCGGGGTTGGCCGCAGCGATCGGTATACTCTGCGCTGTCTGAAATTGCGTATACGTCTTCATGTCGCCGATCATGTTCATCGAGATGCGTTCG
>JANYHT010000044.1 GCA_025358925.1 Gemmatimonadaceae bacterium | reverse complement strand
TCATGCCCGCAGGGTCGGTGTCAACGACTGTCGGGCGTCTGTGCATCGACACCCTGATTAACGGATGTTTGAACGCTTACCTGGACAAGTTTTCTGGCCCGTGAAAGAACAAACTTTACCAACTCCACGACCGCAATCGGCAACAATGAGCAGGCGATGATTATGCCCCAAGCTGATGGTGATGGCGGCACCGTGTGGAGCACCTTCTGCAAAATCGGCACGTAGACTGCGGCGATTTGGAGAGTCAGGCACACGGCGACTGCAGCCCACAACCAGCCGTTCGTGAATAGTCGACTCGTAAAGATCGACCGCGACTGCGAGCGCGCGTTGAAGGCGTGGAAAACTTGTGCGAGCGCCAACGTCATGAATGCCATGGTCGTCGCTTGACGCAAACCTTCGCCTTCCATTCCGTACCACTTCATCCCAATGGCAAACGCGAACAGCGTGACGGCCGCCAGCACGAAACCTTCCCAAGCGATCGCGATGAGTAGATGTCGTGGTAGCAGCGATTCTTTCGGGTTACGCGGAGGTTTCTGCATCACGTCCGGTGCCGATGGCTCCAGCGCTAACGCGAACGCGGGAAAGATGTCGGTAATCAGGTTGAGCCACAGGATTTGAAGTGCGACCAACGGCAGCGGCCAGCCAATGATGAGCGCGACGAATACCGTAAGGATTTCGGAGAAGTTGCAGGAGAACAGGTAGTGAATAAACTTCAAAATATTGCCGTAGACGATCCGCCCCTGCTCAACAGCGCCGACAATGCTAGCGAAGTTATCGTCGGTGATCACCATGTCGGCATTTTCTTTAGCGATCTCGGTGCCCTTGATACCCATCGCAATGCCGATGTCTGCTTTCTTCAACGCAGGGGCATCGTTCACCCCGTCGCCCGTCATCGCGACGATGTGGCCTTGCTGCTGCAGGGCTTCGACAATTTGCAATTTGTGCTCAGGCGAGACGCGGGCGAACACGGCGGCGTCGGCGACCACGCGCTGCCAACCCGCCGCATCGAGGCCCGTCAACTCGCGACCGTGGAGGGTGCGTAACGGACGGCCATCAAGATCGCGGTCAATACCCAGTTGGCGCGCAATCTCGACCGCAGTTGGTTGTTGATCGCCGGTGATCATTACCGTGCGAATGCCCGCGGTACGACACACCGCGATGGCGGCCTTGGCCTCCTCGCGGAGCGGATCGGTCATGCCGACGAGACCGACGAACGTTAGGTCTTTAGAAAAATCGTCCTCGTTGTAACCCTCCGAGAGGTCGCGATAGGCCATTCCGAGAACCCGCAACGCCGTCCCTGCTAGCCGTTGATTTGCCTCGTCCCAACCGCGACGGTCAACGTCAGTAATCGGCGTAACTCCCGTAGTCCGCACCTGCGCGATGCTGGCTTCAAGCAATGTGTCTGGCGAGCCTTTGACGTACGCGATCATCCGACCTTGCAGCGTGCGATGCACGGTGACCATTCGCTTGCTCGTACTGTCGAAGGGCACTTCGCCGACGCGCGGGAACTCAGCCGAAAGCGCGTCATGATACATCCCCGCTTTTTCGGCCGCGACAACAAGTGCTGCTTCGGTTGGGTCGCCCAGCACGGTTCTGTGACCGTCGACGTCCTCAACTTTAGCATCATTACACAGCGCGCCGATTCGCAGCGCGAGCATCAGCAATTCGTCCGAGTGCGCATCGATGGGCGTGTCGCCGATCTGGAATGTGCCTTTCGGTTCGTAGCCAGTGCCGGTCACGTCGATTTGCCGCGCGTCCACGATGAATACGCGCACGGTCATTTCATTCTTGGTCAACGTGCCGGTCTTGTCGGTGCAGATAACAGTGGTTGAACCGAGCGTTTCGACGGCAGGTAACCGACGCACGAGTGCCCGCTGCCGCGCCATACGTTGCATCCCGAGCGCCAGCGTCATGGTGGCAACGGCAGGCAGTCCTTCGGGCACCGCAGCGATGGCCAACGACAAACCGATTTCCAACATATGCAAGAAATCCGTGACGCCGCGTAACCAGCCCACAAACACGATGATGCCGCATAATGCCAACACCACGATTATCAGCAAGCGACCAAGTTTAGCGAGCTTTTGTTCCAGCGGGGTGGCACGAGTGGTAGCGTCGTCGATCAGCTTCCCAATCTTTCCGACTTCGGTGTGCGCCGCGGTGGCCGTCACCAACAACCGGCCGCGCCCCTCAGTGATCGTGGTTCCCAGAAACGCCATATTCACGCGATCCCCAAGAGCCGCATCGCGATCCGCAATTGGCTCAGCCAACTTCGTCACCGCGTGCGATTCGCCGGTGAGCGCCGCTTCCTCGATCTGCAACCGCACGCTTTCGACGATGCGGCCATCGGCTGGTACTCGTGCGCCGGCGGCGAGGACAATCAAATCGCCAGGCACCAAGTCAGCGGCGGGAATCTCTCGTTCCGCACCTTCACGAATTACATGCGCGAGAGATACCGATTGTTTTTGCAACGCGGACAATGCTTGCTCGGCTTTCCATTCTGTGAGAAAACCGATGGCGGCATTAATGACAATAACAACCAAGATGGCGAAGCCTTCGATGCGGTCGTCCATCGCAAACGCAATTGCCGTGGCCGTCACGAGCAGGGCCACGATGAGACTTTTGAATTGCGAGAGCAGTATCGCTAACATCGAACGAGCGCGCGCCTGTGTCAGCGTATTTGGTCCAACCTCCGCCAGCCTCCGTGACGCTTCGGTCTGCGTCAGACCCTGCGCGGCATCGGACTGCTGCTGCTGGAAGACCTCGGCCGACGGCAACGTGTGCCACGCGACCGTTGGGAGCTTCGCGATTGGCATAGTCACCGCCGCGCCGCAAAAAACTCCTGCAGCAAACGCACCGACTCTTCCTGCGCCACACCGCCCAACACTTCTGGACGATGATTGAGTTTCGAATGCCGCACCAAATCACCAATGGAGCCACACATGCCGGCCTTTGCATCCCACGCGCCAAACACCAGTCGCTGCACGCGTGAAAGCACGATGGCGCCGGCACACATCGCGCACGGTTCCATGGTGACCACCAGTGTTGCTTCACGTAATCGGTCGCCGAGCACGCGCGCGCCCTCACGCAACGCCGCGACTTCTGCATGCGCGGTTGCGTCGGCATCACGTCGCATGCGATTGTGCGCGCGCGCGACAATTGCGCCATCGTGCATGAGCACCGCTCCCACCGGCACTTCATCCGCATCTGCCGCTGCACGCGCTTCATCGAGCGCCGCTTCCATCGCGAACAGGTCCAACGCGCGCACGTGTATTGTCATGCCATCGCGGCGATAACAGCGCGATCGGCCGCGTCGCCGTGACGAAACAGCAGCGTATTGTCGGCGCCGCCAACGTCGGCCACGATCACATCGCCTTCGGTGAAGCGGCCCTCGAGCACGGCGAGCGCGAGTGGATTTTGCAACATGCGTTGCACCGCACGCTTTAATGGACGAGCACCATACACGGGATCGTACCCCTCTTCGGCCAACAACGAACGCGCGGCGTCGGTGAGGCGTAACGACAGTTTTCGATCCGCGAGCAGTTTGCGCAAATGCGCCAACTGCAAATCCACGATGTAGTCCAACTCGCCTCGACCAAGCGGGTGAAACACGACAATATCGTCGACGCGATTGAGAAACTCAGGGCGAAACGCACCACGCAGCGCAGCCAACACCTCTTTCTCGGTTGTGGTCCACGGTTGTTGCTCTGCTTCCTGACCACGTTCCAGAATCATCTGGCTGCCGATGTTTGACGTCATGATCACCACCGCATTCCGAAAATCGACCGTGCGTCCCTGCGAGTCGGTGAGACGTCCGTCATCAAGCACCTGTAACAGAATGTTGAAGACGTCGGGATGCGCTTTTTCAATTTCGTCGAAGAGAATGACCGAATATGGTCGACGACGAACAGCTTCCGTGAGTTGTCCACCTTCTTCAAAACCCACGTAGCCCGGCGGCGCACCAATGAGCCGCGCCACAGCATGCTTTTCCATGTACTCCGACATATCGATGCGCACCATCGCGTGCTCATCGTCAAAGAGAAATTCGGCAAGCGCTCTCGCGGTTTCAGTTTTGCCAACACCGGTTGGCCCCAGAAAAATGAACGAACCGATTGGGCGATTCGGATCTTGCAGTCCCGCGCGCGAACGACGCACGGCATTGGCCACAGCGCGTACGGCCTCGGCCTGTCCAACGACGCGCGTGGCCAACACGGCTTCGAGTTTTGTTAACCGCTCACGCTCCGATTCCAACATGCGCGTGACCGGAATACCCGTCCACCGCGCGACAATGTCGGCGACATCGTCGGCACCCACTTCTTCTTTCAAGAATTGCGGACGTCCACCGTCATGACTCGCCAACTTGCTCTCGGCCTCCTTCATCTGGCGTTCAAGCGACGGGATGCGACCGTACGTGATCTCTGCCGCCTTCGTCAAATCACCCGCGCGCGTGGCCTGCTCTGCTTCAAAGCGCGCGTGCTCAATTTCCTGCTTCACGCGTCCTACGCTGCCGAGTGTTTCTTTTTCTTGTTGCCATTGTGCGCGCATGCCGGAGGCGTGTTCTTTGGCATCTGCCAGTTCACGCTCGAGCGCACCACGCCGCTCCACCGACGCTTTGTCTGTCTCTTTACGGAGTGCCTGGCGCTCGATTTCTAACTGGACAATGCGTCGTTCCACTTCATCGATTTCTTGCGGTACAGAGTCGATTTCGATTCGCAGTCGCGACGCAGCTTCGTCGATGAGGTCAATGGCTTTGTCAGGCAAAAAACGATCGCCGATATAGCGATTCGATAACGTCGCCGCCGCAACTACCGCACCATCGGTGATGCGCACGCCGTGATGCGATTCGTAGCGCTCTTTCAACCCGCGCAAGATGGCGATGGTACTTTCGACGCTCGGCTCACCAACATAGACGGGTTGGAAACGCCGTTCGAGCGCCGCGTCTTTCTCCACGTGTTTGCGATACTCGTCGAGCGTCGTTGCACCAACCACGCGTAGTTCACCGCGCGCAAGCATGGGCTTGAGCATATTGCCCGCGTCCATGCTGCCTTCTGCTTTGCCCGCCCCAACCAGCGTGTGCATTTCGTCGATAAACACGACATACAATCCTTCGGCCGCGATGATTTCTGCTAAGACAGCCTTCAGTCGTTCTTCAAAGTCACCACGAAATTTTGCGCCGGCGATGAGTGCGCTTAGGTCGAGCGAGACAAGTCGCTTGTCACGCAAACTTTCCGGCACGTCACCGCTGATGATGCGTTGTGCGAGTCCTTCCGCAATCGCGGTTTTGCCAACGCCCGGTTCACCAATCAGAACGGGATTATTTTTCGTACGGCGCGACAACACCTGGATGACGCGTCGAATTTCTTCATCGCGACCAATGACGGGATCCAGTTTGCCTTTGCGCGCCGCTTCGGTCAGGTCGCGCGTGTACCGCTGGAGCGCCTGATACTGTCCTTCGGGCGATTGATCCGTGACCTTATGCGTGCCGCGCACAAGTTTGAGTGCTTCGACGAGCGCCGCGCGATTTGCCGCCACGCCGGCCAGCAATCGTACGCTATCGGTACCTTTGGCATCGGAGAGCGCGAGGAGCATATGCTCCGTCGACACGTACTCGTCGCCGAGTGTTTTAGCTTCTTTCTCGGCGGCATCGACGACTTGCGTGAGCTCGCGGCTGAACGACGGCTGTGCATCGGTTTGCGTTGCGTACCGACCGGCTTCAAGCTGCGCTGCGGCGCGCAGGGTGGTGACATTCACACCGACACGCTGAAGAATTGGGACGACGATACCTTCGTCCTGTGCAAGGAGCACGAGCAGCAGGTGTACATCGTACACGAGCGGATTGCCCGCTTTGCGCGCGAGGCTAACGGCGTCGTTCAGCGCTTCAGCGCTTTTCACGGTGAGGCGGTCGGGATTGATCATGACTTGAATACTAAGGCTGGATCATACATACAAAATGGCGCATCGGGTCCGCTCACCCGATGCGCCATCATGAATTGTCGAACTGATCGTGGTTGCTCACTTCACGCTGATCATCTTCTTTGCCATCGCCTTGCCGTCTACCTCTAGTCGATACAGGTACGTACCTGAGGCAGCTTCCCGCCCAGTGCTCTGAACTTTGCCATTCCAGTAGGCGACATACTCGCCACACGGGATTGACACGTTGTCAAGCTGTTGTCCACCTGACACTCCGCCGCCACCACCTTGTAACACCGGTATTGCCACGAGCTGCGAAATAATGTTGTAAATCTTGAGGCTCACGCGGTGTTGCTTTCCGGCATCGGTGCAGGACGGTGAGTCACCTACGCTAAATGGGATGGAAGTCTCAGGATTGAACGGATTCGGATAATTCTGTCCGAGCGAACCTCCTGAGGTACGAACCCGAATATCCTGGGCCGCAGCGGCTCTTGGCATGACCGCGCTGAGAGCGAGCACTAGACCAAGTGCTGCCCACATACGTTTCATGGTACTTCTCCGACTGACGAATCAGGTGGTTAGTCGAAGTCTCCGGTAGAGGGGAATGGTTGAGGTACCCGTTCAAGCTAGGACGCCCCATACGGGGAGTCAAGCAACATTCCCATCGCTTCCTCTGGACAATACCCCATCTTAGCGCTCCTGGTCCCCTCAGAAACCATCCGGACGAGTTCGCTAGCACGACTATGCCTCGCTCCAACGACCTTGTTCCCAGACTTGGTAGGCGCGCAGTTCCCGGCCGTCGGTCAGGTGGTGTTGCAGGAATTCCCGGAGCAGCCGTTGGTGCGCCCTAGCATTGAGCGGGCTGATATCCCCAACGCCGCCTTCTAGCCACGCTTTCAACGCAAGTCGGGCGGCCGAGGGGAGACGCCGACCACCCGGAGCGTGACGCTCACACAACACGCAAAGAGTGCCTCCAGCGACATGGCTAAAGGTCGCATCCGCCGCGTCTGGGATTTCTGTCTGGCACTCGGCGCAGTGATCAAGCACCGGGGTGAAGCCAACGTCACTGACCAATCGCCAGAGGGCACCCAGCGCCGCCGCTACGGTTTCGGTAGGAGCCGCCACCGCGATAGCGTCCAATCCGTCGAGGATGCCCGTATAGACGCGTGGTGCTGATTCGTCGTGCACCACGCGCATCACACATTCCGTGAGCGCGTTCGCGGCGGTGAAGCGACTTAACTCCGCCGCAAGCTGCGGACGCGCTCGTGTAACGTCGAACGAAACGAGTGTATGCAGTTCGCGGCCAGGTTTTGTTTGTAGCTGTGCCTGCCCTTCAGCGAACAGATCGATTGCACTACCAAACTTCTTGCGCGACGACCGAACGCCGCGCGCAAGTACGGATTGGACGCCCGCCTCGCGTGTCGCGATGCGCAGAATGCGCGACGATTCGAGGTAGTCGATTGCGTGCAACACAATCGCATCGGTGACGAGCAGGGGCATGATGGAGCATAAACTAACGGCGCAAGATTAGCGGAGTGCGATGTCCACGCCACCTTGGCCGGCGAGCACGCGGCGAATCTCGGTACCTCCCGCATTAAAGACGACGAGAGACGTCACCGAACCGGTGCCGTTGACAATGCAATGCAAGCGTCCGAGTGCATCCGCCACGCCGCTGGCACAACTCACGTCAGCGCCTGCAGTGCCGGTCAGCGTAAGCCATGAGGTGGTCGTGGCGCCTACAAAGGTTAAATCGTCCGCGCGCAGCTTCGCGATCCGGCTCTTGAAGGTCGTCAAGTTTTCGTAGAGCGACACGTACAGAAAACCATCCAGTCCAAGCTTGGTGCCAGCGCCGTAGGTGTTGGTTGGCATGTTTTTCTGCGACAGTACGCGCCGATTTTTCAGGTCAACCTTTGTCACGACGCCTGACGAGATGAGCGTGTACGGAAAACTTGCGAAGCTCGCGTCGCCGCCGGCGGAGATATACGCCACATCCCCCAGTACGATGGCGCTTGCACCCGATCCGCGCATGGTTGGCATCGTGATCGTATCACGCGTGGTGCCAGTGGTGGGAATACGAATGAGTCGCACATCGCCCTGCACTTTGTAATCGACTTTGCAGTTCGCGTTGGCGTCAACGACCCAGGTGGCGTTGTCATACTGAAACACGTCCGTTGGACATGTGCCCGCGTTCGCGATGCGCGTGATGGACGACGTGCCGGACGTACTGACGGCGACGAGCGCAACCGCATTCGAATCACGGAGTGCGACACCGATGAGCGATTGACCGCCGGATCCTTTGAGCAGACGTGCCCGCGACGGATTGCTCTTCGTCGGCATCTGCACTTTCTTTACGACCGACGATTTCACGTCAACGATATACAACACGTCGCCAGCCGCTCGGCTGGAGACGGCAAGTGCGGTGTCGCTCTGGAAGGAGAATCCGCCGGCGTCAAATTCGGTGGTAGCACCAAACGCGATTTTCGTGGTTGCGGTGCCAGTATCTCCAACCGACGTAAGACCCGGTTGAATGAAGCCATCGAGTACCAGAATGGCTGCGGGTGGTTTTGGAATCGCTGCAGTTGCGCTGTCCTCACCACATGCTGTGACAAAGGCGGCGCAGGCGGCGGCGGTGATGGTGCGCGCAACGTGAACGCGTTGGCGATGCGACGGAAGCGTGAAAATCATGATGTTGGGAGCTGTCGCAGTGTGGTGGAAAATGCCCAGCCGCGGCCGGGCGAGGGAAAACCACGCACCGACTGCCAATGCGCGTCGGTGGCGTTATTAAGCGAGAGCGCAACGAGTAGTTCGCTGCCTCGCACATGCAGACGTCGAGAAATTGCAAGATCAAGCAATGTGACTTTGGGCAATTCGAAGGCGGCATCTCGTGGACCTGCCGTAAACGGACGACGCCCCATGCTGCGAACAAGCGCACTGCCAGTGTACGATGCGACCGTCACTAAGAATTGTGCGCCGCCTGCAATGCGTGGTACATATGGCGCGGGAATGCGCAGTGGTCCGGTAGTGAGTGCGGCATTGTACGCAGTGATCCACGCAGAATATTCGCCCCACGCCGGATGCATGCGCGCACGCCCTTCGAGCCCACGCAGTTGTTCGACACCGACGTTGGCGGGACTCCACCCAAAGTTGCCCGGAAACCAGATGATGGCGTCGCGTGTGTCACGCCTGACGACACTGGATTGCAGTTCGAGCGCGCCAAGTACCGTTGGGAGATCGACACGCGCCCCAACTTCTGCGTCAAGCATGACATGCTCTGGCCGCAGCGTGCGCACAAATAGGCGTTGCGGCGACGAGAAGTAGAGGTCGTAGAGCGTCGGGACGCGAAGCGCTTGGGCAACGCGACCATTGATGGTGAATCGCGGTGCAGTCGTGCGCGCGCCAATCATCACGTGATCTCCACCGATCGAAAACGACGGCAGTGTGCCGTATGCGCCGATCGCGTCAAGACGCGCGCCGACGTCAAGAGAATTATTCGCGCTGCGGTACGCGTAGTCAGCGACCGCGAAGGCACGTCCGCGAGACTGTCGAACGCCACCCGTGGCGTTCACGCCATCAGCGCCGGCGCCAACGCGCCACGCGAGATTGTATGCCGCGCCGCGCACTTCGAGATCACCCGCTGTTGCGCGGGCGTTGGAATTGAGCGTGGGGCGTGTGGGGTCGGTATACGCCAGTGAGAGTGTGCGCACCCCAGCCAGCAGCTGGACATCATGAATGGTCTGTTGCATCCGCAACAACACGCGACTCGTACGCGCGCGATCCGCATCATATGTATGAACATTTTCAGCGCCTACCATTCCCTGCTCGTTCGTTGACGCGAGCACGGCTAGTTGCGTATGCGCTGTGAGCATGCCGGCTGCAAGCGACGCGCGAGCTTCATCGTTGTTCATACGACGTTCGCGTTGCGGGGTTGTTGTCACGCTCGCCGTGTTCTCAAAATCGAAATTATTCGCAGCGCGACGGAGCGACGCGCTGGCATTCCACAACACGCTTTTTGTCTTCGCTCGCCATGCCCCTTCTATACTGCGTTCGCCGAATGCCGCGAGGCGCAACGCCACTAAACGCTGCGGCGCGCTCTCCAGCGCGAACACACCCCCAGCAGCGCCGGGACCTGTACCGAGCGGGTCGGCGCCGAGCACCACCGTCGCTGACGCGAGTCCCGCCAGCGGCACATCCGATACATCAGCAATGCCCGTTGCCGGATCGTTGAGGGGCATCCCGTCAAGTGTGATAGCCACTTGCTCGCGACGTGCTCCTCGCAGCATCAATCCCGTTTCGCCGCGCGCAGACCGAAGACCTGAGTACGGAAGGGTGGCGACTAGTCCGTTCATGGTACCGACACCAATAGCGCGCGCGTCGGCAACTGTTTGCGTTGCAGTTACGCGTCCCGATGACGCGGCACGGCCCAAACGATCCGTGCGCGTTGACACCACGTTTTGCACAGGGAGGCGCTGTGCGGGTCGCGCGACCGGATCAAGCGCGACGACGATGGCGGTAGTGCCCAGTGGAATGTCAACGCGACGGGGTCGATACCCGACGCGCTGTAACTGGACGGCGCCCGTATGCACTGCCACGCAATGATCGACCACAATACGTGCGCTATCGACGTCCGTCGTCATGCGCACGCCAGCGATTGCCGCACGTGTAGCGGCATCAACAATGCAGAGGTGTGTCGAGTCTGATGTGGACACTGCTACGAAGAGTCCCACATGCGCGAGAAATGGGAACGCCATTATTCGCGCGGCTGCTGCGCGGGTGTGGTGGCGCGCGTACGACCCATACCGCGCAACGGCAATAGTGCGGGCACACCGATCGCGGGATCTCGTGTAATCACCAGCGGCCACTCGTATACGCGCTCGAGAATTTCACCGCGCATCACCTCGTCAACTGTGCCGGCTACCGCTACGTGTCCATCGTGCAGCAGCACGATGTGCGCGGCAAATCGTGCAACAAGATTGAGCTGATGGCTGACTAAGAGCACGGTGCGTCCTTCACGCGCGAGCGCATCCAGCAACTCAAACACCGCCATCTCATGCGCGATATCGAGAAACGCAGTTGGTTCATCAAGCACCAGCACCGGTGTCTCTTGTGCGAGCGCACGCGCGATGCGCACGCGCTGCCATTCGCCACCCGAGAGTTCATCCGTGCGCCGTCGCCGCGTGTCGAGCGCACCCGCACGATCCAGCGCTCGCTCGACAGATCCGCGATCGGCGTTGGTGAGTGCGCCGAACGCGCTGCGGTGCGCATGTCGCCCGAGTGCAACAAATTCATCGACACGTAACGGCAGCGATGGCTCTTCACGCTGCGGCACGATGGCCGTCAGCGTCGCGAGTGCGCGCGCCGGAGTAGTGAGCACGTTCGCATCGCCCACGAGCACCGAACCGCGTAACAGCGGTGCGCGACGCAACAGGGTACGTACCAACGTGCTTTTGCCGCTGCCGTTCGGACCAACAACCGCGGTGATTTGACCCGCGAGCGCCGTGAGCGAGACGCCATCGAGTGCCAGTGCTGCACGACTAGCATAGCGGACGGCGATATCGGCGAACACGATATTCGGCGCGTTCGTCATACGGCCAAGCGACGCAAGCGCGACAGGAAAAATGGTACGCCAATAATTGCGGTTACTGCGCCAAGCGGGAGGTCGGCCGGCGCACGTACTGTTCGCGCCAGCAGATCCGCCGCAACGACCAATGCTGCGCCATAGAGCGCTGATAAGAGGAGCATTTGCCGATGCTGCCGCGCGCCGAGCGCGCGCGCGATATTTGGCACGACGAGTCCGACAAAGCCGATCAGACCCGCAGCCGCAACCGTGGCAGCGGCAAGCAAAGAGGCAATGAGAAAAATACGACGCGCGGATTTATCGACATCGATGCCTAATGCCGCCGCTGGTTCATCACCGAGCGAGAGCACGTCCAGCTCGCGCGCCCACCACACGAGCACACCGCCTAAGATGCAGAGCGCCACCGCAACGCGCAGCACGGTAGGCCATGTTGCTTCGGCGGCGGATCCCATCATCCACCACAGGGCGTTGCCACGTCGTTCGGGCGATACGTCCGCCAACGCGACGAGAATCATGGCATTGGCAAATGCTCCGACCACGACGCCGGCCATCAGCAACACTTTTGCGTCCGCACTTCCGCCAACGACCCGCGCAATTGCAGTGACGAGCACGGCGGCAGAACCGGCACCAACAAATGCACCAAGTGTGACTGCGCCGGGCGCGGTGGCGCCAATGGCCATCATGAGGACTGCGCCGACGGCAGCGCCACCGGACACGCCGAGTAAGTATGGTTCGGCTAACGGATTGCGAAGGGTTCCCTGTAGCGCGCCACCACTCATCGCAAGTGCGGCGCCGACGAGTGCGCAGAGCAGCACGCGCGGCGCGCGCAAATCTCGTACAATGGCAACGACCGAACTTTCACCAACACCACCCACGGCACGCACAACGTCGGCGAGGTGCAATGGTACGGCACCTACGGCAATGGCAACGAGCATCGACGCAACAAGGAGCATTGCGCCCCCAACAAACGCGACGCGCACGTCGCGCATCACGGATGACCGCAAGCGCGAGCTGGATGCAGTGCCTGCGCCAAGGCATTCGCGGCCATGCCTAACACAACAGACGGGCGTCCCGAGAGTGTTGGGTCGTCGATGATGAGGTGACCATCGCGCACGGCACGAACCGCGCGCCATGCGGGAATGTCTTTCAGTCGCGCAGCGGTCTTCGCACTGACAATGACGAAATCGGGATCGCGCTTGGCGATTTCTTCGATGGACACTGTCGGCGACGGCGCCGCGAGCTCGTGGAACGCGTTGCGTGCTCCCGCGATCTCCATGATTTCATCGAGATAGCTCCCGCGCCCAACAACCATGACGGGCGATTGCCACAACGGCCAGACCACCGTCGGCGCGGCGAGGCCGCGCGTTGCGACACGCACGCGTTCGAGAGACGCCTGCACCGAGTCGACGACCTGGGTCGCGCGCGATGTCGCGCCCAAGACAATACCGAGGCGTTGCGTGAGCGCGATGAACTGCGCGATATGGTCAACGCGTAGCGCGATTGTGCGCACGCCTGCGGCGCGTAGCGCAGTTGCGGCCGGTCGATTTTCGGCGGTGGCGTATAGAATGACCAACGTTGGCTTCGCGCCCAACACTGCTTCGACATTTGGACGAATACCGTCGCCGAGCGACGTGACAGATTTTACTTGTACCGGAAATTCATCCCACTTGGATCGACCAACGAGATGCTGTTCGGCGCCGATGGCGTAAATGACTTCCGTGGCGGTTGGGTTGAGCGAGACGACACGCGCGCTAAAGTCGGCGTTCGTCGGAAGCGTGGCACCAAAATCGTCGGTATCCGCTGGAGCAACGTCGAGCGACGCGCGAGCGATTTGCGTGCTCCGCTGATCTGATGGCGACGCGCATCCGAATGCGCTCGCGAGCCAGAGCATCGCGGTCAGCGCGTGGTTGCGCCGCAACTGTGTGTGAAAAAACAAACGAGCGTCCTCTCCCGAAGAGAAGGCGCTCGTGCACAGGCGGAGGGCGTACAGCAGCACGCGACACCACCAGGCGCGAGCCCCCCCTCGAGGGTCTTCGTCCGAGAATGAGCAAAGGTCGTCTCCTGGCTTCGGGTGTGCAGCACTCGCCTTCCCAGTCGAAACGACCAGTGGCGTCGTGAATGCTGCGTGATACTACCCGTTACAGTGGCGGGGCCGCGCCGGTATTGCACCGGCTTCCGTGTCCCTTGCTCGAAAACAATTGTCTGTCGCGTCAACTTGGCTCGACAACGAAAAACTACAGCGCGACCGGCACCACGGCAAGCGCGCGTCCGAGCGCGTCCTTTAACGTGGCGCGGTGCAGCTCATACGCGCGCGCTTCCGTTTCACTCGGCGAACCGAGGCGCGTAAACGTTGCGTCGAGCGCTGCAATTTCTTGCGCCAAGCGCTCGTGCAATGGCGATTCTGTTACGTGCCGCTCGCCAGCACGCTTCACCGACACGTCGCCGCCGATACGACGACGCTGCATCGCGCGCGACAACACGAATACCATGAGAAACCCAATAACAATGAGCAATCCAGAAATGTATAAATTGCGGGCGGGCGCTGTTGTGGCCGGCATTTCCACAATCAGTCGCGCGCTATCTTTCACATCCTGCGCCAGATAGCGTCGGAAGTTCCGGTTCTCGAGCGTTACCGGATCGACTGAGGCAAAGCCCGGCCCCGAGACTGTGCCCTGTGGATCTTCGACCAATACCTCGAAGACAACGGCGCCGTGATCCGCACCGAACGTTAACGGAAAACTGCTGGCCGGTACACGATACGAAAACGACACTTGTTTGACCCCTGGCGCAATCGGTGCGTACACTGACACGCGTCCGGGCGCAAAGATAAACGCGTCGGGAGATATCTCGCCTTCGCTGGCGCGCACGTCGATCGCGGACGGTGGCACCGCGATGCTCCACGTTGGCGCCGGCGCTTGTTGTTCCGCCGCGATGAGCGTCTTTAAACTGTCGTTGGACAGCTCAAACACTTCGATGACGGTGCGCATCTCCGCCGTGTCCGCTTTGCCGATAATGAGATGTCGGCCCTTCACACTGAGTAAGAATGTGCGCGACGTCGTGTCGAACACCGTGATCTCCGCTGCATCGCCGCGCGAGTCCGCCGCACGGAGCGGCGGAGTGAAATACGCAATGCCATCCCACGTGACGGAGGCGAAATACACGGCGTCAGCCGCGCCGAACGAGCGCCACCGCAACGCGTAATGCCCTGCCGCATTTGTACGCACCGAATCAATTGGTCCAGCGCTGTCTTTACCAACCCGATGCACGGTCACCCACGCACCAACCGCGGGTCCCATTCCATTGCTATCCGGGCGCACGCGAATTGGTCGACGCACGCGACCGTCCACCGTTCTTATCGTCGATGGTGGCGAAATGCTCTGCGCGAATGCAATCCCGCCAAAGGGAAAACTGATCAGCGTCGCGAGCGTCCAGCGGAGGACGCGCGGATGGGACGCGAAAGCACGGAGCATGGTGTACGCAGACATCACGGAGTGAATTTACCGAAATCCTCTGGACGCAGATTCTCGAGATACGCTTTCAGTTGTTCTGCGGTGAGCTCATGTTCGCCCGATAAATCGAACGCTGTCTCATCCGCATCGGCGGTGCCCTCGTCACTGTCGAACGTCGTCAGCAATTCTTGCGGAGCAAAAATTGGTGCACCAAGTCGCAGCGCGAGCGCAATGCTATCGGACGGACGGGCATCAACTCGTAGCAGCCCGTTGAATCCGTCGATTTGCATCTCTGCGTAGTACGTATTGTTTTCAACGCGCGTGATGGTCACCCGCCGCAGTGCACCGCCGAGTCCGACGATGAACGCCTTGCCGAGGTCGTGCGCGTTGGGACGTTGCGGCTTGATCTGATTCATCGCATTGACGATGGATTCAGCTTCCGGCTGACCAATCCAGATGGGCAGCAAACGCTGCCCATCTTTTTCTCGTAAAATGACGACGTACGAGTTGGAGCTACTATCGAGACCGAGTCGCACCACTGTGACTTCGATCATCGGCATCCAATTCCAGCGTTAGCGGATCGCGCGCTGCAGCGCATCGACACGATCCGTGCGCTCCCACGTGAAGAACGTGCGCGACTCACCGCCGTCCGTTAGGGTGTATGGCGTGCGACCGAAATGTCCGTACGCCGCCGTGGGTTGATAGATCGGCTTCCGCAGTTCGAGCGCCGTGGAAATAGCAAGCGGCGTGAGATCGAACACGCTCTTGACCGCCGTTTCGATGACGCGATCTGGCACGGTACCTGTGCCAAACGTTTGGACGTACACGGACACCGGTTCGGCAACACCAATCGCATATGCCACCTGCACTTCACAACGCGCCGCGAGTCCTGCGGCGACGATGTTCTTCGCCACCCAACGTGCGGCATAACAGGCCGACCGATCCACCTTGGACGGATCCTTTCCACTGAAGGCGCCGCCGCCATGGCGTCCCATCCCGCCGTAGGTATCGACAATGATCTTTCGCCCGGTCAAGCCGGCATCGCCTTGCGGACCACCAATCACGAACCGTCCAGTTGGATTGATGTGCGTCTTCATCGTATTGGTGCGAAACGCTTCCGGAATAGTGGCCAGAATAACATCGTTGAGGATGGCATCGCGTAGCATGTCATTCCCGATGTCTTCACTATGTTGCGTGGAGATGACCACGGTATCTACGGCAATCGGACGATCCCCTTCGTATACCACGGACACTTGTGCTTTGCCATCGGGGCGCAGCCAGGGTAATGTGCCGTCTTTGCGCAAGGCGGAGAGGCGATGCGTGAGCGCGTGCGCGAGTTGAATGGGCAGCGGCATCAGTTCCGGCGTTTCGTTCGTAGCAAAACCAAACATCATGCCTTGATCTCCCGCACCACCGGTATCCACGCCTTGTGCGATGTCGCGCGACTGCGCGTCGATCGTGCTCATCACCGCACACGTCTTGTTGTCGAAGCCGAAGCTCGCGTCGGTGTACCCAATACCTTCCACCGTTTTGCGTACGATGTCGGGGAGCGGCACATACGCTGTTGTTGTGATCTCGCCGGCGATCACCACCAAGCCCGTCGTCACGAGCGTTTCGCACGCGACACGCGCGAGAACGTCCTTGGTCAGAATGGCATCGAGAATCGCATCGGAAATCTGATCAGCGATTTTGTCGGGATGTCCTTCAGTAACGGACTCGGAAGTAAAGAGATGACGTTCGGCCACGAGGTGCTCTGGAGCTGGAGGGTGAGGAAAGTGAATTGAGACTAGTGCGCTAAAACAGCGCGGGCAAGCCACTGCCAGTGGGGTCGTGCAGATCAAGTTCAGCTCGCAAACGCCGCCGCAGCAGCGTCTCTACTTCACGAGCCGTCCCCGCGGAGAGCGCAGCTTGAGCTGCATCAACGGCGGCAGACACTCGCACACCACGTATGACGCGCTTCACGTCCGCCACGCCACGGGGCGCAACGCTCAACTGACGAATGCCGAGCCCGATCAACGCGAATACGGCGAGCGGTTGCGATGCCATCTCCCCGCACACGCCGACATCAATGCCGTGTGCAGCACCCGTTGCCTGGACCTGCGCGATGAGCCGCAGCACAGCCGGATGAAACGGCGTGAAGCGCGGCGCAAGGTTGGCATTGCCACGATCAACTGCGAGCGTGTACTGCACCAAATCGTTGGAACCGATGCTGAAAAAATCGACATCGCGCACGAGTGTGTCGCACGCGATCGCTGCGGCCGGTGTCTCAACCATGACACCCAGCGGCACATCGGAGCGAAACGGCACGCGACGCTCGGCTAATTCCTGCTCGGCCTGTTCCATCAGCTGCCGCGTTTCTCGCACCTCATCGACCGTAACGATGAGCGGAAGCATAATACGTAAATCGCCGTGCACGGCGGCGCGCATCAGCGCTCGCAATTGCACCTTGAAGATTTCGCTTTCATCAAGGCACATGCGAATGGCGCGCCATCCCAAAAACGGATTGGCTTCGGACGGGAATCCGCCAACGGGCAGTTTGTCGCCACCAATATCAAAGGTGCGGATCACCACCGGTCGTGCGCCAAACGCCTGAACCACTCGACGATACGCGCGATACTGTTCGTCTTCGTCGGGCATCGCTGCGCGACCGACGACGAGAAATTCGGTGCGCATGAGGCCTACGCCTTCCGCACCGCTCGCCGCAGCTACTTCGGAGTCTTCGGGAATATCCACGTTTGCACGCACGACCAATCGCTCGCCGTCGTGTGTAATCGGCGCGCTGAGCGCGAGTTCGCGCACTTGGTCGGCGCGTCCGGCTTCGTCTTCGACACGCTGTCGCGCGGCCGCAATTTCACTCTCGCTCGGCGCGATCGTGAGCGTGCCGTCGGCGCCATTGAGAATGGCAATTTCCCCACCCTTGAGGTACTGCACCGCGTTACGCAGTCCAACCACCGCAGGTAAGCCAAGCGAGCGCGCGAGAATCGCAACGTGCGCAGTTGCCGTTCCCGCGTCAGTGGCGATCGCCGCGATGCAGTCGCGATCTAACTGCAACGTCAAGGATGGGGTGAGATCGTGCGTGACGAGGATCGCGTTCGTACCGCGTGGTACGTCCACTGGATCATGGTCCGGCAGGTCCATGAGTGCGGACAACACCCGAATGTGCACGTCGGTCAGGTCCCCGACCTTTTCGCGCAGCATCGGAGCGCTGTGACGCGCAAAATGCTGACGCCATTCGAGCAGAATCAGATCGAATGCTTTCTCCGCACTCAAATTTTGTCGGATGAGGGCCTCAACACTGCGCCCTAACTCGGCATCACCAAGAATGGAAAGCTGCACATCAAAAATGGCCGCTTCTTCTGCGCCTGCCTGCGCTTCGGCACGCAGGCGTAGCTGTCGCAATCGTTCACGTGACCGCTCGAAGGCCACGTGCAGCCGTTCGATTTCTGACTCAATCTCGTCGTCTGCGATGAGACGCTGTCGAACCTCTGGCACTTCCCATCGGAGGAGATGCACGGGTCCGACGACAATGCCGGGCGATGCCGGAATGCCGCGGAGAACCGACAGCATTAATCGATCACGCGCATTACGTCTCTCCGAACCGATTCGCGACGAGCGCGGCGAGCGCCTCCAGCGCATCGTCAGCGTCCGGTCCGGTGGCGCGCAGCGTGATGGTTGCTCCGTACTCGGCCGCCAGCATCATGACCCCCATGATGCTCTTCCCATTCACTTCGAGATCGTCGCGGGAAATCGTGACATCGCTGGTATAGCGCGACGCCGCCTTCACCATTTCGGCGGCGGGACGCGCGTGCAAGCCATGCTTATTGACGATTTGGACGGATCGCTCAGACATCAACGGACCACCGAGTAGAGGGCAAAGGCAGCCAAGAGGAGCAGGACCACGCGCCACCCTTCGACGCGTCCATGCGTTCGGACGAGGAGCCACGCCAACAGCGGCGTTACGACAGTGACGGCAATGGACGTCGCGGACAGGGGCGCGCCGCCGCCAATCGCTCGATGCGCAGCGAGCGGTAGCGCCAGTCCACCCACGACTGCTGCTGCTCGTCCAATGTAGCGAGGACCGTGCTGCAGCACTGGATGTCCGAGCGCCGTGGCGACACGCAGTCCGTATCGCCAACCTGCGCGGAGCGCCCAGTCGCGCAAGATAAAGTGGCCCACGTTGTACAGTATCAGGAAGCCCGTCACTACTCCAACGGTTGACATTCCTGCGCCAAAGAACAGCAGGGCGACCAAAGAGCACGCTGGCAACCACGACGCCCAGACAAGTCGATCGCCAATGGCGCCAAGTGGACCGCAAAGCGCCGTGCGAAAGCGTTCAATGCGCATCGGGGCCACCTGGTCGATTTCCACGCGGGCCAACGCGCCAACGGCGAGACCGGCCAAATACGGATGCGCATTGAAATAGGCGCTTTGCCGAGCGAGGGCTTGTCGGTATGCGGTCCCATCAAGGCCTCCTGGTAACTGCCGCAACGCCGGCTCAACGCAGAATCCGATGCCGTTGCCAAGCATTTGTTCGTAGTTCCACGATCCCTGAATGGCGAGGCACCGCGCGAACATGGCGATGTGCGTTGCGGCGTCAAGCGACGGGATCGTCGCGACCGGGGCCGCGGGTGCGGATGGCGTTCCTTCGCCGGAATCGATCACGATGTCAGGCACCGATCACGACCAGCGCCGTGCCAACCGAAAGCGACAGCAAGAACAGCCGACGCGTACCACTGATTGCATGAAAGTCTTTCCAGACCGCAGTCGCGGCGACGGCAGCACCACAGGTTACGACGACTGCTCGCGTCAAATTTTCGCTGACGCTCCAGTGCGCGCTCGTCCACGGGATAACCACGTACGCCGGTACAAACGCGACGATGCCCAAGAACGCACCGCGCAGTAAATCCACCGTCATTCCAAACACTTGCAATCCAACCACGGTGCGACGATTGCCCGCGGCCAATTGATCCAGGCGCGGATGCGCGAATGACGAGATAAGCCGACGGTGCTGGACCATCGTCCATCCACCAACCCACGCGGTGATAATTCCAACGGCGACGGCGAGCACAAAGGTGGACGGTTGCGGCAACGCGACGGCGGTGGCCCCCTGTGCCGCAATCGCGCCGGCGACGACGGACGCACTGCCCCACTCAGGATATCGAGAGGCGCCAACAGGTAACGACTCGAGCGCAAAACATTCGAGCACCGCACCGCACACGAGCCCAGCAACCGGCGCGCCGAAAAACGCGCCAGCGATCGACGATG
This sequence comes from Gemmatimonadaceae bacterium, assembly GCA_025358925.1. Lineage (GTDB taxonomy): Bacteria > Gemmatimonadota > Gemmatimonadetes > Gemmatimonadales > Gemmatimonadaceae > Gemmatimonas. The sequence continues at coordinate 131,366 of JANYHT010000044.1, read as the reverse complement.
CGACGATTGGTCGAGAGAGCATCGCTTGCGGAAAACTCACCACATCAAGCCCCATGACGCCGGCGAGCAGCGCCAACGGCAAAAGCTCGCCCGCAACTGCAGCATCGAGCATCATGCGTCGAGCGACGTAGCGAGAAGCTCATCGAGCGTGACAGGACGCGCACTTGGGACATCCTGCGCACTCACGGCCGCACCAAGTTTCGCAATGTTACGCAGACCGGTTTCCTCGGCCGCCGTGAGAAAGACGTAGCGGAGTCGTGCGGTGCGACCAGGGGAGTGATGAACGCCACCAATGTTGACAGCGGCAATACTTCCGTGCGCGGCGGCCACCAGCCGCGTCATCGTGTCGATATCCCCAGTGAGCACGATGCCCGCTCGCGAATCGTCTTGGTATGCGGACAGTGTGTTGGCCGCGTCCGACACCGACTGAAAGTGTACCGTCATGTCAGGTGGTACGCCCATGCGATAAAGCTCCTGCTCCCACTCGCTGCCTGCCACCTCATCGTCAACGAGGACAATAAAGCGCAGTTCTAACGGTTGGCCCCAGCCGACGATGACCTGTCCGTGAATGAGACGATCATCAATGCGATACAGCGCAACCGTCATCCGTTACCCGTGTACCACCATGGAGGCGCGTCCGCGTTCCATCGCGCTATGCAACGCTGCGACAGGATCGGTATCGTCCTGCATGGCGAAATCAAGAAGCAGCGAAAGATTGATGCCAGTGGCGAGCATGACGCCAGGGCGCGCGCGCACCAATCGACGTACCGCCATCGTGCAACTCCCTGCCGGCAGATCAGTGAAGATTACGCGCGCACCCGATTCATCAAGCGCGCGTGCGATTGCGTCTTGAATGTCGTCGAGGCACAGACCGGAATTGGAGACCGGCAAGTATACACTGCCGCGACCGGTGATTTGCTCAACGGCCGAGATGATGCCCGTGGCAAAACTTCCATGTCCCGCCACCACCGCGCGCACCAGTGTGGGCGTAGGCTCGTCTGTCACTACTCTTCGTCCTCCTGCAGGTAACGCTGGACATCAGCGTTGCGGCGCATTTGTCCGATCAATCGCTCGTTGAATGCCGTCGCAGAATCGTATCCCCGATAGTAACGCAGGAGATGGTTCATGGCGATGACTTCGGCAATGACGGTAATATTTTTCCCTGGATTGAGGTGCACGGTGAGTCGCGGCACTTCGACGCCAAGAATGTTGATGGTTTGCACATCGAGTCCCGTACGTTCGACGTGCGCGCGTCCGTCCCATTCTTCCAGCACGACGACAACTTCGATGCGTTTTTGTTGACGCACCGCATGAATGCCAAAAATGGCCGGGATATCGAGCAATCCGACGCCGCGGATTTCCATGAAGTGACGCTGCAGCTCGTGTCCTTTCCCAATCAACACGTCGTTGCCACGACGTGAGGCAAACACGAGATCGTCCGCGACCAGGCGATGTCCACGTTCAACCAAATCAAGCACGCACTCAGATTTGCCGATGCCACTCTTGCCGGTGAAAAAGACTCCGACGCCGTATACGTCCGCGAGCGAGCCGTGCAGCGTCGTGGTTGGCGCAAATTGGTCGGCGAGGTACGGCTTAATCAGGCGATAGAACTCCGCAGTTTTGAGCCGCGTGCGCAGCACGGCCACGCCGGCATGTTCGGCCAATGCCATTAGCGGTGCAGGCGGCTCCAATCCTTTGGTGATGAACGCGCACGGAATGGGAAAGCCAAAAAACTGTTCAAGATACTTGGTGCGTTGGTCGACATCGTGGGCCTGCAAATAACTGATTTCGGTTTCGCCAAGCACCTGTATGCGTTGATACGGGAAGCGATTGATATAGCCAGCAAGGACAAGCCCCGGGCTGGATGCCTCGGGGCTCGTGATCTCGCGGTCAAGACCGATGGCCGGTCCAAGTTGCTCGAGTTCAAGCGGTTCTTTCATGCGCTCGTACAGCGTCCCAACGGTCAAGCGTGGTGTCACCCGGTACGGTCTCCTGCGGATCGACGAGATCGGCGTGATCGAGAAATCTGGGATTCGAGGCGATGCACGGCGACCGCAAGCGCGGGCTCAAATGCGTACGCATCAGCATGGGCAAACAGATCACGGTGACGCGCACCGTGCAGGACAATTTCTACTCGTCGCGTTTTACCATCGCCAACGAATCGAACAATCGCATCAACGACGCGATTGAGGCGAGCAGCCACTCGGCGAATGGCAATCTCGGCTTCGGTCCGCAACGTTTCTGGGACTTCCGCGTGGTGCGCGTGCAGGATGATCTCCATTAGCGACCTCCTCCGGTTCCCACGACCTCACGGAGGTGGGATTCTGTCTCGTCTGCGGCTCTCGCCCACGTGAAACCTAGAGCGAAGTGCCGTGCCGCGATCCCCAGGCGTTCGACGAGCGCTCGCTCGCCGCTGAGGTATCGCATCGAATCGGCCATCGCAGCGACATCGCCGTGCGGCACGAGAAACCCTGTCTCGCCGTGCCGAACGGACTCGCGAATTCCCGGTGAATTGGATGCAATGACCGGAGTTCCACTTGCCGCTGCCTCCAGATTGGTGATCCCCCATCCCTCCTTCGGTGATGCGAAGAGTGTCGCCCACGCGCGTCGCAATAGGGCAACCTTCGCGGTCTCGTCGATCCGTCCAAGAAACAGTACCCGATCAGCCACTCCTAAGGTTCCTACAAGCGCCTCGAGCACAGGTCGAAACTCGCCAGCACCTGCTATCTCTAACGTTGCTTGAGGGACCGCACACTGCGCAAAGGCCCGGATCACCAAATCCACACCTTTATACTTCTTTAGTCGCCCAAGATATGCAAATGTTGGTTGCTCAGAGCGAACGGTTGGGTCTGGTGTGTATGTGTCCGTATCGATCCCGGGGAAGATCACGCGAACCCGGTCTTTCGAGACGCCTCGAGCGGCGAGGTCGTCACGTGTACTTTCGCTGATGGCTTCGAAGGCGAGGCCACGATACATCCAAGGGAGCGGACGTTCGGCGAGCCAGACGGCGGTCGCCAACGGTGCAGAGAGCTCTTGAAATGCGGTCCCGCCGAAAAGGTGCGGGACGAGCCCCACGATCGTCGGCGTGCGCCACGTTGGCGTGTACAACGGCACTTTGTTGATGTCTTCGACCATAACATCGAAGGCGCGGCTCAGGAGCTGCTTGTGCCAGTAACGGCGGGCGAGAAACGGAAACGTGTATCGCGTGCCGACGCGATGCACTGCGATGCCGTCTAAGGTGGCGCGTGGAGGGCATCCCGGCCAACCACCGCAGAGTAGCACCACCTCGTGCCCCTTCGCGGCGAGCCGTCCAAAAATTTCGTGCAAATGAATTTCAGCACCGCCAGCGAGGGGATTCTCTCGGCATTGCCAATTAACGACGGCAATGCGTAGGCGGGCCAACTGCGGCCCGGCACTCACAATCGTCCCAAGCGCCGCGCGTAAGCGTCTAACACGCCGTTGACGAACCGTGCGCTTCGCGCCGTACCGTACCGTTCGGCGAGACGCACGGCTTCTTGGATAACTACCTTCACCGGCGTTTCGTCACGCGCAAATTCGGCGGCCGCAAGACGCAACACACTGCGCTCAATCGCCCCCAATCGTTCGAGACGCCAATTCGCCGTGATATCGGATAGCGCGGCATCAAGCTCTGCGCCCCGATCCGCAACCGTCGCGACCAACTTTGACGCAAACTCGCGCTCGTCCGCTTCGACCGCGAGATCATCGAACACGTGTGAGGCAATGCGCCGTAGTTTGGTCAGGTCACGCAAGTCAGCAGCGTAGAGCGCTTGCAATGCTCGCGCACGACCGCGCGTTTCGACGCGCTCCACTTTTGCGACGACATCAGCGCCGCGTTGACGACGACCACGTCTTGGTGCTACAGGTTCTTGCGCGTCGTTGTCCCAAAATGATTCATCACGCAATTCACTCGTCATCACGCGTCCCCTTCGAGCTCGTCTTCGTTGGGTAACACGCGATCAAACAAGTCGAGCAGTTCGAGCGCCGCCATCGCTGCGTCCGCACCTTTGTTGCCATGCACCCCGCCCGCACGTGCTTGCGCCTGCTCCATTGTGTCGGTGGTCAGCAAGCCGAGTGTGACTGGTACATCGAAATCGCGCGAGACGTCCATCAGTCCACGCGCCGATTCACCCGCGACAATGTCGAAGTGTGGCGTCTCGCCGCGAATCACCGCACCAATAGCCACGGCCGCATCGTAACGTTCCGTACCCAAAGCCCGACGCGCAGCAATGGGTAACTCCCATGCGCCTGGTACCCACAGTACATCGATGTTCTCGAACAACACACCGGCAGCCACGAGCGCGCTCACGGCACCTTCGGCAAGTGGCATCGTGACGGTTTCGTTGAAGCGAGCAGCGACCACGAGCATGCGGCGACCTTCACCGCGCGGATTCCCCATGAACTCGGCCATCAGATTGCGAAGAGGTGACCGAGCTTCGTACGCTTGGTTTCGAGGTACGAGGCATTCTCGTCGGTGGGTGGCGCTTCGAGTCGTACACGATCTTCGAGCACAAGACCGTAGCCATCGAGGCCAACGAGTTTGCGCGGATTATTCGTGAGCACCCGAATGGATTTGAGGTTGAGATCAAGCAAGATTTGCGCGCCGATACCGTAACTGCGCAGATCGTCTTTAAAGCCGAGTTGCTCGTTGGCTTCGACGGTATCAGCGCCGTGATCTTGCAGCTCATAAGCTTTCAGCTTATTGAGCAACCCGATGCCGCGACCTTCCTGATCAAGGTACACAATGACACCACGTCCCTCGGCCTGTATCATGCGCATGGCCGTTTCCAATTGCCACCCGCAATCGCACCGGCGTGAATGAAAGACATCGCCAGTCAGACATTTGCTGTGCATGCGCACGAGGACACGTTCGGCATGCTCGACGTTGCCGAACGTCAGGGCAATGTGTTCACGCGTGTCGACATCGTTTTTGTAGCCAAGGATGCGCCAGTCGCCAAACTCGGTCGGTAGACGCGCATCCGCGACGCGGTGCACCAGACGATCCGTGCGCAAACGATACGCGACAAGCTGCGCTATGGTGATGAACGTGAGGCCGTGCGTTGCCGCGAACTGCTCTAGCTGTGGACGACGCGATGTGGTACCGTCGCGATTCAGAATTTCGCAGATAACGCCCGCTGGGCGACGACCGGCCAAACGCGCGAGGTCAACGGCGGCTTCCGTGTGCCCGACCCGCTGCAACACTCCGCCGTCACGCGCACGTAATGGATGAATGTGTCCGGGTAGACGCAGGTCTGCGCGTGAGGAATTGGCGTCGATGGCCACGCGGATGGTTGTGGCGCGATCGCTCGCGCTAATGCCCGTGGTGACTCCATACTTGGCGGCTGCATCGATGCTGACCGTGAAGGCCGTAGACATCGCATCGGTGTTGTGTTCCACTTGCGGCACGAGACCCAGATGATCGGCCCACGCATTCGTCATCGCGAGACAGATCATGCCTTTTGCATCGAGCATGAAGTTGACCATCTCCGGCGTGACAGATTCCGCCGCGCAGACGAGATCCCCTTCGTTTTCGCGATCTTCATCATCCGCCACCACCACAAACTTTCCCGCCGCGATATCGGCGAGCGCCTGCTCCACTGTTCCAAATCCCATACTCTGCGTATCCAGTGCCTCGCGCGCCATCATCTCGTCTCTCGTTGCGCCAACTGTGGCGCCAGTAATCGTTCAACATGTTTGGCGAGTACGTCGGCCTCGATATGCACCGCATCGCCGACCGCAAGCTCTCCCAACGTGGTGTGTCGTTGCGTGTAGTCGATAATCGACAATTGCACGCCATTTTCGATCAATGCATTCACCGTCAGACTCACGCCGTTTACTGTGATCGATCCTTGCGCCACCGTGAGCGATTGTAAAGGGACCGGTAATGCAACGTCAATGAGCAGCGCATCGCCATGCTGCACGACACCCATGACCGTTCCAATATCGTCGACGTGACCCAGCACGAGATGTCCTCCCAATCGATCGCCGAGGCGCATCGCACGCTCGAGATTGATGCGATTGTTGGCGCGCCATTCACCGATATTCGTGCGTTCGAGCGTTGTCACGACTGCGGCAACGGTAAACCAGCCGCGCCCGCGATCATCGACCCCGCGCTCACGCACCGTGAGACAGGCCCCGTTGATCGCGATACTCTCACCGTCGACGAGGTCGTGATACCGACATCGCACGCGTAATTCGCGACCAGCCGCCGTGTTGGCGACCTGCTCGATAATGCCGACGTCGTCAACGAGTCCTGTGAACATCCGGTGCTTCGTCTCCAGAATCGACATGTGAAACAGCGTAGACGGTTTTCAAATCTTGGCCGAACACGGCTCGGCTCACGACGCGAAACGTGGGTGCCACTGTGGCGGACTGTGGTGAAAATGCAGCAAATGCCGCCAGCGCTCCCGCACCCAAAATGACAGGTGCTTGAAAGATAACCAGGCGATCAAGCAATCCCGCAGCGAGGAACGCGGAGGCTAGCCCTGCCCCGCCTTCGACAAGGAGGTGTCGCACATTGCGGTTTCGGAGCGCTTGGAGCGCTTCATGGAGTGAGCTTGCTTCGATGACGCTAATGCCGAGTTGGGCGAGGTTCGCACTGGCCCCGATGTGCGCGGGATCAACAATCACAATCACCGGAACCAAGGTGGATGACGTCGCGAGCGCACTCTTCGTCGGCAGTCGTGCATGGCGATCGAAGACAACGCGGACAGGAGCGACACGTGGACGAGCGACCTCCCGAACGGTGAGCACCGGGTCGTCCACCAGTACGGTATTTATGCCAACCGCAATGGCGTCGGCCTCGCTGCGCATCCGGTGCACTTCACATCGCGACTCCGGTCCGGTGAGCCAACCGCGCACACGACGTGTATCGACGATCGCGCCGTCGATCGACACCGCGAGCTTGAGCGTCACGAATGGTCGACTCTCCGTGCGCGTCGCGAAGAAAAATGGCGCGTTGAGTTCGCACGCTTCATCTCGCATTACCTCGCTGGTCACTTCAACGCCATGCGCGCGTAACTGTTCGGCGCCACCGCGCGCGACAGGATTAGGATCCGCCACAGCGTACACGACACGTCGAACACCCGCCGCGATGAGTGCATCGGTACATGGCGCAGTCTTCCCGTGATGATTACACGGTTCCAACGTGACGTACGCAGTAGCACCACGCGCCGCTTCGCCGGCCACCATGAGCGCCGCAACTTCTGCGTGCGCGCCGCCATAGCTCGCGTGCCATCCTTCCCCAACAATCACACCATCGCGCACAATCACCGCACCTACTTTCGGGTTCGGCGCCACCTGTCCTGATCCATATTCAGCGATCTCCAGAGCGCGCGACATAAATCGCGCATCTACTATCGCATGCTCGGACATCACCGTGCGCGCCCTATGCAGCGCCACACCCAACGCTCCATCAGAATCGAGCAGTGATGCCGATCGAGCCGTACCGATAGCCCTCATTGGCCTGCCGCCCGGCAAACGTGTTTACCGTCTGCCGAACCGTACCCGCACTGGACCACCCAAATTCTGCCACAATGCGCGCTACAATAAGTCCCAGCGATGCATTCACGAACGCCGTGCTCCGCGTGACTTTGTCCTCAAGACTGGGTAGCGCGACCGCCGCGCGACGTAAGCCGACCGGCGCAGTGGCCTCGTTGACTACCGCACTCACGCCGCTCGTTCCAACGATTTGATCTTGACCAACTCCGAGCGCAAGCCCGAAGAGCACCACGCGCTTGCTGACGGTCAGTCGAAATGAATTTGACGTGACGGACGCGTTCGTGATCTGCAACGTGTCGTCGCTCGGCGTATACGCGAAGTCGAGTGTGGGCATCCGCCGCCGCATATAGCTCGCGCTGACGCCGGGGATCAAAGTTGATTCCTGAAGCGCGCCCACGCGAACCCCATACGAAAACGCCACCCCACCTCCGCGAGGTTTTAGTCGCAATGCATTTTGCGAAACGCTCGGCAACGCCATCGCACCAACCAAGAGGTCGACGCCACCAACGTTAGTGAGGCCAAGTGGAACGCCTTTTAGAAAGCCGATGCCTAGGTCAACGGACGGCATGGGGATGGGCGTGCGCGCCGCACCGAAATCGCTTGAGACCGCCGTGCTGCTAGACACAGTCAACGGTACCGAGTTGCGTGGTAGTCGACCATCAACGGCCAAAATGCGCAGCGAGACCGCGCGTTTCCCCCAACCGCCTAACGTCCCACCTTCGCCGAGCAGTACGTTGCCGCCGGCAACGGCCACACCCACTTGCGGTACGACAAATGAGAAGAGATCCGTGGCCTTTTGACAGAGGTCGCGACCGTTACCAAATGTGGAGGGCGTGACCGTGCAGTTCGCGGCAGTTTGAGCGCGCGCGGCGATGATTGGCGTCGCCATACTCATCATCGACATCGCGAGGCCGATGCCTGTGCGCAGGCGTCGTTCGGCGCTCATGCAACGACCCCATCGAGACGGACCTTGCCGGAGCCGCGAACCACGCGACCGAGCTCCCACGCTGCAATGCCGCACGCTGTTGCGCGTGCGCGAATGCTGCGGACGAATTCTGGCGCCGTGATGACCACCATGCCAACCCCCATGTTGAACGCACGAAACATCTCATGACGCGAGACCGCGCCTGCGTCAGCAAGTACCCTGAACGTTGATGGGATGGTCCATGACGTAGTGTCGACATCGGCGTCGAGAAACTCGGGCAGCGCGCGATTTAAATTGCCGGGTAAGCCGCCGCCGGTGATGTGCGCCATCGCATGAATACTGTTGAGCACGGGTCGCAAACACGCGAGATAGGATCGGTGCACCCGGAGCAACACATCGGCCACCGTTGCGCCATCTGCATCGGGGAACGCATCATGCACACCGAGGCACAGGCGTTCTGCGATGATGCGACGCGCGAGCGAATAGCCGTTGGTATGCAGACCATCGCTCGCGAGTGCGACGAGTGAATCTCCGTCTCGCACACGCGCACTGCCGAGCACGGCCTCTTCTTCGACGATTCCCGTGATGAAGCCGGCAAGATCGTAGTCGGGCGGCGTGTACACACCAGGCATTTCTGCCGTTTCACCACCAATCAACGCGCATCCATTCTCGCGACACCCGGCGGCCACGCCCGCCACAACGGCTTCAACGACGTGCGGATGGAGTTTCCCAAAAGCTACATAGTCGAGAAAAAACATCGGAATGGCACCCTGCACGAGAATGTCATTGGTGCAATGATTCACAAGGCAGTGTCCGATCGTATCGTGACGTGCACTTTCGATCGCCACTTTGATTTTTGTACCCACACCATCGGCACTCGACACGAGCAACGGTGCGCGGTAACCCTCAGGCACGCGAAACATGCCGCCAAATCCGCCAAAGGCCCCACGCGCTCCCGCCGTGAGCGTTGATTGTACGTGCGCTGCTAACCGATGCTTTGATTCTTCCGCTGCGTCAATGTCGACACCGGCGGATTTATAGTCCATGGCGTGATGCGACGCAGTATCGCCACCTGACATCGTCACTCTTCGAGCTTCGCGTCGAACGCGACGAGTTGTGCAATCTCTTGCACGCGCGCCTCAATGTCGGCGCGGGTAATTTCGAGGAGACGCGCATTCGAAAACTTTTCGACCGCGAACGAACCCATCGCCGATCCCACCACAACGGCGCGCCGCATCGAACGTTCGCTTAAGTCGCCGGTCGCGGCGAGATAGCCGATAAATCCGCCGGCAAATGAATCACCGGCACCCGTTGGATCGAAGACAGATTCGAGAGGAAACGCGGGGGCAAAAAAGATGCTGCTCGGCGTGAACATGAAGGCGCCGTGCTCGCCTTTTTTGATGAGCACATAGCGTGGGCCTCGCTCCATGATCCAGCGGGCGGCCTGGACCAAGTTGTTGCGTTCGGTGAGCTGCCGCGCTTCGCCATCGTTGAGCGTAATGAGGTCAACGTGTCCAAGCAGTTCAACGAGTTCTGGGCGGCGCGATTCAATCCAGAAATTCATCGTGTCACAGGCCACCAACCGCGGTTTGTTCACTTGCTCCAACACCTGCAGTTGTAAACGTGGATCGATATTGGCCAGAAAAACAAACGGCGCATTCTTAAACTGTTCTGGAATTTTTGGACGAAAATTTGAGAAGACGCCAAGATGTGTTTCCAATGTTTCGGCAGAATTTAAGTCGTGACGATATCGTCCACGCCAGCGAAAGCTCGTACCGGTGGCATGCTCAAGACCGGCGAGGTCGACGCCTCGATCGGCGAGCGGTTGCAGCTTGTCTACCGGATAGTCGTCGCCGACTACACCCACCAATTGCACCGGTGCGAAGTGCGATGCCGACGACGAAAAAAATGTTCCGGATCCACCAAGGACATCGTCGGCTCTGCCAAACGGTGTCTCTACCGAATCCAGTGCGACCGAGCCAACGACGAGCACAGCACTAGGAGTCAAAACGGTCACATGCGCTCCGGCGCGGAAAGTCCAAGGACGCGCAGACCGGCCGAGAGGCCGAGCTGCGTGGCGCGCGCCAACACGAGACGCGCACGCGTGATCGCCTCGGGTTCTCCGAGGACATGATGCTTGTGATACCAAGTGTGCGCGGCACGCGCCGTTTCTAAGAGCCAGCCCGCAATACGATGCGGCTCGAGGTGGTCGGCGGCAGAACGCACCATCGCCGGAAAATCCAGCAACTGTTTGATCAGCTCCTGCTCCGCCGGCTCGGACAGCACGGCGAGATCAACGCCATGCGCACTCACCGATGCCGCGTCTACGTCGCCCACGCGAAAAATGCCACACATTCGCGCATGCGCCATTTGTGCGTAGTACACCGGATTCTCCTCCGATTGACTGCGCGCCAAATCCACATCAAACACGAGCTGCGAGTCACCTTTGCGCATCAGGAAAAAGAAACGCACCGCGTCGCGCCCGACTTCGTCGATGAGGTCTCGCACGGTGACATAGGCACCGGCGCGCTTGGAGATTTTCATCTCCTCACCGGATTTCATCACCGTCACCATCTGATGTAACACGTACTCGGGATAGCCTATCGGGATGCCCATGTTCAACGCCTGCAGTCCGGCGCGCACACGCGTGGTGGTGCTGTGATGATCGGCCCCCTGCACATTGACGGCGCGATGATAGCCGCGCTCCCATTTGGTGACGTGGTAGGCAACGTCGGGCACAAAGTAGGTGTAGTCACCGCCTTTCGCGGCGCTTTTTTTCATCACGCGATCTTTGTCGTCACCAAAATCGGTAGTGCGTAAGAACAGCGCACCATCTTTTTCGTACGTGTGCCCCGACGCGCACAGTGCGGACACGGTTTTGTCGACGCGTCCATCGCTATACAGCGAACTCTCGAGGTAGTACGTGTCGAACTTCACACCGAACGTTTGCAAATCAAGATCTTGCTCGTGACGGAGTGCCGCGACGCCAAACGCTTGCATCGCGATGAGATCAGCGCCGACTGCGTCGGCTGGATGTTCCGCCACGTATCGCTGCGCAATTTCGGCGATGTACTCGCCGTGATATCCGCCGTCGGGAATTGCCAGCGTCTGTCCCGCGAGCTCGTACACGCGCGCTTGCACACTCTTCGCGAGATTCGCGATTTGTACGCCAGCATCGTTGTAATAAAACTCGCGCTCTACCGTCCACCCCGTGTACGCGAGCAACGTGCTAATCGCATCACCGAGCGCCGCCTGGCGACCGTGGCCAACATGCAGCGGGCCTGTGGGATTGGCCGATACGAACTCCACGACCACGCGCGCACCTTTGCCAACGTCGGACCGTCCCCAGTCTGCTGGATGTGCGAGAATCGGCAGTAACCCACGTGCAAGGAATCCCGCATCAAGGCGGAAATTGAGAAACCCTGGGCCTGCAATTTCTGCGTGCGTCACGCCAACGCTCGGCAAGTCCATCTCGGCAATGAGCGCCTCGGCAATCTCGCGTGGCTTTTTGCCGAGTGGCTTTGCTAACGTCATCGCCACGTTGGTGGCCCAATCGCCGAATGTGGGGTCGCGCGGACGTTCCAACACCGGCGTCACGTCCTGTGGTGCGCCGAGTGCGAGTGCCGCTCGCGCGACTTCGGTGCGCAACGATTCTGCATGATTCACGAACGCAAACTCGCGTGTACGCAATGCGCGGTTGTGGTCATCCGTCGGACTTTGATTCAGGCTTCGATTCGGATTTCGTTGACGCTGGCGCGCTTGCCGGTTTGCTCTCGGTGGCAGGCTTGCTGTCGGTTGACTTACTGTCGCTGGACTTGGACTCACCCGACGATCCTTCGCCGGATTTTCCTTCACCGCCCGCCGCAGCCCGTTGATCTTTTTTTCCGTCTTTTCCGTAGTCGGTGATGTAGAACCCGCTGCCTTTAAACAGCAGGGACGCTCCCCCCGAGATGATACGCGTGGCCATTCCTTCGCCGTTGGGCACGGGAATTTCTTGCGGTACTTCGGAGATTCTGAACATCCGCTCGATGATGGTGCCATCGGGACAGCGGAACTCGTAAGTTGGCATGGCTACGACACTTGGCTAGGGTACGAGAAGCTTTGCAAGATAGCCACGTTCGTGCGCCGGTTCAACAGCGTTTACCGTATTGCGTGCCGTCTCGTCTCGTTAGCCGCTGATGTACAATATTGGTTCACCCGACTTATAGGAAACTTGCAGCATCGTGAGTGGCGACGTGCGAATCGGTGAACTGGCGAGCACGGCTCCGCTGTTACTAAAGAGCGCTCCGTGGTTGGGACAATGAAATGCAGATCCGCTGCTCGCGTAATTCTCTACGCGAACCGTTGTACCTGCATGTGTGCAACGCATCGAAAAAGCGACAAATGTTGTGGCAGTGGCGCGTACCAGTGCGACCGGTCCGCCGTTGACCAGACCCACACTGCCCGCAACGCCGCCAACGTTCGCCAGCGAAGGGAAATTGGCGAGCGTGACCGCGAGGCCCAGCGTCGCAATCGTTACCGTGATTGTGATTGAGCGCGCGGTGACGCCCACACCTGTGACTTGCACCGTGGCCGTATAAATGCCTACCGCAAGCGCGGCGGTGATGGGCTTGATGGTAAGCGTTGCCGGCGCTGTTGACGAACTCAACGCGGATGTTGCGAGCCAACCGGTCGCGCCATTGCCATAGCTTACGGTAAACGCGAGACCACCGAGCACTCCACCACCCGAGTTCAGTACTTGCACCGTTTGCGCAGCAGGAGAGGCAGTACTCGATGCCGCAAATGCTAGTGATGACGCAGAGAGTTGTAGTGCGGCCGCTTTTGACGGATCTTGCACGATGAGCGACACCGAGACGTTTTGTGCATCGGTTGTGATCGCGCTGTTGACTCGAATCGTGGCAGTGTATGTGCCTGCCGCCAGCGCACCGCGTCGTGCGGTAACAGCAACTGCTGATGGCGCGGCGCTCTGCGAGAGGGCGATTGTGAGCCATCCAGTAGGCTGATCGGCGCCGTACGTGAGCGACACCGACAAACCGGTCAGCGTGCCGTCGCCGCCATTTGTCAGCGAAATGATTTGTGCGGCTGGGTCGGCACCCGGGGTCGCCACTACATACGAGAGCGTTTTCGTTGAGAGGATCAACGCGGGCGGTAGATCGGGCGAAGCCAGCCCGCCTACGAGCAGTACTCCATCGGCTTGCACCGTGACGCCGATCGGCACGAGATCCGTTGTATCTTGACCGCCAAGCCAAAGTCCATCACGTGAGAAGCGCGCGCCGTGATTTGGGCACAAGAAACCCGAGGGCGTGAGATCGACCGTCGTGCCCTTGTGCGGACAGGCTAAAAGAAATGCACGGTATTTCGATGTGCTCAGGCGCTCCACCACCATCGGCGCACCATCAATCGGCATCACCACGGCGCGTCCGCCAATTTCCGTCAAAGCGGGCAGCAGCTTCGGGTCGACACGGAGCGGCGTCAGCGCAATCCCTGGAATGTCTCTCGGCCCGCCAATGGTGCCGTCACCGCACGCGGCGACAAGCATCCCCAGTGAGACAAGCGACGCAGTTGACAAAAACCCACGACGATCAAAACGCGCGCAGTCGACACAGCTTCCGCGGGATGCCGGCGCGTTTTCTGGCTCAACCGTAGGGTATCGTGGCAAATGCGAGTTGATCATCAGGGGAAGGCAAAAGAGGGGAAAGGACGGGCAATTTCGACGCAGCGTGCCACGATTGCGTTCGCCGCGGTTGCGTTACAGTAGAGCGTGAGACGCACCCTTTGAGCGAACGTTCGCCAAGTGCCGGTCCAATTGGTATAACTGAATGGCGGCTCGCGGGATCTTAATTCAGTCGTAACGGGCAACGCTTGCGAGGATGTTATGTACTCAACGTGTTTGTTTTGTCATAAGGGACTTGGGCGCAATGACGTGCTCGAAGCGTTTCCGATAGGACGTCGGCTCGCCTTTGACGCTTCGCGCGGTCGCTTATGGGTTGTGTGCCGACATTGCTTTAACTGGAACCTCTCGCCGATTGAGTCGCGATGGGAAGCCGTCGAAGCGTGCGAGCGACAATATCGTGATACGACGGTGCGCGTTTCGACGGAAAATATCGGTCTCGCGACGTTAGACGGTGGGCTCGACCTTGTCCGCGTTGGTAAACCGTTACGACCGGAATTCGCAGCGTGGCGATATGGTGCGCGCCTCCGACGGCGTCGACTGCGTAGTGCGCGCGCTATAGCGACTACAGGCTTACACACGGGCGCTGCTATGTTGGTCGGCGCCGCAGCGTCCGTGGTCGGTCTCGCAGTCACGGCGTCCGGCAGTCGCGTCGTGCGCGACTCGCTCTTGTTCGCCCTCGAGCAAGCGGAGGCGCGGATCAGCTACGATCGCGTGCTCGCGCGTATACGCACGCCGGACGGTACAGTGCATGCGTTGCAATTTAATCATTTGGCTCGACTCGAGATTATCACAGCGTATGACCAGCAGGCGTGGATGTTGCGCGTCGCGCACCAGTCCGGTGTGACTGACTTACAGGGCGCACAGGCGGTGCACGTGGCGGGCCAGCTCCTAGCCCGCGTCAATCATCAGTCCGGATCCACCATGCAAATTCGCGAAGCAACGAAACGCATTACAGAGGTGGGCGATGCCGAACGATACATCCGAAACAGCAGCGCGTTACGGGTGACGCGGCGGCGCAAGAACAGCATCTTTTGGGACGATGACGTAGGCGTACTTGGCCTGACCGCCGTGGAACGCATGGCACTTGAAATTGCCGTGCACGAGGACGCCGAACGCCAGGCGATGCAGGGCGAGCTGACAGCGTTGGAAGACGCGTGGCGTGATGCGGAAGAAATCGCCGCGATCGCGGACAACATGTTTCTCGATGAGTAGTCGATGCAGCGGTTAAAGCACTCTGCTAAAGCGCGCCAATAGCACAGACGCAGAAATCGGTCGACTGCCCACGTCATGCGCGGTCATATGTGCAATTATTTGTTTGACCACGCTGTTCGATGCGCGCGGAGCGCGCATCGTTGGCGCGTGACTATCTGGTGTGACAGTGGATACGGGCGTATCGAGCTTGTGCGCGAAAAACGCCATCGGCGTGTCAGCACGGTATGGCGTTGTTCCGGATACACATTCATGCAACACAATACCGGCGGCGTATATGTCACTTTGCACCGTCGCGCTACCACCGATTAACTGCTCGGGTGCCATGTACTCTGGTGTGCCAATCACGGCACCGCGCAATCGCGACGTATTTTCCGCCGCATCATTCGCATCACGCGGAAGCGCACCGCGCCATGGATCGCGGACCAAACGCGCGACCCCAAAGTCGCTCACCTTGAGCACACCGTTGGGTCCGATGAGCAGGTTTTGCGGCTTCAGATCGCCGTGTACCACCTGTTGCGCATGCGCCGCGACCAACGCGCGCAGCAGCTGTTTGGCGATTGCGACCACTACCGTGGTGGAGAGCGCACCGCGCGCGCGAATGATTTCGGCAAGTGATTTGCCGTCAACGAATTCCATCGTAATGAACGGCACACCGTCAGATTCGCCCAAGTCATGCGTGCGAACGACATTACGATGCGTGACGCGCCGCGCAAGGCGAAGCTCTTGCTTGAAGTGCGCATAGGCGTCCGCATCCGCTACCACAACTTCCGGTCGCAACAATTTCACGGCGACGGTGTCGCTGAGCGTGCGATCAAACGCACGATAGACCATGCCCATGCCACCGCTGCCAAGCAATGCATCGATACGATATCGATTGGCGAGGATGCTTCCCGGTTGCATGACGATGCCCGGTCGCGCACCTGCGTGCGGATGTGGATCCGGAATGCTGAATATTCCTCCGGCTAAACGCAACCGTCGCCCACGGCGAGCGCCGGGGTCGTCCGCTGGTGATAGCGCCTCGGATCGCACCGCGACGTTAGCAACCCGCATGGCGATCAAGGCTTCCTTATCGCGCAAGTCGGTCAACAGCGAATCGAACGCTTCGGCCAATTCTGTCACCTCCGCGCCCGCGCTGGAACCCAGCACCGAATGCGCGACAGTGCCGTGATAGTCTCCGTCAGCAGCCCGTTGCACCGCATCAGCCAGGACGCGGACGGGCCGCGCGATACGCCGCGCCGCAGCGTACGCAACAACGAGTGTTAAGAGAAATCCAATCACGCCTGCCAGCACGATAGATCGTTGCACGCCAGCCAGGCCACTGCGCTCGACGTCGCGCGAACGCAGGACGACAAATCCGCCCACGACTTCGCCTCCCGCCGTGGTGAGCGAGGCGCGCTGAGCGAGGTAGTCGATGCTATCCACGCGCAAGCCCGGTTGCGGCACATTGGACGCCATGCCGCCACTCGGCAGCGCCGTCAGTCTGCGGACGGCGGACAGCACCGCAGCGTCGCGACCGAGTGTAGATGCGGCGACGCGTATCGTGCCATCAACCGCGCGCGTGAAAAACACCACCTCACTTGCCGTTGCGGCACGAACATCATGGGCCAGCAACGAGTCGACCAATCGAGTAGCAATAAGCGCACCGACCAGAATACCGCCGGGAATGACAATGGGCACAGCCACCGCTTGAAAGAGTAGCGAGTCGTGCGACACACCAAACCCTGCCGTGACCTTCCCTCGTAACGCGCCTGCAATGAGCGGAACGCCCCCGAGTTCGTCGCCCCGTACTGCAGGTTCGTCGGACTTCGCGAGTAACACGCCTCGCGCGTCGGTGATGGAGACCCACTGCGACTCCAACTGCGACACCGCTTCGAATGTTTGATCGAGTATATCGTCGGAGCGTCGTTCGGAGACCAGCGTCCGAAAGTACGGTCCCTGCACAAACACACTAGCACCGCCCGCCAAACTGCGCTCGCGGCCGGAGAGAAATTGCGCCACTAAATCGGCGGACTGCTCAAGCCCGCGACGTGCGGTCGCTTCACTACTGCGTTGAACGGAGTTAGAAGCGATCAAGAGCGCGATCGCCACGACAACGCCGACGAGCGTTGCGGTCACGAGAAAAACTCGCCCCGTGAACCCAATACGACGTCGCGTACCCTCAGTAGCGATCAGCACGTGTCGCGATGTACGGAACGCCGAATTTATTTAAATGCGGTTTCTCCACGTAGCTTCGCGCGTCGAGTGCTACCGCCACGTCCACAAGTCCGCCTGCCGGCACATCAATGGTCCGCAGCAGCTCTGGCGCGCGTTCGTGCCACACGCGCAATCGATAGCTGCCTGCGGGCACGCCGCTCATCACAAAGCGCCCATCGCTTCTGACCTTGGTCACATACGGCGTGTTGACAACGACGACGAAACTCACCATGCGGGCGTGAATGTTACAGTAGATCGCGTAGGTGCCCGGGCGATCAAACGTGGACGATCGCGAAACGCGCGATCGGTAGAGTCCTAAGTCGAACGTTCCGAGCGCACTATTCGAGAACACGTTGTGGCTGAATGGATCGCTGTTCGGAAACGTGACTTTGCCGCCAACGCGGACGATTTGTACATGCGGCAGAAATTCACGTCCGCGCATGTCGATCTGCGTTGCGGCCAGTGCATCGCTACGCTCGCGTCGTGTTGGATCAAGCGATTCGAGTTGGATAATCGCACTACCAACATCGCGAGCGACAGCGTCGACCCGATCCACGATCGTCAGGCGACCGCTTACCGATCCCTGCGCCAATACGTCGCCGCGGATGCTCAGGCTGCTGACAATGCAGAGTGCCAACCACCGACGCACGCGTTGAATATCCCTCACCACTCGAATCCGGCGGCAAGGTTGAACTGCGTTCCACGACGCGTGCCACTCGCGTAGTGCGTGGCCAGCGTCCGAATCTCAAATCCAAGAACCACCGGTTGCGTGGGGTGCCACGCAATATTCCCGGCGCAACTGGCATTGCGCTGTCGGTCCGGCCGGTCGGCGACGTTCACCACGTCGACACCACATCCAAGGCCCGTCGCGATTGTAGGCCGAACCTGCGCGAGCAGCTGCGCCCAACCGGCGGTATTTCGTAGTGGCGCGCCAAGTGTTTGCCCAACTGCGGCGACACCAAAATTCTGACCAATGGCGCCGCCACCAAGGCCACGAACAGCGCGACCGCGATACGCTTCGCCGCGCAGTGAGAGACCATGCGTTAAACCCATGCGCACGCTTATGGCGGTCGCGCTAGCAGTGGTCAACGTATCGCCCGATATGCGGAGCCATCCACGATGCGTGCCGATTCCAATTTCTCCGTGTTGGTCATCCGGCGCATCGTCCGTACCCCACCGCACGCGAAGACGTCCTTCGATTGACGGACGTGCCGAGCGATCTCCCGCATCGACGCCATCGAGTTCCGACGGATGCACGTCGCCTGTTGTCGGAGCGAGCAGTGCAAGCTGCGCACTCCATCGCAGTTGCGTTACGCCAATCCTTGTGGCCAAGAGCTCTCGCGACACCCGCGCTTGCGGGATCCAATTCCACAGATTGCCCGCTGCGGTGAATCCTGGCAATCCGACCGTCGCAACACTCGCGGGATCGACATCGGCGATCAACGGTCCATCCGATCCCACCATGATTTCGGTTTTCGGCCACGTGATTTGCGCGCGTAGCGTGCGGAGTCGTGGGCGCGGCGTTGGAAACGCATCCACGCCCGGCGTTGCCGCAGCAAAGAAATCAATATCGATATCGCCGACGAAGCTGCCTCCGAGGACACTATCGACACCGAGCGACGCACCGAGCATGGTTTGTCGAATGGAGGCGCCGAAGACGCGGCTACCTGCGGTGCCATTGCGCGTGCCCGACGAAGGAGCCGACCCCTCGCGCACAAACAATGGCACCTCACTGCTGTTAAATCGTGTGTTGTCGTAATACGCGTTGGTGAGCACTCGGCCGGATAACTCCAGCTGCAGTCGCGAGCGCGTTTTTACGACGGAGCTTGCTTCGATGGCCAGTTGGCGCCGGAGCATTTCGATAGCTGCCTCTGCACGCGCGAGACGCGCGGCCAGCGAGTCAACGGATGCGGCGGACGTATCAAGTTGCGCGGCGCCGGACGACCCAGCTTGCGCTCGTACCATCATCGGCACCGCCACCGCCAGCATCACGACCAGTACTCGAACAACGAATGTTTTGAAAGGACAACGCATGAAACAAATCAGCGACGACTCGCGCGCTCCCGCAACGAGGCAAGCTGCGAGGGCGTCGCTTCGCCAATGAGAAATTCGCCGCTTTCTCGTGCTGGCCATGCGAGCAACCCTTGCGCGCCGTCGACCGCACCGAGCGGATGACCGGCGGCGAACACACGACGTACTTCGGAGGGCCGGAAGAGCACTTGTTCCGATACGACATATTGCACCACCAGCTGATCACGCCAGCGGTACGCCAGCACGGCGGCGGGTTCTCCACGTAAATCGGTGGTCCACACGGCCAAGAGACGAAGCTGCGCGGACGTCAGCGGCTCCACTGGAAACGGCAGCGCGGCTCGAACCGACGCAAGGTCGCGGGCGCGTCCGGGCAAATCTGTAGACGTGACGCGACGATAGTCGACGAGTACAGCCGAAAAAAGATCCACCGACGGCAGCGAAACCATCGTCGTGGGTGCTGATGCGGCCGCGCCCTTCGCAGCGTCGCGTTGCCAGATCAGCGCAACCGCGACAACAACGCACACGGTGAGCGCCGTCAGGGCGACACGCGTGCGTGGCGATCGCATCGCCGATGGCACGCGTGATGGTGCGGCCGTCACCACGACATGCGGCGCCGCAGCGATCAGCGCGATCACGCGTTCACGCAAGGCGTTGGAGGCACGCACACGCGGCATACTGTCCAACGCGTGCCGCAGCGCGCTCTGCACCTCCAATTCGTGACGACATCGCGTGCACCCGAGGAGATGCGCGTCGATTTGTGACGCCGTTTCCGACGGCAACTCACCATCGGCATACGCACCAAGCAGCGTTGCCAATAGCTGATGTCGTTCTTCTCGCGTGGCCTGCCCAGGAGACAGATCGCGCGAATCGCGCCCAGTCGCTGTTCGCCCGTCGCGCGTCATGTCCGCTTCCGATGTACAGCGTGCACGCCGACATGTTGGTCAACTTCAACGTGGACGCCCAACGGCCAAGCGGCGCGACTCTCGACAATTGCGCCAGCCAGCAATCGACGCCCGCGCGAAATACGACTCATCACGGTGCCGATCGGCACGCTGGTGATGTCCGCAATCTCGTGATATTTGAAGCCATCGATATCATGAAGTTCAACCGCCGTGGCAAAATCTTCGGGAATATTGGATAAGGCATCGCGCAATTGTTCGCGATCCATGCGCGCGACAACTTCGGTGAAGACAAAATCGGTGTCAGTACCAACCATCGTTTCGTGCGCGTCTTCAAGTCGCGTGATGGACACCAGCTGACGACGCCTCCCCTCTTTCTCGAACGCATCGCTAAGGACGGTGCGCAGAATGCGATACAGCCAAGCGCGCACACGAGATTCATCACGCAGTTCGTCGAACGCGCTCCACGCGCGCATGCATGCGTCTTGCACGGCGTCTTCGGCATCACCGTTGCCATCGGTCCGTCGCTGGGCAAACCCCAGCAACCGATCGAGGTGCGGCAGCACAAGCAGGTGAAAGCGCGCTTGTCGCTCCGCCAGCAGCACATCGGCCGATATAGCCATCAGGCTCCGTGCAAGACCAGTCGTTCGTGAGGCACGCGTTATGGCGAGCCGAGTGTGCCGCGCACTTCGCCACCTGGGTTGGCCGTCGTATGAATGTTGACGTAGGCGTTGCCGTTACGCATCAGTACAAACAAGGAGTCGAGCGAGACGCCAGCGTTACGAATATTGGTTGCCGAGAAGGTGCCCGTGAGCACTCCGCTCGTATTCGTTTGCGGCGTCGTGAGCAGGTCGACAATGACCGCTGCGGCCGCGTTCGCATTGCCGGGCGCGTGAATGTGCAGACCCGTGGGTGCGCTGGTGAGTCCTTGGAAGGCAACCGTATACGAAACCGTCGAACCGGCAACGGAAAACACCGCGCTACCATTGCCAGTTGTCGTGTTGGCCGCTGGACGCTCGTTCGCACCATTCATCGTCGGGGCCACGAAGCCCAGCGCTCCGACTGTGACTGTCCCGGACATGCCCGAGCCATGGATCGTGCAGATGTACGCGTAGGTGCCGGCGGTGGGAAAGGTACGTGACACTGACGCACTGGCGGAGTTTGCAATATTCGTCGGCGATCCGGCCGTGCTAAACGTCACGTTGTGCGTGAGCGATGCGAAATCCCACGTCGCCGTACCACCTGCGGCGATGCTCACGCTCGGGGGAGTAAACTGACTGCCCACCGTTGCCGCGATTGTCGCGCTGCTCGGAGTCGGCGCGGGTGCAATCACCGTCACCGTTGCCGTACCGGTGGACGTGACGCCGTCTTTTGTCAGCGACGTCGTGATGACTGAAGCACCTGGCGCAATACCCGTCACTATACCGCTCGCGCTGACGATTGCGGCGGTCGGTGTGGCGGATGCGAAGGTGAAGCCAGTCGTTCCGGTGATCGCAACACCCTTGGCATCACGCGCTGTCGCGGTGAGCGCAGTGGTACCGCCAATTGGCACCGAGGGCGTGGCGGACGTGACCGCAACGGTCGCGAACGCTTGCGCGACCACAAAATTCACACTCGACGTTGCTGTGCCGCTTGTTGCCGTGATTGTGGCTGAGCCGTTCCCCGTGGAGGTCGCGGTGGCAGTCGTGCCCGAGCCTACGACGCTCAGCACCGCCGCGTTGCTCGACGCAAAGGTGACCGTTGGAGCGGCGAGCACCGTTCCGCTGGCATCCTTCGCTACCGCCGTCATCGCTCGTGTCTCTCCAATCGAAACCAACGAGGCCGTGCTCGCGGGGGTCAGCGTGATGGTCGCGGCCACTGGCGTCGGCGGCGTGCTGCCAGAATCACTCTTGCCGCACGCCGTCGCACCTGCGGCGAAGAGGGCGAAAACGACACTACGTACAGCTCGGCGCATGCATGCTCCAATATGGTTGGTGGTCTCGGCGGGTGAAGACGACACTTGTGGGGACGGCGGCAGTAGCGATTTCATTCCCACCCGCGGGACGCAGGTCGTGCGCGTCGGACTCTGCCGCTTGCCATTGTCGCGTTTCCGAATGTAGCCTCCCCCATGAACCTTGCTAGCCTCATCTCCTCGCAGACCGCTCGTGTCGGCCTTGGCGCCACACTCCTGCTCGGCTGCCGCCCCACGATCGGCGCCCAAACACTCGACGCCGTCGGCGTGCCGAAAATATTGGCCTCGTATCGCGCCGCGCACCTGCGCGACGTGCGATACGATCTGCATCTTGACGTCACGCGACGCGACACCGCCATAGGTCGTGTCGTCGTTGCCTTCACGCAACTACAGGCTGGCGATGCGATTTTGGATTTTCGCGGACTCGCCGTTACGAGCGTTGTCGCGAATGGCGTGGCGATTGACGTGAACGCAAAGGTGTGGAACGGCGCGCATATTCGTGTGCCTGCAGCCCGACTGCATATCGATCTCAATCGGATTGAGGTGGCATTTGCTTCACCCATTGCACCAGCCGGCGCCAGCATCATTCGCGCGCACGATGCGACGGACGGCAACGACTATCTGTATACGCTCCTCGTGCCCTCCGATGCGAACCTGCTCTTTCCGTGCTTCGACCAGCCTGATCTCAAAGCCCGCATCACGTTCGCACTCACCACAACAAGCGCGTGGCGCGCGCTTGGAAACGGTATACCAACTCGTGTCGACAGCACCGCCAACACGCGAACACATTCTTTTAGCGAAACACAACCCATCAGTACGTATCTGATTGCGTTTGCGGCGGGGCCGTGGAGTACGATAACGCGATCATTCGCAATTGCATCCGGCACATCCGCCGTGCCGATCACGCTATGGTCTCGTCGCTCACGCGCGAGTGAGGTAGAAGCCGACACCTTGCTCGCCATGAATGCGCGTGCCCTCGTTTGGCTTGGCAACTGGTTTGGTGTGCCCTACCCTTTTAGCAAATTTGAATTTCTCCTCGCACCAGCGTTCCCTTTCGGTGGAATGGAACATCCGGGGGCGATTTTTTACAACGAAGAGAGTTTCATTTATCGGGAACGTCCGACGGTCTCGCAATTACTTGGTCGACAAGCCACCGCGTTTCACGAGGTCGCGCATCAATGGTTCGGTGACTACGTCACGATGCGTTGGTTTGATGATCTGTGGCTGAAAGAAGGTTTTGCGACGTACATGGCAGCAAAAATGCAGGCATCGCTCGAACCGCGGTCGAACGCGTGGAAAACGTTTTATCTCCGCAACAAGCCTGTCGCCTACGCCACTGATGCGACGCGCGGCACCACGCCGGTCTGGCAAGCACTTGCCAACTTGGATCAGGCCAAGAGCAACTACGGTCCGATCGTGTACAACAAGGCGCCGGGCGTCTTACGGCAGTTGGAGTTTTTGGTTGGGGAGCGTGCGTTCCAGACCGGTATTCGCGAATTTCTTGGCGCCCATGCGTATGCAAATGCGACATGGCAGGAGTTGTTGCGCGCCGTCGGACACGCCAGTGGGCGTGATCTGACGTCATGGGGAAAGCAGTGGATTTTGCGACCAGGCATGCCCGTCGTTGAGCAGCAGCTGAACGTGCGCAACGGACGCATTACGCGACTCGCCTTGGCGCAGCATCCCGCACAACGGAGCGTCTCGGGCGGCGGGGCGTGGCCGCTCAAGATGCAAGTGTTGCTGTACTACGCCGACGGACGTCCATCCGTGCGGCTGCCGGTGGAATTCAGCGCCGACACGGTTGTAGTCCCGGCGGCGGCGGGCAAAGCGGCGCCGGCATTTGTGTTTGCTAACGATGGTGACTACGGCTACGCACTCGTGCTGCCGGATACTGGGAGTGTTCGGTGGATTGAAGCACATCTCGGACAGGTGCACGACGACTTTCAACGTGCGATGCTGTGGGGCGCGTTGTGGGATCTCGTCCGTGATGCGCGAATCGCTCCCGAGCGTTTCGCTGCGGTTGCCTTGCGCGAACTTCCGAACGAGCGCGATGAGCAGTTGTCGGGCAGTATTGTTGGACGCTTGTCGACCGTGCTGACGCGATACGCCGCGCCGTCGGTGCGTGATTCATTGCTGCCGAACGTGGAGCGCATCTTACTGGCCGGTGCGACGGATAGCACACGACCGTACGGACAACGCAAATCGCAATTAGATGCTGTGATTGGTCTCGCACGCACGGATGACGCGCTGCATCGATTGGACGCGTGGCTGGACAGCACGACCGCTGCCGGATTGCCGTTGCGCGCACCATCGCGATGGTCGATTGTCACGCGCTTGATGGCGCGCGGTGCGGCATCAGCCGATGCACGGTTGGGTGCGGAAATGCGGCGGGATTCTACGTCGGAAGGAAAACGTCTCGCCTTTGTTGCTGGTGCGGCTCGACCGACGAGCGAGGCAAAGCAAGCGTATTTCGCGCGGTGGTTTGCAGACAAGGAGTTGAATGAGGAATGGGTGACATCCAGCTTGCGCGCATTCAATGATCCGGAGCGTGCGGAGTTAACACGTCGATTTTTGGTTCCCGCGCTGGACACACTGCCATGGATTCAACGGAATCGTCGCATCTTTTTTCTTGGCAGTTGGTTGGGTGCCGCGATTGGCGGACAGGCAAGCGAGCAAGCGTTGCAGGACATTGATCGATGGATGGCGACGCATCGCGACCTCGCACCCGATCTCACGCAAAAGATCTTGCAGTCACGCGATGAACTGGAGCGGACGGTCGCCATCCGCCGTGCGTTCGGTTCACGCGCGATGTAACGCGACGCCACTGAGTGCGGGAAATGATCGGGACACACAATACGTGTTTCGAGCAGTTGGAGGTCGGCGGCGGCGTTACGCAGAATCCGACCCGCGTCTGCGGCAGGTGATCGCAAGTTGCGGCGAGACTCGGCCCATCAAGCTGCGGACGTTTGGCCCTGGGTGCGGCCCCGATGAATCTGATCGTCCCACTCTGTCGCGCGACGCAACGCGTCAAGTCGTCCGGTCCCAACGAAGATCAGTGACGAGAACTAGACGCTCGCTGTTCTTCTCATAGTTTGTACCGTTACTAACCGAGACACCGTTGTTACAGACCCGCACCGTTTTTCACGGTCGCGGGTGGTCGGTCCCTGCGACGAATCAAAACGATTCTCTCAGTACTCCGCTTCCCTCCTTTCGGAGACCCTTTATGGGCAGGCTTTTCCAGTTTGTTGCCACTGCCGCTATCGTCGCCTTGCTGCCGCTTCGTGCGGATGCGCAGACCCGGGAAATTACGGGTAAGGTGACGCAGGCTGGTTCTGGTGCGCCAATTCTCGAAGTGACCGTCAACATTGTCGGACAGCAAGTTGGCGTCCGGACAAATGAAAAAGGCGAATATCGCATTCGTGTCCCGAACGGCGATGTCACGATTATGGCGCGCCAGCTCGGTTTTAAGCGCCAGACGGTGCGTTTGGCTCCAACGGTCTCTACGGCCGACTTCGTGCTCGAACGCGACGTCCTGCAGCTTGAAGGCGTGACGGTCACTGGTGCGGCGACGACCATTGACCGAAAGTCTGCTGCGACGGCTGTTGCCACCGTCAACACGGCCGAGCTCAATCGAGTCCCAGCCCGTTCAATCGAAGGCAATTTGGCCGGTAAGGTTGCCGGTGCTCGTATGTTTGAAAATAGCGGAGCGCCTGGTGGCGGTTCGCAAATTCAGATTCGCGGCGCCACATCCGTGCTTGGTCAAGGCGATCCGCTGTACGTCGTTGATGGCATCATCGTCTCGAACGCCTCGGTTTCATCAGGATTGGCATCCATCTCGCGCGCGTCGGGCACGACGGCGTCTAGCCAAGACCAAGTGGTCAACCGCTTGGCCGACCTGAACCCGAACGACGTCGAAAACATTGAAGTGCTGAAGTCGGCGGCGGCAACGGCCATTTACGGGTCCCGGGCCACCAACGGCGTGGTCGTCATCACAACCAAACGCGGCAAGCAGGGTCGCGCGACGTGGAATATTACGCAGCGCGCCGGCACGCAATCGCTGCTGCGCTCGCTCAGCTCGCGGCATAACAATACGATCACCGATATTTACGATCCCGCGAATAATGTGAATTTTACGGGTGGTCCAATCGGGTTGGCAGCGGCGCAAAAGGCGTGCGCGCCCACGTGCCCGTTCTATGACTGGCAGGGGCAGTTGTATGGCCGCACCGATCCGTCATGGGAAACGCTGTTGTCCGCTTCTGGTGGTGTGAATAACACGCGGTTCTTTGCCTCGCTGAGCGATCGCCAGGAAAGCGGCATTGCGTTGAACACCGGCGCGCGGCGCACCGGCGGTCGTATCAACATTGATCAGACGCTCGGCACCAAGCTGACGGTAAGCCTTGGTGTTGATGTCACGCACAACGGCTTTAAGCGCGGCGTTGGTGGTAACGACAATTCCGGCACGAGTCCCATTTATACGTTCGGATACTCGCCCGCCGTGATCGATCTCCAAGCCAAGGATGCGTCAGGACGTTTTGTCTCCATGCCGTTTAACGGTGGTGGGTCCGGCACATCCAACCCGTTCGAAGTGTTTAACAACATTGAGAACAACGAAGATGTGTGGCGTCAGTCGGGCAACATCCGCGTTGGATACGCGCTCTTGAGCACGGCCAAGAATACCATTCAGTTGTCGTATCTTGTCGGTATGGATCGATTCCAGCAGTCGGCCAATCAATACTCGCCAAACTTCCTGCAGTACGAGCCCGCTGACGGCTTCTTAGGTACTGCGCAACAGAACAGCGTTGACAGCTATCAGTTTAATCAAGGCTTCAACGCGGTACACACGTGGTCGCCGAGCACAAGATTCCTGACGTCGGCAACAACGTCTGCGGGCACGTCATACGAAACGCAACGGATTAACACGTACCGTTTGCGCGGACGTGGGTTGCTGCCAACTCGCAAAGTGCCAACCGGCGCGCAAGATATTTTGATTTCGAACGACATCGCCGAGTTTCGTGATCAGTCGTACTACGTGAACGAACAGTTGTTGATGCTCGACGACCATCTCGCGTTGAATGCGGGCGTGCGCAATGACCGCTCCAGTGCCGACGGTGATCGCGCGAAATTCTACCAATATCCAAAGTTCTCCGCGTCGTACCGTTTAACGAAGCCACTCACGAGCAAGATTGACGAGTTCAAGTTTCGCGCAGCTTACGGCAAGTCCGGTAATCGTCCGCGTTATGGCGATCGCGACATTTTGTACGCCGACGGCGGGTTGATTGGCGGCAACGGTTCGCTGGTCTCCAATGCACTGCTTGGCAACACTGGCATTAAGCCGGAAATCATGAACGAGTTGGAGTATGGCTTTGACGGTTCGTTCTTCGGCTCGCGCATCGGACTTGAAGTCACGCGGTATCAGCGCAAGATCACCGACCTGTTGCTGACGTTCCCGCTGCCGCCATCGTCGGGCTTGGGCAATCAGATCATCAACGGTGGACAGTTGTCGGTGCTCGGCTCGGAAGGCGTGCTGTCGATGGTACCGATTCGCTCGCGCAACTTCGAGTGGACGTCGCGCATCATTTACAACACCAACATTCAGCGTACCGATAACATTCCGGTGCCGTCGTTTGCCGTGCCAGGCAGCTTTGGTGCGACGTACGGTCGTAACCGTATCGCCACCAACACACGTTCGACGTATATTTGGGCCAACGCGCCACTCGGTCTGAACAACGCCGTACGTGATACCATCGTTGCCGATGCGAACCCGGTGCACACCACGACGTTCAATAACGATTTCACGTACAAGAAACTCACGTTGTCGTTCTTGGCGGATTGGCGCAACGGCGGCTACGTGGCCGACATGACGAACAATCTGTACGATGAAGGCGGTCAGTCACGCGATTACGTCGCGAACGGCGCTGCGAATTACAACACGTTCAGCAAGGGCGACAGCCGTCCGTACATCCAAGCCGGCACGTACGTGAAGCTTCGCGAAGTGACCCTGAATTATCAGGCGCCAGATTCTTGGGCGTCCAAAATTCCGGGCGCGCGCAGCCTGCGTTTCAACTTGAGCGGCCGTAACCTCGCGCTGTTCTCGAAGTATTGGGGCTTCGACCCGGAATTCAGTAACTTCGGCAACTCGAACTTCAATCGCTTCATCGACCTCGCACCGTTCCCGTCGAGCCGCCAGTTCTTCTTCAGCGTCGACATCGGGTTCTAATCCCATGACGACGACTCCTATAATTTCTCGCCGTATCGCGATGAGGATTTCCTTGAACACGCTTCGAAACGCCGGTGCGTTGCTCGCGGCGATGGGCGTCTTAGCGGCGTGCAGCGCCGACCAGCTCTCCATCACCAATCCTAATACCCCCACCGTTGCGGCAGCATCGGCGGACCAGCAGGCCTTGCAGCTTCAAGCAACAGGCTTGCTGCGCCAACTGCGCAATGGTCGTGCGGCCAACATCACGTCGACCGGCCGCTTCGGTCGCGAGCTGTACATTTACACGCCGCAAGAAGGGCGCAACACGTCCGCGTATCTGATCGGTATCGCCGGTCAGAACAAACTCGATCCAACCGGATTTGCGGTTGAAAATTGGGGCACGCAGTACGGCAATTTGCGCGACATTTTCAACTTCAAGAACACCGTCTCCGCTTCGACCGCGTTAAGCGCGGAACAGAAAAGCGCTGGTCTCGGCCTTGCGAAGACGCTTGAAGGGTTGGAACTGCTGTACGTGATTTCCACCCGCGACACCATCGGTGCGGTGGTCGAGATCAAGCAAAACGCGTCGGATCTCGCGCCGTTTGTGTCACGAGATTCGGTGTACAAGTACATCCTGGCCACGTTGGATGACGGTGCGGCCAACCTTTCGGCTGGTGGCGCTGCGTTTCCGATCACGCTGCATTCGGGATTCGCGGGCTTCAACACACCGACCACGTTCCGCACGTTTAATCGCGCCATTGCCGCTCGTGCAGCGGCGTACTATGCAACTTCCGGTGGTGGAACCGCTGCGTGGCAGCGTGCGCTGACCGCGTTGTCCGCGTCATTCATCAACACGGCAGCATCGACACGCGCTGCGTTTGATGTTGGACCGTCGCATCCGTATGCGGCGGCACCCGATGTCAACAATCCGTTGAACTTGACGACCAACACGGACTTGTACGCGCATCCGTCGTTTACCACCGACGCGCAGCTCAAAACGAATGGCGCGCTGGATGATCGCTACACCGCGAAGATTGGGACGCGGCCAACGCGATCAGCGCCGAACGCGCTGGGCATTGCATCGTCGATCGGTTTCAATCTGTATCCGTCGATTTCGAACAGCATTGCCATCATCCGCAACGAAGAGCTGTTGCTGCTTCGCGCGGAGGCGTTGTTGGCCACGGGCGACAAGGCGGGTGCGGTTGCCATTATCAATCAGGTTCGCACGGGTTCGGGGGGACTGCCGGCGTCGACCGTCACCGCCGCGTCTGACGACGCAACCGTTCTGACGGCGCTGCTCTACGAGAAGCGCTACTCAACCATGTTGGAAGGGTTGCGTTGGATCGACTTGCGTCGATACGGTCGCCTGAGCACGTTGCCGTTGGACATCAGCACGGGCACAAATGCACACTTTGTGGCCAAGGTACAACCCATTCCACAGGCAGAATGCCTTGTGCGAGCGGGTAAGACGGGCGCGTTGGCAGGTCCAGGGTGCTGATGGTAGGGATTAGGGATTAGGGACTGGGGAAAAGCCCCCGCGAGCAGTTGCTCGCGGGGGCTTTTTACTCCGATGCCGTTCCCTAATCCCTATCCCCTAATTCCTGCTGTTCAGTATCCTTCCCTCGTCCACACGGCGATTAACCCGCAGCGACGATCGTTTCCACCGAACTGCGGTGGCACGGTCGCCGGTCCGCTGTACACCTCAACGCCTGCGATTTGTTTTGGCGAAGGCAGTAAGTCGAGATTGAATTTTCCCGGTAACACAATGCCGTCGAGCACCACTTGCATCGGACATCCTCCCTGCAGCGGATCACCTTCGCGACGCGAAATCGCCACCATATCGCCGAACGCCTGACTGGTGTTGCGAAGGAGTTCGATACCGCGAATGTTTCGCAGGAAGTCTGCGACTTGGGGCGAGCCGCGCCGCTCCAAATCTTCCTGCGTAATGAACTGGCCAACTCCTTGTCTACGTCGTCCCTCAAATTCCGCCATACGCAACGACACTCGACGCGCCTGCACCTTCATGGTGTCCAGCATGTTGTTCGAGCGCAGGAGCGCGTATGAGAGTCGCACCGTGTCCACTGCTGGCACCTGAATGATGCCCGACGTTGGCGCGTAACCAATGCGTCTCGCGACCAGCAGATATTGTCCTGGTGGCACCTGCAGCATGCGGAAACGCCCATTGGTGGACGTCACCACGTGCGCGCCAACGCCGACCACAGAAATGTCCGCCGATTCAAGCGGACGCAGCAGCGTGTCCGTGACCACACCATCAATGACGCCATACGCGCTCGGCGGGCGCACCGCTTCTGCCGCCGCACGTTCCTTGATGCCGGTCGTACGTTGCGCGGATGCCGATGACGCTGTGCCCATCGCGATGAGCGCGGCGACGAGGAACACTTTTAAGACGGGACGTGTGAGAGTTCGCATTCAGTAAAATACCCCGCTCGGCTTCCGGTGACACATTTTTTCGCGCGCTACGAATCACCAGGCTGGACGCGGAATCACAACGGTACGCTGACGTCGTCCGTTTCCCACGCCACGACATCGCCTACCGCGATCGCACCGTCGTCCAAGACCACCGCAAACGCACCGCCGCCCCAGTCATCGCGCATGATCGCTTGCAGGCCGTCGTGGACCTCATCCATCTGATGGCACGGTTTCGTCTCTCCCGCAATACGGACACGCACCACTCCAATGCGCAGGACACGGCCTCGCGAATTGGAAAGCGTGACGCCGCGCACCAACAAATTCGCACGCCGCACGGACGGATCGAGCGTGGTACCGAGTGCGGACGTGTGCGCGCTCCAACGCTCGGCTTCGAGGATGGTGATCTGTCGGCGTCCGCCCTGATTCGCGTTGCCAACTAACCCGCGGTCCGCGCGTAGCGAGGCAAGCACGGTGGCATCCATCGGACCGCGTTTGGCGCGCTTGATCCAGATGTGTTCGAGAGCGCCGGGCATGCGAGCAGAGTTTTGGGGAATCGAAATTTGCGGGATAAATGGAGGATGGCGGTGCGATGGTTCCGGGGCAAGATTCGCGCGATATGTTGATGTAGCGTGTCGCCAGAAGGTTCCCTTACCGAGCTATCCATGACTCATCCGCGTCGATTCCGCAGCTCACCGTACGGTTTTATTGGCGTGATGCGCGCAGTGATCGTGATGGCATTTGCGTCCCCAGTCGTGTTCACCGCGGTCGCACAACCGCGTCCGACCGTCGCTCTGACCGCTACAATGTCCGAGTATGGACCGACGAACGGTTCGCTCGTCATTGTTGGTGGCGGCAATCTCGAAGGCACCGGCATCTCGGAGAAATTTATTGCGATGGCAGGCGGTGCGGACGCGCGCATTGTGGTGGTGCCGACCGCTGGCGGTAATCGGAAGGCCGATGGCTCGCTTATTCCGTACGTCGATTCGGTGGTGCTGGCGTCGTGGCGAAAGTTAGGCGTCACGAACGTGCGCATGCTGCATACGGCCGATCCAAAAGTGGCGGACACGGAGGAGTTCGCGAACATCTTGCGTGACGCAACAGGTGTCTGGTTCAACGGTGGTCGTCAGTGGAACATTGTCGACTCCTATGCAGGGACGCGCACGTTTCGCGAGTTTCACAATGTGCTGATGCGCGGCGGTGTGATTGGCGGTAGCTCCGCTGGTGCAACCATTCAAGGCGCGTATTTGGTGCGCGGTGCCATCAGCGGCGCCGACGTCATGATGGCGCCAGAACCCGAGCATCAAAACGCGTTCGGATTTCTCCGCCGTTCGGCGATCGATCAGCATATCAACACGCGCAATCGGTGGGATGATCTTGACGCGGTGATTGCTCGTTTTCCGACGTTACTTGGTATCGGGTTGTCTGAGGGGACAGCGATCGTGGTTACCGGAGATCGATTTGATATTATCGGGAAAGCGCAGGTGGCCATTCATGACAACACAAAGACGTATGCAGCGGGCGCGAAGCCGTACATTTTGTTGAAGGCAGGCGATGCGTATGACATGCACGATCGGAAAGTACTATTGGGGACGGCGATGGTGCCGCCGGTGAAGTGATGCGCGCCCGCGCGAGCTTACAAGCCGAGTGGGCGCGATATGCCCTTGTGGCGGCGGTTGTGACAAGCACGGTTACAACAACCGCGAACGCACAAATTGCCGTGATTCGGGGCGTTGTTGAAGACACGACCGGTGCGCCCGTTTCTGCAGCGCAGATTGCGCTCAATGGCACGCGTATCGCGGGCATCACCAACGAACGCGGTGAATTTCGAATTGCGATGGCACAAGCGGGGCGATACGAGCTGCAGGTTCGATGCATCGGATTAGCCGTCCTCACCACATCCGTGGATGTGCAGGACAACGATACGCTGGCGCTGTGGTTTGGTATTGTGCCGCAGGGTACGCTAATTGCGCCGGTGCTTGTGAAGGGGGTCTATAGCTCTCAGCGACTTTTCGACGTGGGTTTTGATCGACGGCGTATGACATCCAGTGTGTCGTCGTCCCAGTTTGTGACACGTGCAGACATAGAAAAGCACGGCGCTATCGATTTGAGTAGTATGTTTTTTCGCATGGGCGCGCGTGCGCGCGGATGTGTCAAGGAGGCGAGCATTTTCATTGACGGCGTCTTGCAAGGCTCGCTGTCCAGCGATGTGCTTAATCCGTCTTCACCGGGCACGCCACCAGGTGCGTTTGCACGTATGCCACTCCCCGCGCCGATCGGTCAGATTCCCGCACGCATCGTTAGGAATGGACGTCTATGCCGGTCCCGCGCAAATTCCGCCGGACTTCAAGCCGCGCGCGAAAGACATTCAAGCGCCGTGCGTCGTGCTGATCTGGACGCGATAAACACTGCTACATCCGCTCGACAATCCGATCGATGAGAAAACTTGATTGCTCCAGTGCTTCATCGGTGAAGTCACCAAAGAATTCGCGCACGTCGCTGAATACGCGTGTGAACGCCGCTTGATCGCCGCTTGCTAAGACGCCGCTGATCTCACGTGTGGCGTCGGCAAATGCGGTTGTGACGTCGCTCGTTCGCGGATTCCGCATTTCGATCGGTCCGTACAACGATGCATCTTGCGCAAAATGTCGCGCTGTGACGTAGAGTTCTAAGAGGTAAGCCGGCGAGGTAAATGGTTTCGTTTCTTCGAGCGGTACGCCGAGCCGCGCCAGTGTGAGGCCAAGCACTTGTGTTTGAAAGTGTGTGAGCACCTGCACAATCGACATCGCGCGATCATGCTGCACCGCCGTGGCTTCGGTAATGACGAGACCGCGCGCTGAGAGGGTTTGCGAGAGCCAATCGGCCCACGCGTCGCCACGGGCGCGACAGAGCACCACACGCTGTCCTTGCAGCGTATGTACGCTGGGTCCAAACATCGGATGCGTGCCGACCACACTGCCGCGCGTTGCCGCCAACATCGCCGCGACTGGTGCTTCTTTGATACTCGTCACGTCCATCAAGAGTGCGTCGTCGCGCACGTACGGTCCAACGTCCGCAATGACGCGCTCGGTGACGTCGATTGGCACGCTAATGACCGTGACGTCCGCCGCGGCCGCCGCTTCGGCCGCACGCAACTCCGTACGCGTATCAGCAATCAGTATACGATGACCAAGGTCGCCAAACATGCGCGCCAGCAACGAACCGACTTGTCCACCGCCGCCAACAATTGCAATGGTGCGCGGCTCCGCATGGAGCGGCACCTCCGCGCGCAGTGATGCTTGGTGGTCGCGACTCGAACGCAAGAGCACACGGAAAATCGATTCGATTTCGCCAACAGGCAACCCAAGCTCTTCCGCGCGCTGCCGTCGATCGGTGATCACATCGTGCTCGCGTTGCGCATCGCGAATTCGCACGCTGTGTTCGCGTTTATACGCCGCCACTTCGGCAACGAGTGACATTCGTCGCGCCATTGTTTGCAACAAATCACGATCAAGCGCATCGATCATGCTACGCAGGACAGCGAGAGAGCGCGTCGGCGATGCCGCCACATCCGAGGTGTTCACGTGCGCTGGCTACTTACTCATTTTCCAAAACGCGATGCCACTGGCCTGCTGTCCAACATTGACGTTCCCGACCTTCGCCAACGCCCACAGATCAATCACGTCAACCTTTCCGGCGGCGGCTCCCACGCCTTCGCTGCTGACAAACGCATATCGCGAATCTGGACTGAGTGTGACGCCGTGCGCGATGGTGTTCGATGTTTTGACTTGCGCGAGACTCTTTCCGCTGGCCAAATCAAAAATCTCAACGGCAGCACCCTGCTTGAGTGAGGCGACAAGCAATTTCCCGTCGGCCGTCACCGCCAAGTTGTACACACCGCGTCCCGTTTTCAGTCGACGCGCGATTGACCACGACTTTGTGTCGATTTCAAGAATCTCGTCGGCTTTATTGCAGGCGACGAAAATGCGCTCACCCTTTATGGATGGTTGCGCCCATGTTGGCGAGCAACTGACGGGTTCCATCGCGTGCTTTTCGATGCCCATGGCGGCACGTCCGGCCTGCGCTGGGTCGACGGTTGGGCCGAGTGTCGGCTTCGGTTTGGCCGAAGGCATCGGCATGCCTGTCATTTCCTTCATGCCTTTCATGTCGGCCATGTCAGGCGCGCCGTGCTCCATGCCTGCCATCGCACCTCCGCCACCCATCGCGCCGGTGTTGTCGACCGCGAGCGGCGCTTCTTTTCCTTTTGCCAGCGAAAATCGACGCGACACGGAGAAGCTGCGTGTGTCGATTTCAACCAGCTGATCATCCATCATGCACGTCGAGTATTGATGCGCGCCATCTGGTGACACGCGACTGCCGTGCGGCATGGTGCACGTAACAATGCGCGCCACTTCGGTATTGTTTTGCGTATACACGACCGACACGGTGGACGGAATCATATCGCCATGCAAATTAAAATTTGCCGAAAACGTGTAAAGACCATCCGGCGTTACGTCGATCGACGCAGGAAAATTGCCGAGGAAAATGCCGGGTCCCACGAGTGTGTCGGGGCCGAGTGCGTAGCGCCAATACTTTCCGTCGGGGGCGCCGTGGCCGGTGGTCATGTACAAATATTTTCCGTCGGCCGAAATCGCGAGGCCGTGTGGTCCTTCCATCTCCGCGGCGAGTTCGCCGATGTCGATGCTTCGTTCGACCACGGTGCCCGACGGGCCGAAGCGGACGCGGTAAATCTTGTCCGCCGATTCTGCACCAACGTAGATCCAATAGTCGTGCGTCGGCTTGGCTGGTGTGATGACCGGCATCATCGTGGGCGCAACTTTCTCTTGTGCGGAGAGCGCGCCGGTCGTCGCGGTGAGTGTGGCCGCTAACGCGAGTGCACGAAGCACAGACTGCGTCGAACACCGACGCGACACGATGTGCGACTTGCGATGCTCGAGAACACGAGACATGATGGGCGTACTCGACCCCGGGATCGATCCCGGCGAGAAGGAAAACAACGCGGTCTTGCGACCGTACCCGGCTAGCGACGCTCGTCGCGATTTGATCGGAGTCAACACCCTATGAACGTAGCGCGAAATTTCCAATTCGTCACGACCGCGCTGATCGTCGGCGCATGCGCCCTATGGGTGCCATCCGCACTCTTGCGGGCACAGCAACCGGTGGCCGTTGCGAAACTGGTGTCTGAACCCAGTCGCATTACGATGCGCGCGGGCGAAACCCAGACCTACAATATCATGGCGTATGACGCGCAAGGGAAAGTGATTCCGGACGCGCAGGTACGTGTTGGAGGGCCGCGCTTGGCTGTCGCATTTAACAACGGCCAGGTGCTCGCATACAAGGCCGGGTCGTACACCGCTGTTGCGACGGCGGCCGGTGCAAACGGGCCGATCACCTTGGACATTCCGGTGCTCATCACGTGGCCGGCGCTGAGTACGCTCGACATTACCGCCGACTCCGGACATTTGTACACCGGCATCACGCTCGCGCACACGGCCCGTGGTTCCCACGCGGATGGCAGCCCGCGCAGCGGACTTGTCGTCACCTGGCGCAGCAGTGATGCCGCCATCGCGACCGTAGATCGTTTTGGTAACGTGACCGCACTGAGAAGCGGTGCGGTCGCTATCACCGCGGAAGCGGAAGGGCTGAAGGCCACGCGGAGATATGTGATTACGACAAATCCGGTCACGTCCATTGCGATGGGCATCGCGGAAGAAGTGATTAACACGGGCGATGTGATTCATCTTGTCGCCGTCGCGAAAAATGCGGCAGGTACCCCCGTGAAGGACGCGGCGATGACGTGGAGTTACACCTACACGCCGGACGATACCACCGTCGCACCGGGTGGTCCTGGCATCATTGATTGGGGTCGTTTCACCGCCAACGCGCCCGGTCGCTTTACGCTGCTCGCATCATCGGGCAACGTCACGGCGCGCAAGGTGCTTGAAGTGAAGCCACGCGATGTCGTGCGTCGCATCACCGTTACGGGACGCGGATCGATCAACAACACGCACACGTCCGATTTATGGCCGTGGACCGGGAAAGATGGTCGCGATTATTGTGTTGTTGGCACGTGGGGTGGTGATGGATATGCGTTGATTTTCGACATTACCGACTTGAGCAACATCATCAAGACCGATTCGATCAAGGTGGATGCGCGTACGATCAACGACGTCACGGTCTCGCCAGACGCTCGATATGCCGCGCTCTCTCGCGAAGGCGCATCCAACCGCATAAACGGTGTCGTGATTCTCGATCTAGCCGTACCCGCACATCCGAAGGTGGCGTCAACGTTTGACCAGGAGCTGACGGGTGGTGTGCACAACATGTTCGCCACGAACGATCATCTGTTCGCCATCTCGGGCGGGCAGAAGTATGTGATCATTGATGTCAAAGATCTGAAGAAGCCCACGTATGTGAGCGAATATCAGTATCCGAACGCACGCATTCACGATCTGTGGGTGCGCGACGGCATCGCGTACTCAGCGCAAGGCGGTGTGGGCACGGTGATCGTCGATGTCGGCAACGGCAAGTACGGCGGCACGATCGAGAAGCCCAAGCTCATCAGCGTGTTCAAGATCAATTCCGGCCACGAGATCTATCCGTACTATCAGAAATCAACGGGTCGCACGTATTTGTTTATTGGCGACGAAGAAATGAGTCGCACCGGTCGAGTATGGGAAGGCACCAAGTATTCGCTGGCAGGTCCGGACGGGAAGCCACCCAAAAACGGTATCGCACAAACGTCTGGTGGATACACCCACATTGTGGACGCCACCGATCCGTTACATCCACGCAAAGTTGGTCGCTATCACCTCGAGGATTACGGCTCGCACGACATCATTGTCGAAGACGACATTTTATATCAGGCGTACTACGATGGTGGAGTACGCGTCGTTGACGTCTCGGGCGAATTGATGGGCAACCTCGCCGATCAGCATCGCGAAATCGCCGTGTTCAAGTCATATGATCCGGACGGCTACACGCCCAATGCGCCGTTTGTCATGAACGCCATGCCGTGGAAGGGCCATGTGTTGTTCACCGATTTCAATTCGGGACTGTGGTCGGCGAAATTGGAACCGAAAACAAAACTTGTCACGCCCTAACCACCGCCCACTAAAACGTAAAGGTCGTTCCAAGATAGCTGAGTCGTTCTTGCACCGCACCGCCCGGCGTATTGCGTAAAAACGCGCCGGGCTCGACGAGAAATTGCCCGCCGGTCAGGCGCAAATGTCGGGACACGTTAATCGTGGTCGAGAGATCGATTTCATCGCCGACATGACGGTCTTGCGAGCCAGACGCGGCGCGCAGGACCGTGTTCTGTTTGGTGTACACACCATCTGCCAATTGCAACCGATTGTACCGATGCCACGCACCGCGCACCGACGCTTTCTTCGTGACATCCCACGTCGTGATTATGTGCACCTCTCGTTCGTTCGCTCGACCAAACACATCCGCATAGCCACCGTGTGCGTGCGCTGCCGCGTAGAGCGTGTTGAACGTTTCAAGTCGTGTGTCCGATGCATTACGATCACCGCTCGCCTCCTCAAGCCCCACGGCAATCGTTGGCATACCCCGCACACGCCGCCATTGCGTTTGCCATTCCGCAGTCCAAAACCATGCGTGCAGTGCACGAGCGCCCGTCGCACCGCGTTGCACGGCCGCTTCTGTTTCGATGCTGACACTCGGTCCCGTTTTTGCGGCGGCAGTGAACGCCCATGCCGCACGTGCTCCACTAGTCAGTCGACGCGTGGGCGTACTTGTCGACGTCACCTGCTCGTACCAGTACGCTTGCCACGTCGCCGGCAACGCACGAAGCGCCGCCTTGGCGCCCACAGCACTGCCAAGCGAAAATGCGCGAACCCGCGTGGTCGTGTCACCAATGTTTGGCGCACTCAATCGAACCACCACTGGTCGCGCATCAAACGCATCAATCGCCAACGCGCCGCGCACGAATAGCGCGCGTACCCCTTCAAAACCGCGACGCGTATTGGTCCAGTCAGGCACGCCGATGAGGCGCTCTCGACCCATAACAATCTCCTGCCGACCAACACGCACCCACGATTTTTCATATGAGATATCCGCAAACAGATTCTGGATATCGCTTCGATCCGCGTCACCAGCGCGCGTGCCACCCGGCAACGTCCGATGGTACGACTGCGCATCCCGTAGCTCGACGAATACGCGTCCGTGCACACGTCGTGTATCGCCCATTTGCAGGTCAGCATTCACGAGCAGCCGTGACTGACCGTACGTAGCGCTCGTGGCGCTCAAATTAAATGCGTGCGCGAACTCTTCGCGCCAACGAGCCTGACCACCAATCGTCAGCGAGACCCCCGGCGCGATGGGAATAGCTTTAATCTTATCGTCCCAATGCGATGTGCGGTCCGTCCGTTTCCACAATTCGTCAAACCGCAAGTTTTTGTAGTCAGGACGCTGCGCATATAGCGCGGCAGGCGCGACAGACACGGCGAGCACACACAGTGCGCGCCCCGCGCGTAGCATCACGACCAATTCGCAGGAGCGTGGATCATCGCAGCAGCCTTCATCACATCGATGGCTGGTAACGGCCCCAGATGCGCTCAAACGTGTCAGCAATTTCTCCCACAGACGCCCTCGCACGTACGGCGTCAATGATCAGCGGCATGAGCGGCACGCGCTCGCCAACGTGTGCCGGTAGATATTGCGCAGCCGTATGCGTCAGCGCGCGCAACGCCGTTTGCACTGCCGAATGATCGCGAGTGGCTTTCACGTGCGTGAGGTATGCCACTTGCCCGCGTTCGAGCTCCGAAAAATTTGGCGCAGGAATAATTGGCGGATCCTGCCCGTCGCTGAATGTGTTCACGCCAACCACTACCGTTTCGCCAGCCTCAACGCGGAGCTGATGCGCGTACGCGCTCCGCCCGATTTCTTCCTGGAAGAAGCCAGCGCGAATGGCCTCTGCCGCACCGCCAAGTTCGTCAACGCGCGCGATAAGTTCGACAGCGCGGGCTTCGATCGCGTCGGTGAGTTGCTCGACATACCAACTGCCAGCCAATGGGTCGACGGTTTGCGCCACACCAGATTCGAAACCGACAATTTGTTGCGTACGCAGCGCGAGCGTGGCGGCCGCCGCCGTGGGTAGCGCCAACGCTTCATCGTATCCGTTGGTGTGCAGCGATTGTGTGCCACCGAGCGCGGCGGCTAACGCCTGTATCGTCACGCGCACAACATTGTTGAGCGGCTGCTGTGCGGTAAGTGTCACACCTCCTGTCTGCGTATGAAACCGCAACTTGCAACTCTGTTCGTTGCCACCAAATCGGTCCCGCATAAGGCGAGCCCACAGGCGACGTGCCGCGCGAAATTTCGCCACTTCCTCAAACAAGTCACTGTGCGCGGCGAAAAAGAACGAGAGGCGCGGAGCGAACACGTCAATGGCTAAGCCAGCGTCAAGCGCTTGCTGTACATACGCCAGCGCATCCGCAAACGTAAACGCGACCTCCTGCACGGCCGTCGATCCGGCTTCGCGAATATGGTAACCCGAAATAGAAATCGGATTCCACTGCGGCACCTCAGCGGCACAGAAGCGAAACATTTCTGCGGTGAGCGCGAGCGATGGTGCGGGCGGATAGATGTAGGTACCGCGCGCGATATACTCTTTCAGAATATCGTTTTGCACGGTACCGGACAGCACATCGCGCGCCATTCCGCGCTCCTCCGCCACCACGATATACATCGCGAGCAACGTGGACGCCGTGGAATTAATCGTCATACTCGTGGAGACTTTGTCGAGCGGTAGTTCGTCGAGCAGCACGTGCATGTCGTCCACCGTATCGATTGCCACGCCAACACGCCCTACTTCGCCCGCCGCGCGCGGGGAATCTGAGTCAATTCCCATTTGCGTCGGCAAATCGAACGCGACTGACAGCCCAGTCTGACCCGCCGCGAGCAAAAGCTTAAAGCGCTCGTTGGTAGATCGCGCTGTACCGAATCCCGCATACTGTCGCATGGTCCACAGCCGACCACGATACATGGTGGGCTGCACACCGCGCGTAAATGGAAACACGCCGGGATCGCCGAGGTCGTGTTCGTAGTCGACTGTGACGTCGCTCGGACGAATGACCGCAGCGATCGGAATGCCGGAAGGAGAGAATCGTTCAGTCGTGGACATGCGCCAAAACTAACGACATGGACATCATCAACCCTGTGATGCGCCCTCGGTGACGCGCGTCGTCCCACGTCGTTCTTGAATGCCCGGCGCAACCATCTCCGGCACGGGAAACTCACTCACCGTTTCGACCTCGCCCTTGCTTCCGATGTAGAGCGGCGTCCGTTGATGCAATTCTTTCGGCTCAACATCCACGATACGACGGTGACCGTCGGTGGCAAGACCGCCCGCTTGTTCGGCGATAAACGCCAACGGGTTGGCTTCATACAGCAAGCGCAACTTGCCCTTCGGCGATTTGGCGTTGGCCGGATAACAGAAGATGCCACCACCCAAAAGATTGCGATGAAAGTCCGCAACGAGTGATCCGACATAGCGCACGTTGAGGGGCTTGCGCTCGCCGTCGAGCCCGCGATAGCGACGCATCAGCGCACGTGTCGGCTCCGGCCAATCCTGCTCGTACGCATCGTTCACCGAGAGGTAACGTGCACGATCCGGAATACGAATATGTGGATGCGACAGCAAGAATTCGCCGATCGACGGGTCGAGCGTAAAACCGTGTGCGCCTTGCCCCGTGGTGTATACCAACATGGTGCTCGAACCATAGATGACATAGCCTGCTGCAACCTGTCGACGTCCAGGCTGCAGCATGTCCTCCATCTCACCACGTGTACCGCGCGTGATTTTCCGATACACAGAAAAGATCGTGCCAACGGGCACGTTCACGTCGATGTTCGACGAGCCGTCGAGCGGATCGAACAACAGCACGTACTTGCCGTTGCGGAAGCCTTCAGGGATGTGAATGATGTCGGGCTCTTCTTCCGACGCCATCGCGCACAATCGTCCGCCATGATCGAACGCCTTCACGATAATTTCGTTGGAAATTACATCCAACTTTTGCTGCACTTCTCCCTGCACATTCACGTCATTGGTCGAGCCGAGGATGTCGGCAAGTCCGGCACTGCGCACCTTGTTGGCAATCATCTTGCCGGCGAGGGCCATATCGTACAAGATGCCGGACAGTTCACCGGTGGCTTCCGGAAACGCGCGCTCCTGCTCAATAATGAACCGTTCGATCGTGACGACAGAAGTGGCAGTATGCTTGACCACGTTGCAGCTCCTCGGGGCGGGATTTAAACTACCGGTGGCCGCAATACCTACGTCCGAATGGGACTGAACTGGAAGGATCGCGTCACGGGAAAGTGAAGCACCTGTCCCACCTCGTGCAAGAGCCGATTCACGCGCGCCTTTTCATGGTGACCGACGTGCCACGGCCGGATCGAGCGTAAACTGCTCGCGATGAGCTTGCACGTGCAGCACGTGGCCGTCAGTGGCCACCATCACTGTACCGTCGCGATCCGTCCGGAGCAGTGGGATACCACGCAGCGCGAAGGCCTGTACGGTTTCTGGCGAAGGATGCCCATACCGATTGTCCGCTCCAACCGACACGAGTGCCAAGACGGGTTGAACCGCATCTACGAACGCCGCGCTTGAGCTTGTGCGACTACCGTGATGTCCGACCTTCAGGACATCGGCACGCAATTGCGACGCGTGGGCGACGATCCACGCTTCTTCTTGCGCCTGCGCGTCCCCGGTGAGAATGAAGACCACATCGCCATAGGTGACCCGCAACACAACCGATGTTTCGTTGGCGTCATGCTGTGCGGCGGTCCATGTAGCGTCCGGCGCCAACACCTCAATGCGCACGCCATCGAGCTGTAACGCATCCCCTGGCTGCACGCGATGCCACGGGACCGCACGGTGACGTACGGCCTCAAGGGCTCGGCGATAGCCGTCGCTTCCAGTTACGAATGCGGGTTCCCACCATTGCGACGGATGCAATGCTTCAACAACACTTGCCGCGCCTCCCGCATGATCATCGTGTGCGTGCGTGAGGACAAACGCGGCCACCGCACCGCCGCGTCGTTGCACGTAGGGCACCACAACGCGGCGACCTGCATCACCGCCTTCCCATCTTCGGCCGGCATCAATCAGCACCCAACGTCCACGCGGCGTTCGCAATGCCAACGCATCACCCTGCCCCACATCTATCATGTGCAATTCGAGCTGACCAGCCCCGCGTTGAAGCACCGGCGTCCACACGGCCACGCATAACGCAGCCGCAGCGAGCAGAAAGCCGGACATCCAGCGACGTGATGCGGTGGCGCGCACAAACAATGCAGAGGCAAAGCCCGCGCACAGCGCCGCGGGCAATGTGGGCGCCACATGCAACGACGCCCACGGTATCGCTGCGGACACACTGGCGATACGATCAAGCAACGCGAGTGGTGCAACACATGCATCGGCCGCCACCTTCGCAACACGGGGCCACGGCGAAAGCAGCATGGCCACAAACAGTGCGGGCTGTACAAACGCCACGACGGGACCCGCTGCGAGATTTGAGAGTGGCGCGATGAGGCTGACGCGGCCGAACGTCCACGCGATGATGGGCGCCGTGACGACCGTTGCAATGACGCCAGTGCAGCATTCGCGTGTGAGGGTCCAGCGCCATCCCTTCAGTGCCCGGACCCACCGCAACACGCGCGTGGTGTGGCGATGCGCGCGCACGGGGAGCTCACCATGCCGCACGCGCCGGAACAGCGCACCAGCCGCAACGAGTGCCGCCATCCCAGCAACACTCAGTTGCCAGCCAAGATCGAGTACGACGCTCGGCTGAACCGTAGGAATAGCGGCGCCGAGTGCAAGTGCGGTCCACGGGTGTACCGGTCGCTGCCAACGCTCGGTGAGCGCCACGGTAGCCAGCATAACCGCACTGCGTACGGCAGGTGCTGGTGCGCCAAGAATGGCGACGTACACGACGACAACGACCAGCGCGGCGATACTCGCCAAACGGCGCGACAGACGCAGCGCGCTGCCAAGTGTGAGCAACGCCGTGGCGATGATTGCGACATGCAGACCAGAGATTGACAGCATATGCACCAACCCCGCATCTGCGAACCGATCGCGCACATCTGGTGCGATCCCACGTTGATCCGCGATGAGGAGCGCGCGCACCAACGATGCGTTGCGGCGAAACAGTGTGTCAATGCGCTCGCCCGTTCGACCGCGCCATGACCGTAAGACGTCAACACGCCCAGTCGGCGTAATGACGCCATCGAGTCGCACGCCAACGTCGGTTGCGCGCACCGTACCGGCGAACGACACAATGGCCCCCGGTGGCGCATCGCCTTCCTGAACGCGCAGCGATGCGAGGACGGTGCAATGCGCCAGCGTACCGTTGCCGGTGGCCACCCCGAGCACGCGACGTCCCGCTGCGGCGCGATCATCGAGCGCGAGAGTGAGCGTCGGCCGCAGTGTTTGCACATTGACCAGCGACGCAATGCATCGAGTGCGCTGTCGCGCGTCGCTATCACTCAGGAGCACGGCGGCAAGCACTACCGCGATGAGTGTCGGCACTCTCGACGACAACACCCGTCGCCATGCCGCAATGCCACAGAGCACGAGTGCAAGGCAACACCCGCGAGTGATGATCACCAGCGCAGACACTGGCCACGGTCCGCCCGTTGCATGCGCCAACGCCGCAACGAAGAGTCCCAGCAGCCAACACGAAACCGCATGAATGAGCAAAGGCACGTCGCACGTTATGATCGCGTGTGGCGTGCCTCGTCATCGTTCTATTTCACGGCGGCGCAATTGAATGCGCCGAATGCCCTAATCCCTAATCCCTACTCCCT
This sequence comes from Gemmatimonadaceae bacterium, assembly GCA_025358925.1. Lineage (GTDB taxonomy): Bacteria > Gemmatimonadota > Gemmatimonadetes > Gemmatimonadales > Gemmatimonadaceae > Gemmatimonas. The sequence continues at coordinate 86,504 of JANYHT010000044.1, read as the reverse complement.
AATCCCTACCAACGGCAGCATCTTCCGCTCCACCTTCACTGGAGTCCCTGTAAATGTCGCGCCCGTTGTCCCGGTAATTTCAACCATCAAATAATCACCAATGCGACCCGCCTCTGCCGGCACCATCACCGTTTTGAAATCCCGCGTGCGCGCCTGAAACATCTCGCCATCGCGCGCAATTTTTTCGATCAGCACTTCGGTCTTGAGCCCGAGTCGGGTGAGATTCCCGTCGCGGCTGAGGCCTCGCACCGTGGTGACGAGACGGTTAAACCGCTCCGTGACAACATCATCGGGCACTTTCCATTCAACCGGCATGCGTTCCGCAGGGGTCCCTTCGCGCATCGAGAATTTGAACATGAAGGCATCGTGAAATAGCACTTCACGACAGAGTGACAAGGTGTCTTCAAACTCGGCGTCTGTTTCGCCCGGAAAACCCACAATGATATCGGTGGTGAGCGCGAGGCCGGGAATGCCCGCGCGCAATCGTGCAACGCACGCGAGATAGTCTTCGCGTGAATATCGCCGCAACATACGCTTCAGCATCGAGGTCGAACCGCTCTGCATCGGCAAATGCACATGCTCGCACACCGTCGGGACCTCGGCCATCGCCGCGATCACACGATCACTGAAATCGTTCGGGTGCGGGCTCGTGTATCGCACGCGACGAATACCTTTCACCGCACCGACGGCGCGGAGTAAGTCGGCGAAATCGTGCGTACCGTCGTTGTACGAATTGACCGTTTGACCGAGCAGCACAACCTCGGTGAGGCCTTGCGCGACAACCTCGTGTGTCTCGCGCACCACATCCGCCAATTGACGACTGCGCTCAGAGCCGCGCGTGTAGGGTACGATGCAATATGTGCACCGATAATTGCATCCGCGCTGCACCGGAATCCACGCTTTCACGCCTTCAAAGCGACGGGCGGCGACGTCTTCATAATGCTCTTCAAGATCAAAGTCTGTGGCGGTGAATCGCTCCCCACGACGTGCTCCGTCAATCAGCGAAGGGAGGGCGCGATAACTGTCCGGGCCGACCACAAGCGAGACATGCTTCGTCTTGAGCAAGCGCGGTCCAAGTCGCTGCGCCATGCACCCCGTAACGCCGACAATAGTTTTCGGACCCATGTGTCGCTTCAATTCGCCCAAACGACCAATCACGCGCGTCTCGGCGTTTTCCCGAATGGCGCACGTGTTGACCAGAATCACGTCCGCGCCCTCGGGACCAGGAACCGCCTCGTAACCATGCGCCGCTAACGTCCCGTACATCAACTCCGAATCCGAGACGTTCATCTGGCAGCCGTACGTCTCGATATAGACCGTTGGCTTCGTGGGCGGTGTCATCATGCAGCCGTCGAATTATGGACGGATGTGCATGCCGACACCGAGCATCCACGCAGATTCTTTTGCGCCGCCACTTCCGCTCAGCGAGCGTTTCGCACGTTGCAGTGAGAAGTCCAGCGTTGCGCGTTCCGCCGCAACGGGCAGCCCAAAACCACCGCTGAACCGAGTCTCACTCGACGTTTTTCCATCCACGCCAAACGGCAAATCGTTTTTTGCGGCGCCGACGCGCAGTTGTAACGGAACTCCACGAATTTTTGGCCCCGCCACTTCGGCGCCGGCGTGCCAGTTCATCCCGTCATGCGCTTGTACTAATACCGATCCAAGCCCCGTCATCTTTGACCACGATTGCTGTTCAATGCCGACCGCAAACGTCGATCCCGGAATGCCATCGTACCGCAGGGCCACGCCTACGCGATTTGGCACACTGCCCCGCGAACGCACCGTATCACGAATGCGTGATTCGAGCGAACCACCCGCGCGAAAAGAGGCCAACGCGGCCAATCCCTTCAGCAGTTGCACCTCGCCACCAACCGAAAACGCACTGCCGTAATATGTGACCCGCGATGTATCGAGCACGTTGCCAAACGCAAGCGAGTCAGCAAATGTGCGCGAGCGACTCACCACGTTGTCTCCCGTAAAGAGGTGCCCGGCAATGCCCACGCGCAAATACCGATTGGCTTGCCAACCGATCGCGGCACGTAGGTCCCCGATCGAACCGCGCACATCATTTTTATCGACCGTCGTGAGCGTGTTGCCTTCCACCAAGACCGAACCCTGCGTGACGGTGCTATAACTTCGATCCAGAAAGGTCGATGCGCTCAGTGCAATCCCGAGCCCGTGCGCATACGGGAACGCCAACATCAACAGTGGCACACGCTGCGCCGTTGTGCGCTCCCTGGTCCCGCCGAGTTGCAACGTGCGAAATTCTGGTTCGGTTTGCGCGGTGATAAAGGTGCGCTGTAATCCACCGAGTGATGCTGGATTGACGGGACTTAACACGTCAAACTCCGCGAATGCGCCTGCCGTGCCCGCCGTGCGTATACTCGTGCCCCCAACGGGATAGCCGAAGCCAAGGCCGCTCAACGTGCCCTGCGCCGACGCACGCGTACTCAACAGCGCCATCACGCTAACCGCAATTCGCACGCAGCGCATCGTTCGCGCACGCGGCGGACACAGTAGCCCGGCGAGCAGATTTAAAGAGCTCATCACGGGATTGCAAACTCCGAACGTGGGAGATAAGTGATGCGGAGCCGCGGACGGAGTGACGCCGCCGCCTCGCTGGAAAAGAACCGAAGCTCCGCAGGCTGCCCGCCTTCCTTGCCAATCCGAAACGCAAGCGCGCGCGGTACCGTAGCCGGTAGCGAGGGCCACGTGCGCGCGAGGCGCAACACGTTGAGCGCACGCAATCCGCTATCGCGCGGCACCAACCGCGCCGTATCAAGACTCGCGAACACACCTTCCGCTGACAGATCGAGAATGCGCCGAAGATCCGACACCACATTCGTTGTTGTCGGCACCAATGGCACGATAGTCACCGAATCGGCAGCACTTGCGAAACTGGAAGGCCGCTGTGTCAACAACACTTCGGCGCGAACGATGGTACTCGAATCGGTGATGCTGGTCGGGATGGAAAAGCGAAGATATGTGCGATACGCAGGATAGCCGCCGACGATAAGCGTGGTTGCGTCGGGCGGCTTCGATCCCAGCATCGTGATGCCATATACTTGAAACGCCAACTGCACATCGTCCGTCACGCCCGAAATCGTGGTACTCGGCGAAATCGTCACACGAGAAATCGAGTCGTCCGACGTGGGTTCGAAGCTCAGCGTTGGTGCACCGGAACCCGAGATGAAAGCAACGACACGCAACTGACCGCTAGCGCCGCTCAATTTGAGGCCAACACGAAGGCGCGTTGCTGCGGTAATCTTTGCGAGCAGCTTGGCTGCCGAAATTGGTACGCGCAATGAATCGCTTGTCGCCGATGGCGTGAAGGTCAACGACCCGATACGACGATCCGCACGGAATAGCTTGGCAAGGACGACGCTCGACGTGTCTGCGTCTGAGGAGTCGACATCGAACACATCAAGCGTGACCGGCAGCGTGCCGAGTCGGCCAGTACTATCAAGTGGTAGCTTAAGATAGACGGAATCGATGGCCGTGATGTTCGCTGACACGCTGCCCTTATTCGGCAAGAACGTGGTCGGCAACACGTCAAACCGAATAACGCCAACGGTCACCAACGTATCGGGTCGATTTGCCAACAGCAGAGTTGGTGAGAGTCCAAGCGAAGGAAAACCGGCGAGCGACGTATCGAGAATAACGGCCTCGAACGTGGTGTCGCGGAACGTGCTGGGCTTGGCCGGACACAGAGATGGGCAGGCACCGCCGCCATCAAACGACTCGGTGCACGCCGCGGCAACGATCGCCACGCTACACACAAGGAGCAATGCGAGTTGGGCGCGAACGCGCCGGAACCGCGATGCAGAAGGGAAACGCTCAGGCATTCTCGAGCGACGCAGGCGTAAAGGGAACAGGAAGGAGGTCAGCGAGCGACCAACGAGCGATGAGCCCGTGCGGAGTAATAGCAATGACCTCAAGCATCGGCGCAAACTCAACGAGCGCTTGCCGACAAATACCGCAGGGCGGCGTCGGTTCAAGCGCCGCCGACGTGATAACAACACGAGTAAAGCGACGAGCCCCAGCACTAACGGCCGCACCTAATGCTACACGTTCGGCGCAGGTTCCAGCGGGATAGGATGCATTCTCGACGTTACAGCCCGCAAAGATTCGTCCGTCGTCACTCTCTAATGCTGCGCCAACAGGAAAATGCGAGTACGGACACCACGCGTTCGCTCGCGCTGCTTCTGCGATTACACGAAGCGCATCGAGTTGTGTCAGCATCGGTGTGGGTGACGCGGCCGCACTCATGCAACCACAAGCTGCGGCAAGAACGACGTGCCCTGCCCTCGCCACGTGAGACCGAACCACTCCGCTACGGTTGCACCGAGATCGGAGAACGACGACCGCTCACCGAGCGATCCGCCGCGCACACGCGCGCCGGCGACCAACAACGGCACACGCTCCCGTGCGTGGTCGGTGGACGGTGTAGTGGGGTCGTTCCCATGATCGGCGGTGATAAACAGCAGGTCGTCCTCCCGAAGTGCAGACAGCAAGGCTGGCAGGGCGCGGTCAAATGCCTCGAGCGCTCCTTGAAAACCCACGACATCGTTGCGATGCCCAAACAATTGATCGAAATCTACCAGATTGGCAAAGCAGAACCCACGCGTTTGGCCAGAAAGCCATTCCCGAATATCCGCGATGCCTTGGGCGTTGTCTGCCGTGTGCCGTGCCGAGATGCTGCGACCGGCAAAGAGATCATCCACTTTGCCCACACCGACGCGAGCAACGCCTGCCTGTGACAGCGCGTCAAGCAACGTTTCACCCGGCGGCTGTATGGAGTAATCGCGACGATTGCCGGTACGCTTCCACGCTCCGGGAGTTCCAATAAACGGCCGAGCAATAACGCGGGACGCGTCATTCGGTGCGACCAAAAGCGCTCGGGCCGTCTCGCACGCGCGATAGAGTTCTTCGAGGGGAATCCACGCCTCATGGGCTGCAATTTGAAAGACCGAATCGGCTGATGTGTACACAATCCACGCGCCGGTGCTTTGCTGTTGTTCCGCGAATTCGTCGATTACTGTCGTGCCGCTCGACACCGTGTTCGCAATGACCGGACGTCCGGTGGCTCGACTAAATGCCTCGATGACGTCAGGAGGAAAGCCGTGCGGATAGGTGGGAAACGCCTTCGCCAAATGCAGACCCGCAATTTCCCAATGGCCGGTCGTGGAGTCTTTCCCGGCCGATTGCGGTTGCATCGTGCCCCACGCGCCGATCGCGTGCGGCTGCGGGGCGACGCCGTCAATGGGTGCGATGTTGCCCAATCCCAACCGCGCCATAGTGGGCAGATGCAGTCCACCAACGGCGTGCGCGACATGACCAAGGGTATCACTACCAGCATCGCCGTATACATCGGCGTCCCAAGCGGCGCCGCACCCGACACCATCGAGAATCAGAACGAGTGCGCGTCGATTGGCCGTCGTCGCGACGCGTAGTGTGTCCGCTGCCATCACGCCTCTCCGAAATAAAGTCGTGGCAATCTGAGTTTGAGGCCGATAAGAAGTTCGTATGACAACAAACCACTCCGTCTGGCGATTTCATCCAGTGAAAGCTGCGCGTCGCCCTCGTTACCGAAGAGGGTAACGACGTCGCCCACCTCGCACGGCACGTCGGTCACATCGATCATCGTCATGTCCATCGTGACGCGCCCTACCACTGCGCAGCGTCGTCCAGCTATCAACACCTCACCGCGATTAGAAAACGCGACGCGATATCCATCGGCATACCCCACCGGAATGGTGGCGATGCGGCGCGTGGCGGCGGCCGTCCACGTTGCGCGGTAACTCACGGACTCGCCGGCGAGTACCTCGCGCGTATCCACAATACGTGCGCGAACATGCACAACGTTCTCAAGCGCGTGTTCGGCCACCGTACCCGCACCGTACAAGGCTAGACCGGGGCGCGCGAGGGCGCCGGGCGAACCGTGATGTCTCGCGAGCGCGGCGCTGTTGTCCGTATGCGTCAGCAGTTTATCCGGCAACACAGTCGCGAGTGCGTTACGCACGGCGACGAAGCGTTGCGCTTGTTCGGCAAATGCCGCCGTGTCGACGTCTGCACTATGAAAATGCGTAAACATGCCTTCAGGCGGATGCGCTGTGATGACCTCCGCGAACGGTGCGGCAATGGTAATCATCTCATCCCACCGCGCCCCCGCGCGCGACATGCCGGTATCGACCGACAAATGCCACGGTCCACCACCCATCGCGCGCCACGCAACAATGTCGCTTGCGCGGTGCAGTGCAGGCCGCACACGCAGTGCGTGCGCCTCCGCGAGCTCGCTCGGCAGCAGTGGTACGACGCAAAGAATGCGCGCCGTGCACTGTGCGGCGCGCAACTGTCGCGCTTCGTCGAGTGTCGCGATGCCGAGCGCCCAAAGCGCGCCCGCTGCGGGTTGATCGGGCTCGAACGTCGCTCCAAGTGCGCGGGCAACAGGCAGCAGACCGAGTCCGTACGCATCCGCCTTCACCATCGCCACCAGCGGTACACCAGCGTGAGCGTGCAGACGCGCCATGTTGCGACGAATGGCACCAAGGTCAACGGCGACCCACGCGGGCAAGCGAGCGATCGCCTGCGCGATGTCTGGATATATTGACGTCGTCATACGAACTCGGGAGGCACACATTCAGGTGCGGAGCAACGATGCAGAACGATGAACGTCCAGTACCTCGCGCGCTGGATGACGCGTTGGCCGTGATGCGCGACTTGCGCCTGCGATGCGACTGGGATCGTGTACAAACACATGCCTCGTTGCGACCGTATCTGCTGGAAGAAGCGCACGAGGTCGACGACGCGATTGCGAATGGCAACGACGCGCTGTTGCGCGACGAACTCGGCGATCTGTTGCTGCAGGTGTTGTTTCATTCCGTGGTCGCGGAGGAACGCGGCGCGTTCAGTGTGCACGACGTCGCCGGTGCGCTGGTCGCCAAGATGCACGCGCGTCATCCGCACTTGTTTGGCGATGGCGTTAAGCGATCATGGGAAGGGATGAAAACGGAAAAAACCAATCGCGCATCGTTGGACGAAGGATTACCCACCGGACTGCCGGCGCTGCATCGCGCACACCGACTACAAGATCGCGCGGCCGGCGTGGGGTTTGATTGGCCGAATGCGATTGGTCCACTGGTGAAAGTGCGCGAAGAAGTGAACGAAGTTGCCGAACACATCGACGCGGATGGTGCGGTGATCAATGCCGACGCGATCGAAGTGGAGTTGGGCGATCTACTATTCGCGGTCGTCAACTTGTGCCGTAAAACTGGCGTGCATGGTGCGCTGGCGCTTGATCGTGCAAATCAAAAATTCACGCAGCGGTATGGAGCGATGGAACGGTTGGCGGTGGAGCGTGGTTTGCTTTTTGGTTCGCTCACGCTCTCGGAACAAGACGAGCTGTGGGACACGGTGAAGCGAGCAGAATAAATCCGCGCTCTCTGCTATGGATGCAGGCGCCCCATCATGCGAGGAAACGGAATGACTTCGCGAATGTGTTCGATGCCACAGATCCACGCGATCGTGCGCTCCAGCCCAAGTCCGAAACCCGAATGTGTAAACGTGCCGTATTTTCGCAAATCGAGATACCAACCGTAAGCGGCAACCGGTAGCCGTTCTTCCGTGAGGCGGCGAAGAATCTTGTCGTAGTCATCTTCGCGCTGTGAACCGCCGATAATCTCACCACGACCCTCCGGCGCCAGTAAATCCGCACAGCGCACCGTGCGTGGATCCGCCGGATTCTCTTTCATGTAAAAGGCTTTCGCTTCCTTCGGATAATTCACGACAAACACAGGACGCTGATGATGATCGACGATCAATGCTTCGTCGGGCGCGCCGAGGTCTTCACCCCATTTCACATCACTGCCCTTCGACTGCGCGAGCGCGACGGCATCGCCATAGTCGAGTCGTACGAAGGGCTCGCCTACGCAATCGAGTTTTGACGTGTCCCGCTCGAGCACTTTGAGCTCTTCTCCACGTCGCTCCAGCACGCGCTGCACGAGATAGCGAACAAACGCTTCTTGCAAATTCATATTGTCGTCTTGATCGTACCACGCCATCTCAGGCTCGATCATCCAAAATTCCGTCAGATGCCGACGTGTCTTTGATTTTTCCGCGCGGAATGTCGGTCCAAACGTATAGATATTGCCGAGTGATGCGGCGAGTGCTTCGCCGTAAAGTTGTCCCGTTTGTGCGAGATACGCCGTGCCTTCTTCGAAATATTCAGTGCTAAACAATCCCGCGCGTTCACCAATGGCGGCCGTTAGGATAGGCGTATCACAGCGGACAAAGTCGCGTGCGTAGAAAAAATCGTGCACCGCCTGCTCGAGCTCAGAGCGCACACGCATGATCGCGGTCTGTCGCGGCGTGCGCAGCCAAAAATGTCGATTGTCGAGTAGGAAATCGACACCGTGTTCTTTTGGCTGAACGGGATAGTCCACGGGGCTCGTGCCAATGACGGTGAGCGCTTGGACGCCGAGTTCGAAGCCACCAGGCTGTCGCGCGTCAGCACGAACCTCGCCCACGAGTTCGATAGACGTTTCTTGGGTCAGCGTCGCGAACGCATCCCACGATGCAACCGGCACTTGCGACTTGACGAGCACCGCTTGCAGGGTCCCCGAACCATCGCGCGCGACCACGAAGGCCACCTTTCCCGAGGAGCGCACGTGAGTAACCCAGCCGCGCACGGTGACAATGGCGCCAGCATGGTGCTTCAGGTCGGCGATACGAACGGCGGAGTCGATCATGGGGCTCGTTGGGGAGGACGGACAGGCAAGCTAGGCCCGCTCAACTGTGACTTCAACCGTTGGGACGCGGGTGCATCGCCTCCCTTTGTAGTGCAAAGTACTTGACAATCTACTCCGGACTCGCATGTTCTGCCCATGACCATCGCGACACGGCGTCAACGGCCCAGCACGTCGGCCGATGCTCCACCCACCATGCTGAACACGCGCGCCGAAGCTGACCTTGCATTTGTGCGCGACGTCATGGAGCGCAGCACGCGGTTTACGGCTGTTCCCGGATGGGGCGGCATCGGTATGGGCGTTACTGCCGTGGCGGCTGCCGCCCTCGCGTGGCAACAGCCGTCACACGAACGATGGCTCGCCGTGTGGCTCGGCGAGGCAGTCGTCGCCGCCACCATTGGCGTCGTCGCGATGGTTCGCAAAGCCCGACGCACATCGCTCCCAATGCTCGCCGCGCCCGTGCGACGGTTCGCGTTCGGATTGGTGCCACCGCTCATCGTCGGCGCCGCGCTCACCGTGGGTTGCGTGCAGGGAAATGCATGGGCCCTCTTGGCGCCCGTGTGGCTTTGTTGTTTCGGTGTCGCCATCCTCGGCGGATCAGCCGTGTCGTCGGCGCCGATCCTGCGCGCCCTCGGCGTCGCATTTGTCGTTGTGGGTGTCGTGGCTGTTGGGACGCCTGCGCGATGGAGTGACGTGTGGATGGCACTCGCGTTTGGCGGCGGTCATCTCGTGACTGGCTTCGTGGTTGTACGACAACACGGAGGCTAGCCATGTCCGCCAAACCACGCCGCAAACCGATTTCACCCGCGTCGCCGAAGCACGCCGTGCGCGACGCGCGCGCGTTTGAACTCATCGCGGGTGACGCGGCCGGAACAATTCCGCTGCTCGATGCGGTCATTCACGAACGCGCGCGTCTCGCGATCATCACGGCGTTGGCCGCAGGCGATGCGCGCACGCACTCGGAGTTGCGAGAGCTCTTGCAACTCACTGACGGCAATCTCAGCGTGCACGCGCGCAAACTCGAAGACGCCGGCTATGTGAGTTGCACCAAAGAATTTGCCGGACGCATGCCGCGCACGACGTACAAGCTCACGGCGGTAGGCCGTCGCGCGTTTGATCACTACCTGACGCATCTCGAGCAATTGATCAACGCGCTAAAGGGACGCGCATAGCGGCGACCCGTTTCACAGCAAGGTATTGTTTCGCGTCGGTACTTAACCCACGCGAAACAACTCCAAGGCGCGCGCGTAACCAACCGAGAGTAACTCCCGTAACCCGACGTTGGCATGCTGGATCAATATCGGATCTGCCGCCAACACGCGATCGGCAATTTGTCGGGCACGTTCGTTCAACGCCTCGTCGTTAAGGAGATCCGCATACCGAAATTCCGGAAGACCGTGCTGCTTCGCGCCGAACAAATTGCCCATGCCTCGAAGCAACAAGTCTGCACGCGCAATCTCGAACCCGTCTTCTGTTTCCGTAAACATGGTCAAACGTTCCGCCGCGTCGGCGCCAACATCTCCGAGTAAAATGCAGTACGACTGCGCAGCGCCACGACCCACGCGGCCGCGCAATTGATGTAGCTGTGAGAGTCCAAATCGTTCGGGATGTTCAATGATCATGACGGTTGCATTGGCCACATCGATGCCAACCTCAATCACGGTCGTTGCGACTAGGACCTCCAGCGCACCATCGCGGAACCCGCGCATCACCTCATCGCGTTGTTCCGAGGGCATCCGTCCATGCAACAGCGCGACGCGTCGCGACGCAAACGGTCCGGCCACCAGTTCGTCAAACATTGCAGTCGCCGCACGCAAGTCGATCTTCTCCGACGTTTCGATGAGCGGATACACGACGTACACTTGGCGTCCCTCGTCGAGCTGTGTATTTGCAAACTCCATCACCTTACCGCGCGCCGATCCCGGACGATGCACCGTCGTAATCGATTGGCGTTCTGGCGGTCGCTCGTCTAAGACGCTCACGTCGAGATCGCCGTACAACGTGAGCGCGAGTGAGCGCGGGATAGGGGTAGCACTCATCAACAGCACGTCGGGCGCCGTTCCCTTCGCGCCTAATGCCGCACGTTGCTCCACACCAAATCGATGCTGTTCATCGATGATGACTAAACCCAGATTCGCAAACGCGACTGCCTCCTGCACCAACGCGAGCGTGCCAATCACCAGCGAGGGTTCCGTCGAAGCGAGTTGCGCGAGCGCGAGCCGACGCTCCTTCGCACCAAGCCGCCCCGTTAACAACACTGGCGCAATACCAAGCGGCGCCAACATGACACCAATCGTCCGCAGATGCTGTTCGGCCAACAGTTCGGTCGGTGCCATGAGCGCTACCTGCGCGCCGTTTTCCATCGCCAAGAGTGCGGCAAATAATGCGACTACGGTTTTACCACTGCCGACATCACCTTGGAGCAACCGATGCATGCGCCGCGGACTACCCATGTCCGCAACAATTTCACGAATGACGCGTACCTGCGCCCCAGTAAGCGTGAATGGCAACGCCGCGCGCAGCTTTGTGGTGAGATCGCGTCGACTCACGAACGCCGTGCCACCGCGCGCATCTCGTGCAAGTTGATTGGCGCGACGATGCAACAGTTGCACGCAGAGCAATTCTTCAAATACGAGTCGCGCACGTCCACGCAGCGCGTCGGCAACAGACGTTGGACGATGCACCATGCGCAATGCGTCACGCAGCGCGGGCACATCTGCCTCGTGCAGCATCGCCAACGATAACGGCTCGAACACCAGCGGCAACAGTGCGTCGAGATACTCCTGCACTAACGCGCGCAACACTCGCACTGACAATCCTTCCGTACTTGCATACACCGCGAGCACCCGTCCTTCGTTCGTTCCCTCTTCGTCGGCACCCAGATTGATGTACTCACGCGGCTGCAAACGTCTGCCGTGAAAAAAACGCACGGGACCAGTGCAGAGCAGCCAATCGGCTTTGTTGATCGTGCGATCAAGAAATGGCTGTCCAGGCCATGCCACTTCTATCATTCCGCTCGCGTCTTGCAACACTGCCTGAAAGACGCGCAGCCCTTTGCGCGTCGGCAATACCCCCTTCGCGATAACACGTCCCAAGACAGTGATGTCGAGGCCCACCTCGGCGTGCGCAATGCGCGTGACCGTGGTGGCGTCTTCATAGCGATGCGGAATATGTCGCAATAAATCGCCAGCGGTTTCAATACCGAGTCGCTTCAACATTTCAGCGCGCACAGGTCCAACACCCTTCAAGTACATCACGGGCGTATCGAGCGCGAGCTTTGGCTTCGGACCCGATGCGGGACGCCGACGCCGCTCGCTCTCGTGCTGGCTCACGTTTCCACAAGCTCCTTCGCAAATTCGGCGGCATCAAACGGGGCAAGATCACCAATCTGTTCGCCGAGGCCAACGTACTTGATTGGAACGTTGAGCGCCTCGTGCACGGCGACGACAATGCCGCCTTTCGCGGTGCCGTCGAGTTTTGTCACGACAATTCCAGTGACGGGAACCGCCGCCGAAAACGTGCGTGCTTGCGCGAGTGCGTTTTGGCCGATGGTGCCGTCGAGCACGAGCAGCACTTCGTGCGGTGCGTCGGGAAGTCGCTTGGCGATCACGCGATGAATTTTGCGCAGTTCCGTCATCAGATCGTCACTGGTGTGCAATCGTCCGGCGGTATCGATCACCACAATGTCCACACCGCGCTTAACACCAGCGTCGACCGCATCAAATGCGACGGATGCAGGATCACTCCCAGGTGCTCCGCCAACGAAATCGACTTGCGAGCGTTGTGCCCAGACGCGCAATTGATCGATTGCCCCTGCGCGAAACGTATCGGCCGCACCAACCAACACTTTCTTGCCCTGCGCAACGTACTCTGCGATAAGCTTGCCAATGAACGTTGTTTTGCCGGCGCCATTCACACCGATGACGAGGATGATCGTTGGCCCCGCTGATGCAACATTCATGGTGGCATCGGAATTCCCTGATCGCAACGCGCGCGCGATACCGTCCGCGAGCGCATCGCGAAATTCCACATCGCTCTTGACGTCACCACGCTTGGCCAAGCGTTCCACATCGGCCACCAACGCGAGTGATGTTGCCACGCCGAAGTCGGACTCAATGAGCAGTTGCTCCAACGCTTCCAGCGACCCTTCATCGACGCCGCCGCGCAACAGCACACCAACATCGGTGCGCACGATGTCCTTGACGCGCTGCCACAGTGATCGTTTGGGTACATCATCTTTCTTCCGAAACAGTCGAGCCATATTAGCGGAGTCCAGCGAAGCGCCGACCAATCCACTCTGCGCACAACAACAGCAGCGCGAGTACGAACGGCCACCACGTATCAGAGAGCCGCGGTGCATCCGACGAAAATGCACCACGCGATAGCGGTCCGTCCCGAACCATGGGCGCGCGCGGCACCCATTCGCGCGACGGATTCACAACAAGCACAGATGGACCGCCGTTCGTTCGCACATCATACACCCCGGCGGCCATGGGTGCCGCTGACGTTTCAAACGCAGTCGAGGCAAAGTGCAGTCGAATCGTGTCGACGTTCGCGCCGGTGGTGGTACTGCCCGACCAACGACGCGTGAGCAACACAGTGACAAGGGAATCAGCACCGCCGCGACGCCAGCGGATTGCCTCACCTGCACGCACGGACGAGGACACCGGACGCGCGGCGCGAAGATCACCACGGCCAACGGATAGCCAGTCAAAAATGGCACCCCACAACGCCGTGAACGCTTCACCACTGCGACCACCGCGCAGGGCCCATCCGGCATAGCCTGAACCTGAAATAATCAACGTTCGCGCGCCCGCCGCTTCACGACCGCTGATGGCGGGCACTGCGTCGCCCATCTTCCCAAGCTTTGCGGCGAGCACGGTAAAATCACCGCGCGCTGGGCCCGCGATAGTCAACGGAGGTAGCGAATCAAACGGCAAGCCGCCGAGCGCGCCGACGAGTGGGGACGCTGGTGCGCTCGACGCGTACCACTCCGGCGTTCGCGCCACTTCTCCAGCGCGGGCAAGCGCGGTCGGCGGCGCGGGCGTCCAGAGGGCACGCGCACCGCGCGCAATCGTGCGGGGCACCCAGTTCGTATCACCGTGCAGAATGAGCATACCGGCTACCGCGGCACGAGTGCGAACATCTTCTTCGCGAATCGGCGCAAGCGACCCTTCTTCGCGCCACACACCTGGTGCCAAGCGCAGGTACGCGCGCGTTGGCAGCTGCAACGCACCGCGCAATACGGTGAGCGCTTCGCGCACATCGAGATCAGGCGCCGTTGAGATAAATACTGCGGGCGGCTTATCACCGATTTCGAGCGACGCGCTGAGCGTATCGTTCCGCAATTCAACGTCACCCGCCACGCGCAATACCGCTTGTACCAGGGCGATGCGTGCGCCACGCGGCACCGTGAACGCAATATTCACACGGGTCGAAGCGTACGGTGCAAGCGCCGCCACCGCGCCCGCGCCGACGCGTGCACCGTCCAACAGCAGCTGCAGCTGACCATCACTTGATCCGGCGCCGCCCGCGACGACGAGTGTCGAGACGTGGAGTGTGTCGCCCGCCGTTGCGCTGGTGGGCAGTGCAAGTTCACCAACCGCCGCATCACGCTTTGCGGCACGAGCTGGTACGCGGACACCTGATCCTTGCGGCGCATCAGCGAGCGCGTCCGCATCGTCCAACTCTCCATCGGTAAGCAACACCAACGCGCGACCCAACGCCGCAGCGCGATCAATGGCAACGCGCACATGCGACGCGCCATCGCTCGGCGTGACCGTCGCAATCTCGCGCGCTGTGGCTTCACGGAGGGAATCCCCAACAAACACCACGTGCTCGCTCAGCGACGCGGCGTCGGTCGCGAGCGTGCGCAACGTCCGTACGGCCGCACTGTCGTCACCGGCGGCGCGAAGCCACGACGCCGAGACGTCAATCGCGACGAGTGGGGGGAGAGGTGTTGCGGGAGCCGACGATGCACCGAACACCATCGCGGCAATCAATGTCACGGCGGCCGCGCGCAATGCGGCGAGTACCAGTGCGAGCACGCGCTGCGACGCACCGGCACGCCCGTAGGCGAGCCATGCCACGGCGACGCCGAGTGCGAGGGCAAGTGTCCAGCGAATCACGGGCGAAAGGTCACGGAGCACACCGGGCTTGTCCACGGGGCGTTGACATCTCGCGCCATTGCGCGACGCTCAGCGACGATCAGTCTCCGATGTGCCGCGTTGAGACGACGTGCGGTGCTGGACTGATACCCACGGTTGTCGCGACTATCGGCCACGCATCGAGTATGGCGAACAATCGTGCCTTGACCGATCCGAAGGCGGTGCGCTGCGCGTTATCCAGCGGCTCACCGGTAACATTGCGCAAGGCCAGTCTCGGATCACGATGCACACCGTCCACGAGCACTTCAAAATGCAGATGCGGCGCCGTCGCAAGGCCGGAATGTCCAACAAAACCAATGGTGCGTGAGATCGACACTGCGGCGCCTGATCGAATGCCAGCGGCGAATGCACTCAGATGTCCGTAGCGTGTGACGAAACCGTTGCGATGGCGAATTTCGATCACTCGTCCGTAGCCGCCCTTCCATCCAGCGAAGATCACTGTGCCGTTACCGAGCGCGCGCACTGGTGTTCCGGATGCAGCCGCATAGTCGGTACCTTGATGCGCGCGCCAGATGCCAAGGATTGGGTGTTTACGCAATCCGAAGACGCTGGAAATACGTCGAAACGCGAGCGGCGCGCGCAAGAATGCGGCGCGCATCGATTTACCGTCGCCGTCGAAATACGACATGGGCAACGCGGTACCGGCGAAACGCATCGTTTCAACTTTTTTCCCGTCGACCGTGAGCCGCGCGGCGAGTATGTTGCCGGGACGCACTGCTCCGGTTGGTGCACGTTGACGCTCGACGAGGACGCGAATCGAATCGCCAACGTGCAAATCTCGACTCAGGTCAACGCGATATTCGAGAATGTCGGCGAGCGCATACGCGACCTCGTCGCGAACACTTACTGGAAATGCATCCGCACCCTGCTCAAGCGCAGCAGTGAGAGTGGATTGCACGACGCCACCGATGACAACGGTGTCAGTCGTCCACGGCAGACGTTCCTCAGATTCAGACCATGCGCTCGCGCTTCGACTGAGTCGCACCAAGCGATCAATCGCCATGTGAAACACAATTTCCGACGCGCCGGAATCGGGATTGAGTCGCGTGGTAATCGTGGTGCCGGGACGAATTCGTCGCGCGTCGATAGCGCTGGCAGAGCGCAGTGCACGCGATGCTTCGTCGCGTGAAATACCAGCGCGTTGAAGCACAGCGGAAAGTGCTTCCCCGCGCTGCACGGTGTCCGTACGCGTGTGCCAGCGAGAGGTAATGGACACGCGTGGCCCCGCGTCGAGAACCCTCGCCGCGGGACGTGCACGGACCGGACGTCCGAGGGAAATGGCTTCAGTGCCGACAACCACAAAAAAAGCGGCAAGTAGCAGACTCCATCGCGTCCGGTTCAATCCATCTGTCTCCGTATAAACGTCGGGATTTCCATGTCGTCGAGTTCGATACTCTTCACAGGCTCGATGGCGGATGGCCGCGCGGTGCGCGGCGTCGCGCCTTCCCAAGCAGGACGAGCCGCAGGGGCGACTGGTCTCACGATAGGCCGATCTCTTGATGGGAACGGTAGCACGGCGGGCGACTTCACACCACCGGGGTTGCTGGCCGGTGGCCCAAACGTGGAATGCGCCGTGCCGCTGCCCGTTGTAACATGGCTGCTGCCGTTGCCTAAACTGCCTTGCATAAGGCGATCAAATCCCGTGGCGATAACGGTCACGCGAATCTCGCCCATCATGGCTGGTTCGTGTACCGCCCCGAAAATGATTTCCGCATCATCACCAACGGCGTCATGCACGATGTCGTTGATCTGATGCACTTCACCAAGCGTCAAGTCTTCACCGCCGGTGATGTTTACCAACACGCCCGTCGCACCCGAGATCGAGACGTTGTCGAGCAACGGCGACGCAATGGCCTGTTGCGCGGCTTCCATCGCGCGATTTTCGCCGCGACCAATGCCGGTGCCCATAAGCGCCGAGCCACCGTTTTGCATGACAGTGCGAACGTCGGCAAAGTCGACGTTGACTAGTCCCGTTTCGCTGATGAGCACCGAGATGCCCTGCGTGGCGTGCAGCAGCACTTCGTCGGCCTTCTTGAGCGATTCGTGAAACGGAATCCCCTTGCCCACCACCGCCAGCAGTCGCTCGTTGGGCACGATAATCATCGTGTCCACATGCTTCCGCATTTCGGCAATGCCCTCTTCGGCTTGACGCATGCGCTTGCGACCTTCAAACAGGAATGGTCGCGTGACAATGCCAACCGTGAGGGCGCCGGCTTCACGCGCGAGCTGACAAATAACAGGCGCGGCGCCCGTGCCGGTGCCGCCACCCATACCACAGGTGACGAAGACGAGATCGGCGTTGCCCAAGACACGCTTGGCATCTTCTCGATTTTCTTCGATCGCCTGTCGACCTATTTCCGGTCGCGCTCCCGCGCCGAGCCCGCGCGTGAGCTTTTTGCCGATCTGAATTTTGACATCGGCCTTGGAATTCATCAGTGCTTGCGCGTCCGTATTGACGGAGATGAACTCCACACCCTCCAGGTGTTCTTCAATCATGCGATTGACGGCGTTACCGCCGCCGCCGCCAACGCCCACGACCTTCATGCGGGCGTTCTGCGAGGCGCTCTCTTCGAACTCGAAGGTCATCCGGGGTAGCTCCATACGGGGCTTAGACGGGCGCAGGGTGGAAGACGAATCGACACGGAGACGCCGTGAGCAATTCGCTTGATTCAGACGCGAGCACCACCGGCGGCGATGGTCCGCGTGCAAACGCGTGTGTGGATTGCGTGGAGTCTTACAGCCTAGAATACACGTTCGATCGGTGAATGCAACCCGCGATTTGTTATGGAGTTGGCTTAATCTCACACAGCGCACGCGCGCGACGAGTTGTCCACATTTCTATTGATGTGAATGCAATGTGATGCAGGATAGGGATTAGGGAGTAGGGATTAGGGAACAGCAAACGACAAACAGCAAACGGACAACCGCAAAGGGCCGACCGCCAATCGCAAACGGCCACCTGTAGTTGCGGTGGCCGCTGGAATAAGTGTGCCGAAATTACCTCGAGTGCTAGGTCAAACGGCGACGACGAGCAGTCATTGCCACACCAAGAAGTCCAGCGGTGAGCAGCAGCAGCGTAGCCGGTTCGGGCACCGTGGACGTGACATCGTAACGCGCCGTGTACATGCCGGCATTATCGCCGTAGAAATCCGGGTTTCCGAAAAACGCGCCGCCATCGGCGATGCCCAAGTACAATGCCGTTGCGTTGTCGGGAATGAAAAATTGCTGCCGCACCGCCGTAGACGTAAATCCATCACCGATAAAAAACTGTTGACCGAGCACCGGTGATAGTGTCAGGAAATCCAACGAACCAAATGTCAGCGTGGCCGGAGCAACACTCGGCAGCGTCGGCCCTAGAAACACGCCCGCGAGAAATCCGGAATTACCTGCAATGATACCGGAGATTTTGCCGGACGCATTCAGGTTGGTGGTGGGGAGTGTCGCCGCAGGTCCATCAGGTGACGTCGTGGCGCAGGTTGCGTCGGGGCAGAAACTTCCCGTACCCGTCGCATTCACTCGCAACACCCGACCCGTACCGGCCAAGAGCGTGACCAAGAACGGTGATAGTCCGCCACCGTTTGCCGGTGCGACAGTGTACACATTTCCGCCAGCCAAGTAGATGCTGAATGTGGTGGGCACAGCGGCACTACCAGATTGCGCACTACCACGTGCTGGCATGACGCCGACCAACGCGCCGAGCGATGCTGCATAAAGCAGGCGACGATACATAGACATCTCCTGACCGGGTCACGATGAACGGGTCGAGCAAAAAGAGGCTCGCCCATCAGCTATCGTGGCACGTGCCTTCGCGTCCTGCAATCAAACCCAGCTACTTAGAAAAAATCCTGCAGCCAGGTTTTTACCCGTGACGCGAGCCTGTCGACGCCAACCCCCGACATCGACGACCGTCGCGACGTGATACCGCCAAGCGCCATGCGATGCGCACCATACAGCGCGAGTCCCGCGGCCGTGGAAAAGCGCGGTTCGGACACGACTTCGACCAAACCGCCGAGCTTCTCGCCCGGCACGCCCACGCGAACGCCCACGCCAAAGACATCCGCTGCAAGATCGGCTATACCTTCCAAAGCCGCCCCACCGCCCGTGAGCACAATGCCCGCGTTCAGTCGGCCAGAAAAACCGGCGGTTTGAATTTCACGTTGCACACGATCAAAAATTTCATCCATGCGTTGATGGATGATATGCGTCATGAGCTCGCGTGAGAGATGCCGCTCTGCGTGCGACGCGGTAGCCGGGAGCGCAATGAGTTGATCAGCCGCGACCAACGGTTCATACGCGCACCCATACGCTTCCTTCAATTGTTCAGCGTCATTCTGCGTGACGCCCAGCCCCTGCACGAGATCACCGGTCACCGCGTGTCCACCGTATGGCACGGTACCAAGATGTCGAATTTTACCTTCGTGGAAGACGGCAACATCGGTGGTGCCGGCGCCCAACTCAATGAGCGCCACACCAAGTTCCTTCTCCTCTTCGGTGAGCACGGCTAGCGCACTGGCAATCGGCTCAAGCACGAGTTCGCGCACCTTGTAACCTGCGCGTTCGATGCTCTTGCGCAAGTTCATCGCGGGCGAGCTCCCGATCGTGACGAGATACATCTCCGTTTCGAGGCGCGTTCCGATCATCCCCACAGGATCGCGGATGCCCTCGGCCTTATCGACGCGATACTCCTGCGGAATAGCGTGCAGCAGTTCGCGATCTTGCGGAATCGCCATCGCGCGCGCGACCTCGTTCACGCGCTCAACATCAGCGCGCGTGATTTCATCGCCACTGATTGCCACCACACCGGTGGAGCACATTGCGCGCACATGCTCACCAGCGATGCCCACGTAGAGCGATTCGGGCACGACCCCCGCGTTACGACTCGCCTCTTCAACGGCTTTTCGAATGGATGTTGTCGCCTCCTCAATATCCGAGACGACGCCCCGTCGTAAGCCCATCGTCCGCGTTCGACCAACACCGAGGATACGCAGCACTGGCGCGCGCGGCAAATCACCGTGCACCGCAGCAACGAGGGCTGTGGTATGCGCGGTTCCGATGTCGAGCGCGGCAACAATTGGGTCGGAAGTCATGGCTGTCTGGCGATCACTTGGTCGCGGAAGCGAAGATCTAACTCAACGGCGCGCAGATGATTCCGCGCGAGATCTGCTTCCACAGGTAATATGTCGCGAACGCGCGCTACGGTCACCTCAGAATTCGCGCGAACTGTGGTGAACCCTAGTTGCAGTCGCACTTGACCGGTGGCGTCCCGGCGTGCTTCGGTGACGCGCGCGTAGAGCGTCGGCGCCTCCACGCGTAGTTCGTCGAGCAGTCGCAAGAGCATTGTGTCGGCTGTCGCGGCCACCGGTGCATCCACCGCAATGCGTGCCGGATCAATCGGCAGCACTTGGCCGGTGAGATCGGTGGGGCGCAGCATGCCGGCACTGACAACGAGCGCGACCGGTACACGCTCCACCACATGGACGATGAGCGTTCCCGGTAGTCTGCGCTCGACCGCAGCGCTGGCGACCAAGGGATGCCGTGCGACGCGAGTCGCGAGTGGGATCATGGCTTGCCAGACCGATTGCGTCGTGTCAACACCAAGCGCGCGAACCAATTCCGTGGCCTTCGCATAGCGCACACCGGTGATCTCCACGCGACGCACGTGAAAGTAGTCAAGTTGCGCGAGGACACGCGGCCCCCACCACGGACTTCCGACCGCGGCCACACTGCCACCCGCGAGCACCGTCGCCCGCACGATGCGTCGCCATCCTGGGCGCCTCGGCGTTTCCGTCGTCACGCGCTGTTGGCGCGCAACGCGCTCAAGAGTTCGGGACCGGTGCGCGTCACGTCGCCAGCGCCCATGGTGATCACCACGTCGCCATCACGCGCGACATCAAAAAGCGCGCGACACGCGTCATCTCGTGCGCCACGCCACTGGAGCACGCCCGCACGCACGCGCGCGCCAATGAGATCGGCCGTGATGCTCGGCACAGGCATTTCGCGAGCACCGTAAATATCGCAGAGCAACAATGCATCCGCCGCACTCAGCGCCGACGCGAAATCGATGTCCAGGTCACGTGTGCGCGAGTACAAGTGCGGTTGAAACAGCACGACGAGTCGTCGTCCCGGGAACATGTGTCGCGCAGCCGCGATGGTGGCGCTCACTTCTGTTGGATGGTGGGCATAGTCATCGACGACATCAATGCCACGGGCCGAACCCAAACGTTGAAAGCGACGCTCAACTCCACCAAACGACGCGAGGCCAGATACCATCTCCGGGACTGTGCACCCAAGGGCGAGACCAGCGCCAATCGCCGCGAGTGCGTTGCGCACATTGTGAATGCCGGGCACACGCAGCGTGACAACGCCAAGCGCCGCTTGATCGAACACGACGATAAAGCGCGCGCCGGTCACCGTGAGCTCAATATCCCGCGCGACAAGTCTCGCCTGCGCGGCATGCGTCGAGTTCGCATCGTCGGGTGACGTTGCCGAATACGCAATCATTTCGCGATCACCGGCGATGTCTAACGCCATTGCGCCGCTATCATCGGCGCAACGCACAATGACGCGTGCAGGCGCGACAAACTGCTCGAACGCGCGCGAGATATCGTCCAAGTCGCGATAAATATCGAGATGATCGGCTTCGACGTTGAGCACGACCGCCACATCAGGTGTGAGCGCAAGAAACGAGCGATCGTACTCGTCCGACTCCACAACGAATACTTCACCACCAAGTCGTAAATTGCCGCCCCATTGTCCCACGCGTCCACCTACGACGCCGGTTGGATTACGTCCGGCTGCGGCAAGTGCTTCGGTACACATCACCGTAGTGGTGGTCTTTCCATGCGTGCCACTAATGCCAACCAAAGTCCCGCCCTGCACCGCTTCCGCGAGCGCTTCGGCGCGACGCACAAGCGGAAGCCCGAGGGCACGCGCGGCAACCATTTCGGGATGCGCGGCAGGTATCGCCGATGAATACACCACAGCACGCGCCCCTTTCATTGGCGAGATATCAGGTGGTGACACAAGGATGCCATACGCCGCAAGATCGGGGGCACTCATCGGATTCGCATCTGTGCCAGTGATGTGCACGCCGCGACGCGCCAGCAATTCCGCGAGCGCGCTCATGCCGGCGCCCGCGATGCCAATGAAATGCACGGGTCGAGAGTCGAGTGGATCAACGAGCGTCATTGGTTTCCGAAAGTGAGGCTGGTCGCTCAGGACGCGCGCGGCGATTGCAGCAGTTCGAGAATCGCCCGTGCAATATCGTCGGCGGCCTGCGGTCGCGCGCGACGCAACGCCGCGACGTGCATCGCATGCAAGGCATGCGGCTGCGCGATCAACTCACGCACCGTCGCTTCGAGCCTGCTGACGGAAAGCTGCGCTTGCGGAAGGTGGATGGCGGCACCGCTCGCCGCGAGCGTGCGCGCGTTATGCGATTGATGATCTTGCGCTGCGGTGGGTAACGGCACAAGCACCGACGGAATGCCCCACGCGCACAACTCCGCAATACTCATGGCGCCCGCGCGTGCAACGGCAAGATCTGCAACGGCATACCCGTCAGCGATCGGCGCGAGATACGGTCGCACACGAACGCGCGCGCTTTCATACTGCGTATAAGCAGCAACCTGCGCTCGGCCAGTCGCCCAGACAAGCGCCACGTTACTCGGCAATCCGTGACGACACCATGCGGCGATCGCCTCATTCAACGCGCGCGCGCCTTGACTTCCACCAAATACCAAGAGCACGAAGAGGTCATCCGCAAAACCCCATGCACGTCGCGCGTCGGCACGAGAACGTCGTACGATAGGCGGCGGCTCAATCGGGCACCCGAACGGCAGCACGCGCGTCTGCGGTCCGGTGCGCAGGAGTGACGCAGCTTCAGGAAAACCAAGATAGATGTCGCGTGCGCCACCGGCGAATGCGCGCGTGGTGAGCCCGGGATGACTATCGGGCTCATGCAACGCCGTGGGGACGCCGCGCGCGCGCGCCCAAGCGAGTGCAACACCCGCAGCGTACCCACCGGTACCAATAACGGCCAACGGTGGCGCTGCCACCGCTACACGCGTGAGCGCTCGCCATGCACTTATTGCCCCAAACAGCGTGCGCCAATTACTCCATGGCGTCCGCCGATACAACGGATGCAACGACAAGAGCTGGTACGGGAAGCCCGTCGTAGGTAGAATCTCGCGCTCAATCCCGCGACGTGCGCCGATAAAGTACGGCTCGATCTCGGGCGCACGTTGGACCAACGCACGAGCAATCGCGAGTCCGGGATACAAGTGACCGCCCGTACCGCCGCCCGCAAAGAAGACATGCATCCGTCGCGTCGATATCTGGCCGCCGATCATGCGGTTCGCGCCATAAGCGGATCGGTCGCGTGTTCGCCGTACACGCGCTCGCGTTCACTGCCCACATTGACGAGAATGCCCGTCATGACCAACGTCAACACTAAGTTGGATCGACCATACGATACGAAGGGCAACGTGAGTCCGGTGTTCGGTAGCAATCCAATCGCGACACCAACGTGAATGAACGCCGTGAGGACGGTAGTGAACGTCAGCCCAACCGCCAGCAGCGACGTAAATGGCGATCGCGCGTGCTTCGCAATGCGAAAACCAAGCCATGCGTAAATGGCAAACGCCGCCGTGAGACCGGTAATCCCAAGAAAGCCGAACTCTTCGCCGATCACCGACGCAATGAAATCGTTATACGCGAGCGGCAACCACCCGCGCTGTTGGTTGCCCCGTCCAAACCCAACGCCATAAATTCCGCCAGAGCCGGCCGCAATGAGCGACTGCTTTTGCTGGTCGCCAATGCCGTTCGTCTTCGCCTTTGACGTATCAGACTGTTCACGATTCCAAAAACTGAGCACCCGCGCGCTCGCATATGGTCTGCTTTGTATTTGTTGCGCCAACAGCGGCAGCGCGAGCGCACCGATAAAAATGAAATGTGCAACGCGCGCCCCGCCGACAAATAGCAGCACGGCCATCAGCAAGCAAAATGTCATCGCGACCGACAGATCCGGCTCCTTCAATGCCATGACACTCAGTGCGCCGATAACCAAGATGAACGGGAGGAGTCCTTTGCCGAGTCGTCGCACGGCGTCTCCTTTTTTCACCAGCAACATTGGCGTCCACACCAAGACCGCAAACTTCGCAAATTCTGACGGTTGCATGGACCCACCCAACAGAAAGCGACGCGATCCGTCCTTGCGGGGCACGAGTCCTTCGGTGAATGGAAGCACGGTAATCAGCATGAGCAGCAAACTTACAATCATGATTGGCCAAGCCAACTTCTTCCACAGTTCGGCATCCATCTTTGCGGCGATCGCAAAGCCAATCGCGCCAACCGCAACGCCACTCAGCTGTTTCAGAAAATAGAACGAGCCTGGCACGCCGCGCCCAATGGCCACAAACGCACTGGCGCTGTACAACACCGCAAGACCAAATGCGCAGAGCACCGATGTGACGAACACCAACGCGCGTGCTTCCACACCCATGCGCCAACGGATGCGCGTCATGTGTCGTGTCGCGCAAGGCTGGCGAACTGTCGACCACGATCCTCGTAATCGCGGAACATGTCGTAGCTCGAACACGCTGGTGACAGCAGTACCACGTCGCCAGCGACCGCGAGCACTCGAGCACGCGCCACGACATCCGCCAGCGTCGCATCGGTCAACAGCTCAACGGACACACGTCCGCTAAGCGCAGACGCAAGATCCTGCACGATGAGCGGGCCCGCTTCGCCAAACGCGAGCACCGCTTTCGCCGTACGCGCGAGCTCCGGCAAAAGCGCTGTATATGGTGCACCTTTGTGACGTCCGCCTAACAGTACAATCGTTGGTCGCTGCATGCCGGCCAGCGCGACCTGCGTTGACGCGATATTCGTGGCCTTTGAATCGTTGAGCCACAATACGCCAAGTCGATCAGCGACGGGTTCCAAGCGATTGGGCAATGCCCGAAACGTCGCGATCGCGTCAGCAAGCTGCATGCGCGCCGCCGGCGACCGATGCACACGATCGGCGAGCATAACAGCCAAGAGTGCGGCGAGGGCGTTCGCTACGTTGTGATCGCCGGTGAGCAATAGCCGTTCGCGCGCAACAAGCGGAGCACCGAGAACGTGCAGCATTCCTGAGTCGTGATCGAAGTACGCATCCACATCGGTGCGAAGTGTGGAGAAACGAGCGTGATGACCCACCACGCCCGCAATCATCGAGTCGACATCAGCATTGTCTGCCGTTGACACCCACTGCGATGCCACCGAGGCGTTGGCGAACAACAAACGTTTGTCCGCATAATACGCCTCGACGTTTGGATAGCGATCCAAATGATCCGGGCTGAGCGTGGTGAGCACACCGACATCCGGCAGCAGGCCCGGTGTGTCATGCAGTTGAAACGACGACATCTCCAGAGATGCCCACACTGGAGGTACGCGCAGCAACCCGACTTCTGAAACGGGCGTGCCTATGTTGCCGACGTCCATCGCGTCATACCCGAGCGAACGCAACAGATGTCCGATTAACGCGGTGGTGGTCGTCTTACCGTTCGTACCCGTCGTGGCGATGTAACGCAGCGCGGGTTGCAATCGCAGCGCGATCTCGACTTCGCTCACAATGGGAATGCCGGCTTCACGCGCAACACGCAAGGGCGCCGCAGACGGTGGGACGCCGGGACTTACAACCACAACCGAGGCACGGCTAATACGATCAAGATTGTGCGTCCCGCTGTCGGTCACCACGCCATCAGCCTGCAGCACCAGCGCCGCGCTCTCAATAGACGCACTGTTTGTTGCGTCGGATGCGTATACGGCAACGCCCGCTACGTGCAACAGCTTGGACACGGCGACGCCACTGCGACCCAAACCAATGACCGCAAACTCACCCTCACGTTGCGCCAATATTCGCGCAACGGTGGATGCAAGCCGCGAAGACGCCGACCCCTCAATCATCGTCATGTCTAGCGCAGCTTGAGCGTGCTCAGCGCCAAGATCGCGCACAACACGCCGACAATCCAAAACCGCACGACAACCTGCGACTCTGGCCAGCCTAACATTTCGAAATGGTGATGGAGCGGCGCGCGTTTGAACACACGGTGCTCCTGCGCGTAGACCAGGCCGTATTTGCGTTTGCGATATTTGAAGACCATTCGCTGCAGAATGACGGATACCGTTTCGGCAAGAAACACAAATCCAATAATCGCGATCAACAGTTCGCTCTTGAGCAGAATCGCCACTGCGCCGAGCGCTCCGCCAAGTGCGAGCGCGCCGGTATCACCCATGAACACCTGTGCCGGCGGCGCGTTGTACCACAAGAATCCGATGCACGCACCAAACACGGCGGCGCAGAATACCGTCAGTTCACCTGCACCACGCAAATAGAATACGAGGAGTGCGGTACTGGTATCAACACGTCCGAAGATGTAGGCGAACAGTCCGAGGGTGAGTACAGCAATGGCCACCAGACCAGCAGCGAGACCATCGAGACCGTCCGTCAAATTCACCGCGTTACTAACACCCGTGAGAACAAACGTGACCCACGGCACGTAGAGAAACGCGAGCCAACTCGCAAACGGTACCAGCAGAATGTATTTGAAAAACGGCAGTGTCGTCGATGCGCCCGGTAACGTGGACAACGGCGCGAGCCACAAAATGAGCCCGAGTGCAATGCCGCATGTGATCTGCCCAAGCAACTTGTAGCGCTCAACTAACCCTTCATTTTTTTTCCCTTCGCGTTTCTGCTTGAGCTTCAGGTAGTCGTCGAGAAACCCAATGGCACCCATCCACACCATGACGCCCACCGCCAGTTGCACGTAGTGATTGGAAAGTCGAGCCCACAACAGCACCGGCAGCACCGACGCCGCGAGCACGATCAACCCGCCCATTGTTGGCGTCGATCCTTTCCCTGCATGCGTGTCTGGTGTGCCAGCGCGCACGACTTGATTCACCGAGAGTTCGCGCAAGCGTCGAATAATGATTGGCCCCATTACAAACGAAACAACAAGCGCCGTCACAAACGCCGCC
The DNA here is from genome assembly GCA_025358925.1 of Gemmatimonadaceae bacterium. Lineage (GTDB taxonomy): Bacteria > Gemmatimonadota > Gemmatimonadetes > Gemmatimonadales > Gemmatimonadaceae > Gemmatimonas. Next base: position 59,575 of record JANYHT010000044.1, on the reverse strand, counting down.
GCCGATCGAAACGTGATGTAATTCAGGAGGTTGAGTATGCGGAGGTCGCGTGCGAACGGCTGCAACAGAGTGTAAAGCACTTAGCGGTTCGCCCACTGTGTAAGGATAGGAACGAGACGTTCGAACTGCATACCTCGCGAGGCTTTCAGGAGCACGACGGCATGCCGTGCGAGGCGTGGCTCCAGCAGCGGCCACACGTCCTCGAGCGCGTCCACCGCAATGACTCGCGGATCATTCGGCACCACCTGTGCAAAGGCAGCGACAAAATCGCCTACGGCTACGATGACATCCGCTGAGGACTTTAACGCGGCATGTGCGATCTCCACATGTTGTGCTCCTGACTGCGCGCCGAGCTCGCGCATGCTGCCGAGAATAGCCACACGTTGCTTCCCCTCGCCAACACTATCCAACAGTTGCAACGCCGCGCGCATGGAGGCGGGGTTGGCATTGTACGCATCGTGAATCAGCACGGCATCGCCAAGCGACGTCCACACACCGCGCATACTCGGCACCGGCATCGTTGCCATGCCCGCCGCTGCGTCAGCAATGGAGACTCCACACGCACGCGCCGTGGCGAGCGCGAGCATCGCGTTTGCTGCCTGATGCGCACCACGCAACGGCAGCGTGATGCGCACACCTTCGACGTCCAACCATGGTCGACCTTCTGCATCGAGCCCCCACGCACTTGGCATCACGTCAGCGTCTACCAGTCCTGCGCTCACAATGGCGCGGGCGCGACCTAGCGCGGCCTTTGCAACCTCCGGATGCGCTGCCGGTACAATGGCCAGCGTGACGCCGTCAAATACGTCGGCCTCTTCACGCAGCACTCCCGCCAGATCGGTCAAGCCTTCAAGATGCTCTTCGCCGATCGACGTGAGCACCGCCACATCCGGCTCAGTCATCGCGCGTAAGCGCGCAATTTCGCCCGGACTATTCGTGCCCAATTCAATGACCGCAATTTCTGCGTCAGACGGTATAGCCAACAACGACAGCGGCACACCGATTTCGTTGTTGAGATTACCGACCGTTGCATGCACCGCCAATGTCTGACCAAGCGCCGCCTTCAGCAACTCTTTTGTGCTCGTTTTGCCGTTCGACCCGGCGACCGCAATAACACTGCGTCCCCACGCCCGTCTCCACGCCGTGGCGAGTTGGCCCAACGCGATCCGCGTGTCCGGCACGATATAAACTGGCAGCCCGAGTCCAACGGCGGCTGACGCGTCGGAGATCACGCACGCCGCGGCACCGGCATCTCGAGCAACCGTGAGAAAATCGTGCGCGTTGTAGCACTCACCGCTGAGTGCGACAAACACGTCGCCGCGTTTGATCGCGCGGGTATCAGTAGAGATACCGCCCACCGCGACCGTTGAACGAGGCCCGGTGCCGAGCGCGCGTGCGACGCGTTCGAGTGTCCAGTACGCGTGCGGCGTGTCGGGGAGTACCGGCAGCGCCGCGTTGAACGCAATCCCCGCAGGAGTGGTGGAGGTCACGGACTTCCTTGCACATCGGCCGTTGGCGCATCGAGGAAGAGCGCAGCGACAATTTCGCGTTCATCAAACGGAAATGACGTCGTCCCGCGGATTTGATACGTCTCATGCCCCTTGCCCGCGAGCAGTATCACATCACTCGGCATCGCGATGGACAGTGCATGTGCAATCGCCTCGCGTCGATCCTCGATGCGCGCATGATCGCGACGCGACATGCCGGCTTCAATATCATCGAGAATACGATCAGGGTTCTCGGTGCGTGGATTATCGCTGGTGACAATGGCCACGTCGGCCAACATCTCGGCGATACGTCCCATCTCGGGGCGTTTGCCACGATCACGATCGCCGCCACAACCAAAGACGACAATCAGTTGACCCGCGTTTGCGGCGAAGGGTCGCACTGCACGAAGGGCGCGATCAAGCGCATCTGGGGTGTGCGCGTAGTCTCGCAACACGGTGGGTGAGCTACGCAGTCGCTCCAGTCGACCAGGGACTTGCGGTGCGGTCTCGAGTTTCGATACGACATGTGCGAGCGACATGCCCAACGCCAGCGCTGCCGACGTGGCCGCGAGTGCATTAGCGACGTTGAAATCACCAATAAGGGGCAATGAGACGACCGCAGCACCTTTGGGGGTCACAAGCAAAAACTGGCTCCCATTTTGCGTATATGTCACATCGCGCGCCGAGACATCGGCGAATGAGTCGACACCGAACGTCCATTGCCGCGGCGCGTTCACGATACCGCGCCACGCCGCATCGTCTGCATTAAAAAGTGCCGTGCCGTCACGCGCCAGCAATCCTACCAACCGCAACTTTGCAGCACGATACAATTCCATCGTGCCGTGATAGTCGAGATGATCTCGCGTGAGATTGGTAAACACGGCAGCGGCGAACGCGATGCCATCGACCCTGCGCTGATCGAGCGAGTGCGAGGATACTTCCATAGCGATTGTGCGCACACCCTGATCGACCAGCAGACGCAACAATCGCTGCAGTTCAACGGGGCCGGGTGTCGTAAGTCCATCGCCACCGTCTATCGGTATTCCGGCGCTGCCGATCAAGACGCCGAGCGTGCCAATGGATGCAGCAGGTTGTTCCGGCGTGTCGAGCAGATGGCGTATGAGTCCGACCGTTGTGGTCTTGCCGTTTGTTCCAGTGACGCCAATAATCGATAGCTCACGCGCGGGCCAATCATGAAAGGCAGCTGCGGCAACGGCTGCCGCGCGCCGTCCATCACGTACCACAACGCAGGGCAATGTCGAACGCGTTTCATCTTCGACGATCGCCATACTTGCTCCAGCAACGCGCGCAGCATCGATCCAATCGTGCCCGTCTTGCGCGTGGCCACGCACCGCTACAAACCCCGCATCGAGTGACGCGCGTCTGCTGTCATCTACGATATCAACAATCGTAGCTGGCAGATTCGCATCCACGGACACCAACAACCCAGATTCGCCCAGTGCCTCTATTACTTGCGCAACGGGTATGGCGCGCGAGCTCATCGCGCCGACTCGAGCACGACGGTTGCTCCCGCGCGAACGAGCGCACCAGCGGCGGGACGCGTTTGTCCAAGCTTGCCGTTCATGATTTTTACATGCAGCCCTAACGCGTGCAATGTGCGAACAGCTTGCCGCAGATCGAGTCCGTACACCGATGGCATCACCTGCATGCGGTCGGACCGTCCACTGTCGACACTACCCCGCGCTACGAAGGTGCGGAGCGGTAGTTCGACCACCACGCTGGCCGGAGCCGATAATAGAACGGCCGCAGGTGGCACCGGTGCGCGCAGCGAATCGAAACGCGCGGAGTCACGGGCGGCTAATTCGAGCGCGTGTTCGGACTTTGGCTTGGGCAGCGGTAGCGGCTTTGCTTGACGCGAGAGCGCGTCACGATCCAGCGACACATCACGCGTGGCGAGGGCGGCCTGTAAAATTCCGTTGACAAGTGCACCTGCAACTACACCACCATAGATCTTGCCAATCGGATCAATCAAGCGCGCTACCAGCACAAACTGTGGAGCGCGCGCCGGAAACATGCCGGCGAAGGTGGCGTTGTAGGCGCCGACGAGATAACGACCACGCTCACTTCGGCGCGCGGTGCCGCTCTTGCCTCCAACGTCAAATGTGGCGAGTTCCGCCTCTTTTGATGTGCCACTATCCACGACCGACTCAAGCATCGTACGCATCGTGAGCGCGGTTTGCGGCGACATGACGCGACGTATTACGCGTCGATCCTGCGCATACGTCACGACGCCATTGGCGTCAACGATGTTCCTGATGAGGTGTGGCTGTAACAGTTCACCACCATTGGCAATGGCGGCATACGCCACCGCAATCTGCAACGGCGTGGCGAGCATTTCGTAACCCATCGCAATAGATGCGGAGGATTGCGCTTCCCAATCCTTTGGCAGACGCAAACGACCGCGCGACTCGGCAGAATACGGCACACCGGAATATGCGCCAAAACCAAAGTCCCGTAGCAGTTCAAACTCTTCTCGCGTTGTAAACCGCTGCGCTAGTTTGACGATGCCAATGTTGCTGGAAAAGCGAATGACATCACGGACGGGAAGTTGCGAGGCGATGTGTTCATCCCTGATCGTGCGTTTGGCCAACGTGAACACGCCATTCTCCGTATTCACCATTTCGTCTGGCGTTGCACGGTGTGCGTCCAACAAGCGCGCTACGATAAACGGCTTCATGACCGAGCCGGGTTCATACGCCTGTGTGAGCGCAGTACTCGTCGGCGATGGCTCACCGTCACGCGCCCCTGCGAGCGCAAGCACGGACCCGTCACGCGGATCGAGCATCACAACATCGCCGCCAGTCGCGCCCGTGCGCGTCATCGCCTTCGCCAATTCATTCTCTGCGATTTCTTGCAGCGATTGATTGAGTGTGAGCGTCACCGCGTGACCAGGTTGCGCGCTCACACCCGATAGCGTTGGCGTGATCACACGATTGCCGCGTCCATCGAGCATCAGCGCATCACGCCCTTTCACACCGCGCAACAGTGAATCTGTCGCTTGTTCAATTCCACCCTGTGGCAGGTCCGCATTGTCGACTGTTCCGATCACGCGCTGAATACCCATCGCGGCCGATTGCATACGACGATACACCAATTCGCGCTTGACGCCGGGAATGCCCGCGAAGCGTTCCACCGCACTCGGTGCATAAAGACCCGGCAACTCGACCCACTTCTGCGTGGTGTCCATCGCACGTCGAATCAATGCCGCGGGCACATCTAACGCCCGCATACCATCGCGAACGCGCGCGCGAGAGTCACCCAACTTCTTTGTTGTCCGAAGTTGGTACGGCGTGATGGTCACGCGCGTCAGCTCTCGCGTCTCGACCAGCACGCGACCTGTCGCGTCGAGAATGCGTCCTCGCAGCGGCATCGTCGTGAGTTCGCGTATTTGTTGCTTCTCGGCGACCAGCCCCCATTGTGCACCTTCGACTAGCTGGAGCTGTACCGATCGCGCAAGAATGGTCAGTGCGACCGCCACCAATGAGTAATGCACCAATCGAGCACGCATGCGGCTCACGAGCGGTCCGACGTCTTGTGGCTCCATGCCACGCTGCACCTGCGTCGGAGCTCCCGAGTCCAGAATCATTGCGTCACGACCGTATCTGCCAGATTTCGCGTTTGCGCGTCTGTTGCAACATGCATCCCCAAACGCCGCTCCGCTTCTGCCACAATACGGCGACGACTGGTGGCCTCCCGTAATTCATTCTCGAGCAGCGCGCGTGCGGAGGCCAGCGAACGTCGCTCCGTTTCCAGCACACCTATTTGTCGTTCGGTTGAGGCGCCAAGCGCGCGTCGCCACACCACAATGCTCGCGACGACGACGAAGACGAGCAGTCCGAGCGCTACGCGTGTTCGCGAGTCGGCGGCCGAGCGTGTGGCACGTTTTGCTGTTGCCATTAGACGGCGCGCTTCCACGCACGGAGGCGCGCGCTTCGCGCACGCGGATTACCCTCGGTTTCTACATCACCGGCGCTCACGGGACGCTTGGTCAGCGTCTCGCCCAACGCCACGCCACGACAGGCGCACATCATCAGCTTTGGTGGACAAATACAACTCGCGCTCCAATCACGAAATGCGTTTTTCACAAGACGATCTTCGCCGGAGTGATAGCTGATGATGGCGAGCACGCCGTTCGGCTCCAGCCGATCACGTAATAGTGGGAGCGCACGTTCGAGCCCGGCCAGTTCGTCGTTCACCGCGATACGCACTGCCTGAAAAACGCGCGCAAAATCTGGCGCACCGCTGCGAGGCCCGAGCACGGCGCGAATGGCATCGACCAAATCATCCGCCGTGGCGAACGGTCGCCGCGACCGCCGACGTACAATTTCGCGCGCGAGGCGTGCTGCGCGGGGTTCATCAGCGTACGCGCGTAACAACGCAGAAAGGTCGACTTCGTCGATCGTGTTGAGCAGCTCCGCCGCATCAAACTCAGAATCGTCACCCATGCGCATGTCGAGCGGCGCTCCCTCGCGAAACGTGAAGCCTCGCGAGAGATCGTCAAACTGATGCGATGACACGCCCAGATCGAGCAAGATGCCGCCGAAGTGTTCGGCATACGCGAGGCCCGCGTCGCTCAACGCCGCGTAATTGCCAAGCAATGCGCGGAACTGGCCAGCGCGCTCGAAGTCGGCCAAGCGCTCTCGCGCTGATGCGAGCGCGCGTGGATCACGATCAATACCGGTGACACGCATGCCGCGCTCAAGCAGCGCGGCAGTATGTCCGCCGCCGCCGAGTGTGCAGTCGAGAATGGTCGTCGCGCCTGTCAAAAGCGACTCGATTTCGGCTAGCAGTACGGGGACGTGGTAGGCGCTTACTCGCGCGGATGGGATTGTACGGACCGGGCTCACGCGCTTGGGTTGGAGCGCGACATGTTAGTGCGACGCACGGAGCAGCGTCAAGCGAGGGGATGTGGAAGCAAAATGTGTATTACCCATTTCCGTGAACAGATGTGAGGCGGTACGTGTAGCGTGAGCGAACAGTGAATGATGATGTCGGAAACGCACGCGAGCCCGCCGTCGCAGGCGACGGCGGGCTCGCGATTGGAGCGCAAGGAACGCGCTCGCCGGTGCTACTTACAAGAGAATTGTTTAAGGAGCTGGTCGGCGCCGGTGTCTAGCTGCATTGCAGCACCCATGAGCGTCCGCATCTGGTCCACCGCAAACGAACCACCTTTCGGCAACTGAATCTGTGCGTCAGCGAGCAGATTCTTCGCTTCCTTTAACAACGTGCACGACTTTTGCGCTTGACCAAGCTGCAACTTCACCTGACTGTAGCGCACATACGTTGATCCTAGGAGGAACTGTGCCTGCGCTTTGGTTTGTCCCTTCGAAACCGAATCCGCGTACATCAGCGTGTTGATTGCAGTTTGGAAGTCGTCCGGATTCGCGCTCTTTCCCGCGGCGTTACTCTGCGCTTGTCCAATGCCGACGATCATCTGACGCACTGAATTCGTTGTGTCCCCGGCCGCGATGATGGCTCGCGCTGCGGGAAGCACCTCTTCATTGCGATTCAGGTCTTTCAACAACGTGAGGCGGATGTAGGAGCCGTTCTCAACCGGAATCTTTGCCTCAAGCGCTTTCGTTAACGCATCCAACGCCTGCTGATTTTGTCCAGCGGACCGGAGTGAAACGATCTGTTGGTACGTCAGGCTGGGCTGCCCAGGAAACTTCGCCAGTCCTTTCGCCGCGAACTCGGCTGACTTCTGATACTGACTGTCGGATGCGTACACGATTGACGTACGAATGAAGTACGTCGTGTCCGCGAAGGACGTGTCGAGCTTCACCAGTTCTTCGCCCTGTATATACGCTTCTTTGTAGTCTTTCGTCGCCAGCAAGATGAGCCAGCGCAGACGGAGCAGATCTGGATCACCAGGATTCAATGCAACGGCGGTATCGATGACCGGGCGCGCCACTTTTGGATTTGCGAGCTGCGCAATAGCCTCAACCACGTCTTTCTGCAGTCGCGGGTTGGCTGGATCCGTTGACAGCAACGTAGTCATCGCACGAACGGCGGAATCGGGCTGATTGACGGCACGATAAGCGTTTGCAAGAAACTGCAGGCCGAATCGATTGCGCGGATCGAGCGCCACGATTTCGCGCGAAATGCGAAGCATGCTATCGGGTGGTGCTTTCTGTGCATTCATCACGTTGGCCAAGCACACCCGAGAGAGTGTCGCCTTCGGATACGCGACGATGCCTTCTTTTGCAAACGCCGCTGCGGCATCCAACTTTCCGTCACGGACACTATTGACGCACTTCTTTTCGGTGTCGAGCTGTTTGCGGGCTTCCTTCAGTTCCTTCGACAGCAGTCCGGCCGCTGCATCGAGTTTCGCGGCTTCAAACACCCCAAGCGGCTGCACCAACGCGTTATCGCGCGCCAGCACCAACGACGCATCGATCTTATATCCCGTTGCCGTTTTGGTGACGTTTCCGGTGAGATACTCATCGGCACGCATGAGATTGGCTAAAGCGCGAGCATCGTGCGCCTGCAGCGGCTCCGCGATGGGGAATCCAGACGCTTCGAGATATTGATTGATCTCAGTTTTCGGGAGCACGTACACTTGCTTGAACGGGAATTCGTTCCCGATGCGCGAACGCACAGCATCTGCCGCTAAAACCCCAAGTCCCTTTTCGGAACCTTTAAACACCGGCACTAAGACACGGGTCGCCCCTGGATCGGGGACCCGATTGTACGTGCCTTGCGCTGAGGCGACTGTGGACGCTGCGATCGTACCACAAACCGTCAGACCCAACCCGACCATCGCCTGAAAATGCCGTGTCATCAAAGTCGTAACCTCCGCACCAAGTAGCCGTAGGTCTCGAACAGACACCGAGTGAAGACTCAAATGCTGCCGAGGAGCGAGACAACCCGTTGGCCGTGCGCGAGCCAAGTCGGGTCGAGGGGGTCAACTGCACAAGCTGCCACTGGCCCGAATGACTCGCAAGGCGCTCGCGAGCGTTGGACCGTTCACGTTAGTGGGCGAAGAGGGACTCGAACCCCCGACATCCTGTGTGTAAGACAGGCACTCTAACCAGCTGAGCTATTCGCCCTCACTTCTACGCTGCGCAACATACACGCCACGCAGCAGCTCATACAAATAGCGGAACGACTCAGCCCTTTAAAATCGCGAGCGGTACCAGAACGATATACCCGACAACCAGCAAAATGGGTGCAAGCGTCTCACCGCCGCGGGCTAAGTCAACATATCCCGCCAGCAACACCAACAGCGCCGCTCCCCAGAACAGCAGAGCGCGCGAACGGTTCTTTTCGATCTCAGTCATGACTGGAGGATATCGGAATCGGAGGCGGGCGGCAACGGCATCGTAACAGCGAGCAGGGCGTCTAGCACGCTTTCTCGCGCGGCGAGATCCTGCGCTCGGTCGACGGCGCGCATCGCCTCCAGGCGACGTCGATCACGACGACGCCGCATCCAGTACAGGGGGCCAAGCAGCAGCGCAAAGAACGCTAGCACGACGGAAATGTCCGTCGCGAAGGCCAACGCACCGTACCGAAGGCGCGTTTGCTGTTGCCAATGTTTTTCGAACTGCTCACCGGTCATGCCGAATGCACGGCGAATCGCTGGCTCCATCGCGCCTGATTCCTTCCAATAGGCAAAGAAGTTGGCGAGACCGTGTTGTGCATCAAGCGAGGCCATGTCGTCGACGACGCGATACGCGAGTGCGTAGCTCCACTCGGCGCGCGTGGCACCATGCTGAAATCCCTCTTCCAATGACGCAAGCGATGGCATCGCGTGCCACACCATGCCAACCGATGTGGCAAATGCTGTTTCACGCGACCATTCGCCGGCAGCCACACTCGCGTAGCCTTCATCGAACCAGCGAGGCGGCAGACGTCCCATCGTTTCATGAAGCGCGAGATGCGCCAACTCGTGCCGCAGCACCACGAGTGGGTCACCGGCATCGCTGCCGGCGAAGCCGCCTTGCATCACAATGCGACGTTGATCGGGTATTGCGATCGCCGCGCCCCATTCTGGCGCATTGGGTCCCACCCATTGCCGAAATCGCGCCGCATCCGGTGCGAGCGCGATCAACACATGCGCGGTGGGTTTGGGCAATCCAGGAAACGTATCGTGCACTTGAGCCGCTGCTAACAGCGCTTGCGCCAGTCGCTCATCCCCACGTTCGGCGACAACGGTGAAACGGCCCGCGTCGAGACGCACGCCCGTTGGTGGTTCTATGGGCGCTGCAGTGAGTGGATGTACAGCCGGGGCTTGTGTCGCCGCTGGGTACGACAGCAAAGCGCTCGCGAGAAACGCGACCGCGCAAACAATTAATCGACGCGCGGCGGCGCAGCGCCTGCATCTACCTGCTCCACCATCTCCGCGCAGCGCTTCCCCCATGGATTGAACTTGTTCGCGTTCGCGCCTTGACGCCACGCGTTCATTGCACCGCTGCGGTCACCAGCGAACCATCGCGCACGCCCCATTTCGTACCACGCTTGCAACAAGTTTGGTCCGAGCTCCAACGCTTTGTGAAAGAACAGTTCCGCATCATCGTACATTTCACGTTCGCGATATACCATCCCAAGATATAAATGTGCGTATAGCGTGGCCTTGCGATCATTGTCGAGGCGAATTGCGCGAGATAAGTGTTCAATCGCTTCGCCGTAAATCTTTTTGCGCAAACAGATGTAGCCAACATTCGTACGCGCCAGCGTATTGTGTGGATCGCGCATGAGCACATTGTGGAACGTGAGCAGCGCAGTGTCGTACTGCTCTTGCAACATTTGCGCCCAGCCGAGGAGCGACTCTGCTTCGCTATTGCCGGGAGATAGTTCGAGCGCGCGGTGCAATGCTGCTTCGGCGCCCGGCGCATCGCCCAGCGAGAGCCGCGACCACCCTTTTTCGACAAACGTTGATGCACCCAAGTGATCGACGCGTGACGTGCCTGTGTTCCTAGCGCCGCTCCCCGAAGGGATGGTAGACGGTCGCCCATCTATCTGCTTCCACTGCTCCGCGAGTGATTTCACGCTGCACTTAAATGTCGCGTACGCTGACGCTGCGGCGCTCGCCTCGCGGAACAGGGCAACAATATCGTCTTTGAGTTGCGCAAGTTCGGTTGCAGTCGGATGCGCTGCGAGCGCGGTGGCAATCCGGGCGTGGCGCGCGGCGAGTAACGTGCCATCCGAGAGCGCGAACGATTGCAGCGCGATGCCTGATTCGAGCGCGGTTGCCAAGTCCGTCACCGATTGCACCGCCTCGAGCGGCAAACGCTCCGTCACGCGTATGTCTCCCCACCCTCTTGGATTGTTTGGGTGCGCACGCGCTTCGATGCCGTCTCGACCATGCGTGCGACGTCCAGCACAAGCACGTCGTGATCCGCTCGGCGGAACACACCGCGTACGCCCGTTGGCAAATACGTTCTGGACCCGTCCGACACAAGCGGCTGCACCGTCGCCGCATCGATCGCGACCACTTCATACACAACGTCGACCTCCACTGCGACCCAGCGCGATCCAGCGACAATGACCAGAAGACGCGAAGCGTTTGAGCGACGTGCCGTTACCTCGAGCGATTCCGCGAGTGACATGACGGGCACGATAACGCCTGCGTGGAGCACCGTCGCACTCGCGCCCGCAGACGGCGACACGCGCAGCACCCGCTCGACGGCTTCCACATATGCGCCAAACCGATGCGCGCCAAGCGCAAAAATTACGAACGTCGCGCGTTCGATCGTCGGTGACGTCGCGCGCAACCTCGGCAGGAATGCCGCCGTGGATCGGAATCGTGGCATGATCATCGTCCACCCTCAATGTGGTACACTAAATCCGTGATCGCGGCGGCGACGCGTGCCAGAGGTTCTACGCGCTCTGCGCCAGCATGACGCAGCGCGGCCTCTGGCATTCCACTGATCACCGCAGACGCGGCATCTTGCACCACACCTACGCCACCAGCACGACGAATCGCGTGTAACCCGTCAGCGCCGTCGCGGCCCATGCCGGTGAGCACGACGCCAACGACGGAGGTACCAAAGGCGAGCGCCGCAGACGCAAACAATGGATCCGCGGCCGGTCGAACACCACAATGCGTTGGTCCCCGATCAAGGGTGAGCGTACGGGCGTTCACTCGCAAATGAAATCCACCCGGCGCAATGTACGCGTGCCCGGCGCAGATCTCATCGCCGTCGCTTGCCTCGCTCACTGTGAGTGACGCCGCCGCATCAAGGCGTGCCGCCAGACTCGCCGTGAATCCGGTCGGCATGTGCTGCACGATCAGCACAGCAGTGTGTGCGAAGCAGGGCAACATCGGTATTACGTCCGCAAGCGCCGCTGGTCCGCCCGTTGATGCGGCAATACACACCAAACTTGTGGCGCGCGTCCGTACGGCGGCGGTCGCAGGCGCCGTCACGTCTAGCACCCGTTCCGGGCGCTTCAGGGTCGCAACGTTGGTGCACGCCGCCGCACGCAAGGCCTGCAACAATTGCTCTCGAACGTCATCAAGATCAAGACTGATGGCGCCCGATGGTTTGCGCACAAAGTCCACCGCTCCCAATTCGAGCGCGCGCAGAGTGGCGACGGCACCACCGTCTGACCCGCCCGCGCTCAACATCACGACGGCGCGCGGATACTCATGCATAATGCGTCGCAACGCGCCCAGACCATCAAGCTGCGGCATGTCAATATCGAGCGTCACGATATCCGGATTGAGCAACGCGACTTGTCGCAACCCATCCGCACCGTCGCACGCGGTGCCGATCACGGTAAATTCACCACTCGATGCGACCACTTCGCTCACCAACTTTCGCATGAACGCACTATCGTCTACAACCAGCACACGTTTGGGAACATCCGTAGACGCAGCAGTCTGCATCGGACGCTCAGAGGAGGACATCGGCTCTCAGCATCGCGCGCACCAGCACGGCGCCATCAGCGACGTCGAAATACACCGAGCGACCATGCGCGCCGCCCACATCTTCAGCCACCACCTCAATATTTTCGGCAAAACATGCGGCACGCGCCGCAATGACATTGCGCGTACCAAGTGAAAGTGCACCCGTGCTCGATAGTGGGGCGAACATGGTTGCGCCGCCAATGAGTCGCGCGTCGACCCGGCCATTGGCGTTAAGTTCACGCATGCGCTGGAGCATTGCGGGCACCGCTGTGGCGGCGAACTTGCCCACAGAAACTGCCGTGTTCCCATGCGTAGTGTTGGGCAGAAGCACGTGCGCGAGTGCGCCTACCTGCGCATCGCGGTTATACAACGCGATGGCGACGCACGACCCTAACCCAATGGTCACCAACTGCTCGGCTCCAGTGGCGACGGCATGGTCAGCGATCTTGACCGTGATTGGTATCACGCGGCCTCGCCCACAAGGACTGCGTCGCTCATCTCGTGTTGCGCGTCATCGAGATCGCGCACCTCCACGCGCCGCAACGCGTCCAGATTGGCGCGTACGATCCGATTGCCCGGTTCAATGGCCAGCGCGCGAGCCCACGCACGTTGCGCTTGATCCATCACGCCGCGACGATAATGAATATTACCCAACTTGAGGTGTACATCGGCGCCGTGATTCACCGACAGCCTGACGACCCGCGTAAACGACTCGAACGCTTCATCGTAGCGCTGTGCGCGATACAAATAGTCGCCGAGATTTTTGTGGAGGTGCACGAGATTGGTGTCTTCTAACAAGGCATGCTCCAACGTGCGTGCTGATAACTCATAGCTACCAAGACGCTCCTGCGTGACGGCAAGATTATTGTGCAGGACCGCAGCGTGCGGATGCACGGCAATACCCTCCTCGAGTGTCACAACGGCGCGTATGAGGTCTCCCGCCAGTGCAGCGGATAGTCCAGCCATATGGTACCACGACGCTGACGGCTGCCGTGCACCCCAGTGCGCGCGCGCTGCCGCGAGATGTGCTTCCGCCGTTGCGAGATCCCCGCACGCTAAGGCCAACGTTGCGTGCGAGAGCGCCGTGCGTGGATCAGGTGTCACTCCCCGCTGTACCGCCTCGGACAGCATGTCCGCCGCCTCATCGAGTCGCCCTATGCGTTCGAGCGCGTAGGCGAGGTTGTGATACACCGCAGTCGGCGCGTCTGGTTCTGCAGCGGCGCGTCGAAATGTTTCCACGGCGTCCGCATATTCCGCGCGTCGCAGGTGTATAAGTCCGAGATGAAATCGTGCGGCCACATCGGCATCGCGGAGCTCGAGCACGCGGCGGAATTCGCGTTGTGCCTCGTCATACAAACCTGTTCGATAGAATGCAACGCCAAGATTCCGGTGCTCAGCCACACGGCTTTCGGGTGACGGTTGCCGCCGCGCCGCGCTGCGTCCAACGCGATGCGCGAATCCCGCAGTGAGCAAACCGTAAATCGCCTTGCCAATGTCAAACTCGCCGAGTCCTGACCGCTCGATGACCGCCGTCACGTCATTCGTTCCGCCAAGCAGCGGTAAGATGCGCTCCTGCGTGGCACTCAGGGCTACTTCGCGCTGCGCGAGGCGATCACCATCGACTTCAAAAATAAGATCGAGGCTGGGAATTTTCTTGGCGATGAGCGTCCACTCGTCAACACGGCGCGCACCTTCGAGCAAGAGCGAGTCGGCACTGACCGACACCAACGCATCATCCTCCGGTGGATATGCATCCGCCTCAAAGGTGAATGTGCCGTGCGTCCAGCTAAACAGATGATAGACCGCTTCTTCTACTTGTTGCCGATATTGCACCTCCAGCAGCTCGCGTACCACGAGCTGCTGGTCGAGTAGCGCGGCAGCGAGCGCCCGATCATCGAGTGGCGCGGCTTGTGCAATAAGTCGTGCAAGCGTGTCTGCCGAAATGGCGCCGCTGCGCACTAATCGGTCGCCGAGTCGGTCATGACGGTTCACAATGGCCGCATACACGATGCGACCGCGATCAAAGTGAATCGTGCCAAAGCTGCCTTCACGTCCCACACTCAGGCAGCCCGTCTTTTGACCGAGCGCGAGTAGCTGCAAGACGTCCGTGAGATTGGCCTCGGAGAGGTTGCCACGGATCGCCATTAGCGGAGCTCCTCGATCAATCGGCCACTCAGATCGGGCCAATCCCAAATGACTTTCTCTCGATCCAGGAAGAAATCATCCGGACGACGGTCCCCGTGATCGGATGGCGTCCGCGACTGCGTCGCCGCCCCGCGCATCGCCATCGCAACGCGCGGCACACCGAGCTCACTTTGTGCGAGATCGAGTGTCAGCGGACGCTGCGTGAATTCAGCAGCAGCGAGCAGTCGCGTGAGGAGCCCGCCAAGTTCACGCGCGCTCGCGACATCACGATCTGCGAGGAACGTCACAAGCGCTTGCGATGGCTCTTGACCAGCTTCGAGAAGCCACCGATGCACCAGTCGCTCTCGAAGCGTACGATCTGGCGGCTGCAAAGCCACTACCAATCCACCCTCGAAGCGCGAACGAAGACGATCTGCAAACCCATGCAGTTCTCGCGGAGGGCAATCGGCCGTGAGCACGATTTGTCCGCCACGATCGAAGAGTTGATTGAACAAATGGAACAGTTCTTCTTGCGTGCGCTCCTTGTCGCCAAGATGCTGCACATCATCCAAGATGAGCACGTCGGCAGCGCGAAAACGTGCGCGCCATCGTTCAACACTCCCGTCCTGCATGGCACTGACAAAATCTTCGGCAAACGTCGCTGCGGACAAGCACGCCACAGATTTCGTAGGCCATGCTGCGCGGAGCGCGTTGCCCAGTGCATGCGCAATATGTGTTTTTCCAACACCACTGGCGCCATGGAGCAGCAGTGGATTGTACCGGTGTCCGGGTGCCGTTACGACCACGTCACACGCCTTTAATGCCAGCTGATTGGCGGTTCCGATTTCCAACGCCGCACGAGTGAGTGTTGCCATCGGTAACGGAAGCGGCTGTGCCGCCGCGATGGCACGTTGCAACGCCGCCTGCGCGGCAGCCATCGCTGCAGGATTACGAAATTCGGCGTGCCCCCGCAACGCCGGATCAATGCGGACCGCCTGCGCTTCAATCAGGCGCAAATGATCGATGGCTGCGACGAAAGCGCCCAGTAAACCGTCAACGTCGGGACGCACGGGATATGCTAATGCGCGTTCCAAGACTGCGGTCGCATAGCCCTCACCGCGCCAGTAGGTGCACGCTTCACCGAGCGTGACTCGCCACGCTTCGACGCGCGTCTCGACTTCTTGAAACACATCCGCGAGGAAACCCTCGTACTCTGTAGCGCCATCGACCGCGACGTGTGAGGCGGTAGAGCGCTCGCTCAATACCGCACGCACATCGAGCGGTGAAATGGTGTTGCCGGCCAACTGTTGAAACGCCGACAATTTATTGAGCGCACCCTTCAGTTCACGCACGTTGCCAAAGGCCTGGCGCGCGACCTCTTCGAGCACACCGTCATCAAAGGAAAGCGCCCGCTCGGCACACACGTTACGCACGATCGCCAAGCGCATTTCGTAGTCGGGTGCACCCACGTCAACAACAAGACCGCCAGAGAGACGCGACAGCAATCGCTGATCGACATCGGGAATGTCGGCTGGCGGTCGATCACTCGTGAGCACCAGTTGACGGCTGCTGCCCTGCATCGCGTTAAAAAGTCGCAGCAGCTCGCTCTGTGTTTCGCGCTGTCCGGTGAGGAATTGCACATCATCCAGGATCAGTAGCTCAACAGCCTCAAAGCGCTGTGCAAAACGTTCGGATTCACCCGTCGCGATGGCGCGATGCAGTTCCTCAGCAAGCGCCTCACCCGAGCGTATTTCTGCGCGTAATCCTGGATCCGCCAAGACGGCGTGATACGCAATCGCGGCCGCCAGATGCGTTTTGCCGAGCCCAGATTCTCCGTAAATGAAGAGGGGGTTATAAACCGTACCAGGCGCGTCCGCGACCGCGCGTGCGGCGGATACGGCGAGGCGATTCGAGGACCCAACCACGAAGGTCTCGAACCGATAGCTTCCGTCCAGTAGTCCGCTCACGCAGCCATACCCGGTGCTTCGGCGGCGCCGAGACGACGGAGTACGCGCATGCCCAAGGCGCGCAACGTGTCGAAAACGCCGACCCCGTTCAATGCGTCCGCAGCAAATTCTGGAACGTTGCGAAAGTTGAGTGCATCCGACAGTTCGTTCACGGGTGTTGAGAGCGACGGTGGCAAGTCCTGCTTGTTGTATTGGATCGCCATGGGTAATCCGCGCGCGTCCACTCCGTGCTCCGCGAGATTCGCGTGCAAATCCTGCATGCTTTCGATATTGTCTTCCCAACGATGCCGCTGACTGTCAGCGACAAAAGCAATACCGTCCGCACCTTGCAGTACCAGCTGGCGAATAGCGCGATAGTATGGTTGGCCAGGAACGGTATACAGTTGAAAGCGCACGCGGTAAGCGCCGACGGTACCGAGATTGACCGGGAGGTAATCGAAGAACAACGTGCGATCACGACGTGTTGCAAGCGATGTCAGCGAGCCGACCTGCCCGCTCGGCAACGCCGAATGCAAGTAGCTCAGGTTGGTGGTTTTGCCCGAACGTCCCGGACCGTAGTAGACCAACTTGCAGGTGATCAGTCGCGTAGCGTGATCAACGATAGGCATGCGACTAGTGTCCTGTGCCGACTCGAATTGGATGTAGAAGTGCGTGCAGTCGCGCAGCAAGTGCGATCGCCTCGCGGATGCGATCAGCGTCCGCAGGTGGCTCCACCGAACGGAGCGCCGCACTCCAAAACGTCAAGGCGCCAGCAAGATCGCCCGAGCGCGCTGCATCATCGCCGTAGACGCACAGCGACATCGCATCCATGTTGGGGGTTGGCCAGCGCGTCGCGCTCTGCTCTTCAGACGGCTCAGTTGCCGACGACGCAACCGACGCGGGAATACCGGCATCATTCGCGTGCGAACCGCATCGCGGCATACCATCGGCGCTCAGTACACCGAAACTGACCGGATCGAAGATGGAGTCGTCTTCAAGGGCGGCCTCATCGGGCGGCGTGAGCCGATGCTCCGCAGCGGGAATCCAGAGGTCTCCAGTTTGTCCAGCAAAATCCGGTGACGGGTCGACGACGGATTGCGCAGGCGGCGTTGGATGACGACGAGGCGCACTGCCGGGTTCTCGCAACGTGAGTAATCCAGCGCCGATCAGTCCGTGCACGATCTGCGCGATGTCTAAGAGATCGCGTCCCAGCACGTCGGCCAACGCAGTGAGATCACGTCGTCCATCCACCCGCGTCAGTACTTCCCATTCTTGTGGCACCAGGCGAAGCAATGGCAACTGCTGCGGTTCGACATCAAGGAAAGCGGGTATTACGCGCGGATGTACAACGCGATCCGCCACACGCTCCCACACCTCGGCGCGCTGTGCTGCTTCGACGAGGAGTGGCTCGAGCGAAATGCGCACCGACGTGTGTAACTTGGTCGCGGCGTCTTCCGCAACAAAACGAAAATCGCCATCGCGCCACGTCAATAAATCCAGTACACACGTTTGAACTGTGCGCGCGTCGGCCGTTACTGGTGAAGCGCGCGGCATCAGTGCGTCCGGTGCGCTCGGATCGATCGGCCATTGACTCGCATCGACAACCGTACCTCGCAGGAAGCGAATTTCTGCGGCACGCGCGTGCAGCGGCGCGTGCACGACGAGTACGCCGGTTTTTCGACTCGTCGCGAGCATTTGACAGAGCTCGAGGGGCCCGAGATCACGCAGCCGTCCCTCTAGACTCACGACGCAAGCCGCAAGGAGGATGAGGCAAGCGAATCGAGGGCCGCTCGTGCGTCCGCCGCAAACCCGCGTTCATCTCCTTCCTGCGCGAGGAGACGCGTCCACCGCTCGGTCGCATCGCGTTGTCGCGACTGCCGAAACAGCAAAAGGCCATCGAACCAGAGTGCCCCCTGGTCATCCGGCGCATGTCGGACCGCGCGATCAACCGTCACGCGTGCATCATCGTCGCGTTCAAGTGCGATGAGCACTTGTGACAAGAGGAGGATGGCATCGAGGTCTGTCGGTGTCTGCGCGAGATGACGTGCTAAGAGCGCGACTGCTTCTGTTCCACGCGCGGCATCGCGATGCACCCGCGCAAGTTCCAGCACCGCCTCGCGCCAGCCCGGTGCCGTGCTCAGCGCTGCCACCAACTCGAGACGAGCCGACAGGAGTTCCCCACGCGCGCGCAGGAGACGCGCGATCGCCACGCGGGGCGACGGACGAGTGGGATCGATTGCTAGCGCGCGTCGAAAAAACGCCATAGCAAACGCTTCATGACGGATGCGTACGGCGGTATCACCAACGAAATGCATCAGAGCCGCGCTCGTCGTATCCATGCGCAACAATCGTTGCATGATTTTGCGGGTGGCCTCGGGCTCGGAACCATCACGGTGTGATGCTTCTGCCGCGCTGTCCGCGAAGAGCGCCAACACTTCCTGGTCGTGCGGATCGACAGCGCCGAGCGCGCGTAGCATGTCATGGACGATATGTCCTTCGCCCATAAGACAGCGGGATCGCGCTTCACCGATGGCGGCACGGCGCCACATCGCGCGATGCGCTGTCGATGCAAAGTGATCTATCGGTTCGAGCGAGCGACGCGCGGTTTCGAAACGCTCAATGGCCTCGCCATGCACACCGCGCATCGCAAAGGCGTCGCCGTCGGCACAACCGCGCAAGGCCTGCGCGATCGGATCAAGCGTTCGTTCGTCGTGGTCACTATGTGCAGGGCCGCGAGTTCCCTGTTCTGGTAACAAGCCCGCGACGAGTGATGCATCAACCCTCACACCGGCGAGTGGGTCGTGCGCACGCAACGCAAGCAGGTCAAGCGTTCCAGCCGCTTCTGGGCATTCGTACTGCAGCTCGATACATACGGTCAGCCGGGACTCAGCGCGCATTGGCGCGAGCCCTAATGCGTGTTGCGTCTCGCGCAGTGCACCATCTGCATCACCCAACACACCGAGTACTTGCGCCAGGGCATATCGCGCCTCTGCATGTTCGGGCCGGTGTTCGATGGCGCGCGTAAACGCATCGCGGGCGTCGCTTGGTCGATGCAATTCCTGCAGCACAATACCCATTGCGTGCCACGCATCCGCATCGGTCGGATGAAATGCCACAAGTTCGCGCAAGAGGGCCAGCGCTGCCAACGGATCTCGCTGCTCAAGGTTCCATCGCGCGAGATTGAGGCGCGCGCGCGTGAACGTTGGATCGAGTTCGCTCGCGCGCGTGATGGCCTCGCGTGCCGCCGAGTGCTCACCAAGATCGGACAGTGCGACACCAAGATTGTTGTACAGCAACGCGCTACGCGGATCACCTTGGAGCGCACGACGATAGCTCTCCGCCGCGCCTTCGACGTTCCCGCCTTGATGTAAGGCAACGCCGCGCTCATTCCAATAACGCGGTTCGTCCGGGTGCACAGCAAGCAGCACGTCATACTGCGCAAGCGCGGCAGCAAAACTGCCGGCAAGCAGATCGAGCTCCGCGATCGCGTGCCGTGCCAATTCTGCCTCTTCCCCGCTGGCGAGCGACCGTTCGAATTCGCGACGCGCCTCGTCAAAGTATCCGCGCTGACGGAACGCGAGACCCAAACCGTAGCGTGCAAGCGCGACGTCCTGCACTGCCGTGCTATCGCCTCGCTGACCACTCGATACATCAGCGAGCATTGCGGGCGCGGCGGAATCAAGCGAAAGGTCGGACTGCAACGAATGCAGTGACGGATTCAACATCGCTGCGTGTCGCGATGCCTCAAGCGCCGCGTCGTGACGTCCCATGTCGCCGAGTACGAAGCCCCGAAGCAGGTGTGCATCGGCGATGGTCGGACACTGCGCCAGCAAGGCATCCAAAACTTCGAGTGCCTGCTCGTTCTGACCGCGTTGATACAGGACCTCTGCGAGATGGAGTCGCGGCATTGGATCTTGCGGCGCCGCATTGGCGGCCCGTTCGAACCATCGTTGCGCGCGACGCAGATCGCCAGCGCGCTGCTCGATCAATCCGCGCTCGAACACCGAGGCCGCATCATCCGGATCAGCAGCGAGCAACTTGTCCAGCTCGTCGGTGGCTTCGCGATGCCGACCGATGAGTCGCAGCAAGCGAGCGCGCTCGCGGCGCGCGCTCGTGTCGTCGGCACTCGCGGTCAAGCGCGCGTCGAGATGCAGCAACAATGTGCTACATGCCCCTTCGTGCGACGCGGCAATCTCAAGATTCCGCGCCGCCGTACGCATGCGAGGATCGAGGGTCAGCGCACGCAAGAATACCGCGACTGCCTCGGCATGCAGGCCTTTGCTGTGATAGAGCACGCCAAGATTATTGAACGCGCCGGGATCCTGCGGATCGATACGATCCGCCAAGCCACGCAACAACGCCTTATCGCGATTGGTGGACGCGCTTCCCGTCATTGGCGCCTCCACCACCACCTCCGTTAGGCCAGTCGCAGCGCGCGCAACATCACCTGCAACGACGCAGGATCTGGCAACAACAGAAAAAAGCCGCGCAACGTATGTCCCGTTTCCGTCAGAATAAATTCACTTTCCACACACAGAATCGCATCCGGGTCGGTGGCAAACTCACCAAACGCACTCGTCATTACCGCCGCTGACATGTCGATCACCAAGCTCGGTGGCGACGGCAGCAGGAGCATACCAAGGAAATCACTGAGCGCATTCATGTACGCACCGCTTAAAATGTTTCCCGCTTCCTTGATGGCCGACGCTTCGAGCTCGCCGAGTGCCATCGATGAACCCACTGGGCGATGCAACATGAGCTCAGCGAGTCGCATGACCGTGGGGCGCGGAAAGACGAGCATGGTGCGACCCGTCAGATCACCGAGCATGTGCATGAGCACCGCGGCAACGGGTTCTTCATCGGCCGTAAATTGTTCCGGTAGTTCATCCATCCCGGCCACTGTGATCGCCGGTACCTTGATCATGATGGTGCTTCCCGTCATCTGCGACAGCGCCGTCGCCGCGTGGCCGGCACCAATATTTGCCGTTTCACGCAATGCGTCGAGTTGAATGCTCTTGAGTGTCTTGATTGCTTGCATGGCTATTCCTGTGCGTTCGTCAGCAGAGACTACTGAGATCGACGATGAGAGACGGTGTCCCGTCACCGAGTACGGTCGCACCGCTAAACCACGGTGCGCCCTCACGTGGCGCGTCAAAGCGCTTCACAACAACGTCCTGCTGACCGATGAGCGCGTCGACGACCACGGCGGTGCGCCGACCAGAAATTTCGACCACCGTGACGAAACTATCATTTTCATTTGGTCCGCAATCAAAACGGTCGCGGAGCCGCAAGACTGGCAACGTTTCCCCACGCACGCGTACCGTCTCACGTGCGGGTCGCTGCACGATTCCGTGTTCCGGGGGTGCAACCTTTGTATCGGGTTCGAATTGCAAGGCCTCAACGATCTGTGCGGCGGGAATGGCATAGATCCCGTCGCCGACTTGCACCAGCAAGGCGCGCGTGATGGCCAACGTTACGGGGAGACGGAGGGTGAAGGCAGTCCCCAGTCCCTCCAACGTCTCCAACGTGAGCGAACCTCCCAACGCTCGGACGCGCGTTGAAACGACGTCGACGCCGACGCCACGTCCGGAGATTGACGTTACCGCGTGTGCTGTGGAAAATCCCGGATGTGCCAGCACGTGCAGCAGCTGATCGTCATCTAGCCTCGTGACGTCCGCGCTCAAAATACCTTGCGATCGTGCCCGCGTGAGAATTGTCGAACGATCAATGCCTCGACCATCGTCCTCCACTTGGATCACCACCGCACCACGATCACGCGCCGCTCGCAGAATGAGCTGACCCCTTGGTGGTTTGTTGGCGCTGCGTCGGGTGGCAGCATCCTCGAGTCCATGATCGAGTGCGTTGCGCAACAAATGCAATATGGGTTCGCCAATGGCATCCAGCAGTGATCGATCAAGTTCAATTTCACGACCCTCGGTGACGAATTCGACGTCTTTGTGCAGATCGCGGGCAATGTCGCGGACTAAGCGCGGAAAGCGATCGAACACTTGCCCAATGGGCACCATTCGCGCTTGCAATACTTCGTCTTGCAATGTGCTGATCAAGCGCGCGGTATCGTGTGCGGCCCGAGCAATCGCGCGATTCGCTCCCTGCTCGACGGCTGCATCAGCGACGCGCAGCAAGCGATCGCGCGTGATGACCAACTCTCCCACCAACTCCAACAGGGTGTCCAATCGACGCAAATCAATGCGCACGGTGCGCAGCGCTTCTCCCGCGCCACGCGACGTCGCGGGCTCCGGTACACGACTTGTAACGCGCAACACGTCGCCAGCGGCGCGAACCGTGGCTTCTACTTCGTCGGCTGTTGCTGTCGTGGTGAGGATGACGGAAAAGCGACCGTCGAACGATTCGTCTTGCCAAGTGTGTTGCAGCGGAGACAATGCGTGCACCGTGGCCACGGCATTGATTCGCCCAAGGATCAGCAGCGCGCGCACGCCTTTCAATGGACAATCGTGCGTCAAGCGCACGTCAATTTCGAGTGTCGAATTCTCCTCGGCCGCTGGGACCGCGGGATCATCGGTGAGGAGCATGGCGCCGACACCGATCGCGGCGCAGAGTGGCGCACCGCCGTCAAGATCAACGTCTCGACTTTGCGCTTCGGTGAGGCGCTGTAGTACGGTACGTAACGTGTCGCTTTCGTGCGTGGCGCGGCCGTTTGAAGCGTCGTCAATCGCTCCGCGCATCGCATCACTGCCATCGAACAGCAGCGTCAGTACCGTCACATCAATTGCCTGCCCGCTACGCAAGTCATCGAGCAACGATTCTAGTGCGTGCGCAATACGTTCGACCACGCGATAGCCCATCGCGCCGGCCATGCCTTTTATCGAATGCGTATTGCGAAAGAGCGTACTTATATGCGCGGCATCGATCGCGGCAGTGTTGCGCGATGCATCACGCGCTTCGAGCGCGAGCAGCGCGTCATCTAGCTCCGCCAGATGTTCACGCGATTCGGTGCGGAAGAGTTCCGCGTATTTCGTCTGATCCATGAGCGCGAGGCGCGCGGTCGCGCGAGCTACGCCGCCAGCACGCGATTTACTGCTTCCAACACGCGACTCGGCTGAAACGGCTTGACGACGAAATCTTTCGCGCCTGCCTGAATGGCTTCGACCACCAGCGCCTGTTGACCCATTGCACTACACATCAGGATGCGCGCGGACGGATCGGATTTGGTGATTTCCCGCACCGCATCAATACCGCCCATGTCCGGCATCACGATGTCCATCGTGACGAGATCTGGTCGCAGCAAGCGGTACTTCTCTACGGCTTGCACGCCGGTTTCCGCTTCACCGACCACTTCAAAGCCGGCTTGCTGCAGAATGTCTCCAACCATCGTGCGCATGAACAACGCATCGTCGCATATCAAAACTGTTCGGCTCACGGTCCCATCTCCTCGGAAGAGAGCAGGTGCTGCGCGCACAGGGCGGCGGCATCCAGTGGCACGACCACGTCGCCATGCGTCGACAATTCCGACGCGGTGTGGCGTGCGAGGTCCACAACTTGAACATCCCGCACCGTGTCTACGGCGAGTCCGATAAATCGGGTGCCGTGTTCAAGGAGGACGACCGACCCTGCCGTGACGGCACGCTCTCTTGACAAGAGCGCCGCGAGGTCCAGCACCGTGACGATGGCGCCCCGCACATTAACGATCCCACGAACCGTGGCAGGCGCACCAGGCACGCGCGTGATGCGCTCCGGGCGGACGACTTCACGCACTTGAGCCACTGGAATTCCATACTGCACAGTCCCGACGCTGACGACGAGGATACGCGGCTGTTGCTCGTCATCCTCGTCGAACTGCGACGCACTAGTCGTCTGTGTCGACGACGTCGGGTTTGGGAGTTTCGTCGTAGTTATAGAAACCGAAGACATGGAGCGGATCTTCCTGGGTGGCGAGTTCCGGCATGCCACCGAGTGCTGCGATCGAAATTCGCAGGTCGGCGGGCAAGGGGGCTCGCAGGTCTAGCTGTTCGCCCGTCACCGGATGACGAAAGCGCAACCAAGCTGCATGCAGGAAGAACCGCTTCGGCGGCAACGCCGCGAGCCGCCGTCCTCCGCCCCCTCCATAAGTATCGTCACCTACTACCGGATGCCCCACAGAATTCAAGTGCACGCGGATTTGATGGGTGCGGCCGGTGTGCAAGTGCGCGCGCAACAGGTCGACGGCATCGAACCGCGCAAGGCGCATAAAGTCGGTACGCGCCGACTTACCCGTTTGCACAATGGCCATACGCGTCCGATCCTTTGGATCGCGATCAATGGGCTTGTCCACTTTCAATATTTCTTCTTTCAGGTGACCCCAGCTGAGTAATGCATACCGTCGGACAATACGACGCGCGCTGAGTGCCGCACTCAGGGTACGGTGCGCTGAGTCGGTCTTCGCAACAATGAGCAGCCCGGAAGTTTCTTTGTCGAGACGATGCACCAACCCCGGTCGATCATTGCCACCACCATCAGCCAGCGGTTCACCGCGACCCATAAGCGCGTTCACCAACGTGCCGGACCAATTGCCGGGCGCCGGATGCACCACCATGCCAGCAGGTTTATCGATCACGACGAGCGACTCATCTTCGTACACGATGCTGAGCGGAATCTGTTCCGGCTCAATGTCCCGTCCCGGCGGCGGCGGAATGATCACCTGCACGTGATCACCTGACTCACCGCGATACGAGGCTTTCTGGTGCTTGCCGTTGACGGTGACGTGCGTGTTGGCGATCAGTGTCGCGGCCTGGGTACGCGACGTTTCGCAGTGTCGCGCGACCATTAAATCGAGTCGTTCTCCCACAGCTTCGGCGACGTCAAATTCAACAGTCGTTGCGACGGCATCAGTCACGTTCGTTGCTCACGTTCTTGGCTCCAGAGCGCCAAAATGAGACACACTGCACCAACCGTCACCGCACTGTCGGCCACGTTGAACGTCCAGAAGCGAACGTCGCCTATCCCGACATCAATGAAATCCACCACGCCTTCACGCAAACGGATGCGATCCAACAGATTGCCCACGGCTCCGCCGATCACGATTGGTACACCAACGGCTGCGAGTTTCGACAGACGCGTGAGCTCAGCGGTAGATCGCAAGAGCACAACGACAATCACCACACTCAGAACGGAAAAAATCCATCGTGACGCGGACCCAAGGTGCATGCCGAAAGCCGCGCCGGGGTTGTACGCCAACGTGAACCGTACGAAGTCGCCGAGTACACGATGAGGGATATGCCGCGGCGCCAGACGCTCCACGGCGAAGGCTTTGGTGACAAAATCAAGCACGGTAACGGCAATGACGATCAACCAAAACGGAACGGTGGCTGACGGCGTGCGCGCTTTCGGTTCTGACGCATATTGGGACGACGACATCACACTACTCATCGTGACTCTCCGTTGGGACCGTCGACAGTGGCTGTCGGCGCTCGTCACCCCACAGCACCCACGCTAGTAAAAAGGCGCCGGTGCTCACGGCCATGTCTGCCACATTAAACGTTGGCCAACGATGCACGCCAACGCCGACATCGATAAAATCCACGACGCCGAGTTCAGTCTGCACGCGATCAATGAGGTTGCCAATCGCGCCAGCAGCCACCAACGAAATCGCAAACACGCGCCAGATATCATCGCGCGACGTCTGTTTAAATAACCGCCACAAAATGACAAGCGCACCGAGGGTGAGCGCCATAAAAATCCAACGCGAATACCCGCCGAGGTACAATCCGAAGGCCGCACCCGGATTGTAAACCAGCGCAAACCGCACGCCTTCGCCGATGACGTTATGCGGCATGCCCGAGGGCGGCAATAACGAAACAGCCAACACCTTCGTGAGCCGATCAAGCAGCACAATCACGATCAGCACGGGCCACGAGACAAGAGCCTTCACGATCAGTTCTTCTTCGCCTCTTCTTCGCGTTGCTTGCACGCGAAGCAGAAACGTGCGTGCGGCAATGCATCGAGTCGATCAAACGCGATCTCTTCACCACACTGATGACACTTGCCAAACGTTTCCGGTGACTTATACAGGCGACGCAGCGCTTGATCAATGTGCCATAAGAAACGGCCTTCTTGCGAGACAAACAGGAATGCTTTCTCGCGTTCCATTGCGTCTGTTCCTTGGTCCGCCATGTGAAACGAATACGCGTCGGCCCCCCCGTTATCGCCGTCGCCGTTCGGACCAAACGTGTCGCCGTGGTGGCCGAGTTCTTTAAGCACACGCCGACGCTCTTCGAGCAATCGCTTCTCAAAGTATGTAAGCAACTTCTTGGACATCGCTTTCGGTTTTTTCGCTGCGTTCGATCCGGCCATCGCTAACCTTCCTTGCTGAGCGCGATTGAGAGAGCACGTCCATCGACGTCTGACACTTGCGTCGCAGTCCATATAGAGCCGTGTCCATTGGCATGGAACGGCGAGCCCGGTTCATCGCCAAGCACAAAACGCACGGCGAGTACTTCGTCAGCGATGCGACTCCGATGTGTAGCCACCGCGCTTTGCAACTCACTGTCGCCTGCAACCGCGACAGCAATCCGATCACTCACATCCAACTGCGCCTCTTTGCGAAGTCGTTGAATGCGACTAATCACCTCACGCGCTAGTCCTTCGGCCCGAAGTTCAGGCGTCACGGTAGGATCCAACGCAACGCCATAGCCCCCGTCTTCCTGAACCACGGCGTCACCCGACGCGCGCCGGATGATGGTCAGGTCGCCCGGTTCAATCAAGCGCGCGACGCCGCCAACTTCGATTGTAATCGTCAATCCCGCCGCCAACGCATGTAACGACTCGTCCGTGAGCGCTGAAAAAGCGGCCGCAACGAGTGGTGTTTCCTTGCCAAACTTCTTGCCGAGCGCGCGAAAATTGGCCTTCGCCTCGAGTGAGACGAGCGCATCGGTTGAGGTAACGAATTCAACACGTTTGACGTTTAACTCGGACGCGAGCAAATCGCCTAACGCCACCACCCCTTGGCGATGCCCGGGCACCACGCACTGCACCAACGGTAGTGGCTGGCGCACATTCACCGCCGCCACGTCACGTGCCGCACGCCCTAACCCCGCCAGCGCGCGGATGTCGTCCATCGCCTGCTCAAGCTCCGCATCGACCGCCAGCATGCCCCCACGCGTGTACGACGCCAGGTGCACAGAGGTTCCGACCAGCGCACGGTGCACCGCGTCCGAAATGAACGGCGCAAATGGCGCCAGCAGTCGACACGTCACCGCGAGCACTTCATGCAATGTCGCGAACGCCGCCCGATTGTCCGCGTGTTCCACGTCATAAAAACGGGCGCGCGAAAGCCGCACGTACCACTTCGAGACATCATCATCCATGAACTGCATCACGCGCCGCGCCGCGACGGTGGCGTCAAAATTGGTCATGTGTGCATCGACTTCAGATTCGACGCGCGCCAACCGAGACAGAATCCATCGATCCAGCGCCGGACGATCGGCCACGAACGGATCGCTCGCACTTGGCGACCACCCAAAGTTGGCGTACTGCGCGAAGATGCCGTTGTACACGTTGCGAAACGTGAGTAAAAACCGGCCGGCCGTTTCGCGAATGGCGTTTTCGTCGAACCGACGTGGCACCCATACTTGACTGGACGCCACGAGAAACAATCGCACCGCGTCCGCACCGTGACGCTCCAGCACGTCCCACGGATTTACGACGTTGCCTTTGCTCTTGGACATCTTCTGCCCGTTTGCGTCAAGCACGAGATCGTTCACCACGACGTTGCGATACGGCGCCGCCGATCCATCCGCATTATTGGGCAGCGCATCGCCTAAACCCGTGGCAATGGCGAGCAACGAGTAGAACCATCCGCGCGTCTGGTCAACGCCTTCGGCGATGTAATCGGCCGGGAACTGCTGCGCCACCACGTCCGCGTTTTCAAACGGATAGTGCCATTGTGCAAACGGCATCGAACCCGAGTCAAACCACGTATCGATGACTTCGGGCACGCGTCGCATAGTGCCGATGCCGGTTGGCGACGGCCACGTGTACTGATCGATATTCGGCTTGTGTGGATCGAAATCACTGGGCAACGCGCGACCAAGGCGTTCGCTCAAATCCGCGAAGCTCCCGAGCACATCAACTTCGGTTGGATCGGTATCGTTGATCCACACCGGAAGCGGTGTGCCCCAGTAGCGATCGCGCGATACCGCCCAGTCCACGTTGTTCACGAGCCATTCACCGAATCGTCCGGACCCCACTTCGCGCGGATTCCAGTTCACGCGCGCGTTGCGCGCGATCATGTCGTCTTTGACGGCAGTAGTGCGGATAAACCATGAACCGCGGGCGTAGTACAACAGCGGTGTACCGCAACGCCAGCAGTGCGGATACGAGTGCACGAACGTGCTCGCCTTCCATAACACATCGCGTTCGCGCAGCACGTCGATAATGTGCGCATCTGCGTCCTTCACAAACACACCGGCGACTTGTGTCACGTCGGCCGTGAATTCGCCGCGCGCGTTGACGGGCTGCATAAACGCGAGACCGTGACGCTGGCCTGCCGCGTAATCGTCCGCGCCAAAGGCAGGCGCCATGTGCACGATGCCACTGCCATCGTCCGCAGATACGAAGTCTTCACCAACAATGATCTCGTGACGCCCCTCTTCCGGATACGGGACCCAATCCAACGGTCGCTGATATTTAAGTCCAACGAGATCAGCGCCGCGATGCGCGCCGATCACGTCCCAGCGATCCGCCCAGTCCGCCCCAAGGACCGCCGCCACACGTGGCTCCGCCATGATGACGGTCCATTCGTGCACCTGCTGCTTCCGCAATTCGACGTAGTGCAATTCCGGATGTACGGCAAGTGCGGTGTTCGACACCAAGGTCCACGGCGTGGTGGTCCACACCAACAAGCGGCGACGGACCCTGGATGTGGGCTGCCCGTGCGCATCGAGGAGATCGAGCGCAACATAGACACTCGGCGCTTCGACGTCGTCGTACCCCTGCGCAACTTCGTGACTCGACAACGCGGTACCACAACGCGCGCAGTACGGCAGAATTTTATGCCCGCGAAACAACAACCCTTTGCCGTGCAGTGTGCGCAGTGCCCACCACACGCTTTCGACATAATTGTTGGAGTACGTGATATACGGATTGTCATAGTCCAACCAGTACGCCGTCCGCTGCGACAACTTTTCCCATTCGCCGCGATACTTCCACACGCTCTCGCGACACCGACGATTAAATTCCACGATCCCCACCTGCTCGATCAGTTGCTTACCACCAAGCTTCGCTATCTGCGCGGCATCCGCTCCGTCACGCGCCGCCGCTTCGCGCTGCAATTCTTTCTCGACTTCAATCTCAACAGGAAGTCCGTGCGTATCCCAACCGGCTTTGCGCGGCACAAAATGCCCTTGCATAGCGCGATGACGGCAAAACAGATCTTTGATCGTGCGCGCAAACACGTGATGAATACCGGGGCGACCATTGGCCGTGGGCGGCCCCTCATAGAAGACAAACGGCTTCTCATCTTTATGTAGTTCCTGCACACGCTCGAAAAGGTGCTCATCATCCCAACGCGACAAGAGCTCGCGTTCGAAAGCGTCAGCGCCAAGATCTGGGAGCAGCGGGTACAACGGTGCCGTCATGAGGATCGTGTGTGTCAACCGTGATGATAAATGAACTACAATTGCGCGAGCACGCCTTTCACGACGGCCGCAAGCTTTGGTTCAGCGGCACGCGCAACGGCAATGATTTGTGCAATACTGGATGGTTCAAGTGCATCCGGCAAACACTGATCAGTGAGAATCGATAACCCGAGTACACGCATACCGCCGTGTCGCGCCACGATCACTTCAGGCACCGTAGACATCCCGACGACATCAGCACCGACCGCACGCAAAAAGCGATATTCCGCCCGCGTTTCGAGGTTGGGCCCTTGCACAGCCGCGTATACGCCCTCGCGCAACGTAATCCCATTGGCGACCGCAACAGCGCGCGCGATGGTGCGCAAGCCGGCATCATACGGTTCTGACATATCCGGAAAACGCGGACCTAACGCGTCATCGTTCGGACCAATCAGCGGATTGTCGCCGAGCAAATTCAGATGGTCAGCGATAAGCATGAGGTCACCGGGAGCCCACAATGGATGCATACCACCGCAGGCGTTGCTCACGATCAACGTTTCCGCACCCAGCGCTCGCAACACGCGCACAGGAAACGTGACCTGTTGCAGAGAATAACCCTCGTAGCGATGAAAGCGCCCCTGCATTGCCACCACCGTCCGCCCGGCCAATGTGCCGCACAAAAGTCGGCCCTTGTGCGATTCAACGGTGGAGAGCGGAAAATTGGGAAGCTCGCCGTAGTCAATCACGGTATCGACGTGCATCTCGTCCGCTAACGCGCCGAGTCCCGTGCCGAGAATGATGGCGGCATCGACCGACCTGCTGAAGCGCGAACGGACGGCCTGCGCGCACGCTTCAATGCGTTCTCGCGCATGCAGACCAAGTGCCGGGTTCGCGAGTCCAACCGCTTTGTGCTCCTGCGTGTACTGCAGCTGCGGAAATGATTCTGGTGCTTTCATAGCTCGTCGACCACGTCCAGCCACGAAGGCGTTGGCGCTGGTGCGGCGCGCGGGGTATCGCGCAGCGTCTCACGTAGGGTTTCACGGGCTAACCCAAACGTTGGCACCGGTTCGTCCTCGGCAGCCTGCAACTCGTTGAGCTGCCGCTCGAGATGATTGCGCAACTGTGAGAGATACGCGCGACGCGCGCGCCACAACTGCTGCAATTCTTCCTCCGCACGACGCACATCCTCACGCACCTGCTGCAGCGACTTATCGGCTTCCGCTTGTGCCTCACGCACGATCAAGAGCGCTTCGCGTTCCGCCTGTTGACGAATTTCCCCCCGCAGCTGTTGCGCACTGACCAGCGCCTCGTTGATCGCTTTGTCGCGATCACGGAAGGCACGCAGCTGTTCGTGGAAGCTCCGCGCTTTTGCGTCGAGCTCCTGATTGGCCCTCGAGAGTCGCTCCAGCTCCTCGGCGACCTGATCACGGAACTGGTCAACACGCGCGCGATCATAGCCACGCAGTGCGTTGCCAAAGTCGTAGCGCCGGACATCGAGCGCTGTAAGATGAAAGGCGTCGTCCGTCATGCACACTCCCGGAGTTGCGCGCCGCGAAGGAATCGAAAAGACGTCACGACGGTGCGCGCACGCACTACGGACGCGAACCAAACAGGATGCTACCTAGGCGCACATGCGTTGCGCCCTCTTCTACTGCAATCTCGAAGTCACCAGACATCCCCATACTGAGGAACGCCGCTGGATGTCCGGCGACCCGCAAGTCATCACGCACACGTCGCGTGTCCGCGAAGACTTGCCGTAATACGGGCTCAGCAGCGTCGTACGGCGCCATCGTCATTGCGCCGCACACACGCAAATGTGTGAAGTGATGCAGCGCTGCGGCGACCACTGAGATGTCGGTCGTTGCAAAGCCGCTTTTACTGGTTTCGCCACTCACGTTGACCTGGACCAGCACATCGAGCACGACGCCTCTCTCGCCCGACGCCGCATTGAGCGCCTCCGCAAGACGCAGGCTATCCACACCATGCACAAGTGAAAATTGCGTTGCAGCCTTCGCTTTGTTGCGCTGCAGATGACCGATTAAATGCCACCGCACCGGTACCTGCACGCGAGACATTTTGGATTCGGCCTCCTGCACGCGGTTCTCACCAACGTCCGCGATGCCTGCGGCCCATGCGGCTTCCACCGCCTCGGGACCGTGCGTTTTGGTAACGGCGACGAGCGTGACAGCTTGACCGATCCCTCCGCGAGCGACTGCCTGGGCAATGCGCTCCCGCACCTCTCGTACACGTTCGGCGAAGCGCGCGCCAACAATGTCAAACGACTGCGTCAACGCACCCGCCGCACGCGCTTCCGTGCTGCCCGCCGCATCAGCCGGGATACGGTCCGAAAGTGGCATAGCATATAAGGTTAGGGGCCGTTACAGGCAGACACAAGTAACGGATCGGCGAGGCTCATAATACGCGTGCAACGCAGTAGCGACTGAATCTGCGTGACGGCGCCGTCTTCGCCTTCGGGCAATGCGGCGAGAGATGTCGGCGGCACCAATTCGCGAGCGCGTGCCAACGCGGACTGGTCGAGCCCGACAGTCCCACGCGGCAAGAGCAGTGACGGCTGGTAGACCAGCCCCTGTAGTGCCCAACCCATTGTAGAGTCCACCGCGACGCGCTGCGCCCGATCGACGAGCGCACTAACGCGCAGCGGCCGTCGCAACGCGCGTGCGCGTGCGGCAACCGTGGATAACGCGACGTCGAGCCCCGACCACGACGCGGCGCTTTCGATGGGTAGCAATGCATAGCGCGCAGCCAGCTGTTCGCGATACCACCGCGCACCGAGTAGCGGTGCCGTCACAACCGTCACGTCGGTACGATAGCCCTCAACCTGTTGCAAATACCACAACGGAAATGTGTCGTTGTCGCCCGCCGAGATAAGAATTCCGTTTGTTGGCACGGCGTCTAACAACAACCGCGCAAAGACACGCGGCAGCGAGGCAGTGGGTTCGCGATGCCGATCCAGCACAGGTCCATTCGCCACTAACGGCACCGCGGCAAACACGAGTATGCTGTTCGCCAATGCACTGGGTACACGTCGCGCAAGTTTCGAAGCGATCGACACAAGGCCGACGCCAGCGAGCACGCCCCAGGCCCAGAAACCGAGCACGAAGAAGTAATCACGCTCACGCGCCTCGTGGACGG
Organism: Gemmatimonadaceae bacterium; assembly: GCA_025358925.1. Classification (GTDB taxonomy): domain Bacteria; phylum Gemmatimonadota; class Gemmatimonadetes; order Gemmatimonadales; family Gemmatimonadaceae; genus Gemmatimonas. The sequence continues at coordinate 26,424 of JANYHT010000044.1, read as the reverse complement.
CGTCGGCAGGTACAATGCCAACGCCAAAACTTGGACCCATGCGCATGTTCAGCCAGAACGCCACGCCGATCGTGCCGCTCGCAAGGAGCAGGACCATCGCGCGCGCGACGCGCGGATCATGACGCCACAATGGCTTCACGCCAAGCACTGCGAGCCACACCCACAGGATCGACAACGATGTGCGCGTCCACGATGGCGCAGCGAACGGATGGAGACCAAACGCAACTTGCCAGTCGGCCCATTCCAGCACATTGGCCATCTGCAACCACAACGGCGCACGACGCGGCAGTAAACCCGCGACGGCATACTGTTCGCGCTGCAGCACATCAAGTAACGCGCGCACAGTGACGGGATGTCCAGAATCCAACAGCGGATTGAAATGCGAGCGCATCGGCAATACCGCAACCGCCGACAACGCCAGCAGCGCGAGCGCGACCCACACCGCAACGTCGCGCCTCGTTGGTCGTGCTCCACGCCACGCCAGCAATACAGCCGCAGGAAATGCAACGAACGCGCTGAGGTGCAGTGGGACGGACAACGCCGCGAGAAATACTAACAGCGCGCGCCATCGGGATCGTACGTCATCATCGACATCTTGACGCCCCGCGCGCTCGCCAGCGTACAGCATGGCAACAGCGCACAGCAGCGACACTGCATACACTTCCGCCTCGGTCGCGTTGTTCCAGACGCTCATCATACCGCCTGCACTCACCACGGCAACAACGGCTCCGCGCGCACCGACCCACCGCGCAATCATTGCCGCGCCGAGGCCGCCGACCATCGCGGTGGCACACACCGACAGCAACGTCACCGATCGCACTGGGCCTGCAGCGTTGAACACCAGCGATGCCACGTGCGCGATTAGCACCCATAGCGGTGTACCCGGTGGATGTGGAATGCCGAGCGTTCGCGCGGCGGTTACCAACTCCGACGCATCCCATACGGTGAGATCAGAAGCCGCCGTAGCGAGATATGCCGCGCCCAGCACAACAGCGCTCGCAACACCGGCGACAGCGCTACTCGGCAGTCGCATGCTGCGACGCGCACGTTGGCGCGCATTCATGTCGGTCGACCTACGATCTGAAACTCGTTCGTCTGTCGCGGCGCTCGACCGGCCAATAAGTCACGCACTTGCACTGACGTCACTTGTTGTTGCAACACGCCGCCGTGCGCTACCGACACCGTTGCTGACTCTTCCGACACGACAATGACCAGCGCGTCGGTCTCTTCGCTCAAGCCCAGCGCCGCTCGATGACGCGTCCCAAGGCTACGATTGCTGACCGGCGCCTGCGAGAGCGGCAGGATACACCCAGCGCCGACAATGCTGTCACCGCGCACGATCACTGCCCCATCGTGCAAGGGCGAATACGGTGTAAAAATGGTGGTCAACAGATCGGCGGTGAGCTTGGCTTGCAACGACGAACCGCTTTCGATGTAATCACTTAACGGCACGTCACGCTCGACAGCGATAATGGCGCCGATACCGGAACGCGCGAGACGTTCGACTGCATCGGCAATCTCGTCTTCAAGTGGTCCTTGCTCGCGGTGACGGAAAAATCTCGTCACCGGTGCTTGACCGAGATGCGCCAGCGCCGCGCGCAACTCCGGCTGAAAAATAATGAGCAAAGCAAATGCACCGTACGTGAACACCAATCCAAGCAGGTACGTGATCATCGTCAACTTCAGAAACCACGCCAGAGCAAATGCGCCAAACAACACCACGATGCCCGCGAGCATCTGCAACGCGCGCGTGCCTTCGATGAGCAGCAATACGCGATAGCACAGCAGCGTCACGACGACAATTTCAACGGCGTCGCGCCAATTGAACTGTAGTGTACGCAGGAGACCGAAATCGTTCACGAGAGCGCGCGAGAGTTAATAGGCGAAATTGCGATGCCGAACAAAAAAACGGGTCCGGATTAACCGCTTCCGGACCCGCTGACAAGTTTTGCTCACCGCAGCATCGTGCGGCACAACTTGAACTCAGGCAGGCGCGATTTCCGGACCGCCAAGCAGCGGCGGAATAATCGGACGCGGCGATGGCGGGACAATGGCGGTTGGCGTTGGCGTGAACGGCAGGCCGTCCGGGAGCGGACGCGGGCCGAGGGGCTTGCCATCTTTGAGCAAAATGATGTCGTCGCGCGTGAGCGTTTCACGATCGAGCAACTGCGCGGCGACGATGTCGAGCAGCGGTCGATTTTCCGTGAGCACGGCGACTGCACGAGCATGCGCTTCCATGACCACGCGCTTCACTTCCGCGTCAACCAACTGCGCGGTTTGCTCTGACACTTCACGACGCGACTGCATCTCGCGGCCTAGAAACAACTCCTGCTCATTGTCGCCAACGAGGATTGGTCCGATGGTATCGGAAAGGCCCCACTGTGTGACGTATCGGCGCGCGATACCTGTCGCCTGTTGAATGTCGCTGGCAGCACCGGTGGTAACGCGATTGTGACCGAAGACAATTTCTTCCGCCGCACGACCTCCGTACGCCATCACCAACCGTGCTTCGAGCTGTTCGCGCGTGACCGACACGCGATCATCTTCCGGCAGGGTGAACGCGATACCCAGCGCACGACCGCGCGGCACGATGGTGACTTTATGCAGCGGATCGTTGCCCTTCACCATCATCGCACACACCGCGTGCCCCGCTTCGTGAAACGCGGTCAGACGGCGCTCGTCGTCCTTCATCACCAACGACTTGCGTTCGGCGCCCAACATGACACGATCTTTCGCTTCTTCCAGATCGCTCATGTAAATTTTGTCGTGATTTTTGCGCGCTGCGAGCAAGGCACCTTCGTTCACGAGATTCGCCAAGTCGGCACCTGCCATACCTGGAGTACCGCGCGCCAGCGAGGTGACGCTCACGTCGTCCGATTGCGGCTTGTTGCGCAGATGAACCTTCAAAATGCCTTCGCGGCCGCGCAGGTCGGGCAAATCGACAACAATCTGTCGATCAAAACGGCCTGGCCGAAGCAGTGCGGGGTCGAGCACGTCCGGACGGTTGGTGGCCGCAATCAGAATGACGCCGTCGTTAGATTCGAAACCGTCCATCTCCACGAGCAACTGGTTCAGCGTCTGTTCGCGCTCATCATGTCCGCCGCCCATACCAGAGCCGCGGTGACGTCCGACGGCATCGATTTCATCGATGAAGATGATACACGGTGCATGAGCCTTGCCTTGCTCAAACAAATCGCGCACACGCGATGCGCCAACGCCAACAAACATCTCTACAAAATCAGAGCCAGACATCGAGAAGAATGGTCGTCCCGCTTCGCCGGCAACGGCCTTCGCGAGCAGCGTTTTGCCCGTGCCCGGTGGACCGACCAACAACGCGCCTTTTGGCAGGCGTCCGCCAAGTTTTGTAAATTTTTGTGGATCCTTCAAAAACTCAATAATCTCTTGCAGCTCAACTTTCGCTTCATCAGCCCCGGCCACGTCCGCAAACGTAATTTTTGGCGTGTCGCCGCTCAGCAGTTTGGCTTTACTCTTCCCAAAGGAAAACGCCTTGTTGCCACCGGACTGCATTTGTCGGAACAGGAACACCCAGAATCCGATGAGCAGCACGTACGGCAAAATCGTGATGAGAAAACTGATGCCGCTGAAGCGCGCCTCCTGCGAGGAAATACGCACGCCTCGATTTTGCAGGCGATCGGTTTCGGCCGGTGTCAATCCTTGTGGTAAGCGCACCAGAAACTTGCGCGCTTCGCGATTGTTGACGCGCACTGGCTGGCGAAACTGGCCCGCCACCACGTTTTCCGGTTGGAAGATGACGCCGAGGATATTGCCAGCGTCAAGCTGTTGCCGATATGCGGTGTAATCGATTTCGGGCGCCTGCGTTTCCCTCCCGCCATTGTAGGAGAGGAAGGCGACGGGGATCAGGATCACGAGAATCCAGAACGAAACCGTCTTTGAGGTGCGGCCCCAATTCGTGGGCTTTTTCGGAGTTGGTGTCATGGGTGCTGGCATCGTATGACCGGGTTACTGCAGGCTGGCAACGTACGGAAGGTGTCGAAAATTTTCGGCATGGTCGAGACCGTACCCGACCAGAAACTCGTGCGGTGCATCGAACCCGATGAACCGCGTGGGATGCATAAGTTCGACGGCGATATGCTTATGCAACAGAGCACAGATCTCCAACGATTTTGGTCGCCGATCACGGAGCAGCTCAATCAGACGATTGAGCGTGCGTCCGGAATCAACAATGTCCTCCACGAGCAGAATGTGTTTACCCTCCAATTCAGTTTCAGGATCATAGAGCAAACGTACCACACCACTCGATTCCATCGCGTCGCCATACGACGACGCGACAAGGAAATCGACTTGCAATGGACGTTCGATGTTGCGTACCAGATCGCTGAGGAAAATAAAGCTGCCTTTGAGCAGGCCGAGTACAAGCAGTTCGCCATCGGGATACGCTGCAGTAATATCAGCGCCAAGTTCACGCACGCGCGCTTGGATAGTCTCGACATCATAGACCACCCGCTTCACCGCGCGCCCATCGAGACGTGGGTCCGCGACGAGCGCGACAGGAGGTTCGTTCTGAGAGTCAGTCGTACTCGCGCTCACACCGATACCAGATCAAGTCCGGCCGACCGGGCCAGTGCGGGGCCGCGACACTGCGGCAGATTCCGGGGATCCACACTACCTCGTTTGCAACGAGGACGACTGGCCACGTCGGCCGGTCAAGTGCGGGTATGTGTGCTTCCGAAAAATATCGCGTCACACGCCGTCCCGCCTCTGCACCCGGCGTTCGAATTCGATCTCCCGCGTTCCATGGTCTGATTCGCACGTGCTCGTGTTCGGGGAGCGCGCAGCACCAAGGGTCCAAGGTATCTAACGCAGACATCGCCGCGAGACGCCGCCATCGCCACGCACCGAGCTGTCGCGGGATGGCGCGCCACGCGCCCTGCCATGAACGATCAGTGAGCGACCTCTCCCGAGCTGGGCCGCGCAGCTCGAACCATTCGCGCTCACCGGCGCCATTGCGCATCGCAACAGCACCGCCAGCCAGTGTGACATATGCCCCTCGGCGGCTCCCGTTGGTAAACCGAACCAAGGCGGTGGTTCCGCACGCGTCGAGCGCAACTCGAACACGCGCGAAGAGCGCCGCCCAGAGCACCGCGCGCCCAGCAGCATTCGTTGACGCGATGCCGACTACAGGAACACGGAGTGCGCCCGCGTATGGTGACCACACGCCCAAACTGTCGACGAATTGGTCAACATCGCGTCGCCACGCTGCCGCGCGCGCGCCGACCGTAAGCATCTCCATATCAAAACCGGCGTGTACACCTTCAAGCATCGGCAGCAAGTCATGTCGGACGCGACCACGCGTATAATGCAGCGACGCGTTGGATGGATCGTCGAGATACGGCAGTTGCTCGTGCGCGACCCAGTCGTTGATCTCGCGACGAGAGAGGGTCAGCCAAGGACGGACGATTGACGACGGCGCTGCGAGCGCAGCGAGCCCACGAGCGCCTGCTCCGCGCAGGAGCCGCATGACAATCGTCTCGACCTGGTCGTCGCGCGTATGCCCCGTGACGACGCGCGCGCGGTGAGCTCGTGCGACGCGATGCAGAAACTGCCAGCGTACGGTGCGCCACGCCGCTTCACTCGCTCCCGTCACGCGAGCACGCTCTCGCACGACCGTGAAACCCAATCGACGCGCTTCAGCTGCGACGAGGGACGCGGCGTCGGTCGCATATTGGCCCGAGGCATGATCGAACGTCGCGACCGCAGCAACGCGGTCCGGAGCCCAGCGTGCAACCGCATGTAGCAGTGCCATCGAATCGCATCCGCCCGAGATCGCAAGCACGAGCGGGCCAGGCACCTCCGCGAGTGCTCGTTGCAGCGTAGCCCGAATTAACAGGGAATGGTCATCGGTCATCGGATGTATGATACGCTGTTCAGAGCCCGCGACGTCAGGCAAGGGCGAATGACCCCCTACCCTCGCGCCGTTGCACTAGGTACACTGCGTGCGAACTAGTCTGACCTTCGTTTTCGGAGATGTGCTGTGGAATCACACGGAACTTTCGGCACCATTTGGGCGTCGCTCGGCATGACGGCCTACTACATCGCGCTCATCTGGATCAACATCCTGCTGGGATTGTTTTTGTCGCCGCTGTTCATGATTCCGATGACGTGGATTCAAGACCGCTTCGCGAAGAAGGTCTAAGTCGCTCGTTGCTGTTGCAGTGCAAAGGGCGACTCAAACGGGTCGCCCTTTTTGATTCCCGGTGCCAAAGCCAGCTGTGCGTGCGCGAAATTGCACGTTCGGTCGGCACACGCAACTCTCCTTCGTCCGCGCTCGCCATGTCTAAAGGCACGATTGCCATTCTTGTTGCTGCAGACTACGAAGACCTCGAGGTCTGGTATCCCAAATTGCGACTCGAGGAGGCAGGGTACGAGACACCGTTGATTGGCTTGGGCGAACGCACCTATAGCGGAAAGTGGGGCTACCCAGCCGTAATGGATCGCCACGTCGCTGACGTTGATCCTGCCACATTATGCGGCGTGTTGGCTCCAGGTGGGTGGGCACCGGACAAACTTCGACGAGATCCAGCAGTACTGAATCTCGTCCGTCACGTGGATCATGCTGGCGGACTCGTGGCCACCATTTGTCACGGTCCGTGGATTTTGATTTCTGCCGGCGTCGTACGTGGGAAACGCATGACGTCGACCGTTGGTATTCGTGACGATGTGGTGAACGCCGGGGCGCTGTGGGTGAATGAGCCGACGGTGATCGACGGACACCTCGTCAGCGCCCGCGTTCCCCAAGACTTACCCGCGTTTGCTCGTGCGATGCTGCACGTGCTGGACGAACAGGCGCGACGACATGCTTGACACCTCGCGCATGCGCTCGTTGCATCACGCGGCCTCGCACGCGGCACGCTTGACTGACGAGCATTGGGTCTCCGCGCAAACACTCAGCGATTTCGTGAACGCCGCAACGGCCAATCAAATGTTGTGGCGTTCGACATTGTGTGTACCGCGCCTGTCGCCAGAACATGTCGAGCGCGCTGCCGCAATCGCGCACGAGCGCCGCATGCTGATTCTGCTCGAAGATTGGTGTATCGACGCCGTGCACGCCGCGGGCGTCGCGCAACGGTTGGTTGAGGCGAACGCGCTGTTGTCGTTGCGGGTGCTCCGGCGCGACGAGCATCTCGACGTGATGGATGCGCATCACGTCGGTGCCGCACGCTCCATTCCCGTCGTCATGTCATTCGACCACCACGGCTACGAATGCGGTTGGTGGGGACCGCGTCCATCCCCATTGCAAACGTGGATCGAGACCGAGATGCAATGCATCGAAACATCAGCTCGAAGTCCGTTTGTGCGTGACTGGTACACGCAGGATGCGGGAGTCACGACGGAGGCTGAACTCCTCCTCCTACTCGAATCGCCTCGAATTGCGCACTCAGTTCTCGCCCACGGAAAGGTCGGCGTAGCGGCGGCCGCGCCAACTTCGAGGAACACGCGCCGTACTTAGTGTCAATCGCCATGCCGCTGGAATATCCGCCAGCCACGAAAACCAGAATGGCAATCCACGTTGCGCGTAGCTCCCGCGCAACGCGACCAGCAGCATCAAGCGCACCAGCAACGCCGACGCGTTGACCAACACAAGTGCTTGCAGCAACATCCACAACGGATGTTCCGGCGCGGCGCCACCGAGCAGTGCGGCGAGCAGCGCCAGCACCAGTAACAGCGGCACAGGCAATGCCTGCGCGCTCCAGACCATCACCACATCGGTCCAACAACGCCACGTGGGCGTTGCATCTTTGAGATCAAAGCTGCGTCCCCACTCGCGCCACATTTCGGGGAGCGACACATACGAGCGCACCGAGATGATGCGTGAACCGTCAAGAAATCCCACGCGCGCTCCGTGGGCTGCCAGATGACGCGCCAACGTCACATCGTCGCTAAACGAGGCGCGCGCCGACGCGTAGCCGCCGTGCTGTTCGAGCAGCGCGCGCCGAACCATAAAACACTGCCCGTTTGCCAACACGCGATCTGGCGGCGGCTGCGCTGCACCGGCGGCACCACACCGATACACCAACGTCACCAGCATCGCAGGTTGCACAAAGCGTTCACCTGCACTTTGTCCCACAAAGCGCGGCGCGAATGAGGCGACGTCGAAGTGATCGAGCTCCATCGCATCGACGACCGCTCCGACAAGTCCGCGCGTCGGCACGGTGTCGGCATCGATGCCCAGAACCCACTCACCGCGCGCGTGTCGAAGTCCGCTTTCAAGCGCCCACACCTTGCCAACCCATCCATCGGGTAACGGCTCGTCGGTGAGTAACCGAATGCGTGGATCGCGTGCAGCGGCGGCGGCCACCAACTCACGCGTGCCATCAGTGGAGCGACTGTCAATCACCAGCACTTCCAACAATGGCTCCGTTTGCGCCATCAATCCTTCGAGGCAGGGGCCAATGCGCGCCGCTTCATTCAGCGTCGCCACTATGACGGAAACCGTGGTGTCGTATCGTGGCGTCAACCGCGCGTTGACAGGCGGACGACGAGTGCGGCCCGGCATGAGCCGCGTCAGCACCAACAGCAACGCCGCAACTTGCACACCCAAAAGCGCGACGCCGGTGCAGCGAATGGTGTCGACTGCCTGCATCACGCCACGATGCCGTGCCGGGGTTCGTCCGACAACTCTGGTTCGGCGAGTGCGAGCGTCGCGATGCCTTTGATCATGTCGTCAAAGATGAAGAGGTGGGCTGGGAACATCGCGTACCAGTACAACAAGCCCATGAGACCTCGTGGTGCAAAGAGCGCCGTTTGTACTAGACGTGTGCCGTTCCCTTCCGATATCGCTGTAAACTGCAGCCATGCATGTCCCGGCGCGCGCATCTCGGCTCGCAGCCGAAGCAGACGCGGACGTTCGATCATTTCAACGCGCCAGAAGTCAACGGCCTCGCCGAGGTATAACCACGCCGGGTCGCGACGCCCACGACGCAATCCAGGTCCGCCAAACAACCGATCGATAAAACCTCGAATGCGCCACAGAAGGTTCCACGCAAGCCATCCTTGCTCGCCGCCGAGTCGACAAAACGCGCGAAACACCTGATCGGGTGACGCCTCCACGTAAATCGAACGCGTTTCTTCCAACACGCCTTCGCGATCACGCAGCTCGTACGATTGTCCAGCACCGAGGGCATCGCTCCACCGTGATTCGACTGCGTGTGCGCTCATCTGTAAGAGAGCGCGCTCAACCGCCTGCTTGTACGGCATGGGACGAATATGCGGGAACAAGCGCTGCGCTTTGGTGGTGTCGGCCACCACCGGATGCACGATGCCTTCGACCAATGGTTCAGCGATACGACGTGGAATCGGCGTCACTCGCACCACCCACAGTGCGGCCAGCCTGGGGGCAAGTATCGGCACCGGAAGAATAGTGCGCCGCAAACCGCGCACGGCCGCGTAGCCGTACATCATGTCGCGAAATGACAAGCGATCCGCACCACCAATTTCGACGATTCCGCTTGGTGCTTGCTCTCGCGCTTCCATGAGATATGTGAGTACATCGCGTACCGCGATCGGCTGCACTTCATTCACAATCCATTTCGGCGCGATCATGAGGGGCAATCGCTCGGTGAGGTATCGCACCATTTCAAATGAGGCGGAGCCCGAGCCAACGATCGGCCCCGCGCGAAACTCCGTCGTTGGCAAACCGCCGCGCAAAATCGCGCCTGTTTCAGCGCGACTCGCCAGATGACGGGAGACGTCCTCCGCTTCCGGAACCAGGCCACCTAAGTAGACACAGTGACGCAGATTACGTCCCGCGTGCACAAAGTTACGCGCTGCAATCCGATCACGATCCGCAAAGTCGTCCGCGCTGCTCATACTGTGTACGAGATAGTACGCCTGCTCCACGCCATCGAGCGCGCGCACGAGCGACGCCGCGTCAAACATGTCACCAGTCACTACCTCGACGTCACGCTCCCACCAACGCCCCTTAATTCGGCGAGCATCGCGCACGAAGAGCCGCACGCGGATACCGCGTTCGACCAAGCGAGAGGTTAAACGGCCGCCAATGTATCCGGTGGCGCCGGTGATGAGCACGGACATGCGTCAAGTTTGCTGAAAAAGAACGCGATTGGCGACGAAGGCGGCGAACTGGTAAGGTAAGCATATCGCTGTTCGCTGACGTTCCCGTTCTCAACCTCGCTGGAGCCGCATGACGCGCGCGAATCCCTACCCTGCCACACGGTTACTTGTTATCGCGCGTTACGCAGGTCGGTGTGTTGTGACGACCACGGTGCTTCTCTTTGGAACGGCGCGCACGTTGTACGCGCAATCGCTCAGCGTCCCGGGACTGCGGGCTCCGGTTGATCTGACACGCGACTCCGCCGGCGTTGTACATATTCGCGCGGCCAACGAACACGATTTGTTTTTCGCGCAGGGTTACAACGCCGCTCGCGATCGCCTCTTTCAGCTCGAGTTGTGGCGCCGTCAGGCAACGGGAACCATGGCCGAAGTGCTCGGCTCACGATGGGTTGCGCGTGATCGCGCATCGCGACTTTTGCGCTATCGAGGTTCGATGGCGACAGAACTCGCACACTATCATCCGCACGGTGTGACGATTATCACCGCGTTCGTTGACGGTGTGAACGCGTACGTCGCACGAGTGTCACGCGACAGCACGCTGCTTCCACCAGAATTGCAATGGTTGGGAATCACACCCGGAAAATGGACAACAGCCGTGGTGATTTCGCGACACAATGCGTTGGCGTCGAATGCGCGCGACGAGCTGAGTACGGCACGAGCGGTACGCGCCATTGGTGAAGCTGCCGTATTGCGCCGCCGACGCTTCGAACCTGACCCCGCGCGGCTTTCCGTTGATTCGGCGATTACACGCGCACTCGACGCGGATTCGGATGACGCACTGCTTGCGGTCTACGACGCCTTCAAGAATGCACCGCAGTTTCGTTCGGAGGATCTTGCTGCGTCGGTACGAAAAGTTGGAACATCCGGCGCGATAAACCGCAACGGGACCTTGCGCGACATGTTCGGTGACGCCGACGCAAATCTGGAACGCGATCCCGGAACGACTGCCGCAACGGCTGATCGGTGGGAGAGCAACAACTGGGTGCTCGCGGGCTCACGCACGGCGAGCGGAAAACCCATGTTGGCGAACGATCCGCATCGCACGATCACGACACCATCGTTGCGCTACCTTGTGCATTTAAGCGCGCCGGGCTGGGACGTCATCGGTGCAGGTGAACCCGCGATTCCCGGCGTTGCGATCGGTCATAATCAGCATGGCGCATGGGGGTTAACGATCTTCGGACTCGACGTCGAAGACTTGTATACGTACGCGACGACAACGGGCGATCCGTTGTCGTACGACTATAAGGGGATCGCGACGCGGATGCGCGTTGTGTACGACACGATTCGCGTGCGCGGCGGTGCGGCGGTGCCCATCACGATGCACTTCACGCGACATGGACCGGTGATCTTTAAAAACGCAGCGCAACACGTGGCGGTAGCGCTGCGCGCGGCTTGGTTTGAGCCGGGCGGCGCGCCATATCTTGCAAGTTTGCGCATCGATCAGGCGCGGACATGGTCTGATTTTCGTGCCGCTGTTGGATACGCGCACATGCCCGCGCTGAACTGGCTCTGGGCCGATACGTCGGGTGCGATCGGATGGCAGAGTGCAGGCATCGCACCCATCCGGAAAAATTGGGATGGCTTAGTGCCAGTTCCAGGAAACGGACGTTTTGAGTGGAGTGGATTTCTGCGCATCGTGGACTTGCCGCACGCGACTTCACCAGCGCGCGGATTTTTCGGTACGGCCAACGCGCTTAACGTATCGCCCACCTACCCGCACAATGATGCGATTGCGCGCACGTGGGCAGAACCGTGGCGATTGCGCCGGCTCACGGAAGTACTCGACACAACAACGCATGCCAGTGTCGCCGCGATGGAAGCGTTGCAACATGACGAAACGGCCGTGGCCGCGCGCGCGCTTGTACCGTTGCTGCGCGGCGTCACGTTTGGCAGCGCGTCAGTCAGTGCCGCGAAAGATTCTGTGCTTGCATGGAACGGCGTGCTCGCCGTCCAGTCGATTGGCGCTGGCATATATGCGCTGTGGGAGCGCTCGCTCACGCGACTCGTTGCCGACGCAACGTTGCCAGCGAATGCGCGGACCGCTATGCGCACCGTGCCGCTTTCTCGCTTAATTGATTGGCTCTCGAATGCGGACACTATCCTCGGCCCACACCCGACCGTTGTCCGCGATTCGTTGGTGCGACGTGCGTTCACTGATGCGGTCGCTGAGTTGACGGCAAAGTTCGGTGCCGCAATGACACGTTGGCAATACGGGCAAGTCACGTTTCATCACGTGCGCATTGCGCATCCGCTCGACGGTGCGGTTAACGATTCCCTGCGCCAGTGGCTCTCACCTGGACCGGTAGCGCGCGGTGGTTACGCCAATACGCTCAATGCTACGGGCAATACCGACAATCAAACGGCCGGTGCGAGCGTCCGTGTCGTGATCGACTTGGCTGACTGGGAACGCGCAGTAATGACTAATACACCAGGGCAAAGTGGAGACCCGCGCAGTGCTCACTATCGTGATCTCTTCCTGCCGTGGACACAGGGTGTTTATGCGCCGTTACCGTACGCGCGCTCGGCGGTCGCCAAGCGCGCGGAATCGGTCGAACACTTGCGACCGTAACGTGCTAGCGCTCCGGCGCCGATCCGGCCGCACGCGTCGGCGCCGGATCTTTAGGTTTCTCGCCTTGCAACCAGTACGCGAACCACTGGCGAATGCGACCTAAGCGATCAACCAGCAACCACGGCTCACCAGTACGTGACAAGTCGTGATTGCTGCGCGGGTAGCGCACCAGCTCCACTGGCACGCCCTGTTTCTTGAGCGCCATGTACCACATCTCGGCGTTCCCCATCGGCGTGCGGAAGTCTTCTTCCGATTGCACCATGAGCATCGGCGTTTTCACCTTGTGCACGTAGCGAATTGGCGAGAGCGTGTCGTACAACTTTTGATTGTCCCACGGCTTGCCATAGAACTCAAACTCCGTGAGCCCTTGGGCATCGCTCGACCCATACCAGTACGTCCACTCGGTGATGGTCCGATCGGTTTCGATCGCTTTAAAACGCGTGGTGCGCGTCGCCAGCCACGTGGTCATGAAGCCGCCGTACGAACCGCCCGTTGCACCCATCTTGGTGGAGTCCACGTCGGGGCGCTTCGCCACAATGTCGACGGCTTTCATCAGATCCTCGTAATCTTCAAGGCCCCAACGACCGCGCGTGCTGTATGTAAACGGTGCACCGTAACCAGTTGATCCACGCGGATTCGTGAACAAGACAAACATGCCTTGCGCGGCGAGGTTTTGAAATTCGTCGAACCAGCCTTCACCGTACGACGAATGCGGGCCCCCGTGAATGTAGATGACCATTGGATACTTCTTGGACGGATCGTAGTTGTACGGCTTCATCAGCCAGCTTTCGATTTCCAAATTGCCGACGCTTTTGTAGGTGAAACGATCGGCATCGCTCCACACCACATCGCGGTTCACGTCATCGTTGAAGTTTGTCAACTTGCGCTCGCCACTTCCGTCGGCATTGGCAATAAATAACTCGGTCGGCTTGGTCATCGAGGTGGCGACGAAGGCGACCAGCTTACCATTCGCATCGTACGCACTACCGCGGATTTGTCGACGACCACCAATGAGTTCCTTTGGTGTCATCTTTCCAGACAGATCTGCCTGTAAAATGGCCGAACGTCCGCCGACGTCGGCGGTAAACATCAGCGCGCCCGTTGGGAGCCAGTCAATCGAGGACGGTTCATACTGCCAGTCGCCAATCACGTTGCGCGGCGTTCCACCCGCGACGTCAACAACATAGATGCGTGCTGACTTGACTCGCGCTGGTCGTCCAATAAACGCGATCGACTTGCTATCGGTCGACCATGCGACATCCGCTTCCGTACCCATCCACTCAGCCACCTTTCGAGGTGAGCCGCCCTCGATCGGCATCACATACAAATCCATGTCGTTGCGCTCCATCTCATCGCGCAACTTGTTGTACGGGAGTTTCGCCAGCGAATCTCGATCGAGTTCAACGGCAGAATCAGCGCGCAGTTTGACGTCCGCGATAAATGCGATGAGCTTCCCGTCTGGCGACACCGTTACACCACGATGCGAATACAACGTGTTCGTCAGCATCCGCTTCGTGGTGTCGCCCATAGTCTGACGCCAGATCTGTTGCGGGTGCCACGCGCGGGCAATCAAACGGCTCGGGACGTAGCCCACACCGTTCACTTTGTACCCCATATCGGTCACGTGCCGTCCGTCGAAACGTGCGGGATCCGCAGGGCGTGTGATGGCTTCAAATGGCGGCTTGGCAATGGGCAGCATCCGCGCAAATGGATCAGTCATCGCGCGCGGCGGGGTGTCATCACGCGCCGGTTGTGTAAACACGGCAAAGGCGCTGTTCGACGGCATTGAACCCGTTGGATACGTGTCCACTTGAATCGCTTCGCCGGATGGTTCATCAAGGCGAATGGCCCACGTGTTACCTCGACCGCCCGGACGTTGCGAACTAAAAAACAAATACTTGCCGTCCGGCGACCAGCGCGGGTTCGAACTCTCCGTGCTCGGCGATGTCCAGCGTTGCGGCTCGCCGCCTGCTGCATTCACTACCCACACTTCGCTATGGCGACGATTCTCAGTCTCTTTCGACGTCGTCACGGTCATCGCCACGCGCTTGCCGTCTGGCGAGAGCACCGGAGCGCTAACGGTTGCGACGCGATACCAGTCGGCCGACATCATCGCGCGCGGACCCTTGGGAAGCCTCGTGGATTGTGCTTCTGCCGTCATTGGAGTCGCTGTTCCTGCACCACCGGCGCGTTGCGCAGCGAGCGCGGTCGGAAGGACGAGTGCGAGCAAGGTGAACGAAATGTGGCGCGTGTGGCGCCACTTTTTTGCGACGGACATAAAGGCTCTCGAGAATGGGGCCATGGGGATAGGAACAGGCAGATTACGTTTTTGCGACGTGACGTGTTGTCCACATTCTGGCGTTCGTGACTGAAGACTGCAATGCGGCCCATCCGCGGAGTGTGTTGTGCAGAAATTCATGCTTGCGCGTCGCGACCTCTGATCCTACCATGACGTTGCACGCGGAGGAGCGCCGAGTGCAAAATGTTGGTGTTGTTTGCAACACGTGTTGGTGCTGTTTGCAGGATCTCGGTTTTCGCCCGAAGTCCAACCCTTTTAGTCAGGAGGTGATCCATTGTCTAACACCCGTCCCTTTGCCGGCTCGGCCTGGGCAAACGATCTCCTGATCGACGCCCGGTAATTTCGGGTTCCGGTTCGGGCATCGTCTCGAGCTGGCACAGGACAAGAGGGCCGTCGCGGCTTGACCGCGGCGGCCCTTCGTCGTTGCATCCACAGATGAAAAGATCACTGCTATTCTGCATGCTGCTGGCGTTTGCGTTCGGGCGAGCGCTCGAGGCGCAGCGCGCCACGTCTGCACAGACGACTGCCGCCGAGTCGTACGCCCTGATTCCAGCCCCACGTGAACTCGTGGTGCGTTCGATGATCGCCTTACGCGGCGGTGTGTACGTCGCGCCGACACAGCACGCGGCGGACCGCGCAACCGTTGCACAATTGCGCGCGGCGCTACGTGCGCGCGGAATTCGCGTGGTGAACACGGCGGCGGTCGGTGCGGTCGCTGTGGCATTGTCTCGTGCATCGGATGTGAACGCGCAGCGCGTGCTAGCGCACGACACACTGCACTTCGATAGCACTATGGTCGCCGAAGGGTATGTGCTCCGGACGACCGAATCTCGCGTGGACATAATCGGGGCGAGCGATGCCGGCGTCTTTTATGGCGTGCAAACTTTTTTGCAGCTCGTACAGGGATCGGGCGCAACCGCGTCGTTGCTTGGCGCACGAATTCGCGACTGGCCCGCGATGCGTTGGCGCGGGTTTCATGATGATCTGTCGCGTGGTCCAATTCCGACATTGGCATTTCAGAAACAACAGTTACGTACGCTCGCGGCCTTTAAGCTGAACGTGTATTCGCCGTACTTCGAACACACGCTGGCCTATGAATCCTATCCACTAGCCGCGCCGCCTGGCGGCCAATTCAGCAACGCCGATATTCGCGAGTTGGTGGCGTACGCTACGACATTACACATTGACGTGATTCCCGAGCAGGAGGCGTTCGGCCACCTGCATCATCTGCTCAAGTGGGAAACATATTCTTCCTTAGCGGAAACGCCGCATGGTCACGTACTCGCACCTGGACAACCGGGCAGTATGGATTTCGTTCGTTCAACGTTTGCCGAAATCGCGGCGCTATTTCCGAGCAAGTTTTTGCACATCGGCGCCGATGAAACGTTTGAACTGGGTCGCGGACAAACCCAGGAACGTGTGGAAGCGGAGGGGAAACGACTAGGGAAGGATGCGCGCGAAGGCGTGGGCGCGGTGTATGTGGATTTTGTCAACCGCATTGCGACGGCGCTCGCACCGCTGCACAAGCGTCTCCTCTTTTGGGGCGATGTGGCAATGAATCATCCGGCGCTCGCGAAGACATTGCCAAAAGACATGATCGCTGTGGCGTGGTGGTATGACCCAAAGGATCGCTACGACAGTTATCTGGTACCATTCCGTGATGCGGGTATCGAAACGTGGGTTGCACCGGGTGTAAATAGTTGGAATCGCGTCTTTCCGAACAATGCAGCAATGCTCATCAACATTCGGAATTTCGTGCGAGATGGTCAGCGACTCGGTTCAACCGGGATGCTCAACACCAGCTGGGATGACGACGGCGACGCCATCTTCAACCAAGCGTGGTACGGCGTATTGTTTGGTGCGGCGGCTTCGTGGCAATCAGGTGAAAGTAGCATTCCGCAATTTCAATCGTCCTATGGGCGCGCATTTCACGGCGACACGACAGGCCGTGTGAACGAAGCCCAACGGAAGTTGATGGCCGCACACACACTCTTGCAGTCGGTCCGTGTCGGTGATGCAAGTAACTATTTGTTTTGGCTTGACCCATGGAGTGCTGAAGGGCGTTTTGTTACCGAGAAAACGAAACCGATTCTCCGACAGTTGCGGCTCTTGGCAGAAGGTGCTCTCTTGGATTTGCACGCGGCCAATCATGGGCAGTCGTTACGTGAGCCCGATGCGGTCACGGCGATGGAACTAGGCGCGCGCCGACTCAACATGATCGGCATGAAATTTCAGTTCGCTGAAGAAGTGGCGGAGATGTACGCGCGTGCATATGCATCTGCCACGGATACAATTGCCGCGACCGTGCCCACACGCGACTTGGGTGACATTACCGGTATCAATGGACGACTGCAGGATTTGCGCGACGAGTACGGCGTGTTGCGCACGATGTACGAAGCATCGTGGTTGCGCGAGAACAAACCATACTGGCTCAACAATATCATGGCGCGTTTTGATCAGGCGCAGCAACTGTGGATTTTACGCGCTGATCGCGTCAACCAGGCGCGTCAACGCTGGTATCGTGATCGCACGTTACCGCCAGCGTCAGAGGTTGGTATTCCGGTGGTACCGGTGAAGCCAATTCTCCCCGTCAAACCGGTCGTGCCATGACAATTGACACCGTGCTACCGCGCGGCAAAAACGCGTTTGCGTTCCGGCGTGTAATACCACCACTTATGTGGCGGTGCGCCTTCCATGAACCGAACGGCGGCAATAAACACGTCGGCGACGCACGGATCTTGTCGCTCACCGGTGATCGCGCACAACGCATCGTACAACTGATACGGATCGCGGCCAATTAACTGCGATGGCTCGGTGATGCCAAGGAGGCGAAAGTCGCCCGCGATCGCCGGGCCAACATTGGGGACGTCTTCCAGTCGGCGTTCGTCACGCTGTGGCATCACGGTGTCCGCGAAGGAAACGTTTCAAGACGCACATCTACTGTGCGCAACAAGGTGTACGAAAACTCGACCGCGGCGCGGTAAAACGCCGGATCGATTTTCTCGGCATCATCGCCAGGCTGGTGGTAGTCGGGATGATCCTCGACGCCGAGATACAGAAATGGAATACCTTTCGCATGAAAGGCCGCATGATCGGACGAGGTGGTCCAGTCATCACCCGGCGTTAGCGTTTTACTCTCGTGACCAAAACGAATAGCGATGGTCGCAAGCTTGACGGCGTCCGCTGCAATCGGCAGAAGAAATGGATAGTGCGCCGTACCCGTAACCCACAGCGCCTTGCCGTCTTGTCGACTGATCATATCAAGGCTGAGATCTATCGCGATACGCGCTAACGGGACCGGAGGACTAGCGACAAACGTGCGCGAGCCATGCATGCCACCCTCCTCATTGTCGAAGAACGCCAGAATCACATCGTGCTGCGGCGGTTCACGCAACAATCGCTCGGCGATCGTGAGGAGTGCGATGCATCCCGATGCATCATCGTCTGCGCCGTTGTAGATGACGCCGTTTCTTACACCGAGATGATCATAGTGCGCACTCAGCACAATGGTCCTGCCACCGTTGGTGCGCCCGGGGATCCGCGCAATAATGTTTGCGCCGAGCGTGTCCGCGCCAGCGCGAATCGGAAGTTTGACGGTCTGCTCGAACGAAGCACCGATCGGTTTCGCGCCGATCGCCGTTAATTCCGCGACAATCCAGCGGCGCGCACGTCGTGAGCCGTCGGTGCCGGCACGACGCCCTTCCATGGAGTCAGCTGAAAGTGCGCTAACGCGCTGCATTAATCGTCGAGTGATCGTGTCCGTTGCTACCGAAAAAGCGCTTTGGGCGCCGAGCGCCGGTGACGCATACAAGATTGCGCACGCCAAGAGCGTAATCGCATACGTCAACGGCAGCGAGTACCAGCAGCGAGCAACACGCATTGGGCTTTGGAAAGAGTGAACACGCGGTGAAAGACTACTACTGAAACCATACGCCAGCTTGCCCAATAAGTCGGGCCTGCACAACAAACGCGGTTGCGGTTGACGTAACGCCGACGATGTGCAAGCCACTCACGCTGCTTCCCATCACGACGCCCTTGCCCACCGGTCCGTTTAACTTGCGCATCAGTTCTACCCGCACGGAGTCCAGTTGTGCACCAAGTGGCACATGGCCTCCCAGAGTCGCACGACGCACTGCGCGGGAAATCAATGGGGCGGCGAGTGTAACTTTCATCCGAGACATCACACCGCGACTTTCGATCGACCAGTCGAGGTTGTCCAGCTCAAGTTCGCGAGTCACGGCGTTCCAACGCAATCGCGTGACCAGCGAGAGCCGGCCGCGGAGCGCGCCGTGTACATCAAGATCAATGCGCACCGTATCCGCTTGTCCGCGAACATGCACGCTGTCCACATGGACACTGCCCGTTGCCGTTTCCGCCGCGAGTACGACCCCCGCGCGTCGTTCGATTTCGCGAAAAGGCAGTTCGACCGCAACGGGCACGTCGAATCCCTCAGGCACGTCAGCAAGTGTCAGTGGCGGCAGTCGACGTGCGATCGTTTTCGGTTTTGCACCTGCGACGACACGCGGTCGCGCATACAAAATGAGTGCGGTACGAAAGCTCGGGCCGTTACCATCAAACGGTGCCACGCGCACATCCTGCGGATCGAGCATGAGCCACAGCGAGTTCGTTGAGTCGAGCGCCGTAGGCTCCAGAAAGCTACGCCACAACGAGTCCGCCAATGGTTGCAAGTTGGCAACGCGTGGTATGGCGGTATCGGCTTCTGCAGCAAAGTCCGCAAGCTGTCGATCAATCAGACTTCGCAATCCTTTCGTTGCATCCACACCGAGAGCGGAGACAAGGCACGGATCGAGTAACTCGGCGTTCAGCTGTGAATTCCGTGCACCGATGCGCCAATCCTTGCGCCAGTACAAGGACATATGCATTGACAACGTCACGCGGCGCATCGGTTCTGGCGCATATCCACAACTCGCCACGCGCGTACCGCCGATGACGCCCAGTTGCGCGCGATACCCGAGGTGCGTGACAATGGTCAGCCGATCACCCAACGCACTCAGCGCCAGCGAATCTCGACGATAGACATATTGACGGCAGACGAGGATGTTACACTGTGACGGATCGAGCGAATCTCGCATCGGAAATAACGAGTCCAGCGCAGGACGCAACGAACGCAACACGTACGTGACGCGCACCGGCACGATCGCCACCGATGTTTCCGGCAACAGACCAACGGCGACCACAGGCGTAGGGTTGAGCCTAGGCGACGTGTTCACGCCACATGCGCTTGCCGCACTCAGTAGCACGAGCGCGCACCATTGCCCACCTCGTGCGTTTCTTCGTCCCGGACAGCTTTTCATGCGCCATTCGGTTTCGCTCGCTCGCGTTCTCGCGGCTTTGACCGTCATTGCAGTGCTCACGCTGGTATCCACGACATCACTCTCCGCACAGCGTGGTATGGGGAGAGCTGGTGGCGGTGGCGGCAGCTCGCGCGGCGGCGGCATGGGTCGCGGTGGTGGCATGGGACAGATGAAGTCGGCGGAGGAGACGGTGAAAGCGAACCTCGAGCACAACGATCCCATTGCCTTTTTGCTGGATCGTAAAAAACCCTTAGCGCTCACGAACCCGCAGAAAGATTCGCTGAAGTCGCTCCGGAAGGAAATGCAGCATATGCAGGAACCACTGTTTAAGGAAATGGTGGCGCAAGCCGACCCAGCACCGGCGCGCGGTGGAATGCGCGATGGTGGCGGAATGCGCGACGGTGGCGGGACGGAGGCCGGTGGAGCAGATGGGGGCAGACGAAGCCGCGGCGGATCAGGTGGCGCGTCTGACACCGTACGCGCACTCGTCAGTCGGCTCACAGACATTCAAGATGCCTATCGTGATCGCGCGCGCGGACAACTCAACGACGTGCAGCGCGTCAAAGCAGATTCGCTTTTGCAAATATTTCTTGCCGACGAACGCAAGAAAGACGATGACGTGCGGACCCAACGACGCGATTAGTACGTCCCTACTATCGACTAGCGCTCACCACGCGCGCTCCGCACCCGTCCAGTCAAGAAAGCTTCCACTCCGCGCCAGCGGAAGTCCATCCATGACGCTCAATAACCCCAACGCCGCTTCGTCAATCGGCACTTGAAACGTCGGCCCATCCGGCGTCGTCGCGTAATCGCCCGCGTTGCCTACGCACACGGTGATGCGCACCTCGGCCAAGTCATTGGCAAGGGCACGCGTGATCATATGTAGGGCCGCCGCGCTTCCGCAGAGCGCATAATCACCACCTTCTGCCTTGCCGGCGAGTGATCCAAGCCAACTGCTCACGACCAGAATGCGTGCGTTGTCACCGAGCGTGAGCCACGGCAGTAGGGTCCGAACGAGCAGGAGTGGTGCAACGGCATGTCGACGAAAATGCTCCACCAGTCCAATGCCCGACAGTGTGGACAGCGCCTCGTCGCGCGCCGCATCGGCAAGTCTCTCGTGCGGTCCGGGGTCAGCAGGCGCAATGATGAGCAGATCGAGTGAATCGGTGAGCGACTCAAGCACGGGAATGGCGTCGGCCACTGATGCCGCGTCTGCCGGATCAAGCGCGAGCAATTCGAGCCCAGGAAACGCGGCGCGTAAATCCGCGAGAATGGGTACGCGTGCGGGATTGCGCGCCGCAGCATACACCTTGTCTCCACGCATCAAACTCTGACGTACGAGTTCGACGCCGATTGGGCGCGCTGCACCGGTGATGAGCGTGCGTCGCGCTGACTTGCCGGTCATGGGGTTATTGAAAGTGATTGCGTTTCGCGGAGTACACGCGCGACGGCCGCGACGTTCGCATCGATCACGATCGGTCGATTGGCATTCGCAAAGTCTGCGCGCGTTTGGTGCAGTTCAATAAGCATCCCGGGATCCTTGAGCACATGACCTGTGAGCACTGCGACCACACGGTCTGCCGACTGGATAATGCCGTCCGCGACGAGTCGACGCACGCCTGCAATGCTGGCCGCGCTCGCCGCTTCGCACCCAACACCCGCCGCATCGATCACGACCTTTGCATCCACGATGTCCTCATCGCTGCAGGCCAACACAATACCGTTTGTGCCTCGAATAGCGCGCACCGCGCGATCCCACGACGCGGGATCACCGATGCGAATCGCCGTGGCCACCGTTTCGGCGGCAACCGTGTAACGCGTTGCAAAATCCTCGCGAAAGCTTTTGGCGAACGGTGCCGCACCAGCGGCCTGCACGGCGACAAGTCTCGGCAAACGATCTATCAGGCCAAGCGCGTAACACTCGCGCAACGCTTTGCCAAACGCGGCGGTGTTGCCCAAGTTGCCAGCCGGCAAAACGATGAAGTCCGGTGCCTTCCAATCCAACTGTTGCAGCAATTCCAGCACGATAGTTTTTTGACCTTCGACGCGCCACGGATTGATCGAGTTGAGCAAATAGATACCAAGCTCGCGCGCCGATTCCTGAACGAGTCGCAAACACGCATCAAAGTCGCCGCGCACCATCAACGTGCGCGCACCATACGCCAACGTCTGTGCCAGCTTCCCCACCGCGACCTTGCCCTCGGGCACGAACACCAACCCAGGAATTCCCGCCTGCGCGGCATACGATGCGAGCGAGGCCGACGTGTTACCGGTTGACGCGCACGCAACCGCGGTCGCACCGACGCGCACCGCTTGCGTGACGCCAACGGTCATACCGCGATCTTTAAACGATCCAGTGGGATTATGCCCTTCGTGCTTTATGAGCAAGCCATTCACGCCACTCCAACGCGACAACGCCGCACGGGAGAGGAGCGGCGTGTTCCCTTCTGGATGACTCGTGATTGCCGAACCAGCGCTCGGCATCACGATGGACTCAAACCGCCACACGCCCGACGCATACCCGAGCGGACGCGCGCAACAGTGTTGCGCAAAAGCATGCTTGATTGACAGCGCATCGAGCACGTTGCCGGATGCATCGACGGGACGTCCATGTAAAATTTCTAAGAGGCCACCGCACTCGGGGCACGCGGGCGCCGCATCGAGCTCGTCGCGCACCGTGCCGCACCGTGCACAGCGCTGCACACTTGGCGCTCCAGGCGCGAGAAATACTTCTGCTACACTATTCATGCGCACCTTTCGCCATGCGCCATCGGGCGCCTTGGAAGTCGAGGGTGGCAACGCGCGCACTGCACGCGTGCCCGGCCGCGGCGTACGCCCAACGCATCGCCTCAGCGACCGCAATTGCTTTCGCTTCTGTTGCGCAAACACCGAATGTTGTTGGCCCACTGCCCGACAACGACGCCCCCAGCGCTCCCGCTTCAAGCGCAGCGCGCTTTGCGGCCATGAACCCTGGAATAAGTGACGCGCGAGCCGCCTCAGCGACGTGATCCACCATTGCGCGGCCCACTAAGGCGAGATCGCCGAGCACCAATCCGGTAACCAACGACGCAACGCTCGCCATTTGCGCAATCAGAATGTCGCGCGATACCATCATCGGCAGCGCGGCACGCGCATCTGCAGTGCGGACACGAATGTCAGGATGCGCGAGCGCAAACCAGAGCGGAGTGTTGACCGGCACATTTGCGACGTCGGGCGGATCGATCCCACGAATACAAATCACGCCGCCCATTAGCGATGCTGCGAGATTGTCCAGATGACGACCCGCCACGTGTGTTTCTGCAATGAGACTCGCTGCTAATAGCCCGGAGGTATCAAGTGCATCGCCGCCGGCGTTCACGATGAGTTGATTCACGGCTACCGCCGCCGCCACTGCGGAAGCACCGCTGCCACCTTGCCCTGCCGATAAGGGTAAGCCTTTGCGGACTGATAGCATTACGCCGCGCGTGAGATGTGGCGCTCGCTGCATCACGGCGTGTGCGGCAATGGCACAAGCGTTTCGCGCAGCGTCAGTTGGTAACTCCGGATGACCCGCATCGACGACGGTCACACCGCCATCGTCGCTCCACCAGGCGTGTACTTCGTCGCCCGCTCCCGTGATGGCGCAGCCGAGCACATCAAGACCGGGCCCCATATTGCCAATACTACCCGGCGCGAAAGCAATTACCCCGCCGCGCTCGCGAGATTTCGCGCTCACTTTGGAGCGAGTTGCAGAAGGTCGTTCATCACACCGGCCGCCGTGACGACGGGACCAGCGCCAGGTCCCGTTATCACGAGTGGATGTTCACGATATCGCCGGGTCGTGAACACAATCTGGTTGTCAGTGCCACGCAAACCAGCCAGCGGATGCGACGTTGGAACAGCGCGCAATCCAACGTCGACGCGACGCGCAGTGGCGAGCAACACATAGCGGAGCACGCGACCCTTGCGGGTTGCAGCATCTTGCTGCCGTGCCCACGTTGCATCCTGTCGCTCAAGTCGTGCAAGAAATGTATCGAGCGGC
The DNA here is from genome assembly GCA_025358925.1 of Gemmatimonadaceae bacterium. Taxonomy (GTDB): domain Bacteria; phylum Gemmatimonadota; class Gemmatimonadetes; order Gemmatimonadales; family Gemmatimonadaceae; genus Gemmatimonas. Next base: position 2,104 of record JANYHT010000044.1, on the reverse strand, counting down.
ATCGTACGCATCGTTGTTGGTACGAGCGATTCGACTTTGACATCAGCAAGGTCCCCTCGAAACCCAAGCAATCGCGCAAGGATAAGCGCCTTTCGCGCGACGTCCGTACCCGACAGATCATCGCGTGGATCGGGCTCGGTAAAACCCAGGCTCATGGCTCTGCGCAACGCCTCGCTGAACGGACGGCCACGTCCAATTTCGGTCAGCACAAAACCCAGTGTTCCCGAGGTGCACCCTTCAATACGCAACACGCGATCACCCGTCTCGACGAGCTTGGCGTACGAATCCATGACTGGCAATCCCGCACCAACCGTTGTCTCGTACAAAATGCGACGACCCTTCGACGCCGCCAGCGCCTGCAACGCCTCCACATCAGGCAATGATGCCGCGAGTGGTCGTTTATTCGCGAGGACAATGTCCATGCCGGCGCTAAGCGCAGCACGCAATGCTGGCAACGTTTCGTTCGCCGTCACATCAGCAATCACGGGGCGCACCAGTGCGTGCTTCGCAACGTAGGCTATCGCGTCCCGCGCCGACGCCGCCTGTCCACCCTCAAACGATGCGAGTGGACGCCCATCCGCCTTTTCGTCGGCCAACGCCGCCAGTCGACGTGCGGAGAGCCCCTCAGGTTCGAAAACAAAACCGCTGCGATCAATCAAGGCGACAATCGTTGGTCGCACCTTCGCGCGCACGCGCGGCAGCATGCGCACCAATTCACGTCCAATCTGTCCGAAGCCCAACAGCACGATATCGAGGCGGTCATCCTTCCGAATACCGCCGCCGCCAATTTTGTCCATCTGAAATTCGTCGTGCACGGCATGCGCCGCAGTCGCAACATCCGTTTCTGCAATGACCACTGAGATGTTCAACTCGGACGAACCCTGTGCGATAGCCACGATATTGGCGCGCGCTAATGACAACGCACCAAACATGCGCGCTGCGATGCCCGGTGTGCCCGCCATCCCCAATCCGACAATCGCGAGCATCGCCATCCCCGTCTGCACATCGACACTTTCCAGTTCGCGACGTGACAGCTCCAACGCGAAGGCACGCTCAAGTGCGAGCTTTGCGTCGGCACTGCGCGCAGCCGGCACACACACACAAATCGAATGTTCCGATGATGCCTGCGAGATGAGCGCCACTGACACGTCGGCATTTTGCAAGGCGGTGAACGTGCGCGCCGAAATGCCTGGCACGCCGAGCATGCCGTTGCCCGTCACTGTGACGAGGGCTTGTCCGTGAATGACCGAGAGCGCCTTCACTGGATAGCGACGCAGCGTGCGCCGCATGGAGATTTCCGTACCGTCCGCCTCCGGTGTCGCAAACGGACGGATGAACAGTGGGACTCGCAAACGTGCAAGTGGAATGAGCGCGCGCGGATGCAATACCTTGGCGCCGTAATACGCCAGCTCTGCCGCCTCACGCACATTTAGTTGCGGAATGATGCGCGCTGTCGGAACTAACCGCGGGTCGGTGGTCATCACGCCCGGCACGTCCTTCCACAGCGTAATGCGTTGGGCGCGCAGGGCGCGACCAAGCACGGTCGCCGTAAGGTCACTGCCGCCGCGACCGAGCGTGACCACCACGCCGTCCGGTGCACCACCGACAAATCCCGGCACCACGGGAATTACACGTCGCGATACCATCGGCAAAAGTCGCGCGCGCACCACACGGTCCGTGGTGTTCAATTCCGGAAACGCACCGCCAAAGACGCCGTCGGTATGAATCAGTGTCGCCGCGTCGACGTACTCTGCCTTGATGCCGCGCGCCGTCAGTCCCGCGACCACGAGCTGCGCCGAAAGCTGCTCGCCACGCGCAATAATAAAATCGCGCGTGCGTGCGGTGAGCTCACGTAAACTGGCCACGCCATGCAACAACGTCCGTAAGTCATCGAAGGCCAGCGCGACCTCTTTCGCTAACGCGCGCTGCGCGCGCACGCCCGACACGACACCCGCAGCCACGATCCGATGACGCGCGTGTATGAGTGCCACGCCAACATCCACGTGGTGCTGGTCTCCCCGCAAAGCCGTGGCGGTGAGTGCCAGCAGCGCGTCGGTCACGCCCGCCAACGCCGACACCACCGTCACGATTCTCGCGCGAGGCG